>CAZPHB010000050.1:0-1682 GCA_964586595.1 uncultured Flavobacteriaceae bacterium | reverse complement strand
ATGGCTGCGAGGATTCTGTGTGTCGCTGGCTCTACAACGATTATTACCGGCACATTTTTGTTCCGAACGTGTTCACACCGAACAACGATGCCTACAACGAGGGTTTTTATGTGGACATCGTTGGGGAACAGGCATACGACCTGCACATCTACAATCGCTGGGGACAGCCGGTATTCCATTCCGACAGCGACCAACTGCGCTGGAATGGCCGCTTGTTCAATACCGGCGCCGACTGCCCGGAAGGAACGTACTATTATATATTCCATTACCGCTGGGCGCGCCGCGACACCGATCGGAAACAGGTGAACGGGGTGGTGCAGTTGATTAGGTGAGGGATTTAAAATGTCAGCTCGTAGTTTGTGCTTCTTCCGCCGGCATCTTCTTGCCGCAAAATTCCTTTGTCCAACAAGTCTTTGATATCTCTCAAGGCAGTGTCGGTAGAACATTTGGCGATTTTAGCCCACTTTGACGATTGCAGTTTCCCATCAAATCCGCCTAAGAGTTTGTTGATGAGCATTCTTTGTCGGGCGTTTAAAGTCGTGTATTCGTGCAGCTTCCAAAACGCTGCTTTACGCAATGTGTTTTGAAGCATCATCTCTGTGGCCAGCAGCGCATTCTTGAGGCAAAGCAGAAACCAATTCAGCCACTCGGTAATATCGCCTGTGCTGTGCTGTAAGCTCTGTAAAACAGCGTAGTACTTTTTCCGCTCCTGCAATATCTGGCTCGACATGCTGTAGTATCGTTCACTGGTTTGGTCGGCGCGGGCAAGCATGAAATCAGAAATGGCTCTGGCCATCCGTCCGTTCCCGTCGTCAAAGGGGTGGATGATGATAAACCAAAAGTGGGCGATGGCGGATTTAAGCACAGGGTCTAATGAATCATGGTTGTTGAACCATGTTAAAAAGGCATCCATTTCTGCTTTAACCTTATGCGCAGGAATGGCTTGGTAATGAACTTTTTCATTTCCGAAAGCTCCTGAAACGATCTGCATCTCACCGGAACGATAGCATCCCACGGCTATCTTTTGCATTCCGCTGTAGCCGGTTGGAAATAATGCTGCGTGCCAACCAAAGAGGCGTTTATGGGTGAGGGGCTTGTTGTGGTTTCGGGTGGCGTCGAGCATCATGGATACCACACCTTCTACGTTTCGGCTGGAGGGAACCAATCCGGCTATATTGATCCCCAATTGTCTGGCTATGGATGATCGAACTTGTGCGTAATTGAGTTTTTCCCCTTCAATTTCTGAGGAAGTGACCACATCAAGTGTCAGGTTGTTGAGCGTTGCTTCTTCCTTGCCTGCAAAACCCAGGGAGCTCATGTGGGCCAGTATTTTCCCCTGGAGGTGGCGGACTGCCCCAAAAAGTGCATTGATATCCGCCTCACGCCAGGTAAAGTGCGGCCATTGCTCATGTTCATAAATGTATTTTCCCACTTCTGAAGTCGCTCCTGCTCCAAATATAAGAAACAATCACCGCATATTTGCGGCGAATAAAACGCTTAATCTCCGCAAGGGTGCTGTTTTTGGGAAAGCTGATACTTCATTACCGCTGGGCACGCCGCGACACCGATCGAAAACAGGTGAACGGGGTGGGCAGTTGATGCAGTGAGTTTTTTTTTCAATGAACAGTAGATGCATGCTCATGCATGATGGGCACGAAATTCGAATCGACTTGGATATTGAA
>CAZPHB010000049.1:0-1996 GCA_964586595.1 uncultured Flavobacteriaceae bacterium | reverse complement strand
GCTTTGTGATACGCCCCCACAGGAACATGACCCGACGCAGGAGGGTCATCATCCCTAAATAGCCCAAAAGGGCCTGCATAAAAAAAGCAAAGGCTGCATCGCAGCCGGGCTTTGGCTTTGTGATACGCCCCCACAGGAACATGACCCGACGCAGGAGGGTCATAATCCCTAAATAGCCCAAAAGGGCCTGCATCAAAAAAGCAAAGGCTGCATCGCAGCCGGGCTTTGGCTTTGTACCCGGGTCCACATTTCCAGTTTACGGCTTTCCCGAATACTATACACCTGAAAAATGCATGTGGGCAAGGTGTTCCACCTAATAGAGAAATTCGCGACATGCTTTCGTCCTGTTTGCAGCCCCTGGACCCCGCCCTCGCCGCCCTCGCCGCCACACCGCACAGCGTTGCCGCTTCCATGCGCCTGCATTTACAGTCGTTCCCGGACTTGAGTGGCGTTCAACTCGCCCTGGTAGGACTCCCTACGGTGGCTCCCGAAATACGGACACAACTGTTCGGACTGAAGTGGCGTTTTGGCAAGCTGGTGATGGCCGATTTAGGCAACCTGAAGCCGGCCGCCGACCGCAATGCCACCTTGCAGGGACTCAGCGAGGTGCTTGCTGAACTGCACGAAAAAGGCATCACCTGTATTGTTTTAGGGGATGATGAAGATACCCGCTGGGCGCAATACATGGCCTACCGACATGCTGCTACGCCGCTCAGCATGGCCATGGTTCTTGCCGGACTGGATCTTGAAAACGACGGCAGCATCCACCGCATCCTGGAACATCAGCCTTCGCATCTGTTCAACCTGAACCTCATGGCAACACAGGCGTGTTACATGCCTCAACCCACGGTAGATTTGCTGGAACGCGGACATCATGAGCACCACCGTTTGGGTGAATTGCGGGGACGCATGGAAGAAGCCGAACCTATGTTGCGCAGCGCATTGAGCTTTTCCCTCAGTATGAATTCGATTCGGGCTTCGGATGCACCCGGGGCAAGCATCACTGCTCCCAACGGCTTGTACGCTGAAGAAGCAGCAACGCTGGCACGCTTCGCCGGATTGTCGCCTACCTTGAGCAGTTTTCTGCTGCACGATTGTTCATGGAATCCTCTGAGTACCATGCTGGCGGCACAACTCATCTGGTACTTCACGGAAGGCTTTGCACAACGTTACCACGAATGGCCGAATGCCGAAGATCCGGAGTTTATTGTCTATAAAATCACCCTCCGCACCGCCGGTTATGAAATTGTATTCTACCGCAGCAAGCGCAGCAACAGATGGTGGATGGATGTGCCGCATCCTTACGAAGCGAACAACCTCTTGTTGGGGTGCTCTTACAACGACTACCAAAGTGCCTGCAACGATGAGCTGCCGGAACGCTGGTGGCGGGCCTACCAACGCCTCCTGTAAATAGAACAATCGCCGCGCAGCAGCCGCTATTTGGGTGGCCACGCAAACAAGGCGGCTGCTTTTGCGTTAATTTCGCAACCTTAAAATATGGATACACATTTTTATCCGCTCCGCGTGAAGCAACTGGTTCGGGAAACCGCCGACGCAGTAACTGTTGTGCTTGATATTCCTGCAGATCTTAAGCCTGTTTTTCAATATACCGCAGGTCAATACCTGAATTTCCGAATTGATACTGCCGACGGCGAAATCCGTCGTTCCTATTCATTGTGCACCGGGCCTGATACCGATCAGGATCTGGCTGTTACTGTGAAGAAAGTAGATCAAGGTCGCATGAGCACCTGGATGAATGAAGTGTTGAAGGAAGGTGATGTCATCGATGTGATGCCGCCAATGGGAAAATTCACAGTGCATCCTGAACCCGGTCGCGCGCACCGTTACGTCCTGTTCGGCGGTGGAAGTGGAATTACACCACTGATGGGAATTGCCAAAACAGTGCTGCACAGTGAACCGGGAAGTACGGTATTTCTTGTTTACGCCAACCGCAATCCCGATCAGGTTATATTCAAAAAACAATGGGCTGCACTCG
>CAZPHB010000048.1:0-1997 GCA_964586595.1 uncultured Flavobacteriaceae bacterium | reverse complement strand
TGCGCAAACGCTTTGAAGGACTGGGCCTGAAGCATATTTACCTCAGCCAGTCGCATAAGTCCGAAGCTTTTCAGCAGTTGCTGGAAACATGGAACCTCAGCGCTTCAGAGGTATTATACATGGGCGACGATATGCCCGATATGCCTGTATTGCGTTTGGCCGGAGTGGCAGCATGCCCGGCGGATGCCGCCACCGACATCCGCAAGGTGTGCAGCTATATTTCTCCGCTGAACGGTGGCGACGGCTGTGCCCGTGAAATCATCGAAAAAGTGATGAAATTGCAACAGCGCTGGTGGGATGACCACGTGCATCACTGGTAATGGAGGTTTCACAAGCATTCCCTATTTTTGGCAGACCTTATGGCACTGAATGTAATTGAAGAAGGCGGCTTCCAATATGTTGAAGAAGGAAGTGGCGAGCCTGTCGTGCTGCTTCACGGACTCTTTGGCGCACTGAGCAACTGGAATTGGGTGCTGGATCACTTCAAGGATCGTTACCGCATCCTCATTCCGCTGATGCCCATTTATACCATGCCGATCATCAACCTGGGCGTGCGCGGACTGGCCGACTTCATCCATGATTTCCTCGTTTACAAGAAGCTGGACAGGGTAACCCTGTTGGGCAATTCTCTGGGCGGTCATGTGGCGCTGGTGTATGTTACGCGTCATCCCGATCGGGTGAAAGCGATGATCCTCACCGGAAGCTCCGGTTTGTATGAGAAAGCCTTCGGCGATTCCTATCCCAAGCGAGGCGACCGTGAATACATCAAGGAAAAAGTATCACATACCTTTTTCGATCCTGCCGTGGCTACCGATGAGCTGGTGGATGAAGTGCTTCATACCACCAACGACCGCACCAAAGTACTACGCATCCTTACCATGGCTAAAAGTGCCATTCGCCACAATATGCGTAAGGATATTCCCAACATCAAATGCCCCGTTTGCCTCATCTGGGGAAAACAGGATGGCATCACACCGCCCAACGTTGCAGAAGAATTTCATCAATTGCTGCCCGACAGTGAGTTGCATTGGATCGATCAGTGCGCACATGCGCCCATGATGGAACATCCGCAAACGTTCAATGACATCATGGACGGATACCTCGACCGACTGAAACAGCGCAACATTCTTTGATGCAAGCCGCACAGCTTCTTTCCATCCAACTGATTCCGCTTCGAAAAACCGACAGCGTAGCTACTGCGCTGGAGCTCATGCACGCGCAGGGCGTGGCTGAATTGGCTGTGGTAGATGGTCATCAGCTGTTGGGTTATGCAAGCACTGCAGCATTAGAGGGTATTTCAGGGAAGAAAACCCTTGAAAAAGTCCTTGAATTTCCGCTGTTCCCGATTTCCCTGCACATTCGGCAACATTTGTATGAACTGGTTCCGGTGTTTGGAAATGCCCGTGTGGGGGTGCTTGCGGTTTGTGACGAAGCCGGGAACTATGCCGGCATGATTGACCTCCGCGACCTGAACGAGGTAATCAGTAAAACACTGACCTACAAAGGTGTAGGTTCCATCCTGGAACTGCATTTGGAGCCCCGCGATTTTGCTCCTTCGGAACTGATGCGCATGGTCGAAGAACACAATGCCCGTGTGGTGGGAATGGTGGTGAATGAAACCGAAGATGGCGCCTTGCAGGTGTCGCTGAAACTGAATACCACCATCCTGCGGAACATCATAGCTACTTTTGAGCGACACGGCTACCGCGTAATGCACACATACCTCCGGGAAGACCAGGCTGATGAAGACGATGCATTCCGCGCGCTGCTAAAATTCCTTGACGTCTGAAGCGGAAGGCACATAAGCAGGGGTTGCTTGCTGCAGGAATCCAGTGTTTCTTTTTGCTGCATATCAGTGCTCAGGATACCCTGAGTTACCTAAAACTGAACATCTCCGGAAACCGCATCACCAAGCCGGCCGTTATTCGCCGCGAAGTAACCTTGCTTCCCGAAGTGCGCTACGACAGCAGCCACTTTGTGTTGGAATTGTCTGAAAT
>CAZPHB010000047.1:0-1997 GCA_964586595.1 uncultured Flavobacteriaceae bacterium | reverse complement strand
TGCGCAAACGCTTTGAAGGACTGGGCCTGAAGCATATTTACCTCAGCCAGTCGCAGAAATCAGAAGCGTTTCAGCAATTGCTGGAAACATGGAACCTCAGCGCTTCGGAAATCCTTTATATGGGCGACGATATGCCCGATTTGCCTGTATTGCGCCTGGCCGGCGTGGCCGCCTGTCCGGCAGATGCTGCCAACGACATCCGCAAGGTGTGCAGCTACATCTCTCCGCTGAACGGCGGCGATGGCTGCGCCCGCGAAATCATTGAAAAAGTGATGAAACTGCAACAGCGCTGGTGGGATGATCAGGTGCATCATTGGTAATGGCGGTTTCGCAGGCATTCCCTATTTTTGGCAGACCTTATGGCACTGAACGTAATAGAAGAAGGCGGCTTCCAGTATGTTGAAGAAGGAAGTGGCGAGCCTATCGTGCTGCTTCACGGACTCTTTGGCGCACTGAGCAACTGGAATTGGGTGCTGGATCATTTTAAAGACCGTTACCGCATCCTCATTCCGCTGATGCCGATTTATACCATGCCCATCATCAACCTGGGTGTGCGCGGACTGGCCGATTTCATCCACGATTTTCTGGTGTATAAGAAACTGGATCGGGTAACCTTACTGGGCAATTCCCTCGGCGGTCATGTAGCGCTGGTATATGTAACACGTCACCCCGAACGCGTGAAAGCCATGATCCTGACCGGCAGTTCGGGTTTGTATGAGAAAGCCTTTGGCGATTCATATCCAAAGCGCGGCGACCGTGAATACATCAAGGAAAAAGTATCACATACCTTCTATGACCCGGCCGTGGCTACCGATGAGCTGGTAGATGAAGTGCTTCATACCACCAACGACCGCACCAAGGTGTTGCGCATCCTTACCATGGCGAAAAGTGCCATCCGCCACAACATGCGTAAGGACATTCCCAACATCAAATGCCCGGTTTGCCTCATCTGGGGAAAGCAGGATGGCATCACGCCGCCCAATGTGGCTGAAGAATTTCATCAATTGCTGCCAGACAGTGAGTTGCATTGGATTGACCAGTGCGCACATGCGCCCATGATGGAACATCCACAAACGTTCAATGACATCATGGACGGATACCTCGACCGACTGAAACAGCGCAACATTCTTTAATGCAAGCCGCACAGCTCCTTTCTGCCCGTCTGATTCCCCTGCGTAAAACCGACAGCGTGGCCGCCGCGCTGGAATTGATGCATGTTCAGGGCGTGGCTGAATTGGCTGTGGTAGATGGCCAGCAGCTGTTGGGTTATGCAAGTACCGCAGCTTTGGAAGGCCTTTCAGCGAAGAAGAGCCTGGAAAAAGCCATCGAATTTCCAATGTTTCCGGTTTCACTGCACATCCGGCAACATCTGTATGAACTGGTTCCGGTGTTCGGAAATGCCCGTGTGGGTGTGCTTGCAGTGTGTGATGAAGCAGGCAGTTATGCTGGGATGATCGACCTCCGCGACCTGAACGAGGTCATCAGTAAAACCCTGACTTACAAAGGCGTAGGTTCCATCCTGGAACTGCATTTGGAGCCCCGCGATTTTGCGCCTTCGGAACTGATGCGCATGGTAGAAGAGCACAATGCCCGCGTGGTGGGAATGGTGGTAAATGAAACGGAAGATGGCGCCTTGCAGGTGTCGCTGAAACTGAATACCACCATTCTGCGGAACATCATGGCCACTTTTGAGCGACACGGCTACCGCGTGCTGCATACATACCTCAGGGAAGACCAGGCGGATGAAGATGATGCGTACCGCGCGTTGCTAAAATTCCTCGACGTCTGAAGCGGAAGGCACATACCAGGAAGTTGCTCGCTGCAGGATTCCTGTGCTTCTTTCTACTGAAACTCGGTGCGCAGGATTCACTGAGCTATCGGCAACTGTACATCAGCGGCAACCGCATCACCAAACCCTCCGTGATCCGCCGCGAAGTAACCCTGCTTCCCGAAGTGCGCTACGACAGCAGCCACTTTGTGTTGGAATTGTCTGAAAT
>CAZPHB010000046.1:2136-3376 GCA_964586595.1 uncultured Flavobacteriaceae bacterium | reverse complement strand
AGGAATTCTGCAATGAGTTCGTCCTGCATGAAGCCGCGAAAATACCACATAAGGGAGCAATTCATGCCTGCCCTTCGTGCTATCTTTGCCCCTGCATGTCGCATAAAAAAGTTACCATTACCGCTGCTTTGCCTTATGCCAACGGTCCTGTTCATCTTGGACATCTGGCCGGTGCTTATTTGCCTGCTGATATTTATGTGCGCTACCGGCGCATGCTTGGTGATGATGTGCTTTTTATCTGCGGAAGCGACGAACACGGCGTGCCCATTACCATTGGCGCCAAAAAAGAAGGCATGAGTCCGCAGGCACTCGTGGACCGCAATCATGCGCTCATAGAGAAAACCTTTGCCGATTTTGGCATCTCCTTCGACATCTACGGGCGCACTTCTGACCCGATTCACCATGAAACCTCGCAGGATATGTTCCGCGACCTCCTGGAGAAGGGAGCTTTTGATGTTGAAGAAACACAACAGTTCTATGACGAGGCTGCCGGGCAGTTTCTGGCCGATCGCTACATCAGCGGCACCTGTCCGAAGTGCAGCAATCCCAATGCTTACGGCGATCAGTGCGAGCAATGCGGCACCACGCTGAGTCCACAGGAATTGCTTCATCCACGTTCTGCGCTCAGCGGAAATCCGCCGGTATTGCGGCCTACCACCAATTGGTACCTTCCGCTGGACAAACTGCAGCACAGCTTTTTAAATCAATACATCAACAGCCGTGATTCATGGAAACCCAACGTGCTGGGGCAATGCAAAAGCTGGCTGAATGAAGGGCTGAAGCCCAGGGCCATGACCCGCGACCTCGACTGGGGCGTTCAGGTTCCGGTAGCCGGTGCCGAAGGGAAGGTGTTGTACGTGTGGTTTGAAGCGCCCATCGGATACATCAGCAATACGCGAAAGCTGCGGCCCAACGACTGGCAGCAATACTGGACCGGTGATGCAGAGCTCATTCACTTCATCGGGAAGGATAACATCGTATTTCATTGCATCATTTTTCCGGCCATGCTGCACTTGTATGGCCACGGATTTGTGCTGCCCAAACAGGTTCCCGCCAATGAATTTCTGAATCTGGAAGGCGCCAAAATCTCCACCTCCCGAAACTGGGCCGTCTGGGTACATGAATACATGGCCGATTTGCCCGGAAGGGAAGACGAGCTGCGCTATGTGCTGTGTTCCATCATGCCGGAAACCAAAGATTCCGAGTTCACCTGGAAAGACTGGCAAACCCGCATCAACAG
>CAZPHB010000046.1:0-2036 GCA_964586595.1 uncultured Flavobacteriaceae bacterium | reverse complement strand
GGTTTGGATACGCGTACCGTGCTGAGCGGCATTGCGGAGCATTTCAGTCCTGAGGAAGTAAAAGGACGTAAGGTGTTGCTGCTGGCCAATCTGGCACCCAGAAAGATGCGCGGCATCGACAGTGAAGGCATGATTCTGATGGCCGAAGGTGCAGACGGGAAGCTCTTTTTTGTACAACCTGACGGGGAAGCAAATGCGGGCAGTGGTGTTTCATAAATTACTGAACAGCGCAGCGCCGGCGGTCCTTTGCATCATGTTGTTCAGCGCCTGCGGCGGAAAAAGCGGCAGTGCGGAAACGCAGGATTCCATCTCCGCCGACGAACAACTGGCCCGACAGTATTGCGGCAGTTGCCACCTGTATCCCGAACCTGAAAAGCTGAACAAGAACACCTGGAAATACGGGATTTTCCCGGCCATGGGTCCCAAGGTGGGTATATACAAGCACGGAGGCATGGATTATCCGCCCAACGAACGTGGCGACACCAACCTCAAAACCAATTTGTTCCCCGACAAGCCGGTGATTGACCCTTTAATCTGGGGGAAAATCCTTGACTTCTACCTGAGCCGCGCTCCTGAGGAAGTAATGCCACAGGTTCGCTACGCCGGCATTGGCAATTCAACCGGGTTGTTCAGTCCGATGATGCCGGAGGCCGGCGGTGTGAAAGGGCCGATGACCGTTTTTGTGCGTATTGATCCATCACGAAAACTCATCTTTTATGGCGAAGGCAATGGAAATACGCTCAGCACCTATGGTGCCGACCTGAAGCGCCGAAGCACCATCAGCCTGAAAGGCGCACCTTCCTGGATCCACGATGATGGCAAATCGCTGCAGGTTACCAATATTGGCTCGATTTTCCCATCGAACAAAAGGGAAGGCTCGCTGCAGGAAGCCCGCATTGACGCCCAGGGAAACCTGCAGGCAGGCGGACTTTTGCTCCAGAATCTGGGCAGGCCTGTGATGATTCAGAAAGCTGATCTGGATGGAAACGGCAAGGAAGACTGGATTGTAAACGGCTTTGGTCATTTGGAAGGCGAATTCTACTGGCTGCCCGATGGCGACTCGCGCAAGAAAAAGGTGCTGCGGCAGGAACCCGGAGCCATAAAGACCATCATCACCGATTTCAACAAAGACGGGAAACCTGATTTGATGACCCTGTTCTGTCAGGGGAAGGAAGGCATTTACCTTTTTGAAAATCAAGGGAATGGCGAGTTTCGCGAACGCAGGCTGCTTGAGTTTAGCTCGCTGAATGGCTCCTCTGGCTTTGAGCTGGCCGACATGAATGGCGACGGTCATACCGATATTGTCTATACCGCCGGCGACAATGCCGATTACTCGATGGTATTGAAGAACTTCCACGGAGTGTACATTTACCTCAACGACGGGAAGAACAACTTTGCGCAATCGTCCTGGTTTTTTCCGGTGAACGGTTGTTACAAGGCGCTGGTCCGCGATTTTGATCTTGACGGCGATTTGGACATGTTGAGTCTGAGCTTCTTCGCAGATTATGTGAACCAGCCGAATGAAATCTTGCTGCTGTTCATCAATCAGGGCAACATGCAATTCCTGCCCACTGAGGTTGATGGCTTTCGGAACGGACGCTGGCTTACGGCTGATGCGGGTGATTTGGACGGTGATGGCGATGAGGATGTGGTTTTGGGGAACTTTTCCCAAGGCCCCGGACAAATTCCCAGAGAGGCGACAGGCCATTGGTTCACGCAGCCTGGATTCATGTTGCTCAAGAATAACGCCCGATGAACAGATTTCGCTATTCCATCGGGTTTATGTTTTTGTTGTTTGGAGTGGTTCAGTTCAACGATCCGGATCCTGAATATTGGGCTTCATGGTACTTATCACTGGCCTTGTTGTGTGTGCTGGATGCGCGGGGGAAGCTGTCGCGATTTGTATGGCTGGTACCGGTCCTAATCGCTGTGGTATGGCTCGTGCGAATTTGGCCAGAAGCCTGGGAGGGACTGGGTTTGGGTGATGGCATGCGGATGAAGACAGACAACGTAGAGCGCGCCCGGGAAAGCGGGGG
>CAZPHB010000045.1:0-4086 GCA_964586595.1 uncultured Flavobacteriaceae bacterium | reverse complement strand
TGAAGGAGCAGCAGAGCAAGAAGAACAGGCGCATGTTCAAAAATAGCAATTGCCCATGGTTTGGGCAGTGAAGTTTGGGTTATAGGGCTGAGGCAGGATGCAAAAAGTTGAGTTCTGTTGCCTATGCTTCGGCAAACGAGCAACTTGGAGTACCCACGTGGTTTCCGTTCGGAACCTTGAAATCTGGATTATTGCGCGAATAGATCAACCCAAAAACTGCACGAAAATCTCATTTGGAGATTCAAGAACCGTGTAATAACTTTGTAATTACCCAATTGCAAAACACATGCACATCCCCCTCATATCCATAGGAAATTCAAAAGGAATTAGGCTGTCCAAGACCATCATTGAAATGTACAACATTCAGGATGCTTTGGAGCTGATTCTTGAAAAAGACTGCATCATCCTCAAACCGAAAGCAAGATCCAGGAAAGGATGGGAACAAGCGTTCAGCAATATGCACGAAAATGGTGACGACAAGCTGCTTATGGAAGATGTTTTTGAAGACGAGCAATTTGAAGAATGGAAATAAGACAGTACCAAATTATACTGGTTAATCTTGACCCTACTGTGGGCACTGAAATGAAGAAGACACGCCCCTGTGTAGTTATTTCCCCTGATGAAATGAACAAATATTTACAGACCATCGTGGTGGCCCCATTGACCAGCAGTTCCAAGCCTTATCCAACCCGTGTGGAAGTGAAACACAACCATACTCAAGGCTGGATTGTACTTGACCAAATCCGAACCATCGACAGGAAACGTATTGTTAAATCCTTTGATTTCCTCTCAGCACAAGAAATAAATCAGGTAAAAGCCGTGATTCAGGAAACCTACGTAGATTGAACCTGCGGCAGATAAAGACCGCATTGCGCCAAGTGGTGTATGGCTTCCATGGGAATAACACCAATTTTGCAGCAGCAGCATCACTAAAATACATAACCATTTCAGTCAACACAATATTCAAACCACAAACAGTTCTTTCCATGACCTCTAAGCCACAAAAAACCTTACCAAAAGTAGTATTCTTCGCAGCGAGCCGCACAAGAACAGGACATAAGATGATGTTATAAGTAAATTGTCATCAATGCTAAAAGGCTGAATGAAAACACTAATATTACTGGCAACAATGATTGGAATGACAACTTTGTTATCAGGTGGTGACTGCATGCAAATTGTTTCTGGCATAGTTCTCCATGAAGAGACAAAACAAGCGATTGACCGTGTGTACGTTCAAGAAAAAAACAATCACTATTACCAATCCTTTACTGACCCAAAAGGGAATTTTGAGCTATCCCGAATTTCTGGCGGCTTGTTCCGGTGTCCACCAATGAAAGTTGTTATAAGCAAGCAAGGATTTGAGACTGTTATGCTCAAAATTAAGCATGGAGAACACAAAACTATTAAACTAAGGAAGCTACCAAAAATCTGAGACTCAAGTAAGCGCTGATGGTAACAGCGGCTGTAACAAATGGCGGGGTTTAGAGCACAAATGAACAGATGCAGCACGCACCATCAATTATCTTTATTGACAGCAGAGAACCTTGCACGCCGACACATGTTACAGACGCGGAACATTATGCCCAAGCGCAGACGAACTGCCAACAAATCAGACACAATGACGAAAATCAATACGTAAACAATAAGCAAATAGTAATTTCGACAAATATTCAACTATGAAAAAAATAAACGCAATCGGACTGGACAGTATTAAGTCCAAACATTTAGCAGAAAAGCTGAACGAGCTATTGGCTAACTATTCCATTTTTTATCAAAACACCAGAGGTTCACATTGGAATATTAAAGGGGATAAGTTTTTTGAACTTCATTTAAAATTTGAAGAATTGTATAATGACTTGCTTTAAAAAATAGATGAGGTAGCGGAACGAATTCTGACATTAGGGCACGCACCAAACCACAAATATTCTGACTATAAAAAGGTTTCTCAAATTACAGAAAGTAATCAAGTTTCAGACGGAATAAAGGCAGTAGGTGAAATTCTCATCTCATTTCAGACGGTAATAAGTTTACAAAGAGATATACTCTCCCTATCAGCAGACGCCGGGGATGAAGGAACAAATGCGCTCATGAGTGACTATATCAGAGCACAGGAAAAATTAGTATGGATGTACTCCGCATTTCTAAACAATTAATTTTAAGTTGAGCGGCAGACATAAAATCGGTCATAAGAGAATGACAAAACCTTGGGTGTAAACCAGGTTTTTGCTTCAGGCAGTTTTACCCCCCCCATTTCGCTCCTCACGGGATAAGCCTCGCGACTCGGAAATCCGCAAGCTCCCCTGGTTACCATTCTTTATGCTCTATGCACAAACAAACCATTAACCCGATATATTTGTGTTTTACAATAAAAACGGTACCAGAATATAAAATCAGAGAACATAAAAAAAAACATATGACATCCACATTTATGGATCCCCTAGACCTACCATTGACCCCACCAATGGATTTGAACAATAACTCCCCAGGGATCGACAAAATAAGTCCATTCCCCATGCAATTAAGAACAAGATCGAGTGTAGGGCTCTTTGGAGCGAGGCGTGACATTAATGTTATTAATGGAAGAAAAGGGCTTATAAGAACACATCATGGAATCGATTTATTGGCACCGAAAGGGACAAAAGTATTCGCTTCAGCTAATGGTAAAGTTATAAGGGCCGAAGGTGGTATTTTATTACTTCATGATTACGGTTTCAAATTCATGACTTTTTACAATCACTTACAAAATAAACTTGTGAATGAAGGGGATAATGTAGTTTCTGGTCAGGAAATTTGCGAGGTAAATGATGATCCCAGTTGGCCTAATGAGACTCATTTACATTTTGAAGTTCGCTACCCGTTTGATAATCCTGATCCGAGTTATGCCAAATCCCTTCCGATTGATGCTACCTATGCAATGTATTTTTGGGAAGTAAAGTCCTTTCAAAATGATACTGCAGTCAGACAAATAATTGATCATGTAAAAATTTCAGAATATCAGGAAGTGATCAGAGGCCGACATTTAAAATTTATCATGATAAATGTTGAAGGAAACAATAGAGATCTTTACTTGCCTATCCAAACTGGATTGTTTGAAGACGAGCATTTGGCGAATACAATAAGGCATGCCTTTTTAGGCAATAAAAAGGTCCGTATTGTATGGCGAGAGTCTTTATATTTTAGCAAAATCCAAACATCTCACGACAAAGTTGCCATTATAGCTGAAATTAAACTCTACAGATAAACAATGTATCTTTAAGTACCCCCCAAATCGGACTGGTTATAACTTGGCAAAAGGACTAACTTAGAACCTCAAACCCTTACCAAGCCCCATAAACCTTTTTACTTTGCTTCCATGGCAGAATCAGAGGTGTTTCAGAATGTACTACGCACTGCCTTGGTCCTGACGCCAAAACAAGCGCTTTACGACTGGGTAAACAGCATTGAGCCCATAGACCCCAAAGAACTCGGTCCAATCATAGGTGAACCCGACGTGTATCTGCTGCCGGACTTCGAGACCACAGAACAAATGGAACGCTGGTTGAGGAAACACTTTGACTGGTTCTTTTGCGAGCAGCTCAACAACTGGTACACTGACGAGGATCTTTGGGTGCAAAACCGGACATTCAAATTGTTTAAACAATGGTTTGACTATTCACTGCATACCATGGTCTGGGACAGCCAAAAAGGACCCATTGAGAAAATAGCGTACTTCGAGGAAAACGACTGATGTCGAACGGCGGTCTGTTGCGCCAAGCGGAATAATCAAGATGACACTGCGGAATCCGCCGCTGAAAGGTGGGGTCAGTTTTCCGGAACGGGGGGTCAATATCGCCGGAATACACACAATGCGTAAGGAACAAGCAACACGACTAGCGCACGACCGCAAACCATGTCATTATTCGTATCATAATCAAATCTAAACGTATCATAGCGTATCATTTGTATTTTGTGATTTCACATCTTAATCGTATCTTAGCGTATCATAACGTATCATAATGGACAACGGAGTATATAATTTTAAACTGAAAATTGATTGGAAGCTGATTAACTTAATCAGTGAAATAGACCGTTTTGATGCAAATTGGA
>CAZPHB010000044.1:0-4458 GCA_964586595.1 uncultured Flavobacteriaceae bacterium | reverse complement strand
TTTTGCTTACTTTTTCATCAAGGAAAAAGTAAGAGCATAGAATATGGTTGATTCGGTGTGTGGGGGTAAAAATCAAAATCGTCAAAAACAGACTGATAACCCCATGATAATCTGCACACTAACTGTTCCATAAAAAACGTTTTGGACAGCAGTGATTTAATTATATGGTTTAAACCCCTGCGGTTTCCCCAGCCTCATGCCGGGCGATACTCCTAAAGCCGGTCTGCAATAATGGCATCCACAACCGCCGGATCCAGCAGGGTGGTGGTATCGCCCAGGTTTTCCAGCTCGCCTTCGGCAATCTTCCGCAGAATACGGCGCATGATTTTACCGCTGCGGGTTTTGGGCAGTCCGGCTACAATCTGGAGTTTGTCGGGCCGGGCAATCTTACCAATAGCGCTGTTGATGGTTTCAATGATTTGTGCTTTTAAATCGGCCTCATCTTCTATTGGGTTTCTGGTAATTACATAAGCATAAATACCTTGTCCTTTGATGGGGTGTGGAAACCCTACCACCGCGCTTTCAGCTACTGCCGGGTGCAGGTTGATGGCGTTTTCAATTTCAGCCGTGCCCAGCCGATGGCCGCTTACATTGATTACATCGTCCACGCGACCGATGATGCGGTACATGCCGTCTGCATCGCGCTTGGCGCCGTCGCCGGTGAAGTAGTATCCCGGGAAAGCCGAGAAATACGTCTGACGGCAGCGCTCATGGTCGCCGTAGGTGCTGCGGATGATGGAAGGCCAAGGGAACTTCATGCACAACAAACCTTCTGCCTCAGTTTCCTGCAGTTCTTTTCCATCCGGAGCAAGCAGTACCGGCTGAATGCCCGGCAGAGGCAATCCGGCGTGGGCAGGTTTCATCGGACTCAATCCACCGAGTCCACTCAGCATGATGCCGCCTGTTTCGGTTTGCCACCAGGTGTCCACCACCGGACAGCGTCCTTTCCCCACATGGGTATGATACCAATGCCAGGCTTCCTCGTTGATGGGTTCGCCCACGGTGCCCAGCAGTTTTAAACTGTGCAGGTTATATGCCAGCACGTGCTCGTCGCCGAAGGTCATCAGCGAGCGAATGGCCGTGGGCGCGGTGTAGAATTGTGTTACTTCGTATTTGTCGATGATCTGCCAGAAACGTCCCGGGTCGGGGAAGGTGGGAATGCCTTCAAACATCACCGAGGTGGCGCCGTTCAGCAGTGGTCCGTACACGATGTAGCTGTGGCCGGTAATCCAGCCGATGTCGGCGGTGCAGAAAAACACGTCTCCCTGCTCATACTGAAAAACATTCTGAAAGGTATAGCCGGCATACACCATGTATCCGCCGCAGGTATGCACCACGCCTTTGGGTTTGCCGGTGCTTCCGCTGGTGTAGAGGATGAACAAAAAGTCTTCGCTGTCCATGGGTTCGGCGGCGCATGCGTCAGAAACATCGCGCAGCGCATCTTTCAGCATGATGTCGCGGCCTTCGTGCAGGTGCAGCGGCCATTGGGTGCGCCGGCTGATGATTACCGTTTTCACGGTTTGACACTGCTCCAGGGCTTCATCCACCACGGCTTTTACGGGAATTTCCTTGTTGCCGCGATACAGTCCGTCGCTGCACAACACCGCCTTGGCACCGGCATCGTTGATGCGGTCGGCGAGGCTTTGGGCGCTAAAGCCGGCGAATACCACGCTGTGGATGGCTCCGATGCGGGCGCAGGCCAGTACGGCCACGGCCAGATCCGGAATCATGGGCATATAGATGCACACGCGATCGCCTTTGCCGATGCCCCGTTTTTTCAGCACGTTGGCATAGCGACAAACCCGGCGATGTAATTCGCGGTAGCTGATGTGTTCCGACTTGTCGCGCGGGTCATTGGGTTCCCAGATGAAAGCGGTCTGCTCTGCCCGTTCGGCCAGATGTCGGTCCAGACAGTTTTCGGTGATGTTCAGACTTCCGCCGGAAAACCAGCGCACATCCGGTTGGTCGAAGTTCCAGTCCAGTACCTGCTGCCAGGGTTTTTTCCAAAGAAAGGAAGACGCCACATCGGCCCAGAAGGCTTCCGGTTCCTCGATGCTGCGTCGGTACTGCGCCTGATATGCTTCAAAACTGCTGATGCGGTTCATGGGGATAAGATTTTGGCGGTGAAATTAAAGATTCCCCGACATCCACTTGGGTTCATGCATGTATATTTTTCTGAAGCGTTCAGAGAAGCTTGACGATTCCGGCGTAATTTGCAGTACAAAATAGATCCCATGCGGAAGTACCTGTTTTTCTTCTTTGGAATCTCGGCTCTATTGCCTTCCTGTAAGCACGAACTGCCGGAAGTGGTGGACGACAGCGCACCCTGTGTGCCCGGGGTGGTGTACTTCAAAAACGATGTGCTGCCCATCCTCCAAAGCAATTGCGCGATGAGCGGCTGTCATGATGCCGGCTCGGCTCAGGATGGTGTTCAGCTTACCGATTACGCGAATGTGATGCGCGCCGGGGTGGAAGCAGGAAAAAGCGGAAGTTCGGATTTGTACGAGGTTTTGGTGGACAATGATCCTAAAGACATCATGCCACCTCCTCCCGCCAAACTCACAGCCGATCAGATCAAAACCATCAAAGACTGGATTGATCAGGGTGCGAAGAACAATGGCTGTACCAGTTGCGATTCAACTGAGACGGTGACTTTTTCGAATCACATTCAACCTTTAATCAATTCCGGCTGTGTTGGTTGCCATGGTTATGGAAGAAATACCCAACTTACCGATTACAGCAGCATAAAAACTCAAGTAGATAATGGTAAATTGTCCGGCGCGCTGAACCATAAAACCGGGTATTTACCCATGCCTCAAGGCGGGAACAAATGGAGTGATTGCCAGTTGCGCATGCTGGAGCGTTGGATTGCCGACGGGGCGCCGAACAATTGAATGACGAAGTATGAAATTCTTCAGAAAAAACCCTGTTTTAACGGCTGTTGCACTGCTGATGCTGGCCGGCATGGGCCTGAGTTCCTGCTATTACGACAACGAAGAACTCTTATATGGTAAAGGATCACCCTGTGATACCACCACGGCCTTGTACAGCCAGAAAATTTCTGCGATTCTTCAAAGCAATTGCACAGCCTGCCACAACCAGGGCAATGCCAGCGGCTCGGTGAAACTGGATGATTACGCTTCTGTGAAGGCCTGCGTGGACGGCGGAAGATTCCTGGGATCGGTGCGTCAAAGTCAGGGTTATGTTGCGATGCCGCCTTCGGGTAAACTCTCGAATTGTGATTTGCTGTTGCTGGAGAAATGGGTGCGCGCGGGGGCGCAAAACAATTGAAATTCCAATTTTTGGGGCTGTTCCTGCTGCTGGGCACGGGAAATATATCTGCACAGGACGATGGCTTTGCCTGGCACGAACACAACGGCTATAAAACCCGTGTGGCTACTCGTTTGGTGAATACGCATTCCACCAAGCAGTTGGGCAAAGGCGAACTCGATTTTCGCATCTTGCACCGCTTCGGCACCTTTGATGGAGGTTGGAATACACTGTTCGGACTCGATCAGGCGCAGATGCGTATTTCGTTCGATTACGGTGTACTGCCCTGGCTCAGCGTGGGTGTGGGAAGAAGTTCCTATCAAAAAGAATACGATGGCTTTTTGAAGTTGCGCCTGCTCAAACAGCGCAATGGAAAAGATATGCCTCTGACCGTAACGTATGCTTCAGGCATGGTGCTGAATACCCTGAAATGGCAGCAGCCGGCAAGGGATAATTTCTTCTCTTCGAGGCTGTTTTATTCCCATCAGCTCTTATTGAGCCGCTACTTCGGCAGGGTGCTGATGCTGCAGTTCAGTCCTGGCATGGTACACAGAAATCTGGCCACGGCAGCCGACGACCGCAACGATATCTTCGCGATGGGCATGGGCGGCAGGGTGGTACTGAGTCCGAAATTCACCCTCGTGGCTGATTATCAGTATGTTCCTTCCGGACAAACCGCTGCACCGATGTATCAGCCTTTAACCCTCGGCCTGGACATCAATACCGGCGGACACGTATTTCAATTGCATTGCTCCAACAGCGCCGGGATGAACGAAAAAGCCTTCATCACGCAGACCGGCAGCCCCTTTGGCGCGGGTTCCCTGCGCTTCGGCTTCAACCTGTCGCGGGTGTTTTAACGCAAGACAGAACTATTCTACCTGTTATCAATGTGCACAGACTGCACGTTGATGTTTTCTTGGTTGAAGCCACTTCGATGGAACTTCATGATTGGAGATGCTGTTCATGTTTGGGCTTCATGAGCATTTTTTAGCATCAGTGTGCCAAACATGGAATTATTCTTGTTGAAATGTGTAATTATTTGATCTTCAATAAGATAGCGACGTATGAAGGCGCTGTTTCAGTAGCTTGGATACAATAATTTCCTTATATGATTGGAGTCCGAAGGTGTTTTGCATTTGGAATTATGAATTAAAAAAAATATCTTGCCAATGCTAATATATACATATC
>CAZPHB010000043.1:0-5106 GCA_964586595.1 uncultured Flavobacteriaceae bacterium | reverse complement strand
AAAACGCCGGTAACGATGCTGATGGCAGCCGGTTCTTCGATGCTGAAGGTGGCATAGCCCACACAGCCTCCGGCATCGCGTACCATCACCAGATAATATCCGGCGCGCAGCCCGCTGAAATTGCGGTCAGACTGAAAGGTTTCTCCTCCATCTATGCTGTAACCCAGGGTGCCGGAACCACCGATGGCGCTCACGCTCACCTGTCCGTTGTTGGTACCGTTGCAGGTAACATTGGTGGTGCGCACGGAAACGGAGATGGCGTTGGGTTGGCTGACAACCTGAGCGGCTGCATTGCCAATACATCCGTTGGCATCTTTAACGCTTACCGTATAGGTTCCTGCGGAAAGGTTGCTGAATTTGCCGTTGCTGTACCAGTTGCTTCCATCAATGCTGAACAGCAAAGTTCCTGTGCCACCGGAGGTGCTGTTTACGGTAATGCTTCCGTCTGTGCCGCCATGGCAGGTCACATCGGTTTTGCTGATGCCGGTGATGTTGGGTCCATTGGCATCTTTCACGGCAACGTCCTGAATGATTTGGCATCCGACACCGTCTTTCACCAGCACGTAGTAAGTTCCTGCGGAAAGGTTGCTGAACAGGCCGCTGCTGTTATAGGTGCTTCCGTCCAGGCTGTATTGATATCCGCTTCCGGAACCGCCGGAGGCAGAAGCCAGGATGCTTCCGTTGCTGTTGCCACAGGTGCTGTTGGTGCTGCTGGCCGTTGCGGCAATAATGCTTGGCTGCCCGACTACAGCGTTTGCCGTATCGCGGCATCCGTTGTTGTCCATCACCATCACCTGATAGCTGCCGGCTCCGGTTTCAAACCGACCGCTGCTTTGCCAGCTTCCACCGGAAAGGCTGTACACATAACCCGGAGTACCGCCACTGGCGGTGGCCAGGATTACTCCGTTGTTGCTTCCGTTGCAGCTGGCATTGGTGATGCTGATGCCGGTGCTGATGTCGCTGGGCCTGTCAATCACGGCGCTGCCGGTAACAATACAGTTGGCAATATCTTTAACATAGATGGTATAAGTTCCGGCGCGTAAACCCGTGAAATCAGGCGACGACTGATAGGTGTTTCCATTGATGCTGAAGGAAGGTTTGCCGATGCCTCCGCTTACCTCACTGAGGTGAATTTCCCCGTCACTGCTGCTGTAGCATTTAGCCGCCATCACGGAATTGTTGAAGCGAATGAGGTTTGGTGTTTTAACCGTCACCAAGCCTGCATCCGTGCAACCGGCAGCGTCTTTTACCTGAACCTGATAGGTGCCTGCAATCAGATTGCCGAAATTGCCTGTGCTTTGATAAGTGCTTCCACCGTTGATGCTGAATTGATGGCTGCCTGTTCCGCCGCTGGCGCTCAGGGTAATGGAGCCGTCATTCACGCCGAAACAGCTTACATCAGTATGGCTGATGCTCAGTGCAGGAGCAGATGTATTGTCCACTGAAACGATGGTGCTGTGCGTGCAGTTGTTTCCGTCTTTTGCGGTGATGGTATAACTGCCTGCCGCGAGCCCGGTGAAGCTGCCGCTGCTTTGGAAGCTGCCGCTGCCCAGTTGGTATAGGATGGAACCGCTTCCGCCGGAGGCGCTCACCAGGATGGAGCCGTCTGAATTTCCGCAAGTGGCATCGGCATGGTTGGTGGTAGTAAACTCAATGGCGCTCGGTTGGCCAATGTTCACGATATTGCTGGCAATACAGCTAAGGTTGTCTTTGACTTTAACGGTGTACGCGCCAGCGGTCAATCCGGTGAAGGTAGCGCCGCTTTGCCATGGGCCGTTGCCCAGCGCGTATTGATACGGTGTGGCACCGCCGTTCCCGTTTGCTGAAAAGCTGCCGTTGCTTTGACCATAGCAGCTGGCATTGCTGATGTTCGAGGCTCCTGCGCTCAACCCAACAGAAATCTGCATCAGCGAGGTATCACTCTGGCTGCCGTTCCATCCCACAATGGTGGTGATGAGTCGCACCTGATACATGCCCGGATTGCTGTAACTGTGGCTTGGATTGGCAAGGTTTGAGGTACTCATATCGCCAAAATCCCAGGCATAGAATTTTGCTGTGCCAGAATAGCCGGACAGTCCGATGCGGTTAAACATACTGTCGCGGCTAAACGTGGAGGTATTGCTGAAATTCACCGTGCTGCCGGTGGCCATGCAGTTGTTGGGAATGGTGAATCCGGCGCGATGTTCATGGGCCATGAGCGGTACCAGGTAGAGGTCGCCATCTTTGCCGAAATCATCTTTCAGGCTCGACCAGTTTCCGGAGGTAGAGGTTCCTGCAATGGAGGCCAGATCTCGCCCCCGTCCGTCGCCATTGCCTGTGTATTTCACCTGGAAGCTGCTGCCCAGGTAGGGGAACTGTGGGGTACGCAGCGCCACACCAATGGCGAAGTTGGCGGCTACAGCCACCCCACCCGGGAAAATGGCCTCTACATAGCCCACGGGATTGTCCACCGAACCCCACCAAAGCACGTTGCTGTTGGCCAGGCTGCTTGTGGGACGTCCCTTGCTGTCGGTTTGATACACCGAAATCCGCAGCCGCACGCCCGTGAGGCCCTGGAAATTTCCGTACACCCGCACGCGGTTCACGCGCCCCGGCCCGGAATAGTGATAGGATTGTGCGGCCAGCTCTTCCGAGCCATCGCTTAAAAGTACTGTGCCGGTGGTTCCGGTGTTCTTGGATTCAACGTAGCCGTTCCAGTCCGTAAAGACTTTCTGGGCATGCATGGGCTGCCATCCCGCATAGAGGAGGCTTGCCGCAGCAAGAATCAGTTTTGTGTGTTTCATCATAAAATATCATAAAAAGGTTAGCGTGGCAAAGTTCCTGTACCTGTGATGCTCACTGAACTGATAAGCTGCATCGCAGCGGTTGATAGAAATCAGGTAAAGGGATATAAAAAAAGGCTTTCCTCGGAAAGCCTTTTTTTCAGAATTGCTGGTGGATCAATCCTTTAGGATGTCGCGGCTGATCACCACACGCTGCACCTCGCTGGTGCCTTCGTAGATCTGGGTGATTTTCGCATCGCGCATCAAACGCTCCACGTGGTATTCTTTTACAAAGCCATAGCCGCCGTGCACCTGAACGGCCTCTACGGTGGTTTTCATGGCTGTTTCGCTGGCAAAAAGTTTCGCCATAGAGCTGGCACGTGCATAATCCAGGTGTTGGTCTTTAAGCCATGCCGCTTTAAGGCAGAGCAGGCGCGCCGCTTCGATTTCCGTGGCCATGTCGGCCAGTTTGAAGGCGATGGCCTGGTGGTTCATGATTTCGGTGCCAAAAGCTTTGCGTTCTTTTGAGTATTTCAGGGCAAGTTCGTACGCGCCACTGGCAATCCCCAGGGCCTGCGCGGCAATACCAATGCGGCCGCCTGCCAGGGTTTTCATGGCAAAGGTGAATCCGAAGCCATCATCACCGATGCGGTTTTCCTTGGGAACTTTCACATCCTGGAACATGATGCTGTGTGTATCGCTGCCGCGGATGCCCAGCTTATCTTCTTTCTTACCCACAGTAACACCGGGACTGTTCTTTTCTACAATCAGGACATTGATGCCTTTGTGTTTCTTGGCATGGTCGGTTTGTGCCATCACCAGATACACGCTGGCAGAATTGCCGTTGGTGATCCAGTTTTTGGTGCCGTTCAACAGGTAGTGGTCGCCTTTATCTTCGGCAGTGGTGCGCTGGCTGGTGGCGTCGCTTCCTGCTTCAGGTTCGCTGAGCAAAAACGCGCCAATGATTTCACCTTTGGCCAGCGGAACCAGGTATTTTTGTTTTTGTTCTTCGGTACCAAAAGTTTCCAAACCCCAGCAAACAAGACTGTTGTTAACGCTCATCACCACACTGCAGGAAGCATCTATTTTCGAGATTTCTTCCATAGCCAATACGTAGCTGATGGTATCCATGCCGCTTCCGCCGTATTTCGGATCCACCATCATGCCCATAAAACCAAGCTCACCCAGCTTTTTGATTTGCTCTGCCGGAAATTTCTGATGTTCGTCGCGCGCTATGACGCCTGGAAGCAATTCTGTTTGCGCAAAATCGCGGGCTGCCTGCTGCACGGCCAGATGTTCTTCGGTAAGTTGAAAATCCATGGTAGGTTTCTTTGAGGCTGCGAAATTAACTTTTTGAACCTGAAACACAGAGGTATATGCTTAAAACTTTGCGCCTTCGCTGTTGTTACTTTGCAGCGAATTATGGGTTCCCTTACCTTTCATTTTGAGGAAAAAGAAAAAGCCTCGCTGACCGTGGAAATGTTCCCCGGGGAGAGTATTCTGGATGTGGCATTGGACAATGAAATCCCGTTGAACCACAACTGCGGCGGTGTTTGTGGATGCAGTACCTGCCACGTGTACATCGAGCAGGGTGAAGACCTGCTGCCAGAAATGAGCGACCGCGAGGAAGATTATGTAGATCGTGCCCGAAACCCTCGCTACAACAGCCGTTTGGCCTGCCAGTGCAAGCTGAATGAAGAAGGAAATCTGGTGGTAACCATTCCCGACCAGAGTGGCATCATCGGACATTAACAGACGGATACATGCACGAACCACCTATAAACTGGACCGACTTTGAAGACATCGCCATGAAATTGTATGAACGTTTCGGCGATGATTTTAATGAATCAAAAATCTACCGCATCCGCTTCACCGAATTGATTGAATGGGTGCTGGAAATCCCCGGATTTATCGGCAAGCGCGAGGAGTGTAACGAGGGTTATCTGGAAATGATCCAGGCCCAGTGGGTTTACGAATGGCGGGATAACAACTGAACCTGAACGAGTAACTGAAACACTGCGCTTGTTGTTTCATCATCGCGGTGTGCGGTTACCTGCCTTTCCTGCATAAATCCATTTCTTTGCAGCATGTCTGAACTTCTTGACCGACTTGCAAACATTCGGGGATTCATCTTTGACATAGACGGTGTGCTTACCAGTGGCCGCGTGTTGGTAACGGAAGAAGGCCACATGCTGCGCAGCGTAAACATCAAAGACGGCTTTGCCCTGCAACATGCCGTAAAGTCCGGTTATCCGGTGGCCATCATCTCCGGAGGGAAAAGCGAAGGCATGCGCAAACGCTTTGAAGGACTGGGCCTGAAGCATATTTACCTCAGCCAGTCGCA
>CAZPHB010000042.1:0-5637 GCA_964586595.1 uncultured Flavobacteriaceae bacterium | reverse complement strand
TGCTTTGTAGCCTCCCCACAAGGGAACACCCGACCGAAGGGAGGGTAATCCCGATGCATTGTCAGTATGACAAAGCTGCGCAGCAGCTTGGCTTTTCCATGCTTTGTAGCCTCCCCACAAGGGAACACCCGACCGAAGGGAGGGTAATCCCGATACATTTAAACCACATCACAGCTCAAGGGCCGGACATGAAAAACTATAATTCAGAAATCACATCAAACCCCTTAAAGCTTCCTGTAATTGCAAGACCCAGAACCTCTTTCGCAATTTCTTTGTCCTTCAGTTTAAGCGCAATTTCATTCATGGTAGCACCGCTGCCTACGGCGTCATCAATGATCAATACCTTCTGAAACGCCTCCTGTTCAGGGATATAAAAGGTATTTTTTGCATTGGCAATCCTTTCGAATATGTTCGATAGTGCTTTTTGTGGTACGATGATCCTGCTTTTAATTTTCTGAACTTTTAGCACAGGTTTATCTATTGCCAGCAACTTTTCCAATACCGTCATGATTTGGATTTTTCGATCTATGGTTGGCGGCACAAACAAAACCGCATCTATCTGCATGTCGCGAAGCAGGTTGTTTACGCGTTGCCTTATCTCTTCCACAATCATTTTCATGAGCAATTTATTTTGTCCTTGTTTGGCATAGTGCATCAAGGTTCCCAGACGTGTTTTCCCGAAACGTTCAATGGCATAAAAATCGAAATAATACATCGCATCTAAGCCTATGTGCTTCATGCCTTTGGTATTCTTCAATTTTTCGGTACCATCAATCAGGAATTGCGGATTGTAATAAGCAAGGTATTTCTTACGTGTCTCTATAAATTCCACTAAGGTTTTACCTGTTTTCAGGTTTTGTTTTTCGCACCAATAATGCAGCGCATCAAGGCCCTCCAATAAATGCCCCAAAGGATCTACCAGTAGAAAATGTTGCTTCAGAAATTGCTCATCTTCATAAGTCACCGATTCGGCTTCCCTTTTCTCCTGATCGGCACGGAGCGAATAGAATACCTGAGGCGCTTTACCAAAGGCCTGAACGATGGCATCTTCTTCAAGCTGGTTGATGATGCGGTGAACGTATTGTCGGGAAACACCGAGCGCATTTGCGATGTCATGAATGGTCATTTGACCTTGCTTTCGCAACAACCCAATCAACTTGTCCCTTGTTTTCACAGTACAAAAATAAATTGTTTACTATAAATTGTTTACTGTAAACAAAACTTCAGCAAACCTGCGCCGGATAAACATCCTGAACCGCCCATGAACAAAGCATTTGACGCGTTGTTCGTCCGGACGCATTCAAGGACACCATGACCTTGAAGATGATTGTCGAAGGGAATACCTGATTGAAGAGAGGGTAATCCCCAGGAGGCTATGAGCATGAAAATGATCTTGGTTCGACCCCGAAAAGTCGGGGCAGGCACGCTCCCCTACCAACCTGCTGACGCAGTTCGATAGGGGCAGGCACCATGACATATGGATGTTTAAAGTCAATCGCAACAGTTGAATGATCAACGGAACGCGAGCGAGAAAATGGATAGTCAATAGCAAAAGGACCGGCCTATAAGGCTGGAAGGTTGGGAGCGAAGCAAGAAGGGGCTAAATGCAAAGGAAGCTCCGAGCCCGTGAGGAGATCACCTGCAGCATTCACCTTCTTGCAAGCAATGACCTTTCAGACTTATCAGCCTTGATTTTTTGCTTACTTTTTCATCAAGGAAAAAGTAAGATGAAATAAGGTATATGCTGTATGAACATGCTTTGGATGACATTCATTTAAAGCACGGATACCTTCCGAACTGAATAAGTTTGGGCTGATGTATTGGTTTGTGGTTCTCCCGATGCGCTGCGCTTCCCGGGACTCCCTTCTGTCGCCCGGGACTTGCAGCTCGGAACTTGCTGCCCGCATCGCTGCGTTTCACTGGCTTGCGGGGCAAGCTGACAAGCTCCTCCATAGCTCATTGCTGACGCAATTCGGTAGGGGCAGGCACCCTGGTTCGACAAGCTCACCCACAGCTCATTGCTGACGCAATTCGGTGGGGGCAGGCACCCTGGTTCGACAAGCTCACCATGACAAGGAATACAAAGGGAACACCCGACCGAAGAGAGGGTCATCCCGAAACCAAAGCAAAAAGAGCCAACCTTTCAGCTGGCTCTTTTTATTTCCGCGGGCAACAAAAACTTACTTTTTAAAGCGGATCCTCTATGCTCCGTTCAAAGCGTTCATTTACTTGAATGCTTCATTTATTGTCCTTGTCCCAAGGAGAAAGCCGGCTTGCCGTCAAAGGCATACAGGTTTTCGGTTTTGATGACATCCACATCGGCCAAAACAGCCTTCTGCAACAGCTCTAATATATCTTCCTTGGTGATGTTGTTTCCATCTTTGTGCTTGAACCTGCAGCGCCAGTGGTCGGTGCAGAAGGTTTCCGGGAAACCATCGGGATAAACCTTGATGCCACGGTTGGTAATCATGCTGAGGCGCACGTCGTTCAGTTCAATCCGACGCACCAGTTCAGCCAGCTCATTGGCGTTGGTTCCCCTCCAGTGCACAAAAAGGTCCACGCCCTGCAATTCCTTATTTTTGGCAGGTTTGCGCTCGTATTTCGGCAGGCTGATGTGTTTGTCTTCAGCATAGCTGACCGCCTGCAAACGCTCCGGCTTCTGACCCAAATTGGCCACCACCGCTTCGGCAAACTCCTTAGTTCCCACCTTCTGAGTGCTGATGCCTTCTTTGTAAATATCGTAGGTATGAATGCCGTCTTCGATGGTTTTCAGCCAGGCATTCTGCACTTTTTCAGCCACCTTCACCTGTCCGATGTGGATCAACATCTGTATGGCACCCTGCAACAATCCGGAAGGGTTGGCCATATTCTGACCGGCACGGCGCGGCGCCGATCCGTGGATGGCTTCAAACATGGCACATTCCTCACCAATGTTGGCTGAACCTGCCAGACCCACGGAACCCGCAATCTGCGCTGCCACATCGCTGAGCACGTCGCCATACAGGTTGGGCATCACGATCACATCAAACGCCTCGGGCGTATCGGCCATTTTTGCCGCGCCAATGTCAATAATCCAGTGCTCATTTTCGATGTCCGGATATTCTTGGGCTATTTCATCAAACACTTGGTGGAACAGTCCGTCGGTTTGTTTCATGATGTTGTCTTTGGTGAAGCAGGTTACCTTCTTCCTTCCATACTGACGGGCGTATTCAAAAGCGTAGCGCACGATTTTTTCGCAGCCGGGTCTGCTGATGAGCTTCAGGCATTGCACCACTTCATCGGTTTGCTGGTGCTCGATACCGGCGTACAAATCCTCTTCGTTTTCCCGCACAATCACGATGTCCATGTTTGGATGCTTGGTGTTCACATAAGGATGCATGCTGAAACAAGGCCTGATGTTGGCGTACAAGCCCAGAAACTTACGTGTAGTCACGTTCAGGCTCTTGTAGCCTCCGCCCTGAGGTGTGGTGATGGGCGCCTTCAGGAAAATCTTGTTTTTCCGGATGATGTCCCATGATTCATTGGAAATACCGGAGGTATTGCCCGACAGGTACACCTGCTCCCCTACTTCAATTTCATCAACTTCAATTTGTGCCCCTGCGGCTTTGATGATGGACAGGGTTGCGTCCATGATTTCAGGACCAATCCCGTCTCCTTTGGCTACTGTAATGCGTTGCATACGTGGTTGTTTAACGACGAAGCAAAGTTGAAACAGCCCTATTGTTGTTTTTTATTTATCTTAAAAATGACCAACATAATTTAAATAAATCAATCACCTTAAATGAACAAACCGATGATCAGAAACAACACCGGCAGGCAAAAAAGTGCCATTACAAACATACATCCTGTAGTGGTTCGGTTATAAATCCTATTGTACAGTGCTTTTCTGGGGTTGGTAAACCAGCCCATGCCACGGGGAACCTTCATTCCGAGGTTATGGCGCACATAGCGTTTCCAGGAAGTTCTTGCAGCTATGCGCTTGTTGATGTTGGGAATGCGAAATCCGAATTTCATGGGGCTAATTTAATACTTCATACAATGAATATATAATGCATATTGACGCACTATTCCTTGACAAAAGAAGCCCTGTAGCTACTTCGTTTTCCTTTGACTTCTGCCACATACCATCCCTGTGGGATTTCTGAAATACGCAGCGAAAATTGTTCCTCGAAAAAACGTACAGGTCCCAGCACTCTTTTTCCGGTTACATCATATATACTGAGTTCGTTAATCTTTTCAGGTGATACAATGTGCAACTCATTTGTTGCGGGATTCGGGAACATACGCAGTTGAACAGGTTCAGGAATTGAAGTATGCTGTCCAAAGCATGGCAGTTGATTGATGCGTTTCCATATTTCATTATTCAACTGAACGGGCACCAGGGTGCTTTGCGGCGTGTTGCCCATCCTGATCCATACCGCGTTCTGTGAAGGAATGACATTGACAAATTGCCCGTCTCTTCCCAGAGCTGCATAAGCATCAGCGGGAGCATCCGGAAAGAAGGAACCGTTAAAGCGCAACTGACTTCCGGGCAACATAAAAGTGTTCTTCCCGTTCAGCCAGGTGAGATAGCCATACGCCTGATTCAGGTTCTGCGAGCTGTTTGTCATTTGCCGGAAATAAGCGGTATCACCTAACACCACCGTCTTATCCCAGGTTCCGCGGTTCAGCATGAGCAAACCGAAACGGGCCATGCTGCGGGCATTGCTGAAATAAACGTTGTTATACCCTTGCATGACGAAACTTCCCGTCATTCCGGTGAGCAGCTTCACTTTCTGGGCGTGATAATTGTTCAGGGTCATTCCGGTGGCTTTTTCCAGCACTTTGTCCATGAGGGTATAGGGTCCATTGTGGTAGGCCCAACGCGTTCCCGGTGCAGCCAGACAATTCAGGCAGGTATCGAGGGTACAATATGGGTCGGGCACTTGGTCGTCCAAACCGCTGGTCATGGTCAACTGATGCCAGATGCTTATTCTGGATTCAACTTCAGGGCCGCAATTTGTCCAGCCTTTGCCGAGGTATTTTGAAGTGGTATCGCTGAGCTTCAGCTTCCCTTCCTGCGCAGCAATTCCCGTAAGAAACGCAGTAAGGGTTTTACCTGCGGAAGCCCAGTACCAGTTGCTGTTTGCTGTATGCCCACCGTAATACCTTTCCATCACAATTTTCCCATCTTTCAGGAAAAGAAAAGCCTTGGTGTCATTTTCCTTCAGAAAGGCATCCAATGAATCCAACTTTTCGGAACACCAGCCCAAGCGATTTGGCGCAAGTGTATCCCAATTATTGCTGCTTATTGGAGGGAAATACAAGTTCTGTGCCTGCACAAAAGTGGGATAACAGACTGCGGATAATGTGAACAATACAATAAGTTGCTTAAACATAGAAATGAGATGAAACAAATTCGTGTTCGTTTAACCGCAAAATGACGATAAGTCTAACATCAAAATCACAGTCAAAATTACAGACTTTTCGCCTGTAATCCGTTAACCTTTAGTAATTTGCGCGCATGTTCAAACCCCTCCTTACTTCCCTGCTTCTTCCTGTTTTTCTTGCCTTGGCTACGCATGAAATGAAGGCCCAAACCTTGGTGGAATTGGAAGGAACCACTTGGGTCATCTCTTACAAACCACCAGGTGCAAA
>CAZPHB010000041.1:0-7284 GCA_964586595.1 uncultured Flavobacteriaceae bacterium | reverse complement strand
GCAGAAAATTCACCTTGCAAGCGGCTGATGGAGGGCGGATGAGCTTCGCTGATCCTGAAAGGGGGCTGCTCAAGTCAACAAGGAAAAAGCCCGCATCCACTTCGTGTCTGCTGCTTTTTTTATGCAGAAAATTCACCTTGCAAGCGGCAGATGGAGGGCGGATGAGCTTCGCTGATCCTGGAAGGGGGCTGCTCAAGTCAACAAGAAAAAAGTCCGCATCCACTTCGTGTCTGCTGCTTTTTTTATGCAGAAAATTCACCTTGCAAGCAGATGAATTTTCTGCATAAAAAAATCCCACGCTTTTGCGTGGGATTTTTCTTGTTGGTTTGAGGTCGGAACCGGATTCGAACCGGTGTAGAAGGTTTTGCAGACCTGTGCCTAGCCTCTCGGCCATCCGACCTTCTTCCCGTTGTTTAACGGGGTGGCAAATATAGTTTTTCACTTGTGATTTTCAGCAGGCGGCGCCTCAGAAAGTTTCGCGCGCCAATTCCGCTGCCAGATGCTTCCAGGAAGCATTGGTGGAAATGAGGATCCCGCGCACTCCGGCTCCGGCGGCTGCAATGATGTCGCGCTCCTTGTCGCCAATCATCACCGAAAGGGCTTCGCTCAGCTGGTGTTTTGCCATGGCTTTTTCTATCATCAGGCTGCCGGGTTTGCGACACAGGCAGGCGCTGAAGTCGGGGTGGTGCGGACAGAAATAAAAATCGTCAATCCGGAATCCCTCCAGGATGCACAGGCCTTGCAGGTAATCGTGCATGGCCTGCACCTCTTGGGCATTGTAGCGGCCTTTGGCAATGCCTCCCTGGTTGGTAATGACAATCAGCTTCCAGCCTGCGGCGTTCAAAAGTTTCAGGTTGGAAATCACCTCTGGCAACACCTCAAATTCTTCGAGGCTGCAGGTATAATCTCCGGGGTCGTGGTTCAACACTCCGTCGCGGTCTAAAAAAACAGCCCGATTCATGCAAGGAAATAATGTTGTGAAACAAGTATTTTCGCCCTGAAATCACAAGTATATTTTGTCCGACAGCATCGTCATCATACCCACGTATAACGAGAAAGAGAACATCGAAAAGATGATCCGCAAGGTGATGTCTCTTCAGCCGGAAATCCATCTTCTGGTGGTAGATGACAATTCTCCGGATGGAACGGCAGCCATTGCAACGGGCCTCCAGGCTGAGTTTTCAGGAAGACTGCACATCCTCAACCGTCCCGGAAAGCAAGGACTTGGAACTGCCTACATCGCCGGTTTTAAGTGGGTTTTGGAACGCAATTACGATTATGTCTGCGAAATGGATTGCGATTTCTCGCATAATCCCGACGATTTGCCGCGCCTGCTCAGCGAAGCGCGAAATGGCGCAGATTTAGTCATTGGCTCTCGTTATGTAGGCGGCTTGGTGAATGTGGTGAACTGGCCGATGGGCCGCGTCCTGATGAGCTATTACGCGTCCACCTATGTGCGCATCATCACCGGAATGCCCGTAGGCGATGCCACCGCAGGTTTTGTGTGCTACCGCAGCAAGCTGCTCGCCAACATCGGCCTGGATCGAGTGAAGTTCAAAGGCTATGCCTTTCAGATCGAGATGAAGTTCCGTGCCTGGAAGAAAAAAGCCGTGCTGAAGGAAATTCCCATCATCTTCACCGACCGCACCGAAGGAACTTCCAAAATGAGTACCCGCATATTCCGCGAGGCCTTGTTTGGGGTAATAGAACTGCGTTTAAGGAGCCTGTTCGGGAAGTTGTAAGGGCTCGGGCCATTAATTCGACATCAGTTGTTGTTTCACTTCTGCCAGGCGTTCGGCCCTTTTTATGCCTCTGCCTATATCCGGATTTAACTGACTGAATTCATATTCCAGGTATTCCACAAATGGCAGCATGGAATGGTAGCGGCCCAGCGCATCATCGGAAGGAACAGTTCCTGAATCCTGCAGCTTGCGGTTGTGCGCATCGCGCTGCAGCAGCAAATCCATCAGGCCTGCAAACATCCTGTTGCCAAGTTCTGTTTCGCCGCTGCGATACAAAGCGCCAAGAAGGCCCGCGAATTCAAATTCTGTTTGAAGCTGATGGGGCAAGAATACGCAGTTGATTTTTTCGAGGATGCGGGCTTTTAGGGTCTGTTCCTTGTTGTTATGACACCAGTTCAGCGCCAGGGCAGCACGTGCGGCAAAAATCCCCAGATAAGTTTTATTGGTTCCTGCACGCATGGGGTCGGCCAGACTGTCGGCACGCAGGCAAATCATCTCTTCCGCAATCCAGCGCGCTACGCTTGCACTGTCCGCAGGACCTTCCGGGTACAATGCAGGCATGAAATGCGGTCCTGCCGAACGCACGTATTGCCATTCCTGGTTCAGCTCGCTGCTGCAAAAGCCGGTAAACATCACCGGACGCTGGTTGGAAAGCATCAGGTCTATTAAATGAACCTGTCCGCCGACGATGTAACTTCCCCGAGCGCCAAATCGGCCTCGATTCATGCCGGAATCCAACAGGAACAAATGAGCATTAATTTCATTATTTCCATTGTAATAGGCTTCCGGGAGCATGCGCGCATCGGTGCTTCCCCTCTGGGAAATCATGATGTATCCCGGGTCTTCCCGGTCGCGGTACCGCTGATGGGCTTTCAGTTGCACCCTGCCAGGCAGGCCAAGCCCAACGCTGATTAAATCGCGGTATTCTTTTAGGTTTAACAGGGAAAGGTTGATGACAGCCACATCCCTGCGCACGCCTTCCACAATCTGCAGGAACCACAAAGGATAGGTGTCGTTGTCGCCACCGCTGACCAATATGGCATTGGAGGGCAATCCCGCCAGCATGTTCTTGGCCAGATCCAGCATGGATGGGTCGTACCTGGCCTGTTGGATCCAATTCAGCCCGCGTTCGGGATAACCTGCCTGGATTAGGGTTTGCGCCATAAACACATATTCATTGGCCAGCTTCTGACGGGCATTGCCTACCAGCAGCTCGTAATTCGGATCTATGTCAACCAGTTTCTTCAAGGTGTTTAATCCCAAATTGGCATAGAACTCGAACGAATCGGCTTGCAGCGTACTGGCCTTGCCGCTCCAGCCCTGCCTGCCAGGCCATGCAGGATTTGCCGCAGTTCCCCATTGTTTGGGCATGATGAATCCCATCGCATAATCGGAATACGCTCGACTCAGACTTTCCAATGATGCAGGATTCAAAAGCAATTCATTGCCGAAATCGCGGATGACGTCCCAGGACCATTGTGGATATCCGTAATAGCGACAGCGTTCGTAACGGTATGCTTCATCCAAACGCATGCCGAGTTGTTTCAGCGAGTCGGCATCAAAAACCGGACGGCTGCGCCTGGTGAAGGGAAGTGCGCGCCAGCTTCTGTCGCCCGGCCGCCACAAGGCATGTTCCGCTACCGTGTAAAGTTGTCCATCATTGGTGAAATCCTGCAATACCAAATGCCAGCCATCATTGCGGTGCGCCGCCTTGGGCATGATAGCATCTTCCATCACATAGGTTCCATACAGATGTCGCATCACCTGAGGATAAGAAGGATCTTGCGCCCCTATGTTTCCAATCAGAAACAGCGCAACCCAGAAGAGCTGACGGTGGAAAGCCATGCCGGCAAATTAGCGAATGCCGTTCACTTCCTCGAACACTTCAGATCGGTTTTGACTTTAGTAAATTTACTATGCAGTTGTGCCCGAATCATTCTTTGCCTGCAACAAGCCGGTCATCATAAACAGTGCTGAAATCATGATGACCTGAATGATGAGCGAGCGGTCAACACCGGGAACAAAATCTGCAGGTTCGATGCTCAAAAAGAGCAAGATGGTGATGAGGCCCCGCGGACTGAGGTAAAGCAGCGGTGCAGCAGGCAGTCCGGCGAGCTTTAAGAAGGCAAGGCGCAACAAGATGAGGATTCCGGAAATAACCACGGCGAGCACTAAGCTGTCCGGGTTGAGCAATTCACGTGTTTGGATCAGGAAGCCGAACAGGATAAAAAACAAGGAACGAATCAGGAAGGCAGCCTCAGCGAGCAGTTCAGACAGTCGGTGCACTTCCTGGTTCAGCTTTTCATAGTTCATTTTTTTACCCCAACGCAGTTTCTTTACCTGTTTCAGGTTGCCCAAAAACAGTCCGAACAGCATGATGAAAATGAGTCCCGGCAAATGATAGGCTTTCGAAATGCCATAAATCAGAATGACGATGATGATGATGGGCCCGTATTTGATGGGATGCCTGATGCGGCCAAGGAGGTAGGTAAGACCAATGGTGGCAGCCAGGGAAACGGCCATCATCAGCAGAAATTCCCCGCCAAATGCTGCATAGGTATGCAACCCGAAACTGTCGTTGACCAGGACGAAATTGAACAAGAGGATGCCCAACACATCCGAGGTGCTGCTTTCATAAATGACAAATTCCCTGTTGGACGCACCCAGTCCACGGCTGCTGGGAATGGCAATCGCGCTGCTGATGATGCAAAAGGGGATGGCATTCAGCACGTAAGGCCTCCAATGGTGCGGCGGTCCGGGATGATAACTCCAGAGCAACCAGGCTATAAGCGCAGTGCCCGCCAGCATTGGCGCCGCAGCCATAATCTGACTTAAGATGATGGTTTTTTTCTTCTCAGGGTTCAATTCCAATTCTATGGTGCCTTCCAGCACGATGAGGATCAACCCGATGGTGCCAAGCACGGGCAAAGCGCCACTTAAGTCGGGTACGGGAATGTTGAAGAAAGTGGCTGCATTTTGGGACAGCCAACCCAATACCAGCAACAGAATCACGGATGGAATTCGCGTGCTTCGCGCCGTTACGTCGAATAAATATGCGATGAGCAATAAAATGCAAATGGTGATGATTACTGCCGCAGTCATGTTGTAGGTTGGTTATAATCCGCTCACTTCCTGGATGTTTTCGTGCAAACGGGCCCAGCTGAACAGCTGTTTCTGCTCGTTTAAGCCCTCCTGGAATGAATCGGGTTCTTTCTTCAGAAAAAAATTTTCCAGCGCACCGCAAATGGCTGTTTCTTCAACAGGGCATACATAGCCCACTTTGCCATCAGGAACCAGTTCCGCCAAACCACCCACATCAGTTACGAGCATGGGCTTTTCAAAATGGTAGGCTATCTGTGTAACGCCGCTCTGGGTGGCGTTTTTATAGGTTTGGGCCACCAGGTCGCAGGCTGCGAAATAGGCCGCCACCTGCTGATTCGGGATGAAGTGCGTATGCAATACCACCCGATCTTCCATGCCGTGCTTGCCGATGATGTCCAGGTAGGGCTGGGCGTCTTCGTAGAATTCGCCGGCTACCAGGAGTTTCACTTTTTTATCCTCGAAGGATGCGCGTGCAAAGGCCTCCAGCAACAAGTCCAGACCTTTGTAGGCGCGGATGAAGCCGAAGAACAAAATGTATCGGTAATCCGGGTCCAGGCCCAGCGTTTTGCAGGCTTCCGCGCGTTCCGGCGCTGTTCCGAAGTTGTCGTACAGGGGATGCGGATTGTACAGGGCGGGTTTGCTGAACTTGAGGTCGTGCAGGTCCTGCAATACCGCCCTGCTCATCGTCACCGCGCCGTCCAGACAGCCCAAGAACCACGATGTGAAGGGCTTGTCGAAGAAGCGCCGCTCATGCGGGTGGATATTGTCCGTGATGGCCACCACTTTGGTATGCCCGTTGCCCTGCACGATGCGCGCAAACGTGCCGAAGCAAGGGCCGAAAAAGGGCATCCAGTAGCGGAAGATGATCAGATCCGGTTTCAGTTTGCGGTAGCGCAGTCCCTGGATGATCCAGTTGAACGGATTCACGCTGTTCAGGGCGATGTCTATGTGCAGGTCATCCGGTTTGGGATCGTCGCTGTATTGACTCTGGCCGGGGAACAGGAAATTCGGGTATTGCAGGCGGAAGGTGCAGAGTGTGACCTTGTTTTCGCGGCCCAGCTCGCGGGCGAAGCGTTCGTTGAAGGTGCTCAATCCACCGCGCAGGGGATGGGCAGGGCCTACAATCACAATGTGCCTGCCGCGCATCATCAGGGAGTTTCAGTTTCTTCGGTGATGCTGTAGTTGTTGCGGTCGGCGCTGCTGCGCGAAATCAATTCGCCGAGGAAGCCGGCCAAGAAGAGTTGTACGCCGATGATCATGCTCACCAGTCCGATGTAGAAATAGGGAGAATCGGCCACCAGCGGCGCCGGAATACCTTTGATCACATGCAGCAGCTTGTCAATGCCCAGGTAAAGCGCCAGTCCGAAGCCGAGCATGAAGCTTAGTGTGCCGAGCAATCCGAAAAAGTGCATCGGCTTTTTCCCGAAGCGGCTCATGAAGAAAATGCTCAGCAGGTCGAGGAAGCCGTTTACAAAGCGGTTCCAGCCGAATTTGCTGCTGCCGTATTTGCGGGCGCGGTGTTGCACCACCTGTTCGCCGATTTTGTTATAGCCTTCCCATTTGGCAATCACCGGGATGTAGCGGTGCATTTCGCCATAGACTTCAATGTGTTTCACCACATCGCTGTGGTAGGCTTTCAGGCCGCAGTTGAAGTCGTGCAGCTTGATGCCGCTCATCAGCCGCGTTGCACCGTTGAAGAGCTTGGTGGGCAGCGTTTTGGTGATGGGGTCGTAGCGTTTCTGTTTCCAGCCGCTGATCAGGTGGTAGCCGTCTTCGGTGATTTTGCGGTACAGCTCCGGGATTTCCTCCGGACTGTCCTGCAGGTCGGCATCCATCGTGATGACCACCTTGCCGCGGGTGCGGGCGAAGCCCACGTTCAGCGCAGCGCTTTTGCCGTAATTTCTGCGGAAGCGGATGCCGCGCACGGAAGGGTCGAGGGCGGCCAGTTGTTCAATCTGCGCCCAGGAGCCGTCCTTACTGCCGTCATCAATGAACAGAATTTCATAGCTGAAGCCATGCGCATCCATCACCTTTTTAATCCAGGCGTGCAGTTCGGGCAGGCTTTCCTCCTCGTTCAGCAGGGGTATGACGATTGACAGATCCATGAGGATGCTACAAACTTAATCAAAAAGCGCGGAGCGGAAGCAATGGGGGGGATGACATCAAACCCTGTCATCCTGAGCAGCTTGCCATGAGCGCAGTCGAATGGAAGGACGTCCTGCTCGGTTCGTGGTTCGACAAGCTCACCATGACAGGCTCCCCATGACAAGCTCACCGCGACAACATTTGTCATTCTGAGCTTGCCGAAGGATGGTTCGACGGGGCTCACCATGACAACATTTGTCATCCTGAGCTTGCCGAAGGATGGTTCGACGGGGCTCACCGTGACAATTGCTGTCATCCTGAGCTTGCCGAAGGATGGTTCGACGGGGCACACCAT
>CAZPHB010000040.1:0-7335 GCA_964586595.1 uncultured Flavobacteriaceae bacterium | reverse complement strand
AAGTCGAAGGTCCAAACAATTTTGGCTTTTACTTTTTTCGATTGCTTATTGAAGAAGTCTTGGAAGTAATGCTTGTAGAACGTGATTTTTCTATGTTTCTGATTTTTGGCCATTCGTTTGGTTATCGAAGCAAAGATACAGAATGTTTCCCTAAAGTGAAATTGCAAAGTTTTCTATTCTCAGACTTAACAAGCCTTTTAGAATCGCATATAACGTTCCGCAAATAGGCGCAGGCAGGGATTTTACCCATAAAGGTGCTACGAAGAACTGAACTTCAAATTCAGCACTTTCCTGTCCTACGAAGCACAAAAACCCTGCTTGAGCTTATTTGCTGTTGTGTACAGTGCTTCTTTTTCATCGTCCGAGTTTGAGATACGTTCCGAAGTAGAATCCTGAAAAGTCGAGATTGATTGGATATTGTCCAAGTACTTCCCAGTCTTTACCCAGTCTGTCTTTTACTGTTTTTGTTCTAAAATATTGGTAGCCAAAAACTATTCCTAATGTTGTAAATAAAGGAGATTTTGTAAAATCGTATTCCGCTTTTATACCAACCTGACCTTGAAAATGTCTACTTGAAAAGTATTCGTAAAAAGAACCTATTGGCAAGGTTTCGTAGCGCATATCCGCGACAACTTTTGAAAATCCAATTCCTCCATTTAATTCTATTCCAAAATGAAATCTGTTTAAAGTGTTATCCTTGTTGTGAAATTTAAGCAAATGACTCACATACAAAGCAGTATTTATACCAACTGAAATGGCTTCTGTGCGTAATTCAAAACTGCCTCTGTGTTCTTGTATTGGCCATCCAAAGTCATCTGTTTCAATAAATAATGGACGAGATGTTGAATTCCCGTACTGAAAGCTACCATGCAAGCCAAAGTCAAATAAGCCGATTGGCTTGTAGTTTATACTAAATCGGAATTGCTGACCTGATTTGATGTAGTCTTGCAACCAATTAATTTGGGGTTTAATGGCAAAAGAATCAATATAAAATTCATTGAGTTTCCCCATAGAATAGCTGTTTATTCCGTAACCAAATTCTACGGATAATGCTTGTCTGTTATTTTGTGCTTTTAGTGCGAAACTCATACTTATGGTAAGCACAATTAAGATGTATTTTATTCTCATAGTGATGTTGAATTTAATTTAAATCAATTTCTTGTTCATTATTACCATCAATATCCATTAAGTAAATTCTGCTTTTAAATTCCAATGTGCATTCATCAATTTGTGTGTAATTGCCTCTTGACCAGATCATTTTGGTTTTACTACTATTTATGTCTCCCCATTGATAAATCTTAGAATTGCAACTTTTCTTGAAATTTTGATTTGATAAGTCTGGGATACTTAGCCTGTTTAGTCCATTAATGTTGCTATAAATAACAGTGGTATTATTCAGCCAAAATATACTTCCCCACATAGTCGAATTTAATTCGGAATAATCATAATTGAATTCGATGTTATTAGTATTCAAATTAAAAAATGAAATGTTTTGATAAATATTACTTACTATGTAATTGGGATTTTGGAAATTAGAATTATTTGTTTGGCCAAAATATATAGTATCCAAAATATTCCCGTTCTTATCAAAAAGAAGCGAGAATAAATTTGAAGCTTCGGTAAATGCTAAAAACTTTGTACCATCGTAATTCCATATAGGATGATGTAAATTATTTAAATTCGTCAACTTTGTCAAGCTATCTCCATTGCTTTTCATTTTATATATATTCTTATCGTCCTGGCAAAACAATATCCAATCGTTTTTACCCCATCGTGGAGCATAATACAAGCTCCCAGTATAAATGCTAATAGTATTTCTAGTTTGCAGATTAAATATTTTGATACATTTTTTGTTGTTGTTTTCAGTACAGGGTGAAACGAATAAAAATTCATTATCGTTGTTTGGATTAAAGAATGGCGTGGTTGTACTATTAGGGTCATAAATATACGTGTATCCGCCACCAATAGTAACTTGATTGCAAGGGAGAATGGGAGTACACTCTCCTTCATTTTCAATTGGGCTTTCAACTATATCTAAGTCTTTTTTGCAACCCGTCATTAGAAATATTGAAGCAGAAAAAAATAATACACAGGTGGCAAACTTGCCACCTGTGTATAAGTTAAGAATCAAAGTTCTCATTGCTTGATAAATCTTTTGGTTACAGTACTTTGACCTGATGTAATCTTTAGAAGATATAAACCATTCGAAAGATTCGATACGTTAATCGAAACCGTATGTTCACCCTGCACCTTGTATCCAAGACTTGGGTTTGCAATCATTTTGCCCTGTGCATCGATTATTTCAAGTTGTGCATCCGATGCGTTTTCAAAATTCATTGTCAAGTTGATGATGTCGCTAACAGGATTGGGGAATAAATTGACATCCAATTCAAGCGTATTTTCATCAATTGCTGTAATACTGTTGTCTTTCACGTGAAGAGAATATGAGTAACGCAGTTGAGACGGCCCTCCTGCTGGTATCCATTTGTGAATAGTTTGACCAAGCATATTGGTTTTTATCCACCAAGCAAAAGTGTAAACACTGAATACTGCTGCATTGCCACCAATCGTTACATTTGGGGTAACATCCATCCATCTCACCCCAGTAATTGGATTGGCTGCACTAACTCCTCTGTAAGTTTTAGCCTCCAATGTCCACCAATCAATAATTTCGTGCTGAGAAGGAAGTACATCCACGTAAGTCCAGTTCATCTGAACACGGTCTGCAACATATTGCCCAGCAGCTACTCCGTCTGTATTGTTTGCAACGATAACATTGATGTTGGCAGATGTTGTCTGTGTTGGGGTAGCAGTTGGTGCGTGTTTCACATAATATGATGGGTAGTTCACTTTTTCTAATGAAGCGTGAGCATTGATTAATCCCCAACCGTTGAACTGGTCGTATCCTGTTGCCCCCTTATCAGTAGCATTTTTTTCTATGATGTATTCAATGTCTTCAGTAGCTAAGTTATTTGGCGCACCATTATTTACGTGATGTTTGCTATACATCAAGGCCGCTACACCTGCAACGTGCGGAGCAGCAGCAGAGGTTCCTGTAAAAGTATAATATCCACTCAAGGAAGACGTGTTTGTCCACCAATAGGGTGATGCTGGGTTATATGGAGTTGTAACTAATTCTGTACAACCCGGGGCAACAAAATCAACTTCTCCACCAAAGGATGAAGCCCAAGAAGTAAATAAATCACCATTGGTAGTATTTTTATACTCCCCATCAAAACCACTAGCTCCTGTATTTAGAATCATTATATCGCCATAACAAGCAGGATATTTCAGATTGGAATTTCCATCATTTCCTCTTGACACTACAAGGACACAATGATTTCTCCAAGAAGTGGTGACGGCATCTTGCATAACCTGATAAGGTTGAGGGCCACCCCAAGAGTGATTTTGAATATTTAAACCATAGCCGTATGTACCAGTATTAGTTGCGCCTTCAACTATTGCAGCAGCAGCTATAGTAATAGAACTAAAATTTCCGCTACTAAAAATCCCCATTGAGAATAACTGTACACCTGTATTATTAGCACCATCAACATCACCTCCTGCAATACCAGCAATCCCTGTATTATTATTTCTTAAAGCTCCGATTACACCTGCCACCGAAGTTCCGTGACTACTACCGGGACTTAATACACCTGAAATGTGAACGTTATTATAGTAATCCCATCCACCTTCAATTTTACTTCCGTTGTACGTTCCATCTCCAAAGTCTTCGTGTGCCCAATATATCGGATCATCGAAAACACCAACTTTTGTGTGAGATTGTCCCACTTCTATATCCCAAGCATCTTCAACACTTATATGTGCATTTGGAAATGATGTTGTTGGAATTAATCCAGCTTGCTCAATAGTAACCAGAGGGTCATTAGGAATGTTATGTCTTTCAATTATTCCATTCAAGTGAGCATAATGAATAATTGAATCAGAAATTGTACTCAAACTATCCGCAACAGTTTGTTCGTCATAATTTTCAGGGAAGAATACCGAAAGCGTAGCCCAAAAATCATCAATTCTTATTGTATCACCTAAACGTGTTACCGAAATGGTATCGGCTATAGTCATTCGTCTGAAAATTTTATAGGTTTCCAATCGGCTTACATCCATTTGTAATTTATTGCTCATCTCGTTAAGTGTGTTTTGAGTAACAAAATCCCTCAATGTACCTGCTTCAAACTCTTTTTTGTCAATTGCAGAGTGAATGACTGCATCTCTATCAAAACGAATAATTACTTCACCTCTGTTGTGTGAAGCAACACCATTTAACATTACGGGATCAAATGATTTTTCGTAGCGAGCATACTTAACAGTTCGGGTTTTAAAATTTCCTCCTTGTACCTCTGTTTGTCCAACTACAATATAATTGCCGTCCAAATCAATTGCAATCGCAGTTGGTTTGTCGTTTAATCCGTGAGGACCATTATAGCTAACTTGTGCAAACAATTCTCCGCTAGGATTATATGCAAGAGTAACATAGTCAGAATTATTTGTATTGCGTGCTGCTCCTGTGACGAAAATATTGTCGCTCGCATCAATTACAAGTTGTATAGCTTCATCGTCAAGGTTGGCTAGTCCGTTAAATTCTCTTGACCATTGCAATACACCTGATGTATTGTATTTTAGCAATGCATAATTTTTTCCCTCATTAGGGTTGGAAATAAACCCTGCTACATAAACATTTCCTTGAGAATCTGTTTTTACCCCAAAACCTTTATCGTCTGCACCAAATCCGTCAAAATGTTCTTCCCATATAATGTTTAGTTGGTTATCAAGCTTGTAAACACTAATGTCATAGCCTGTACCTTGATTAACAACTGCACCTGTAACGTAAATGTTGCCTGAATTGTCAACGGAAAGGTCATAAACTTCGTCAACTCCACTTGTTGCGTTACCGTTGCTTCTTCTTACGTTAAGTTCTGTACCTGTTGAAGCATTGTAAACTATTGTGGCAAGTTCCCAACGATTTGGAGAAACACATATCTGGCTTCCGCCTGATACATAAACGTTTGTTCCATCAAATCTAATTTGACTCGCAACATCATTTAACTGTGCGTAATCGTAACGTTTCTCCCAAACTTGATTTCCGTTAGAAGAATTTAATCTTAGCGTAACGTAGTCGGACATTGTATTGTTGCCAAAACTACCACCTGTTACATAAATGCTACCATTGTTGTCTCCAACAATTGCTGTACCTGCGTCTTGAGGCAGAGGGGAAGCACCATTGTTGTAATAGTAAGTCCACTGCAAGACACCGCTACTGTTGTATTTTAGTACAACGAGGTCAAAGTTGTCGTTTGCATTTTGGATGGATGTTCCAGTTACATAAACATTGTAGTTGTTGTCAACAAAAATGTCGGCTGCCATATCGTCCATATTTGCAGCACCGTTAAAGGTTTGTTGCCAAAGCAAATTTCCGTCACGGTCAAACTTTTGAACGATGATGTCATTGTTATTATTTGTGTTCAAAGTAGAACCTGCAACATAGACGTTTCTATAGTTGTCAGTTGTAGTTGCATTTCGGTAAATGTAATACTCCCTAATTGTTGGACCAAAAGTTGGCATTGCTAAGTTAAGATTTTTATCAAGCGGCTGAGAGTTTTTTGAATTTAGAATATGCCTCATTAGGAGTGCTCCTGGTACCCTGATGCTTTTTACTGTGGTAGTACTCGATATAGGCCTGAACTCCTTCAAAGAGTTCAAGGCCTGTATCGCAAGGGTTTAGATATATGTAGTTGTACTTTAAGCTTTTCCAAAATCGCTCTATCCAAGCATTATCGGTTGCTCTACCTTTTCCGTCCATGGAAATTTTTATTCCTTTGTCTTGAAGCGCCGATGTCCATGCCTCAGAGGTATATTGTGCTCCCTGATCCGAGTTGATGATTTCAGGTATGCCGTTCTTGACGATGGCATCCTCTAGCACACCTATACACCATTTTTTGCTCATGCTATTGCTAATGCCCCAGCCCATTATCTTTCGGCTATAAACGTCAATAAAGGCCGTCATATACATAAACCCTTTATCCATTGGGATGTAAGTGATATCTGTACACCAAACTTGATTTGGCCGGTCAACTTTCAAGCCCCGTAACAAATAGGGTTTTATGTACTCCTTTAATGCACCTTTCGTTAGATTTTTTCGACGATAAATAGGCTGATAGGCCATCAATTTAAATAGTCGCCTGATGCGCTTCGGACCAACCTGATAGCCTTTGCTCTGCAATAGATCTACCATTGAAATAACGCCTTCTGTAGGATGAAAGGTTAAATGCTTATCCATAAGTTGCATCATCTCGAGGTTTTCTGGCTTTTCTGGTACGGGGGCATAATACAGGGAGCTACGCGAAACACACAGCAATTCACACTGGCGTCGCAAAGACAACCGGCAGCCTTTACGTCTTATGGCTTCCATTCTTGCTCTGGTATCCCCAATTTCCTGGCACTTTTTTTTAAAAAGTCAAGCTCTACCTTCAGCTGCCCAATTTGGGCATATAGCTTCTCAACAGGCACTGTCGATTCTTCCAAGCCAGCATCTTTAGAGGCAGAAAAGGCAGCAGAGGCATTGGCAAGAAACTCTGATTTCCATTTTGAAATAGTTACAGGATTAACCTCAAACTTCTCTGATAAATGAGCAAGTGTGAGCTGTTCCTTTATGGCCTCTATGGCCACCTTCGCCTTGAATTCAGGCGAAAATTTTCGACGGGTCTGTTTTTTCATATCGTTTAGTAAAATTATATTCTTTTTTAACTAAACCTCTGGTCCAAATTTCGGGGAGTATTACAAAAATACTGCCATTTCACCGCCTTCTCTTGTCCATACTTCGGAAAGGAATGTTTGTCCTTGACCAAATACTGTGAAGTTTAATGTAATGGTCAGAGTTAAAACTGCTATGTTTTGTATTAACTTTTTCATTGTTTTACTATTTAAATTTACAAAAAAACTGTTTGATATTCCTTGAAACTCTTTGTTGAGTTTCTTTTTCAAAGTCCGTTCAAGGTCAGGGAGGCTCTTTTTTGTGCCTTTCCAAATTTTTTTTGGCTATCAATATGTTTCTTCTTTGTCGCACCATCGTGTCTTTTATAGCATTGTACACAACTTATTTATAGCCGCTACAAACCTTCTCAAATCCTCCCAATTTGGTTGTATAGGCGTAAGTCATTCGAGTGTCATCGCATTTTGATTTCGGCCTTGCTTTTCCATTGTATTTACTGCCGCCCCCACCCCAAAAACCCATTCCCCCACCCATTCCAGGGTGGCAAAAAGTTAATTGCTAAGCATGATCTCATCCATAATTTTTCCAAATGTTCCGGTTTAACTACC
>CAZPHB010000039.1:0-7434 GCA_964586595.1 uncultured Flavobacteriaceae bacterium | reverse complement strand
GCTTTTATCGCTTGCGGACATAAAAAAACCGGCCTTTTGGCCGGCTTTTCCATGCTTTGGCGGAGAGAGAGGGATTCGAACCCCCGGAGGTTTCACCCTCAACGGTTTTCAAGACCGCCGCATTCGACCGCTCTGCCATCTCTCCAGATTGAACTACGCAGCGGTTGCGTTTGGGAGTGCAAAAGTAATTGGTTTTTCGGTTTTTCGAAAAGCCTTCCGAAGATTGATTTTTTAGCCCATCAACTTCCGAATCACCACCTTCTGCAACTCGCGCCACAAGATGAGCCGTGTGATGCTCTGCGACCAAGGTTCGTCGGCTAAGGCAGCTTCGCGCACTTTCTGCTCGCTTACGTCAATACGGTACAGCAGCTCCTGCAACTTGCCGCTGCTGCGCCCTGTTTCCCTCGCTACAATGGGCTCCAGTTGGGCAAACAACTCTTCATATGCCGTAGCTGTGGTTCCGGAGAAGTCAATGTCAAACCCGTACATGGCAAAGTCTTTCTGCACCTGCTCCGCACAGGCCTGAATATATTCGGCTTTGTTGAACCAGGGCTTTAAATCCTGTTCGCAGAGTCTGGGCAGGTTTACTGACATATCCTGAAATGCAGGGTAAAGTACGCTTTTTTAAGATTGCTGTCGATGGACATTACATGGCTCTGCCGGGTTCATTCCTTCCGCAACCATCCCAGAATCAGGCGGTTTTTGATTTCCCAGCGACCGTCTTTTTGTGAGAGCGCAAAGGTTTCCCGCGAATGGCCGCCGGGTCCGGTGTTTTGCTGGATGATTTCGATTTCATCGGTGCCCACCTTCGACACAATAGATACATGTCCGAAGCGATTGAAGGTGGTTCCGTTATAGATCAGCAGGTCGTCCACTTTTGGTTTGGAACGGCTTGGGTTGCGGTATTGCGTCAATGCGCGGCGTGTGTTTTTTGCACCGTCGGGCAGGCTGGCGTTGAAGAAGTCTTTTGCATGTCCATAGCTGTCGGGCATCTTGTGTTTCAGGTGTTGGTAGTAATAGCGCTTCACGAATTCCACGCATTGATACTTCAATCCCAGGTTGTATCCGTCCTTGGCGATGTTTCTCCCCGATACATTCCCGCCCGAACCGTTATAATACACATAAACGCCGTTCAGACTGTCTAATTTTTGACCAATCTTGCGGCTTTTCCGCGGCTGGCACTGGGGGAAGAGGAACAAAAGCGTCAGGCAGGGGAGCAGGTACTTCATGAAACGATACAAGGTATTAAACTCAGATGTCAAATATCCGGAATTGAGGTATTTATTCAGCAATGTTTGCCAATCCTTATTGATGGCACAGGCAATGCGCGAAGCGTATTATAAAACCTGCAAAAACCCGTTTAAATACGCTGGAAGTCGAGACGGTTCATCCGCTCCTGAATGATGGACTTGTATTGTACTTTGTAATCCTCGCTGAGGAAACTGGCGTCAATCATTGCTTCCCATTTTGGCAGCGCATTATTCAATTTATTGAAGATGTTTTCCTGCTGTTTGGCGTCCATGTTCAGGGTGTTCATGGCAGCTTTCCGCATATCAACGCATTAAAATACCACTTCCCTTGGTTTAAGCACCGCACCCACCTCGTAGCCGAACAGTTGCAGCACCTGGTTCACTTTGTCCAGGCGCAGTGTTTCTTTACCCTGTTCGAGTTCCCGGATGAAACGCAGTCCCACGCCGGCTTTTTCCGCCAGTTCGGGCTGGGTGAGCTTCACGGCTTTCCGTTTCGTTTTTACCAATTCAGCAATGTTCATTGATACCTTATCGGGTGTGTTTTATGTGTTTAGGAAGAAGATTGTACCCGATAGGGTGTAGGAAGGGGTTTTACAATTTGAAGTTTATGCAGTTTACTGGTATTAATTAGGCTAACATCCGCTGGGATGAAACAGGCAGGATGAAATTAGAACTCGTGCGCGAAACCAAAGGCAATACCAATCCCAACCTCCTGCAGTTTCCCAACGAAAAACGCAAGATTGACAGCGCCACCAAGCATTTCCGGCTGCTCGGCATTGACTACAAACAGATCAAAGGCGATGAAACGAGGTGGTGGTAGAGGGCTCATTTGGCTTTTTCATGTTCGTGGTTCTAAGTTAGTGTTTTTGCTAACTTGGAACCAGTCCGATGTTCGGGGGTACTTACAGGGGTATTACACAATTCCGCGCCTATCCAGGCCAACATGACCAATATTGAGCATCGGATCATGAATCAAAGTTAGGAGGAAATGGGACGGTGGGATGGATTTTACAGGATCACCCAGGTTTCTATGTGGTTATTAGCCGGCCAGTTGACCTAAAACAGATTTGATGGATTTAATTGTCTCCAGTGTTTTTTCTAGGTTACTATGATTAGAATCCAGCCAATCTGTTCGTTTGATTTCTGCGACAGTACGCCAGTTCCCCACGTGCATATAAGGTTTGACAGCAGAAATGTTTAGATATTGTAATTCCGGATGGTTCAATAAAATGTCACGCCATTCATCCTGTAATTCATCTGCGTTAAATTCATTGTTTTCATCTGCAATTTCTGTCCTGTCGAAACTGATTTTGAATGCAATCCTTCCTTTGTCGCTTTCAATTTGAAAATGTACAGGGAAACCTTTCCAGAATGGCCAATCGAGCACAGCGCACCAGAATCCCCCTTGAGGGTTGTTTACATAATTCCAGTTGATGATTCTTGTTCTGGATTCCAGCCATTGATAGTATCCTATCCAATCATTTCCGTTCCAAGCAGAAGGGTGGTTGATTTCGAATTGTGAGATGGAATTCTCAATATCGTTAAGGCGATCGTTAAAGTCTGTGAATATGCGATTTCTCACGGAATTGTGATTGCTCATCCACGCTAGTACATCTCTCCTCGTAATCACGTAATAACCTTCGGCTCTTGCAGTATTCAGGCTGGTTTCAGATTCGTGACCGGTTTTAAGATAAATGCATATCGGTTCGTGGTATTTGTTGTTTTCGCACCATGATTTAGCCGTTTCCTTGTATCGGCGAAGTTGGTCCGAATGATGGGATGTGTTTGTTTTGTCTTCAATGATTATAAGATACTTACTGTTTATTTCTGCCCATATGTCAATGTTCTCCCATTGTAATCCTGCCTCTACTGTTGAAATGGGCTCATTGAAATAGGGATACTGCTTTTTTATCAATGTAGTGATTAATAGCTTACCCGCTTTTTGTAACATTTGGTCATCGGTATCTTTGAATTTGTTTTCGCTGCCGTCTGCGTATTGCAAAATCCATGCGAACCATGCGTCTTGGCTTAGTTCTTTGGTGGCCAGGGAGAAGATGTTCGGTTTGTTCATTTGTTTATGTATTTTAAAAAAGAGTCAGCGTGTCTGCCAATTTTCAGGTTTGATTTCCAAAAAACACCAGAGCCTATTAACCAAAGCAATCGATCAACATTATACGCAGTAGTCTCATTTGCTTTGGCAATTGCAGACATTACAGAGAGGCTTTCGTGATCATGTTTTTTGCTGTTTGTCGAGAGGAATCCCGCACCCAAGAGGATTTTTTTGATGTGTACATCTGGTTTGCCATATTGTAAAAACCCTATTTCTTTAAGGAAATCACAGGCAAGAGCAAACCCGATTCCATCTATTTGGGAACTAATATAAAGCGGTAGTGCAGTTAGGCTACGGTAGTCTTTGGAAAGATAATTAGCCCATTTGTAAAAATCTCTGGAATGTTCAAATTGGTTGAAAAAATGTGCCCCCTGGATGATAGTAGTACAATATTTCGACCAAATGCCGTTGTTATTGTCGCGCATTTTGCCGTTGGGTTTTAGCTTTTTATTAATGGTGGTAAAGAGTTTCGTACTGTCTTCGAATCCATATTTTTGTGCAACAAGCTTTGGGTTAAATTTGTGTAATATTCCTGACATATTATCTATGCCGCCAATTGACCCTCCAATAACTCGGTTGCTCATCTGTCGATTTTGCGCACTAATGCATAAACGATGATAGATTTCATCCAGTGTCGCATTTTTGCCACGCTCCGGCTTCAAGTGCTGTTGAATTATTGTTTTGGAAACGCCTTCTTGGGAAAGCAAATATTCCCAAAGTCTAGAGTAGAATGTTCTGTAGTTGTTTTTCATTTTTAAATATTTAGAATCACATCTGTCCAAAATAAAATTTTGTCCACCGTTTGGTGAAGGCAGCGCGAAAACGAATGGAGGCGAAACGTAGGAAAATCAGACCCAGGATGGGCGTGGCGTATTTGCTGGCTTTCAGTCCGCTGTCCACGCGCAGCTTATCGGCGGCTTTCCAGAGGCTGTCTTCGAGGAGTTTAAGTTGTTCAGCGTTCAAGATAACAGAATATTATAACCGGTTTCGAAAATAGGGGATTTGTGTGGAGGGTGGACTCAGAACATGAAGAGCTGTTGTTAGGTGCGCATGAAGTCTTGCTATTCGAAATGGTCAATACACTATCCCGAAAGCTTTCGGGATTGATGCGAGGTGGTATGTTTAATGTACCACGCGCTGTGCTGAGCTTGTAGAAGTATCATAAGACTTTGAGGGAAATGCCGGTTTCCTGCTGCCATTCAATTCTTAGTTATTGAAAGTCTTGTAATGGTTTGGTGTGTCTTATATTGTTTCCTTCAAATCCAATAATATTAGCGTATTGAACTTGGATATTTTCACTTTTAATAGAATTAGCTATATAGGTAAGGTAATTCATTGTTGGATTCGGTTTTACAAGTCTCATTAATTCATTTCCTGCGGTGCTAAAAACGTTAACAGGCATCATCACTGTCGGTGTGTTAGCCTTTATTTTGACAAATAAAGCAATATGGCCTGCTATTAAAATTCTTTGATTGTCTGTTGCTTGTTGTAAAAATTGATGTTGAACAAAAGACCCTGGTTGTATAAGTCCAATTTCGGTGAGAAGAGCCAAGTCCATGTAAGTAATCCCAAATTCTCTGCTTAATTTTTCATTGTTATTCCCATGAAAAATGTAGTAACCACCACCCGATTTTATTGCAAGATTTGCCACTTTAGTGAAAATGGTCGCTTCATTTTTTGATAGATTACGAATAAGTTCAAGTGTTCGGATTGAATAAGATTTAGGTTGCTTAACTTCTCCTGCTAAAATTTTTCCCCAAACCGCTTGCATTTCTTCACTTGAAACATCTTCGACAATACGAAAAAATCTAGTTGTCCAATCTTCATCAATTGGTTCATTTGCTATTGGTGGTTCGTTTTTAAGTTCTTCAGCTGCATGAGCTGTTACGCTTTCAATGTTTAGCTGTCTTCTATTTTCTTGGAAGTTTATTCGTTCTTGAGTTCGTTCGTCAAGTGGCGGGTTAATTATAATAGGCTGATTTATTGCTTGTTCAGTCGGTTCTTTTGGTGATGAAATAACAAGTTTATCTTCTTTGTATTCAATGCCACCAGTAAGCATAAAATTTTCTTTTACAGCAGTCGAGATAATTTTCATTTCTTTAGCTCGAGCCTCAGCGATTTTTTCAATTTCATAAGCTTTGGTGTCAACGTCTCTTCTGTCAAAGTATGGTTTTGAAATCCTTCCAACGGAATTATATACGATATCGAATAATTTGTCGATAGGTAAAATTTTTCCAAGTCCGAACATGTCATTTATATTCATATTGATTTTGCTTGTTTCGTTTTATGGTTGCAGGTAACGGTTTGCGGCTTGGCGTAGTGGCGGATATTTAGCACAAAAGCTCAACAGAAGAACCGCACTTGAACCTACCACAAATCTATCATACGAAGCACTGTGCCCGCCATTACGCCAAGCCGCTGTGAGCAACAGCATTCTTTTCATACACTACTGTACTCTCCCTTCTTATATTTTCAATATCATTTACAATATGATATCCAATTGATTTTTTATTTTCATTGTACTCGTATTCAAATAGAGGAATGACGTTTCTCCCGCTTGCTGTTTGGTATGGTGTGACTACGATTTTTTCATCTGCAATAAATATAGACTGAGTAGGATAATTCTTAAGGTGATAAATTCTCAGAGTTCCTTTCTTTTTACTACGTTCATAGGTGCTTTCTATGAGCCTCTCGGTCTGCTGTATTTTACTTTGTAATTCGTCCAATTTTACCTCTGTTTTTGTCGCTAATGCTTTACAGAAGTCTGAACCTGGATTCACAATATAGAATTCAGTTACAGTCCCAGCCTTGTCAAACCTCTCTTCTATTTCAACTGAATGATTGCCAACCCAGCGTAAACCATCGTTCATAACAGCTATGAATGTATTAGATGTTCGCAGTAATGGACTGAATTTATAGTCCGAAGAATTGGTAAGTATTTGTCTTAACCCACTATCGTGAACAGAAAATGAAATTTTCAACATTTTCATTAAATGATTATCCTCTTCTTTTTTTAGAACTAATTGGTAAAGCAAACTTAATGTTGCACCAACTAGAAAAGTATTTGCGATGTTTCCAACCGTTATATACCAAAAGGAGTTTTTTTCATTAATATTTGACTGTCCGAGCAGGAGCAAGAGTCCTGCTATAATTAGAATTGAGAAGATTACATACTTTCTCATAATTAAACTTGTTCTTTAAAGTCAATTTACAAATGTTACCGCTAACTTGCTTATAACATCACCTTTTGTAACGTTTTTGTACCTTCCGCTGCGTATACCATTACCTTTGGTACTATAGCTGTGCAGCCATAGTTCATAAAAAGCTTACGCTTTGAAACTTCCTGAAAGATGCGCTGAGATATTTCAAGCAGCGCATTCGATGCCTGTTTGTAATTGGTTATTTTGGTTGAAATGGCGCCAAAAAAACTCCGCCTGAAATGGGATGGATGGTACAAGTGCAACATGGAGGGAAGGCAAATCTAATGACCTGAATTTCATAATATCAAGCATGAAGGGCTTTGATTTGCCTGGCCTGGATGCCTGCTAATTTGTAAGTTATTGATAATGTAGGGTTTAGGGAGTTGGTGAGGTTTGAATAATTTTTTATGTATTGGTTGGTGGAAAAGCTGCTCAGGCACTATAAAGTGCTCTGCTTAGGCACCATGTGGTTCCCCGGAAACTCACTTCGTTCGCCCGGGGCAAGGGAGCGCCTCCCCCACAACTCATTGCTGACGCAATTCGGTGGGGGCAGGCACCATGTGGTTCCCCGGAAACTCACTTCCTTCGCACGGGGCAAGCGAGAGCCTCCCCCACAACTCATTGCTGACGCAATTTGGTGGGGGCAGGCACCATGCCCCTCGGCAGGCTCCCCGGGTCTCCGTCCTGTCGCCCGGGACTCCCTACGTTCGCAGGATGACAGACAAGAAGCTCGGGACTTTCAGCACCATGACAGACTTCTTTAAAATATCATCGGTCCGTCGAATCATGAGGTGTATTAAATAAGAAAGCCAGAGCAATAGGACCGGCCTCCCCGCATCGCAAGCTTGCGGGGCAAGAATGGCTGGAAGGTTGG
>CAZPHB010000038.1:0-7860 GCA_964586595.1 uncultured Flavobacteriaceae bacterium | reverse complement strand
ATTTGACGGGTCGCATCTTCCACAATTCCACCCGGCACGCATTCCACGACCCGTCGTATGGCGGGTCGCATCATCCACAATTCCACCCGGCACGCATTCCACGACCCGTCGTATGGCGGGTCGCATCATCCACAATTCCACCCGGCACGCAACCTCGACCCGTCATTTGGCGGGTCGCATCCTCCACAATCCCACCCGGCAGGCATTCCACGACCCGTCGTTTGACGGGTCGCATCTTCCACAATCCCACCCGGCACGCAACCCCGACTCCGGAGGAGTCGCATGTCCCAGCCTAAACGCATGTAGCGCCCCCCCGACTCCGGAGGAGTCGCATCTTCCACATCACGCCCCATCAAGCCAACGCGACAATTCCTCCTCGGAATACGCAACCTCAAAATACTCCAGAAATTCCAGAAACTCCTCCCTGAACGACTTCTTCCGATGGTGCTCCTTTTGATTCCGGATATAGCGAATCACCGCATCCACCTGCGCGCTGCTGTAGGAAAATGCCCCATAACCTTCCTGCCATCTGAATTTCGTAACAGGGTAATATCGTTCATTGATAAACACAGTAGTAGCCTTCTTCACCTCCCGAACCAGATCAGCAAGAGCACACACAGGCCGCATCACAAAAAAGATGTGCAGATGATCCGGCATGCCGTTGATCGCCAGCATCTGTTGCCCCTTGTTGCGGAAAATTCCAGTGATGTAACGGTGTAGCTCCTCTTCCCATTCAGCACGAATCAGATGCCGGCGGTAACGCACGGTAAAAACAAGGTGGATGTAAATTTTGGAAAGCGTAACAGACATAAAGAAAAATATAAATGGATAAACACGACGTAAAATAAGAACAAATCCATCAATTCTTGATAGGGTTACACGATGCCCATTCCTGAACGATAGGACAGCTCAGTTTCCTTCCGGCGCGAGTCGTACCTGCAGCCCTTCCAGCTCAGGATGGATATGGATTTGACAGCCCAAACGACTATTTTCTTCCACAAAAAACGCCTGATCCAGCATCGCCAATTCTCCATCGGCTGGCTCGGGGAGTTCATGCTCGCTAAGCACGTACACCTGACAAGTGGCACACATCGCCATACCACCACAGCGGCCTTCCACCGGCAGTTCATACATGCGACAAACCTCCATCAGGTTCAGGTTCATGTCTGTGGGCGCTTCCAGCAGATGTTCCTTCCCCTCGCGGTCAATAACACTAATTCTTACATCAGGCATGATGCAGCAAAAATAAGTCCGGCAACATTGTGGCCCCAGTTAAATGAACCCCATTAGATCTTCATAAAATCCCGCAACATACCTTCCGCAGGCACCAGGTGTGATATTTCTTTATAAGGAATAAATACTTCAGAAATACCAGAGGAGTATGGGCCTATCTCGTAGATGTTATAATAAAACCGGATGCCGTCGTGAGCAATGTCGAAGTTCTCATTCACGCTGAATTCACCGCGCTTAAAAAACCAACCATCGGTCCCGTTTTGTTCCAGGAACAGCCGTTCGGCGATGCGGTTCAACACGGGTTGATACCCTTCAGGAATCAAGTCGGATAGCTGATAGAGGTGGCCGCTGTTGCGGTTGAAATGCATCATGGAGAAACCATAAAAGCCATGCGCGGCACCGGCATCATAACCCGATCCACTCACTTGCACGGAAATCAGGTTTTTCTCGTTGCGAACAAGAGAACAAGAAACCTCACGGATTAAAGGATATTCCGCGGCCTGCTTGCGAAATTGGAGCAAATAACCGCTTAAGGTTCCGGATGCCTCTGAGCCAAATGCGTTCTGGCCAATTGCCTGGTTGATCTCGGCATCGATGAGGGGATTACCGCCGCCAATGGTTAAAGCAGTAATGTTAAATTCAGAACACCTGGTATCTTGATAACCGGCCTCTGCGCGCAGCGCAGGATCAGCAAGCACTTTTTCTCGGTAGCTGCAGTCCGTACCTTCCAAATGCTGGAGGCTTGCGGTCGCAAAACCATTGCGCGTTTCTTTCAGCGAAAAGGGATAGGATTTGCCATTCACCTTGCTGGTCCAGGTGCCGCGGAACGTACCCGGTTCTGTCCAGATTCCTTTAAACACCGCCGTAACCCGCGATGTTTGTTCGTCTAATTCCTCCAGAACCACATTTCCTCCCGACCGGAAACGACCTGAAATGCGTATCGGAATATCGGTGCGCAGGTATTTGTAAGAGCCACTGCACATCGTATCATTCCGGTTCAGATCCATCTCCACAGCCATGTTGGTGCCGATGGTACCGCTCATTTTCTTGTAAAAGTATTTGGTCTGAGCAGGTAATAATGACGCAGAAAAAATCCCAAAGATGAACAGCAGTTTTTTCATGAGTTTGGATACATTTTCAGAAAGAGTTTGTCTAGTTTTTCCGCAAGCTGACGGTCTTTGTCCGTAATGCTGTTCCCGGCATCGTGGGTACAAAGCCATACCTCAAGACGGTTGTACACATTAAACCATTCGGCGTGGTGGTTCATCTGTTCCATGATGATACCTGCGCGCACCATAAAACCCAGACAGGCGCTGAAGTCTGGGAAGCTGAACTTTTTGAATAATTTCCCTTCGGCATTAATCGTCCAATCCTGCATGAAACGAATGTACGCTTTTTGTATATATGGTCATTTCGTGAAATGTCCTTTTTGGGAAGTGTCACAGCAGGGCAATGAATCTTCCATCAGCCAATTCAAACGCTGCTTTAAATTTTTTCTTTGGACCATATTCTGAACTTCCGGCCTGTTTTCTTGTTACACCTGAATGTTACGCGGCACCCTGCTGCTTCTTACGCTCAGTGTAACCACGGCCCTTCAGGCCCAGTTTCACTCCTGGGCGGTGCCTTTGTCCACCTCGCGGGCTGGCTCTTCTTACATCAGCGCAAAAGCTGTTGACCGGGTCGGAAATATTTACGTAGCAGGCACGTTCAAAGATTCTCTGTACTTTCCTACGGATACGCTGTACTTCTTCTCAGGGGTGCAGCCGACCTTTTTCATCGCCAAATACGATGCTGCAGGCAATTATTTGTGGTCGCAGCAATTTTCCAAATCGGCCAACGGAATCATCAAAACCATTGCCATCAATTCCCGGAACCAGATCTTATTGTTTGGTCAGTACATCGGCTCGTCCATCGACTTTGGCAGCATTAGCCTGACCAGCGGGCGCGGGGTTTTCGTGGCATTTATGGATACGGCAGGACGTTTTACCGCTGCGCGTGAAATTGCCACGGCAGGCACTACCGCCAATGCCTACAACATGGTGCTGGGGCCGGATGATGCCATCCATGCCAGCATCTACCTGAACGGATTTTCCGGTGGCGCGGCCATACAGGATTCACTTTCTCCGGTTACTACCAGCAGCTTTCAAATTGCCTTGGTGAAATTCAGCAGCAATGCTCAGCGCCTGCTGTGGTATTATTTTTACAATGCGCTCGACTTTTCAGACGTGGGCGGCCTGGCCGTTGATAAAGACAAGCAGGTGTACTTTTCCCTCAAAGGAACGAGCGGTAAAACATTGTTCGGGGTCTCCACCGGAACTGCAGGAACGCCGGCTTTCTTGTTGTGGTACCGCCCGAACGGCAACCTGCACAAAAAGCTGAACACCATGCTCACCGCTCATGCAGCTGTGTTCACGGGTATTGAGGCGGTTGACAGCAATACACTTTATGTTTCAGGAACCACCAACCGTGACTCGTTGATTTTCTGCGGCACTTCCATGCGTGTGCAAGGGCGGAACAGAGGTCAAACACGAAGGTTCCATTTTGTCTTTCAGCTACGCTTTTTCGATACCATTGGTTGGTTTGCCACCAGCAACCACCACGAAGGAACTGTGTTTGGGACCAGGCTGTCCGTTGCCGGAGATTTTATTTACGGTAGTTTCCAACATACCAACGATACACTGGTCATGGGTGGATTCTTCAAACGCGCTCCATCACTGGTGCGATGCGTGCTCTATAAATTTGACCGCCTCGGCAACATGCTGTGGTTCATCGACAATCCTTCCCTGGAGCCGGCCATCATCAATACGATCCAAGGCAGCGATATGGTTTATACCGGCTTGTTCGGTTCTTCTGTTTTTCTGGATCCTTTTACGCTTCGTGGCCGCGCATCAGCCAATGCCTTCCTTGCGAGAATTACCGATTACAACATCGTGCGCGGTGACGTGAAGTCAGGGCCGTATTGTGCCGGTGATTCGCTGAAAATACCCTATACCAAATCCGGCGTTTTTGATACTTCCAATGTGTTCATTGCTGAGTTGAGCGATGAAAATGGAAGGTTTGAAGGGAAGGAATGGGAGCTTGGTCAAATGAAAAGCGATAAAGACGGAACCATCACTGGCCGGCTTCCGCTGTTGCGGGTACCCACCTCACCGTTGTACCGCATCCGCATCCGTTCCACCAAGCCGGTGGTGCAGAGCTTTTTCCGCCTCGACACGCTGCGCCTCCTGATTTACAGCCGTGATAAGGCCGACCCGGGCAGGGATACCACGATTTGCCTGGGTGATACCTTCCAGCTGAATACCTTCGGCGGTACCCGCTGGACCTGGTCGCCTTCTGTGCGGATGAATAACCGACTCGCACGCAATCCGAAAGTCTGGCCCGATACTTCCACCACCTATACCATCATCATCGCCGATTCATCCGGCTGCGGGAAACCCGATACAGCCGATATCCGCGTGAATGTGCGCAGCCGTCCTGAAATCGTGCGAAGCGGATTGACACGTGATTCCTTCGTGTGCTTGCAAACCCGGGTGCTCATACCCGCCAGCTTTCAGCATGGATTGCCATCCGGCTATCGCGCAGAATGGCGCAATGCCAGCGGCGGATTGCTGCGCAGGAGTGCACTCGGGGTGTTGCGCGATACCCTGTTGCTGCGCTTCGACCGCGATACGCTGATTGTGCTCTCGCTGAGCGATGGCTGCCACCCAAAAACCGATACCTTGCACATCAGGTTGCGCAACTTTTCAGCCATTGCCTTCACCCAAAAACCTTCCGATACCACCCTATGCCTGAACAATGTATTCCAGGCTAAAGCTGTTTTTGCAGGCGGGAATAGAGATTCTGTGCGCTGGCGTTGGGTAAACACAGGAAACAACAACCTGCTTTCCCAAAACGACAGCCTGCGCCTCAACATCAACGCGAACTTCCGCATCGGGCTTAGTCTGGAGGATCGCTGTACCCAAAAGTTGCTGCAGCATACCTTCGATGTGCAAACTTATCAGGCATTGAGCGGAAGCTGGAACCTCAGCCGCAGCGATACCCTGTGCTATGGTGAAATCAAAACATGGTCTTCGCAATCGGGAGGAGGCAACCCCGGCCGTGCGCGTCAATACCGCTGGTTTATTAACGGCAATTTCGCCGATCGCGATTCTGTGTTCAGCCTGCGCACAGATACCCTGCACAGTGGGGGTAATGCGCTGGAGAAAGTCAGGATCCGTCTGGAATCGGACGACAACTGTACCACACCTGTTTTTGTATTGGAAGACAGTGTCTTCATCAGACCGCCCCTGCGTTTTGCCCAAAAGAACCGCGCGGATACGCTGATCTGCCTGTACCGTCAATTGGCGCTTTCTGCTGCAGCGACCGGTGGGCGCAGCAATACCCGAAGCTGGCTCTGGCAGGTGAACGGAAACACTGCCGCCACACAACGGGATTTCACCTTTGAACCGGAACGTTTTTACAATCCGAGCGATACAGGGAATCGCTTTGTCTTACAGGCCATCGTGCGCGACGGATGCAGCATTCCCGACACGCTCAGCTTCCGCGTATTTACTCCCGACACTTTGGCCTTGCAGTTGCCGAAGGATTTTACCCTCTGCAATGGTCAGCAGCGCTTGTTGCAGGCGCTTGGCAGGGGAGGGCTGCCGGCGAATTACAGCTTTACCTGGCGCGTGAAGCAATCCCTTGCAGGAAACCGCGATACCTTTCGTTTCGCCTTGCCCAATGCCGGCAATCAGGACGCAGATTACTGGGTGAAGGTGAACCTCGCCGATGGCTGCTTCGGCCGCGTACTCGCTGATTCATTCCGCGTGAAGGTGCGGCGGAACCTGTTGCTCTCGCTCAACAGCGATACCATGAATCCGCTTCGCTTCGACTCCGTGGACCTCTGCTTCGGACAGGGAATAACGATACAGCCCCAAAGTGCCGGGGGCAACAATGCAGCACACCGGCTGCGCTGGAAACTCAACGGACAGGAAGTTTCAGATTCACTGCGCTTCTATTTTGGTCAGGCGCGTTACGGTATGGGTGCCAACCGCAGTTACCGAATCTCGGCCACACTCAGCGACGGATGCAGCACAGGCGGCGATTCCGTGACACAGTTGATCCGCCTGCTCGATACACTTTCTGTTCGCCCGCCGGCCGATACTTTACTGTGTTACGGCGGAAGGGTGGATTTCCGCGCATCCGGAAGCGGCGGACGCATCGCAACCCGCCAATTCAGTTGGAGCGATGGCCTTCAGGTTGTTGGGAACGGAAATACCTATGCCAATGGTCCTTATTACAAGGATGCCGATGTGTATATTATGTTGAAGGATGGTTGCACCCGACCCAACGACACCGCGCGGGTGCGCATTCGCGTCAGGCCACCCCTGACCCTGAGCGGTACTGCCGATGCACGCTGTTTCGATACCGGAACCATCCTGCGCCTCCAGGCCAAAGGCGGAATAGAAGCTGCGTACCGCTACCGTTGGTTTGAGAATGGGCAGGAACTGGCGGCGAACGATTCGGTGCTTCCCATTGCCCCGAACCGCCTGAGGGTATATGCCGCCGTGCTGGAAGATGCCTGCAGCGAAGCCTCAGATACGGTGCGCCTATTCGTTTCGCCCAGACCGCGTTTTACTACCGGGCCATTCAATGATACCAGTTGCGCGCCCTACAACCTGACCTTGCAGCCTGCTTCAGTCACGGCCGACGCATACAATTTCACAGCTTTTACCGGCTCCCAAAACTGGCCGGTGGGCACAGCACGGACTTTTGCTTCCGGACAATACCGGATCCTGCTGGTAGCCAGCGATGCCCTCGCCTGTGCGGATACGCAGGTGCTTGACCTGCTCGTGCATCCGCGCCCTGATGCGGCGTTTACCTGGACGCCCGGCCTGCCTGATCTCGACAATCCGCAGGTGCGTTTCCAGCCGGCTGAAACCCGCTCCGGCACGCAGTATGCCTGGGCACTGGATGGAATTCCTTTCAGCAGCATTCCAAACCCCGAGTACATCTTTGCAGATACCGGTTTCTACCGCATCCGATTGCGTGTGCAGAATACCGAAGGCTGTGCCGACACGAGCGAACAGATTTTGCGGATGGAAGCCAACTACCGCCTCTTCCTGCCCAATGCATTCACACCCAACGGCGATGGACTAAACGATATCTATATTCCATACGCCAAAGGAATCATTTCCATGAACTTCGCCATCTACAACCGTTGGGGCCAGTTGCTTTTCGAAGGCGACGACAAGAACGGCTGGGACGGACGCTACCGTGGGCAAACCGTTCCGGAAGGCGTCTATGTAGTAACCATAAGCCTCAAGAACCGCTTCGGGTATCGGGTATTTGAAAAAGGCGAAGTGAGTTTGCTGCGGTGAAAGTCGGCAACACCGATATTCCGGTCCATTCAGACAGGATCGGATAATCCGCTCTTGTTTCGTATAATATTCAAATAATTGCCCCCCCCCCCCGACCCGTCGTTTGACGGGTCGCATCCTCCACAATTCCACGGCCTAAACGCATGCAGCGCCCCCCGACCCGTCGTTTGACGGGTCGCATCCTCCAGCCTAAACGCATGCAACGCCCAACGACCCGTCGTTTGACGGGTCGCATCCTCCAGCCTAAACGCATGCAACGCCCAAC
>CAZPHB010000037.1:0-8088 GCA_964586595.1 uncultured Flavobacteriaceae bacterium | reverse complement strand
ACCTCCACCCCATCCGCAACGCGATCACCGGGTTGTTTGATGAGGTCCACGTATTCGCGGTACATGAGGCCCAAATCCTTGCCGTACCACTCGTATTCGGAGATGCGGTATAGGAAATTGCTGTCTGCCTGTCGGTTTACGCGCACGGCCCGCTCCGCGCTCAGCCAGCCGTTGTTGTAGCCGCTGCGGATGCTGCCATAGGTGAACGTCTGCGGGTCGAGGTTGTTCAGGGCGTTGCCGTTCCAGTTGCGCTTTTCGCGCACGGGATACGACAGCACAATCGTGCGGCGGTTGTCTTCCCACCACTCGGCATGGGTGCTGCGCGGCTGCACGGAGAAGATTTTGTTCATCTGCCAGGTTTTGCCCGTGTCGGAGGAGATGCTGCGCTCCATACGCAGGCTCTTGCTGCCGTCGTTGTTGGGGATCCAGCCGGTGGCCAGCTCACGGAACAGGATGCTGCGGTATTGCACGGAATCGGCTTGTCGGCTGTGGATGAAGGAATCCACCTGATAAATACGCAGTTGACCGGAGTCGTAGCTGAAGTATTCCGGGCCGCTGAAGGCGGGTGGCGTTTCGATGCGGTCCTTACAGGCAAAAAGTAACAGCAGCGCCACCATTGCCGAAGAAAAACCCAAATACCGCCTGGCCATCGGGGCAAAAATACGCAGCGGGCTTCGATTCCCTTTGTACCTTTGCGCCATGCCTTTGATTTTGGACGGAAAAGCAGCAGCAACAGCCTTACGCGGCAAGTTGCAGCAGGAAGTTCAGCTGCTTGCCGAACAAGGACTCAGGCCTCCGCATCTGGCCGCCATCCTGGTGGGCAACGACGGTGCCAGCGAAACCTATGTGTTCGCCAAGAAAAAGGCCTGCGACGCTGCCGGCTTCTTCAGCAGCGTGATTCGTCTTCCTGAAACCATCAGCGAAGCCGAACTGCTGGAAGAAATTCAGGCCATCAACAACAACCCCGATATCGACGGACTGATTGTGCAGCTGCCGCTGCCGGCACACATCAGCGAACGCGCCGTGATGGACGCCATCGCCCCGGAAAAAGATGTGGACGGCTTCCACGACCGCAACATCGGCAAACTGGCCAAAGGAAATCCCGATTTCATTCCCGCCACGCCCCTGGGCATCCTGCTGCTTTTACAGCATTTCGGCATGGAAACCACAGGCAAACACTGCGTGGTGGTGGGCCGCAGCAATATTGTGGGTCGGCCCCTGAGCATCCTGCTCTCGCTGCCCGACAAAACCGGAAACGCCACCGTCACACTCTGCCACAGCAAAACCCGCGATCTGGCCACGCATACCCGTTCCGCAGACATACTGGTCGCCGCTTTGGGCCGTCCGAGGTTCGTCACAGCAGATATGGTCAAGCCCGGCGCCGTGGTGGTGGATGTGGGCATCACCCGCGTGGATGCACCCGAGCTGAAATCCGGCTACCGCCTGCTGGGCGACGTGGATTTCGACGCCGTTTCCCCGCTGGTGGAAGCCATCACGCCCGTTCCGGGTGGTGTTGGCCCCATGACCATCGCCGGCCTGCTGATGAATACCATGAAGGCGCGCAAACTTCAGGTACAACTCCAATCAAATCTTGCCTGAAGCATGAGTCATTTTCCGCCCGCTTCCCTCCCGCTCATGGAACAGTTTTACACGCTGCAGGGCGAAGGTGCGTTCAGCGGACAGGCCGCCTACTTCATCCGTCTGGCGGGCTGCGACGTGGGCTGTGTGTGGTGTGATGTGAAGGAAAGCTGGGACGCGGAACAACATCCGCGCATTCCGGTGGAAGACATCGTTGCCGCCGCGGCGGCGCATCCTGCACGCATTGCGGTGATTACCGGCGGCGAGCCTGCCATCTACGATTTGAATCCATTATGCGACGCCCTGCACCGGCTGGGCTTCCGCGTGCATATTGAAACTTCGGGCGCTTATCCCCTGCTCGGCTCGTTCGACTGGATCACGGTGTCTCCAAAGAAGTTCAAACAGCCGCTGCCTTCGGTTTGTGCGCAGGCCGACGAGTTGAAGGTGATTGTGTTCAACAAAAGCGATTTCGACTGGGCAGAACAGCATGCCGCGTTCTGCATGGATGACTGTCTGCTGCTTTTACAACCCGAATGGGATAAATCTGAAGCGATGACGCCGCTCATCATTGACTACGTGAAGGCGCATCCGCGCTGGCGGGTTTCGCTGCAAACCCACAAGTGGATGGATATTCCCTGAGGAAACCGGAGTTTAAGGTTGTCCGAAATCCAGGCGCAGGCCGATGTTGGCGTGGCTGAGCGGCAGGCTGAAACGCGGGAAGTTGATTTCTTGGTCATTTCCGGCCAATCCGGGGCCAAGGTTGAGCGGCCCTGCGTTCATGGCGCCTAGCAGATGAACTTCAGTAACGAAACGCAGGGCGGTATTTCCGCGGCTGAACACGCGTAATCCCGCGCCGGCCATGAATCCCAGTCGGGTGCTGCGCTCCGGACCGCGGTTGACGATGCCGCTCACGGGGCTGGAAAACTGCACGCGGTGGATGCCGAGGCCCAGTTTGTATTGCAGGAGTCCGCGGCCACGGCTGAAGCGCAGGTAAGGCACGGCATAGACCTGACTCAGCTTCAGCACCATGAGCTGCGGGATGGCGCTGCTGTCCATATTGCCCTGGGCTGTCTGGTTGTTGGAGGTGCCAAATTGAATTCCGGGACTGAATTTTTCGCTGAACCTGGCGCCGACATCAAACTGAATCCAGCCGCTGCCGGTGGTGCGCGGATAGCTCATGGTTCTTCCGGTGCCAAAGTTGTAGCCCGGACGGGTGAAGCCGGCATTGCGCAATTGGGTTTCGAGTGCCTGTCCGCTGCCCGAGGCCGGAAACCCCAAACTCACCTGAAAGTAGGCGATGCGGGAGAAGAAGGCCGGGAGCGTGTCTGCGGGTACTGCGGACGATTCTTCTATGTCCGTCCACTGGGCATGCAGGGGCTGCACCAGAATCAGTAGCATGAAGTTTCCGAGGAATTTCCGGAGGCGCATGTCAACGAAGATAGATGATGGTAGCGCCATCACCGCCCAGGTCGGCATGTTCGGACTTGTACTCTTTGATGAACGGCAGTGATTTCATGTGTTCGCGGAGCAGTTTCCGCAGGATGCCGTCGCCGCGGCCGTGGATGACGCGGAGCTGGAGCTGGCCGAGGGCGTATGCTTCGTCGAGCCATTTGGAGAAGGTGGCAAGGGCTTCTTCGCCCCTGGCGCCCCGCAGGTCGAGTTCAGCAGCGAAGTTGCTGTGTCGGCTCACCCAATCCATACCCAGCCCGGATTTGCGGGTGTGCTGTGGCTGCTGAACCGGCTCAGCTTCGCTGAGTTGCGCCAGGGGCACCCAGGTTTTCACCAGTCCGAAGGCCACGTAGGCTTTGTCTTTCTTCACCTCGATCAGCTCGCCACGGGTATCGGTGCCGGCCATCAGCACCTTCATGCCGGGCAGCAAATGTTCGGCTTTTAAAGGCTTGGCGGCAGGCTTGGGTTTTTCCTGCGGCTTTTTCGGCTGTACCTCGGTGCGCAACTGGTCCAGGGCTTTGCGGGCCTTGACGGTTTGCTCTTTGTCGGCGCGGGTTTCCTTGATCAGCCGTATGGTTTGTTCGATCTGTCGGTTGGTTTGTTCCAGGAGGGCGGCAGCGTCTTTGCGCGCAGCCTCCATGATGGCTTGTCGCTTGGCCTCCAGCTTGTCTTTGAGCTGTGCGTAATCCTTACTGAGCTTGTCGGCCAGGGCTTCTTTCTCGCTGAGGCGCTCTGATTGCTTCTGAAAGCGGTTGCGTTCCTGTTCCAGTTGCAGCAGCAGTTCTTCCATATTGCCCATGGTGCCGGCACCTAAGGCGCGGGTGCGATCCAGCACTGCCGGAGGCATGCCGGTTTTCCGGGCCAATTCCAGGGCAAAGGAGCTTCCGGGCTTGCCGGGAACCAGCCGGTACAGGGGTTTCAGCTCCTGCACGTCATAGGCCATGGCCGCGTTCTGCACACCGGAGTGTCGCTCGGCGAAGGTTTTCAGGTTGCCGAAGTGGGTGGTGACCACGGCCATGGCACCGGATGCCAGCAGTTGTTCCAGCACCGCTTCTGACAAAAATCCCCCGATTTGAGGATCGGTACCTGTGCCCAATTCGTCAATGGCCAAAAGGGTATGTTCATCTGCTTCCTGAAGGAAGCGGTTCATGGCTCGGAGGTGGGCGCTGTAGGTACTTAAATCGTTGTCAATGCTCTGGTCGTCACCCAGATTCAGCAACAGCTTGCGGAACACCGGGAAGCGGCTGGATTGATCGGCCGGTACGGGCAGGCCGCACTGCACCATGTACTGCAAGAGCATGATGGTTTTCAGGGCAATGGATTTCCCGCCGGCATTCGGACCGGAGATGATGAGCATGCGGCTTTTTTCATCCAGGAAAACATCTACGGGAACTACCTGTTCCAAGGGTTTTTCGGAGCGAAGCATCAGCAGTGGATGCCGGGCTTCTGCCAACTTCAGCACCGGCTGTGTGGTAAACTGCGGAATGCCGGCATGCAGTTTCCCGGCCAGGGCTTCGTGGGCCGACAATACATCCAGTCGGGCGTGCAGCAAGGCAATCTCTTCCACACCTGGAAGAAAGGGCCGTACCTTGTCTGCCGTTTCACGCAGGATGCGTTCCTTCTCGCGCCGGCGATCCAGATATACTTGCTTAAGTCTGTTGTTGGCTTCAAAAGCGGCGGCAGGTTCTACATAGAGGATGCGCCCCCGTGCGGAGATGTCGTGTACCAGGCCGTCCACCCGTTTTTTATGCTCTGCCAGCAGGGGAATCACCAAGCGCTCTTCGCGGACGGTGATTTCCGTTTCGGCAGTGAGTCCTTCGTTCTTCGCCCACTGGAATACGCCCAGGGTGATGCGGCGCACTTCCTGTTCCAGCTCGGCGACTTGCTTGCCGAGTTTTCCATAGAGGGCGCTGGCATTTTCGCGCAGCACGCCGTGGGGATACAATACAGCCTGGATATGCGCCAGCGGTTCCTTTACGGGCATCAACACGCCACAGGCTTCATGGAGCAGCGGATAATAAACTTGATGCTTCTCCAGAAAAACGCGCAGCTTGTCGGCTTGGAGGAGGTGCATGCGCAACTCTTGAAGCTGTTCTTCCTCCGGACAGGAACCGGGGATGGACAGGTAATGACAGAGTGCCCGCACGTCAGGCATGGAGCGGGGCGCCGGCCAGGACGGATGTCTTTTCCCCAGTTCAAAAAATTCACCCAACAACTGAAAATGTGCCTCGAGATCTTCCTGAGCAAAGGATAGCGCAGTTTCCCGGGCCAAATCAGCGCTGTGCCGGGAGGTGCAGCAATCAACCAGTATGGCACGGATTCGGTCAAATCCAAGCTTGCGTTCCAGGTCTTCGGGAAAAATCAAGGCTTGGCTTTTACTTGGTTGGCTTCCCGGCTTTGGAGGTTGGTGATCACCTGTTCCATGATTTTGGAGAATTGTTCCGGGCGGTTGAAATAGTAGCGGTAGCTGCTGCGGAAGAGGCTGTCGTCGGCGCCGTATTTGCGGAACACGAAGGCGTAATCGCCTTTCCACTGCGAGGGTTTGTAGGATGCGATGTTGGAATCGAGGCCGTTGCCCGCCTCCACGATGGCGATGTCGGTGAGCAATTCCACCATTTTTTCCTGGGGCAAAACCTTGCGCCCGCCCAAATTGCAGGCAAAAAGCGTGAAGAGGCTGAATAAAACCACAGGTCGGAGCATCATCTTTGCAAAGTTATGACAGGCATCAGCGAAAACCTCAAACGCATCCAAAGCGAACTGGGCGGCGCCTGTCGCCTGGTGGTGGTTTCGAAATACCGAACCCCTGAAGAAATCATGGCGGTGTACGAGGCTGGACAACGGGTGTTTGCCGAAAACCGGGTGCAGGCTTTGCTGGAACGGCGGGAACAGCTTCCGGACGACATCGAATGGCACCTGATCGGCCACCTGCAGCGGAACAAGGTGAAGTACATCGCGCCCTTCATCGCCATGATCCATGCGGTGGACAGCGCGGAGTTGCTGCGGGAAATCAGCCGGCAGGCCGAGAAACACGGGCGCAACATTCCCTGTTTGTTGCAGGAGCATGTGGCTGTGGAAGAAACCAAATTCGGTTTCAGCGAGGCAGAACTCCAGGAATTTTGTCAGTCATATCGAGCGGAGGATTATCCTGGCGTGGCGCTCTGCGGACTGATGGCCATGGCGAGCAATACGCCAGACGAAACGCGCATCCACGAAGAGTTTGGCCGCGTTAAAAACCTGTTCGACACGCTCCGGTCCGGCCCCTTCCGCAATAACCCCGGCTTCCGGGAATTGTCCATCGGCATGAGTTCTGACTACCGCATCGCCGTGGAGCACGGCAGCACGATGGTGCGGATTGGCTCGGCGGTGTTTGGATAAACAATTCCGGGCGCTGATTGCTTATTACCTTTGCAGCCTTTTATGAGCATGCGGAACTGGAAAAGCATCAAGCAATACGAAGACATCCTGTTTGAAGAATGGGAAGGCATCGCCAAAGTGAGCATCAACCGACCCAAAGTGTATAACGCCTTCCGTCCCCAGACGGTGAAGGAACTGCTCGACGCCTTCGACATCTGCCGCGAGCGCACCGACCTGGGCGTGGTGATCCTCACCGGCACGGGCGATAAAGCCTTTTGCAGCGGCGGCGACCAGAACGTGAAGGGCATCGGCGGCTACGTGGACGAACACGGCATCCCCCGCCTCAATGTGCTGGATCTGCACAAGAAAATCCGCAGCCTCCCGAAACCGGTCATTGCCATGGTGAACGGCTACGCCATCGGCGGCGGCCACGTGCTGCACGTGGTATGCGACCTTTCCATCGCCTCAGAAAACGCCATCTTCGGACAAACCGGCCCCAAGGTAGGCAGCTTTGACGGTGGCCTCGGTGCTAGCTACCTTGCCCGCCACGTAGGGCAAAAGAAAGCGCGTGAAATCTGGTTCCTCTGCCGTCAGTACAGCGCTGCCGACGCCGAGCAGATGGGCCTGGTGAATAAAGTGGTGCCTCTGGAGCGCCTCGAAGACGAAACCGTGGACTGGTGCAAAACCATCATGGAACGCAGCCCTATGGCCATCCGCATGCTGAAACGCGCGTTCAACGCCGAACTCGACGGACAGGTAGGCATGATGGAATTCAGCGGCGATGCCACCCTGATGTTCTACCTGATGGAAGAAGCTCAGGAAGGAAAAAATGCCTTTTTGGAAAAGCGGAAACCTGATTTTCAGAAGTTTCCGAAGTTTCCGTGAACATTGTCATGGTGAGCTTGTCATGGTGAGCCCCGTCGAACCATCCTTCGGCAAGCTCAGGATGACAGCAATTGTCATGGTGTGCCCCGTCGAACCATCCTTCGGCAAGCTCAGGATGACAAATGTTGTCGCGGTGAGCTTGTCATGGGGAGCCTGTCATGGTGAGCTTGTCGAACCACGAACCACGAACCGAGCAGGATGTCCTTCCATTCGACTGCGCTCATGGCAAGCTGCTCAGGATGACAGGTGATGTCATGGTGAGCTTGTCGAACCACGAACCACAAACCATTATTCACTCCTTTTTTTAGATTCAGCAAGCGCTTGTAGTTTCAAATAATCCCCAGAAATCAGCGCTTCCTTTTTTGCCCTTGACCAGCCTTTTATTTGTTTTTCCCTGGAAATGGCCCTTTGTACCATTTGAAACACCTCAAAATAAACCAGTTCAACCGGTAGTTTATTACTTGTGTAACAACTTCTATCTTCAGCAGATTGATGTTGAAATATTCTATCCTGAAGTTTTGATGTAATTCCAGTGTAATAACTACCATCAGAACAGCGGAGTATATATACGAAGTATTCTTTGTGTGACATGTTATACAATACTCGGATGGCTTATAAAAAATAGCCGTATGACAAACGGTTATTTGTTACAGTATTAAGTTATCTCGTCCTTCCATTCGACTGCGCTCATGGCAAGATCAGGATGACAGCAATTGTCATGGTGTGCCCCGTCGAACCATCCTTCGGCAAGCTCAGGATGACAGCAATTGTCATGGTGAGCCCCGTCGAACCATCCTTCGGCAAGCTCAGGATGACAGCAAT
>CAZPHB010000036.1:0-13454 GCA_964586595.1 uncultured Flavobacteriaceae bacterium | reverse complement strand
CGGTGATCTCCTCGCAAGCTCGGAGCTTCCTTGGCATTTAGCGGCTTCTTGCGGCATTTACCGCCTCCCATCATTTGAGGCCGGTCCTTTTGCGGCGTAGCTGAGTTGAAGTTGGTGGAATGTATAAAAATGGTTCTGGACAAACACCCGGTTGTTGGTAATAGCTTGCGACATTTAGGTGCCATAAATTTAGTTAAGCCCCGCATTCAGCGGGGCGTTACATTAAGACGTTTAAGGTTGTCACTATTTTGGAATGATTCTTCAATTCAAAGGCAGGTCTCTACACCAAATAGTGACTAAAAATTATTTTGGACAGATGTGGGACATTGTTTCAAAAATCAGGGAACTGCTTACAGCCATCAAAAAAGACCCTTTCAAAGGCATTGGGAAACCGGAGCCTCTTAAATTTTCACTACAAGGTTGTTGGTGCAGGCGTATCAGCGCTGAACATCTTTTGGTTTACCGCATCATCGGAAACAAGGACAGGGGTCAGCGTTGCACCATCATCCAATGTCGGTTTCATTTTGACGACAACTAAAGTCTTTACTTGCTCCATGATGCCGGGAAGAACATCCTGAGTTTTGTGCGCAGACCTTAATCCGGTTCCCGCAGCTGAAGGTCGGAAAACAAATACCAGTACCCCGAAAGCCTCACGGCCACAAAACGTACCAGAAAACGCTTCTTCTTGCGCGTATATTCCTGATACACATAAGCGTAAAGCGGTTTCGCGTCGGGCTCGGTAATGCGCAGGTATGACGTGTCTCGGGTGGCACTGCGAAAGCTGAGCCGCTGTTCCTGCATCAGCTTTTTAAACCGTTTAAAATCGCGACGCAAACGGGACCAGGAAGCCTGATAACGCGCCACGAGCATCTGCTGATTCTGCCCGGCCTTTACCGAATCTGCCGCAAGAATGAATACACCTATAGGCGGGAAAAAGGGTTTCAGCACCTCCGGTTTTTTCGCCTTTTCCAAGCACATGATCACCGAATCGGCCAATGCCTCCGGGTTGCTGATCCGATAACGTCCTGCCGTATCCTGCGCCTGTATGGCGGTGCAGTAACCACAAAAAAGCAGGTTCAATAAAATCAATCTAAAATCCATTTTCCCCGGGCTTGGCATTGATGCATGCATAGATTTCTGAATTCATAAAAATTATCGAGTTCCATACTGGAAAATTCCCGTTGCGTGCCATCATCATAGGAAACAGATAAAGCGTCCACATAGTTGGCGCGGTTGTAGCGCGTGCTGATGTTGATGCGCTTGGTTTCCAGGTTCATGACGGAGGCAAAGCTGCGAAACTCCCTGCGCCGCGTGAAGGGATGCAGGAGTTCGATACCGTTTTCATAAACGTAGGTATGAACCCAGTTTTTGGTCCCGAGATACATGGTTGCCGCTGCGGTAACCAGCACTAAAGCGTCTATGATCCAATGCGATTCCGGCGCTGCCAGGTTGTATGCAATCGCGCTGAAAATCCACAAGATGACCGCCACTGCGATGAACGGATACAGACGGGTCACAAAACCACTTTCTCCTTTCAACAACAGCGCACCCTTTTCCATGTGAACCGCAAATTAAAGCGAAATAGCCGTTGAGATGCTTCGGAATGAAACGCCAGGACTTCTTGTGAAACCAATTCCAAAAGGAAGATGTTATCATTACATCTTGAATACCGACAAACAACCGAACAGCCTGCTTCAGGCCCGAAGCCCATATTTACGTCAACATGCCTACAACCCTGTTGCCTGGCAAGAATGGAGCGAAGTCGCCTGGGAACAGGCGAGAAGCGAGCATAAACTGGTTTTGGTGAGCGTTGGGTACAGCGCCTGCCACTGGTGTCATGTGATGGAACGGGAAAGTTTCGAAGACCATGAAACTGCCGAACTGATGAACCGCTTCTTCGTAAACATCAAGGTAGATCGTGAAGAGCGGCCTGACGTGGATGCCGTGTACATGGATGCATGCCAGCTGATTACCGGCCGGGGCGGCTGGCCACTGAACATCTTCTGCCTGCCCGATGGTCGTCCCATTCACGGCGGAACCTATTTCCCCAACGCCGCCTGGAAGCAAGTGTTGTTGCAGCTTCAAGGCTTGTGGCAGCAGGATCCCGAAAAGACCAGCTCCTATGCAGCAGCCCTCATTGAAGGCATGCAGAAGATGGAACTGATTGAACAACATCCCGAGGGTTCGCGTTTTACCCGTGCGGACATTCAGGAACTTTATGAAACCATGGCGGCCCAATTTGACTGGAAGGAAGGCGGCCCCAACCGTTCGCCCAAGTTCCCGCTGCCCAATCAATACGAGTTCCTGTTAAACCTGCACCAAATCACCGGACATCGCGAGGCCCTGGACTTCACCAACCTGTCGCTTTTGAAAATGGCTTCTGGTGGCATTTACGACCAGGTTCGCGGCGGCTTCAGCAGGTACAGCACAGATCCATATTGGTTTGCGCCGCACTTCGAAAAAATGCTCTACGACAACGCACAGCTGGTTGCTTTGTACAGCAGGGCCTTCTCCATCACAGGCGCCTATGTGTATGAAGAAGTGGTGCGGGAAACCCTGGCCTTTTGCTTTCGGGAACTCGAAACGCCCGAAGGCGCTTTTATGGCTGCCTTGGATGCCGACAGTGAAGGCATAGAAGGTCGTTATTATGTTTGGACCGACGAAGAACTCAGGCAGATTCTGGGTGACGATTATGCCTTTGCCCAACAGGTATTCCACACCAAAAAAGAAGGCAACTGGGAACACGGACTGAACATCCTCCACAAGCGGCAGTCGCCCGCAGAGTGGACCCAAATACTCAACATCAGCGGCGAAACCTATTTCAGCACCTTGAAACGCGTCCGGGAACAATTATTCGCTGCTCAGGAAAAACGCGAAAAACCGGGCCTCGACGATAAAGTCATTACCGCCTGGAACGGTTTAATGATTGGCGCCCTGGCCGATGCCGGAGCCTACCTGAACGACCAAGCATATACCGAAAAAGCCGAACGACTGGCCAATTTCATTCTGGAGCGATGCAGGAATGGTTCGGGCTTATACCGTACCTTTCAATACGGAACACCGGCCATCAATGCGTTTCTGGAAGACTATGCCTGCGTGATTGCCGGTTTGATCAGGCTTTATGAGCACGGCGCGGATGAACGTTTCCTGCATGAAGCCAAAAGCCTTACCGACCATTGCATCAGTGAGTTTTATGATGCAGACCGGGGCTTGTTCTACTTCACGGCTGCTTCCGACCCGGCCCTGGTGGTGCGCAAAACCGACCTCACCGATGACGTGATTGATTCGGCCAATTCCATCATGGCCAGATCGCTTTTGAAATTGGGCTATTTGTTTTTGGAAGAAGCATACCTCGGTATGAGTCATCAGATGCTGAATGCCGTTCGCGGACAGGTGAAGAAATATCCGGGTTGGTACAGTGGCTGGGCCCAACTCGCCCTGAACGAAGCTTACCAGACATTGCAAACCGAAATTTGCGGACCTGATGCCCTGAAAAACCTGCAGTCCATCCACGCGCATTTGCCTACATGCATGGTGCTGGCACATGCAGATGCTGCTTCAACCTTGCCCATAGTAAAAGATAAAAATATCGAACAAAACCAAATCTATCTGTGTTTCGACAAAGCCTGTATGGAACCTGTCACCGAAGTGCCACAGGCCCTGGAAATTATAGAAGATGTTTGGGGGAAAGATTGAACCTAAACGCCTATTGGTTCAACCCATTTGATGCAACAGTTGTTCCAGCAACTTGCTGTGGTGCAACACTTTTTCCTGAAGCGCAACCACTTCATTGCGGATTCCGGACAACTCCTGTTTGAACGCTTCATCTTTTCGTGCCAGCTCGGTTTGAGGAACCATTTCCGCCGGTGAAGATGGGTTGGAGTCAAGATGCAACAGCACCGACACGTCCACACCATAAATGCGTGCAATCATTTCCAGACGGTCTATGGAAATAGTAGATTCCCCCCGTTCCATTTTCCCATATCCATTGGGTGTGATGCCCAGCAGGCCGGCTACATAACCTTGTTTCAACCCACGAAACTCCCTAAAAGTCCTTAAATTCTTTCCAATCCGCTTGTGTGCATCTAAACCTTTATTCATAAATCAAAAACCTTGAGGGCACAAATTAAACAGTATTTTTTGGGTAATTAAATAACATTAAAGCAGTATCAAAAGCACATATTTCGTACATTTAGAAACTATTGGTTTCCTTAGGCATTTTTGGAATATAAAAGCTAATACAAGTTTTTTCTTCTAATCAATTGATTATGAATACATTACACAGAAAAAGGCGTGATTTAAACAATCTATTTAGAAAAATGACCAAAAATCCTTGCCGGCCGATTTCCCTTGGAGCGCATCCATGAATGAACCGGCAGGGTCCTTCAGGTGTTACACTCCGGTATGCCGGACGAAAGGCGGGAAATCCAGATTGTTTGGCTGAAGCGCGACCTGCGCACGCAAGACCATGCGGCGTTGGCGGCGGCTGAATCGTCGGGTAAACCCTGGCTGGCCATCTGGATTTTTGAGCCTTCCCTCCTCGCCCACCCCGATGCAGCTCCACGACATCACGGTTTTTGCTTGCAATCTATTGCCGCAATGAACCGCCAATGGCAAGGTATCAGACAGGAAGTGGCCGTGTTCCATGCCGAAGCGGAGCAGGTGTTTGCGGCATTAGCTACCCTGTACAAAATAGAAACGGTGTTCAGTTATTCCGAATCGGGTACTCAGATCACCTGGGATCGCGACCGCCGCATGAAGTGCTGGTTCCAGGAACGGAATATTGGCTGGACGGAATTCCCGCGCGATGGCATCCAACGCGGCATCAAAAACCGCGCAGGCTGGGACGCTGCCTGGTTTGCCACCATGCATGCACCACAAGTACAAAACAGCTACCGCGTGGCAGAACCGCTGGCCATTCCGGAGCAGCTGCTCCTGAGCGAGGAACAAAAAACCACCTGGCTTCGCGCGGTGGAAGGCCTGCAGCCCGGTGGCGAAATCATGGCCATCCGCTACTTAACGGATTTCTTTCGTGGCCGAGGCCGCGATTACCGGCGCGCCATCTCCAAACCGCTGGAAAGCCGCCGAGCCTGCAGTCGCCTGTCGCCGTATCTGGCCTGGGGAAATTTATCAAGCCGGCAGGTGTACCAATTCACCCGGCAGAACATCCTGAAAACCGGACAAAAACAGCCCTGGCAAAGCTTTCTGGAACGCCTGAAATGGCGCTGCCACTTCATCCAGAAATTCGAGAATGAATGCCGCTACGAAACCGAGCACATCAACGCCGGCTACGAGGGCTTGGAGCGAAACAATGACCCGGAAATGCTGCAAGCCTGGATGGAAGGGCGCACGGGAATTCCACTGGTGGATGCTTCCATGCGCTGTTTGCAGGCCACAGGCTGGATCAATTTCCGCATGCGCGCCATGCTGGTTTCGGTATTGTGCCACCACATGGGCTACGACTGGCGCGCCGGTGCCTATCACCTTGCGCGTTTGTTCCTCGATTACGAGCCGGGCATCCATTATCCGCAGTTTCAGATGCAGGCCGGAACCACGGGCATTCATACCCTGCGTGTGTACAATCCGGTGAAGAATGCGCTGAGCCATGACCCGGAAGGAAGGTTCATTCTTAGCTGGGTGGCCGAGCTGCGCGGCTTGCCGTTAAACTTGGTACATCGTCCCTGGCTGTTGAACGACATGGAAGCACAGCTGTATCATTTCAAACCCGGAACAGACTATCCACACCCCCTATTTCCTCCGGAGAAGGCACCGCGCGCACATACCGATCCGCTGTGGGCTTTGCGGAAGGATCTGCTGGTTCAGAAAGAACAACTTCGGATTTTGCAACTGCATACCCGCGAAGGCGCACGCAGGCGGCCTGACGGGACTTAACCCCGGGGCTTGCCCTTTGGGCTGTGGCCTTTACCGGACCTGCCGGAATGCCTTCCTGGTTTGCCGTGTCGGTCTAGTCCCGTTTTCTTTTCGGTAATCCCCGGCTGAATGCCCTCGGGCAATGGAACTTCGTTGATGGGCGATTCGATGAGTTCTTCGATGCGCTTCAGCTTCCTGCGGTCCGGACCATTCACCAGGGTGATGGCCTCACCTTCAGATTCCGCACGGGCCGTGCGGCCGATGCGGTGCACGTAATCTTCGCCATCGCGCGGCACATCGTAATTGATCACCAGGCCAATATCGTCGATGTCAATACCGCGGCTGAGGATGTCTGTAGCGACCAAAACCGGCACCCGCTTGCTGCGGAATCCGCGCAACACTTCCTCGCGTTGTGCCTGTTCCAGGTCTGAATGGATGCAGGCCACCGACAACCCGGAGCGGCGAAGTTCCCGTTCCAGATCTTTCACTTTTTGTTTGGTGCCGGCGAAGATGATGGTGCTTACTCCTTCCCGCTTCTGAACGATGTTGCGCACCAACGCGTTCTTGCTGCTGTCTTCCACAAGGTAAACACTTTGCTTCACGCGCTCGGCAGGCTTGGATACGGCCAGGCTGATTTCTGCCGGATGGTGCAGGAGTTTTTTGGCCAGATCGCGGATTTTGGGGGACATGGTGGCTGAAAACATCAGCGTTTGCCGTTGCTTGGGCAGAAAGGATACGATTTTCTGAATGTCGAAAATGAATCCCATGTGCAACATCCGGTCGGCTTCATCGAGGATGAGGTGCCTTAGGTTTTTGAAGTTCACATAGCCCATGTTCATGTGGGCGAGCAAACGGCCGGGTGTGGCAATGATGATGTTGGCGCCCTGGCTCAGTGCTTTCTTTTCGCGTTCAAAAGCAAGTCCGTCGGTACCGCCATAAATCGGCAGTGCACTGACGGGCGTGTAGTAGGAAAACCCTTGCAGGGCCTGATCTATTTGCAGTGCCAGCTCGCGGGTGGGAACCAAGATGAGCGTGGTGATGTGGTCGGCAGGTTCCAGAACCAAGTCGTCCAGTACCGGCAACAGAAAGGCCGCTGTTTTGCCTGTGCCTGTTTGTGCGCAACCAATAATATCGCGGCCTTCAAGAATAATGGGAATGGCTTGTTCCTGGATGGGTGTTGCCTGTTCAAAGCCCATGGCATAAAGGCCATCGAGCAGTTCATCGGTAAATGGAAAATCGTCGAATTTCAAGAGCTGTAGGCAAAGATAGGCAAAGCAAGGCTCCTTCTTCCTTCACAAAAAAACAATACTCGCTTCATAGTGAAATGCCGCTGAATTAGCGTAATTTCGCGAACTTTTTTACTACCCCGAATGAACCTTCGTAACATTGCCATCATTGCCCACGTTGACCACGGAAAAACCACGCTGGTGGACAAAATGCTGCTGCATTCCCGCATTTTCCGTGAAAACCAGGAAGCCGGCGAACTCATCCTCGACAACAACGACCTGGAGCGCGAACGCGGCATCACCATCCTGGCCAAGAACGTAAGCATTGAATGGAAAGGCCATAAAATCAACATCATTGACACGCCCGGTCACGCCGATTTCGGTGGCGAAGTGGAGCGCGTGCTCAACATGGCCGACGGCGTTTTGCTGCTGGTGGACGCCTTTGAAGGTCCCATGCCCCAAACCCGTTTCGTACTGCAAAAAGCACTGCAGTTGGGCAAGAAGCCGGTGCTGGTGATCAACAAGGTGGACAAGCCCAACTGCGATCCCGACAAAACCCACGACGATGTGTTCGACCTCTTCTTTAACCTCGGCGCCACCGAAGAGCAACTGGATTTCCCGACCATCTACGGCAGCGGCAAGCAGGGCTGGTACGGCCCCGACTGGAAGAAGCCCACGGAAGATGTGAGCTACCTGCTCGACACCATCCTGAAAGAAATTCCTGCTCCGGTGATTCGCGAAGGCGCACCGCAATTGCAAATCACCAGTCTGGATTACAGCAGCTATACCGGCCGTATTGCCATCGGAAGGGTGCATCAGGGCACGCTGAAAGAGAATATGCCCGTGAGCCTCATCAAGCGCGACGGCAGCATCCAGAAACACCGCATCCGCGAACTGTTTGTATTCGAAGGACTGGGCCGCCGCAAGGTGGCTGAAGTGAATGCCGGCGACATCTGCGCGCTGACCGGTCTGGAGCAATTCGAAATCGGCGATACCGTTTCTGATCCTGAAAACCCACAGGCCATGCCGCCCATCAACATTGATGAGCCCACCATGAGCATGGTGTTTACCATCAACAACTCCCCTTTCTTCGGAAAAGAAGGCAAATTCGTGACCAGCCGTCACCTGCGCGACCGTCTGGAGAAAGAAACCGAGAAGAACCTGGCCATGCGCCTGAAACCTACAGACAGCGCGGACTCCTTCATGGTGTTCGGTCGTGGGATTCTGCACCTCGGCATTTTGGTTGAAACCATGCGCCGCGAGGGTTATGAACTGCAGCTCGGACAGCCCCGCGTACTGGTGAAGGAAATCAACGGAGAAATGCATGAACCCGTTGAAACCCTTACCGTGGACGTACCCGAACACCACAGCGGCAAGGTGATTGAAGCCGTGAGCCAGCGCAAAGGCGAGATGCTGAGCATGCAGCCCAAAGGCGATTTCGTGCGCCTGGAATTCGACATTCCTTCCCGCGGCCTGATTGGTTTGCGCAACCAGATGCTGACCGCCACGCAAGGTGAAGCCATCATGGCGCACCGCTTCAAGGAATACGCACCCTGGAAAGGTTCTATGCCCGGACGCATCAACGGCGTGCTCATCAGCAAGGAAAAAGGCACTTCCACGGCCTACAGCATGGATAAATTGAAAGACCGCGGACAGTTCTTCATCCATCCCGGAGAAGAAGTGTACACCGGACAGATCATCGGCGAGCAGATCAAGCCCGGCGACCTGGTGGTGAACGTAGTGACGGCCAAACAGCTCACCAACTTCCGCGCCGCCGGTAAAGACGACAATACTGTATTGGCTCCGCCCATTCAGTTTTCACTGGAAGAAGCGATGGAATACATCGAAGAGGACGAATACGTGGAAGTTACTCCACAGAACATCCGTCTGCGTAAGATCCTGCTCGACGAAAACGACCGCAAACGCGCCGCCAATAAGGCCCTCGCCGGCACGGTGTAAGCAACCTTCATTTTTTGTCATGGTGCCTGCCCCGCAAGCTTGTCATGATGTGCTTGTCGAACCATGGTGCTGAAAGTTCCGGTCGAGTGGAACGAGACCCGGAAAGCTTGTCGAACCATGAACCAACACACCCGCCCCATCTTATCCAATTATCAGGCTTTCCGTGCTTTAAATGAATTTCATCCAAAGCACGTAAATGCAACAATTACCTTATTTCTTCTTACTTTTTCCTTGATGAAAAAGTAAGCAAAAAATCAAGGCTGAAAAGTCTGGAAGGCCTTACGCTTGCAATCAGGCGAATGTTATCGGCGATCTCCTCCCCGCATCGCAAGCTTGCGGGGCAGGCGCACTATGTCATAGCAATAGACTGGGATTTGAGTTATCTTTTCAACAGCCACTTCTTGCTTCGCTCCCAACCTTCCAGCCATTCTTGCCCCGCAAGCTTGCGATGCGGGGAGGCCGGTCCTTTTGCTGTGGCTTTCTTAATTTAATACACCTCATAATTCGATGGGCCGTTGAACTTTTAAATAGGTCTGTCATGGTGCTAAAAGTCCCGGGCGCTCCCACCATGTCATGGTGCTGAAAGTTCCGGGCGAGTGGAACGAGACCCGGAAAGCTTGTCGAACCACGAACCACATGGTGCCTGCCCCTATCGAACTGCGTCAGCAGGTTGGTAGGGGAGACTCTCGCCTGTCCCGAGCAACTTGCCCCGCAAGCATAGCGATGCGGGGTAGCCTTGGGAAAAGCCACGCTTCAGAAAAATAATCTCACTTCAAACGGGTCCCTTCGAGTGCCTCAGGGACCGCCTGGTGGATGTCCCTTCGTTCGCCTCCCCTAGTCTGCGCTCCAGTCGTCCTAATTGCTTTGCACTTTTTCAGATGTCCGCAGGGACCGGTTCCTTTTGTTCCCATCAAGCGCATCAGGCAAGCTGGTCCTTTCGCTGTGGATGAGCGCGGATATGAACACAGTACAACAAATGACAGGCTTGCTTTTATCAATTTAGTTCATTTATTTTGCTTTGTTCATGATTCATGAACATGATATATTTATTGAACAAGCATGAAGGAGCAAGCCATCATAGACACGGCCAGAACAGCCTTCAGAGAAGCAACCGGCGGAGCTTTGGACGTGCAAGAGAAAGCGCGTGAAGCCATTAGGCCATTTGATTTGCTCCTCCGACTGGAACTTCGTCAACACAAGGAAACCCTGCTCGCCGCACTAAAGAACGAGGTGCGTATGCCAGACGTGCCGCTGATCATTACCTTGTTCGGTAAAACCGTGCCCGACCACCAACGAAAAAAGGTCTTATTGGCACAGTACATTCCAAGGCCGGTAAAAGAGGCGCTCAAAAAGAACCATATCAACTACCTGGAGGCCGCAGGGAATTGCTTTATAGACCTCGACAACCTTTTCATCTATATCAATGACCGAAAGACCGTAGAGGTGCGTAAAACCGGCGAGGGAAAGCTATGGAACAAGACAGGACTTAAATATGTCTTCGCGGTACTTGCCAATCCGCAACTTCCGGATTTCCCCCTCCGCGAACAAGCCACCGCGGCCGGAATAGCATTGGGTAACCTTCCCGACCTTCGCGAAGCGCTCCTCGCACAGCTACGCCGCGGCAGCAACAGTGGTGATGTTGGTGTTTGGGAACAACTCATGGAACGGTGGGGCCTGTATTACCTTCAGACCCTAAAACCTGCGTTGAAATTGGGGACATTCCGGTTCTTAAAACCTGAGATGAAGGCTGACTGGGAAAAACTGAAGGTTCCGGAACAAACCTGGTGGGGAGGCGAAAATGCCGCTGCGCTAATCACCGGCTACCTTAGGCCTAAAGAATTTACGGTATTCACCCGAAATAAAACGCTGGTCATGGCCGAGTGGAAACTGTTGCCCGATGAGGCCGGTGATGTTCATCTCTATGAACCCTTCTGGCCGCTTGAACAAGACCCTGCCGACCAACTCCATATTCATCCCATTCTTGCATGGACCGAGTTGCATTTTGAACTCGACCAACGCTTGCAAGAAACAGCAGCACGTATCCGAAAGACCATAACGTTCCGGCATAATGACTGATCGCAAGCTTTTGCTGCCCGAAGCCCTGTTGGAAACAATAGCCGGCGTCATGCAATCCCTGGAACTGGATTTCTTTATTGTCGGAGCCACGGCAAGAGACATCAACCTATCCCACTTCACAGGGCTTGACAGTCCGCGTACTACGGAAGATTTGGACATTGCCGTAAGGGTGTCCAGCATCCATCAGTTTCAATCCATCCTCTCCGCATTGATGGAAACAGGGTCTTTTGCACGCATCGCTGACAACCCGATACGCTTATTGTACAACAAATCCTTTGAACTGGACCTGTTGCCATTCGGAAACCTTGAGACGGAAGGCCGAGCGGTAAATATTCCCGTTAAGGGAGGCGCATTTGTACTGAGCGTTCCGGGCCTGGAAGAGGTTCAGCCGATGGTGGCTGACCTGAAATTAAGCTCCGGAAGCAGCATACATTATTGCCCCTTGGAAGGCTTGGTGCTGCTGAAACTCATCTCATGGCATGAAAAACCGGAAAGAACCAAAGACCGCGACGATATTGAACACATCTGCAAGGTGTATTTCGAATACGCGGGCGATGAGATTTTCGAAGCTGCTTATGATTTACTCCACGCTTACGATACAAACGACTTGACATACCAAACCCTAGTCGCCAGCCATTACCTTGGCAGAAAGGTAAGAAGTCTCTTCCATGATGATGCGATGATATTGCGCATCATCAACGAAAAGCTTGGCAAATACGACGGATGTTTTCGGGCCCTGCTGCGCGGTATCAATGATAAAGACACAGCTTCAGTAAAGCCTGGTCCCTGAGTGTATTTTCCTTGTTGCGTATACGGAGAACCACCCACCAACACAACCGCTCCAACTTATCCGTTTCTCAAGTTTTCCGTGCTTTTACGGATTTTATCTAAAGCACGTAAATGCAACAATTACCTTATTTCTTCTTACTTTTTCCTTGATGAAAAAGTAAGCAAAAAATCAAGGCTGAAAAGGATGATACGGTGCACACTTGTAACCAACCGAATACTGTCGGCGATCTCCTCACTAGTTCGGAGCTTCCTCGGTATTTAACGGCTGTTTACTGCGTTTAACACCTTTCATCCTTTAATGCCAGTCCTTTTGCTATGGCTTTCATATTTTAATAGACCTTATGATTCGATGGACCCATAATATTTTAAACAGTCCTGTCTTGATGTGCCTGTCATGGTGCTGAAAGTCCCGAGCAACTTGCCCCGCAAGCATAGCGATGCGGGGTAGCCTTGGGAAAAGCCACGCTTCAGAAACAATAATCTCATTTCACACGGGTCCCTTCGAGTGCCTCAGGGACCCTGAGTGTATTTCCCTTATTACGCATTGGGAGAACCACGCACCACATCCTTTTTTATAGCTATCCTGAATTAATTGAATACATTTGGAACACTGCTTCGGTACACTGCGTCTGCAACAGTTTTTCATCCTGTCCTGTTTGCCGAAAAAGCTGCTGAACAGTGAATGAACTTTAAACAACAAGCTTATGCCCAAACAAGGACAAACGATTACCAACCCCACCAATGGCGACTCCTACGAATTCCTCGAAACGGCTTCAGACAGCGGCGGAGCCAGGGTGAAAATGAAGGCCAGCATCTACAGCAAAGGACAACTGGTGCCGAATCATTTTCATGCACTGCAGGATGAAACCTTCGAGGTACTCTCAGGGAAACTCAACGTAATTCTGAACGGAGAAATGCGCATTGTTACAGCCGGTGAACAGATCAGCCTGCCCAGGAATATCCCCCATAATCATTTCAACGCAGAAGATTCCCCTGTGACCTATATCCATACCGTGACACCGGCGCTGGATTTTGATTACCTGATTGAAAATCTGGTAGGATTGGCGGCAGATGGAAAAAGCAAGAATGGGAAGTACGGACTGGTTCAGGAACTGGTTACGCTCAAATACCTCGACAGCAAGTCTTTCCTTGCCGATGTTCCCGTCCCCGTGCAAAAACTGCTGATGAATCTTGTTGCGCCCATCGGCAGGTTGTTGGGATACAGAGCCATTTACAAGAAATACTCCGGCATAGAGAAGTAATTCGCTGCCCCGAAACCGCGTGCTCGCCGGAATGGTGTAAGCCATTTCTATTTTTGTCATGGTGCTGAAAGTTCCGAGCTGCAAGTCCCGGGCGACCACAGGGAGTCCCGGGAAACCCCACCATTACACCCGCTCCAACGTATCCATTTCACTTGGTATCCGTGCTTTAAATGAATTTCATCTAAAGCACGTTAATTCAGCATTTACCTTATTTCTTCTTACTTTTTCCTTGATGAAAAAGTAAGCAAAAAATCAAGGCTGAAAAGTCTGG
>CAZPHB010000035.1:0-16269 GCA_964586595.1 uncultured Flavobacteriaceae bacterium | reverse complement strand
TGCTTCCCGAAGTGCGCTACGACAGCAGCCACTTTGTGTTGGAATTGTCTGAAATCCGCAACCGGCTGATCAACCTGGGCATCTTCAACGAGGTAAATCTTGAGGCCGCGCGCGATACTTTGTTCATCCGCATCCGCGACCGCAATCCCATCTTCGGCTATCCGCGATTTGCCCTGGCGGACCGGAATTTCAACCAATGGTGGGAAACACGCGACTTTTCCCGCACCGTTTACGGATTATGGGCCATCTGGCGGAATGTGGGCGGTTGGAACCACCGTTTGGTGACGCAGTTGCTGCATGGTTATACGGAAATGGTTGACCTGAACTACCGAACACCCTTTCTGCGCACCTATCATGCCTGGTCCTTTGGCGCACGTGCGCAGTTTACCGCCAACCATGAGGTTTGGTATCGAACCGAGCAGAACCGGCTGCAATTTCTCAAGGTAGGGCAGGGCTGGGGCCAAACACAGTGGCAGTTTGCCGCTCTGGCAGCGTATCGTCCGAAACTCTACACCTGGGCAGAGGTAGAGCCGGGCTGGCAGCATTTCCGTGTAGCTGATACTGTGGTGAAACCCGGAGCGAATGCCAACTATCTTAAAGACGGTGCCCGGGTTCAGGATGCCGCCTGGCTGGCCCTGCGTTTGGTGCGCGACCGCCGGGTGCGCCGGGATTATCCTGTTGATGGCAGCCTGCTGCGCGCCGAACTGCGGCCCATGTACATCCAAAGCCCTCAAGGTGGACGAAACCATTTATGGCTTTCTGCGCGCTATGCCCGCTATATTCCTATGTCAAAAGCGGTGCTGGTTTTGGGTGCCTTCGGGCGTTACGCCACCGGCACGCTGCCTTACGTTTATGCACGAGCGATGGGCTATGGCGCCGATTATGTTCGCGGTTATGAACCATACGTGGCAGACGGCAATGGCTATGTACTTTTTAAAACGGCCCTGCGGTATCCGTTGTGGTTCGACCACCACCTGCATCCTGAAAAACTGGTGCCCAACAAATTGTTGCGCGATGTGCCGGCAAGTGTGTGGCTCAATATTTTTGCCGATGCGGGCAGGGTGCTGCGCCCCATGATGCAGCCCGGCAATGAACTGGCGCAAAGCTGGATGGCCGGAATGGGTCTGGGATTGGATGTACTTGCCTATTATGACCGGATGGTTAGATTTGAAATCAGTTTGGGGTTGAACAATAAGCCGGCAGGCAACATCAGCTTCATCAACGCCTTTTAACAAAACATCATGAAACTGGCCCTGTATGCTAAATCCCTGCATGAACCCCACCATATGGAGGCGTATTTACAGGTTGCCAGCGCCGCCCGTGATCTGGGATTGAGCCTTTGCGCCCCGGCGAGCATGGAATCTGAACTGGCTGCCATGAATCGATTTGGCCTGAAGTTCGAATTGTTTACCCACGCCAGTCGTGCCCATAAACCCTTCGACATGTTGTTGGGCATTGGCGGCGATGGTACCATCCTTGATGCAGTGAACCTGGTACGCGATTCGGAAATTCCGGTGCTGGGCATCAATACCGGAAGGCTTGGATTTTTGGCGGCACTGGGCCCTGATTCCATCAATACCGGTTTGCAGGAATTATTACAGGGTCGTTATACCCTCGATGAACGTGTGCTGTTGGAATGTGAATCATCTGTACCCCTGTTTGATTACAATGTGGCACTCAACGACTTTGTGCTGCACAAGCGCGAAAGCAGCAGCATGATCGTGATTCATGCCTACCTGAACGGGGAATTCATGAATACCTACTGGGCCGATGGATTGATTGTAAGCACACCAACCGGCTCCACAGGTTATAGTCTGGCCTGTGGCGGGCCGATCATCTTCCCGCGCAGCGGATGTTTTGCCATCACGCCCATTGCGCCGCATAACCTGAACGTGCGTCCGGTGGTGGTGCGCGATGAATATGTTATTTCGTTCGAGCTGGAAGGCCGCGCCAACAGTTACATGGCGAGTCTTGACTCCCGGAGCACCACGGTGCCGCCCTATGTGCAGATTGCCATCCGCAAAGCCGATTACCGCCTGAAGCTGGTGCGCCCGGAAGGACACAACTTCCTCGATACCCTGCGCAACAAACTCAACTGGGGTTTGGATCGAAGGAATTGAAGGGATCGCACGGGTGCCTGATTGCGCGACGAAAAGCGAACATACCGGGCGGTGGCTGAGCGGAGTCGAAGCCCCGTTATGCAGTCAGAATTCCATGTTCAAGCACGCCTTACATACAGCTAAAATGTCGGCCGGTGGCAGAGCGCAGCCGAAGCCCCGCAGTGTAGCAATCTCTTCGATATCTTATCTGCGTTTTCAATTATCAACCCACAAATCACCACACCCCGCCCTGAAAAGAAACTTACCACCATAAGGCTTTAAAGGCGTGAGGCTGTTTTAAAGCTAAGTGGCTGATAATCAATTATATAAACTTTTAGGATTGGTTTTAATCATAAAAAGTACCACTACTATATGTAGTTAAATACAACTAAAAGTGGTAGGTTTTATAGACGTTCGATTTTTCTTTTGTTCTGTGAAAAAGACCATGTTGTTTAACTCATTCATCTCAAGTATAGTTTTGCTTGCGGTATGCTTTTATAGTGCTACAACACTATCGTCATGTGGCAGCGATGACCCTGAGCCAGAACCCAAGCCGAAGGTCGAACAGTTCTCAGGCACCTCACTGAAAGTATGGGGAATCGAAAAACTCTATGTGAACGATACCCTCATTCAACTCGATGCCCAACAATCGCTTTATACCAAAACCTACAAGCGCGACAGCAGTTTTGTGGATAGCGATGGCCTGCAGGGCACCTGGAATCTGGACGCCAATGGCACAACCCTGAAAGAGAATCTCACCCTGGGTGGCACAGGTACTTTGACTTATAAAGTGGAAACCCTTACAGAGTCAAATCTGCACCTGCGTTTGATTGGTGATGGCACGCAAACCCTCAATACCCTGTATCAGTTCCGTGCGAAATAGACTACTCATATTGGGTGCTTTATTCTTCCTGGCAGGAAATATATATGGGCAAAGCATCCTTTCCGGAGGCTTTGTTTCCGTAAGTTTCAGCGATTCCCTCGGAAGCCATAACGCCGGCGGCATGCCCGTATTTCAGCAGGAACGCAGCACCTGTCTGCTGGTCAATGGCGGAATGGTCTTCGGTCAAACTGGTCTCTTCGACCGTCCAGGCCTGTTTCAGGAAGATTGTCGTGAATTCACTGAAAAAAGAAACATAAACATTCGGGTATTCCCCAATCCCGGACTTGGTCTATATCGGGTTCAGGGATCGGATATTTTATCCTGCGCTGTCAGCGACCAAAGCGGACGCAGCGTGATGATGCCACAAACCTGGAACCCGGAGCAGTTTGAACACTCCATTGATTTACGTCCTTTTTCCGAAGGACTTTATTACATACACCTCACCCTAAGCAATGGTGAAGTTATAACCCAAAACCTCATAAAGATTAATCCATAAAATCACTTGCTATGCACAGAAATATACTCGTTCTGTTTTCCTTTTTTCTATCGGTCACCTGCCTGAACGCACAGACAGCACCGCCTAATGGCATGTTGTACCAGGCCGTGGCCCGCGATGCCTCCGGAAACCTTGCAGCCAAGCGCACCATTTACGTAAGAACCAGCATCCTGAAAGGCTCTGCCACCGGTACGGTGATGTACAGCGATGAACACAAGGTGAGCAGCAACGCCGATGCCATGTTTGCCGTGGTGGTTGGTCAAGGGAAGTTCCTCAGTGGCAGCTATAGCAAATTCAGCGATATTCCCTGGGGCAACGACAAATACTTCTTCAATCTGAAGATTTCCGTGGCGCCCAGCTTGCCCGGTTCGGCATGGAAACCCTCCTATGTGGATGTAGGCACATCTCAATTTTGGTCAGTGCCTTATGCGGAATTTGCCAGAAAAAGCGCGGATTCCCTTACGCTGTTTTCTAATGGAACCAGCAGAACCATCAAATTAGGATCATACCGCCCCATCAGTTTCTCGGTTGCTGATAAAGATAGTCTGGCTACCAACGAAATCCAAACGATAAGCCGCACTGGTGGCCGAATTCTGCTAAATCTAAATGGCGGCATGGTGTTTCTGCCGGACTCCAGCTCCACCAACGAATTGCAGTCCATCAGCCGGAACGGCGGACGCATCAACCTTAGCCTGGGTGGAGGAACCATCACCTTGCCGGATTCAAGTGCCACCAATGAATTGCAGACCCTTTCACGCAATGGTGGACGCATTTCCCTCAGCCAGGGCGGCGGAACCATTTCCTTGCCGGATTCCAGTTCTTCCAACGAATTGCAAACCATCAGCAAAACCGGAAGCACCGTTACCCTGAACCAAGGCGGAGGCAGCTTCAATGACGATGACAAACAAACCCTGAGCATCAACAGCTCAGCCAACAGCCGAACCCTCAGCATCAGCGGGGGCAACAGCGTGGTGTTCAATACAGCAGATGCAGACAGTTCAACTTCCAATGAATTGCAAAACCTTGCCATCACGGGAAGCGGAAGCAGTAAGCGATTATCCATCAGCAATGGCAATAGCGTCACCCTCAACATCAGCGATGCCGACAGCTCCACGAGCAACGAGCTTCAAGTTATTTCCCGCAACGGTGGGCGCATTACCCTGAATCAGGGCGGCGGAACCATCACGCTACCGGATTCCAGCGCTTCCAACGAACTCCAAACCATCACTCAAAGCGGAAACACCATCACTTTAAGTCAGGGCGGCGGTTCTGTGAGCATCACCGACAACGACAAGCAGCAACTGTCCATCAGCAGCGGCAAAGGAAGCATTAGCCTCAGCAATGGTGGCAGCGTGCAACTCGCAGATAGCTCTGCTTCAAATGAGTTGCAAAACCTCTCCATTACAGGAGCAAGCAGCAGCAAGCGATTGTCTATCAGCAACGGCAACAGCATAACCCTGAACATCAGCGACGCAGACAGTTCAACCGGAAACGAACTGCAAAGCCTCTCGCAAACAGGTGGCCGCATCATTCTCAGCCAAGGCGGAGGCACGGTTTTCCTGCGCGACTCCAGCTCGATCAATGAACTCCAGACAATCAGCAAATCCGGCAGCACCGTTACCCTCAGCCAGAGCGGAGGCAGCTTTACCGACGACGACAAGCAGACGCTCGGTGTGAGCGGAAGCGGTACCAGCAAAACACTGAACATCAGCGGCGGTAACAGTGTGGTGATCAATACGGCTGACGCCGACAGTTCAGCCACCAACGAACTCCAGAACCTTTCTGTTAGCGGAGCAGGCAGTAGCAAGCGCATCGCCATCAGCAACGGCAACAGCATCACCCTGAATATCAGCGACGCCGACAGCTCGGTGAGCAACGAATTGCAAACGATATCCCGCAGTGGTGGCCGCATAGGCCTCAATCTGGGCGGAGGCACCATCACCCTGCCCGACTCCAGTGCCTCGAACGAAATACAAACTTTGTCCCAGAGCGGCAATACCATCAGCCTCAGCAATGGCGGCGGTTCGGTGACGGTAACCGATAACGACAAACAAACGCTCAGCATCAGCGGCAGCAGTTCCAGTAAGACACTCAGCATCAGTGGCGGCAACAGCGTCAACATCAATGTGAGCGACGCAGACAGCTCCAGAACCAACGAAATCCAGGCCATCTCGCAAACAGGAGGCCGCATCAGCCTCAGCCAGGGCGGTGGTACCGTTTTCCTGCGCGATTCCAGTTCAACCAACGAACTGCAGACCCTCAGCAAATCCGGCAGCACCGTGTCCCTCAGTCAGGGCGGCGGCAGCTTTACCGACGACGACAAGCAGACACTCGGAGTGAGCGGAAGCGGTAACAGCAAAACCCTGAGCATCAGCGGCGGAAATAGTATAGTGTTCAACACTGCAGATGCGGACAGTTCTGCTTCCAACGAGCTGCAGAACCTTTCCATTACCGGAACAGGCAGCAATAGACTATTATCCATCAGCAACGGCAACAGTGTGACTATAAATGTCAACGATGCCGATAGTTCTGTGAGCAATGAATTGCAAACCTTGAGTTTAAAGAATGATACACTAAGTATATCCAATGGTAACAAGGTGATTCTTCCAAATGTGCCTTTTAAAGGCTTAGGCTATAAGTCAACTATCTTGAGAAATAAAACACTTAGCACTTATCTTGATTGGACAAGTGCTCCTGGTTGTTTTATGACACCAACATTTTATATATCAAAAACGAAATCAGTTTTTTTTGCTTCTGATACCATAACAGTTCCTAAAGGTCAAACACTTAAAATTGATAATGTTTATTGGAACACATCAAAGTGGGACTGTGGTTATGGATTTTGTGACAGCAGAGGAAATTATCAAGGAGCTGGAACAACAAGGGTGGTTTTTACTGTAAAACTAAACAATAATCCATGGAATCAGCCAAGTCAATTTCCGGTTTGGTTATCAGATAAGGATACCTTGATATTCATTTCTGACTTTAAAGATGCCCTTAATTACACAAGTTATCAGGTTCCATCTCCACAAGCGTATGGCAATTTATCGTACTTCATTACGGGGACATATTTAGAGAATAGTAATAGTTCCAGCAGTAGTTCAAGCAGCGCTTCTAGCTCCATCGGAAGCGCTTTTGATTATTACAGAAACTCCTTTTCAATACCATCTTGGGGTTGGACGAATATGGATACAGTGTATTTTCAATTGTCTTCATCCGTTACTGAAATCATGCACTCTACATCAAAAGATTTTATATCTGTTTGCTGCGGTCAAACGAATATCTTTCATTATCGTTTAACATTCATTGATTCTTTAAGTGGAAAACCAGTTGATGGATATACTATCTCCAATAGGTCTCTGGTTGATTTGAATAATGCTTTATTACAAAAGAGTAGCAGCCTTATTCATTCGGTGCCAATTAACACCGTGTATCTAGCTAATGATAGGCTATTTTTTAGTTCAGGTACCAATCAAAAATTAGGTATTATTATATCTGTTAGTGAAACTTTAAATGGCGGAACCTGGTCAAGGCATGGATCTTTTCAACCACCCTTTCAATCCGTATTTCTGAGAATAAAATAGTTAAAACAAGATATGCAAGTATTTCTTAACAATTTTGCCGATGGCCTAGCACAAGTTAACCAAACTTGTCAATCACATAAAAAATTTTCCGTAGGTATAGGCCCATATCCTGAGAATAAAATGGTTCATATGGCTGTAAGTCATTTACATGCGGCGGGTTTAATTCATGACTTTCATCTGAATCCAAATATCAATACTAGGCGAAAGCTCGGCTTAATAGAGTATACAGGCTTGAATAATGAACGTGCCATTCCGGATCTGGTCGTTGATAACCATATCGTAGAATTCAAAATATGTCGCCCAATTCGAGACAATGGCAAGAGAGAAGATACTTGGTTTAAGAAGGTATTCGAGCCTTACTATGGCGCAAAGTCAGCTTTGTCGGATGTCATGAAACTTTGCAATTTCAGAGACAATCATGATGCATCCAGAAAATGGAAGTATTGGGTTGTCATAATAGGATTTGAAAGGCACAAAGAAACAGAATACAATCTGGACATTTTATTCCCGGATTTATTCAGGCATCTTTCGCAACAAATACTTGAATTACCTTTTCAGGATTATCTGAGTGTTTCGCGAGATTTGGGCACGCGACATCCGTACCATCAGGTTCTTAAATTATATGCGTTTGGTTATTGAAAAGAAATAAAAGCTGACATGATTAATTATTTTTTTGAACCGGAGGCGGATTTATTGAATACTTGGATCATCCTCTAGCTTCTAAGTATTAATTTTTCAAGCAAGGCAATCTGCTTCCGCAAATCTGCAACATGCTGCTCGTAAGCCTTACGTTCGGCTTCGCTACTGCTGTGTACGTACATCACGGTTCCTGCATTTCCGCCTTGCTGATGATAATTCTGCTGTACATACATATCATCGCCTCCAATAATCGTGCTGAGCGGCACTTCCAGCACTTCACTCAATTGCCGGATGCGGCGCAATGGGGCATCTTCCGGGTTTGACTCCATACGCGAGTACATTTGCTGCGAAATGTTGAGCTTCGCGGCTACATAATCTTGCGAGAATTGCCGGCTCTCCCGTAATTGTCTGATTTTTTGCGCCGTGGTGAGTCCTGAATCTTGTGCCGCTTCCTGATCCATGATTCAACAATACAACCTATAAGCGTAAAATACAACTAATGGTTGTAAGTCTTAGGTTTGGATAGCCCGAGTATTGCATCACGCGAAAAGCAGAGAACATACAATCCGGTGGCTGAACGAAGCCGAATCCCCGTTATGCAAAATCTCATTGCCTGGCCTCTACGGGACACACACCATACTCACACAACAAAATCCCAATACGCCTCCCGGTGGATGCACTGCAATGGCGTATCCGGGTATGCCTGCTGGAAGGAATTGGGCATTTTCAGGCGTTTGGGTGCGGTAAACTTGATTTCATAGGCGCGGAGCATGCCATTTTCTTCCTCGATGAAGTCAATTTCCTGCTGCGCGTAATTCCGCCAGAAATAAAAACGCGCCAGACTCCCGGCATAGCGCAACTTTTTGATGCGCTCGGAAATGATGTACGATTCCCAAAGCTGTCCTGTGTCCTGGCGCAGGGCAGGCAAACGGAAGTCATTCACCACGGCATTGCGCACGCCGTTGTCGTAGAAATACCATTTGGCTGCTTTGGTGACTTCGTTGCGCTGGTTGCTGCTGTAAGCCGGCAGTTTGAACAAAATGTATACCTTGCTCAGCAGATCCAGATAATGTTCCACGGTAATCTTGCTGATGCCTAAACGGTTGCTCAGCTCCTGATACGAAACCTCCGAGCCGGTTTGAAAAGCAATGAGCCGCAGCAGGGAGAAAATCTTGTCGGAATGCCGTATCCCTGAATAAGCCAGGATGTCTTTCAGCAGATAGGATTCTGCGAGTTGCTGCAGATAGGCGGCTTTTTCCCGGACATCCGCCAGCCCAAAGATTTCCGGATAACTGCCGAATACCAGCCGTTCATCCAGGTGTTGCAGGGCCTGAAGCGGGGTTTGCTGCAACTCAGCCTGCGCAATGGGAAAGAGTAGATGCGGAATCTGTCGGCCCGTGAGCGGTTCTCCTGATAATCCGGCCAGATCCAGGGAAGAAGAACCCGTGGCGAGGATGGTCAAACCGGGGTTCGTGTCAATCAGCAGCTTCAGGGCTTTGCCCACTTCAGGAATGGCCTGCGCCTCGTCAATGGCCAGCAGCGGCGCATTTCCCACAATATTGCGCAAACCCGCTTCGGTACGTTTCCGGAAAGACTCCTGCACTTCAAAATCTTCCCCGTTCAGGAGCACACAGGGTTCCTTCCATTCCTCCAGTACCGATCGCAACAGATAGGTTTTACCCACCCGCCGCGTTCCGTAGAGCAAGATCACCTTGTTGCTGCGCAGGTTTCGGAGGATGCTCGCCTGCAGAATTCTGGGAATACGGTTCATGGCTGACAAACAAATTTAGGTAAAAACGAATGATAAGTTATCCAAATTCACCTAAAAATAGATAATATACTTTCTAAATTAGGCCAAATATAGATAATAAGGAGCAGCGAGCGGTGGGGTGAAAGGATGGGTTTTGTGCTTTGGAAGCCCCTCAGGAAAGGGGTTGAATGGGGTGACCTCAGTAAAGCTATTACTGGGCGGATGCGACTTTCCCAAACGCTTGTTTCCAAAATTCCCAAACCATCAACAACCAGCATAAGGTTACCGGCAGCGCCTTCACGGCGTAAGGCCAGATGATTTCGCGGCGCACAAATGCGGGAAACAAATCCGTGGAGCTGAGTGAGCTGAACACCAGCACCAGCGCCAGCAGTATTCGATGCAGCAAGGGCAGGGGCTTTTCACGGCCAAAGGCCCAGACGGCAATTCCTGCAATGGCCAGGATATACGTTGCGCTTTCGGCGGCATTGCTGAAAATCACCACGCTTACCATAACCAAACCCAGTAATTGAAAACGAGCCTGCTTGCTCATTTCTTTAGTGAGGAACCGCAACATCGGAAGGCCCATCAGCAGCGCTGCGGGCGCCAGCATCCAGAGGTCGCGGAAGCTGCTGAATCCGAACATACGTCGCATGAGTCCGGGTGCGCTGATGTCCTGGCTCAGGTCGGTATCATGCAGGTTCAGGTTCTTGCTGTGCTTGAGCTGCAAGGACTCATACCAGTCGTAATAGGTTTGGATGAGGAACTCGGGTGTGGTGAACAGCAGCGGGGCAAGTGCCCAAACGGTGAGCCAGAACACAAAAGAAAGCAGGAAGCGCAGGCGGTTTTGGGAAAAGAGCAGGAAGGCCAATCCTACGATGCCGTAAAGCTTCACCAGAAAACCAAGGGCGATGAACATGGCGGCGCGGAAATCTTTTCCTTCCTGAACCCAAACCCATGACAACAGGAACCAGGCGCTGAGCATGGGATTGAACTGAACGTTGCTCAGGCTGGTGCTGAGTTCCACCAATGAAAAGGCCAATACCAGGTTTTGCTGCATCGTACTCAGGGGCAAACGACGCATGGCATAGAGCAGGATGGCGGCATTGGCCAGGCACCAGAGGAAACAGCCAACCAGAGGATGCAGGATGGCGAAGGGCGCAATCACTACACTGAAGCTGGGCCCGTAGTGGTTGGCATCGTCGTATTCCCACCAGAAATCCCAGAAGATGTTCTGTTTGTTGGCCAGGTGTCGGATGATGCCCTCAAAAAGCAGGTAGTTGTTCATGCCGCCACGACCTCCGGAAACGCGCATTACAGCGATGGCCAGTGCCATGGCAAACCAAATGAGGTTGATGGTGGGAACATTCATCCCGCCGATGCGGATGCTTCCCTGTAAGATGCGGTTAAGCTGTTTCACGGCTTTTACGCTGTGCCCTCAACATTGGGTTGGTTCTCAGTTCTTACTCCAGGTGCTGCCTTCTTTTCCGTCTTTGATGGTAAAGCCGGCGGCGCTGAGTTGGTCGCGGATGGCGTCGCTCAGGGCGAAGTTCTTATCAGATTTTGCCTTTGCCCGTAAATCGAGCAGTACCTGCATCACGGCATCCAATGCACCGCTGTCGCCATGTTGCGCTTCCTGAACACCAAGGACTGCTACCAGCCAGGTTTGGAATAACCCCTGCAGGGCGGAAATATTATGCGCATCGAGGGCCAGTTTTCCATCGTTCACCAGGTTCGTCACCCGTGCGGCTTCGAACAGTTGTGCCACCACCTGAGGCGTATTCAGGTCGTCGTTCATGGCGGCGTAGCAGGCATCAACGATTTGTGAAACTTCGTATTCGTTTTGGTTTGAAGCTTTTAACCCGGCGCTCAGCGCAACTGCATTCCACAGTCTGTTGAGGCCTTTTTCGGCGGCTTGCAGGGCTTCATTGCTGAAGTCGAGTGTGCCGCGGTAATGCGCCTGCAGCATGAAGAAACGCAAAGTCATCGGACTATAGGCCTGTGCCAGCAGTGGATGATTGCCGTTGAACAGCTGTTCTACGGTAATGCCATTGCCCAGACTCTTGGCCATTTTTTGTCCGTTGATGGTCACCATGTTGTGGTGCATCCAGTAGTGCGCGGGATGTTTACCTGTGCATGCGGTGCTTTGTGCGATTTCACTTTCGTGATGCGGGAACAGTAAATCCATCCCGCCCCCGTGGATGTCGAACTGGTCGCCGAGGTATTTGCGGCTCATCGCGGAGCATTCAATGTGCCATCCGGGATAGCCTTTGCCCCAAGGACTGCTCCACTGCATGATGTGTTCGGGTCCGGCCTTCTTCCACAGGGCAAAGTCGTTGGGATTTCGCTTTTCTTCCTGACCTTCAAGTTCACGGGATTCATTGCCTGCGCCGGCCATCAGGTCTTCCAGCACGCGACCACTCAACTTACCGTAATCGTGGTTTTGGGCGTAGGCCAACACATCGAAATACACGCTGCCATTCACTTCATAAGCTAATCCTGCCTCGATGATGGACTGAATCATTTCAATCTGCTCGATGATGTGTCCGCTGGCACGTGGTTCAATTCCCGGAGGCAACACATTCATCAGGCGAACCATTTCGTTATAGGCCAAGGTGTATTGCTGGGCCACTTCCATCGGTTCTACCTGTTCCAGGCGTGCCTGTTTCTGAAGTTTGTCTTCACCTTCGTCCACATCGCCCACCAAATGTCCTACATCGGTGATGTTCCGCACATGGCGCACTTTGTAGCCCAGATGTTCCAGATAACGGCGCAACACGTCAAAAACCACCGGGCCGCGTGTATGTCCCAGATGTGGCGGGCCATATACCGTTGGTCCGCACACGTACAAACCAACTTTTCCGGGGATGAGGCTTTGGAAGGCTTCCGTTTTGCGGGAATAGGTATTGTACAGATGTAAGGTGGACATGGGCCGCAAAAATAAAGCATCGCTGCCCAAGGGTTGTCACATAGGTGCAGAAACAAGTCAGCGTTCGCCGTACATGGTTGCGTAATAGTCGCGGTAGGCGCCGCTGGTCACGTGTTCCAGCCAGGATTCGTTGTTCAGGTACCAGTCAATGGTTTGCTCGAAGCCTTCGTCGAAATTCACGGAAGGCGTCCATCCCAGTTCACGGGCCAGTTTGTCGGCGTTGATGGCATAGCGAAAATCATGTCCGGAGCGATCGGCCACAAACTGAATGAGGGATGCGCTTTCTCCGGCGGAACGGTTCAGCTTTCGGTCCATAATCTCACACAGTTTGTGCACCAGGTCGATGTTTTTCCATTCGTTGTACCCGCCGATGTTGTAGGTTTCGCCAATGCGGCCCTGGTGGTAAATCACGTCAATGGCACGGGCATGGTCATTCACCCAAAGCCAGTCGCGCACGTTTTCGCCTTTGCCATATACAGGCAGCGGCTTGCGGTTTCTGATGTTGTGGATCATCAGCGGAATCAGCTTCTCCGGAAACTGATGACTTCCGTAGTTGTTGCTGCAGTTGCTGATCACCGCCGGCATCTTGTAGGTGTGGTGGTAGGCGCGGACCAGGTGGTCGCTGCCCGCCTTGCTGGCGCTGTACGGACTGTTGGGATGGTAAGGCGTTTCTTCCGTGAAGGCGGGATCGCTCATGCCCAGTTCGCCATAAACTTCATCGGTAGAAACATGGTAGAAGCGGCCATGCTGCATGTCGCCGTATTTGCGGAAGGCGTTGAGCAGGTTGGCGGTGCCCACCATGTTGGTCATCACAAACTCTAGGGGATTGGTGATGCTTCGATCTACATGGCTTTCGGCGGCGAGGTGGATGACTCCGTGGAAGCGGCGGGTGTCGAACAGGCTTTCCAGAAACTCCTGATCTACGATATCGCCTTTCACGAAGTGATGGTTGGGAGCCTGGGCTATGTCGCTGAGGTTTTCCAGATTACCGGCATAGGTGAGTTTATCCAGGTTGTAGATTTCATACTCCGGATATTGGGTCACGAATAGCCGCACCACATGTGAGCCAATGAAGCCTGCGCCACCGGTAATGAGGATGTTCTTAGCCATAAGCAGCTTAACCTTTTTTGTTTTTCTTTTTGGAATTCTTTGGGGTAGCAGGTTCTTCGGCAGGAGCCGGCGCGGGTTCAGTTTTTACTTCCGCTTTTGGGGTATCAGGAATAAAAGAGCCTTCACCTTTCACGCCATTTACCGAAACCACTTCCATATCAAATACCAGGGTAGCATTGGGCGGAATAACGCCGGGGTAGCCGCGTTCACCGTAGGCAATGTTCGAGGGTATGATGGCGCGGTATTTCCCGCCGTTGCCGGCCAGCGTCAACATTTCCAGCCAACCTTTGATCAGGCCGATGCGGCCCACCTGAAATTCCAGCGGCTGACTGCGGTCGTAAGAGGCGTCAAATTTGGTGCCGTCGGTCAGGTAACCTGCATAGTGGATGGCTACTTGTTGTCCGTCTTTCAGTTTGGCCGTGTCGCCGGGTCTGCGGATGATGATGTAGCGCAGTCCGCTTGGGGTGCTGAGCGTATCCAGGCCTCTGCCGTCGAAGGGTTGATGGTCTATGGGTTTCATCACTTCCAGCAGCACCACATCAAAGATGAGGTCGGCGTTGGGTGGGATGGAGCCTGCGCCCATACTTCCGTAGCCCATGGCTGCAGGGATGAGCAGGGTAGCGCTGTCGCCGGTATTGAGTGCGGCGATGCCTTCATCCCAGCCTTGAATTACCTGACCTACACCCAATTGAAAAGGAATGGTTCCGGCATCAAACTGCCTTCCGTCGGTGAGTCTTCCGGCATATTTCACTTTTACCAAGTTTCCAGGCATGGCGGCATCACCATTTCCTTTTTTATGAACGATGCAGCGCAAACCGCCCGGCAGGTTCATGGTATCCTGGGCTTGTACAGCGGGAGCGCTGAAGCACGCACCGGCGAGGAGTAAATATATCTTGTTCATTGAATGCGAATGTCGTTGATTTCAAACAGCAGATTGGCATAAGGAGGAATGCCGTAGCGTCCGGTTTTACCATAACCCATGTCGAAGGGAACCAGAAACAGTCCGGATTCCCCGTCTTTCAGGAATTTGGGCATGTGGCGCATGGCTTCAGGTTGGTATTCTTTGCCCAGTTCAAGTTCCATTTTGCGGCCTTCCATTTGGGTGTTGAGGAAGAAACCTTCCAGGCCGAGCACTTGTCCGGATACATGAAAATTCACCCGCTGCCCGTCGAGGATGGGAATACTCCCTCCGCCTTTGGTGATGTGGTAGCGGATGCCGGTAGCCGAATCCAGGGTGAAGTGTTTGCCACTTTTCTGTTCATAGGCCAGGAATTCCTGCAGCACACGCTTGCGTTTACCCACGTAATCGTCCCACTGATACTTGCGAAATTCTTCTTTGGAAAGTGTTTTTTTCAGCGCGATGGTCACGGTGAGCATGCTGCCTTTGGGTACGAAGGCGGGGCGTTCCCAACCCGTGCGCAGTTCCAAACTGTCTGAAGACAGTTGAAAACGCGCACTGTCTTGCTCTGCCATCATGAGGATGGCCTGCATCAGTTCATTTTGTTCCGGCGGCGTGGGTGGGAGTTCCAGCACATGTGGATCAGGGTCGCCGTAGGTGCTGACCAAAACAGAATCGCCTGAAGCCATGGTATATTCCATAAGCACCACATCACCGCCGCGCGGTTTGCGGCCTTTTCCTGGTCCGTGCAGAAACTGATAGCGCAGCCCGGTTTGTGTTTCCTGGTAGCCGTCGCCACAGCCAAATAACAACATCAGGGGCAGGAGGAGCAGGGAACTGCGTTTCATAGTTTATTTAAATCTTCGCGATAATAACGGATCACTTCCTTGAATCTTGCCACCACGGCTTGAAAAGATTCGGCGCTTTGCCCGCCGGCGGCATTAAAATGCCCGCCTCCCTGAAAATGCTTGCGGGCAAATTCATTCACAGAAAACCCGCCTTTGCTCCGGAAACTCATCTTCACCAGCTTGCTTCGGTCCACAATAAGCACGGCAAGTCTGATGCCGCGGATGCTCAGACCATAGTTGACCAATCCTTCGGTATCGCCCGTCTGAACCTCAAACCGCTCCAGATCTTCCTTGCCAAGCGTAATCAGCACGGTGCGGCAATCTTCCAAGATTTCCATACGTTCTGCGAGCGTATAGCCAATCAATCGGAGGCGGTTCTCGCGGAAGTTGTCGTACAACTCCTCGTGGATATGGGAAATATTTGCACCCAGTTCAATCAGGTCGGCAGCGGCGCGGTGCGTTTCCGGACCTGTATTGCGGTGGCGGAAATTTCCTGTGTCTGTAAGGATGCCTGAATACAAGCACGACGCACTTTCGATGCTGATGGCTTCCCGTCCGAAATTCTTACTGATGAAGCGGTAGATCAATTCGCAGGTAGAGCTGACTTCTGTAGTCCAGATGGCCAGATCTTCAAAGCCTTCCGGTTCCTGATGATGGTCAATCAACACCTTCATTGCCCTTGCGGCCCGGACCACTTCACCCAGTTCATTGATGCGCGACAGGGTGTTGAAGTCCAAACAAAAAACCACATCAGCATCATGAACCAATGCATTACATCGCGCTTCATTTCCCTCGTAAATGATGACCTGATCGTTGCCTGGCATCCAATAGAGGAAATCCGGATAATCGGTAGGCGTGATTACCTGAACCTCGGGGATGTGTGCCAGGAGGAAATGGTACAGTCCCAAGCTAGAGCCTAACGCGTCGGAATCAGGTTTATGGTGCGTGGTGATGACTGCTTTCTTCCAAGAGCTTTTGATAAGGAATTCTGCAATGAGTTCGTCCTGCATGAAGCCGCGAAAATACCACATAAGGG
>CAZPHB010000034.1:0-16936 GCA_964586595.1 uncultured Flavobacteriaceae bacterium | reverse complement strand
ATCTCGTTTTTTTTGATTATGATTTTAAAAATCAAGAAAAACAATCATATGAATGAATTACGTTACACCCTTTCAATCGCAGAGAAGAGCTTCAAGAGTAAGCCAAAAAGAAACCAAATAGCAGGAATTAAGAACCTGCTCACCACCAAGGAACTAACCCTGCAACAATTAGCAACTTACTTAGTACAGCCGTACAGCTACAGCTTCACTCCTGCCATCTTCAAAGCTGATTCAACGACAAAGGACAGCAACACATGGTGCGGACAACAATGCTTCTTTTTAGATTTTGACAAAAACACAAAATATAATGATGTAAACGACCGTCTACAACAAGTTGGAATTAAAACAAATCTATACTACACTACATTCCGCCATACAGAGGCTGCACCGCGATTCAGGGTTGGCATTATGGTTGATGAATTGATTACCGACCCGCATGTAGCTGCATCAATTAGATGGGGGTTGAAAAAACTCTTTCCCGATGCAGATTCAAATTGTTTCGACGCGCCACGATTATTCCATGGTGGACTGACAGCTCAGGTAATAAATGAGGAACCGAACAAATTAAACGAGCTAATCACCATTACAGACCTACTTACCATTGAGGCTGACAAAGGGAGAACGAGAAAACTAAGCAAAAATGGCGATGGAGAGGTGGGCTCAATAGTATATAGTAGTGATAACGGCATTCTGCCAAAAACCGCCCCATTTTACAAATTCCTCAAATCACTTAGCAACAACCCAATTGATTGGGACTTAGTCGCATCAAGGGTCAGGATATTCAGGGAATTCATGAACGGCGATTTTTTATATAACCCTCAGCTCTTTGGACTTGCATGCAGTCTTCATTGGATGCGATCTGGAAAAATTTTATTTAATCAGACCATGGACAAGTTCAATGATATGGGGTTGACAAATTACTCTAAAGAGAAATTTTATATGATTCAGTATGCCTCTCACAGGGAATACCTGCCCATGGCATTGGAGAAATACTCACCATATCCCGAGGACTGGCGTTGGGGCAATTTAGCATTGGCAGCAAAGTCACCATTGAAAACCATTGAGAGGATTGGTGAGCGGAAATGCATCAGCCTTGCTGAAGGGGAGCAAAGGCTCCACGATGCACTCCAAAATGCCCTCAATTCCAACGATAAGGATATCCATATTATCATTTGCCCTCCTGGACTCGGGAAGACCAATGAGCTGACTCGCATTGGTGGGGTTCTGATTGCCGAGCCAACGCACCGATTGAAAAACGATACCGCCCAACGAATGAGGGTGCCACATATGGTGACCCCTCAGATGCCCAAATTTGACGATGAACTATTTGTTACTAAATTCATACTCACACTTTTTTGAACAGAACTGGTCACACTTATACATTTTTATTTCAGAACAGTCCACATCAGTCATCATTGGTGCTAATACTGGGTCCTCCTTACTTTTGAAACAATAAGCTAAGCCCGCCTTTTGTAAGATAATCTCGAATTCACTCAACCTTCTTCCGCGAAACCTTTTTCCACACCAATTACACTCGCATTGCAAGTTTGAATTATTGATATATTTCCATTTTACTTTGTTCAAATCAAAGCTGCTTTTTTCTTTTTCCTCTGCCTCTTTTCTCCTTCGTTCTGCTTCTATCCTTCCTTGTTCTTCCGCTAACCTATTTGACTCCTCCAACTTTCTTTGTTCTTCTTTTTCATAGTCTTCAACGGTTTGGATGAATTCGTTATTAGCAAAGTACCCATCTTGAATAATATTGCCACCTTTTGCAAACAACGTTCCGCGACCATGCTTATGCCGCATGTTGAACTCTCCAATATAATAATCACCGTTAGGATAGATGCAGGTGCCATTAGTTAATTTAAAGTAGCCTCTATTGTCTTCCTCAAAATAACCCATATATACACCATCGTATTGATTCCCTTCTAAATCAACATAACTGCCAATTCCATTCCACTTATTATCCTTGTATTCACCGATATAAAAAAGCTTATCACTGGATTTATTACCGTCATAAAAACAAGCTCCAAAACCATCTCGAGACCTATAATTGTTTTCTATTTTGAATTGACCTATATAAATATTATGACCACTGGAGTCACCATTGTTGGTTGTGGAAATCCTTACATAATGATTAGGATACTTATTATTTTTGATAGGTGGAATATAAATATAATCTTTTGCACTACCTTTTGAATAGTGATAGATATTCAATTCGTAAAGGGTAATTGGAAAACCTTGGTCCCAGTACGCACTAAATAAGAACTTTCCGTCTTGGGTTAGAACGAAACCTGGTCCATTTGGCAAACCGTTATTTAATATGGCACCTACATAATTCAACCTATTGTATTTAGCATCCAATTGTAATCCTGTTTTATGTTCATACTGGCTGCCTATAGAATTGATATAGAAAGTCTTCAGAGTCTTGTCTAAAATATCCTCATATTGACTTAATGTTCTTTGCCAAATGAAGTAGTCATTATTAAGATTGGTGACTTCGGTAATAAATTGTTCCTTAATGTCAGAATCAAGAGTAAAAAGCTGATTGTTTCGTACCATTTCATTTAACACATTGAGCCAACGTGAATCACTTTTTGAATAATCGTTTTCATTAATGTAAATAATATATTTACTTGACCTAAGTAGACTCAAGGTTCCATTTTTAAAATGTCGGTTGTACAATTTATATAGTTGAGAAACCTCTTCTTCAGAGTTAAGTAAATATATTGTCTTAGTTCGCATGAGCATATAGTATACTTCCTTTTGAATATTTCTATCCCTATCATTTACTCCGTCCAATTCGCAATCCATCAATGGATACGCGGCTATTGACGACTTTAAATAATCAATCAGATGTTTTAGGGAATCTATTCCCTTGATAAAAGAAACTAATCGTCTATATTCCTTCAAATTAAAAGCGTTATCTTTTTCTTCTACTAAGCTGGCAAGTGTTTTGTTCAGTTTAATAGGTTTAGTTCTGAAATCAAAATGATTATAAGCACTATTGGTATTGAAATAATCACTGTCGGAACGATAATCATTTCCCATTCTTGATATGAAATTAAATATGGAGTCATTTGAACTCCAATTCCGATTGTTCAAGTTCAGATAAATAGAGCTTGTTTGGGTTTGGGGCAGTGGATAATTTTGTTTCCTGAATCCGTTTATTGTTGGCATTTCAGGCATTATATAATTAATTTCTTTTAATTGGTAATTTTCCACGTCGGATTGAAACTTGAGGATCTGGAGCATGTTTTTCGTCTTTTGGAAATCATTATAATCGTTATTTGGATAGGTTCGAATACATTTACAAATTGCATTTTGAAATCGTTCATTACTATTTTTGCTAATTGAAGTTTTGTTTTTGTACAACTGGTAATAATTGAAAATAATCTCTTTGCATGAAGACTTATCATACCTTTGTTTATTCAGTATTGCGTATTGTAATTCACTAATATACTGTTCTTCTTCCGCGGTAAATACTTGTCGTTGAGAATGTTCCGTCAACTGCGCCATTGTATCAAATATGGATACGTAAAACATTACAGTAGTAAATAAAACAGCATTCACAAGATTGTATTCCAAATACTGTTTTGCAACTTTGTAGAACATGGAGTTACTAAATTCGGTGAATAAATATATTTTCTTCATGTGAATTTATTTATTTTTATTTAAATCAGAATAGGACGCTACCGCGTTGGTTTGTCAATGCAATAATACATGAACCATGGCATAATTCAAACGGAACCTAAAAGCACGATGGAAAAATTCAACAGTGTAGCCTTCTAATTCTTAGAAATTTCATCTGAAATCCCTTTCCAAGAAAAACTCCAACTGCTCCGCTTGGATGGGTGTTTCCCATCCCGTGGAAGCCAAATTATGCAGTAAATCTACGTAAGAGCAGTATGAACGACTGTCAGCCTTGGGTGTGGCATTAATAAAAGACGTGTAATCCAAATCAGTCGCATTGAAGACAAGAATTGATGTCGTAATTCTTGTTGTAAGAATCAAGGGGTACTTCTCCATTCCCATTGCCCGACCTCTGAAATACAGATATCTGGTAACAATGTTCTGTCCAACAAGAGATATCTTGGTTAAAAGACGGTGAGCCTCATAGATATCATTGTTAGCCAGGTGCGCATCTATAAGCCCTAAATACCCTAATAGGTTCTCAAGATTTGCAATTTGGAACTTCATGCGACGTTGCCATCTATGCTGAGTCCCACAGCAGAACAGGACCGTCATAATGAATCCTTTAAGCGTCGCTTCTTGGCTCTGATTCATGGCATTGATGATTTCGCCACGACTTAACCCTTGTGGGTAATCAGCGCAAATGGAGGCAACCAACTGATTTACCTCTTCATTTTCGAAATCATATCGTAACCAAGCTTCTTTGTCGAACTCAAATCTCTGTTGAAGCGGCTCGTAAGTGCCGATATGTTGGATTTTTCTTAGATTAATCATGGAAAGAAAAGCTATAATACAAACAGGTATTAGTAATGCGAAAATAATGAAATCAATTGTTATTTGAAATTCGATTGATGCCAACTCTTTTCATCATCGCAATGCCATGGAGAGCGTCTCCTGGCATTGCGATAGAGATTCAGGAATACACTGGTGAATTCTAACTTAGCAACCTTTTCACGATTCACAGTAAATCCATAACCTTAGGCTTTAAAGATGTTTAGCGACAAAATCCACTCCTAACTCCAAGGAATCAGTTGGTATTTGAATGTCTTCCCTCTTAGATGCCAAATCATGCATTAACATTACATATTGTGTGTAAGCCTTAGCATCCACTTTTAATGTGCATTGCATAATGTGGGATAACAAAACGACTTCTGAGTTATACATATTAAGTCTATTGATAATTCTATCACGGATGATTACAGGGTATTTATCCAATCCAAGTGACCTGCCTCTAAAGTAAAGATACACTGACAACGCAGTTTGTCCGAGTTGAGGTATTGTAATCATCTCTTTATGGGCACTCTCAATGTCACCTATGAGCAGATACAAATCAACTTGTTGTAGTTTACGAATAACATCCTGTTTGTTAATGAGTATCTTAGACAAACTATAAGGACCTTGTTCTTCTTGTTCAAGATAGAATATCATCGATTTAACAAACCCATTAAGCAGGCAAGCATCTTCCTGCCTCAAATAGTTGATGATTTCTCCCCGTGAAATGCAGCAAGGATAATCAGTACAAATGGTTTTAATAATTTCGTTGATTGTTACATCGTCAAAATTAAAGATTGTCCATTTCTTCTTGTTGATGATGACATAATCCTCCATAGGATTAATGTTCTTGGCGATTACTTCGTAAGTGTCTAATAGATTTTTCATATAATGATGCAAAGTTACAAAATAAAATTGATATATTGTAACATTTGAATAAAATATTTTAATATTAATTAAAATAAAATACTTCCGTCTGATTTAAGGATGCCTGGCTCCCTTGGGCAAGAGCTAAACCCCTTGTTATTCAACGCTTTAAGGTCGTATCGAGCCCTTTCGGGGAAGGCGGATAATGAGGAAAGTCCATAGATGTTCCCCCAAACATCACTATAGAATGTTACGGATTACATTGAACGGTATTTCAGATTAATTAATATTTAGCGAACCTCCCGCAGAAGAATTTCCAAATTTTCAATGTTCAAGTGCGGACTACGCTTTAGGTTGATATAGAAGTTATTCATCATGGAATCGGGGATTCGGAATGCCAAATCGCCCTCATCCTTTGCTTCAATAGTTTCGGTGATTTCTTTGAGCCAAAGCTGTTCTTCCTCTGTAATGGGCGTAAGCGGCTCGGTGAAGAGCATGAGCCATGACATGCTAATCTTTCTTTCGTTGCCTTCAATGATTGTGAGGGGAGCTGATGTCTGAAGGTGGCTAATGACTGAGCGGGTAACATAATATATGAACTCGAAAAAATCAAAATAGTTGACTTTCAGGAACTTAGGTTCATAGCCGTCAAAGCCAATATTCAAAGAATCAAATACCGCTGATGCTGCAATAAAAATAAATGTATTTGTTCCGATTACGGGCTTGGTGAGCCGTTGAATCGGGACGACCTCAATTGGTTTTCCTTCACAGGTATAAGGGTTTATTGGCGCCTGTTCAGGAGCGTCTGGTGATTCGGGATAGGGGATATTTTCGGGATTCATATTAATTAAAATAAAAAGGGTTATGCCCTTGGGCGGTTTATGGAGTAATTGTGAATGATTTCACGCATCATGGCGGAGAGATTCTCCTGCTTGGGGTTGCTCTTTATTTGCTGTTTCAGCGATTCGAGCTGCGCTTCTGTAATTCGAATAGTTAGGGATTTTGATTTTCGTTCTCTGTTCATTGGTGATGCTTATTTTATAATAAATATCACCATGTTCAGAATTTGTAAGACAATTTTAAATCGGAAGCAAAGATTTTTTAAATTTCAGCTTTCCCGCAAGGTCGTCCATGTCATCGTTGTACATGGCATCTATGATTTTCTCGTATTGCTCAATGAAGATTTCTGTAAAACGTTCACCATCGATGAGCTGAATTTGTTCACGCTCTTTATCGGTTGCGCTTTCTATAGCTTTGCGGTTGAAGGATGACAGTGTGATGAAACAACCTTGGAAATCCTTCTTCAGAGCCCCTCTGAAGCTCCTGATTTCTTTTTCGCCTATGATTCCCTTGTCGTAGCGTTTCACTTGCACCTGAAGGTTTATTGAGGCAATGCCTGACACATCGAGGATTCCTTCAAAATCAATTCCGCCATCACCCACCTTGCCGATTTCCTGCGTTGGTTCAAATCCAAGGCTTCTGAGCAGATAAGATACCAAATACTCGAACTCCGTGCCGTCCAGATCCAGGAATCTTTTCCGTATGAGTTCAAAGTTTGTCATTGGTAGTTCTGACCCTTTTCGAGCTGTGATGAAATCCTTCTTTTGCATGAATCCAAGCTCAACAAGTATTTCATCTGCCGATGTAACTTTAAAGCAGGTAAGGGAAGACCGTAAGGTGTTCTGCAACGGAACTGAGAGGGTGTGTCTATCAACCGTGTTAGAGAACCATTCCACCGCTTTGCGCCATGAGTAGGGAGACGTACCATCCATTTGGAAATACAGCTCACTTGAAACCTTGCCTATAAGCAAGCTGCTGTCCTGAAAGGGGCAGATAACGATATCACCAACACGCATTTCATTGACGAATCGGTTGATTTGACCCACGTTTTGGTTCATGCGCATGTTCGGGTCGTGGGGGTATTTTGCTCTGTATTTGGTTTTCAGGAAGTCCTTATCTGCCAAATCCCATCCAATAGGGTTCTCATCAAACCAACCTATTCCGATATAGCCATTATGATGAAAAGCGGCGGTAAAACGCCCGAAGTCTGCTCTGAGGACAAATACGTTTGGGGTCATGGTGAAATCCAATACTAAATTCTTGATTTAAAGAATAGCTGATACATCGACCGCATATACCTTTTTAATGAACAGTTTCATTAATTCTTGCGATAATTTCACTTCTCTTATTGGCTTCTAATATGCGTCTTCGAATGGGATTATCTTCTTCTTGTAAAAAGGAAAAAACTTTCATAATAGTGTTTCTTTTATCTTTAATGTGAGCAATGTCAGGAAAAGCCTCTTCAGTTACAAACCGAATGACATCTAATTCTTTTGTTTTCATTTCTTCCTCAAAATAGAGTTCGTAAACCATCATATCTACAAGTTCTTCAAAGCAGCCTGAAACTTGCTCATTGGTCAGGTGCTTAAATAGTGATACTTTTGATTTCTTTACAAACAGAATATAATCAACTAACAAATTGAATTTGATTTCAACTTCATCCGAAGGGTAATGAACCAAGAGTGGTTCTAATGCTTGGACACTTATGATTTGGTCGCCTGTTCCAGTTTGCGGAGATGTTTTGAAAAGCTGAAAGAGTCCTGCTTTTGAATTCAGAATAGCCGTCAGGTACTTGATTTTTTCTCCTGTTGCAATGCAAGTACTATCCAAACAGTACATTTCTTCATCAGAATATGCGAAGCGCATTATTGAACCAATACGCTTCCAAATGACTTTTTCCTTTTTGAATTCATTTAAATACGCACAATTTCTGAGATTGGACCAGTGCCAACCCATATCAGCTCTTTCAGAGATGAGTTTGATTTTTGAATCTATTTTTCTTTTTTCAATTAATTCCAGCTCCATTTTCTGCAAATAATTCCAAATGGAAGGCAGGTCTTTCCTGACATTAATATGTGCAATTATTTGGCCAAATTCATCTTTGTAACCATTGTGAGTATTGATTATAAAATCCTTACTCCATTCTGCATAATACCTTTCAATTTCTCTGCCCTTTAGAATTGGTCTGATTATTTCAGTTGCCTTAGGGTCTTCCGCTACAAGTTCGTTCCGCTTATCTTGGTCAATGATAAATGCTTCATTGAATCCAGTTAAAACACCCCTGTAGATTTCAATATCCCAGTCTCTAAGTGGTTTTCCATATTTTTCAAATGCACGTCTAATTTTCAAATCATCTTCATCAAGTATAACCCAAGCATCGTCATTAACTTCAAGCATTGGTATAAATTCATCTTCTTTCAGAATCGATATATCCAGTCTTTTTTCAATGGAAATCCCTTTAACTAAATTGTCAAAAGACTCGTTTTTACCCAAATAAATGTTCGTATCCACTGTTGCACTGCGAAAAATACCAGGTCCAAGATTCAGGATTTTTTTGGTGTTTACTTTAGTGAAAAAATTTCGTAATAATCTCCCGTACCCGCCTCGCATCCATTTATTTGAAGTTATGTATGTCAAGGTTCCTCCCTTTTTCAAGAGGTCAAACCCCTTTTCATAGAACAAGCAATAAATATCTCCTGTACGGGTAAAAGTTTCAAAGCCCACCTGTTGCAGTCCGTCAGTTTCCTTGCCCATTTTTTGCAGTTGCACATAAGGCGGATTCCCAATCACAATATCAAACCCAAGATTGGGGTTGACCATGTCATTGAGCACTTCAGGGAAATCAAGCTTCCAATCAAAGAACTTCAGGGGGGTATCGGGTTGGTCTTTCAACTTTTTCAATTCCTTAACACTATCCTTCCATGCAAGGGTCTTGTAGTACATTTCCTGCTGCTCACTGAGCTTCTTGCTGTTACCGCTTGGCTTGGTGTGTACCCCTTTGTTTTCAATCATCAGCTCCAACTGATTGACAAGCAGGTCAATTTTCAAGCTGCGAATGTTCTTGGCATGCTTTTTCTTATTGCTGTTGGGGTCGAAAAAAGACCGTTGTTCCTGACTAATTTGCTTGAGCAACTTGCCTTGTTTTTCTGCAAATGAGGCTCCAAAAAGTCCATGTTCAGCCTCAGATGCATTCCAATCAATATCAATGACTTCATCGTTTAATTTGCTCAACAGGCTATTGCCAACCACAATCTTATAATCAAGGTTGGGCAGGGCTTTGGGCTCTTCCTCATCAACAACCAAACTGAGCCAAAAGCGCAAGCGGGCAATATCCACGGCACCTTTTTCAATGTCAACCCCATATATGCTGTGTTGAATGATGTTCTGTTTAATATCTGATGCGGGGAAATGTTCAAGGCTTCCATGTTCGTGAAACCATATATGTTGCTTGGTAGCATAGATTTCCTGCAACAATCCCATGGGGAAGGCACCCGAGCCGATGGCAGGGTCGCAAATCTTCACCGTATCCAAGGCTTGGTGCAGTTCGGGAGCATGCATTTTAATTGTTGCAGCATCCTCGTCTTCAAGCTTCTTATGCATCAGCCTTTCAACAAAAGTGCGCTCTAAGCTTTTGCCCTTGCTCTTGGATTGTTGTTTCGGTTCTTTGTCCTTTCGGTCAATCACCTCGTAACCTTGCGAGTTGTACCAAGTGCACAGATACTCAATCAGGCTCTCCTGACACATGTAGTGGACGATTTCCTTTGGTGTGTAGAAGGTACCCTTGTCCTTGTTGTCTTCAAGCAGGTTCTCAAAGATGTGACCGAGCATCTCAGGGTCGACAGCGACCGTATGGTCATTGGGGTCGTCCTCGTAAATGGTGAAGTTGTACTGATTGAAGAATTCAATGATGTTGCGCATCATGTCAGCGGGTATGGTAATATCCCGTTGCCTTACGTCCTCCTCATCAAATAATCCACCGCTCAGGAAGGGAATCTTTACCTGGCTATTGGCGGAAACAAAAAGCCTGTTATCGTAATTGAAGATGTCGTCTTTGCGATGGGTATTAAGGGTTTCGAAGAATAACACCGTAAGGAAATCCTTATAGAATCGGTCTTTGTTCCTGAAGTTTTCAAACTGATTCTGAAGGAAGTGAACATCCCCCAACCCATATTTTTCCTTGGGTGGAACGCCCATCCAACCTTTTTTCTGGAGAAAGTAAAGGAAGACTATCCTTCCAAGAAACTTCTTATTGAAATCCCTGATGGCTTTTTCGTCACCACCGAAAACATTCCGCTTGACTTGGGCATCTGCAATCATATAGTCGCACAGACCCTTGTAGATATTTTTGTAACCGTCAAAAAAGGAATCTGACAGCTTCTCCACCGAAAAAGCCTCCTTGACATCTTCAAGCGTGGCTCTGTTGCCTTTTCTTGCCAAAAGCACAAAACGTTCGGCTGCCGTTCTTGTGCTTTCACCCTCTCCGCAGACATAGGTATATCGTTTCGGTTCTGTTTGAACCTTTTGGTAATTGCCCTCCGCATCATATCCCGTAAGCTCTGATACATAGGTGAATCGCCATTTGTTGTTGTCAGGGTTGTGATACACAATGAATGCGCCATCAATATGCTTCCAGTATTTCCTGAGCAGATTTCTTAACCCAACTCGATTTCGTTCCAAGACAACACCTTTGCCAAGTGCAACCTCAAAAATGGAAATATTCCGTTCAATGCCATCCTCAGAAAGTGTTATGCTCCCTAATTTCAGCACCCGTTTTACCGAATCATTCTGAAAGCCCGTTAATTCCTCAGGGTTCGCCAATAACTGAGCCTGAGCGAAGGTCTCGCCTAAAAAACGTCTCCATTGAGCCTGATTGTAACGCTCACGGAACAATTGCTGAATTTCCTCCTGTGTCATTTAAATAAAAGATTCTGATATGATGATTTCCGACGCAGTTGCATGCACTCTTCTTTCGTTATCCTGTGTAGCTTCTTCTACTCTGTACCTCAAAGCAAGGCTGTCTAAATTAGCCAAAGCTTCCGTAATAGCGGGTTTCTTTTTCTGCATCCTATCTACATCGCTTGGCAGGTTAGTGTATTTGCCTTGGTCAATGAGGTAAACCATTTTCTTCATGGTGTTTTTCTGATTTTCTGAGGGCAAAGGGTGCTTCATCAATTCCGAAATATACTTTTTTGCCCTCATGGCGACCACGCCTAAGGCTTCGGGGCTTGCTACAGTTGCGGCAATATTCTGCTCCGCTGTTTCAAAGTGCTTTTTGGCGGTCGTTACCTGTTGCTGATGGGTTTCAATCAGTTTTGCAGGTACTTCTTCCTTGTCAGCTTCAAAAATACCAAAAGCTTCAACAGGTGGGATTTCAATTGGTTGATTATCCTTGTCCACCCAATAGAACTCGAATTTCTGCTCTGTTTTAAGGAATACTGCTGTCCCGTATTGAAGTTGTGGCTTATTCAGCGCAATGGAGTCGCGACCCGTCCTTGATTTTAGTGGCAGTTTCTTAATGGTGTCAAACCAAGCTCGGTTATCCCGCCTGAAATCTCGGAGGATATGAAGGTATATGAGCTTTTTGTTTTCATCTTCAGCAATCGCTGTATCGTTGAAAAGCTTAACCTCATCAAGAATTTCGTCTTCCGAGTAAACCTGATTGTCTTCCCCGAATGCTGTATGGAAAGCCTGAATTTTCATGTAGGCAGTCTTATTGAGCTGTATTTGGGAATCACCCTGAGCAGATGGGTAGAATACGTAGTTGTAAATGGCGTCCGCCTTGGTTCCAATACGATTTACACGACCGATTCGCTGCATGAGACGGGTTGAATTCCAAGGCGTGTCATAATGGACAATTACATTGGAACGGTGCAGGTTGACACCTTCGGCAAGCACCTCAGTGGTTATAATTATGTTGTAGTCGTCCCTTTTCTTTCCCTCGTCGCAGTTTGCATCGAAGTTTGAAACTATGGTGTCGTGAAGTTCCTTTCTGTTCTCTGCTGAAACAACCAACAGGTCTTTGCGCCCTTTGGTTTCAAGGACTCTCTTCAGATATTGTACTGTTTCCTTGGACTCAGAGAAAATCACCAACTTGCCTTCCATATTGGTTTTTTTGGAAAGAAAATTTCTTTTTAGTTCATCTAAAAAAACATCAAGCTTGGGGTCGTAATTGATTGCCTCCCATGCTTTTACTAACTCATGAAGCAGCTTGGAGTCTTTCCTTAGTGTTTCAATGAACTCAGTCTGAAAATCAGCAGCCTTAAAGGTCTTGTTTTTGGGATTAGATTCACCGAGTCTTTCGATTTCACGTTCAATCTCATCCTCACTCCATCCTTTTTCAAAAAGCTTGTTGATATCCGTATCGGGTGCAATGAAGACCTTATCATTTTGGAACATCTCAATCATTTTATCCGTAGCATTCATAAATCGGCCCAATGAAGTCTTGAATGCTGAGAAGCTGCTTTCCAATCGTTTGACGAGTTGATTCTTCATAATCATTGCCAAGCTTTTAGAAATCGTTTCCGCATTCTCATAGTAACGGTCCTGAATTTCCTTTTTGAGACTGGCGATTGCTTGATACCTGGCATACTTCATTTTATCCTCGTCCGTGAGGTAGAATACAGTTTTATGGAATAGTTGATTCAACTTTTCGTCCATTACGTATTCAACCTTCTGAGGCGGTAGCACCTTTGGAAACTTGATGCCCTGACGTTCCAGATCCGCTCTGTACTGCTCCCGTTTTTCCAAATCGGTTCTTGTCCGTCTAATGGTAATGGGTTCAATGACATTCTTACGAATCTTGCCATAAATCTCTCTGAGCTTATCTACATCCAAGGCGTCATAACGCTTCAGATTTTTGTACTGCTCCATCAATGGGGTAAAAAACGCTGTTAAGTTGGTGATGGGCAACGTGGATTGCCTTGCATCCTGAAACATCTGAATCTGATAGAAGATGTCATCGGGTTTATTGTTCAAGGGTGTTGCACTGACCAAGATGACCTTTTTTTGGTTGCCAGGAATAAGCCCTTTATTCGCTCTTCCGCTCTTACAGATGAGTTGCAGGTTTTCAAATGCCCCTGTGGTGTGGTTCCTGAATTTGTGGGCTTCATCGACAATGATGAGGTCATATTCCTCTCTATTCCAAAAATCCTGATGTTTATTGAGGATTTTATCGAGACTTCCGTTGGTGATAAACTTGGCGTAGTTGTCGATTTTGAAATTCTTAAATGTGTTCTTCCAGTTTTTCTCTACAGCTGGAGGGTAGACGACCAATATTTTTGTGTTTTCCCTGCCATTTTCCAACAAAAACCGCCTTGCCACCATGGTCGCAATTACAGTTTTTCCCAAGCCAACCACATCAGCAAGCACAAATCCATTGTGTTTCAATAGCATGTTGAAGCCTTCATTTACGGCATCCATCTGATAGGAAAGCTTCCTGAAGTTTGATGGCAGGTCTCCAACTGCATCGGGGTTGTATTCAATATTGTCGCCGAAATACTCAATCAACAACTTAATGTAGATTTCAAACGGAGTAACCTCGTCATTTAAATGATTTTGCTTTTTTAGGTTCTGAATATCTACAGGCAATATCTCAACAGAATCAGACCATAGCTTCTCAAACTCATCAGTAGCAAATTTTACGTCATCATAGTCATTCAGTTCTACGTTGAACTCGTAATTCCTCGGATTTCCTACACCAAGTCCCGCATCCGTAAGATTGGAAGAGCCTGTTATTACCTTGGCGGGGGTATGCTCGTTGAAGTTGTCAGGTCTGAAGATGTAAACCTTGGCGTGGATATTCCTGTCTTTGTGTGCTCTAACTTCAATTTTCTTTTCGATAATGTCGTCTATGAACTGAAGGATACCGTTTTCTGTATCCCTGTCGTATCGTGCGGAAGCAATATCTTCCTGAAAGGCACGAATAAACTCCTCTTTTGTTCTTTCATGGTTGGAAAAGAAATCGCGTCCATGTGAAGCTGCATCCCTCACCAAACGGTTAACATCGATACCTACGAGGATTCGGATTTTTGGGATTTTATCAAGGAAAGGACGAACACTGAAATACCCTGAAGCCCTGAAATAGGCCACAAGTGCATCAAACTGTTGAATTTGACTATTATGCTGAAAAACACCCTCAAACTTATTGATGAGGGTGTTTTCGTCAGTATTAGTGAAGAATTTGGTTGACATAAGGAGAAATCGGATAAATGACTAATGTCGTCAAAAGTAGTAATTTTCACAGGCTCACATAGAGACTATTCGTACGACAATAGGCACTTTAAATCCAAGACCCTGACAGTCAAGTAGATGCGTATGTGCATCGATAGAGGTTATTATTCCACCATGAAGGATTTACACAAAATCAGCGAACCATAAAGGGAAATTCGAGAACAACTGCACGGTTACGTCATTCCTGAGCGCACGAGCCCGTCCCACAGCCTGAATAATCTCAGATTCAATCATGCTCAACTGTATTTTTTGCATCTGAGGGTTCTTGAATGTCATGAAGGAGAATCTATGCCCTTCGTATTCAACTTGTTGCATTTTCATTTGCCCTTCGTCGTTTGGGTTAATTCCCGCTACAAAGGCAAGCAATCTGTATACAGAATCATTGTAATGCGGAGTGCCAACAATTGCACAGTCGACCCCATTTAAAGAATCATACCCTAAGGTGTTGTGGTAATGCATATCCTGCACTGGATTGTTGAACTTATTCTTCAACTTTTGGAATGTGATGACGGGCGTATTGCCAAGATAATCATTCAACTCAGTAATCAATTCATCTGTTAGCGATGTCCTGCTGTAAGTCTTATATGCGCTCTGTAGTACCCTGCCTTTCAGTTGAATGTTGGAAAGGTCAATTACTTTTACCCGCCCTGGGTATAGCTGTTCATACAGGGTCGTTAAAGGCGTCGCTGATAGAATCATATGCTTCTGATTGTCAGCGAGTGCATTGTGAATGACATAACTGAGTTGATTGTCATTCTTCTTATAGAACCCATTCGAACTTAGAAACTCAATGGTGTTGGTATTGGATTCGATTTTGTAAGCGGCACGAACGAGAACGTTCCTGTCTATATCTGTTTGCGGAGTTGGGTTCACATCACCTTTTCTTGCATTTATGATGAAATCAATCACCGAATCAATGTTACTACCGTCGGGCAGCTTGAAATTTAGGGCAATCAGGTCATTCAGATTTACATCTTCGGTTTTCAAGATACTATGTATCGGGTCTTCATCATAGATGATTACAGGCGCATCATCCCTGAATATTGCCCGTTGGTGGGTTGTTAGCAGCGTGGTTGCCTTATCCCACTCTTTGTCTGTTTCGGATAGGTACAGCTTTGCTGCATCAGAGTCCTCATAGGCTGTTAGTGTGCTCTTTCGATTTGCAATATCCTGAAGATAGAAATATGCCTTCTCATGTAGACCCTGAGCATAATAGTTTGCTATGTCCGCATTAATATTGGGATTTCTGAATGTGGGCAAATTCGGGACGTTTGAGATGGGAATAGCCATTTTTTCTGCGACCTCTGATTTCAATTTATGTGTTGGGTAAGCCTGAATAACCCCTTTCAGATTAAGAAGCGCACTGGTTTTTCCGAAGCCTGTGGGCACCTTAAAGATGTAAATGAGATTATCATTGGCGTTTAGTGCTTCTTGAAATGCATTTTCGAATTTCAGTTGTGCATCCACCAAGGATATGGTCTCCTTCTCCCTAATTCGTTCAATACGTTTTGTTTTTCTCTTTGCGGCATTGACAAGGGTTTTCCATTTCCAATCCTCCTCATAAGGAGAATAGTTTTCGAGTTTCATCGGATAATAGCCCTGTTCAGCCACGTAATCGATAATTCGGAATTTATACTTATCATAGTGGGTAAGACCCGCCTTATTGTGCTTCTCCATTGTTGATTTAAACAGCGCCCTTCCACCTCTTAGCCAATAAAGCGAGGTTGCCAATCCGAATAATTCATTATGATACAACCACCTGCCTTCAATAAACTCCCTAAACACCCTAACCTGCATCATGGACTGCCAATCGGGCGCGTTGTTGCTTAGGTTTCTCAGGTAATTGAGGTAAGGGATATTTTCTGTCTCGCGGGGAGTATTTATATTGTAATTACATAATTTTACTCCCCCCAAGACATTTCGAGTTTTTCCACCATCGTTCTCGATGATAACAACCCCCGCCATTTCCAAAAGAGTCTTTAAGGGAGTGGGTTCTTCACTTAGAATGACGGACTCCTTCCCGCCGAAGAATACCGTGCTTAACTTATAAGTACTTTGGTCACTTTCGGGAAATAATAGCTTCATGCCTTTATTTATGTATTTGGCAATTTCCATATCTTCAATTACCTCATCTACAAGCATGATTACCCTAAATCGAGGTGATTCATCGGTATGCCTAAAAGTGTAATAAATCAGGTTGGGCGTGATTCCGAAGCTTGCCAATCGTTCAATAACTTCATCAACGGAAAGGGTCTCATCGAAATCCATAAAAAAAGATTGTTGTCTATTCCAATGCTCATTTTTGGTACCACCCGAGAAGATGGTTGGTGCCGTTGAATAGCTAAATGGTGGGGTTACCATTTCAGCTAACTCAGATAGTGTAACCTCCCTTGGTACAAGGTTTTTTAGGATGACTCCAAGCTCGGAATCCTGTGGTTTAGCTGTGTAGGACAGCGGCGAAATTGAAATTAAATAATTTTTCTTCATATTAATATAATTTTATAACTGAAAAATTATAAGAATAAAATTTGATGAA
>CAZPHB010000033.1:0-18240 GCA_964586595.1 uncultured Flavobacteriaceae bacterium | reverse complement strand
AACGGTGGGGAGATGGTCCATGAAGAAAACTGGGGCCTGACCAAATTAGCCTATCCCATCCAAAAGAAAAACACGGGGTTCTATCATCTGTTCGAATTCAGGGCAGATACATCCTTCATCAAAGTTCTGGATCTGGCGTTCCGCCGCGATGAGCGAGTTCTGCGTTACCTCACGGTGCACCTGGACAAGCACGGCATTGACTACAATGACCGTCGCCGCAAAGGTGAAATTCGCCGCAAAGAAGAAAAAAGCGAGGAGGCTGCAGCACAATGAGAAAGAACGATCAAAATTTCATCTTCAACCAAACGCCCCAGGTCGTTCAGAAGAAGAAGTACTGCCGCTTCAAGAAGCACGGCATCAAGTACATCGATTACAAGGATCATGAGTTTCTCCTGAAGTTCCTGAACGATCAGGGTAAAATTCTGCCCCGCCGCATCACCGGAACTTCACTGAAGTATCAACGTAAAATGGGAACGGCCATCAAGCGTGCCAGGCATCTGGCCCTCTTGCCATTCGTTGCCGATGGTTTGAAATAAGACAGGGAGGAAATCAACATGGAAATCATCCTGAAAAAATTCGTGAAGGGTTTGGGCGAACGCAACGAAATCGTTTCCGTTAAACCCGGTTACGCCAGAAACTACCTGATTCCCAAAGGAATCGCCGTAGCCGCCACCGAAAGTGAGCGCAAAATGCGGAACGAAGAAGAGCGTCAGCGTGCATTCAAAATGGAGAAATTGCAGAAAGATGCAGCTTCTCTGGCTGAAAAGCTTGCCGGCGGAAGTGTAACCATCCGTACCAAAGCAGGTGCGAGTGGCAAAATCTTCGGTTCGGTGACTGCGCTCCAAATTGCCAATGCACTGAAAGATCAAGGTTTCGATGTGGACAGAAAGAGTGTATCTATTTCTGAAGACATCAAGAACCTGGGATCCTACCAGGCCACCATCAACCTCTTTAAAGGCGTAAATGCCGACATCGAGGTGCATGTGGTGCAGGAGTAATCAATACAAGAATTGCCAAAAAGGCCGCCCACGGGTGGCCTTTTTTTGTTGTTGCTCATACCGCTCTTTGCTTCTGTAAATTCAACAACTGTGCGGCACAGAGGTAAGGACTGCTGTATATTTGTGACCTTTCATGCAGCACATCCGCAACTTTTGCATTATAGCCCATATTGACCACGGGAAAAGTACCCTGGCCGATCGTCTGTTGGAATATACCCATACGGTAGATAAACGGCAACTTCAGGCCCAGGTACTTGACGATATGGATTTGGAGCGGGAACGTGGCATCACCATTAAAAGCCATGCCATTCAGATGAATTACAAACTGGATGGCCAGGATTATGTGCTGAATCTGATTGATACGCCCGGCCACGTAGATTTTAGCTACGAAGTGAGCCGCAGCATTGCAGCCTGTGAGGGCGCATTGTTGATCGTTGATGCCAGTCAGGGTATTGAAGCACAAACCATCAGCAACTTGTTCATGGCCATTGAACACGGCCTGACCATCATTCCCGTGCTAAACAAAATTGATTTGCCGAGTGCCATGCCCGAGGAAGTAAGTGATCAGATTGTGGATCTGCTGGGATGCAAGCGTGAAGAAATTCTTGCGGCCAGCGGGAAAACCGGAATGGGCGTGCATGACATCCTCCGGGCGATTGTAGCACGCGTTCCTTCACCCAAAGGTGACATTAATGCGCCGACCAAGGCACTGATTTTTGACAGTGTGTTTAATCCATTCAGAGGCATCATTGCCTATTACCGGGTATTGGACGGAACAATCCGCAAAGGACAGCATGTGCGTTTCATGAACACCGGTCGCGACTACCTTGCCGATGAAGTGGGCATCCTGAAGTTGGAAATGACCCCGCGTCAGGAAGTAAAAGCAGGCGATGTAGGCTACATCATCAGCGGAATCAAGGAAGCCAAGGAAGTGGAAGTAGGTGATACCATTACCGACCACGAGCACCCCACGGCAGAGGCCATCAAAGGCTTTGAACACGTAAAACCAATGGTGTTCGCCGGTATTTACCCGGTTGATACAGAAGACTTCGAAGAATTGCGCGAAGCCATGCTCAAGCTGCAACTCAATGATGCCAGCCTGGTGTTTGAACCGGAAAGCTCGGCGGCGCTGGGTTTCGGTTTCCGCTGCGGATTTCTGGGCATGCTGCACATGGAAATCATCCAAGAACGGCTGGAGCGCGAATTCAACATGACCGTAATTACCACGGTTCCCAACGTAAGTTACATTGCTTATACCTCAAAGGGAGACGTGGTGATGGTGAATAACCCCAGCGATCTGCCTCCGGTGGAAAAAACCGATTATGTAGAAGAGCCCTTCATTCAGGCAGCGGTAATTACCAAAAGCGAATATGTAGGCAGCATCATGTCACTGTGCATGGAAAAGCGCGGAGTGCTCAAGAACCAGGTGTACCTCACTTCCGATCGTGTGGAACTGACTTTTGAAATGCCTCTGGCAGAAATTGTATTTGATTTCTACGACAAGCTGAAAAGCATCAGTAGGGGCTATGCATCATTTGATTACCATCCCATTGGTTACCGCGAAAGCACCTTGGTGAAAATGGATATCATGCTGAACGGCAAGCCCGTAGATGCCTTAAGTGCCATCATTCACCGCGACAATGCCTTCGACCTGGGTAAGAAAATTTGTAAAAAATTGCGCGAACTGATTCCAAGACAACAGTTCGAAATCGCCATTCAGGCTGCCATCGGCGCTAAAATCATTGCGCGCGAAACCCTTTCAGCGCTCCGTAAAGACGTAACAGCCAAATGTTATGGTGGTGACATCAGCAGGAAACGGAAGCTGCTCGAAAAGCAAAAAGCCGGAAAGAAACGCATGCGCCAGGTAGGGAATGTGGAAATTCCGCAGAGTGCCTTCATGGCGGTGCTGAAGCTGGACGAGTAAGTTTATCCTTCCTTCTGCACCAAAGGCTCTCCGGCCAAAGTAGCCCGTTCAATGCTCGAATTGAGTTCAAAGCCGGCAATAATGGCCAGCACATTGATGTAGAGCAATACCATCAACGCCATGATGGCTCCAATAGAACCGTAAATTTTATTGTAGGAACCGAAGTTGTTCACGTACACGGAGAACAACGCGGTAGAAACCATACACAACAGCGTAGCGGTGATGCTGCCTGCCGAGGCAAAGCGCCATTTGATTACCGTAGCTGGTCCAAAGCGGTACAAGCTGGAAATGACCAGAAAGACCAGTCCTGTCAATACCAGGTATTCTGTGGATGAGATTAAAAATCGTAGCGTGCTTCGGTTGACAATTTTGTGTTTGTATATCCATGTTTGCAGGTAACCTGCATAAACAATAATGAGCACCGCGGCAATCAGCATCATGGAAATCATCACCGTCAGCCCAATGGCAATGGCTCGGTTTTGAAACCAGTTCCGTTTCCTTTTTCGGGGAAGACGTCGGTTGAAGGTATTGATCAGGGTATGAAAACCGTTGCTGGAAAACCAGATGGCCAAAAGGAAACCAAAGGAAAGCAGGCTGCCATTTTGGTTGGCTATGATGTCATTGATGGTTGTGGAAATGGCCTGAAAAGTGCTGTCGGGCAGGAAAAAGTCCAGTTCACGAATCAATTTGGATCTCAAACCTTTCACCGGAATATATGCTATCAGGGTGAAGAGGAACAGCAGGGCGGGGAAGAGGGCAAGAAAAAGGTTGAACGCCAGTGAGGTTGCCCGAAGCGTAAATTCTTCGCGAAACAGCGCCTTAAAAAAATGCCTTCCCACATCATAGATGCTGTGCCCCTGAAATCCGCTGATGGTGTATTTTTTCAGTTTTCCAAGCAGCCAGAATTCACTCCATGACGGTTCCTGCGGCCTTGGGCGGTTTTCTCTACGAGGGGTTTTGGTGGCCTTCTTCAGCACCATTCTGGAAAATGTTGGTAAATCCATTCCGGGCAAGCGATGGGTTTTCCTTTGTCGGCCTGCACGAAAATCAATTCTGTAAATGCGGTACACACTGCTTCACCATGTTCGTTTACACACCGATACTGTACCTGCATTCGGGTATGTGGTTTTTCCTGGATGCTTAAGTGGATGTGAATCAGCGTATCGTAGGTGCTGCCTTTTTGGTAGCGGATGCGCAATTCACGAACGGGCATCAGAATTCCCTGAGCTTCTATTTCCCGATAAGTAATGCCTCTGCTGCGGAGCATCTCCGTGCGGGCCTCATCCAGGTATTGCGCATAATCGCCGTGGTAAACCAGCCCCATCCGGTCTGTTTCGCCGTAACGCACGCGTACTGTATGTGTAAATGCTACCATAGACTCAATACCTCAATATGAAATGTTCTTTTTCCTGTGCTGTTCTGAAAAACACAAGCCCCATGGCAAAAAGGTCGATGCTTACATGCACTTCTTTGTGGTTTTTGATGATGTTCCATGCCCTGAACATTTCTTCATTCCAATGGATGTCATCAAAAATAAACAAACTGCCCTCATGTGCCTTTTCCAGTGCCAGTTCGAAATAATGCAGCGTTGGCTCAAGCCGGTGGTTGCCGTCGGCAAACAGATAATCCAGTCGGGGTAATTGCGCCAGTACAGCAGGTAAAACACTGTCAAAGTTGCCATTGATCAACTGCACACGATCCTGAAGACCCGCCTCTTCCAAATTACTTTGTGCCAGTGCTGTAAGGGTAGGATCGCCTTCAATGCTGAGCAAACGGCTTGATTCCATGCCGATGCTTTGATACATGGTAGAAATGCCGGTACAGGTGCCCAGTTCAAGGGCGAATTCCGGTCTAAAAGCAGCAATAATGCGGTGCAACAGCCGCCCGTATTTTGCGGATTTGGCGGTGTGTGCTGCAATTTCCCGGAGGCTGCGTACATCTTTTTTTTTGCCGGCGCCAAAATCCTGCATGTGTATTTGGGCATTGGATTTCAGCATGGCTGCGCGAATAAGTTCTATCCTGTGGTAGGCAGCATGTTGTTGTTTCTGTTCCAGAATATCGGTAACGAAACGATATACAAACGGTGAATGAACCCCGTGTTTACCTCTTGCATTCAACAGGTAAACCAAAAAATCGGCAGCGCGGAAAAAGTCAGGCATTGCCCGGCTTCACAGTCCTCAGTGTTTTCAGTTCTTGTTCCAGCCGCTTTATTTGTTGTTCGAGCTGTTGTTTCTTCTCTTCAAACTGTTTCAGGATGGTATCAGCGCCTTTGGACCGGGCAAAAAATGCCATGTTGTTTTCCATGGTTGATAGTTCACCGCGCAAGTTGCTGATGCGGTCGCGGATGCGGCGTTCTTCAAATTTTAGCCTGTTGGAACCATCAGGACTGCCGGCCATGGCTTCGAAATGCTCTTTCACCATTGATTGCCTCATTTCGTCGCGGTTTTTCCTAAATCGTCCGAACAACTCATCGGAGATTTTTTGAAACCGTTTTTGAATTTCATCCTTGTGCGCCATGGGCACAAACCCTGTGCTCATCCATTGATTTTGAAGTGCTTTCAGGCGGGTGAATACCTCTTCTGTAGTTTCTTCTTCAGCCAGGGCTTCCAGGGCTGTGATGATGCCTTGTTTGAGGGCCAGATTTTCCTTTTCCTCAGATTTTTTGGCTTTGAACGCCTGGTTTTTTCTTTCAAAGAAGGTGTCAAAGGCGGCGCGAAACCGCTTCCAAACCTCTTCACTTTTCTGCTCGGGTGCAGGGCCAATCTTCTTCCATGACTCCTGAAGTTTGAGCAATTCATCGGTAGTTTTTGCCCAATCGGTTCTGTTGATCAGTTGTTCGGCCTGAGTACAGAGTGCCAGCTTTTTCTGAAGGTTCTCTTCGCGGTCGGCACCCAGTTTTTTGAAAAAGTTCCGTCGCGCATTGAAGAATTCCTGCCTTGCCAAACGGAATCGGTTCCATGCTTCATCACCTTCCTGCTTTGATGCATGGCCAATCTTTTTCCACTCTTCCATCAGCGCTTCCACTTCTTCCGCGCGCTGTGTCCATTGTTTTCCGGTTTCAGGCCAAACGGCATTTAGGGTATCCAATTTTTCACAAAGCAGGATTTTCAGTTTCAGGTTTTGCTCACGTTCTGCATTGATGAGCTCCATCTGTTCCTTCTTGGCGGCAAGTACCTTGTCGGCAGTTTCTTTAAAACGCCTGTAGATTTCGTCACTCACATCGCGGGGAACCGGGCCAATATTGCTCCAGTCTTCCCGGTATTTGTTGAACAGGATCATGGCATTTTTGATGCTTTTTTCCTGCAACAGTTCGTCCATTTTGATGCATAAATCAATTTTCGCGGAGAGGTTTACCTCGCGGTCGCGCTGCTTTAGCTCATTCTCTATGCTGAGGTTGTCGTAGAACTTGTCCAGGTAGAAGCGGTAGCGCTCGTACAAATCGTCCCGAAACTGCAGCGGAATGGATTTGATGAGCCGCCACTCCTTTTGCAGTTCTTTCATCTGGTCCAGACTGCCTTTGGTTTCTTCGGCGTCCACAAGGGTTTTCATTTTGTCGAGGATGGAAAGCTTCCTTTTGTAGTTTGCCATCTTTTCTTCCTCGGCACGCTTTTTTTCTTCGGCTTTGCGTTCGCGGAACCGGTGTTCAAGGGCATTAAACTGCTGACGGATTTCATCGGCAGGGGCTTTGAAATCACGTGGTTCGTTTCCGTCTTCTACCCATTGCCGAAGCAATTCCTGGCGGTCGTGCTGTTGCACTTCGTCAAAGCTTTGGTGAAGCTTTCGAAATACTTCTGTAGCGAAGCGCGTATCCGGATGGTCCAGAATTTCTTCAGCTCTTTGCAGCAGTGCTTCCTTACTGTATTCAGCATAATCCTGAGGATCTTGTACCTGCTCCTCGGCAATTGCTTCTTCGGCAAGTTTCTCAGCTTCTTCCAAATGCGACCGTCCGGTGTTTACTTCCGGATGGGTTTCTTCACGGTTGATGGTATCTTCCATGCCTTCTGTTCCTGTTCTATGCAGGGCAAAGTTAAGTAAATCGGTACTTTGGATGCTTGTTTCCCTGCGGTTGTAGCAGGGTATTTTCTTGTTTTTTTACGGTGGTCGGTATCAAATAGATGTTTCCTTTGCGGCATGAAAGTAATCAGCTACAACGTAAACGGGGTTCGTTCTGCACTCAGCAAGGGTTTGGCCGCATATTTACAGGAGGCCGATGCCGATGTGGTATGCCTTCAGGAAACGAAGGCAGAATCGGCGCAGGTTGACGTGCAGGCGCTTGAAGCGCTGGGTTACCGTAATTACTGGTTTAGCGCCGCCAAGAAAGGCTACAGCGGCGTGGCCATACTGTCCAGAATAGCACCGGTTTTTGTTGATTATGGATGTGGCGATCCGGAGTGGGACAGGGAAGGGCGCATCATCCGTGCCGATTTTCCCGATTTCAGCGTGATGAGTGTTTACTTCCCCAGCGGTTCTTCCGGCGACCACCGTCAGGATGCCAAGTTTCGCTTTTTGGATTTCTTCCTGCCCTACGTGCAGCAGATTCAGGAAAAGTTCCCACGGCTTTTGGTTTGCGGCGACTACAATATTTGCCACAGGGCCATTGACATCCATGACCCCAAAAGCAACAAAGACAGCAGTGGATTTCTGCCAGAAGAACGCGCCTGGATGGATGTATTCTTTCAAGATGGTTTCATCGACACCTTCAGGCATTTCCATCCCGAAACAGCACATCAATATTCATGGTGGAGCTTCCGGGCCAATGCCCGCAACAACAATAAGGGTTGGCGTATTGACTACATCGCAGCCGGCAGCGCATTAAAAACGCAATTAACCAATGCAGGAATTACCCCCGATGCAAGGCATTCAGACCATTGTCCGGTTTGGGTGGAACTGAATCCCTGAAACAGGCAATCATTCTTCCGGGAAGGGAACACCCAATGCCTGCAGGATCTGGAATTTAGCATTATTGTCCTGTATGGCCTGCTGGTATAACTTGGCTTGCTCCTGATCGCCCTTTGCGGCATAAAGTTGCGCCCCCAGATTGTAAAACTCGCCTTCAAGCTGGGTTTGGACGATGCCTTTGTTCAGCTTTTCGATGGCCATGTCCAGCAAGTTTTTCCGTGCCAGAATAAGTGCCTGGTAATAATAAGCTGCACCGTCTTTGGGTCTGATGCCTTCGTAGGTGTTGAAGTATTGCAGCGCTTCGTCCAGTTTGTTTTGTTGTAATTGGATGATGCCTGCAACGTTCAGGGCGGGTGTATAATCCGGGGTAATGGCAATGGAACGAGTTGCTGAGGCCAGCGCAGAATCCATCAGATTCATCGCTTGGGCGGTGTCCGTCTGTGCTATTTGCATGTAACAATCAGCGATGGCGGTAAGCACTTCGCAGTTGTTCGGATCGTATTTAAGGGAAGCACGCAGTCGTTCAAGAGCCACCGGATAGTTTCGGGTTTTGTACGCCTTCATTCCTTCCAGATCTTCGCGGCTCAGCCTTTGCAACACAATGCCCATAGGCTTTCCATCTACTTCCGGGGAGAAAACTGTTCCTGCCGGCGGATAATAACCATTCAACAGCCGTTCCCTGTCCATGTGCGCGTTGTAGAAAATGGCATAGTCCCAGTTCACCTTGCTGCGGTCATCGTAGCGTGTGTAGCCCACATGCACGTTGGGATACTTGCGGAAATAATACCGTACGTGATCCATGCCGTAGGTAAGGATGGTGTACTGTTTTTCGGGGTTTTTGCTGATCACTTCCCGAATCAGCCAGTCGCTTGAAGGTTTGAGGCTGGCCAGGTAATAGTCCATTTCATATTTCCCATAAGCACCCTTCACGCCACCGCTCAATTCGTTGAAATAGATGTATTCCAAAGGATGGTTTCTGGCCACAAAACCGGCAGGCAACAACAGCATGAGTCCGGCTCCGGCCGGTACAGCCATTCCGGCATATTTCATATTCCGAAGCTTTTTTTCCAGCAATGAAAACCCATAAACCCCCAACACCACCATGGGCGGGATGGTAAACAGAATTTGCCTGAGGCCGCCATATACATTCGACTTTTGGATGTAGATGTACACAATGGGGAACAATGCTGCAAAAAGCAACAGGAATACATCCAGTTTGAAGGACTTCCAATTCAGCAGTTGAAGTACCAGAAAAGCCAACAAACCAATCAGGGTAAACAGCGGCATGGTGATGAACAGGTAACGGGCCAGATATCCTGAAGGAAGCAAATCGCTGTCGTACAGTTTTCCTTCATACAGTTGTCGGAGGCTGGTGGCATAGTTGCTGAACTCGCTCAATACCTTGAACGGATGCTCTAAAGGACTTTCCAGTGCATAAGGCCAGGGAAGTACGCCCGCGGTGTAGCCAAGCACCAATACAATCAAAACGGGTTTTACATGTGCCCAGAAATGCGTCCAGCGCAAGGAAAGGAATTGCTGCAGCCCAATGGTCTGAATGTACTGCAAACCCGCGTACATCACGGTGATGGGCAGCAACAACAGGCCGCCAACGCGCACGCTGATGGCCAACCCAATTCCCATGATCAGCCCGAGTGCATGGCTGGCATGCATTTTTGTGCCGCTGAAACAGCGGATCATGTAGTACAAGGCCATGATGTATCCGGCTGCGAATGGAATATCCTTCGGGTTGTTGAATGCTTCGCCCAAAAACCTCGGGGTGAGGAACAGGGCCAGCATGCCCAGGAATCCGTATTTCCAGCTTCCGCTGAGCCGGCGGATGATTAATGCTGAGAAGAAGATTGCGAGGAAGCCAAAAAGGCTGTTGAAAATATGCCTGGTTTCAAAAACTTCTTCGGTACCCAGCCAGCGAATCAGCAGGGTAGTAAAGGTGTCGAAGCTGGAACCATACAGGTGCATGAACTTATCGCCATCAACCATCGTGGCGAGTTTCGCCGGATCTTCTGTAGCCGCTGCCCTGGCCAGTCCAACCATTTTTTGTCCCTTGAGTGCGTTGGTATCTACAGAAACAGCACCACCAAAGATGTTCTGGTAGTAGTTTGCCGTGAGTTTTGAGTATTCATACTGCGTGAATTCATCACCGGAAATGGCCGCATTTCGGCTCAGCATGGGCATCAATACCGCAAGCATCAGCGCAAGCACAACAAAGGCGAATTGCCAGGCCGCACCCTGACGCAGCATCCTTAGGGGATGATACCACCAAAGTGCGGTGCTTATTTTGGACTGGAGTGATTTCAGCAGCGGATTGCGACTGCCCGTGATTCCTTCAGCCGTTTTCACATCCATGCTGAACCCGGATTTCTCCAGCACATACAGCAAGCGGAAGGAATCTGTGCAGCCCGGGTCAGCCGATGCTTTCCACGCTTCACCGCGCAACATCAGCCAGGGAGTATTCCATACAGCATCTGAAAAGCCGGACAGCAGTTCGGTAGCGGAAGGAGTTACAGCAGCACCGGCACTGATTATATCGGCAGAGACGGTGTTCAGCGACAACAGCCAGGCATTCAGTTTGGCTGTTTCTGTTTGGTGCACCAATAAATACTGGTCTGCCTGAGCAGATTTCAACGCCTGAAGTGCCTCCTGAAAGGAGCCGGTGCCCCAAAATACCACTTCAGCCTGCTTCAGCTGTGAACTGATGTGTTGTTGTTTATCGGCTGGTACCGGAACCGTAAAGGCAATGGCAGTTTTTTTCACCCTTGGTGCCGCCTGAATCGGTGATTTCTGTTTCATAAGCTTTTGCAATAATAAACACTGATTGAACTTCGGCATTCCTGAGCGCGGTCAAAATCCGAAGAATGAACGGTGGCAGTTCTGCGCGCAGGCGGCCACAATGGTGATGTTTTTGGAAAGAAATTTTGTACTGTTCTGTGCTGAAAGAGCCCTGAAAAGTGTTCAAGGCAAGCGGTTGTGTGGAATATTCCAGGCCGCAGTTCTGCGCTGAACGGATAAAATTATTCTGTCTGCGGGGTGTTTATTTGCATCCATAATGACGGTAAAACTGGGAATCATCGGACTGGGCTATTGGGGCCCCAACCTTGTGCGCAACTTTGCTCAGGCTGCAGGTGGTCAGCTGATTGCTGTTTCGGACCTGGATGAAGGAAGGCGGAACCGCATTGCCGCCCAATACCCCGGGCTTCAGTGTTTTGCGGATGCCGATGAACTCATCCGCCATCCGGAGCTGGATGCAGTAGTGATTGCCACGCCCATTCATACCCACTATCAGTTGGCCAAGCAGGCCTTGCTGGCTGGAAAACACGTGCTGGTGGAAAAGCCATTGGCTACCTCTGCTGCTGAAGTTCGGGAACTCATAGTCCTTGCTGGCCAAAAACATTTGCTGCTGATGGTTGACCATACCTTTCTTTACACCGGAGCAGTACAGAAAATCAAGACCCTGGTGGAACAAGGTGAGTTGGGTACGCTCAACTATTTCGACAGTACCCGAATCAATCTGGGCTTATTCAATCCCAACTGGAGTGTTGTTTGGGATCTTGCTGTTCATGACCTGAGCATCTTTTTCTACATCACCGGCGGGAAAAAGCCTGTTTCTGTGTCTGCTGTGGGCCAAAGCCATACAGCAATGGGCATTGAAGACCTGGCCTATACAACTTTGTTTTTTGAAGACGGCATGATTGCCCACATTGCATCTTCCTGGATTTCACCTGTGAAAATCAGAAAAACCTTGATTGGTGGTACCAAAAAGATGGTCATTTACGACGACGTGGAGCCTACGGAAAAAATCAAAATTTACGACAGCGGATTTACGGTGCGAAGTCCGGAGGAAATGCATCGTTGGCTGGTGGATTATCGTTTCGGCGACATCTTCATTCCCAAGCTCGAACAAAAGGAGGCGCTGAGTGGCGTGGCTCAGGATTTTATACATTGCATCAAAACAGGCGAAACACCGCTTTCAAGTGCACGACTCGGACTTCAGGTTGTGGCGGTAATGGAAGCAGCGCAGGAAAGCATCCGCAAGAAGGGGGCACCAGTGCCGCTCAACATGTAAGTTTGTTTGCACGGTTAAGTGCTTTTTCGCACAATTTGCTTTTTTTTGTTGCCACACATCATGCCTGAAATCATCAATATTGACAACCCCACACAAAAAATTGTGAATGTTAGCGTTGGGGAAGGGGTGCGCATTTTTCACTTTGTGAATTTATACGGATGCAGCTTGGGCGATGGAACCAAAGTAGGCCCGTTCACGGAAATCCAAAAAGGAGTAAGCATTGGCAAAAACTGCAAGATTTCCAGTCATTCGTTCATTTGTGACGGCGTAACCATTGAAGATGAAGTATTCATTGGTCATGGGGTGATGTTCATCAACGACATGTTTCCCCGCAGCACCAATGAAGATGGAAGCGTAAAAACAGAATCCGACTGGACACTGGAAACTACCCATATTGAAAAAAGAGCAGCCATTGGAACCAATGCCACCATCCTGGCGGGCGTGCGCATAGGTGCCGGCGCTTTGGTTGGTGCGGGCAGTGTGGTTACCAAAGACGTTCCACCCATGACCAAAGTAGCAGGAAATCCTGCACGGGTAATCGGTAAAGTGGGTTCGGATGAATAACAAAGCCCATCAAAGCTGGTCATTGGGCATTATGTGCTACAATGAATCCGGCAATATTGAGCAGGTAGTAAGAACTACATATCAAACCGCTGCCCGGCTCGCCGATGATTTTGAAGTGTTGGTGGTTGACGACGGCAGCGCTGATGACTCTGTTGCCTTGCTGAAAAAGTTGCAGGCGCAGGAGTTTCCAGGCTTGGTGATTGTGGAACACGGTAAAAACCAGGGAATTGGCGCGGCGCTGCGTTCTATTTATTTCAATGCCTCCAAAGACGTTGTTGTTGCTTTGCCCGGCGACGGGCAGTTTGATACCGAAGAGTTGCTTGCTTATCCATACATCGCCATGCGCACCGTGGTGAGTTATTACAGGGTTGAAAATACTTCATACAGTGTATTCCGCAATGGATTGAGTTGGGCCAATAAAACGCTCAACCGCGTGTTGCTGGGTATGGAACTTCGAGATGTGAACTGGATTTTGGTATTCCGCACAGATGACCTCCGTGACCTCGATTTGAAGATGCAAAGCAGCATCGTTACCAGTGAAATTTGCAGCAAGTTGCGGGCCAAGGGCTGGAGGTTTCTGGAAGTGCAGTCAAGATATCTGCCCAGAAAAGCGGGTAAAAGCAGGGGCGCATCGTTAAAAACCATTTACCGTGCAGCACGGGAGTTGTTGAAGTTGTTTGTGGTGTACAGGCTGTTTAGAATCAGGCTGCGTCGAACTTCCTGAATCTTGCGTTCAAAAAAGAAAGGAACTGTCATTTGTTCCGATATTTGCCCACATGATGAATGTGCCATTCTTCGATCTTTCCCGTCAATACCAACAACTCAGGGCCGAAATTCAGGATGCCTTGCAGCGTGTCATGGATCAAACAGCTTTTTCCGGTGGCCCTTTTGTGGACCGCTTTGAAGAAGCACTGGCGGCATATACCGGAGTGAAACATGCAGTAGGTTTAAACAGTGGAACATCGGCTCTACATCTGGCCATGCTGGTGCATGGAATTGGGCCGGGTGATGAGGTAATTGTTCCGGCCAATACGTTCATCGCCACGGCCTGGGGCCCAAGCTATGCCGGCGCTACACCCGTGTTTTGCGATATCGATCCTCATACCTGGAACATCGATCCGGAAGCAGCCCGTGCCAAAATCAACGGCCGAACCAAAGCCATCATTGGGGTTCATTTGTACGGTCAGCCCTGCAACATGAACGCCTTACGGGCACTTGCGGATGAACATGGGCTTTTGCTCATGGAAGACGGAGCCCAGAGCATTGGCGCAACATACCACGGTAAAAACACCCTTGGCATTGGGGATATTGCTGCAACCAGTTTTTATCCGGGCAAGAACCTGGGCGCTTATGGGGAAGGTGGGGCTTTGTTTACCAATGATGCATCGGTGGCTGAGCATGCCAAATCATTGCGGAGTCATGGCTCTAAACAGCGTTATTACCATGATGAAATTGGATACAACTACCGCATGGAGGGTTTTCAGGCGGCAGTGCTGAGTGTGAAATTGCGTTACATAGACCGTTGGAACGCACGCCGCAGGGAAGTGGCCGCATACTACAAGGATGAGGTGAAGAATCCCAAGGTGCAGTTTCAGGCCCAGGAACCCAATACCGAAGGCGTATATCACCTGATGGTGCTCAACACCGAACACCGCGACCAGCTGCGCGACTTTTTGGCTGAACGTGGAATAGGAACGGCCTTTCACTATCCGCATCCCTGTCATTTGCAAAAAGCTTATGCCGATTTAGGTTATCGGCCGGGAAGTATTCCCAATGCTGAAACGCAGGCGGCACACTGTCTTTCACTGCCTATGTTTCCTGAAATTACAGATGAAGAAGCACAGGCAGTGGTTCAGGCGTTAAATGCCTACTGATTTCCTTTCCGATACATGCCTTTGGCAAAAGGGAAATCTTCTTACGTAAACAGGCAACCATTTCCACGCCCTAAACGTTTATCTTCACGTATTCATACATGAAACGCATTAGGTTCGCGCTGCTATGGTTCTTTTTGGGTGTTTCCGGCACGCTGAACGCATCTCATATTGTAGGTGGAGAAATAACCTACAAGCATTTAGGCAACTACAATTACGAAGTAAAGCTTTTCCTATTTGTTGATTGCCTCAACGGACAGCCCGGAGCTATTTCAGATGACGCCACGGCGCGCATCGGTGTTTTTGACGGAGCTTCAGGAGCCTTGATTTCTTCCCTTTCCAGAGAAATCAACCGAACCGGACCCACCAGGGTTCAAAAATTGAATTACCAATGCGTTCGAAATACGCCCAATCAATGTGTGGACATGTACGTGTACACGTACAACATCAACCTTCCCCAGCGCAACGGAGGCTATTTTCTTTCATTCCAGCGTTGCTGCCGGAATCAAATCATATCTAATATTTATGATCCGGGTTTTACCGGCGCGAATTACTGGACAAAAATACCACAGGTGACGGGTGGAACCGGATTTAACAGCAGTCCGGTTTTTAAGGAATTGCCGCCAAATTACCTCTGCACGAATGCCTGGCTCAATTTTGACCACAGCGCCACAGATCCGGATGGCGACTCTCTGGTGTATGAATTTTTCACCCCATTTGTGGCAGCCGATCGCTTTGACCCGCGTCCTTCGTTCAATAATTACGACCGACCGCCGTTCGATACCCTGCTATGGATTGGTTCCTACAACTACAGTTATCCGCTGGATGCCAGCCCCGCTTTAACCATAGACCGAGAAACAGGACGCCTTACAGGAATACCCACCCGTGAAGGGCAATTTGTAATAGGCATTAAGGTAAAGGAATACCGCAAGGGGGTGCTGATCGGCGAAACCAAACGCGATTATCAGTTTTACGTTTATCGCTGCATCGTAGATGTGGTTTCCGCATTTTACGCACCAAATTTTCAATGTGGGTACACTGTGAAGTTCAGCAATCAAAGTCAGGGTGGAACCAGGTTTCACTGGGATTTTGGCGTTTCAGGTGTCAACGATGATACCTCTAACCAAATCAATCCAACCTTTACCTTTCCTGCAGCAGGTGTGTACCGCATTAAACTGTTGGCTTATCGCGGAAATTGTGTGGACAGCAATACCACAACCATAACCATCTACGAACCCAAAAAGCCTTTTATTGGCAACGATACCCTGCTTTGCGGTGCGTTCAACCTGACATTGTCGGCAACGGAAACCAACTACAGCTATCAATGGAATACCGGTCAAACCACGCGCAGCATTTCCATTTCCAAGGGTGGTGTTTACTGGGTTGATAAAATAGATGGCAAATGCCGCTGGCGCGACAGCATACTCATAACCAACGATGTAAGCAACGTTCGCATTACCGGTGATACCACCATCTGTTCTGAGAATCCCTTTACAGTGGTTTTGGATGCCGGCCCGGGCTATGTTTCATATAAGTGGAGTGAAGGTGTTCAAACACGCACCTACACGGCTACTAAAACAGGTCTTTTTTGGGTGGAAACGATAAATCAAAATGGGTGCATCACCCGCGATTCAGCCTTCATTGATCAATATCCTGAATTAAAGCTGTCGCTTACAGATACCCTCATCTGCCCAGGCGGTTCGGTGTTGCGAGATGCCGGAAATCCGGGAAGCACTTATACCTGGTCCGATGGGCAAAGCGGTCAACAGGCTGTGTTCAGAAAAGCAGGTTCATATGGAGTATTGGTGCGCAAAGGGAAATGTTCCAATTATGCATCATTTAATGTGAATGTGCATCCTGCAGAATTGGAACTGGGACCGGACACAGCATTTTGCGGACAAGTGTTTCGGATATTGAAGCCTTTGGGAGGCAGGCTGTTCCCTTCCTATGAATGGAATGAAGGCGTGAGCAGCCCCACTTATACCGCCGCCTTGCCTGGGAAATACCATTTGAAGGTGCGCACGGCCAATGGTTGTATTGAAGAAGATTCCATCAATCTGGTACTCAATCTTTTACCGGTAGTTGCGTTGCCTCCGGATACTACCATTTGTTTAAGTACGGTACTTGAATTAGATCCGGGTGATTACGTAACATACCTTTGGAATGATGGTTCCCGGAATCGCGTGCAAAAAACGTATGAAAACGGATTGTACCGTGTTGAAGTAAGCGATATAAATGGATGTAAGAATGCAGCCTCCACTACGGTTACCAAAGACCCGGGTAAATGGCCATCGGATATGTTCGTGCCCAATGCCTTCACCCCAAATGCCGATGGCTTGAATGACTTATTTCCGGCACATCGGTTTGTATCAGAGGGTGGCTTTTACGAGTTTAAAGTATTCAATCGCTGGGGTGAAAAGTTGTGGCAAAGCAACAATCCTTTGGAAAACTGGGATGGTACTGTTCATGGGAAATTGGTGCCCGAAGGCATTTATGTTTATCTGGTGAACTGGGTGGGTTGCGACAATTTCAGGCGCACTGCCTCCGGAAATATCAGCGTAATGCGCTGAGTTTTTCCGCAACGATGCGGTCAATGGGGAAACTTAAATCTTCCGCAACAAGTTGTGCCAGTGGTTTGCGGAAAAATCTGAGTTCATAAGGTCGTCCTTTACGCCATTCAACTATTGGTTTCAGATGCGCAATTTCCAAACCGTGTACCAGATAGTAAACAGAAAGTACCTGGGTTTCCGCATCAAAGGCACTGGGTTGGAAAAAATCATTGATATAAAAAAGTTCAGCCTTTCGGAATGGCGCATTTAATTCCTCCATGAATTCTCGCTTTAATGCATCCGAAAGGCCTTCGCCATATTCAAGTCCACCGCCTGGAAACTTGGTAAATCGCTTGTCGTCAAATCCTTCCTCACAAAGCAAAACCTGCCCGTGTTCAATATGAATTCCATACACCCTGATGGTGTGTCTGATCGGAAGAATAGGTGACATCAATGGTAGAGTGTGCCCATGCGCTCATCACTATGAACGTTGCGCATGTTGTTCACCCGTCGGATTCCATTTTTCAGAAGGCTGCTGTTGAAATTAATGATGAGCCCCAATTTGTAATCACCCAACTTTAAGAAACGAAGCAAACGCTGTACATCCTGATCGCTGATCTGATCACAGGTCATAACTTCAACTACAACTTTCTGATCTACCAATAAATCAAGTTGATACCCATAATCAAGCTGTAAGTCTTTGTAGGTAACGGGCATGGGTTTGTTCTTTTCTACGGCCAGGTCATGATTGGTGAGTTCAAATTCCAAACATTCACGGTAGGCGGATTTCTGAAGTCCTGGTCCAAGTGCCTTGTGAATTTCTATTGCAAAACCAATGATTCGATGCGCGAGATCATTTTCGGGAATATCTTGATTCATCATAAGATCGTTGTTAGATAGCGTCATGTGTTAACCTTAACAGTAAGCCTCAAATTTCAGTGAAACTTTTGGCCCTTTCAATGACATTCCTCAAGCGAAATGCTAATTTCATGGATATGATCCTGCTTTTTATCAGGAATGACAACGCAATTGCGGAAGAAAGTTTGTTTTACGCCGTTTCAACATGCATCCTGAATTTTTTATTGCAGTACACATCTGTCCAAAATAATTTTTAGCCACTATTTGGGATAGCGACTTGCCTTTGAATTGGAGAATCATTCCAAAACAGTGGCAACTCTTCAACGGCTTAATATAACACCCCGATGAATGCGGGGCTTAACTAAATTCATGGCACCTCAATGTCGCAAGCTATGATCAACAACCGGGTGGTTGTCCAGAACCATTTTTATACATTTCACTAACTTCAACTCAGCTACGCCGCAAAAGGATCGGCCTCAAATGATGGGAGGCGTTA
>CAZPHB010000032.1:0-18314 GCA_964586595.1 uncultured Flavobacteriaceae bacterium | reverse complement strand
TAGAGCGGCAGCCTTCCAAGCTGCAGGTCGCGGGTTCGAGCCTCGTCTCCCGCTCGAAACATGGAGTTTTGGGCAACTTGAAATTCCATACCAGCCGATGTAGCTCAGGGGTAGAGCGTCTCCTTGGTAAGGAAAAGGTCAGGGGTTCAAATCCCCTCATTGGCTCAACAATTAGAACAACCAAGGAACTAACCGAATATAATAAACCACTATGGCAAAAGAAACATTCGACCGGTCCAAACCGCACGTGAACATCGGTACGATCGGCCACGTTGACCACGGTAAGACCACGCTTACCGCAGCTATCACCACCGTTCTGGCAAACCAGGGCCTGGCAGAGAAGCGCTCATTTGACTCCATCGACGCCGCTCCTGAAGAAAAGGAACGCGGTATCACCATCAACACTGCGCACGTTGAGTACCAAACAGGCAACAGGCACTACGCCCACGTTGACTGTCCGGGCCACGCTGACTATGTAAAAAACATGGTAACAGGTGCTGCGCAAATGGATGGCGCCATCCTGGTAGTAGCTGCTACAGATGGTCCAATGCCCCAAACCCGTGAACACATCCTTCTGGCGCGCCAGGTAGGCGTTCCACGTCTGGTGGTTTTCATGAACAAAGTGGACATGGTTGATGATGAAGAACTTCTGGAAATCGTTGAGATGGAAATCCGCGATCTTCTGAAATTCTATGAATTCGACGCAGACAATACCCCAATCATCCGCGGATCTGCCCTTGGTGGATTGAACGGTGATCAGAAGTGGGTTGATACCATCCTCCAGTTGATGGAAGCGGTTGATACCTGGGTTCCATTGCCTCCCCGTCTGGTTGACCAGCCCTTCCTGATGCCGGTAGAAGACGTATTTTCTATCACAGGACGTGGAACGGTTGCTACCGGTCGTATCGAGCGCGGCATCATCAAAGTTGGTGAACCCGTTCAAATCATCGGCTTCGGTGAGTCAATCGATTCAACTGTAACAGGTGTGGAAATGTTCCGTAAACTCCTCGACCGCGGTGAAGCTGGTGACAACGCCGGTTTGCTGCTTCGCGGCGTTGAAAAGAACGACATCCATCGCGGTATGGTAATCTGTGCTCCTAAAAGCGTAAAGCCACACAAGAAATTCAAAGCTGAGGTTTACGTTTTGAGCAAAGAAGAAGGTGGACGTCATACTCCATTCTTTAACAAGTATCGTCCCCAGTTCTATTTCCGTACCACCGACGTAACCGGAGAAATCACCCTCCCAGAAGGCACTGAAATGGTAATGCCCGGCGATAACGTAACCATCAATGTTGAATTGATTCAGCCCATCGCTATGGAAAAAGGTCTGCGCTTCGCGATTCGTGAAGGCGGTCGTACCGTAGGTGCTGGTCAGGTAACTGAAATCGTAGAATAAAAAAACAACGTATCAGCTTCGGGGAGGCGCAAACCTCCCCGGGCTTATACGGGTGTAGCTCAATTGGTAGAGTAGCGGTCTCCAAAACCGTTGGCTGTAGGTTCGAGTCCTGCCACCCGTGCAAATAACCAAAGGATATGATAGAAAGGATCCGGAACTATTTTAGCCTTACCAGAGACGAACTGGTAAACAAGGTGTCCTGGCCCACCTGGAACGAGCTGCGCGAAAGCACCATTATTGTGCTTTTGGCCTCCTTCATTTTTGCTTTGGTCATTTATTTGATGGATATAGGAATTGGTTCTGTATTGACCCAATTCTACAAACTATTTAAATGAGCGACACCGGATTAAATTGGTACGTGGTAAGGGCAATCACCGGACAGGAAAAGAAGGTGAAGTCCTATATCGAGAATGAATTGCTGCGCAATAAGCTGTCAGAATTCGTTCCCGAAATCCTCATACCTACCGAAAAGGTGTACCAAATTAAAAATGGAAAGAAAGTAGCCAAGGAGCGCAATGCATTTCCGGGCTACATCTTGATCCATGCGAATTTAGTGGGTGAGGTCGCGCCCATAATAAAAAGTGTGACCGGTGTTGTTGGTTTTTTGGGTTCGGGTGGAAATCCACAACCACTGCGAACAAGTGAACTGAATCGAATTCTGGGAACTGCCGACGAATTAAGTCAGGGCAACGCAGAAGCCGAAGAACAATTTATGGTAGGGGAACAAGTAAAAGTTGTTGACGGACCATTCAATGAGTTCTCCGGAGTGATCGAGGAAGTAAATGATGAAAAGAAAAAAGTGAAAGTGATGGTGCTCATCTTTGGAAGGCGCACCCCACTGGAGCTCAATTATAACCAGGTAGAGAAGATCGACTGATTAAAAAGCAAGAAAAGAAATGGCTAAACAGGTAACAGGCTTTGTAAAGCTTCAGGTTAAAGGAGGACAGGCGAACCCCGCTCCACCAATCGGTCCGGCATTAGGTTCTAAAGGTGTAAACATCATGGAGTTCTGCAAGCAGTTCAATGCTCGTACGCAGGACAAAATGGGAAAGGTATTGCCAGTAATTATCACGGTATTTGCCGATAAATCCTTTGATTTTATCATCAAAACTCCTCCCGTAGCAGTGCAGCTATTGGAAGTAAGCAAAGCGCCCAAAGGATCTGCAGAACCGAACAGGAAAAAAGCAGGCTCCGTATCTTGGGATCAGGTGCGAAACATCGCTCAGGAGAAGATGCCCGACCTGAATTGCTTTACGATAGAATCTGCCATGAGCATGGTAGCAGGAACTGCACGCAGTATGGGTATTGCAGTAACAGGTGATAAACCCTTCTAAAGAATTGAACTGATGAAACTCACGAAAAAAAGGAAAGAAGCACTTTCTAAATACGACATCAATAAATCGTATACCATCGCGGAAGCGTTTGATATTGTGAAGAAGATCACCAATACCAAATTTGATTCTTCCGTAGATATAGACGTTCGTTTGGGTGTAGATCCAAAACAAGCCAATCAAATGGTGCGCGGTGTGGCAACCTTGCCCCACGGAACCGGTAAAACGGTTCGTGTGCTGGTATTGTGTAATCCCGATAAAGAAGCAGAAGCACGGGAAGCAGGTGCCGACCACGTAGGATTGGATGATTACATCGAGAAAATAGCCTCCGGCTGGACGGATATCGACATCATCATTGCTGTACCAAGCGTGATGGCAAAACTCGGAAAGTTGGGTAAAATCCTCGGTCCACGTAATTTAATGCCTAACCCGAAAAGTGGTACTGTTACCATGGAAGTAGGAAAGGCAGTAACCGAAGTGAAGGCCGGTAAAATAGATTTCAAGGTTGACAAAACAGGCATCATCCATACTTCTATTGGCAAAGTGTCGTTCGACGCCGATAAGTTGTCTGAGAATGCACAAGAACTCATCAACGTGCTGCATAAATTAAAACCTTCCGCTTCCAAAGGAACATATTTCCGCAGCATTTTTATTTCAAGCACCATGAGCCCGGGCGTGGCCGTTGATGTAAAATCGATACCCGGTATTTAATTCACATGAACAAAGAACAAAAAACCGCTGAACTACAGGAGTTGACAACGGCTCTGCGCGATGGCGCGTTCATTTACCTGACAGATGCCACCGGCCTGTCGGCAAACGATACGAACCGGCTCCGCAGGCAGTTGTTCGAAAATGGCGTGAGTATGCGCGTTGCCAAGAACACGCTGATCTCACTGGCCATGGAAGCATCCGGAAAGGATTTCGGAACCCTGCGTACCCAGGCATTGTCTGGTGCTACCGCTGTTTTGATTTCTGACAACATGAAAGCTCCCGCCATTACGCTGAAGAAATTCCGCGATAAAGGCGATAAGCCCAAGTTGAAAGGTGCGTACATCGACTCAGGAATTTTCCTCGGCGATGACCAACTCCAGGCACTTACCGAACTCAAGTCTCGCGAAGACCTGATCGGCGAGGTAATCGGATTGTTGCAAAGTCCGGCTAAGAATGTGATCTCCGCACTTCAGTCCGGTGGATCAAAATTGGCAGGTGTTGTTAAAACCCTGTCAGAACGTTAACCCTTTAAAAAATAAAAAAAACCCGAATAACAATGGTAGATCTGAAAGAATTCGCAAATCAGTTGGTAAACCTGACTGTAAAAGAGGTAAATGAGCTTGCTCAGATCCTGAAGGAAGAGCATGGCATTGAACCCGCTGCTGCAGCAGTAGCCGTGGCCGCTCCCGCCGCAGGTGGTGGAGCAGGCGCAGCCGCTGAAGAACAGACCGAGTTTGACGTTATCCTCAAGAGTGCAGGAGCCAGCAAGCTGAACGTGGTTAAGGTTGTTAAAGACCTGACCGGTTTAGGACTGAAAGAAGCAAAAGACCTCGTTGACGGTGCCCCTAAAGCTGTAAAAGAAAAGGTTTCTAAAGCAGAAGCCGATGATATTTCAGCTAAATTGAAAGAGGCGGGCGCTGAAATTGAGGTTAAGTAATTTCAACCCTGTCAGCAACGGAAAGACCCCGGTAAATCCGAGGGTCTTTTCCGTGTTTTTACCGGTTTTCATCACCACATTGTAGTTACCTAAAACACAAATCAATTGACAAGCACATCATTCGCCGGAAGAGTAGATTTCGGAAAAGTTAAAAGTGCCCTTGAATACCCGGATTTTCTGGATGTTCAAATACGCTCTTTTAAAGAGTTTTTCCAGCTGGAAACTCCATCTGATAAAAGGGAAGAAGAAGGCCTCTTTAAAGTATTCAAAGAGAATTTCCCCATCACCGATACACGAAATATTTTCCAGCTGGAGTTCCTGGACTATTTTGTCGATCCGCCACGTTACACCATCCAGGAATGCATAGAGCGTGGTCTCACCTACGCTGTGCCCCTGAAGGCTAAACTTCGCCTCAGCTGTAACGATCCCGATCACGAAGATTTTAAAACCATTATCCAGGACGTTTACCTGGGTAATATTCCCTATATGACCAGTGCAGGCACGTTCATCATCAATGGTGCGGAACGTGTTATTGTGTCACAGCTGCACCGTTCCCCCGGCGTATTCTTCGGTCAATCATTCCATACAAATGGAACGAAACTTTATTCTGCACGGGTAATTCCGTTCAAAGGGTCTTGGATTGAATTTGCTACAGACGTGAACAACGTGATGTATGCGTATATCGATCGAAAGAAAAAGTTTCCAGTAACTACACTCTTAAGGGCTATTGGCTATGAAACTGATAAAGTCATCCTCGACATATTCGGGCTTAGCGAGGAAGTAAAGGTTAATAAAGCCGCCCTCAAGAAGGTTCTGGGCAGAAAGTTGGCCGCAAGGGTGCTCCGTACACGCATCGAAGATTTTGTGGATGAAGATACCGGTGAGGTGGTTTCCATTGAACGTAACGAGGTTATCCTTGAACGCGATACCATCCTTCAGGACAAAGATATTGACCTGATCATCGATGAAGGTATTAAGTCCATCATCCTTACCCGCGACGGAGATTCTGATGTGAATTTCGACATCATCTACAACACGCTTCAAAAGGATACTTCAAACAATGGTAAGGAAGCTGTAGAACATATCTACCGCCAACTGCGCAATGCAGAAGCTCCTGATGAAGAAACCGCCCGCGGCATCATTGAGCGCCTCTTCTTTAGCGATAAACGATATGACCTGGGTGATGTGGGCCGTTACAGGATCAACAAAAAGCTGAACCTGAAAACGGATATGGATGTAAAGGTTCTTACCAAAGAAGACATCATCCACATCATCACGTACCTGATCCAACTCAGCAACTCCAAAGCTGAAGTCGATGATATTGATCACCTGAGCAACCGCCGTGTCCGCACCGTGGGTGAGCAGTTGTATCAGCAGTTTGGCGTAGGTCTGGCAAGAATGAGCCGCACCATCCGCGAAAAAATGAACATCCGTGACAATGAGGTATTTACACCTCAGGATCTGGTAAATGCCAGAACCTTGTCGTCGGTAATCAACTCATTCTTCGGCACCAACCAGCTGAGCCAGTTCATGGATCAAATCAATCCACTGGCGGAAATCACGCACAAGCGCAGGCTTTCAGCCTTGGGTCCCGGTGGTTTGAGCAGGGAACGTGCAGGCTTCGAAGTGCGCGACGTACACTACACGCATTACGGTCGTTTGTGTACCATCGAAACCCCGGAAGGTCCGAACATCGGACTCATTTCCTCGTTGTGTGTGCATGCCAAGATCAACAGCATGGGCTTCATCGAAACGCCCTACAGAAAGGTAGATGACGGCAAGCTCACCAACGAAATCATTTACCTGAGTGCTGAAGAAGAAGACAACCAAACCATTGCTCAGGCGAATGCTGAAGTGGATGGCCAGGGAAGCTTTCTTACACCGGCAGTACGCGCTCGTCGTGAAGGTGATTTCCCTTCCGTTCCTCCCGAAGATCTGAACTTCATGGACGTGGCTCCGAACCAAATCGTGTCCATTGCCGCATCTTTGATTCCATTCCTGGAGCATGATGATGCAAACCGCGCACTGATGGGTTCGAACATGCAACGTCAGGCCGTTCCGCTGTTGCGCCCTCAGGCGCCGATTGTGGGCACCGGTCTTGAAGAAAAAGTAGCGCGCGACAGCCGCACGCAAGTGGTGGCTGAAGGCGATGGCGTCATCGATTTTGTGGATTCACGCGAAATTCGTGTGAAATACGAACAGGATGAGCACGACGAACTGGTGTCCTTCACCGGTCAGCTGAAAACATACTCGCTCATTAAATTCCGCCGTACCAACCAGAATTCATGCGTAAACCTGAGGCCCATCGTGAAGAAAGGCCAAAGGGTAAGGGCCGGTCAAATTCTTTCTGAAGGTTATGCAACCGAAGCCGGTGAATTGGCGCTCGGCCGAAACCTCATGGTGGCATTCATGCCCTGGCAGGGATATAACTTTGAAGATGCGATCGTGATTTCGGAAAAAGTGGTGAAAGACGACTGGTTTACCAGCATCCACATCACTGAATTTGAACTGGAAGTACGGGATACCAAACGCGGCGCTGAAGAATTAACCAACGACATCCCCAATGTAAGTGAAGAAGCTACACGCAACCTCGATGAACACGGGTTGATTCGCGTAGGTGCAGAGGTAAAAGAAGGCGATATCCTCATTGGCAAAATCACACCAAAAGGCGAAACTGAGCCTTCTCCTGAAGAGAAACTGCTTCGTGCCATCTTCGGTGATAAAGCCGGCGACGTTAAAGATGCTTCCCTGAAAGCACCGCCAAGCACCGATGGTGTGGTGATTGAGAAGAAACTCTTCTCCAAAGACAAAAAGGATAAGAACATTAAAGCCAGCGATAAATCAAAGCTGAGCAAGCTCGAAGCCGACCACCAAAAAGATTTGAACCAACTCAAAGAAAAACTGGTTCAAAAACTCTTCAAAGTGGTCAATGGTAAGACCAGTCAGGGCGTGTTCAACAACTATCAGGAAGAGCTGATTCCCAAAGGAACGAAGTTCACCATCAAGAACCTGAGCGCCATCGATTACCAGAATGTGAATTACTACAACTGGTCAACCGATGAAGAGCGCAATACCCTCATTGTACGCATCCTGAACAACTATTCACTGGTGTACAACGACATGGTAACCAACTACAAACGCGAGTACTTTACCATCAGCGTTGGTGATGAATTGCCTACCGGAATCCTGCAAATGGCTAAGGTTTATGTAGCCAACAAGCGCAAGCTGAAAGTGGGTGATAAGATGGCGGGTCGTCACGGAAACAAGGGTATTGTTGCACGTATTGTGCGCGAAGAAGACATGCCTTTCCTGGAGGATGGAACTCCGGTGGATATTGTCCTGAATCCATTGGGCGTACCATCGCGTATGAACCTTGGTCAGATTTACGAAACGGTTCTGGGCTGGGCCGGTAAAGAATTGGGTGTGAAGTTTGCTACGCCCATCTTCGATGGTGCTACCAATGCCGAAATCAACAGCTATACCGAAAAAGCTAAGTTGCCTCCGAATGGCAGGGTTTATCTGAACGACGGTCTGAGCGGCGAAAAATTTGATCAGCCTACCACCGTGGGTGTGATTTACATGATCAAACTTGGCCACATGGTGGACGATAAGATGCACGCGCGTTCTATTGGTCCGTATTCGTTGATTACCCAGCAACCATTGGGTGGTAAAGCCCAGTTTGGTGGCCAGCGCTTCGGTGAAATGGAAGTATGGGCGTTGGAAGCATTCGGCGCGGCGAACATCCTCAGGGAAATCCTCACTGTAAAGAGTGACGACATCATGGGCAGGGCGAAAACGTACGAAGCCATTGTGAAAGGTGAAAACATCACGCAGATCGGAACACCGGAATCATTCAATGTATTGGTGCACGAACTCCGTGGCCTCGGTCTGGAAATTCAATTTGATTAACACATGCAAAACAGCAACAGCAAGAAAACGCTAAAAATAAAAAGTAATTTCACGAAGGTTCGGATTGGGCTGGCTTCGCCTGAACTGATTCTTCAACGGAGCTTTGGCGAAGTAACCAAGCCGGAAACCATCAATTACAGAACCTATAAACCCGAAATGGGTGGCTTGTTCTGCGAACGTATTTTCGGCCCCATCAAGGATTACGAGTGCCACTGCGGGAAATACAAGCGCATCCGCTACAAGAATATCGTATGTGATCGCTGCGGTGTTGAAGTAACCGAAAAAAAGGTACGTCGCGAACGCATGGGCCACATCAATCTTGTGGTTCCCGTAGCGCATATCTGGTACTTCCGCTCGCTGCCAAACAAAATCGGTTACCTGCTGGGTATTCCTACCAAGAAGCTGGATCTGGTGATTTACTACGAACGTTATGTAGTCATCCAAACCGGCATCGTGGACAAGGTGAATTACCTGGATCTGCTTACCGAAGAAGAATATCTGGATATTCTGGAACAGCTGCCTAAAGAGAATCAGTACCTGGACGACAATGACCCGAATAAGTTTGTTGCCAAAATGGGTGCCGAAGCGCTGTGGGATCTGCTGAGCCGTCAAAACCTGGATAAACTGAGCAGTGACCTGCGCAATCAGGCAAATACCGAAAGCTCGCAGCAACGCAAGCAGGAAGCCCTCAAGCGCCTGAAGGTGATCGAAGGCTTCCGCGGCGCCAACGAAACCGGTGAAAACCGCCCTGAGTGGATGATCATGCGCATGTTGCCCGTGATTCCACCGGAATTGCGTCCGCTCGTGCCGTTGGAAGGTGGTCGCTTTGCCACTTCCGACCTCAATGATTTGTACCGCAGGGTAATCATCCGCAACAACCGCCTGAAACGCCTCATGGAAATCAAAGCTCCAGAGGTCATCCTGCGCAACGAAAAGCGCATGTTGCAGGAAGCTGTTGATTCGCTGCTGGACAATACCCGTCGTGCAAGTGCGGTAAAATCTGAAGGCAATCGTCCTTTGAAGTCGCTGAGCGATATGCTGAAAGGCAAACAAGGCCGTTTCCGTCAGAACCTGCTTGGTAAGCGTGTGGACTATTCCGGACGTTCCGTAATCGTAGTTGGACCGAAGCTTAAGCTGAACGAATGCGGTATTCCCAAAGGGATGGCTGCGGAATTGTTCAAGCCGTTCATCATCAGAAAGCTGATTGAAAGGGGCATCGTCAAAACGGTTAAAACGGCCAAGAAAATTGTAGATAAAAAGGATCCGGTCATTTGGGACATCCTTGAAAACATCCTCAAAGGGCATCCTGTATTGCTGAACCGCGCTCCTACACTGCACAGGCTTGGTATTCAGGCATTCCAACCGAGATTGGTGGAAGGTAAAGCCATTCAGTTGCACCCGCTGGTGTGTACAGGCTTTAACGCTGACTTTGACGGTGACCAAATGGCGGTGCACGTGCCGCTCAGTAACGCAGCCATTTCAGAGGCCCAGTTGCTGATGCTTTCTTCACACAACATCCTGAACCCCGCGAACGGTTCTCCAATTACCGTTCCTTCCCAGGACATGATTCTTGGTCTGTATTACATGACCAAGATGCGCAAAAGCACTCCAGAGCAGCCAATGAAAGGCGAAGGTCTGTCGTTCTACAGCGCTGAAGAAGTGATTATCGCCTACAACGAAGGCAGTGTGGACCTCCACAGCATGATAAAAGTGAAGGCACGTGTGCGTAAGGGTGAAAACAATTATGCCACGGAACTCATTGAAACTTCGGTAGGCAGGGTATTGTTTAATCAGGTTGTGCCTGCAGAAATGGGCTTCATCAACCAGTTGCTCAAGAAGAAGAACCTGCGCGACATCATTGGTGAAATGATCCGTTTCAGCGGAGTTGCCAGCACCGCACACTTCCTCGATGAAATCAAAAACCTTGGCTACCAGCATGCATTCCGCGGTGGCCTGAGCTTTAACCTCGGTGATGTGCGCGTTCCCGACGAAAAGGTAAAAATGATCGAAGACGCCTTTGCAGAAGTAGAAGAAATCAAAGCTACGTTCAGCATGGGTCTGATCACCAATAACGAGCGCTACAACCAGGTTATTGACCTTTGGACAAGGGTAACCAACCGCCTTTCCGACCGATTGATTCGTCAGCTGGCAGAAGACAACCAGGGCTTCAATCCAATCTTTATGATGCTGGATTCAGGCGCAAGGGGTTCTAATGACCAGATCAGACAGTTGGGCGGTATGCGTGGTCTGATGGCCAAGCCGCAAAAGAATATTGGTGGCGGTACCGGCGATACCATCGAAAACCCAATCATCTCCAACCTGAAAGAAGGTCTGTCGGTATTGGAATACTTCATTTCTACGCACGGTGCACGTAAAGGTCTTGCAGATACAGCATTGAAAACGGCGGATGCCGGTTACCTGACCCGTCGTCTGCACGATGTTGCACAAGACGTAATCATCACCGACGAAGATTGCGGTACCCTGCGCGGCATCAACATGACCGCCCTGAAGAATCAGGAAGAAATCGCAGAACCCTTGTATGACCGAATCCTTGGACGTACCGGGCTGCATGACATCTTCAATCCTGAGGATGGAACCTTGATTGTTAAAGCCGGTGAGGAAATAACCGAATACATCGCCGAGCAAATCGAACAGGCAGGCATCGAAGAGGTAGAGATCCGAAGCGTGCTTACCTGCGAAACCCGCAGCGGCGTTTGTTGCAAGTGCTACGGCAGAAACCTTGCCACCGGACGCATGGTGCACATGGGCGAAGCCGTTGGTGTAATCGCTGCACAGAGCATCGGAGAACCCGGTACTCAGCTTACCTTGCGTACCTTCCATACGGGTGGTGCGGCTTTGAACATCGCCTCTGAATCAACCATCGTTTGTAAATATGAAGGACTGCTCAATTTCGACGGCGTACGTACCGTACCCAGGGAAATAGTTGATGAGGACAGCGGTGAAAAACGCATGGTGGAAGTAGTTGCAGGTCGCTCCGGTGAAGTACGCGTGTTGGAACCCAAATCCAATACCATCATCGTTACCTACAACATCCCCTATGGTTCCATCATGGAAGTGAAAGATGGCGCCAGCATCAAAAAGGGCGATGTCATCTGTACCTGGGATCCATACAACGCGGTAATCATCAGCGATGTTGAAGGAACTATTGAGTTCGACAACATTATTGAAGGCGTTACTGTACGTGAAGAGGGTGATGACCAGACAGGCTTCTTTGAAAAAGTTGTTATAGAAAGTAAGGATAAAACCAAGAACCCCATGATTCGTGTGGTGGTTGTTGGTGGTGATTCCAAAGAGTTCAACCTTCCGGTTGCCGCACACATCAACGTGAACAATGGCGAGAAGATTAAAGTAGGTCAGATTATAGCGAAGATCCCCAGACAGGCGCGCTCTGTTCGTGACATTACCGGCGGTCTGCCTCGTGTAACAGAATTGTTTGAAGCACGAAACCCCTCCAATCCGGCGGTGGTGAGTGAAATTGATGGTGTGGCCACTTATGGAGGCATCAAGCGCGGTAACCGGGAAATCATGGTGCGCAGCAAGGATGGTGAAGAAAAGAGGTACCTTGTTTCTCTGTCTAAACACATCCTGGTACACGACGGCGATTTCGTACGTGCGGGTGCACCTTTGAGTGATGGTGCCATCACGCCTCAGGACATCCTGCAAATCGAAGGATCTGCCGCAGTGCAACGCTATGTGCTCAATGGAATTCAGGAAGTTTACCGTTTGCAAGGGGTGAAAATCAACGACAAGCATATTGAAGTAATTGTCCGCCAGATGATGCAGAAGGTAGAAATTCTGGAACCCGGCGATACGTTGTTCCTGGAGAACGAAATCACCGAGCGCTTCGAATTCATTGAAGAGAACGATAAGATTTACGACAAGAAGGTGGTGACCGATGGTGGAGACAGCGAACACCTGAGTGCGGGTCAGATCGTTACTTTGCGCCGCCTGCGCGAAGAAAACTCTGCGCTGCGCAGACAGGATAAAAAGCTGGTGGTGTATCGCGATGCGGTGCCTGCTACAGCTCAACCCATCCTGCAAGGCATCACCAAGGCTTCACTTGGAACGCAAAGCTTCCTGAGTGCGGCGTCATTCCAGGAAACCACCAAGGTGCTGAACGAAGCAGCAATCAGTGGCAAAGTAGATGAACTGCGTGGACTGAAGGAAAACGTAATCGTTGGCCACCTGATCCCTGCCGGAACCGGAACACGTCGATTTGAAAACGTAGTTGTAGGTTCGCTGGATGAGTACGAAAGGCTGATGGCTTCAAAAAGTGAAGACCTGATGAGCTAAAACGCATGTCGAGGGGGAAGCATAAAAAAATATGTTTCCCCCTTGATTTTTTTTTAAAAGAAATGTACATTTGCACTCCCTGAAAACGACGGGAAAAAGCGAGAATAGCTCAGTTGGTAGAGCGCAACCTTGCCAAGGTTGAGGTCGCGAGTTCGAGCCTCGTTTCTCGCTCAAAAGAAGAGCCCTTGATCCCATCAGGGGCTTTTTAATTTCAAAAGAAATGCAGCCTTTGGGGCTCATTTTTGAATCAGTTCAAATCCATCCTGCCCGGATGGTGGAATGGTAGACACGCAGGACTTAAAATCCTGTGGCCAGAAATGGCCGTGCGGGTTCGAGTCCCGCTCCGGGCACCTGTTTCATGAAACAGCAGCGCTATCAGGAGTTGGTACAACAATTTTCGGCCCTTACCACAGCCGAACATGATCCTGTAGCCAATATGGCCAACCTTGCGGCTTTACTGCGCGAAACCTTTCAATTCTGGTGGGTCGGTTTTTACCTCGTACGTTCTGAAGAATTGGTGCTGGGGCCATTTCAGGGACCTGTAGCCTGTACCCGAATTCCATTTGGAAAAGGTGTTTGCGGTACATGTTGGCAACAGACCAGTTCGATCATTGTGCCGGATGTGCATGCATTCCCGGGACACATCGCCTGCAGCGCCGTTTCAGCATCAGAAATTGTGGTGCCACTTCTGAGCCAAGGCAGGGTGATTGGTGTGCTGGATGTGGACAGTGAACACCTCAGCCATTTTGATGCACAGGATCAATTGGGCTTAGAAGAACTTGCCGGAATATTGGTGAGAAACAGTCATTTTTCCTAAACTTGCTCCCATGAGCGGAATATTCAGGGATCGGGAAGGTAGATCCATCTTCATGCTGATCCTGGTGGCTTCTTTCGGCTACTTCGTGGACATCTTCGATTTAATCCTTTACAACATTGTGAAAAAGGAAAGTTTGATCGAAGGCTTGGGCCTGAGCCTGGAGCAGTACGCAGAAAACGAGGTATTTCTGTTTCAAATGCAAATGGTCGGCATGATGGTCGGCGGCATCCTCTGGGGTGTTCTCGGAGATAAAAAGGGAAGGGTTTCGGTACTGTTTGGTTCCATCCTCCTGTATTCCTTAGCCAATTTGCTGAATGCTTTTGTGGTGAATATCGAGCAATATGCATGGATGCGTTTCCTTGCAGGGGTGGGCCTTGCCGGAGAACTCGGTGCAGCCATCACACTTGTCAGTGAAACCATGCACAAAGACAAGCGCGGTTATGGAACCATGATCGTGGTTACCCTGGGTGCCCTTGGCGCAGTTGCCGCCTTCCAAATTGGCAGCAGGCTGGGATGGAAAGGCGCGTACATCACCGGTGGCGTGCTTGGATTGGCGCTGCTGGCGCTGCGCGCCGGAACCTTTGAGTCGGGCATGTTTCACCAATTGAAGCAGCAAGGCACCTCGCGCGGGAATTTCTTCATGTTGTTTACCAATCGAAACAGATTCATCAAATATCTGGCCTGTATTGTCATTGGTTTGCCCGTGTGGTATGTGGTTGGAATCTTAATCAGTTTGAGTGAGCGCTTTGCCGCAGTGCTGCATATCCAGGGAACCATCAGCAACGGGGAAAGCATCATGTACTGTTACCTTGGACTTTCCGCGGGCGATTTGTTCAGCGGCCTGCTCAGTCAGTGGCTTCGCAGTCGCCGGAAAATCATCATGGGCTACCTGCTTACCTGTTTTCTGTTGTGTTTGGTATTCTTGTTCACCAAGAATCTGTCGGTACCTGTGTTTTACGGACTTAGTTTCCTTTTGGGTGCGGGCACGGGCTATTGGGCACTTTTTGTAACCAATGCCAGTGAGCAGTTTGGCACCAACCTTCGAGCAACCGTTACTTCTACAGTTCCCAATTTTGTGCGGGGAGCTTTCTACCTTATTGGCTTGGGTTTCACCAGCCTCAGCGAATCTTTGTTTTCCGGCGACATCATATATGGTGCGCTGTTGGTTGGCGTGATTTGCTTCTTGCTCGCCATTGCCGGTGTTCTTGTGGTGAAGGAAACCTTCGGCAAGGACCTGGATTACGTGGAAGTTTCCTGAAAAGAAGCCCGCAACAGCCGATCGTTGATGGCCGGTCCCAATCCGGTTTCCGGTGCCTGTTCAGCCAGTATTAATTCAAATCCAGCCTGATCCAGGGCGCGCATGCAGGCAAAAAGATGCTGTGCTGCTTCTGCGGTTGTTCCCTGCGGACTCAATATCATTTGCGCATCTGACGGCCATTCAGGAACTCCATGATGAAACAACAGGAGTGCAGTTTGCTTCGGAAGTTGGTGCTGTGACAAGTATTGGCGGATGTTGCCCGTGAGCACCAATTTCGTTTTGGGTGCATAGTGCTTGTCCAACTGTCCCGGAGCGATGGGGTTTGAGTTTTGCCGAAGGTTCATGGAAACCTCCGGAATGACCGCTTTGATTTGCTCTGGTGCCAAACCACCCAGACGCAGTATTTCGGGCCTGGGTCCGGCAAAAGATACTACGGTGCTTTCCAGGCCAATGTCGCAGGGCCCGCCATCCAGGATGTAGGAAATGCGGTTTCCCAGTTGTGCAGCCACATGTTCGGGCCTTGTTGGGCTGATGTAGCCGAAAGGATTGGCGCTGGGTGCGGCCAACGGCAACCCGGATTTGCGGAGGAGTTCCAGGGTGAGCGGATGATTGGGAACACGAAGTGCAACGGTGGGACCACCTGCACAAACCAAATCCGGAATGATGTTTTTGCGGGGAAGCACCAGCGTGAGCGGTCCGGGCCAGAACTTTGCCGCCAGCGCACGCGCCTGTTCGGGGAAGGCGCTGGCATAAAGCTCCACGGATTGAACATCCGGGATGTGTACAATCAGCGGATCAAAATGAGGCCTGCCTTTCACCAGAAAGATTTGTGCCAAAGCGGCCGTATCCAGCGCATTTCCGGCAAGGCCATACACCGTTTCGGTGGGAATGGCAACGAGCTTCCCGGCCTCAAGCAATGCCGCAGCAAGGTTTAGGTCTGTGCCTATAATCGCAGGAGCACTCAACGCCGCTTCAGGTTGTATTTTTCTATTTTGTTGTACAGATGGCTGCGCTGTATGTCAATTTCCGTAGCTGTTTTCGCCACGTTCCAGTTGTTCTGGGACAGCTTTCGTTCAATAAAAATCTTTTCTGCAAAATCCTTGAACTCCTGAAACTGCTGGAACTGATCGACCACGCCAAAGGGATCTGCGGCTCTTTGCGCAGGGTTGCTGTAGGTGAACACATCGTCGTCGGAAATAACCTCTCCACACAGAATAACCAAACGTTCTACCACATTCCGCAACTCACGGATGTTGCCCGTCCAGTTGACTTCTTTCAATGCTTCAAGGCCTGCCGGCGAAAACCGCTTTACCGGTATTTCATTTTCCGAACAGATCTCATGAAGAAACTTCTCAGCGATGATTGGAATGTCTTCGGCCCGTTCATTGAGGGTAGGCACATGGATAAGAATTACACTGAGTCGGTGGTATAAATCCATCCGGAAATTCCCTTTATCAATTTCGGCCAGTAAATCCTTGTTGGTTGCCGCAACGATGCGCACATCCACCTTCACCTCTTTATCGCCGCCAACCCGGCTGATGCGTCCTTCCTGAATAGCCCTGAGCACTTTGGCCTGTGCAGCCAGGCTCATGTCGCCAATTTCATCCAGAAACAGGGTTCCGCCGTGAGCCTGTTCAAATTTGCCGATGCGTTGTTTGATGGCGCTGGTGAACGAGCCTTTTTCGTGTCCAAAAAGTTCACTTTCAATCAATTCTGTGGGAATGCTGGCGCAGTTCACTTCTACCATCGGGCCGCTGCTCCGTTGGCTGAGTTCATGAATCCATCGGGCCACCAGTTCTTTCCCTACGCCATTTTCGCCGGTAATGAGCACACGGGCTTCGGTAGGCGCTACCTTTTCAATGGTTTCCTTGATTTTGGTGATGGCCGGCGTATCTCCAACGATGTCAAAGGTTTTGGAAACCTTCCTTTTCAGCACGCGCGTTTCGGTAACCAGTGCATTTTTGTCAACGGCATTGCGCAGTACAATAAGCAGCCTGTTTAAATCCGGTGGCTTGGTGATGAAGTCATAGGCGCCTTTGCGTGTAGCCTCAACGGCCATCTCCACCGATCCGTGGCCGGTAATCATGATCATGGGCACATCAGGGGCAACTACTGCAGCCCGTTCGAGCAGTTCCATCCCGTCGATTCCGGGCATCTTTACATCGCATAAAACGGCATCAAAATCGCCTTTGCTGAGTAATTCCAGACCTTTCTTGCCGTCTTCGGCGAGTTGAACATGGTAGTGTTCGTATTCCAGAATTTCCTTCAGGGTTTCCCGAATTGCCTTTTCGTCGTCAATGACCAAGATATTCGCCATAGGAGCAATAATAAGGCATTGTATGTTCTATTAGACGCTTTTGTGACTGATTTTCTGAACCAATTATGCCCGGATGAAGTTGGGAGCTATAAGTGTTTGTCATGGGGAGCCTGTCGAACCATGGTGCTTGCCCCCACCGAATTGCGTTAGCAATGATCTGTGGGGGAGCTTGTCGAACCATGGTGCCTGCCCCTAAAGCTTGTGATGAGGTGAGCCTGTGATTGTGAGCCTGTCATGGTGAGCCTGCCGAACCACATGGTGCTGAAAGTCCCGGGCGAGTAAAGCGAGTCCCGGGCTGAAAGTACCGAGCACAGCCTCGGTGAAGCCTGCCAGCTTGCCCCGCAAGCAAGTGAAGCGCAGCGATGCGGGGAACCACGAACCACAAACCAATACACCAGCACCAACTTGCCAGTTCACAAGGAGTACGTGCTTTAAATGAATTTCTTCCATAGCAGGTAAATGCCACAATTACCTTATTTCATCTTACTTTTTCCTTGATGAAAAAGTAAGCAAAAAATCAAGGCTGATAAGTCTGAAAGGTCATACGCTTGCAAGAAGGTGAATGCTGCAGGTGATCTCCTCTCAGGCTCGGAGCTTCCTTTGCATTTAGCACCTTCTTGCAGCGCTCCCAACCTTCCAGTCTTATAGGCCGGTTCTTTTGCTGTGGAATGATCATGTCTATTCACTGGATTGCTAAACCAAACTTTAAATTTCAAGATACTTGTCATGGTGCTTGCCCCTATCGAACTGCGCAGCAGGTTGGTAGGGGAGACTCTCGAACCACATCCTGCCTGCTCCCACCGATTTGCGTTAGCAATGAGCTGTGGGGGAGTTTATCGAGGTGCGCCCTCCGAAAAATTAATAGAACATTAAACCAATCCCTAACTCATTCATTATCAATTCATTAGCGCGCTAGAATGCAGAAACCCACGAATTAGCCTTCGGAATACAATTGACTTATTGAATTCGAAGCCCATACATTTGTCTTACCTCCATGTTGCACTTCGTTCACGATACTTTTATCCGCCCCCTATTAAGCGGCCGCTTTAATGGAGGGACCGGCAGCGGGAGTGCATCAAGGCGCGTAGTATCATTTGACACCAACTCTTCCCAGAACACTGCGCATCTAAAGGGTCAAAACAGCATACATGGAATCGGCCTGAAATCATCCTCTGAGCTTGATCATCATGGCGCAAACTGGCAACAAGGGATAGCGCCTATTGTGCCGAAATGGGTAGGTAAGCGCCAAGAAATAGCGGCTATAAACGAGTTGGCGGTAATGCTAAGGGACACCACAACGACAAGAAAGCAATTTGAAAAATAT
>CAZPHB010000031.1:0-18877 GCA_964586595.1 uncultured Flavobacteriaceae bacterium | reverse complement strand
GTTGGCGGTAATGCTAAGGGACACCACAACGACAAGAAAGCAATTTGAAAAATATGACTCTAGACATAGAAATAGACAACACTACACTTGATATCTTGACGACAAGACTTAAAAAAGTTGTCAGTCAACTTGACATTTTAAAATGGTTGCATAATTTTCCTAAGACAGAACATAAGTTTGCGTTAGACATTCTTCAAAATCTGACAGTTTATACCACAAACGACATTGAAAATATATTAAACGAATCTTTCTCTGATTTGATTAATAAAATTCCACCAACCAATCAAATAATAGTTATACCTCTTGGAAAGTTTGGAAAAAGCGGAAGTATGATTTCATATTTTTTTCAAAAGACAAGTATTTCTAAAAACAAAAGAATTCATCTTAAAAGCAGTTTAGATAACATTGAAGACATTAGCAAACCCTATTCCTTGGTAATTATTGACGACTTCATTGGAACAGGCTCTTCGTTTGGTTCGTTTTTTAATCAAAAAATTTCAGTTCATAAAGAGAAGTTCAGTGAAATTCATTTCATTGGTATAGCAGGAATGGACTTTGGAGTAAAAGAAGTAGAAAAGTATGCGACAGTTCATATCCCAAAATCAAATATTTTCAAAAAAGCATTTTCAAGCGAAGCGAGTTATTTTGGTTATAGAAATTATAAGGAACATAGATTGTTTTGCTATAAACACGGTTCTAAGCTTGTAGCACCTAAAAAAAGTAGATCGGAAAAAGATAATGTCTTGGGATATGACAATTCTCAATCTTTAGTTTCATTCTCATACGGAACCCCCAATAACACGCTCCCAATTATTTGGGCAAACAAAGACGGTTGGATTCCACTGATACCACGATTTTCCGTAGATAGAATTAGTAATTCAAAGAATTTGAGAAAATCTATTTCGCACGAACTTTCAATTTTAAGAGAGTTTGGTAGTGACCAATTGAAAGAAACTTTTTTTTCGTTTTCAGTAGAAAGAGGTAAACGACATTTTTCATCAGTTAATAAAATTGACTTTTCAATTTATTCAATAATAAAATTGTCAAGGAAAAAATATACATCAGTTAGTATTTGTCAGATTTTAGGGATTTTACACAAGGATTATGAGGCAATCATTTCTGAATGTGTAACCAAAGGCATTATGAATATAGACGGTTCGTTGACGTTGTTTGGACTTGATTTGTATAATGACGCAAAAAAATGTATTGAATCAAGAAAAAGATATGCAGAAATAGAATCACAAGATTATTATATAATTAGAGAAGTTAACTATTTACCAAAAATATTCAATGGGAAGTCATAAAGGGCAAGCCGTTTCGAGTCAATTTGTATTTAAAGGACGAGAATGCTTGGGTAGTAATCCGAGTTGGACTGAAGCATCTTTTCAACATTTTCAGCACAACGCCTCACTGCGTTCGGGTCGTGCTGAAGATGCTTCGCATCTTCTTAAATTAGAGTTGCCCTTATGACTTCCCCATTGAACAAACCAACACTGAATCACTCAGCCGAATATCAAAATGAAATTAAGGCTTATCAGAGTGTTTTAGAGCAAAACAGTCTTCCTGTCATTTATTCATTAAATCATTTGTGTTTAATGTCAGCTGTTAATCTTGAACTTATAAAAAACTGTTGCAATTCAAGCCGACAAGAAAACTACAAAAGATTTAAACTCAAGAAAAAACGAGGAGGTTTTAGAGTTATTCAAACACCACAGGATGAATTAAAATATTTGCAAAGATGGATTCTCGAAAACATTCTCAATAAAAAGAATTCTCATAATGCTTGCAAAGGTTTTGACCCTGAAACATCAATTAAACTAAATGCAGAAGAGCATCTAAAACAAGAAGGAATTTTAAAAATTGACTTATTACGATTTTACGATTCAATAAATGAAAAAAGGGTTTATGGTTTGTTCAAATCGTTGGGGTATCATCCAAACCTAAGTGTCTCTTTAGCTAAAATTTGCACAATAGTTCCAGACAACACCTTTTTCAGTTCTTTCAAAAAAAAAGAACAACATTTAAAACATAAAATAAAAAAAGACGGATTGGGCATTGTTCCACAAGGTGCGCCATCAAGCCCTAAAATATCAAATCTTATTGCAATCAGCCTTGACAATAGATTGCAAAAATTGGCTGACAAGCATAGTTTGAATTACACAAGGTATGCAGACGACTTAACTTTTTCTGGAGCTATTGAAACTTTATCTAAAATCAAAAAGGTTGTTTACAGAATAATTAAAGACGAAAATCTTTATCCAAACTATTCTAAGACTAAAATACTCAAGCGTGGTAATCCATTTTTCGTGACCGGACTATCTGTTCACAACGACACTGTAACAGTTCCGAAAAAGAAGAAACTTGAAATTGAACATCATTTACATCATTGCATTAAAAATGGAGTTCAAAACCATCTGACGACTTCAAGAATTACAAATAGAAACTTTAAAGATTGGCTTTTAGGAAATATTGCTTTCGTAAATAGTGTAGAAAAAGAATTAGGAGAAAAATATTTTAAACAATTTAATGAGATTCAATGGCCAATTTAGAATGACTATAAAAATGACCAAAAATGAATTGACAAATATAACCAGACAGATAAGAAGCACTACCGCCAACAGCACCTACCCAAAAGGCGGGGTTTCGTGCTTAGCAGACAGTTTTGTGGTAGCCGAAAGTTCAGTTCTCCGAATGAAGTTTAGTGGTAAAAATCCCGCCCTTCGGGTAGCTGCAAAACGTTGGCAGTAATTTTAAAAGACGACAGTAACAATAAAAAAACAATAAAATGACAGTAGACACTCATCCAATATTTAAAGAGCTATTTGCAGAAGATATAGCACTAGAGAATATTTTTTTAGACCCAAACAATCCAAGGTTTGTTTCAATGACTTGGGACAACATTCCCGATTAAAGAATTACTGAAGATGCTGTTCAAAAAATTGTCATAGAAAAGCTTTTTTTACAATTCGCAGTTGACAGACTTGCAATGAATATGGAAATCAATGGCTATTTGCCTATTGACAGAGTTGTATTGAGAAAAATTGATGATACTAATTATGTTGTATTAGAAGGAAATCGAAGAATATGTGCTGCAAAAATTTTAAAGCAAAAATTTACAGATAACCCTTCATCTGTTGCTCAAGAAATTATTGATTCAATAGAAAAAATACCTTGTTTAGTTTATACAGGAACCAACTCAGAAGCTTCTTGGATTTTTCAAGGGTTAAGACATATTATGGGTATTCAAGAATGGTCTGCTTTTAATAAAGCAAGACTAATAGTTACCCTAATGGAAGAAGAAGAACTTACATTGACAGAAGTTGGTAAAAGATTTGGGTTAACACCATTTGGTGCAGGGCAATGGGTAAGGGGATATTTTGCCTTTAAGCAGGCAAAAGAAAACTCTGACTATACTAAAGAAGTTGATGAAAGAGCCTATCCATATTTACAAGAACTTTTTAGTAGAAGTAATTCACCGATTCGAGAATGGATGAAGTGGAAGGAATCAACTAGGACTTTTGAAAATGAATTGAATTTTAATGAACTTTTAAGTTGGTTATACCCAAGAAATACAGAAGAAGCAGATGAGAGCATAGACCCATCTTCATTAGTTGGTGACTGGAAAAATAGGAAAATATACAGAAGTGATGACTTACGTAGTGTTTCATTCTTAATTTCAAAATCACCAAAAGAATTTGAATTTTTCAGAACGGAAGGTAATTTGGAAAGAGCGTACACTATTGCAGTTCAGAAACAATATGAAGAAGAAGCAAAAAAACTTTCAGACCCAACAAATGAACTATTTGAATCATTGGATATTGCTATTAAAAATTTAGATAACATACCTTATCGCATACTTAAAGACGGTACTCAAAAAGAAAATCTTTTTGAAAGACTGAATAGAATATCGGCAATAATCAAAGATTTGAGTGAGTAACTGTGAGCGAATCGAAGAAAATATTCAAACAGATGATGTTGTCAAATATCTCCTCCGGAGCACTTTCATTTGACGACCTTTTATCAACTGCGATAGAAAAAGCATTGAACAAAACAGGTTCTGTAAGGGACAGTTATTTGACTGCAAATGCTAAAAGGCATTGGAACCATATCATAAAGGAACAGAATGAAAATCACAAGAGCAGAAACATACAACCTATTTTTAAAGTTGTGAACAACACTTCAAGAACTGTTGAATGTTTCCTACTTGACAAATTCAATTCGACAGCAGACAATAAATTCAATCTTCTGAAATCGAGACCTTTTATCCTTAATGAAATTGATTTAATAAATCCAATACAATATGAAGCACTAGCAATTAAAGTTGTAAGACTATTAAACGCAAATAATGTGTTACTTACTCCTCCAGGAAATGAAGCAGGTATTGATTTTATAGCAACAATTAAATTTAGTGACGAAGCCAATTATTTGTTTGGAGTAAATGGACCCATAAGAATCATTGGTCAATGTAAAAAGTATAGCAGTGCTGTTCAAGTTGATAAAATAAAAGAGTTCAATTCAACCATAGGTGATGTGCATCATATGACACACAAAATGAGAACAGTTATACCAAGTTGGTTTTCACAAGCTAAGGGTGTCATTATTGGTTGGATTATAAGTCATTCAGGCTTTCAGCAAGGGGCTAAAGACAGAGCTAAAGATTATGGAATCATTCTGTCTGACAGTTTTGACATTTCAGAAATTATTTCCGGCTCTGAAAACTATCATCAAACATCAAATTATGACCAACGACATATTCATTTAAGACAAGAACTAATAGACATTATAAATGAGTTCTAAAAGAAAAACTACTGCCAACAGCCGTTTTGCAAAAGCGGGGGTTTCGTGCTTCTATGACAGTGAAGTGCTAAATTCAAGCTTTGTGCATCTAATGAAGTTTAGTGCTAAAAATCCCCGCCACTTCGCAAAGCCGAGAACCGTTATCGGCCATGCTATGACAACCCTTCAAACATAAACAGACAGAAATTAAACTCAATAAAAAATAAATATTATGGCAATTTTTGGAGCAGGCTCAAACTGGGACGGGGACGAAATGAAAGATGACTTTTTTAACGATGACAATTTTGTTATTGGGTGGGACTATAATCATGCAAAAGATTTGTATGATGCAGTTTCTCTGCTTAAAGCAGGCGACATTGTTTACTTAAAAGCAAATCAAGTTGGCTCTCGGACAATTCGAGTAAAGGGTATCGGTATCGTTACAAAGACCTTTGTTCACTCCCTCATTGAGCAGGGACTGACGAAAGATACGATCGCTGACTGGAACAGTTTGTACATAAAAATAAGATGGGTTATAAGAGAAGAGTTTAATATTGCTATTCCCGACACCGAAGGTAAATTGACAAATGTTAGAGCAGCGACATTTTACGAAGAATATTTACCTTTCGTGCAAAAAGCAATCATTGAAAAGATTTTAAACCAAACAATATGATCGTAATAACCGACAACGCTGAAGACAGACTGTAAGCCCCCCCAATATCGGACTGGTTGTAATTCGGCAATGCAACAAACCAACAACCACGCACAAGCAGGAAATCAAATTCAAAAAAGTCCGTTTTCCTTGTCTGTTCTATCCCTTCCGCTTGCCTAAATTCGCGGCTTATAACAGATTACATCAATGGCCAAAATCAGTATCATCGGGGCAGGCAATGTGGGCGCAAGTTGCGCGGAGTACATCGCCATGAAGGATTTCGCTTCAGAAGTTGTTTTGCTTGACATCAAGGAGAACTTTGCAGAAGGCAAGGCGCTGGACTTGATGCAAACGGCAACACTGAACGGGTTCAATACCAGAATTTCCGGCAGCACTAACGATTACAGCAAAACTGCGGGCAGCGACGTGGTTGTTATCACCAGCGGTATTCCACGCAAGCCAGGCATGACCCGCGAAGAATTGATCGGCATCAATGCCGGCATCGTGAAGCAGGTGGCCGAGCAGGTGCTCACACATTCGCCCAATGCCATCATCATCGTGGTGAGCAATCCGATGGATACCATGACCTACCTGGCGCTGAAGGCCACCGGTCTTCCCAAGAACCGCATCATTGGCATGGGAGGCATCCTGGACAGCAGTCGCTTCAAACATTACCTCAGCACAGCGCTGCAAGCACCCGCCAGTGATGTGAACGGCATGGTGATTGGCGGTCACGGTGATACCACCATGATTCCTTTGACACGCCTGGCTTCTTACAACGGAGCTCCCGTGTCACAATTCATCGCAGCCGATGCGCTTGCCAAGGTTGCAGCAGATACCATGGTTGGCGGTGCCACCCTTACAGGCATGCTCGGCACCAGCGCCTGGTATGCTCCGGGTGCTTCTGTAGCTGTATTGGTACAAAGCATCATCTGCGACCAGAAAAAACTGTTCCCCTGCTGTGTGAAGCTGGAAGGTGAATATGGACAAAACGACATTTGCTTAGGTGTTCCGGTGCTCATTGGAAAGAACGGATGGGAACAAATTGTGGACGTTTCCCTCGATGCCAATGAACAGGCATTATTCGAGAAGAGCGCTGCTGCCGTGCGCTCCATGAATGAAGTGTTGCAGCAGATGTAACACCGGTAAAAAGTGATTTTCAGGCCGTCAGCATCGCTGGCGGCCTTTTTTTATGCAACGTGAGCAGTTGTTGAACATTGTACATTTGCGGCATGTACGAGTTCATCGAAGGGAATCTGGAACAGCTTACACCCACCCAAATGGTGTTGAGCGCCGGTGGAATGGGATACCATATTCATATTTCTTTGTACACGTATGAACAATTGCGGGCGCAGAAACAAGCACGGGTATTCGTACATCTTGGTTTTCGCATCGAAAATCAGGCGCCTGTGGGCATGGTGTTGTATGGTTTTGCCCAGCCACAGGAGCGCGAAATGTTCCGCCTGCTCATTTCGGTAAGCGGCGTGGGCAACAATACCGCCATGCTGATGCTGAGCAGTTTGCAGCCCGATGAGCTTCAGGGGGCAATTCTCAACGGGAATGTTGCGTTATTGAAGGCGGTGAAAGGAATTGGTGAAAAAACGGCGCAGCGCATCATCCTCGAATTGCGCGACCGGATGGGTGTAAAAACCGGGCGGATGCCTGCCGGTTTTGTTGCTCCGGAACTCAGTGCAGCGGAGGAAGCAGCCGAAGCACTGCTCGCACTTGGGTTTCAACGTGCCAACGTGGATAAGGCGCTGACAAGAGTTGCCCGAGAGTATGGATCCGCATTAATGGTGGAAGATTTCATCAAACATTCATTGAAAATTCTTTAATTCGTAATTCGAACCTCAACACCAAGCCTATAGAAACAGTTCTACACAAAAAAAATAGTTCTGCGAGCCTTGTTTAACGTGATGCGCCTACTCTGTGTAGCTGTGAGTCTTTTTTTTAACATCCGGGTCTGGATGTTTCTTGCGTTCGCCCTTTTGGGCGCTGATGCATCTGCGCAGTCGGGCAGCCCCGGCGACTCCGGAAGTCTGCGCTATCCCATCAGGGATAAAAAACCCAATGAGACATCTTCCTACGGGAACAACCTGGATTTGGCCGATCCGATTCAAAGGGAAATCCGCTACAACCCCAACTCGGGCAGGTACGAAACTTATAAGCGTATTGGGGATTTATGGTTCCCCACCGGTGAATCAAAGAGCTACGAGGATTTTCTTAAGCAGGAACAAAAGCTGCGCAACAAGGATTATTTCCGGCAGCGCTCACAGCAATCTTATGCAGCCGGATCTTCCGGAACCGACGGCTGGAAGCCTCGATTGAACATTTCCAATCCCGAACTCAATAAAATATTTGGCGACGGCGGTGTGGACATTCAGCCTTCAGGCTCCGCCACCATCACCCTGGGCGGTAACTTCAACACCATCCGAAATCCGCAGTTCAGCAAAAGGCAACAGCGCAACGGTAACTTCATCTTCGACCAAAAAATTCAGCTCAACGTAACCGGAAACGTAGGCAATAAGGTGAAGCTGGGCATTCGCTACGATACCGATGCCACCTTTGAATTCGACAACCAGACGAACCTCGGCTGGCAAGGGAAGGAAGACGACATCCTGAAGGAAGTAGCATTGGGCAATGTGAGCCTGCCCTTGAACAGCAGCCTGATCAATGCCGGGCAAACCCTGTTTGGCGTGAAAACCCGCATGCAGTTTGGACGCCTCAGCGTGGCCACCATCTTTACCCAGCAAAAAGGGCAAACGACCGAAACAGAAGTGACCGGAGGTGCGCAGCTCACAGAGTTTAAAATTCAGGCAGATAACTACGACCAGAACAAACACTATTTCCTCAGCCATTTCTTTCGCGAACAATACGAGCAGGCACTGGCTTCATTGCCGCTGGTGAATTCCAGCGTGGTCATCAACAGGGTGGAAGTGTGGGTTACCAACCGCAATGCCGACATTGCCACCCCCCGCGATGTGATGGCGTTTATGGATTTGGGCGAAAGCGAACCCTGGAATCCAATACTCAACAGCGGTGTTCCCGGTAAAAGGCCGGCCGATAATGAACAGAACCTGTTGTACACCGACATCAGCAATGATCCTTCGGTGCGCAGCAAGGCAACCGCCATTGACCGCATCTCTTCAAAATATGCCGGTCGGCTGGAGCAGGGATTGGATTACGACATCCTGAACTACGCCCGTCAGCTGAACGAAACAGAATTTACCATCAACCGCCGTCTGGGCTATATCTCCCTGAATACGCCCCTGAACAACGATGAAATACTGGCGGTGGCTTTTGAATATTCCTATAATGGGCAGGTGTTTCAGGTTGGTGAATTCTCCAGGGATTTGCCGCCGAACAATACCGACCTGTTGTTCCTGAAAATGCTGAAAAGTCCCATCATCAGAACCCGGGTTCCCATCTGGAATCTGATGATGAAAAACATCTATTCGCTGAACACGTACAACCTCAGCACCAACGATTTCAAGCTGAACGTGATTTATGCCGACGATACCAGCGGTGCCGACTGCAACTTCCTGCCGGTGCAGAACATCCCTGCCTTCGCCAATGGAAATCCCCTGCTGCGCGTATTTGGACTGGATCGGATCAACCGACAGATGGAGGCCAAACCCGATGGGGTGTTTGATGCTTTGGAAGATGTAACCCTGCAGGCACAATATGCCCGCATCATCTTTCCGGTGCTGGAGCCTTTTGGCGATTACCTCCGTCAGCAGTTTGGCAGCAATACCGATCTGGCCGATTACTACACCTTTGATGCGCTGTACGACAGCACGAAATGGCTCGCGCAACAGGACGTCAAGCACAATAAATTCTTCCTTCAGGGAAGCTTTAAAGGGAACTCCAGTTCGCAGATTCCCGTAGGTGGATTTAACCTGAAGCCCGGCAGCGTGAAGGTTTATGCCAACGGACGGCAATTGTCGGAAGGAACAGATTATACCGTTGACTACGGCTTGGGGATGGTTTCCATCATCAACCAGGGACTGCTGCAAAGTGGGGCTGTCATTAAGGTGAGCACGGAAAGTCAGGCCTTGTTCAACATCCAGCAAAAAACGCTGGTAGGCAGTCGCCTGGATTACAAGGTGAACGACAAACTGCTGCTTGGCGGTACCGTGATGCACATGTACGAACGGCCATTGGTGAACAAAACCAACATCAATGAAGAGCCGCTGCTGAATACCATCTTCGGACTGGACGCAACCTATAATTCCAAGAGCCGCTGGCTTACGCGGATGATCGACCGCTTGCCCTTCCTGGAAACCAAGGAAATTTCATCCATCACGATGAACGGTGAATTCGCGAAAATCATTCCGCACAACTTCCGTTCTCAGGGCCGGCAAAGAGGCGTTTCCAACATGGATGATTTCGAAAATGCGGAAATCACCAACGATCTGAAGATGTTCACCAACTGGACCATGGCCAGTATTCCGCAGAAGCAAAACGACTTGTTTCCGGAGGTGAGCAACGACAACAAGATGCGCTGGCTGGACCATCATGGCCGCCTTTCCTATTATACCATCGACCCTTTGTTTTATCAGGAAGGGCTGATGCCAGCGAACATCAAGACCGATCCGAACATCCTCAGCAACCATTACATGCTGCAGGTGGATCAGCGCTATGTTTTTCCTGCGAAGCAGTTTCCACAAGGCACGCCAACCATCCTGCCCACGCTGGATCTGTATTTCAACCCCTTTCAGCGCGGCCAGTATAACTTCAACAACAACATCAGCGACCTGAACAGCGACGGTTCTTTTGTGGATCCGAAGAAATCCTGGGCCGGCATCATGCGCAGGATTGAAACCAACGATTTTGAAGCGGCGAACATCGATTACATCGAACTGTGGGTGCTCGATCCCTTCATCTACGACAAGCCCGGCCAGGAGAATAAAGGGGATTTGTACATCAACTTGGGGAATATTTCGGAAGATGTGCTTCCCGACCGGCGGAAGAGCTTTGAGAATGGCTATGACAAAGCAGGGCAGGGGGAGAATCAGGATACCAGCGTATTTGGGTTCGTTCCCACCATTCCCACCATCAACAACGCCTTTGAAAACGATCCTGCCGCCCGTGTGAACCAGGACAAAGGTTTGGACGGGATGAACAATGACGAAGAACGCAGTTTCTGGGATTCGGCCTACCTGAAAGGGCTGGAGCTTGGTTTTGGCGCGGGTTCGCAGATTTACCAACAAGCGGTGAACGACCCCGCCGGTGATGACTACCTCCATTACCTGGATGGCATTTTCGACAATCCGAACGGCAGCATCCTGGAGCGCTACAGCCGCTTCAACATGATGCAGGGAAATTCTACCGTGGACAAATACCCCAACGGGCAGCCGAAAGCCGCATCACTGGTTCCGAATGATGAAGACATCAACCGCGACTTCACCATGAACCAGAGTGAAGATTATTATCAATACCGCATCAGGCTGAGTCCGCAGGATTTGCGTATTGGTCAGAACTATGTGACCGATACGGTTTTGTCGGAACCCATTCCGCTGCGCAATGGCAAGAAAGAGCGCGTAACCTGGTATCAGTTCAAAATACCCATTCGCCAGTTTGAAAAGGCGGTTGGCAACATCAGCGATTTCAAGAGCATCCGATTCATGCGGATGTTCGTGAAGGGTTTTGAAGCTCCGGTGGTGTTGCGTTTTGGGTACATCAACATGGTGCGTGCCGAATGGCGCCGCTACCTGAACGACCTACGCAAGCCCGGCGTGATTGTTCCTGTAGATCCGAGCGACGATACCCGTTTTGTGGTATCTACCGTGAACATCGAAGAAAACTCCAAGCGTTTGCCCATTCCTTATGTGACACCGCCAGGAGTGCAACGCGTTCAGAACCAGGTGAGCATGAACACCACGCTGGAAAATGAACAGGCGCTGTCGCTGTTGGCCTGCAACCTGAAACCCGGTGATGCGCGCGGCGCCTTCAAAACAACCTTCTTCGACATCCGTAACTACAAGCGGCTGCAATTGATGATTCATGCCGAAAGCGAAACCGCGCGCGACAACGACATGACGGCCTTTATTCGGATTGGTACCGACCTGACGAATAACTACTACGAATTTGAAATTCCGCTGAAATTTACCCGTACCCCCGTTCCGGTGACCGGCACCGCTGAAGCGGTTTGGCCACTGGAGAACCGCATTGACCTGGTTTTGGAGGATTTGTATAATGCCAAGCTGCTGCGACAGGCGCTGAACTGGCCGATGGCCGTTCCATACACCAGCACCAACGGAACCGGACGCATCACGGTTCTTGGTTTGCCGGACCTGAGCAATGTGCGTGTGGCCATGCTGGGCATCCGCAACGTGAGCGATGTGACGCAGTGCGGTGAAGTGTGGTTCAATGAACTCAGGGTTCAGGAAATTGCCAACGGCGGCGGCTGGGCGGCCTTGGGCAGAATCAATGCACAATTGGCTGATTTCGGCAACGTAAACCTGTCCACCAACATCAAAACCATTGGCTTTGGCGGCGTGGACAAAAAGCTCAACGAGCGTTCGCTGACCAACAATTATCAATACGACTTCACCGGAAACTTTGAACTGGGCAAGTTCTTCTCCCGTCGCTCCGGCATTTCTGTGCCGCTGTTCTTAGGCTGGAACGAAGGATGGATTCGTCCGAAGTTCAACCCGCTGAACCCTGATGTGCTGCTGAGCACCTCCCTGCGTAGTCTGGAAAACAACCCGGCCGAACTTACCCGTGTGCGCAACGCCAGCGAAGATTACAGTTCGCGCTACAGCTTCAACCTGACCAATGTACGTAAAAACCGAACGGCCAGCGGGAAGATGATGCCCTGGGATATTGAGAACTTCAACGCCAGCTATGCTTATCAAAGGTTCTACCAACGCAATCAACTGATAGAAGAGTACTTCACCCAAAGCTACAAGGGCAGCCTGGCCTACAACTACAACCCCAAGCCAAGGTTCATCAAGCCATTCTCCTGGGTGAAGCCGAAGTCGCTGCTGGCCATGCGCGAATTCAACCTCAACCTGATTCCCACGGCGGTGAACCTGCGCCTGGACGTGGATCGCTTCTACAGTGAAAACCTGGCGAGGAACAACAATAAATTCAAACAACTTACACCGCGTCTGTTTGATAAGAACTTTACGATGACGCGGTTCTATACCTTCACATTGCCGCTCACGCAGTCGCTGAACATCAACTATACCGGCAATGCCAATGCGCGGATTCAGGAACCTTTTGGCCGTCTGGACACAGAGCAGAAACGCGACAGCGTGCGGCAGGAAGTGCTCAATCTGGGACGTTTGACCAATTTCACCCAGGTGTTCAATGCCTCGTACAACCTGCCGTTCCAGAAAATAGGATTCCTGAACTGGATCAACGGAACCAGTACCTATGCAGCCAACTTTGGCTGGATGCAGGCACCACCTGCCTTCCAAACCCTGGGGAATACCATCCAGAACAGTCAGGACATTACCCTGAACGGAACCTTCAACTTCCTTCAGCTGTACAATAAAGTTCCCTTCCTGAAGCGCATCAGCCAGGGTGGCAAGCCACCGCAGCGTCCCACGATGCCCAAACCGAAACCCGCCGATGGCGACGAGCCTGAAGAAGAAAAGAAGCCCAAAAAGATGAACCCGGTGGTGAAAACCGTTGGAGGTTTTATCATGATGCTGAAGAACGGAAGCATCAACTACATCACCAGGAGGGGAACCGTGTTGCCCGGATTCGCATATCAACCGGAGTATTTTGGCAACAACTTCAGCAACAATGCGCCCGGTTTGCCCTTCATCCTGGGCATGCAGGACGAACAGCTGCGCTACCGCCTTTCTCGGGAAGGGGCGCTGAGTAATGACATCAGACTGGCAACGCCATATACACAGGCGCTGAGCCGCAACCTGCAGGGAAATTTCACTTTGGAACCCATCAGCGGCTTCCGCATTCAGCTGGATTTCGACAAGCAGGAAACCCGCAACCTCTCCAGCCTGTTCAAATGGAACGATACCAACTGGGTAGATCAGGGCCTGACGGAAAATGGTGGCTACTCGGTGACCAGCATCTTCTGGCGCACCTCCTTCAAGAAAGATGGCGCCAAATATGTCAATCCCGTGTTCCAGCAATTCCTGGACAACCGCTTCACCGCCGCACAGCGCCTTCAATTCCAGGATGAACGGATGCCGGATAAGAACACAGATCCGAATACCGGTTTCCCCATTGGGTACAGCAAGGTATCGCAGGATGTGCTCATCCAGTCGTTTTACAGCGCCTACCGCGGTTCAGACGTGGGCCGCGATCCGCTCGGGAATTTCCCGCGCATTCCGCTTCCTTCCTGGAGCATCAACTTCAATGGCCTGAGCAAAATCAAAGCGGTGAAGGAGTATTTCACCAACATCACCATCCAGCACCGTTATCAGGGCCGCTATCAAGTTTCTTCCTACAACAGAAACCTGGGCTTTAGTCAGTTTCAGCAAATTCAAAACAAGGAAGACTTTACCGCGCGCTACCAGATCAATGATGTGACCATCACGGAAACCTTCGCGCCTTTGCTGGGCATCCAGGTGAGCACCAAAAACAACTGGACCTTCAACATGGACTACAAGAAGAGCCGCACCGTGCGACTGATGGTGGCCCAGTTTAATGTGACCGAACTGCGCACCGAAGAGTTTCAGTTCCGGGCCGGTTACCGCGTTTCCGGGCTGATCCTGCCGTTCCGCTACCGCGGGAAACGGGCCATGCTGGAAAACGATCTGCGCTTTGACATGACGGTGAGCGTGCAGGACAACAAAACCATCCTCCGCAAAATCGACAATAACCTGAACGAGCCAACCTCAGGAGCGAAGCTGGTGCTGATCAATCCGATGCTGAACTATCAGGTGAACCAGAAGATGAACCTGCAGGCGTTTTATACCAGAAGGGTGAACAAGCCCGTGGTTTCCACGTCGTTCCCGACAGCCATCACCGACTTTGGGGTGAAGCTGCAATACACCATTCAGTAAAGGTCGGCCCGATCAGAAGCCGCAATTGCAGCCTGAACGGGTTGATTTGTGCCCGGTGCCCCGGCCCGCAGCACAGCTGCTCAGTGTAACGGCGCAGGCCAAAATGAGGATGAACCCGATGTACTTCATGGGGCAAAGATAATTGTCCCCGGGCGGCGTAAATTTGCCCGCACATGGTTTTGCTCAACATATTTTCCGACCTCTTGCATTTCCTTACCCACCTGAACGGATACCTGGATATCTGGATGCGGGATTACGGCAACTGGCTGTATGGCATCCTCTTCCTGATTGTGTTTGTGGAAACCGGCCTGGTGGTGATGCCATTGCTTCCGGGCGATTCCCTGTTGTTTGCCGCCGGTGCGCTGGCAGCCAATCCGGCCAACGAGTTCAGCATCTTCATCCTGATCCCCTTGCTCATCCTGGCCGCACTGCTCGGCGACAACGTGAACTACCTCATTGGCAGCAGGATTGGGGTACGCATCTTCGATTTGAAGTGGCGACTGCTGAAACGTGAATACCTGGACCGCACGCATGCCTTCTACGAAAAACACGGCGGCCGCACCCTGATCATGGCGCGCTTTGTGCCCATCGTGCGCACGTTTGCGCCCTTCGCCGCCGGACTCGGAACCATGAGCTACCGCAAGTTCATCGGCTATTGCATTTCCGGAGCGGTATTGTGGGTGGTGAGCATCAGCAGTCTGGGTTACCTGTTGGGCACGCATCCCTGGGTGAAGGAACATTTTGAGCTGGTGGTGTTCGGCATCATCGGTATTTCCCTGTTGCCCATCCTCATCGGATACCTGAAAGGCAAGCTGGGCCGCTCATGAAGCAGCTGGGCCTGATTGGATTTCCGTTGGGTCATTCGCGTTCACCCGAGCTGTTTCAGCAATTCTTCAGTCGTGATGGGGCGCAAGGCTGGGATTACCAACTTTTTCCCATGGAAGCGCTTGGCGGACTTCGCGCTTGGATACGGCAGCATCCGGAACTCAGGGGACTCAATGTAACCATCCCTCACAAGGAAGCTGTGATTCCGCAATTGGATGCGCTGGACGATACCGCAAGGCAAACAGGGGCGGTGAATTGCATTAAAATAAGCAGTAACCCAGAGCTGCATCTCAAAGGGTACAATACCGACGTGCCAGGCTTTGCCCAGATGCTGGACGCCCATCTTCATGGAAGCAAACCCAAGGCACTCGTTTTGGGCACGGGAGGCGCATCTAAGGCGGTGCAATATGTGCTGCGCAAGCGGGGAATTCCCTTTAAAACAGTAAGCCGATATCGGGGCAAGGCCGATTTGGTTTATGAAGAAGTGGATGCAAACATGGTGCAACAACATCATTTAATCATCCATACCAGCCCCCTCGGGATGCTGGGTGTTTATGAGGGCATGGCGCCCGATTTGCCGTATGGGCATTTGAGTGCGGAGCATATATGCCTGGATCTGGTGTACAATCCGGAACGCACACCATTTATGGAGCTAAGTGCCCTGCAGGATGCCCGTGTAGAAAATGGCCTTGGCATGCTCCGTGCGCAGGCTGAGGCGGCCTGGGAGATTTTTAGGGGGTGAGGCTGAGCATACGATGTGATGTTTTTTTGAATGGAAACATTTTAATATGTTTACTATGGATATTTATTAAAACTGAACGTATAGATTCGTTTTGAAATCATGCATTTACCTCCCAAGGAAGGCCTGCCCATTCATAAGCTGTCTGCCTGTTTTAATAAAACGGTAGCTACCTATAAATTCTATTGGCTGCTTTCCATCATTCAGGAATTGGAGGAAGGGAACAGTTCTATTCCCAAAAGACACCTGTTTGCAAGAATGATTTCGAATGCCTGGTACACGGTGAACTACTTTCATATTTCCTTTGGGAAGCAGGATTTGATACAGGAGGCTGTTTTAAATCTGAATCAGACGGAACGAATCAAAGTGAATGAGCGGCAGGAGTTGTTGGTGCGTAAACTGGCTACTTCACCGAAGAAGGAAACGGAAATGCAACTCTGGCATTTTGATAAGAATGTGCCGCATTGGTTTTTAAGTCCCTGGTTCCCCGGCAAGGACAAGAAAGAAGTGTACAGCGCTTCACAAACTTTCGAGGAAGCTTGCCTCTATGCCTTGCTTGAGGATCGCATCGAAATCAATCCTGCATGGGAGGATTACCTGAAGGCGAATGCCAAGCTGCTCAAGGATTTCTGTTTCTGGAATCTATCCTTGTTTCTGCAGGCGAGGAATCCCAATGTGCCGGATATCCCGAATAAACTCATCAAGCCGGCGGTTCGCAACAGCCTGAATGCCCAGAGGGTCCATTACTGGGATTTGGTGGTTAAAGAACTTGGTGCTGTTGAATGTATCTACACAGGTGCCCGCCTCACATTGGACAATTACGCGGTGGAACATTTTATTCCGCACAACTTTGTCTCGCATGATTTAATCTGGAATCTGATACCCGCGGATAAATCGTTTAACAGCAGTAAAAGCGACAAACTGCCGCCGCTGGACAAATACTTCAATCCGTTCTATGAGCTGCAGAAAACAGCCTTGGAAATTATCCGTGATAAGTTCCCCAAGAACAGAATGCTGGAAGACTACCTCACCATTTTCCCCGACCTGAACGAGGTTACCAGAGACAAGTTTAAAGAGCGGATTCAACCATTAGTCACCATTGCCGCAAACAACGGATTTCAGTTTTTAACCTGACCGGTTTTGTCAGGCAGATCATGTCAATACATCAAAAGAACATTCACCCCGAATGATGCATTCAAACACCAAGGATAAGCCGGGACATTCTGTATGCCCGTTTTGTCATCCGGAAGCCGGGCGGGAGCTTATCGCCGAATCGGAAACCGTTTTTGCCATCTACGATAAGTTCCCTGTAAACAGGGGGCATGCCCTGATTATCCCGAAGAAACACTGTTCCGGTTACTTCGAATTGGATATCAAGGAACAAACAGATTGTCTGGTTTTGCTCAACAAAGTCAAGGACATTGTCGCAGAAAAATTCCGTCCGGATGGATTTAATGTGGGCATCAACGTGCATGAAGCGGCAGGACAAACCGTGCCGCACGTACACATCCATTTAATCCCGCGCTACCAAGGCGATGTTCCGGAACCCCGAGGCGGCGTGAGGGGCGTGATACCTGATAAGCGGGATTATTGAGGGGGGATAGGGAGCTTACAGATTCACCTGAAATTGACACAGTTAATGGGACACTCTCGAGACACTCTCCAGAGACTCTCCCTTCTGCTCTATTGTTAAGGTTCTCTAGCATAAGTCATCATATGTTTCACCGTCTGTCCATTCCAGTCCTTGTGCTAGAGTAAGCTCTTTTTCTGCTCCGACTTTTTGGAAGAATGTCCCAAGACTATTGTGAACAAAAAAGTCATCCTGGAAAGTTACTTCTGCCAAAGTGTATGGTTTAATTTGATTTGCGTCTCCGCTTCTACATATAATCCATAATGTATTTCCATCTTTAGAAATAGTAAAATGTTCAGCAAGATAACTTGTAAATTGATTTCGGCAGAAAATATCACCTACATTCAGGTTTTTGAAATAAATAGTTATTGGATTTTCATATTTTTCTTGTGGACAACAGGGGAACTCTGTTGGTGTTCTCCAGTATTGTGCTTTTTGAACAGCATTTGGAGTTAATGAATTTATAAATTCTAATGTATTTTCATTCGCTTCTTTTGATAAACTTCTTTTGTAAATCCATTCTCCCAGCGAACCTCCGCTTGGTGTTTTGTCATTTTGTGCCCAGGATTGGAGTCGTTGCAAGCTGTTTCTAGCCTCATCAATATTGACAGTGCACATCCATTTATAATTAGGATCTTGAAATTTTTCGCGGAAGGCAGCCGGATTCTCCAAAAAGGCTTCAATACTGCCGCATACTAAAGCAATGCGTTTTGAAGTAATTGGGTTTAATAAAATATTCTCAAGTCTCGTTACCCATCGGAGGTTTTCAGGTCGATTATTCTGTTTATTTGTATCTATATGATCAACAACATAATCTTTTGAGATCGGTTCATTGTAGAACGCTGTTGCAACGATTCTGTGAACACTAACCGATGCAATCTCTAGGTATCCATTTTTATTATTTAATTTTCCAAAAGTCCAGATATTGTCAATTGCACGACTCTTTTTCCCATCTCTTGAATGGCGCATAACAGCTCCATTATTACGCACTGAATAACGTTCGTCTTTATAGATGCAAGTCACTTCGTTTGTAAAGTTTTTTATTGTAGAACTGTCTTTCATTTATTGAATTCCTTTTAAAGCTAACGGTTTATTGATTGGCGAAGAAGCGGATTGAGAAACGGAATGATTCTCATATGAATGCTACTCAAACGTTTAAGAATGTTCACTGCAACATAAATAACGATTTTTAGCATTGCAGCTGTTACTTGTAGTTTTTCTGAACGTGGTCGCTTTTTTCGACAGGTTGTAAATATAATATCAGGGCAAAA
>CAZPHB010000030.1:0-19470 GCA_964586595.1 uncultured Flavobacteriaceae bacterium | reverse complement strand
GTGAAGTTAGGTTTTTCTTGATTTCTAACTTGTCTGAAAAAAGCGGCCATGTACCTTTCTGCACAGCCCAAAATCAGGATCTTACAACACAACAACAACGAAGTGGCTTCCACTGCCCGAAAAGGCCCTTGGAAACTCGTGGCAGTTTTTCTTTATCCCTCCAAAACAGAGGCGCTGATCATGGAACGAAAAATTAAAAAATACAGCCGGGAAAAACTCCTGCTCAAAATCGCTGAGCATACAAACATTGTGCAACAGTTCTGCTTTTAAGCCGACCTGGCATCCCTACAACGTAGGGACGGGTTTCCATTTCTTGGAATTTTTAATTCAAAATGACCCGCATTAACTGCAACTTTGCAGTCATGGCACCAGTTTCCTTTGAACGCATCATTCTTGGCGTTGACCCCGGCACCCAAATTCTTGGATATGGAGTTATTGGCTGCAATGGAAAGCGTTTCGAGATGCTTGACTTAGGTGTTCTTCGGTTGGAAAAAGTACGAGACCATGCCGAACGACTGAAGCGCATCCACATAAGAATGACAGAACTGATCTTATTGCACAGCGTCGGCGAGATGGCCTTAGAAGCTCCATTTTTTGGCAAAAATGTTCAAAGTATGTTGAAGTTGGGGCGCGCGCAGGGTGTTGCCATAGGCGCTGCCCTGGATAAAGACGTTGAAGTATTCGAGTACAGCCCAAGAAAAATCAAGCAGAGTGTAACTGGAAACGGAAGTGCAAGCAAGGAACAAGTCGCAGCAATCTTGCAACAATTAATGTCTATTGACGTGCTTCCGGAAAAGTTTGACGCAACTGATGGACTGGCTGCCAGCGTATGCCATTTTTTTCAGGCCGACCCGGGGAAAATCGGGCGAACCAAAATTCAGAAAAATGCCAAAAAAGATGCTTGGGCGAAGTTTATCAGCAACAATCCAAAAAGACTGTTGTGATTATGACTGCAGCGCTGCACGGATGGCTTCTGCCAAGTTTGCCAGCTCCAATTGACTTGGCGTAAGTTTCGCCTTCCCAAAATTCATATCATCTACCTTATTCAAGGGTATGAGGTGAATATGCGCATGCGGGACTTCCAGCCCAACGACTGATACACCAATCTTCCGGCAAGAAATCACTTTTCGGATGCCCTGAGCAACCGTACGCGCAAAAATCAGGGCCTGCTGAAGATCGATGTCTGCCAGATCGAAAAGATCATCTACTTCCGCCTTCGGCACAACCAGTGCATGGCCCATCACCAAGGGATTCACGTCCAGAAACGCAATAAAGCGTTCTGATTCAGCCAGGATGTGGGCAGGAATTTCGCGGTTTACAATTTTGGTAAAAATGGAAGCCATTTAACGGAATATTTCCAGCACTTCCATTTTCATGAGTCCGGCAGGAACCTGAACTTCCACCATATCTCCTACCTGACGGCCCATCAAGGCTGAACCAATCGCAGACTTAACGGAAATTTTACCAAGTTTCAAATCTGCTTCTTTCTCACTCACCAACATAAAGGTGAATTCTTTCTTCAGGCTGAAATTCATGACGCGAACAGAACTGAGGATGGTAACCTTACTTGTATCTACCTTAGAAGCATCGATGAGGCGGGCATTGGACAGCAATGTTTGCAGCTGGGCTATCTTCATTTCCAACATACCCTGAGCTTCTTTTGCCGCATCGTATTCAGCATTTTCACTCAGGTCACCTTTTTCTCGTGCTTCCGCTATAGCGCGTGAAATTCTGGGACGTTCCACCGCTTTTAATTCATGGAGTTCCTGCTTCAGTTTCTCCATGCCTTCTTTTGTCAGATATGTAATCTCGCTCATAATTCTTATTCGCTTTATCGCTTGGGGGTTAAAAAAAAAGTGTTGCACCCTTTAGAGTGCAACACTACAAAGATAAGTTTCGGCTTTATTCGTTTTCGTAATTCAGGTCAATGCGCACCCCGAAGGTATGTGTACCTCCAAACGGATTCGTGGCGCGATAGCTGTAATCAATACCTAGGTTGGATTTGCTGTCCTTTCCTGTCTTAAAGGGCACATCCAAAGACAAGCCTGCATTCAGACCTGTGTAGGCAGTGATTCGCGTATCGTAATTGAAAATGCCCTCCTGATAGGTAAAGCCCAATCTTCCGGAAATGAAGTTGTTGTACGCATATTCCATGCCCAGGCTGGTTTCGTTATTCTGGAAGGCATGGTTTGCGAAACCAAGTGCCAAGGTTAAACGGTGCATGTACAATCCGGGGTCACGATCAAGACGGAAATCGTAAGCGGCACTCATTGCAAGCACCGTAGGCAGCTGGAAACGATCCACGCGATGCTGGAGGGTTTTGGTATAATCACCATTTGTAACCACCGCTTTGGTGCTTAAACCATCACCGTTGTGGCGCATATCCGGACCGATGTTCTTCACCACCAAGCCGAAATGGATGTCGTTCTTCTTAATGGTACTGGCAGGATTGGCAGAATTCACATATTGAACGCCGGCATCCATACTCACACCCAATGCCCTGGCATCCGGAATTCCTTCACTTACGGCACGGAACATTACACCGGCAGTGATGGTATTGAAGGTTTTACCATAGCCAACACCAAAGTTTGTCATGCTCACGCGGTATGTTCCCAAACCGCCATAAGGCTGATCTTCGGTTGTAATCACGATGGGTGCCACTTGCCATTGCATGACGCTTACGCCAAGCACGCCGTCTTCACTCACCTTCTGAGCCAGTCCGAAACTATTGATGTTGATACCGCTGCCGCTGAGCCAATTGGTTCGTGAGAACGCTGCTTCGGTCATGTTTGCACGAGCCAGGCCGGCAATATTCACATAACTTGCTTCAACACCCTTGGCAGTACTTACCCCAGACCAACCCCATGAGGAGTTGCGGCCCCAGCCATTCACCACCAATTGTTGGGCACCTGCCTGACCCTGACGGTCGGGATTACCTGCCCATAGCGCAATACCTGAACAAAGTGCTGCGGCAAGGCTCCATGCTTTATTAAGATTCATGTTTCTTTTCTTTTTGGGGTTAAAATCCTTTAATAACTATCAAGGTCCACAGAGTGCATGATGCCATACCACCTGATGATTTTCTCACCTAAATCCGGGGCCTTTACGTGGATGATGTACAAACCACTCGCAATCGGAACACTGGCGTCATTCTTCAAATCCCAATCTACGAAGGTGCGGTCATCAGCCTTCTCAATACGCCTCACCAGAGCACCACTCAGGTTGTAAATACTGATGGTACATGTTGGTGGCAGGTTTGTGATTTTCACACGTGCATCAATTGGACTGGTTTCGTATTTACTGAATGCCCTGTAAGGGTTGGGCACCACATTTACCAAATCCAGAGATTTCTTACCATGCTCAGTGGAAATGGCCGGAGCAATGTCTTCGCTGTTGAAGGCATAAACCGGCAGGTTGTTATTGACAGGTGCTCCTGAAGTGTTATAGGTTGTGTATGCCTTCTTGATTCGGATGCGGATGCGAACTTCAGTTGGCGGAACTCCATCTTTCATAGAATAGCCCGGTGTCATCATCGTTGGAATCACCCACATGATTTGTGAAAGCACCCTTCTCTTGTCCACAGTTCCGGGCGAAGCGCCGGCAGTTCCGGGAAGCAAAACAGATGCATAATCATTGATGCCCTCAGGATATTTTTTCCCTTTCACAGTGCGCTGTACACCGAAACTGTTTCCGGTTCCAAACACGTAAATAAAGTGTTTACCGCCCAATGCAGGATAATTGCCATTGTCGTTAAAGAACGTTGACGTAGGGTTCCAGATCATGTCCTGACCGTTTTCCCCCGGCAGGTAACTGTCTTCGCCGAAGGCAAGATTCAATCGTTCTCCGGTTTCCAAATTCATGGCATAACCGGGGAAATAACTTTTACCTTGACCGCCTGTGGTATTCAGCGCTCTGTCACGACTGTTCCCCCAACGCATGTTGAATTTATCCATTTGTCCCTCGGTGCTGGCCTTTACCTGATCGTCAGCCATTTCAAGAACGATACATTCTGTCCATTTTGAACGATCCGGGGTAATCACCAGGTCAATGCTCGCGAGTTCGGTTAATGGATTGTCAGAAACAGCACTGTTTCTCCAAGCCATTCCAAAAGTGTTTCTATTGGTGGTGGCTTCAAGACCGGCACGCGCGGCAAGCGCATAGGGTGCGATTCTTCCATTCCAGATTTTCTCGTATGAACCGTTGGGATCCAAAGGATTTCCACTTGCATCCTGCATGTCGTGTTCATAGGGACTGAAGGTACTTCCGCGACCTGCATTGCCTGAACGGATCCAGTTTTGCCAAATGCCTGTTCCCTGAGCAGCATCGTTATCGACAATTGCTGTGAGCCAGGGCCTTCCCGGATCTTCAAACTCAACACTCCAGTCGAGCAGTCCATTCGCAACATCTGCCTGAGGCTTGGTGCCAGGGTTATTCACCTGTTCCATTTCAATACTCAGACCCCAATCGTTCAAATTTACCCTTCCTGCTTTGGATGGACTTGGATTGTTGGTCAGGGCAGCCCTTCCTTGCAGCGATTCAAACTTGTACGCAAGCGTAGTATCGCTGAATACGGTATCGTTGGTGGTTTTGTTCACCAACATCCAACGGCTCGTAGAACGAATGGTGTCCTGCCATCCCTGCGCAGTAGGCTGCGTGCGGGGATTAGGCTCCAAGATGTAGAGTTCAAAATTCGCTTTCGGAACTTTCAGCGGATCTACAACTTTGATTTTCGCCGGGCCATTTCCACCCAGGTATTTGGGGAACTTGCTTTCGTTGTTCGCCAAAATTTCGTTGACGGTTTCCTCAGTGAACTCAAGCACGTTTCCACCATTTCCGCGTCCTTCGATGCGCTGCAGCGTAGGTCCGCTGCCGTAACCAGAATTCAAACGGGTTCCGAAATTCTCAGGATCTGTTTTGTGCGGAATTGCTTTTACTACCTGAATATTTCTGCGGCCTGCAAGGAACTGCACCGGTTCTGTGGACAAGGTATCATCCGCAAGCACGCCATAAGAGAGCACCATGTAATAGTAGGTTCTGAAATCTACCAAACCCTGGTTGGCACCGGTTGCGAACAAATCCTTCTTGATGCTGAAGGAATGCCTCAGGCCATTGTTTTCACCGTTTACTTTTTCCTCGGGGATGTAGGCATTCACTTTCGGGTCAAATACGCGGTTGATGATCTGTGCGAAATTGTCTTTCACGTCGCACTGGAACAGGAGGCGCGCCTTATCAACATTCTCAAGGTCACCGGTATTTACGGTAGCGTCTTTGAGCTGATACACAAGGTAACCTTGGAATTTATAAGTAAGTTGTTTATTGGCTTCGTTGATGTATGCTTCAGTATAACCTTCAACTTTTTTGCTGTTGGTGTTTACCAGCTTCATCACCAGTTCACCTTCAAGTTCCTGCATTTCCACATCTGGAGCATCAGGCCCGTCAAGGATTTTAAAGTTGTTGTTGAACAAACGCTGTGCTTTGTCGGAAGCCAATCTGAGCAAGGTTAAGGAACCCTGAGCAGCTCCGGCGCATGGCTGGCCTGCGCCACCGGAAGTGGTACGCGCCCAAACCACACCTACGGTTACACGGTTAACCGCGCCGGGATACATGGTGAATGGGCCGGAAGACTGCAAGAAGCGGCGGTCACCCGGACGGTTTCCTGAACTGCGTTCATCCCAGCACTGACCTGGAAATTCAGGATCAGTACCTGCAGAGAACATGTAACGGGTAGTTTGTGACCCGCCGATACCGTTTCCGCCAAAGGTTACGTTCTGGCCACCGAGCCAACGGCCGCGAAGCAGGTTGTAAAACTCCTGAGCCAGATCGGGGTTCCCGTTGATGGGGTTGTTGTCGTTATTGTAATACATGAACGCGCCCATGCCCAGTTCATTACCGGCGGAGTCACGCGGACCTTCGAAAAAGTCAACCCCAACAGAAGGAGGATTCAATCCATAACCCAATACGCCCTCATCGTCTTCATCACCATTGTAGCAGTAACCAAGCGCGCGATCCACATCACAACCAACATAGTCGTCGGCGTAGTTGCCAAGATCCGCATCAACCCACTGGCCGAAATAGGTTTGGTTGATTTTGCTGAAGCTGCGGTTGATGACTTCTGTAGAATAGAAGGTCATGTTGTTCACTTCGTCGTTCGTAGCGAACGCAAATGCCGTTGTATGCAGTTCTATACCAATCGGAACGCCCTGTGTTTCACTGTGGATGTTTCCTTTATCGTTATAGCAAAACCACAGCATCATGTCGGGCTGGCGATCTACACCGTTTTCACTGATTGGCCGACGGGTATCGAGCACCGGGTGTTCACCCTGGAATGGTTCATAAATGCCGTTGCTGTTGATGTCTTTAAATGGTGCCAGTGATTTAGGCTCTGTAGAGCTGGTGGCATAAGGACGGTTCAGACCTGCAGGCCATTCTGTGATGCCCGCAGCCGGGTTGATCCAGTTGTTGGCTTCGGCCTCTTCCATTTCCGTTCTGGTCACTTTCCAGATGCGGTCATAGGCTTTACAACGCTGTGGATCGGTGCCGGCGGTTGTTGTATCCAACGGACCCGGCCAGAAATCGCTTCCTCGCTGACGGTAAGTCATGGCCGCCAGCTTCAGGTTCCCACCGTCATCCAGACCGCCAATCCACAAGGCGCCACTGAACAACGCATGTTTACGCACGGCGTTGGCATCCGTTACTTTGGGCACTTCATATTTAGGGTTGTTCAAATCCCACCACATGTCACCACCATTCAGGATTTTGGTACGCACGTTATTGATGTCCATGTCGGCACTCTGCGTGGCAGGTTCGCAGGTATTGGCGAACATGTTCATGCGGCGATCCTGAGTAATGGGTTTACTGCGTGGATTCAAGTTGGTAACGGGCCTGGCCTGAACGGCTGACAGGGCCACCAACATCAGCATACCGCTGAAGATATATTTTACTCTTTGTCTCATATCACTGTTGCTTTAAAGACCTATTTAATAAATGCTATCCTAAGATCTTAGTTGATGTTGAAGCGAATGCCCAAACGAACGGTTCTTGGCGCGGCAAAATTACCGCCCTGTGTATTCAGCAGTGCGCGGTACAAATCAACATAGCTCTGCGCGTTGATCTGACGCTGAATGGCCAGCTGTCCCTGAGGTGAATTGAGGAATCCATCGTCTGTAGGCAGTCCTGTGTAGCGATAAACGCTCACGATGTTGCGGCCATTAAGGGCATTTTCTACCCACAGATAGGCATTAGCCATCAATGGGCGTTTGCCGGTTCCTCGGTTGATTTCGAAGGACTTGCTCAGGTTGGCATTGATGGTGAACTGCCAGGGCAAACGGGCTCCAAAAGGAACACCTTTGATCTGTGCGCGATCCACGGCACCAATTTGCACCGCCTGTGTGGTAGGTGTGTATGGCGCGCCGCTGATGGCAAAGAACATCATGTTCAGGTTGGTGAACTTAAATACTTCTTTTCCGCCAATACGGGGACCATTGTACAAGTTCTTACCGTATCTGTCCTTACCGCCTTCCCAACCAATGTTGAACACCCCTTTAATCGCATGACGGATGTCAAGTTCTCCTAAAGGAATCATGGTGCGCAGGTTGGGCTGGTTGCTGGCAATCAGGGCCTGCTGGGAATTGATGTTGGAACCTGTTCCATCGGCAAACTGCAAGGTGTAGTTTGCGGTCAGGCTAACCGGACCGAGTTGGGTCAGGATATACTGCACACGGAAGCTCTTGACAGTACTAAAGTCAATGTTTCTGTAGGTAGAATAAGTAACCGGAAAGCCTTGGTTGATTTGGTACAATCCAAAATCTCCACGAATTTCACTGTAGCTCGCAGTAATTTCAATACCGCTTGTTCTGCCGATTTGCTGCTTGAAGCCTACTTCATAATCGGTTTTAATGCGTGGCTTCAGGTCGCCGTTGGAGATTACGCTGCCCTGTCTGTTTTTAAGGAAGTATAATTCATCGATGGTCAGGAAAGAAGCACCGGCATTGGGGCGCTGTGCCAGTACATCGTAGCTGGCATAGAACAACTTGGTTCTGTCGATGGGGAACTGGAACCAAATACGTGGCAACATGTTGATTGCCGGGGTAAAGTCTTTGAAGGAAGCAGGTGTAATCTGCTGGTTATTTGGATCCACCAGGTAAGGCGCAATGCGGCCGTTGCTGGTTTGGTTGGCAAGAATTTCAGGGTTGGTCACTTCACCGCCATTGGCATCGTACCACTGCACACCGTCGCGATAGCCAATGATGCGGGTAGGTGAATTGATGTCGTTCACATATACTTTATAGGTACCCTTGATGTTGTCGGGATGCAGCACATTCAAACCATTCAATTCAGTAACCTCGGCAGCCGTCTTCATTGGATACAGGCTGTAAGGATCTTCGAGTACGCGCTGGTTCGCATCGTAGCGTTCCATACGCAGACCTACGCGAAGGATCAGATCTTTATAGGCAAACTGGTCCTGTACCCAAGCAGCCATATATACAGGCTGGAAAGCGCCGATGGTGCGGTTGTCGCGGTCGAAGATGAAGTTATCGATGGCCGGACGTCCGCGTACCTTATTGCCCAAATGGTCATAACCGAAATAAGAAACGTAGCCATTACCATTGTTCAGCAGTTCATCTGCATTGAACATGTTCAGGTTGAAGGTTGAAGGATCCATGGCATTGATGTCCAGGAAGGTGCTTTCGGTGATTGGTTTTCCGTACACGTCTTTAGCACCGCTAGCAATCAACTTCGAGCGGAGGTTCTTGTCGAACATGCTTTGTTCGTTGTAGTTGATGAGGCGGTTGTAGCGCACGGTATCCTGGAAAACGCCCCATTGATCATAAGAAAGGATGGGGTTATTTACGTCCAGTTCAGAAATGTGTTTGTTGGCCAACTGACGCATCAGGATCCACAGTCCATTGGCACCAAGGCCATAGCCGCGCTGGATTTCCTGTTCGTAGGTCAAACCAAACTGGATGTCGTGTGGGGTACGTAACTGCCCTTCAGCCTCTTTGCCCTTCACCTGGAACTCACCCATGGCAAAAACGGTATAACGCTCTGCCTGGCTCTTGCTCCAGTTGGCAGTAACCGTTCCTGGAGTAGACCACAGTGAGTAAACGTTTGGCGGGTTGAATCCATTCAGCAAACCTTGGTTGTTGATGATGGTATTGTCGTTGCGCACCTTACCACCCAAACCCGCGATGTAATCATAAAGGTTGCTGGTGTAGTTTGCACGCAGGGGATTCAGCCCGCTGGGCGTAAAGGTTACCAAGGTGTCGGTAAAGCCTATTTGTTCCCAGTAGTCCCTGATAAATACGATGTTGCCAAACTGGTCGCGCACCCTGCGTGGCTGCCTGTTGGGGTTTCCGCTGGCATCGCCATGAGAATAAGCAAATGCTTCGGTGGGATAATGTGTGAAGGCACCGAGGTTTCCGTAATCGAAGTACCTGTCCAGGTGATTTGCATCGCGTGTTTTTGATGCACTGCTCTGGTAATCAAAGCGGATGGTATAAAACGCGTTCTGAATGGCAGAACCTTCTGCATTCTTTAATTTTTGCGTGAACCTGGCATAAGTACGCACAGTGCTGGCATCTGTGCGGGGATTCAGACCAAAGTTCATGATGGAGTTAGATGCTGAATATGCGCTCTGGCGGAAGTAGCTGCCAAACACTGTAAAGTCTGTTTGTTTGTTGAACTGATACACGAGCTTACCCTGCAGGGCGGCTGTGTTGGCTCCGGAATTTGGTCTGGCTTTCAGCAATTCCAGATCGCTCTCGCGAAGGAAGTTCCCTGAATGCACCAAGCCGTTGGGTGTGGCAATGAGGGGACGTTCTTCAATTTCGCGGAGTTTATCTTCTTTCACCACATACACACCTGTTACCACAGGGGCGCGGTCTTTGGTGTAGTTTCCGCTTCCGGACAAAGAGAAACCGAGGCGAACAAATTCCTTCGACTTATTGCCTTTGTTTGCAATGAGCAGCGGACCCGACAGGTAACCTTCTATCTGGTTGTATCCGTAAGGATCCAATTGCTGTGAAGTGATGGCTTCAAGGCTGCCGATGTAATTTCTGGAAATACCGCGCGTGGTTACGCTGATTGCACCACCGGTAAAGTCACCGTACTGAGCGGGAACACCTCCCTGGATTACGGTTACCTGTTGCTGGCCTGCCAGGATGGACGTGAGGTTACCAATTACGCGAACTCCGTCCACGTAGTAAGCCGTTCCATCTGCCCGAGATCCACGGAATGAAATACCCTGCGCTGTGGAAACCACACCACCGGCACTCGCCGTAGCAATACTGGCCACACTGCGGCTGTTCATTTTCACAAGATCGTCTCGTGTAACTACCGCCGTGTTGCCCGTGCGGTCGATTACCTTTTTCTGAACCTTGCCACGGATCACGAGTGTACGCATGCTGCTCGCCTTCGGATACAAGCGCACGTTTTCTTCCTGGGGTACGTTTTCAACAATCTTCACCGAGACGGAATCTGTACCCATCTCGTTGAACGTAGTGATCAGCATGTAATTCCCCGGGTCAATGGTCTTAAAGTAGTAGCGACCGCCATTACCGCTATTCACCTTGCCGGCTTCCACGCCGTCGCGCACAAGCACGAGGGTGGCACCTACAATGGGTTGTTTGGTCTCAGCATTGGTCACCACACCGCGCAGCTCCCCATAGTTGGTCTGTGCCTGAAGGCCGAAGCTGAAGCCTATAAAGGCTGTGACAGCAAGCAGTGAACGTAGTGTTTTATTCATACTCTGTTTATCTCTTTTACAGTTTTAGAGCAAGGGCGCAAATTCCCTCAAATTTTGTAATAATCCAATAGTGAAACAGGCATTTTGGCTTCTCGATTGAACCAGCGGATTATTCGAGCAGCCAATACCCCAGAAATTCGCTCGTATGATTCTGTACTCCAACCGCCTACATGCGGGGTAAAAAGTACTTCTTCCATGGCCAGAAGTTTCGCAAACCAAAGTTTATCTTCGGAAGGCATATGTTCCGGCGGTTCTTGCTCAAGAACATCCAGGGCCAGCCCCCGCAGTTGCCCCGCCTGCAGGGCACGGGCTGCGTCTTTCGTACGCAAAACCGCTCCCCGGCTTAGATTCAGTAAATAAATCGGCTTTCTGAATCTGGAGAGAAAATCGGTATTCACCATGTAGCTGGTTTCCGGGGTTAATGGTACATGCAAGCTCAGCACATCGGCATCCTCATACAGCGCATCCATGTCTGTCTGGCGCACATGCGGCCATTGGGGAATTTCTTTGTACGGGTCGAAAACCAATACCTGAACACCGAAGGGAGCCAGGCGTTCCACGAAGGCGCTGCCTGTATAACCGCAGCCAATCACGCCCACTGTTTTTCCTTTCAGTTCCACGCCGCGGTTTCCTTCCCGATTCCAAATACCACGGCGCACTTCACGATCTCCTTTAGCAATGCGCGACATCAGGGAAAGCAGCATGCCAAGGGTTTGTTCCCCAACGGCATCGCTGTTGGCACCGCCTGCATGTACCAGCCCAATGCCTGAATCATTACAAGACGCTTCATGAATGTTGTCGGTACCGGCTCCGGCGCGGGCGATGAGCTGAAGCTTGGGTAAAGCCCGCAACATCGCCTCATCCACCGTGATTTTACTGCGCAGTACCAGAACGGAACAATCGGCAGCCAATGCAAGCACTTCCTCCCTGGCACAATCCGGCCGGTAAACAACCTCGAAGCCGGCTGACTCCAGTGCTTCCATGAGCAGCGGATGTACGTCGTCTATGATGAGGATTTTGTTCATGAGCCGTTTCTTTGATTCGGATTATTGAATTCGAAATTATCTTTCACAAACCAAAAGTTCATCCGGCCTTTGAAGAACGAGATGCATGGCTTGAGCAACGGCAGCAGGGTTACCTTCTTCGTTCCCTGCGGAGCTTCCACATACTTTCAGCAGGCGCCTGCACTGCCGTGGGTGCGGCAACAGCTTTGTTTTTCCAGGCAAAGGCAGCGGCCATGGCTGCAGCGGCTTCTTCTTCACCCTCAAACGCGTGGTGGTTCAGGTATTCAGGCTTGAAATGCCGGCCGATGAACCCTGTGTCAAAATGACCGGAAGTGAAGGCTTCGTGCTTCATCACAAAAGCACCAAATGCAAGCGTAGTGGCGATTCCCGACAATCTGTATTCTGAAATGGCGCGCAGCATTCGGTTCATGGCTTCCTCGCGGGAACTTCCCCAAACAATCAGTTTGGCGATCATGTTGTCGTAGAAAATGGGAATTTCCATTCCTGCTTCCATGGCGTCATCCACACGGATTCCGGGACCTTTAGGTATGCTGTATTCGGTGATGGTTCCAATATCGGGCAGGAAGTTGTTCTCCGGATCTTCGGCACATACGCGCAATTCGATGGCATGGCCATTGATGCGCAGTTCTTCCTGTGTGAAGCTGAGCGGCAGTCCGGCGGCTACGCGAATTTGTTCGCGCACCAGGTCGATTCCGGTGATCATTTCTGTAACCGGATGTTCCACCTGCAGGCGGGTATTCATCTCCAGAAAATAAAAGTTGCCATCGTTGCCCACCAGAAACTCCACGGTACCGGCGCCGGTGTAATTACATGCACGGGCCACGTTTACCGCGGCGGCTCCCATGCGTTGGCGGAGCGCTTCATTTACCGCCGGGCTGGGCGCCTCTTCCACCAGTTTTTGGTGGCGGCGCTGGATGGAACATTCGCGTTCAAACAGGTGACAGATGTTCCCATGCTGGTCGGCCATAATCTGGAATTCAATATGGCGCGGGCCACCCACGTATTTTTCAATAAACACAGAATCGTCGCCGAAAGCGCTGCGGGCTTCACTTTGTGCCCTTCCCAGCTCGTCCACGAAATCTTCGGCACGTTCAACAATGCGCATGCCCTTACCTCCGCCGCCTGCACTGGCTTTTACCAATACGGGAAAACCAATCTGCTGCGCAATGCGCAGCGCGGCTTCGGCATCGCTGATGGCTTCGTTGATGCCCGGAACCAATGGCACGCCGAATTTTTCTACGGCCTGCTTGGCACCAATTTTACTGCCCATCACCTCCATGGCTTCAGGCGAAGGACCAATCAGCACAATGCCTGCTTCCTTCAGGGCACGGGCAAAGCCTGCATTCTCGGAAAGAAATCCATAGCCCGGATGCACGGCTTGCGCTCCTGTGGCTTTACAAACCTCGATGATGGCATCGCCGCGGAGGTAGCTTTGGTTGCTCGGGCCCGGACCGATGCAAAAGGCTTCGTCGGCGTAGCGCACGTGCAGCGCATTGCGGTCGGCTTCGCTGTACACTGCTACGGTTTGGATGCCCATTTCACGGCAAGCGCGCATCACCCTGATGGCAATTTCACCGCGGTTGGCAACCAGGATTTTTTCAAACAGGCCCAAAATCAGCGATGTTAATCTGCTTCAGAAAAGGGTTCGTTCAACATGGGCAGTTTCACCCACTGACGCTCGGCATCACTTACGGCAGAGATGCCCCAGAAACCGCCATCTGCATGTGCGATGTAATGCGCAAATTCACGCAGACTTTTGTACAACTGACGGGCAAAAAACTGTTCCAGGCGTGGGAAAATATCATTCAGCCTGCCCAGCAATCCGCTAAGCATGGCCTGTCGTTCTTCGGTATCTTCAGGCAGGGAAGCCATCATGTGGCGCAGGTGCTCGGCCAGGTTATGGTTCAGGGAGGCGTAGAGTTCCCGCAGTTCATATTGTTCGGAGAAGGTTTTGGTATGCACCAGTTCCAGGATGCGTTTTTGTTCTTCCTGTTGAAAATTTCCGTCGGCGCCGGCAATCAGCAAACTCACGTAAACGGGGGCCTGAAGCACTAAATCTTTCTCTTCTTGGGTCAAATGATGGATGTGGTCGAGCATTGGGATTCGCTAAATAACTTTGCGAAATAACTAAAAAGGTGGCAAGCAGGCACAAAACTCTTCAACTGATTCGCGCTGAATGGCAAAGTGATTTGAGCCAGAAGGCGGTTTTGGCCGGTGTGATGCTGCAATTATTCACCACCGTGCTGGTATGTTACCTGGCTGTGCAGTTTATGCCAACTGCGGTTTGGAACGCCATGTTCTGGATTCTGGTGATTACCGGAACCATGCAGGGCATTGTAAAGAATTTTATAGCTGTGCCTTCGGGTCGCTGGCTCTACCTATACCAACTGTGCGATCCGGGTTCGCTCATCCTGGCAAAGATCATTTACAACAGCATGGTGATGACTGTTCTGATGCTGGGCACTTTATTGCTGTATTCGTTCTTCCTTGGTTTTTATGCGCCTCAGTGGTGGCCATACCTGCTCAGCGTTTGGCTTACAGGATTGGGCGTCAGCACGGTGCTCACGCTGGTGTCGGCCATATCTGCGAAAACGCGGCACGCCGGACTTATTGCGCCTGTACTCAGCATGCCGGTCATCATTCCGGTGCTGCTTGCGGGAATGAGTGCCAGCCGCAAGTGCCTGGAGTCCTTTCTCCCCTCCGCATTCTACAAAGACTTGATGGTGGTACTCACCCTCGATGCCTTGTTGATTTACCTCAGCCTCATTTTGTTCGGATTTGTCTGGCGGGAATAGTTTTTTCAAAAAACCATTATTGATAGCCGGCGCATGCACCGGAACGACGTGAAGAAATAAAGTGCAGGATTCTTTAGATTCGCCAACACAACATCAGCTTATGAAGCGCATCATTACCCTGTCCTTGTTCCTCAGTGTTTTGCTTACCTGCTTTGAAACGCAGGCACAGGTAGCAAAAACCCAGGTAGTAATGGCCGGAGCCATTGCCAATCCCGACGGAACAATCACCATTTACTGGCCACAGGAATCTTATTCAGGCAGCTGGCAGATATACCGCCGCAGCGACCTGAACAATGAAGACTGGGGATCGGCGCCGGTTGGCACCGCAGCAGGAAATACATCCAGCTGGAAAGATGCTGCTGCAAAGGCAGGGTTTGCCTATGAGTACATGGTGGCCAAGGTGAATGCCAGCAATCAGACCGAAGCGCTGGGTTATGTTTGGGCAGGAAACCGGTATGAGGAACAGCCCGGAAACGGTGGCATCATCCTGCTGATTGACAGCAATTATCGCCTGCCGCTGAGCAACGAAATCAACCGCCTGAATGCACAATTGCAGGCCGAAGGCTGGAGTACCAGCATGTTGTATGCCGGAAGGAAAGAAAAAGCCGCAGCCGTGCGCAGCCGCATCCAAGCGGAATACCAGCGCCGTGGCGGGAAAGTAAGCACGCTATACATCATTGGGCATGTGCCGGTTCCCTATTCAGGTGATTACAGTTCATCATTCATTCCACCGCCCGACGGGCACGTGGAAGGTTCCGGAAACCATACCGGCGCCTGGCCTGCCGACCTGTATTACGGTGAGCTAGACGGCGAATGGTTCGACAGTGAGGTGACCCGCACCACCGGCTCCTCGCCGCGCTTGCACAATATTCCCGGCGACGGCAAAATGGACCAGACCAAAGTTCCCGGCGCCGTGGATCTGGAAGTGGGCCGCGTGGACCTGTTCGACATGACCTCCTTCAGCAAAAACGACACCTTGCTGGTGCGTAAATACTTAAACCGCAACCACCTGTGGCGCACCGGACAATTGCGTTCGGTAAACCGCGCCCTGATTGACAACAACTTCACCGGCCTGAACCTGGCATCCACCGGATACCACAACTTTGCCACCTTTTTCCGCACCGACAGCATTTTTGACAACCGCGATTATTTCACCGCCCAAAAAGCAGGAGCCTACCTGTGGAGCTATGGCTGCGGCGCCGGTTCTTATACCTCATGCAGCGGCATCGGAAACACAAATAATTTCGCGGCTGATTCACTGCGGAACATCTTCACCATCCTTGCAGGAAGCTATTTCGGCGACTGGGATGTAAACAACAACTTCCTGCGGGCTCCGCTGGCCAACAGCGCGCTGGCCTGTTTCTGGGGCGGTATTCCCAAATGGTATGTACATCACATGGCGTTGGGTAAGCATATTGGCTTTGGTACCCGTATCACCCAAAACAACAGCAGTTTTTATTTCAGCGGAAACTTCAACTATTCACAACAAGGCATCCACATCGCGCTGATGGGTGACCCAACCCTGCGCATGGCTTATGTGCCCGGCCCTTCAAACCTGAAGGCGCAGAGTATTTCCAACCGTGTGAAACTCACCTGGAACCGCGCCAACGGAGCTGTGGATGGTTATGCCGTATATCGCTACGACAGCGCCAGCAATGGCTATTTCCGCGTGAACAAAGGATACCTGATCAGTGATACCGTGTATTACGACAGCACGAATTACCTGAAAGGAAGAAACCTGTACACCGTGCGGGCATTGCGTTTGGAAACCACCAATTCCGGAACCTGGTGGAATGCCAGTGGCGGTCCTTATACAGCGGTGTCGCATACCAATGCAAACAGCAATCTTTCCGCCACTGCATTGGGCGTACGCGCCTACCCCAATCCGGGAAACGGAATGGTGCAAGTGGCGCTCTCTGAAACCGTGCGTCAGGCATCGCTCAAGGTTTTCGACATGAATGGCCGTTTGATGTTGTCGCAGGAATTTGACGGGACAGCCCTTACGCTTGACGCCGACCTGAGTGCCCTGCGGCAGGGTGTGTACCTGATTCAGATTGCAGCGCCCGGATTCCGGAGCAGTTCATGCAGCTACGTGAAACTGCCCTGAGGCTGCGGTTTTTTATCGGCCTGGCCGCGCTGTGCAGCTGCCTTCAAGCCTGTAAGAAACCAGAAACAGGCCCTCCCCTTTACGCCAAACCGGCATTGTTGGGTACGGATTTATCGATGCTTCCCGAACTGCGTAAAGGCAACGGCCTTTGGTACAACAGCAAAGGGCAGCAGGAAGACATGCTCCAAACCCTGCTTCATGCAGGGATCAATGTGGTGCGCCTGCGGTTGTGGCATCATCCTGCAGCAGGTGCCAGACTCAGTGAGGTACAGGAACTGTGTGCCGAACTGCGTCGCCTGGGATTGAAAACGCTCATCAGTGTGCATTATTCGGATACCTGGGCAGATCCGGCGCATCAAAGCAAGCCCGCAGCCTGGAACAACATCAATGCCCAAACGCTGGCAGACAGCGTCTATGCCTATACAAAAAGGGTGGTACTTGCCCTCCAACCAGATTACATCCAAATAGGCAATGAAATAAATTCCGGATTGCTATGGCCTGAAGGCAACAGTCGCGATACCGCCGGCATGCTGACCTTGATTCGGGCGGGCATCAAGGCGGTGCGACAGGTACAGCCCAAAACCCAGGTGGTGATTCATATGGCCATGCTCGAGGATGTGGCCGTGACGCTGGAACCCTTTCGGAACATAGATTACGATGTTCTGGGGCTGAGCTATTACCCCATGTGGCATGGCAAGGATTTGAACCTGGTGAAACAGCGCATGGAGATATTGCATCAGGCTTTCAAGAAACCGATTTTGTTGGCAGAAACCTCTTACCCGTTTACTTTGGAATGGAACGACCAAACCCATAATGTGGTTGGATTGGAAAATCAGCTGTTGCCGCAATTTCCCGCGAGTCCTGAAGGTCAAAAAGCTTTTTTGTGGGCCATGCGCAACATGATGCGCTCGGTGGAGGGCGGACTTGGCTTCTGCTATTGGGGCGCTGAATGGACTGCCTGGAAGGGCAAGGCTGCTTTGGATGGCTCATCGTGGGAAAATCAGGCGCTGTGGGATTTTCAGGGACGCGCGCTGCCGGCGATGGATGTTTTTTGGTAACACTGTTGCGGAAGCTGTACCGGATTGTTTCGGGCAGTGATGAAGGCTGCTTAGACCTTGCCGCGGAATTGTGCCCCGGGCTGCAGCGGCACCCTGCAGCCCCTTTGCGCTTGCATGTGCCGCACGCGCATGGCGAACGGCAGTAAGCCAAGTCGCGGGCCTGCAGATGCCGGCAAAGGGGCGAAGCGTACAGCGCAAGACCGGAAAGAGGCCCAAAAAAACCACATCCTCCGGGCATCCTGAGGTTTGCTTTGCCTGCACTACTTTTGCGGCATGAATAAAGGCCCAGTTTCACAGTTTATTGAACATCACTACCGTCATTTTAATGCTGCAGCGCTGAAAGATGCCGCCAAAGGGTATGAACAACACCTGCTGGAAGGCGGGAAGATGATGGTGACGTTGGCCGGTGCCATGAGTACGGCGGAACTGGGCGTGAGTCTGGCGGAAATGATTCGGCAGGGGAAGGTGGACATCATTTCCTGCACGGGCGCCAACCTGGAAGAGGATTTGATGAACCTGGTGGCGCACAGCCATTACCGCCGCATCCCGAATTACCGCGACCTGACGCCTCAGGAAGAATGGGACTTGCTGGAAAAAGGGTTGAACCGGGTGACCGACACCTGCATTCCGGAAGAAGAAGCTTTTCGCCGTTTGCAGCAGCATATTCATAAGCTTTGGAAGGAAGCTGATGATCAGGGCGAGCGCTATTTCCCGCATGAGTTTATGTATCAGATGATTCTGAGCGGCGTGCTGGAGCAGTATTATGAAATTGACCCTAAAAACTCGTGGATGATTGCGGCTGCCGAGCGCAACCTGCCCATCATTGTGGGTGGCTGGGAAGACAGCACTATGGGGAATATTTTCGCCAGCTATGTGATTAAAAATGAAATGAAAGCCACCACCATGAAGAGTGGTATTGAATACATGGTTTGGCTGAGCCAGTGGTACCGCGAAAATTCAGGCGGGAAGGGCGTTGGCTTCTTCCAGATTGGCGGAGGCATTGCGGGTGATTTCCCGATTTGCGTGGTGCCGATGATGTATCAGGATCTGGAGTGGCATGATGTTCCGTTCTGGAGCTATTTCTGCCAGATCAGCGACTCAACTACCAGCTACGGCAGCTATTCCGGCGCGGTGCCCAACGAGAAGATTACCTGGGGCAAGCTGGACATCCACACCCCGAAATACATCGTGGAAAGCGACGCGACCATTGTGGCGCCGCTGATTTTTGCCTGGGTGCTGGGTTGGTGATTTGGGGGGGGCGAAGGCATCCTGTTGCAGTTGAACGCCCACGCTAAAACACAACCAATTAAACTCTTACAGACCTGGTCTGAATAGCACCGATCATCAGCCTTCACATACTTTTTCACGGGCAAGTATGCCTTGCACTGAAGTTCAGTTTTTGGGCTTGAACTTACAGAAATCACGGCTTCCCATGTTGAATCGTTCATAAAGATTTTTGTCTGAAGTCACTGCTGTCCAAAACGTTTTTTATTGAACAGTTCCTGTGCAGATTATCAAGGATTTAGCAGTCTGTTTTTGACGATTTTGATTTTTACCCCCCAGACCGAATCAACCATATTTTATACTCTTACTTTTTCCTTGATGAAAAAGTAAGCAAAAAATCAAGGCTGCAAATGATGAAAGGCGCACACTTGCCATCAGCCGAATGCCTGCGGTGATCTCCTCGCAGGCTCGGAGCTTCCTTGGCATTTAGCGGCTTCTTGCGGCGTTTAACGCCTCC
>CAZPHB010000029.1:0-20998 GCA_964586595.1 uncultured Flavobacteriaceae bacterium | reverse complement strand
CCGGTTTCTGCTTCAGGCGCAATCTTCTTCACCAATCCCTGCAACACCTTGCCGGGGCCGGCTTCGAGGAAGCGGTGGCCGCCGTCGTTCCACATCGCTTGTACGCTTTGGGTCCACTTCACCGGCGCAGTCAACTGTTCCACCAGGTGTTTGCGGATGGCTTCTTTGTCGGTAACAGCATAAGCAGTTACGTTTTGATATACCGGACACACAGGTTCCTGAAAGTCCGTAGCGGCGATGGCCGCAGCGAGTTTTTCGCGGGCAGGTTCCATGAGCGGGGAGTGGAAGGCGCCGCCCACGGGCAGCAACAGCGCACGTTTGGCACCTGCCGCCTTGAGCAATTCACAGGCTTCGTTCACCGCATCCACGGCGCCACTGATCACCAGTTGTCCAGGGCAGTTGTAGTTGGCAGGAACCACCACACCCTGAATGCCGGCACAGATTTCTTCTACTTTTTGGTCTTCGAGGCCCAATACGGCGGCCATGGTTCCGGGCACCTGTTCGCAGGCTTGCTGCATGGCGGTAGCGCGGGCCGCAACCAGATGCAGCGCATCTTCAAAACGCAGGGTTTTATTGGCCACCAGGGCGCTGAACTCACCCAGGCTGTGACCGGCAACCATATCCGGATGAAAGGCATCACCCAAAACCAGCACCTGAATCACAGAATGCAGGAAGATGGCCGGCTGGGTCACGCGGGTTTGGCGCAGGCCTTCGTCTGTTCCCGAGAACATTTCATCGGTGATGCGGAAGCCCAGGATGTCATTGGCTTGCTCAAACAGTTCCCGCGCTTGTGGGTGCTGGTCGTACAAATCTTTACCCATGCCCACGAATTGTGAGCCTTGTCCCGGAAATACGTATGCGGTCTTCATGGTGATGTGCGGCAAAAATATCCCATCCGGCATGAAAAAGTTGCGGCTTCTGTAGAAACAAAAAAAGCCACCCGAAGGTGGCTTTTCATGGCTTCACAGCGGAAGCAGCATTATTTACTCAACAAGATCTTTCCGCTCAGTTGTCCCTGAGGGGTATCCATGCGGTACAGGTACAGGCCGGCGTCGAGGCGGCTCAGGTCGGCGCTGTGCGTACCTGCGGGGATGCGGAACACTTGGCGTCCGTTCAGGTCGAAGATGTCGGTATTTCCGGCGCTTTCATAACCACTGATGAACACCTTGCCGTTGCTCGGATTTGGGTACACGTGGTAGTTCAGTTCCGCAGCGGCAGGATCAACAGCGGCAGGATAAGCGGAGAAGCCGATGTCGTCGATCCACATTTTGGATTTCAGGAATGAGGTGTTGTCGCCACCGATGATGATGTTCACCACAGCGGTATCGGGCGTGCGGTTGTCGTAGTATTGGAAGTCCGCCTGAGCCAGGGTGTAAGTCGTGGTGGCTTTGCCGCTTGTCCAGTTCAGGTCGGCCACCAGGTTTTCAGAACTGTCGGTACTTCCTTTATACAATTGGGCAAGCACAATCATAGAGTCTGTTCCGGCAGGCATGCCTTTGTAAAAGAAGCGGATCCCTGCGGGACGGCTGTTGATGGTGAACTGACCCGACAACAAACCGGGAACGGTATCACCGGCAATGGTGATGTAGGTTGGGTTAAGCAAAGCGGCGTATTTGCCCCAGTGCGCATCGGTAGATTTGGTACAGTTGGCAGAATCGCCGCCAAACTCGGCCAGCAGGTTCAGGCTGGTCCAGGCACTCGGAACTTCCAGACGGATCAACTGGGTCCAGTTTTCAAAGCCTCCGTTTACGATTTGTGCCTGTGCGGCTTGTGCTGCACCAATGGTGAACAGCGCCAGCGCTGCTTTTTGAATGGTATTTTTTAGATTCATATTGGGTTTGATGATGTTTTGATAAAATAAATAGGATGCAATCCTTGGTCTGGATTCCATTAACAAAATTGATGCCGAATTGAACGCCTCAATCCATTTCCTTCGCCCCGTATCTTGATATTTTTTGTTTGATTTGCAGACTTATGCAACAAATTGCTGTGATTGGATCAGGGACTATGGGAAATGGCATTGCCCATGTGTTTGCACAGAACGGGTATTCCGTAAACCTCATTGACATCCGCAAAGAAGCTTTGGATAAAGCCATGAACACCATCGCCAAGAATATGGATCGGCAGGTGGCCAAAGGCAGTCTTACCGAAGCACAGAAGCAGGAAGCTTTGGCGCGGATTTCCCCGCAAACTTCTCTGGAAGCCGGCGTGAAATCTGCAGATCTGGTGGTGGAAGCCGCCACCGAACAGCTGGAAATCAAGTTGCAATTGTTCCGCGAACTCGACATGCATGCACCGGCGCACTGCATCCTGGCCACCAATACCAGCAGCATCAGCATCACGAAAATTGCAGGCGTCACCGGCCGTCAGGATAAGGTGGTGGGCATGCACTTCATGAATCCGGTTCCGGTGATGAAGCTCGTGGAAGTGATTGCCGGGTTCAATACCAGCAGGGAAGTCACCGAAACCATCATCACGCTCAGCAAGAACATTGGCAAAGTTCCGGCCCTGGCCAACGATTATCCGGGATTCATCGCCAACCGCATCCTCATGCCCATGATTAACGAAGCCATCAGCAGTTTGTATGAAGGCGTTGCCGGTGTGGCAGAAATCGATACCATCATGAAGCTGGGAATGGCGCATCCTATGGGACCCCTGCAACTGGCAGATTTCATCGGACTCGATGTGTGTAAAGCCATCCTTGAAGTGCTGCACGACGGCTTCGGAAACCCCAAATATGCGCCATGTCCCTTGTTGGTGAACATGGTTGCAGCCGGAAACCTGGGCGTAAAGAGCGGCAAAGGATTCTACGATTACAGCCACGGCGGCAAAGAATTGGTGGTATCCTCCAATTTCGCTGCGCGGAACGCCTGAGCAGTTCGTTCCGGTATTTTTCCGCGCTGCGCGGAAGGGCAACATGTTCCTATGCCCTGAACAGGGTAAAGTCCCGATTTTCCTGGTACACACGGGCCTGAACCAGTGGGCGTCCACTGCGGTTTTTTCGCTGTGCTTGCGGTCAAAAGCAGCAGGGGAGGCAAAGCGCAATTTTGGCATATATTTGCGGCCCGATTTTGGGAGAACTATATCCGCATGAAATTATCTCAATTCAAATTTGAACTGCCCTCCAACTTTGTGGCTCAGGAGCCTCTGGGCACCCGCCACGACAGCAAGTTGATGGTGATTCACAGAAAAGAAGGAAGGATCGAACACCGGAATTTCCGCGACGTGTTGGACATTTTCAGTGAAGACGATGTATTCGTGGTGAACAATACCAAGGTATTCCCGGCGCGGATGTATGGAAACAAGGAAAAGACCGGCGCGCAGATCGAAGTATTCCTGCTCCGTGAACTGAACAATGAATTGCGTTTGTGGGATGTGCTGGTAGATCCGGCGCGTAAAATCAGGGTAGGCAACAAGCTGTATTTCGGCAACGACGAGCTGGTGGCCGAGGTGGTGGACAATACCACGTCCCGCGGAAGAACCATCCGTTTCCTGTTTGACGGCAACGATGAGGAGTTCTCCAAAATGGTGAAGAAGCTGGGCGAAACGCCCATCCCGAAATACATCGAACGCCCGGTGAAGGCTGAGGACGAGCAGTGGTACCAGAGCATTTTCGCCAAAAACGAAGGTGCTGTTGCGGCTCCGGCGGCACAATTGCACATCACCAAAGAGCTGATGATGCGTTTGGACATCAAAGGAATCAAGTTCGCAGAAATCACCTTGCACCTGGGCCTGGGCGCCTTCCGTCCCGTTGAAGTGGAAGACCTCACCAAGCACAAGATGGATTCGGAGTTTTACTCCATTGATGAAACCTGCGCGGCCATTGTGAATGAAGGTTTGAAGAAGAAGAAGAACATCGTTGCCGTTGGCAGCAGCACCGTTCGTGCCATGGAAAGCAGTGTGAGCGCTTCGCGTACGCTGAACCCCAGCGCCGGCTGGACGGATAAGTTCATTTTCCCGCCTTACGAAGTAGCGATTCCCAATGCCTTCATCACCAACTTCCACCAGCCTGAATCGCCTTTGTATATGATGGCTACCGCTTTTGGTGGTTATGATTTGATTCTGGAAGCATACAAGGAAGCGATGAAGAAGAAGTATCGTTTCCTGTGCTACGGAGATGCCATGCTGATCCTTTAAGGTTCAGCGGGTATTTTTGTTCAAGGGTCAATTTTTTCAATATTCCTGCGTTAGTGCAGGTACCTTCGTATGGCAATGACTAGAATTTTATGGGCAGACGATGAAATCGATCTGCTGAAGCCCCATGTGTTGTTTTTGAAAGGCAAGGGCTACGACGTGCATACTGTGAATAATGGCAGGGAAGCCATTGCTTTATGTAAGCGAGAGGATTTTGATATTGTATTTCTGGATGAACACATGCCTGGCATCAGCGGACTTCAGGTGCTTCAGGAGGTGAAAGCGGTAAAGCCCGACGTTCCTGTGGTGATGATTACCCGCAGCGAGGAAGAACACATCATGGAGCAGGCCATTGGCAGCAAGATTGCCGATTACCTCATCAAACCGGTGAATCCAAATCAAATCCTGCTGGCCATCAAAAAGAATCTGGATGAACGCCGCCTGCAAAGCCAAACCACCATGCAGCGCTACCAACAGGAGTTCATGGAAATTGGCAATTTGGTAGGCGGACGCCTGGATATGGACGGATGGAAACAGGTGTACCGCAAGCTGGTGCATTGGGAACTGGAACTTGCCGCCGCCGGTGAGCAAGCCATGAAACAGGTGCTCGACACACAATGGACCGACGCCAACCGCAGCTTCAGCAAATTCATTTCCGAACATTACCTTTCCTTCCTGCAAGCCAAGGGCGATGAAGGGCCGGTGATGAGCCACAGCCTGATGCGGCGACTGATTCTGCCGGAACTTCAGGGCCCTGATCCGGTGTTTTTCATCCTCATCGACAACCTGCGCTTCGACCACTGGCGCAGCATCGCTCCGCTGGTGCGCGAACGATTCCGCCAGGAAGAAGAAGATTTATACCTCAGCATCCTTCCTACCACCACGCAATACTGCCGCAACGCCATTTTCTCAGGCATGATGCCTTCGGAAATCGAAAAGCGCTTCCCGGATAAATGGAGCAATGATGAAGATGAAGGAGGCCGGAACCAGTTTGAAGATTTCTTCCTCGACGACTTTTTCAAGCGCCTGCGCCGCGAAGTGAAATGCTCTTATACCAAGGTGACCAACCTTCAGGGGGCCAAGGATCTGGTAGATGCCATTCCCAACCTCATGCACAATAAGTTCAATGTGATTGTGTACAACTTCGTTGATACGCTGAGTCATGCCCGAACCGACAGCCATGTGGTGCGCGAACTTGCCGAGGATGAAGAGGCCTACCGCAGCCTCATGGTGACCTGGTTCAAACACGCACCGCTGTGGGAAGCGATGCAAAGGATTTCTGAAAAAAGTGCCAAGGTGATCATCAGCACAGACCACGGCTCGGTGCGCGTGAAAGATCCGGTGAAAATTGTGGGCGACCGCAATACCACCACGAACCTGCGCTACAAACAGGGCAAAACCTTGTCGTACAATCCCAAGGAAGTATATGAAATCAAAAAGCCGGAGGCTGCATTCCTGCCCCGCCTGCACATGAGTTCAAGCTGGGTTTTTGCCAGGGAAGCGGATTTCTTTGCTTACCCCAACAACTACAACCACTACGTGAATTATTACAAGAATACCTTCCAGCACGGCGGCATCAGCCTGGAAGAAATGTTGATTCCGTTCATCATCCTGGAGGCCAAATGAGGCAGTTGCCCTTCCACATCAGCGGGGAAGGAGCGGCCGTAATTTCGGAAGTGGCTGCATCCATCCTGGAGTTCGTTCCGGAGTACCGCATCATCGCCTTCAGCGGAACCCTGGGCGCAGGCAAAACCACGCTCATTCAGGAGTTGTGCCGGCAAATGGGTGTACAGCACGCGGTAAACAGCCCCACTTTTTCGCTGGTGAATGAGTACCGCGCCGGCGATGAAACAATGTACCACTTCGACTGGTACCGCATCAACGATCCCCAAGAGCTGCTGGACATCGGCATCTACGAATACCTCGACAGCACGAATGTATGCCTGATTGAATGGCCTTCGCAGGCGGAAATGCTGTTGGAAGGAATGCAGGTGCTGAAGGTCAACATCAGCCATGAGGCTCATGGACGCAGCTATGAGGTGAGCAACTGAAGCTTAAATCTGTCCGTAGGTAAAAGGGCTTTGAAACTGATCCCACAGCGGCAGTTTTTGGTCCTTGTCCGAAACCAAAGCCTGTTCGCTGCGCCACGGAATCCCTACATGCGGGTCGTCCCAACGCAGTCCGCCTTCCGTTTCCGGATGGTAATAATCGCTGCACTTATAAGAGAAAACGGTTTGGTCTTCCAGGGTTTGGAACCCATGGGCAAAGCCTTTCGGGATGAAGAGCATCAGGAAATTGCTGCCGCTCAATTCCACGGCAAAATGCCGTCCGTAGGTAGGTGAGCCCTTCCGCACATCAACGGCTACATCGAGTACCGCCCCGGAAATCACACGCACCAGCTTGTCCTGCGCGGCAGGCGCCGCCTGGAAATGCAGTCCGCGCAATACGCCTTTCTGCGACAAACTTTGGTTGTCCTGCACGAAAGGAACGCGAATGCCCAGCTGTTCCAGTGCTTTTTGACTAAAACTTTCAAAAAAATAACCACGGGCATCGCGGAACACCCTGGGTTCAATCAATAAAAGACCGGGCATGGGTTCTTCAATAATCCTCATCGTTTTTTCAGGTATTGGCTTGAATATTGTATGTGTAACTTTGCGCAAATAACGTACATCTGAAACATGGAAAACCGAAGCAACTTCCCGGCTCAGGAAAAAGACAAAAAGAGCAGAGTACTGTTGTACTCGATCATTGGGGTTCTGCTTACCCTGAACCTAGGTCTGCTGTATATGTGGAGGAAGGGTGATAAAGACAAAACGCAGGTTCAGGGCCAGCTGGTAACGGAACAGAAAATCAACATGGAGAAAGAGCGTTTGTTGATGGATGCGCGTTCACTCCTCGCGAAATATCAGGCCGACAGCGTGCAGCTGGCCAGCAAAAATGTGACCATCAGCGCAGAACTTTCTGCCAAGAAGGAAGAGCTGAGCCGCCTGGTTGCCAAGATGCAGCGCGAAAAGAATTCCAGCGAATCAGACAAGCGCGACCTCAAGAAGAAGATTGAAGAAATGCAGGCTTACATTGCCAAGCTGGAACAGGAAAATACCGAGCTCAAAGAAATCAACAACAAGTTGGAGCTAAGCAATCAGGCGCAGCAAGAGGAATTGACGGCTGCAGCCCAGAAAAATGCCACCCTGCAAAAGGAAGCTCAGCGGCTGAAATCAATCGCTGAGCGCCTGAAGGCCGCTTCGATGCGTGTGGATGCCATGAAGAAGAAATTCATGAGCGAAAAAGAAAGCACCACTGACAAGGCAGGATCTGCCGAGGTGCTGCGCATCATCATGAAGGTGGCTGAGAATAATGAAGCCGCTGAAGGTCCGCGTACCCTTTACGTGAAGGTGACCGGTCCGGAAGGTGTGACCATCGCCAATCCCGGCAATGAATCCGGCAAAATGATGTACGACGGAAAGGAAAGCCTGTACACATATTCCATTCCCTTCGTATTTGAGCGCTCCGAAAAGGAATTCACTTCACGCTGGAAGCCCATCAATGGCTTCAGAAAAGGGAACTACAACATTGAAGTTTACACGGAAGGGTACATGATTGGCTCTGCCAAGCTCAACCTGAAATAATCCCGTCCGCAAGACAACAAGGCAGCCCGTTAGCGATGACGGGCTGCTTTGTGTTTAGCTCAAGCCATGATACAGCAATTGAACATGAGGCAACAAACCAGGGTGGTGTTGTTGGGAAGTATGTTGCTTCAGCTTTTGGTTACCGTGGTCAAACCCGGAATCTTAGGCCATTGGGTTGGGCCTTTGGTTTCTTTGGCTGCGGCCATCGTTCCGTTTTGGTATATCGGCAGGCAGCATTTGGTGGCGCGGCCTGTCGCTGCTTCGCTTTCTGTTCCATGGCTCACGCCGGGCCTGTTCCTGGCCATGGTGGTCGGTTTGTTTGTGTATGCCGGGGTGGTTGATGACTACCTGCTCGATGCCGCGCACAGCGACGTGATTCCAACCGTGCAGCTTTTTGTACAACGCCTGCTCACCGGTGCCGTGCCGTATGATACCATCACCGAATTTGGCTATTACCTCGCCCCGACATATCTGCCCATGCACTGGTTGCCCTTTGTGGTTTCTGAATGGATCGGAATGGATGCCCGCGTATGGTCGCTGATCCTTTTTTATGTGTTCGCGTTGGTGTTTGTCCGCCCTTTGCAGCTTTCGGCAACGCAGCGGCGCACCGCAACCGTGCTTTCCTATGTGCCTGTTTTGTTCATGTTGCTGTTGTTGTTGTTTCAGCGGGATGACATGGGCTATTCCATCGAACTGCTGCTGGCCGGCTACTATCTGCTGTTTTGCCGCAGCCTGAAATCCATCAATCCCTGGCTGGCGGCAGCCGCACTGGTGTGTATTTTGTTGAGTCGCTTTTCCCTGGTTTTGTGGTTGCCCCTGGCCGTTGTGGTATTGTGGCAGCAACGCGGATTTCCATTCATCCTTAAGGTGGGCATTCCTGTACTGGCCGGCATTTTATTGTTGTATGTGCTGCCATTTCTGCTCGAACGACCACAGTCGTTTAAGAACGCACAGGACTATTATGCCCTGGCTGCGCATAAAGAATGGTCCGGACAATCATGGCAGCAAGCCGGCGATGATCCGTTTCAAATCAGCCGTGGACTTGGATTTGCTTATTGGTGCTACCGACTGGTACCGGATACGCTTGCCGAACGTATAGAAGTGGTGCGGTTGCTGCACCTGTGCATGTCACTGCTCACGGTGGCCGTGTTCATCTGGCTGTATTTCCGAAGCTACCGCACGAAGATGCCGCTTTCGGTGTTTCTGATGGGCAGCCTGCACGTGTATTTGTGGGTGTTTACTTTGTTCATTCAGGTTCCATACCCGTATTTGTTCTTCATTCCACTGGCGGTAAGTTTGGCCTGGACGGCCGAAGTATCCCTTGCCTATACGGTGGAAGCAGCACCGGATCAAAACAGGTAACGCGCTTCAACACGTCCGTTGTGGATGGTGTTCAACTCGGCAATTTTTCTTCCTTCATAACCAAAGTCAATTTGCACATGGTCTCCGGTTTTCATGCGCAGGGCGATGTTCCATTTGAGGTTGTTGCCCGGCTGTAAACCGCGCAGCACGTCAAAAGCGGCAGGCCCGCCGGCAGGTCCGAGAAACTCGATGCGGCTGTAGGACAATGCTGCTTCCATATTGCTGCTGCCAAACAAGCCAAGCTGACATTCAGATCCGGCGTCCCATTGCGATCCGCTGCGCAAGCTGTTGTCGGTAAAGTGGAACGGCAGGTATTTCCCGAACAGGCTGATGCGGAAGTTTCGCAGGCCATTATAAGTAATCTTCTCTTCAATGCTGTATTGCCGGAAGGCGTAGTTGTTGGCTTCGAAGAAGTCGGAGCGCGCGCCGGTTTCACTGAGTTCCAGGTATTGATTCCACAGCCAGGGCCCGGAGCCGGAAAGTCGGAGCGTGCTGAGGTGTTGGCTGTGCTTTCTGCGCTCATTTCCGGTGCCAAGCAAGGTGCTTTGTTCCTGCTTCTGAAAGGTGTATTCCAGCGAAAATCTGCCTTCGTATTTATTGTAGAACAGGCTGTGCCGGTGCATCGACCTCCCGGACAAGTAAGATCCGTTGATGGATTCCTTGAACAAGGTTTCAGGAAGCAGGGAAGCGCCAAAGCGGCTGTTGTTGTTCTTTCCGCTGAACACAAAGCTGTGGCTGCTGCTGAACCTTTGAACGGCCTTCCAAGTTTCCGGAGCTGTTACTTCAGCATTCAGGGTATAATCGTTGTTGCGCGTTTCTATAAAGTCGGGAAGGGGCAGCAGCAGGCGGATGAATCTGGCCTGGTCGCGGAATACGGCGGGTTCGAATTCATTTTGTTCCTGAATCTCGTTCTCGTTGTAATCCACCCATGAATAGTTACCCTGTCCGGCAGGCACTTCTACATAAACATACTGCCGTCGTTGCTCGCGCCCTGAGGAAGATTGTACAAATCCATTCGTGCGCAGCCAGTTGTTTTCGGTGCGCCATTCGGAGCGCAGCATCCACTGACTTCCCTCCGGTCCGGAAGGAAACAACAGGCTGCTGTCGAAACGGTTCAGGCTGCGCCGGTGCAGCTGCAGGTTCCAGTAGGCGCCCTGTGCCGATTGATAACGCATGTTCAGGCTTCCGTTCCATCCGGCGCTTGTTTTCTTAAATTCCTGATTGTATGGGCTGTAATCCAGGCGCTTGCCCAGCCTGCCGCCGTATGTCCAGCCATTCTTCGTGATCCAATCCAGGTAGTAGGAGCTTTGCTGAAAGCGATAAGCGCGTTGCGGCAGCAGAGAATCATGGGTATTTCTGGCGGCATTTTGTTCCCATTCCCAGAGCAGGCCATGGTTCAGACCGGATTTTCTGAAACCGGCTTGTGCGCTGCTGCGTCTGAACTGGTGCTGCATGTCTGTGTACTTCCCATGGAGTCGTGCATCTGCGGCGGTAAACAACCAATTACCGGGCGTCCATTGCAGCGTGGTTTGTTGGTGTGTGCCTTGAAACCCCTGGTATTGATAAGCGTCCATTTGTTGATTCAGTGAAAAACCATGCGCTCCTTTGAGGCTGGCCAGTCCATGCCACAGCAATTCCTGGGAATCCGGTTTTCGGTATTCGGGGTTTTGCAGGCCACGGTTCCAGAAGCGTTCAAACTCCACTTCGCGAAAGCGTTCCACAGCCTGAAAGGTTGCGCCTGTCCGTTCGTGTTTGAGGCGCATTCCCAACAGCCAGGAGCTGTCTTTTTTGTTGCGCTTGATTTGTTGTGTTCCTTCCAGAAGGATCATACCGGCCCTGCCCTGGTTCAGGCTGTCGCCAAAGCGTGAGAAGGTGTTTTTGTCGGCATTTGAAGAGGCCAAGTTCAGTTCCGAGCGCCAGCGTGCCTGACGGCCCAAGGGCAGCCAGTTGCTGCTTCCGGAAACCTGAATCATGGAGTTTCGGTTGGGCAATGCCAGCGGAATCAGTGGCTCATAACTGCCACCGGGCAATCCGCCCACGGGAGCAACCCAGCGATAAATCCTGCCATTGCTGCCTCCGGGAATCGCGATGTAGTTGCCTTTTCCGTTGCCAACAAAGCTGAATGAGGCGCGGTAATAGCTGGCACCGGCCACGGGAACGGCTGTGTATTCAAGTAATCTCACCCCCAGGCTGTCCTTAAGGATGTAGTTCACTCCCGAAACATCAAAACCAGACAACGGACGAATGCCGCTGATGACAGCTTTTTCCGCTTGGTTGCCGGCTTCGGCCAAAATGCTGCGCGCATCTTTGTTGAGGCTGCTGTCGTACAGGTCCAGGTTCTGGAATATGGGTTGGTTTTTCAGGTCTGATTCATTGAATACCGATGCCTGAATGCGGTACTGCGCTTGCTGCCAAACCACATTTCCGGTATTTGCAGCACGTGTATAGTTTCGGTCGCTGTATTGAAATTCAACAACAATGCGGCTGAACGCGGTGATGATGTTTTTGGGGTTGAAGTGCAGTTCTCCGAGGTTGTAGTCGATCACATAATCCTGATCCAGTCCGCGCTGCAGCTTCTTGCCATCGAGGTACACCACTTCACTGCCGGAAACCACCACCACCGGAGTTTCACCGGCGGCGCCACTCAGCCGGTACGGACCCTGAATGCGTTCCAGCCCTTGGATTTGATTGCGGGAAAATCGCCCCCGCGATAAGGCTACGGCGAAATTTAACGACACGGACGTATCGGTATTCAGATGTTCCAGGTAAACACCACGTGCCTTTTTTTGATACTTCAGAAAATAACTTGGTCCGCTTTGCATGGGGAAGTCGCCAAGGGTGATTTTCTGACGGGCACTGCTAATCGTCAGGTAAATACGGTCAAAATCCTGCAGGTTGCTGCTGCTGCCTTCCGGCTGAAAAGGGACTTCCTGTTCGGTGATGGCTGCTTCGATGCCGATGCCCGGAGCCAGGTTTCCACTGATTTGCAGGTTTAATCCCGAGTTGGGCACCACATCCTGATTGTTGCCGGCGCTCAGTCCACGGAACATCACGCCGCTGATTTGGGGCCCGCTGTTCATGTAGTTTCCTTTTGTGGCCTTTCCCGGGTCATCTACCGGCAAGCGGAAGCCTTCGCGGTCCGGGATGGGCTGGATGATGCGTTCATCGAACAGTTGGAATTTTTGGATAAGGGGGGCGGTGATGGCGCGCCACGCGCAAAACAGCGAGTCGCCGGGTTGGCAAGTGGTTTGGCATCGGATCATCCCGGTGCCCGGAACCATCAGGATTGCTTTGGCGGGAAGCAGCATGCCATTGGCATGTTTGATGCTCAGGCTGCCGGAAACAATGGGCAAACTGTCAAGCCGAACCCAATCATTCTGGCAGGGAATTGCCGCAAAACGCCAAGAACTTTGTGCCTGTGCCGGAACACTCAGGTGGAACAGGGCAATCCAGAGGAACAGGCGCAGCATAAGGTGTATGTAACGTGTTACATGGGTGTTAAAGGCAGTTTAACCACAAAGGTGCTGCCCTGATTCAGGCGACTGCTGAAGCTGATGTTGCCCCCAAAGCTTTCAATGATTTTCCTGCTGATGGCCAAACCGAGCCCCATTCCGGAATTTTTTGTACTGAAGTTCGGACTGAAGATGCGGTCGTAGAGTTCCGGCGGAATGCCGCGCCCATTGTCTTTGAAGGATAAGATGGCAAAGCCGTCAACCTGTCGCAGCTGGATTTCCAGCCTGCCTTCGGTTCCATCGGAAATGGCCTGCAATGCGTTTTTGATGATGTTGGTAAACACGCGCAGCAGCTGGTCCTGATCGGCCCTGATGTGTATGGCTTGCTCGGGCATGCTGAGGGAAATATGCAGCAGCGGCTCCTGTTCAAAAAGATGCACGGCCTGTTGCAACACCTCCTGGAGGCACAACTCGCGGATGCTTGCTTCGGGCATTTTGGCGAAGGAGCTGAACTCTTCGGCCATTTTACTCAGCGCATCAATTTGGGTAATCAGCAGGGCACTGGTTTTGCGGAATTTTTCATCCAGATGCTCATCCTGCTTGTTCCAGGCATATTGCAGATGTTGCAGGCTGAGCTTCATGGGCGTCAACGGATTTTTGATTTCATGAGCCACCTGCTTGGCCATTTCCCGCCAGGCGCCCTGTCGTTCGCTGTCGGCCAGACGGTCTGTACTTTCTTCCAGCTGCACCAGCATTTTGTTGTATTCCTGCACCAGCTGACCAATTTCGTCGTTGTTTCTCCACTCCATGGGCTGGTTGCCGGCGCCGAGTTTCACCAGGCCAATCTGTCGTCGGATCAAACTCAGCGGCCGCGTGATGCGCTGCGACAAGAAATAGGCGAGGATGGCCGACAACGCAAAAACCAGGGCAAACAAACGCACCAGGGCCACCACATAACTGCTGATTTCGCGGTTCAGCTCGCGGGCCCGCGCGAAGAAGGGCAGATTCAGGTAGCCTTTAACATTTAAATCATTGTCGAACAGGGTGTAATAAGCCGACAGATAGTTCAGGTTTCCGAGGGTTTCGTTTTGAATCAGGTCGCTCTTGCCTTCTTCATGAAGTTTGCGGAAGGCATCCGGGTGCATGAAGTTTCCGGTGAATCCTTCATCAAAAATGCGGTCGTTGCTGGTTTGCACCAGGGCGCCGGCGGTATTGTACAGGTTGATGTCTATGCCGTAATAGTCGCTGAGTTCATACAACAGGCTGTGCCGGTAGGTTCCGAAGATGGCCTGGATGTTGGCTTTGTTGCTGATCACGTTGGCCATGTCGTGGATGCGTGTCCACAGGTATTCCTGCTGCCTGCGGTTGTTGGACATCCGCACGTAGTTCAGGGTCACGTATAAGGTGATGATGAAGCTGAAGAACACCACCAGAACCATAAAGAGCTGAATCCGCGAAGCCAGGAAGATGTTCTTGGAATCGAGGAAGCCATAGCGTTGTTCCAGCCAGCGACTGAGCCTCAGCGCGGCACGGTTTGGATGCAGCAAATCGGTAACCGCCTTCAGCATCCACAGCAAACCGTAAAGCAGGAATACGCTGATCAGGGAAATCACCACCAGAAAAGTGAAGATGGTAATGCCGGTATTGAGGCTGTTTTCCGTTTTGCTTACCTGGATTACTGCGCCTGTTTCGTCGCGATAGTAATAATGTGAGTAGCCGTCTTTGTTGAAGAAAACGTCGCTGGCATAAACCTCCGGTTTGATGGGGAATCCAAAATCGCCCTGGCGTTTGGTAAGTGTTCCTGATTGATAAATGGCATAGCTGTAGGTATAATCCATGCCTGAGTTAAACAGGTTCCCTGAGCGGAAAATGTCGGCGTATTTCGCTTGCCCGAAACCGGATTTGGGTTGCAGCAACAGGTAAAACTCTGCAACCCTTCGCGCGTCTGCCTGAACCGGGAAACGGCCCAGGTAACTGCCTTTGTATTTATGGTCTTTGATGTAGCGGAAATGGGTGCTTACCGTTTGGCACAGGTCGCTTTGGAACAGGTTTAGCGCTGTTTGGTAGTCGAGCGGATTTTCTTCCCTGTAGAAACGGCCCGTGCTGTCGTAATCCATCACCACCACCTCGTAGTTTTCAAGCAGCTTCGACAAGTACATCTGCCGGAGGCGTTTTTCGAACTCCGCCTTGGTTACGTCTTCACAGGTGAAGTAATCGGTGATGGCGGCGTCGTTGTTGATTTGATATTCCAGGGTGTGCAGCGCCCCACCGGGACCAAGTTCGGTGCGCAGCAAGATTCTGTTGGCCAACAGCCTGCGCGTATCGTGTTCTTTTTGCACGATGTAATGGCTGAAAATAAGGCTGATGCTGATGCAGGCTGCCAGCAGCCTCAGGAAGAAAAAACTCGTTTGGCGTTTGTTCCAGAAAGAGCTGTAGCCACTCAGGTAGAAGGCGCAATAGATGTAGCAAATGGTGATGAGGTACCAAGAGTTATCCAGCACGAAGCCGAAAAACAGCCAGGGCAGCGCCTGAAACAATGCACAAACCAACAGGCTTCCGGTGGCCGAACTCAAGGGGAGCAGCAAGGGACTGAACAGGTCCGTGAATGTTTTGAAGATGCGGTAAAACATCAGCACAATGAGTAAAGCCAGCAGGGTATAGGCATCTACATTGTGGATTTCGTTAAAGTCGAAGGAGATGTGGCTGTCGATGACCAGCTTGGCAATCTCGCTGACCATGAAATTCGCCGATGCAAACACAAGTGCATGCGTGAACAAGGCTGCAAGCCAGCGCACAGATCGATTCTTGGGCGCCACAATGGATTTGCCGAACAGGTCGTAAATGGCGTTGAGGCTGCCCAAAACCAGCAGGGTGTTGATCAACAGGTCGCCGAGCGAAGGGAAATACCATGAGGAAGCATACACTTCGGGCCGGAAGATGTCCAGATTGTGGAAGGCCCCGAGCAACAGGTTTTGTCCGAACAGTTGGCGCACCAGCAATCCGGCAACAAGAATCACGATGGCCACCAAGGGATGTTCCTGGGGAAAGGTTCTCTTCAGCAGGAAATAACCTGAGATGAGGGCCAAGGCAATGCCCAGAAGCAGCAGCCAGGAGCCTTTACCCGGCGCACCATCGTCATCTGCCTGAACATAAAATGCGTTTAACCCTGGCAATTTTACCGGAATGCATCCTTCAAATGGGGTGGGTTGTATCAGGAATGAGCCATGGATCCCGGGAATATTGGCGGCATGATTTCGAAATACCTGATTTTGCACAGGGTAATCGTAAAGAACGGGCAAGGCCAGCGTGATGCGGCTGCTGTCCAGGTATTTTTTCCCCTGCACCATCAGATACCATCCGTTGGAAAGCTTTTGCAGGCTGCTGCCTTCGGTATGCAGAATTTCCTGTGCCGGCAACGCATTGGTATTCCACAGTCGCAGGCTGTCGTCCTTCCAAACTAAGGCGGCAATGCCTTCTTTTCGCAGCTTTTGAAAGGCTTCAGCGGTGGCCTGGGGTTCCGGATTCCACGAAATATACCACCGTTCCATCTGGGCCAGGCGCTTGCCTAAATGGCTTTCCAGATTGGCCTTGAGTTTACGGCCTGCCGCCGGTCCGGAAATGCGGGAACTGTCCAGCCAGAGTCCGGTCCCGAAGGACATCACTGCAAGCAGGAGCAGCCATTGCCATATCCGACCGGAGATTTTGTTCACAGGTATTTTGTTTCATTCAGGTACTGGCGCACGTAATCATCCACCGCAACTTCCAGCGATGTAAAACCACCTTGATATCCCGCTGCCAGCAGGCGCGACGTATCGGCTTGGGTAAAATACTGGTAGGTATCGCGAATATCTTCCGGAGTATCAATAAACTCAATGTGCGGAGGCATGCCGAGGCTTTGGAACACCGCCAGGCTTAAATCTTTAAAGCTGCGTGCCGTTCCTGTGCCCAGGTTGTACAATCCGCTGTTTTTTCGGTATTGCATGAAGTGGATCAGCACCTGCAGTACATCTTTCACATAAATGAAGTCGCGTTGTTGCGCGCCGTCGGCAATGCCTGCGCGGTGGGAACGGAACAGGTGCATCATTCCGTGTTCCCTGATTTGGCGATGCGCGTGAAATACCACGCTGGCCATGCGTCCTTTATGGTATTCATTCGGGCCAAACACATTGAAGAATTTAAAGCCGGCCCAGAAGTAAGGTTGTTCTTTTTGTTCCATGACCCAGAGATCGAACTCCTGCTTACTGCGCCCGTAAGGATTCATAGGTTTCAGGGATGCAAGCAGGGCGGGATCGTCGGAAAAGCCCCCGGTGGCCATGCCGTATGTTGCGGCAGAAGAGGCGTAAATGAGGGGGATTTGCGCCTGGCAGCACAGGTTCCACATCTGCTGTGAATAGGCTACGTTCAGTTCGTGCAGCAACTCCAGATTTTGCTCTGCGGTATTGGTTCTGGCGCCAATATGGAAGATGAACTGAACCTCCGATTCCTTGCCTTTGATCCAGTCAAAAAACTGATCGCGTGGCACCATACAGCGGTAGTTTTTGCCTTCCAGGTTTTTCATTTTCTCCGGCTGGGTAAAATGATCTACCAGCACGAGGTCGCGAAAGCCCAATTGGTTCAATGTACCTGTGAGGCAACTTCCGATAAATCCCGCTGCGCCTGTAACAACAATCATCTGCTTGGTTTAAATATGTGTTCGATCACCTCAGGTACGTTTGGTTGTCCTTGTGTATTTCCACCTGCGAATCCACCAGTTTACGCCACCAAAAATCAGAATCATCAGCAAGGGAAGCAGCATGTTCAGCCATTTCCAGTAAGCGCGCTCGTCTTTGATGCGGGTTTGGTCCAGCAGCCGCACGTTGAGTTCTTTTCCGCGGATTTCAATGAGGCCGTTTTGATCCAGCAGGTAGTCCACACAGTTCATCAGGAACTTTTTGTTGGAAAAGGTGATTCGTGAAAAGCGGTCGTAGCCCAGGGGATAAGGGTTTCCGCTGCGCAGCATCACCCCGTTTCGGGCGATGTCGCCATCGGCAATCACGATCATGCTGTTGTTGGTTTCTTTGATGAACTCTTGTGAAGTGAGTTTTCTGCGGAACACAAAAGGTGAGCGAAAGGTTCCTTCCAGCAGTACACCACAGCTTTGCAAGCCACTGTTCATGGTTTCCCTGAACTTTGGATCGCGTGACTGCATGTAGGTGCTCACATAATCGATGGTTGCAGGCACACCTACGGTTTTGGTATAAGGCGAACTCACCAGCAGGTCGGTGATTTTTACGTCGGGCCTGCTTTTGGCGCGCAGGGTGGCCGGGAATTGCGACCATACGGCGCCCAGGTTTTTTACAATAGGATGGTCCAGGTTGCGGCTGGTGAACAAGGGGAAATAGTACCAGTCGAAGAACTCGCGGCGCGGGGTAGGGATCCGGTTGCAGGTGGCATCCATGAGCAGATTCGGGTTCAGGCTGACACCGTATTCAAACAACTGCGCGGTGATGTTGTCCAGGTTTTGGTTGGATGCCAGAAAGGACGGGTTGCGTTCCAGTGAATCTATTTCTGCGGAAACAGGGTCCACCATCCACAGCACCTTTCCGCCTTTCATGATGAACTGATCAATCAGATACAATTCGGCATCGGTATAATCCTGCCGGGGTTTGGCGATGACGAGCCCGTCGGCACTGTTGAGTCGGCGCTGCATGAGCTCCAGAAGCACCAGCCCGGCGCTGTCGGGGTTGGATGTAAGGTTCAGCTGGAACGGGCGTGCCGCTTCAGGGTCGGCCACGTTCAGGTTCATGCGTTCCACCTGATAATACTGACTCAGTTCACGACTGAAATCGGCGGTTTGAAGTTCATCCAGCTCGCCGCTGCCATCGGCAATGATGATTTTCTTCGGATTGCCGGCAATGCAACGGCGCACCATATTGGCCAGTTCGTATTCCAGTCCCTGAATGGCCTGATTGACATTGGTTTCGGGGTCTTTGGCCACGTCGAACAAAAAGAAGTTCACGCTGAACTCTTTGCCCTGATAAACCACATCAGCGCCCGGAACAACCAATTTGAAACTGGTTTCGTCGATGCCCTCCCGGTCGAAGTCGCGTACCGGAATCAGTCCGCGTTGCTCCATCTGGGTCAGGATATTGCTTTTCTCTTTGTTGTCTTTCCCTTCCAGGGGATCGGTGAAGTCGATGTCGATTTTCTGTCCGGATGCTTCGCGGAATTCATACAAGAGGTCGCGCAGTTCATTGCGGAAGCGCTTGAACTTGCTGGACATTTCCCCGTCCAGATATACCTTCACATACAGTCGGTCCTTGATTTGACCGCAGAGCTTTTCGCTGGTGGCCGAAAGGGTATATCGTTTTTCCGCAGTAAGGTCAAAGCGTTTGTAGTATTGGTTGGCGAGCACATTGGCCAGCACCACCACAAATACCACCACCAGCAATTCGGAATAGGATTGCAGTTTGTTGCGGAGTTTATGATTCTTTACCATTTCCTGCTGGAGAATTTAAGTTTGGTGAAATAGAGAAACAGGCCGGTGAAGCTGGCGAAGTACACGATGTCGCGGGTATCAAGCACGCCTCTGCTGATGGAGCGGTAGTGGAAATCAAGCGTGAGCCATTCGAGCATATTGCTCAAAATGGGCAAATTGGGCAAATCGCCAATCATGCCTAACAGCTGATACCAGAGGAAGGATAATGCCATGCCTCCAATGAGCGCAACGATTTGGTTGTCGGCCCATACGCTGGCAAACAAACCCATGGATACGAAGGCAGCACCCAATAGGAGCAAGCCCATGTAGCTGCCCAGGGTTGCGCCGGTGTCGAGGTTCCCGCGCGGATCGCCCAGTGTCCAGATGGTGTACACGTACACCAAGGTGGGCAACAAGGCAAAGACAACCAGTGTCAGGGCAGCAAAGAATTTACCCAGGATGATGCCCCAGTCGCTCACAGGATGTGTGGTCAGGGTTTCCAGGGTTCCCAGTCTCTTTTCTTCGGCAAACGAGCGCATGGTGATGGCTGACACCAGGAAGATGAACAAGAGCGGTGCGAACTGAAACAGCACGTCCAGACCCGCCACGCCAAGGTCAAATACCGTATATCCTTTCAGCATCCAAAGGAATAAACCAACGGCGATGAGGAATACCAGCATCACCATGTAGGCGATGAGTGCGCTCAGGAAGCTTCTTACTTCTTTTTTAAGAATGGTCCACATGGCGGGTTAGTTTTTGAAAGATGGATTCGAGGCTGTTTTGTTCGCTTACCAGTTCCAGCACTTCCAGATTATGGCGCAGGGCCAGCTGAGAGGCGCGCTGTCGCAATCCCGGGTCGCTGCTTTCCAGCCGCCATTGTTGTACCTGAAGCATGGTGATGTGCACATCACTGCCTAATTCTTCAAGCACGGTTAAGGGCACCTGGGTGGCAAATTGGATGCGCACGGCATGTTTGTTTAGTTCTTTGGAGCGCAGGTTCTCAATGCGGTCATCGGCAACCAGTTCGCCTTTGTTGATGATGATGACGCGGTTGCAGATGGCTTCCACTTCCTGCATGATGTGGGTGCTGAGCATCACAGTTTTTTCTTTGCCCAGGCTGTGGATGAGTTCACGGATTTCTACAACCTGGTTTGGATCCAGCCCGCTGGTGGGTTCATCCAGGATCAACACATCCGGGTCGTGGATGAGTGCCTGCGCGAGTCCCACGCGTTGGCGGTATCCTTTGCTCAGTTGGGCGATGAATTTATGTTGTTCGCGTTCCAGGCCGGTGGTTTCGATCATGGCATCAACGCGCTGGCGCAGGGTTTTTCCTTTCAGGCCGCATAAGCCGCCCATGAAGCTGAGGTATTCGCGCACGTACATGTCGAGGTACAGCGGATTGTGTTCCGGGAGGTATCCTACATGACGTCGTGCCTGCATGCTTTGTTCGCGCACGTCACAACCACAAACGGAAACGGTACCGGAAGTAGGAGGGATGAAGCAAGTGATGATTTTCATGGTGGTGCTTTTTCCCGCACCGTTGGGGCCAAGAAAACCAAGGATGTCGCCTTTGCCCGTGGAAAAGCTAAGCTCCTTCACTGCCCATTGAGTTCCGTAGCGTTTGGATAAGCCTTGAACTTGAATACTCATAGAGAAACAGCAAATATAAACCTTAACTGAGCCGTCGGCCCGCGCATTTTAGCCGCGGATGCATTCCTCGACCCGTCATTTGACGGGTCGCATCTTCCACAATCCCACCCGGCACGCATTCCACGACCCGTCATTTGACGGGTCGCATCTTCCACAATCCCACCCGGCACGCAACCACGACCCGTCATTTGGCGGGTCGCATCATCCACAATTCCACCCGGCAGGCATTCCTCGACCCGTCATTTGACGGGTCGCATCTTCCACAATTCCACCCGGCACGCAACCTCGACCCGTCATTTGGCGGGTCGCATATTCCT
>CAZPHB010000028.1:0-21121 GCA_964586595.1 uncultured Flavobacteriaceae bacterium | reverse complement strand
ATGAACCCGGGTGGGGGAGCCTTGCAAGAAAAAGCCGCCCCGCTGCTGCGCAGCGTGCGCTTTTTTATGCTTCTGTCGCTCAAACTGCGTTTGGCGCCCTCCAGCATAAAAAAAGCCGCTTTGCGGGCGGCTTTTTCTTGCGGTGAGGGCGGGATTCGAACCCGCGTTACGACGTTAAATCGTAAGGCAGTTTAGCAAACTGCTGGTTTCAGCCGCTCACCCACCTCACCAGCGGGTGATTCTGAAAAATCAGGCCGCAAATATAGCAGAATTTCCATCCGTTTTTCAAAGAATTCTTGAAAAATCATGCAGCCATTTCCACTATAATTGAAACTGAATCATGGCCGCAGGAAACGATCATTTTAAGTTTAGGGATATCAAAACCTATTGCAGTACAGAATGGCTGGCGAACAACACCAAAAAATACCGTTCTGTTTTTGATGAGCAGGAGCTTTCCTACATCTACTGCGAGGTTTCCCTGTTCAACAAGCGTTACGATGAAGCATCATGGATGCTGCACATGCAGCTGAAGTGCTTCAACAGTGAAAATCAGGAGGTTTGTGACTTGAATTGTGACCGCCAGGTAGAACCACGGGAGCAGGTGGTTTACATCCGTGAAGGCTGGGGTGTGAAAACACAGGGCACGTACTGGAAAGCTGGTGCATATCGCTGGGAAGCCTGGGTAGATGGTCAACTTCTGGAAAAAAAGAATTTCTACATCGAAAATCAGGGGATGGTGCGCAGCGGGCTAAATCCATATTTCAGCCTCGATACCGTAAAGCTGTACGAGGGCCCGGATGCAAACATCCGCGAGGATGCGCGTAAATACTACGTGTGCTTCAATGCCATGAGCACACGGTATATCTGGGTAGAACTGAATGCGCACAACCTGACGCGCAAAAGCAGTGACCTTGCCCTTGAATTCATGTTCAACTTCCGCACGGCCAGTGGATACCTGAAGGGAAGCATCACCAAAGTGCTTTTTGTGAAACCCGATGAAGATCAATTTAGTGTGAGCATTGGCTGGGGTTCAGATATTGTGGGTACCTGGAGCAGGGGAGAGTATTTTGCCGAAGTGGTGTTCATGGATGAACTTGTGGCTTCCATGCCTTTTGAAGTAGGGGATGATTATGTGGAAGCCGATGAAGAAGACTTCAAACCCATGCTCGAAATTGAATTTGCAGAAGACGATCCGGAACAACTGAAACTTGATTTCGATAAAACAGAAGAACAGGATCAGCCTCCGGCGAAACCACAGGTGCATAACCTGGATGAAGTGATGCAGGAACTGGATCAGCTCATCGGACTGAAACCCATCAAAACCAAAATCAGGGAATATTCAAATTACCTGCGCTTCATGTCCATCCGCAGGGAAAAAGGGTTTAAGGAAGATGAAAACATCAACCTGCATGCGGTATTTCGCGGCAATCCCGGTACGGGGAAAACAACCGTTGCCCGCTTGCTTGGAAAAATATACAAGGAGCTTGGTTTGCTGAAAAAAGGCCATGTTCATGAAGTAGATCGGGGCGATCTGGTGGCTGAATACATTGGGCAAACCGCCCCCAAAACCAAAGAAGCCATCAAAAAAGCAAAAGATGGTATTTTGTTTATTGACGAAGCTTACGCACTGGCCCGACGCGACGACGACAGCAAGGACTTTGGCAAAGAAGCCATCGAAGTGCTGCTGAAGGAACTGTCAGACAGCTCCGACATTGCGATCATTGTGGCCGGATATCCTGAAGAGATGGACATTTTTCTAGAGTCCAATCCCGGCCTCAAAAGCCGCTTCAACATGTATTACGATTTCCCCGACTATGTGCCGCAGGAACTCATCCAAATTGCGGAGTTTTCCTGCACCAGAAAGGGGGTTCATTTCAGCCACGAAGCCAGAGAACTCTTCTACAAATATTTCGTAGATAAGTACCGTGACCGCGATAAATTCTTCGGCAATGCCCGAATGGTCAACGCCATGGTTGATGAAGCCAAAATGAACCTCGGCCTGCGGGTGATGAATACCGAAAACCCACAAGACCTTACCACCGAGCAATTATCGCTGATCGAAGCTGCCGACCTTGAAAAAATGCTTAAGGTGCAGGCCGGCATGTTGCCCGATATTCCCATCGATGAAGAACTGCTGCGGGAAAGTCTGTCCAAGCTGAATAAAATGATTGGCCTCACAAGGGTGAAGCACGATATCGATGAACTGGTGAAGCTGGTACGTTTCTACAAAGACCAGGGCAAAGATGTGCGCAAAGCCTTCTCCCTGCACAGTGTGTTCAGCGGAAATCCAGGTACCGGTAAAACCACGGTAGCACGTATTCTGGCCCAGATTTACAAAGCACTCGGGATTTTGGAACGCGGCCACCTTGTAGAATGTGACCGTCAGAGCCTGGTGGGTGGTTACATCGGTCAAACGGCCATAAAAACTGCCGAGATGATCGATAAATCTATGGGCGGTGTGCTCTTTCTGGATGAAGCTTATGCACTTACCGAAGGCGGCAGCGGTGATTATGGACGCGAAGCCATCGAAACACTGCTGAAGCGCATGGAAGACCGTCGCGGATCGTTCATTGTGATTGCCGCGGGTTACACGCAAAATATGGACCGTTTCATGGAAAGCAATCCCGGATTGAAGAGCCGTTTTGATCGGGTCTTTCAGTTCGAAGATTTCAAACCAGAGGAACTGTACAATATTGCCATGAACCAACTTTCGGAAAGCGGCATCACCCCGGTTCCTGAGGCCGCAGCGCACCTGGAAGCATACATCACGTACATGTATCAGCACCGCGACAAATACTTCGGAAATGGTCGTGCGGTGCGGAAAGTAATTGAAGAAGCGGTGCGCAACCAGCACATCCGGCTCAGTGAACTGCCCAAGAATAAACGCAGCGCCAAAGCCATAGGACAATTGTTGTTGTGCGATATTGAAGAATTTAAAACAGACGGCAAACCCGGAAGCCCGGGCACAGGAATCGGTTTCAAGATCAATAAATGAAGATACCTGAAATTTCCGGCAGCGACCAATGGTTCCTGCTTGCGGCTTCCGCCGTATGGTTGCTGATGGCCTGGTATTACCTGCGTTGGTTTACCGCTGCCGGAAGCAGAAAATACCTGAAACGGGCGCAACAATGGGAACCTGCGCACATGCCGGTGAGCGTCATTATTTGTGCGCACAACGAGGCCGCAAACCTGCAAAAAAATATTCCGGCCATACTTGCTCAGGAGTACCGCGAGTTTGAATTGATTGTGGTTGACGATGGCAGTTGGGATGAAACCCCGGTATATCTTAGGTCCTTGGCTGCCGAAAATCCTCGCGTAAAAGTTTGCACCATTGACCGCGACAGGGTGAAAAATCCGGGTAAAAAGTTGGCCATCACGCTGGGCATTAAGGCCGCATCATACGAACATCTTTTACTTACGGATGCAGATTGTACGCCTGCTTCTGCGCATTGGTTGTCAAACATGGCTGCCGGATTCAGGCAGAACCACTCCTTGGTGATAGGCTTCTCTCCCTACCGCAAACAAATGGGCCTGCTCAATTTGTTCATACGATTTGAAACCCTCATCACTGGAATGCAATACCTTTCACTGGCATTGAAGGGAAAGGCATACATGGGTGTTGGAAGAAATCTGGGCTATACCAAAACGCAGTTCTTCGGTGTAAAGGGATTTGCAAGCAACCATCATTTGCCTGCCGGCGATGACGATTTATTCGTGCAAGATGCCGCTCAGGCGGGAAATACGTCCGTAGTGCTTCAACAGCATGCGCACATGTTTACAGAGGCCAAAACCAGCATTCCGGCCTGGTGGAAGCAGAAAAAGCGACACCTGTTTGTGGGCAAACATTACAAACCCGCGGTTAAACGTTTTCTGGGTATGCTCTCCCTGAGCCAATTTGCCTTTTATGTGTTGCTGCCCGTTTGGCTTGTGTACGCGGGCATTTGGTGGCTTCCTTTGGCATTTTGGGGCCTCTGGTTGTTGCTGCGCTTCATCGTAGTGGCCAGAACAGCTTCTATACTTGGCCAGATGAACTTGTTGTGGCTGTTCCCCCTGCTCGACGTTCTTTATGTACTCATTTTAACCGTGGCCGGGCTGAATGCCTGGTTCGCCAAACGCATCAGGTGGTGAATCAACAGGAACAATTACAAACCTGGTTTCCCGCGCTCAGCCTTGCACAACAGGAGCAATTGTTGCTGCTGGAAGCACAATACCGGCATTGGAATGCCATGATCAATGTCGTTTCCCGCAAAGACATGGATGCGTTTTTTACCCACCATGTACTGCACAGTCTGGCTATATCCTGCTTTGTCCATATTTATCCCGGCTGGAAGGTGTTGGATGTGGGAACCGGTGGCGGATTTCCGGGAATACCGCTGGCCATCATGTACCCTGAAACAGAATTTGTACTTGTAGATTCTATAGGAAAAAAAATAAAAGTGGTGCAAGAATTGGTTCAGCACCTGAAGCTGCCCAATGTTCGTGCGGAAGTTGCCAGGGCTGAAAAGGTAAATCCCGGTTTCAACCTGGTGGTGAGCAGGGCTGTGACCAGGATGGCTTCTTTTTACCCTTGGGTAAAACACAAAGTCGCCTTCGATGGGGTACGTCAGGGCATTGCTTTCCTGAAAGGTGGCGATCTGGAGGAAGAAATACATGAATTTGCCGGTCTGGCGCCGCAGCGAATGGTTCGTTCCTTCGATATTTTCCCTAAAATACCCGAGCCCTTCTTCGAAACCAAAAAGGTAGTTACTGTGTTCTGATTTCGAAGCGCAACCGATCATTAGGGCGCTTATTTCCAATTTTCTTCCGGTTCGGGTTGTACAGCCGCTCGGCCGGCGTTAATTTGCCTGTTTTTACGAGCAGATTTGGCCAAGCAAATAAGCAACACGCAACCTTTTGAAGTCGTTTACACCCTGGTAAGGCATCCACATTTCGGAATGTTGCCTGAGTTAAACGCCGTACTGCTCAACCCTAGTGGCACGTTAAGTCTTTCTTATCAACGCATCCACCGCAATACTGCGGCATATTTTGGACTTTCAGGTACAGAGTTGGAAGTAGTACGCCTGTTGGATGAAGTTGAAGTGGACAACATCATGAAGCAATTCTATACCGGCAGCAAGCGCATCAGACCGGAGGATTTCTTCACCAAACATTACAATGAAGAGCTGCACAAAAAGGTTCGGCCTTACATAGAAAAGCGCATCGCTCGGGTGATGGAGCTGATTGGTGATCGACAGGTGTTTCTGGAAAGTGCCAGCAGCAACCCGGTGGATGCACCCATCGAAGTTTGCCACGACCATGCAAGCATCCTCTTTCACTTCCGGAAGGACGAAGAAGGGATCAATTACTTCGCAACCATCAAACATCGGGATACCAAGCTGGAATTTTCCTGCAATGGCAGCGAATTGATCTGTACCGAACCGGCCTGGTTGCTTGCAGGAAATAAGCTCGTGCGCTTCGGAAAAGGCGTGGACGGCAAAAAAATCAAACCCTTCCTCAAAAAGAAATTCATCCACATCCCAAAGGATACAGAAGCGGCCTATGTAGAGAAATTTGTGAAGCCTCTTCTGGAACGGTATGATGTCTATTCTCAAGGGTTTAACATCGTTTCAGAACAGCATCAGGCCAGCCCCGTGCTGCGCCTGGAAGAAGGGCTTACCGAAAAACCCTGCCTGTCGCTGTACCTGAACTATGGCAAATGGAATTTCCCTTACCACAGCGAAAAACAGGTACACGTTTCCCTCATCCGACAGGATGATTCCTTTGAATTTCACCGCATCAGGCGGTCGCGCAACTGGGAAGAACAAAAGGTGAAATGGCTCACCGACAATGGCCTGGAACCTGTGCAAGGCAGTTTGTTCGCGCTTCAGGATGCTTATGGTCGCGATGGACTTGCACTGATAGACTGGCTGAATGAGCACGCCACAGATTTGCAGCGTCAGGGCTTTGTCATAGACCAATCAGCACTGCAACGCAAAGTTTTTATAGGCGAGGTGAGTTTAAGCCTGAACGTTGCCAGCCGCGACGACTGGTTCGATTTGAGGGCAGAAGTGCGCTTCGGAAGTTTTGTTTTCCCGTTTACCCGCCTGAAGCCCAACATACTTAGAGGCATCCGCGAATTTCCGCTCCCCGACGGCAGCATCGCCATTATTCCTGCGGCATGGATGACCCGGCTCGTCAAGGTGTTTCATTTTGGTGATGAGGAAGGCGACGCCCTTTCCCTCAAAAAAATGCATCATCCGCTCCTGGATGACTTGGGTGAATTTCAAGACGATACCGCAAGAAAAGTTCCGGCCATCATTCCCAAGCCGGAAGCCATTGAAGACGTGCCGCTGCCGGAAGGCTTCACGGCCAAGTTGCGCGCCTACCAACAAACCGGATATAACTGGCTCAGTTATTTGGGAAGCCAGCACCTGGGTGGTTGTCTTGCTGACGATATGGGTTTGGGGAAAACCATACAAACCCTGGCATACCTTCAAGCCAATTTCAATAAAAATATTCATGTGCTTCCGGATATGGCTCCGGCCGATTCCGCAATGGCGGCACAACTCTCCATCTTTGATCCCGTGGCTGAACTTCAGGGTCAGGGATCAACAGATGCCGGACAAGTATTGTCGAAACTTCCCAAAGGGCAAACCGGCGACCAAACCGACGTGGCACCCGAGCCTCCCTCAAGGCCTTGTCTGGTCATCGCCCCAACCTCGCTCATTTATAATTGGGAACAAGAAGCCCGTCGCTTCAATCCTGGCATCAGAACCCTGGTGTATGCAGGTACACAGCGCGACCGCTATTTCGGCATGATTCCTTACAGCGATCTGGTGATTTCCAGCTATGGAACCATCAGGAATGATGCGGAGCGACTCGCCGCTTTCAAATTCCGGGTGGTTGTTCTGGATGAAAGTCAAGCCATCAAGAATCCTTTGTCGTTAACCGCAAGATCGCTGCAAAGCATCAAGGCAGACCAAAAAATTGCACTCACCGGAACCCCGGTAGAAAATACATTGCTGGATTTGTGGAGCCAGATGAACTTTCTGAATCCCGGCCTCCTGGGCACTTATCGCTACTTCCAGGAGCACTACATCAAACCGATTGAACGCAACCACGATCAGAAACGTGGAATGGAGTTGGCCAAGCTGGTGAAACCATACATCCTGCGACGCACCAAAAAACAGGTAACGCCAGAGCTTCCCGAGAAATTTGAAAAGGTACACTACTGTGAGATGAGCCCCTTGCAGCGGGAACTTTACGAGAAAACGAAGAGCCAGTACCGCAACGAAATCCTGGATTCCATCCAACAACACGGCACCAACCGCAGCAGGTTTAAAGTGATTGCCGGTTTGACAAGGCTGCGCCAGCTGGCCATAAATCCCTTGTTGATGCATGAAGATTTTGAAGGCAGCAGCGGCAAGTATGAGCAAATCATTCACATGCTGCAAAGAGCTGTAGATGGTGGCCATAAAGTGCTGGTGTTCTCACAATTTGTGCAACATCTGGCCATCATTGAACAATGGTTGCAGGAAACGCAAATCGATTATTGTAAGTTAATTGGTGAAATGCCCGGACAGGAACGGGCGGCAGCTATCAACCGCTTTCAGCAGGAAGAAGAACAGGTTCCTGTATTCCTCTTGTCGCTGAAGGCCGGAAATGCAGGCATCAACCTTACCGCTGCCGATTATGTGTTTCTGTGCGATCCCTGGTGGAATCCTTTTGTGATGCAGCAGGCAGAAAGTCGCGCACACCGCATAGGCCAACAGAAACCAGTTTTTTCCTACAAATTCATCACCCGTGATTCCATTGAGGAAAAAATTCTCCACATGCAGGAGCGTAAACAGAAACTGGCGTTCAGCGTGATGGAGGGTGAAGATCAGTGGGTTGGGCAATTAAGTGAAGAAGAAATTCATGAACTGTTTGCCTGAAAAATCGGTTACAGCTGTCGATAAGTTATTTTTTTCAAAAAGGGAATATGCTTACGTTTGTCAACCATTAATCATAGTTAGTTAACATTCAACAACATACATGGAACAGCAGGTGCATCAGTCGGTTCGCATAGACCCGAGCTGGTACGAGGTACTTAGGGATGAATTTGAAAAGAGTTACTTTCAGGATTTAAGGGCTTTTCTGCACGAAGAAAAAGCACAAGGGCACCGGGTTTATCCTCCGGGTAACAAAATTTTCGCTGCGTTCGACCATACGCCGTTCTGGAATGTGAAAGCCGTTATTTTGGGTCAGGATCCATACCACGGTCCCGGACAAGCCAATGGTTTGTGCTTTTCAGTTGGCAAAGGAGTGCGCAAACCACCTTCTCTTTACAACATCTTTCGCGAACTCAGGGATGATCTTGGCTATCCCATTCCTTACTCGGGTGACTTGACCCGCTGGGCAGACAATGGCGTGCTGTTGCTCAATGCAACGCTCTCTGTGCGCTCCAACGAACCACGCTCACACCACGGTCACGGTTGGGAACAATTTACTTCCGCCGCCATTGCCAAACTCAGCAGCATGCGTGAAAATTTGGTGTTTATGCTTTGGGGTCGTGATGCTCAGGAAAAAGAACATCTGATTGATGAAGACAAACATTTGGTGTTGCGCGCGGCCCATCCATCACCCTATGCAGCGGAAAAAGGCTTTTTTGGATCCAGGCCGTTTTCAGAATGTAATGAGTATTTGTTGGAATGTGGTTTGGAGCCCATTGATTGGAATCTTGAACCAGACAGGGAATTCTAACGCCGACCTTTTTAGTGAACAACCCATGCCTGAAGTCCTGCGCTGAACTTCAGGCATGTTTATTTTTGCACCATGAGCCATCCCGCAATTTTCCTGAATAATGCCGACATCCTGCAATCGGGAATCCCCGTGTTGCATCAGGTGAATATGTCGCTGGAACAAGGACAATTTGCCTACCTCATAGGAAAAACCGGCTCGGGAAAATCGTCGCTGCTCAAAACCATTTACGGAGAATTGCCTTTACAGGCAGGAACCGCGTTCACAGCAGGATTTGACCTCACCACCCTGAAGCGACGACAAATTCCTTTCTTGCGACGGAAGCTGGGCATTGTATTCCAGGATTTTCAACTCTTGGGCGATCGCTCCGTTATGGATAATTTAATGTTTGTGCTTCAGGCCACGGGTTGGAAACATAAGGATCAGATGCGCGAACGTGCCTTAGAGGTATTGCGCAAGGTGGGCCTCGAAAACAAGGACTATAAAATGCCCGGTGCACTGAGCGGAGGAGAACAACAGCGTGTGGTTATTGCCCGGGCCATCCTGAATCAACCCGAAGTCATTCTGGCCGACGAGCCTACCGGAAATCTGGATCCTGACGTGAGCGATGACATCGTTTCCCTGCTTCATGAAATTTGTCGGGAAGGTGCCGCCGTGCTTATGGCCACGCACGACTACAGGGTTATTGGGAAGTTCTCTGCCAACGTGTTCCGCACTGGGAACGGGAAGTTGGAACAGGTGAATTATCCGCATTGACAGGGTGTTGATTCCATTACATTTGCAAGCGTTTACACAGGATGTCTGATAAGAAATATTTTGACGCCCTGAGCTACCATGCCGACGGCAGGCCAGGGAAAATAGAAGTCATTCCAACAAAACCTACCCAAACCCAACGGGACTTGGCTCTGGCATATTCACCGGGTGTTGCCGAACCATGCCTTAAGATTGCCGAAAACCCGGATGACGTGTATAAATACACCGCCCGCGGCAACCTTGTGGCCGTGATCAGCAACGGTACCGCAGTGCTTGGTTTGGGAGATATAGGACCCGCGGCCAGCAAACCGGTGATGGAAGGGAAAGGCATCCTGTTTAAGTTGTTTGCCGATATTGACGTGTTCGATATTGAACTGGATACCAAAGACGTTGATGAGTTTGTGCGCATTGTAAAGGCGCTGGAACCAACCTTCGGCGGTGTGAACCTGGAAGATATTAAAGCGCCTGAAAGTTTTGAAATCGAAAAAAGACTGAAGGAAGAGCTGAATATCCCCATCATGCACGACGACCAGCATGGAACAGCCATCATTTCCGGCGCAGCCCTCATCAATGCCCTCAAGCTGGTGAAAAAGGATATCGGCAGTGTCAGGATGGTCATCAACGGCGCCGGCGCTTCGGCCATTGCCTGTGGGAAATTGTTTGTGAGCCTGGGTGTAAACCGCGAGCACATACTCATGTTCGATTCCAAAGGATTGCTGCATGTGGACAGGACAGACCTCGACGAATACAAGCAGTTTTTTACAAGCACCCGGCAGGTTTCTTCTTTGGAAGAAGCGCTGAACGGCGCAGACGTATTCGTAGGCCTGTCCAGGGGAAACATTCTGAATGCGGACATGATTCGCTCCATGGCCAAAGATCCCATCGTTTTTGCCATGGCCAATCCCGATCCGGAAATCGATTACAATGTTGCGGTGGCCGCCCGTGAAGACCTCATCATGGCTACAGGACGCAGCGATTTTCCCAATCAGGTGAACAACGTGCTTGGATTTCCGTTCATCTTCCGAGGAGCCCTCGATGTGCGGGCCACAGCCATCAATGAAGCAATGAAACTTGCCGCCGTGCATGCTATTGCAGACCTCGCCATGCAGCCGGTTCCTGAAGCCGTGGCCATGGCGTACAACGAACGCAACCTGAGCTTTGGCAGAACCTACATCATCCCCAAACCCATGGATACGCGCTTGCTCACGTCTGTGGCGCCGGCGGTGGCCAAGGCCGCTATGGACAGCGGTGTTGCCCGCATGCCTATTCATGATTGGGATGCTTATCGCGATGAATTGCGCCGTCGCTTGGGGATAGACAATGACTTTATCAACAGAATCATCACCCGCGCACGGAAAGACCCCAAGCGTGTGGTGTTTGCCGATGCCGACAGTTATAGAATTCTGAAGGCAGCGCAAATTTGTGTGGAAGAAGGTTTTGCCAAACCGATTTTGCTCGGAGATCCTGAAGTCATCAAACGCATTGCCGAAGCACATAATGTGTCTGCGCTGGATCAGATGGAAATCATCGATACCCGCGGTGAAGCATCCAAAGCACGCAGGGAAGAATACGGAGCAAAGCTCTATAAGAACAGGCAGCGGAAGGGTCTTACCCTTTATGAAGCCACCAAGCAAATGCGCGAGCGGACCTATTTCGGTGCCATGATGGTGGACAATGGCGAAGCGGATGCCTTCATTTCAGGATTGACACGCAATTATCCGCTGGCGCTGAAACCTGCAATCGAAGTGATTGGCAGGAAATCCGATTACCAGCGAATTGCAGGTATGCACATCCTGATGACCAAGAATGGCATCTTGTTCTTCGCCGATACCACGGTAAACCTGGACCACGGTGTGAATGAATTGGTAGATTTGACCAGAATGGTGCATGAACAGGTGAGGCAGTATCAGGTTGAACCAAGAATTGCCTTGGTTTCGTACTCCAATTTTGGTTCATCAAAGGGCGCAAGTCCTGATAAAATCAGGGAGGCGGTAGCCATCCTGCACCGCGATTTCCCCGAAATTATGGTTGATGGTGAAATGCAGGTGAGCTATGCGTTGGACGGAGAAAACCGTGCCAAAACGGCCCCGTTCAGCACCCTCGGAAACCAATCTGCCAACGTATTGATTTTCCCAAACCTGGATAGCGGAAATATAGCTTATCAGCTGATGCGGAGCTCGGGTCCTGTAGAATCCATTGGTCCTGTATTGCTTGGGTTCAGGAAGTCAGTGCACATCCTGCATCATACCAGCAGCGTGCGTGAAATAGCGAACATGGCCGCCATTGCGGTGGTGGATGCGCAAACCAAAAATCAGCGCAGTTAATGTTGTCCGCTTCGGAGGTACCGATGGTGTCAGAACTTCGTTTTGGTTCCAAACTGCAGGTGGCATCGCTCGCCCTGAGGGACCGGATTCTGCGTCAGCCACTTTCGTTGAGTTACGATCCCGCCGATCTTCGCGCAGAGCAGGATGACATGCATCTGGCCTTGCATGCAGCAAATGAATTGTTTGCAGTGCTGCTGTTCAGAAGGGCAATTCCCATGGATGATTCTGTGCTCAAAATGCGTCAGGTGGCGGTAGATGACTCGCTGCAAGGGAAGGGTTATGGCCGCATGCTTGTTTCCCAAGCCGAAGCTATTGCACAACAAAAAGGTTGCACACGGATCGAATTACATGCGCGAAAACATGCAGTACCCTTTTATGAAAAACTTGGCTATGTGGCATCGGGTGCATGGTTTGAAGAAGTGGGCATCCCGCATCTGTTCATGTTCAAAGAGCTTTAGCAGACCTTCGTCCACTTGATATCAGAACGCACCGAAAAAAAGCACGTGCGGCCGCCGTTGAATTCTTAAATTTGCCTTTTCCATGGGTACTTTAGTCATGATTGGTCAGTTAATTCTGGCCCTGGCATTGTTGGTGACCATCCACGAATTTGGTCATTACCTTGCTGCGCGTATGTTCGGAATGAGGGTTGAGAAGTTTTACCTTTTTTTCGACGCATTTAACTTCAAATTGTTTTCCTGGAAACGGGGTGAAACAGAATACGGCATTGGCTGGCTGCCTTTGGGTGGTTACGTGAAAATCGCCGGAATGGTGGATGAATCGCTGGATAAGAACCAGCTGAAAACAGATCCGCAACCCTGGGAGTTTCGTGCGAAACCGGCCTGGCAGCGTTTGATTGTGATGCTAGGCGGCATCATCATGAACCTGATATTGGGCTTGATCATTGCGACCATGTCGCTGCTGTATTATGGAGACAGCTACCTTCCCAACGAAACCGTGAACAAAGGCCACGGCATTTATGCCGGACCATTGGGCCGGGAGCTGGGCTTCCGCAGCGGCGATAAGCTGCTTTCCCTGAATGGCAAAGCCCTTCAGGACTGGCAGGAAATTTACGATCCTTCGTTCCTGATGGCCGATCAGCATCAGGTGCGTGTGCAGCGGGCCGGAAGAGACACAAGCATCATGCTCCCATCCGACTTCGCCGAACGCATCATGGAAAAAGGAAAAGGTCCGGGCGCTTTTATTGACGTGCTGAGTACGTTCAGCATCAGCGCCGTTCAACCCGACATGAGCGCCGCAAAGGCGGGAGTGCTCGCCGGCGACAGCCTGTTGACCGTGAATGGTAAATCAGCCTTGTTTTATCAGGAATTCCGGGAAGAACTGGCCGCCAACAGTGGAAAGGAAATTGCACTGCAGGTGAAGCGTAAAGACTCTGTCCTGAATCTTAAAGCATTGGTGAGTGAACAAGGGTTACTTGGAGTTCAGGTTGCCATGACTTCTTACATCAACCAGATGGCCGTGCATAAATATGGCTTTGGGAAGTCCGTTGCCTTGGGCACAGATCGTTCTTTCGATGCATTGTACCAAAATGCACGTGGATTGGCCAAGGTGGTTTCCGGAGAGGTAAAGGCGAAAAATGCATTGCAGGGTCCGGTGGGCATAGCCACCATGTATGGTTCAGTGTGGAATTGGCAGCGATTCTGGAGTTTGACCGGAATTCTGTCTTTGGTGCTGGCCATGATGAACCTGTTGCCCATTCCGGCGCTCGATGGCGGTCACGTGGTGTTTACCCTTTGGGAGATGATTACCGGAAGGCCTGTGAGTGAAAAAGTGCTGATGGTGATGCAGATGATCGGCATGGCCCTTATTGGCGCGCTGATTGTTTTCATTTTCTGGAACGACATTTCCAGACTGTTGGCGCATTGATGCATTCCGACTTACATCCGTTTGCTTTTTACGGGATTCAGGTTTCCTTCTTCCCCGACGAGGCAGCGTTGCGTAAAACATTTCTGGAGCTGAGCAGGAAACATCATCCCGATTTCTTCCCTTATGATACGCCCGAACACGAAGAGGCGCTGCACTATTCCGACTTGAACAACAAGGCATACCAGGTGTTGGGCAGTTTTGATTCCCGCCTGAAGTTCATCCTGGAGCATCATGGATTGCTGGTGGAAGGGGAGAAGAACATCCTTCCGCAGGATTTTTTGCTGGAGATGCTTGACCTGAACGACCTGATTGATGAAGCACATGCCGGAGACCCATCTGCCCGTGCACAAGCTGAGGAATTGCTCAAAACCAATCTGGACGGCATCCGGGAAAACATGGAGCGGCATGCCAGAAGCTGGGATGAAGACCATGAACACAAGCATTTGGCAGCCTTACATGTATTGTATCAGCAATATCGCTACCTGTTGCGCCTGGAACACAATTTTGTTCAGGGTGTGGAATAAATCAGCATGAATTTGGACCTCGCTGTGGTTCTCTTTTGAACATAGTTTCAAATACCTGATATAAATTCGCAGCGCCTATGACAGAGAATAAGAAATCAAAGACCGGATACTGGCTGCTCACACTGGTGTCACTTGCTGCTTTTGTGCTGTGCTGCCTGTACCTGCCCCAGGCTTTGTGGATGCCATTGCCAACCACTTTTGGCGGCTTTGCGCTCGCCATGGACTGGATCTGAGTTTCAGGAATTTTACCGGTTCTGGTTACTGCAGCTCTTGCAGTTCCAGCCAGCGCATGCCTTTTTCATCCAGCTCGTTGCGCAGTGTTTCGAGTCGTTTGGAAATTTCTTCCAGTTCGGTAAAATGAAGATTGACTTCCATGAGACGCGCTTCCAGCGCGTTTTTTTGTTGCTCCAGTTCCGGAATCAGTTGATCCAGCGTTTCCAGTTCCAATTTCTCTTTATAACTCAGTTTACGCACTTCAGATTTTTTGGGCTGGGCCAGAACCTGTGCGGCTTTTTTCTTGGTTGCATTCAGGTCTTCTTCGTCTTTTTTAAATGCGCGATAATCTGAATACGAGCCGGGGAAGTCGCGAATGATCCCTTCGCCCTCAAAAACAAACACATGATCGGCAAGCTTGTCCATGAAGAATCGGTCGTGCGAAACCATCAGCAGGCAACCCTGGAAATCCAGGAGGAAATCTTCCAGGATGGCGAGGGTATCAATGTCAAGGTCATTGGTAGGTTCATCCAAAATGAGGAAGTTCGGATTGCGCATCAAAACGGTCATCAGGTGCAATCTGCGTCGTTCCCCACCGCTCAGTTTATACACAAAATCAAACTGTCGGGGCGGCTCAAATCCGAATTGTTGCAACAATTGACCGGCGGTGAGTTTGCTGCCGTTGGCCATGGGAATAAAATCTGCAATGTCCCGCACCACATCAATAACCTTCATATTGAGGTCGAACAACGGATCGTGTTGGCTGAAATAGCCAAAAACCAGGGTATCGCCTACCACAATTTTTCCTGAATCAGGCTGTTCCAAACCCATGATCAGGTTGAGTAAGGTGCTTTTCCCGGCCCCGTTCGCTCCGGCGATGCCTACCTTTTCGCCCCTTTTGAACACGTAATTAAAATCCTGCAGGATCATGCGGTTGCCAAAGGATTTCTTCACCTTATGCAGTTCCAGGATTTTTGAACCCAGGCGCGTTACTTTTACGCTCATGGCAATTTCCTGTTCCCTTTTTCTGCTGTTCATTCTGGCTTCAAGGGCGTCAAAGGCATCAACACGGCTGCTGCTTTTGGTGGTTCTTGCCTTTGGCATGCGCCGCACCCATTCCAGTTCTCGGCGATACGTATTTGCTGTTTTTTCCCATTCGCGGTCGGCAGCGGCTTTGCGCGCTGCTTTTTGCTCTATGAAATAAGAGTAGTTTCCCTGGTGGTGGTACAAGGTGCCGTCTTCAAGCTCCAGGATGTGGTTGCAAACCCGATCCAGGAAATAGCGATCGTGGGTGACCAGTAACAGTGTCAGCTGTTTTTGTTCCAGATATTCCTCCAACCATTCAATCATAGCCAGGTCCAGATGGTTGGTTGGTTCGTCAAGGATCAGCAGGTCCGGATCCTGTGCCAGTGCCTTGGCCAGGGCAACCCGTTTGCGCTGTCCGCCGGAAAGTGTGCCCACAGCCTGGTTTAAATCGGTAATGTTCAGGCGGCTCAAAATCTCGCGGATGCGTTGTTCTAAATCCCATGCCTCCAGTTGATTCATGGCGTCGGTGGCTTTTTGCAAACGCGCGGCTGCCGCCTCCGAATGGTCATGGGCTTGTTCCTGCAAGGCTTGTTCGTAATTGGCAATAGCCTTCAGCAACGGCGTTTGTCCGGAAATGACGTTTTCCAGGATGCTCAGTTGGTCTTCCAGCATGCACTGTTGGTCCACGTAGGTCCATACGATGTCTTTCCTGAACACAGCTTGTCCCTGGTCTGCAGGTTCTTTCCCGGTAATGATGTTCAGCAGGGTGGTTTTGCCTGTTCCGTTGCGCGCCACGAGCGCAGCCTTATCACCCCGTGACAGTCCAAAGCTGATGTTTCGGAACAGTTCACGGTCACCAAAGGATTTACTCAGTTGTTCAACAGAAAGGTAATTCACGCCGCAAATTTCTTCAATAAATACCGAATCAACGCTTTTTCATTTACATCGTACCTACCTTTGAACTGTTTAAACGGCAAGCGCCACACCTATAACCTGAAGTCATGAGCAACACGCTGAGTATCCTCGATTTTGAAAACAACCGGGAGTTGTTTCACAAGTCTATCCGAATGATTATTCACTACCTGAAGGAAATGAATGCGCAGGATGAAACTTTTGATCCGGCCTACGAAATCCAATGGCTGGAATCCGTGCTTGCGGGTACTCAGGAGGTTCAGGTAGATGCTGATTTCCCCGATGCTTTGCTTGTTCCTGCGGCCGATGGGGAAGGTGTGATGTTGTTTTACCTGTTGTACAGGGATGAACCCCTCATTGAACGCATTTATGCAGCAAATCGCGAGCAATTGATGCTCGACGAGCGTGAAATCAGCATGCAGGATTTTAAAGATGCAGTACTTCACCTGTTTAATCCGGAGGTAGATGAGTTTGAAGCCGAAGAACTTTATTACAGCCTGCGCTTTGAAGGATTAGACATGGCGCATTTCTGTTTGTATAAAGATGAAAACCTGTATGTGGGTTTCGCTGCTTTTGATGCTGAAGAAGATGAAGGCGATGAAGATGATGCAGTGCAGCCTGAGCTGAACTGAACTTAATTGCTGTTCGCTCAGCGAAAGTCTAAAACCGTATTGGTTCTGTATTGTGCATGTGTTGCGCTGGCTGCGCCTATCGTGGTATAGGAAGCACTCAGGCAGATTTCCCGATGTCCAAGGCTGGGCACACCTTCATCAACGAGCAGTTGAATCACCACATTCAAAGCGTCTTTTGCGCCATAGGAACAACATTCTCCGTAGTATAGCTTTTTGCATTGCGTGTTCACCCGATTGTGCCCAACATACCCGGCAATGCCACTGCTGCGCGCATGGCACATGGCTGCTTCATAAAGCGTCCGGTCCGGTTGCAGTGCGGCAACAGGCTTCATGGTGTTCATGGTTGTTTTTAAGGAACTCAGGTAGCTGTTGGTCGGATTTGCGGCCCAATCAGCAGCAATGAATCTTCGAAAAAAACCGGAAGGGTCGAGGCGCGCTGCGTTCAGCCAATAAATCACTTCACGGTCGTGTGTACTCATCCAAGATGCATTTGCTGCACTGTTGGTGTCGGTTTGATGGCTTTGCAGTGTGGAGATTTTGGCCTTTGCCGCTTCAATCTGTACCGTCAATCTATTCAGGCTGTCGGTCACAGCTGCTATACGCTGATCTGTTGCCTTCAGCGCTTTGCGGGCAACCTGAAAGTCTCGCTGCAAAGCAGCTTCGCGTTCCAGCGCATGCCGATAAACCTGTGGGCTTACGCAGGCACTGAACGTGATGAGCAGCAAAGAATAGAAGTATTTCACGGCTGTAAGGCTTTTGTTTTTGTGAGGCTGTCGCGAAGCAGGATCAATTGGGCAGTGCGCTTTTGTTGTTGCTGTTGCAGCTGGTTTAGGTTCTTTTCTTTTCGTTCGATGTTTTGCAGCACTTCCAGATGCTTTTTCTTGGGAATACAGGCAGAAAACAGAACCACAATCATAAGGAAAACAAAGGCTGCATGTAAATACTTCACGTTAAGCAGAACGGCAGGATGATGCTTCTTCGTATATTTGGACATATAATCTTATACGTTTTAATCATCATGCGAGGCTTTATATATTTTTTAACCTTGAATGCGCCAAAAAGGTTCCTTTATGCGGCGGCAGCCTGCTTCTCGATGGGCTTTAGTTCATGCGGTATGGGGGAATCTGACAACGATGAACCGGCGCGCAAGGGAACCTATGTCAGTCCTTCGGTAGATTCGAGGGGCCGCGTGAGAAAAGGGCACTACCGAAAGGCATACAGTACCGATAAGAACGCAGTGCGAAATCGGGCACGGTCCCGCTATTATTACGAAACACGAGGGAAGTACAAGAAGAAGGATTAGTTTGGAGGATTCTTGAAACGGAATCGTTGTTTTGGCGCAGCATTTGTACTACACAGGAAGAGTCGGTTGTGCAAAAACAAATTTCCAAACGTGCCGCCGACATGCTTTTTTGCATCATCAGGGTCCTCAACATGAAAACAAACAACAGTGCTCCGGGAGCAAAACACAACTTCCAAATCCTGTTTCGCCGTTATCGGTTTGTGTTCGCGTTTATGGTGATTTCAGGCCTGTGCCCAAGTCAACTCATGGGACAGGCGATGGGTTTGGAGCGAATGAAAGGGGATACGTCGTTCCGCATTCCGGATACCCTCACCTACGCCAAATCCCAAGAATTGGATTACGCTTTTAACTTCTACAACGGCGACACCATCAAAACCTACCTTACCAAAAGTGGGGTATATATTTCTAAGGGAACGATTTTCACCGTTGGCAGACCTTTTACGGGCATCACGCTGTACAATCCCAATACCTACAGTTATGAGGTGAAATACCACATGGTGCATGAAGGTCGGGCCAACCTGGTGCGCACCAATCCAATTGGGGTGTCTGAGCGATTGGAAGGTATGGAGTATCAAATTCTGGACATGATTGTATTCCATACCCGTCCGGGGCGCAAATCAACTGTGAAAGTGGTATTGTATGCCAAGTCGGTAAACTCCCGAAGAATCATCACCATTTCCGATTTGGAACGCGCCGTTTTTGTGGGCGAGGTTTGGAATAAATTTCGTCAGCCTTAAAACACAGTCCTGCCGGGCGCAACGGGTTGACCGTTCATCGCAGCACGGCGTTGGCCAGTGCTTCCTTAAAGGCTACATAAACGGAGCGCAGTCGACTGTCGCCATTTGTTCCGTAATTCACACAATAAATGAGCATCCGGTTATTGCGATCGGGGAAAATATGTGCCACAGCCGCGTAGCCTAAATCACCGCCGGTATGACCGATACCAGCATAGCCGGTATTTTTGTATTCACGCAACAGACCAATACCAATGTCGTAGCTGGTATCCGGTGCGCTCCACTGTTGCATGGCTTGCAGGGAGGTTTCCGAAACAAGTGTTTTACTAACAAACATTGCCCGCATGAAGCGATGGATGTCGTACACATTCGAATAAACGCCTGTAAAGCCGTGTCCGCTCCCGGTAATCATATTGCTCACATCGGTGAGCGTTCCTTCCTGATATAAATCGAAATAACCTCTGGCCGTTTCTCTGGGCAAAGGGTCGTGTGTATGATAATAGGTGTTTGTCAGGCCAAGTTTTTGAAATACCAGTGAATGCATCCAGGCTGCGTGGTCTTTGCCTCCGGGTTTGATAGCATCAATCACCATGCTGGCCAACAAGGTATTGGTGTTTGAATATTTAACGGTGCTTTTAAACGGGAAATCGGCAGGCTGATCGTAGGTAAAACGAATCAGTTCTTCGGAAGTCCATTTTTTATTGGGCTGATTCACCACGGCCAGGTAAAAACCTGCATCAGCGATGAGGTCGTAAATGCCGGTTTTATGACCAAGCAAATCACGCAGACTGGCTTCAGATGCATTGTTTACACGGCCAATCAGTTCTTTGCTCAGGTGTTTGCTGATGGGTTCATCCAGGTCAATCAGGTTCTGTTCGGCGAGTTGAAACACCATGCTTGCAAACATCATTTTCGTGATACTGCCCAGCTTGTTTACCGTACATGGCGCAAAAGGAATTTGTGCCGAAATGTCTGCCATACCCGCGGCGCCACTCCAGGTTCCGTATTCATCCTCCACAAGCACAGAAATACCTGGAAGTCCTTTCAGCGTATATTCTTTCAGTATTTGGTTAAAGATTGCGGCTTTGGGATGTTGTGCACTGCTGTCATTTGCCGGTCCGACACATTTCGCGGTTGTTTGAACCATGGGCTCACGACAGGCGGTAAGGAGGAAAATGGCCGCACAGAACCACGTACTAAAAAGTTTCATGGTTGATGTTTTATGAGGGGAATGGTCATGCCGAAGTGTAGCTGATTGATCGGAAGGATGGGAATATATCCTTGCACAAAGGGCGTTTGCAGGATGGTTTGTACACGGGTGAATACCCTGCATCCATTGCCCACGCTGCGGTCTATTCCCAGTGTGAAGCCAAACATTGCCTGAGGGCGGCCCCATTTGCCGTAGGACTGATAAACACCGTCAGTATTTTGTTTGAAGCGATCGGTGGCTACAAAACTGTGTAGGTATCCTGCGCCGAGCATGGCCGAAATGCCCCATGCACCGTAGGAATATCGAAGCCCGTTTTCAGTGTAAAGCAACACTGCATTCTGGATGAAGCGGTGCCGAAAAAATCCAATTTTGAATGTTTGCGCCCAGCTGATGTTGCCGAATTGCTTCCAGTTGAAGCCGGTACCCAGGGTCAGTCCGGGATGTATGCCGGCCTTCCACAGCTGTGGTACACCTGAAAGGGGAAAACTGCTTGCGCTGTTTGTTGCGGCGATGCTGAGGTATCTGAACCGCTGCTGGGCCTGAATTTTAGCAAGTCCGCATGGGGCCGATAACAGTAATATTACAAGCAGTTTCAGGCGCATTATCTTTTGCGTTCAGCAGTCCATTTCCAGGTCCTGCTTTTCCGGTCCACGGCGGTGCCGGTAATTCTTCCACCATTGATGGTGCCTGCAAATGTGGCGCTGCTGTCGTTGATGTACATGGTGATGGTTTTTTCCAGAATAACCCAATGGTCGTTCGTGGGTGTGAAATCATCGGGATGCTTGTGTTGCATATTCCCACTGTCCAGAAAAGTGATTTCGTAACTGATTTTTTTTGCACCTGGTGGTTTGTAAGAGATGACCCAAGTGGTTCCTTCCAATTCCACCA
>CAZPHB010000027.1:21815-24011 GCA_964586595.1 uncultured Flavobacteriaceae bacterium | reverse complement strand
GCAATGGTATCTACCTGGTGAAAATCACCAGCGGTGGCCAGACTGCCATCCGCAAGGTGAACATCCAGCGGTAAGATATCCATATTGAGTGTTTGTGTTGGAGGAGCCCTGCAAGTTGCGGGGCTCCTTTATTTTTGCACCATGCCTTCCCTGCTGATACACGACCAAGGACCCGTGCTCACCCTAACCCTCAACAGACCGGAAAAGCGCAACGCGCTGAGTCCGGATTTGATCCAGATGCTGCATGAGGCCATCGAACAAGGCATGAATTCCGCCAATATTCGTGTGCTCGTAATTAAAAGTAACGGAGACGCTTTTTGTGCCGGTGCGGATCTTGCATACCTCCAAACCATCAGAAACAACTCTTTCTCAGAAAACCTGGAGGACTCACTGGCGTTGAAAAAGTTGTTTGATGCCATCCTTATGGGGCCGAAACCTGTGATTGCCTCGGTACAAGGAGCCGCCCTGGCGGGCGGATGCGGACTTGCCAATGCCTGCGACATCTGCTTTGCTACTCCCGAAGCACAGTTTGGTTATACCGAAAGTAAAATTGGATTTATCCCTGCCCTGGTATCTATTTTTCTCCAGCGGAAAATCCAGGGATCTATTGCCCGTGAGCTGCTGATTACCGGAAGAATCTTCAAAGCGGAGGAAGCAAAATCCATTGGCTTGGTTCATCATATCGTGCCGGGGGAAGACCTGGATGCGCATGTATTGAAATTTGCAGAACATCTGGCGCGAACTACCTCAGGCCAATCCATTGCCCTCACCAAAGAATTGCTGTGGAACAGCTCCGGCATGAGCCTGAATGAAGGCATGCTGCTTGCTGCAGAAATGAATGCCCGCGCACGAGCAGGTGAAGACTGCGTAAGGGGTATTGATGCCTTTTTAAACAAGGAGAAAATCACATGGTCCTGATAGACACCCATACCCATATTTTCCATAAGGAATTTGACGCAGACCTAGATGCAATGATGGCGCGCAGCAAAGCAGCGGGCGTAAGCCACATGTTGCTTCCCAACATCAACCTGGAATCTGTTGAACGACTTACAAGGGTTTGTGCGTCTTACCCGGAAACATGCCTGCCCATGATGGGATTGCATCCCTGTGATGTCCTTGAGGACTGGAAAAGTGAATTAGATGCCATTGGTGCCCTGCTGCATGAAGGAAGTTTCTGCGCCGTTGGAGAAATTGGCCTGGACCGACATTGGGATTTAAGCTTCTACGATGCCCAAACGGAAGCACTGCGCATCCAGTTTCAATGGGCATTGGACCTGAATCTGCCTGTTTCCATCCACAGCAGAAAAGCCATTGATGAAACCCTGAGCATCGCTGAACCATTCATGCGCAAAGGATTAACTGCTGTACTACATTGTTTCGGAGGCAGTGAACAACAGGCGCGTAAGGCCATTGACATGGGTTTCTATCTGGGTGTAGGCGGAGTCATCACCTACCACAACAGCAACCTTCACGAAATACTGGCCAAGGTGCCACCAACACGCCTGGTACTTGAAACAGATGCACCTTATTTGCCGCCGGTTCCTTACAGAGGCAAAAGGAATGAACCTGCCTACCTGCGGGAAATCAACAGCAAACTGGCATCTTCATTGGGTTTGAGCGAAGCAGCCTGCGCAGAAATCACCACCCAAAACGCAAGGCAGATTTTTCATATAAAGGATTAACTTTGCAGCCCTTTAAAGGAAAGATGCCGGAGCGGTCGAACGGGCATGCCTGGAAAGCATGTATACGGGAAACTGTATCGGGGGTTCGAATCCCCCTCTTTCCGCAAAACAGAAAAACCTCCGCCTGCGGAGGTTTTTTCATGAACAGGCGAGTCTGAACGCAACAGCGTTCAAGCGAGGCTGTTTCTTGAAAAAACCGTGGATGCGCAGCAGCCACAGGTTTTCCTGTTTTAGCTTCCCCCCAAAAGGGTTCTGCGCGAAGCGCTAATCCCAAACCGTGGATGCGCAGCAGCCACCGGTTTTGATGTTTTAGCTTCCCCCAACAAGGGATCTGCGCGAAGCGCTAATCCCAAACCGTGGATGCGCAGCAGCCACAGGTTTTCCTGATTTAGCTTCCCCCTAAAAGGGTTCTGCGCGAAGCGCTAATCCGCAGAAACAACCGCAACCGGCAGGCTACCGGCATCATGATTCTTCGACTTAACTTTGCCATTCACGATGCATTGGAATAACCCTT
>CAZPHB010000027.1:4619-21715 GCA_964586595.1 uncultured Flavobacteriaceae bacterium | reverse complement strand
GCATCATGATTCTTCGACTTAACTTTGCCATTCACGATGCATTGGAATAACCCTTGGTTTCTGATTGGATTGACCGCCCTTGCAGTTCCGGTCATCGTGCATCTGTTTCAACTGCGGCGTTATCAAAAAGTAGTTTTCTCCAATGTGCGCCTGCTGCAGCAAATTGTAATGCAACGCGCGAGGCAGAAAACCTTACTGCACCGCATCGTATTGAGTTTGCGTGTACTCGCATTGCTGCTGTTGGTTTTGGCATTTTCACAACCCGACTTCTTCAAAAAAGCCGACAGGCCCAAAGGTCCTGAAGCAGTGTGTATTTACCTGGACAACAGCTACAGCATGTCGGCCATCCAACAGCATTCCCAATTGTTTGAGCAAGCACGTCAATTGGCAAGAAACATTGTACGCAGTTACGCTCCTGCAACGCGCTTTTGCCTCATCACCAACGACCCCTTCAGGCCACTTTTCTTTGGAAATGCCAGCTCTTGCCTTGCATGGATTGACGAAACAACTTTACATCCATCCGGTCTTACCCTCATCCAAATCCAAAAACGATTCCAGCAATTGCTGCAAACACAGTCGGTATCGCAAAAACACGCATACCTGATCAGCGATTTCAGGAAGAACCTGTCCATTGGATGGACGTCCTTAAAATCCCCCGACATCCAAACCACATGGATGACCTTACCTACCCCCTCACAAGCCAACATCAGCATTGACTCTGTTTGGCTTGAAGCGCCTTACTTGCCGGCAGATCGCACCATAAAGCTGCGTTTTTCTGCAACGAATCACGGCGACCAGGACCTCAATGACCTGAGCATACAGCTGAAGCAGGGAAATACAGCCATCAGCAGTGTCAGCATGTTGATTCCGGCGCATTCCAGCATGAATGGGGCCATACAGGCCCAAGGTGCTGCAGCATCAGGAATTCATACGTTTAGCCTGAGCACTGCAGATGAAGGTTTTCCCTTCGACAACCAATTACATTTCTCCATCTGGCCTGCCGGTACTGGTGCTACAGAAGTTATTGGCAGCACAAACCGCTGGTTGCAGGCCATGTTGAACAGCGCATCCGTTTTTCGCGATACCGGATCGGCACAGGGGCTGCGCATCTTCAGCAGCCTAAACAGCCTGGATACCAGGGAAGCACAACAAATACTGGAACAAAGCAACAAAGGAACCACCTGTGTGCTTATTCCCCACGAAGCCGCGCAAAGCAATCAATTAAGTGCCGGTTTGCGCCTGTTGGGATTCCCTGAGTTGCAACCCATGCAACAGGGAACAATGTTTACCGGCGCTCCTGCTTACGACCACCCTTTGCTGCGCGAAGTATTTGTGCGAAAGAATGAAGATGCGGCACTGGGTTCATGCATGCAGTATTTCCCTACCGGGGGAAGCTTGGGTTATGCAGAAAACCTCCTGTCGTTCCGCGACGGCAATCCTGCTGTTTTGTACCGAAAAACAGAACAAGGCGGCATCCTTTTATTCACCATGCCCTGGACCGCATCCAACAGTTCTTTCCTGAACGGCGCCCTTCCGCTCACACTGCTCATCAATGCAGCCATCCGCAGAACCCATCCGCAGCCGTTGTACCTCACAGTGGGCGATGGCAAATACCTGGAACTGGAGGGCCGCATGGAAGAAGGTAAAACCTGGAACCTGGAATTCAATGGGCAAAAGCGCATTGCGGAAGCAGTACCGTTTGAATCTAAAATTCGATTTTATGCGGGTTCTTCGGTGAATGAGCCGGGAATCTACCGCTTGCTCAGGCCCAATGGAACAGAAGCAGGATTCCTTGCATTGAATGTACCCCGCACCGAATCCAATCCTGAACCGATTTCCGAAACGGATTTGCGGAACCTGGCCAGTGAAGCAGGCGCTGCACTCAGCAACGACAGCGGCAGCAACTTCCGAGGACCAGCTGCACAGAAACCCATCCGCTGGATGGCCATCATCATTGCCCTTTTACTGATGGCAGAAATGATTTTACTTGCACCTAAAAGAAACAAACCGGCACATGTCCAACCCTAAATTCGACCTGGTCATTTCCAATGCACAAATTGCCGATCCGGCATCTGTTCATGCCAACCAAACTGTGGATGTTGGCATCCGGAATGGGATGATTGCCGCCATAGGAACAGACCTGGAAGGTGTAGCAACCTTCGATGCACAAAGGGCATGGCTCTCGCCGGGTTGGCTTGACCTGTACGCAACCTGTCCGGATCCCGGCGAAGAATGGACGGAAGACCTGGAACATCTGGCAAAAGCTGCGGCACATGGTGGCTTTACGGATGTATGTGTGCTTGGCGGGAAGCAACCTGCTGCCGATCAAGCTTCGGTGGTGCGCTACATCAAATCGCATCACAGGGCGGCAGCGCATGCAGCACTTCATCCTTTAGGCAGCAGCACCCTGGGTTTGGCGGGAAAAGACCTCGACGCTTTATTCGAAATGCATCAGGGTGGTGCGGTGGCGTTTACCAATGGCAACAATCCGCTGCACGACCACGGCATGCTGATGCGGCTCATGCAATACGCAAGCCAGCGCAACCTGGTGCTCTTTCACACCTGCCTGGACCAGGGCATCGCCGGCAACAGCAGCGTTCATGAAGGATTGCAATCCACCATGCTCGGATTGAAAGGCATCCCATCCCTTGCAGAAGAAATTGCAGTAGCAGCAACGCTGCGTATCGCAAAGCACCTGGATGTTCCGGTGCATATTTCCAGAATTTCATGTGCGGAAAGCGTTCAGCTTATTCGGGCCGCAAAGCTGGCAGGACAGGCCGTGAGTACAAGCGTTCCGGCATTAAACCTGTTGTTCGACGATACCGAATTGGAACATTTCGACACCAACCTGAAAACCATGCCACCACTGCGTGCTGCGACAGACCGGGAAGCCCTGATCGAAGGACTGCTTGATGGAACCATTGACGCCGTGGTGAGCAACCATCAGCCGCGCAACCAGGAACAGAAGTTTGTAGAGTGGGACTACGCCGCTTATGGCGCCAACACCTTGCAAATCGTGTCAGCCTGTATGGGTGGAACAGGGCGTTTACTTCCGGCTCAATGGGTACAACTGCTTGCCCACGGACCGCGAAAGGTTCTGGGGATGTCGCCGCTGATCATTGATACAGGCATGCCCGCGAAGCTCACTTTATTTCAGCCGGAAGCCACATGGATTCCAAATCAGGCAGACAACCAAAGCAAAGGCATCAACAACCCGCTTTGGGGCAGAAACTGCATCGGGAAAGCCATAATCACCGTGAATGAGGGCCGCATAACAGCCCATATATCCTAAAAACCAAATGAACAACAGACCATCATTGTTTTACGGCCTGATTTCAGGCTTCGCCGGAATCATCCTTTTCCTCGTAGTGTACCTTACCGGCAGCCTGGATTCCATGTTCTCCCTGAGATACACAGGCAGCGCCTTCGTCATTTCATTGTTGTTGCTGGTATTGGGCGTAAAGGCCGACCGCAAGCAGATGACCGGCAGATTTCCTTTCAGGGAAGCCTTCTTCAGCGGATTGTTGTTCTTCGGCATATCCTGGTTGGTAAACACCACCTTCAACCAGTTCATGGTACGTGTGGTGGATCCTCAGCTGCCCGTTGCCCAAAAAGCCATTGCCATTGAAAAAACAGAAGAATTCATGGTAGCCTTCGGCGCTCCGGAGGAGGAAATTCAAAAATCCCTGGACAAGATGGAAGCCGCCGATCCCTACGAACAATATCAACCCATGGGCATGCTGCGCGGTCTTTTGATCACCAGCCTGATAGGCGCGGTAATTTCCGCCATCGCAGCTGCCTTCCTGAGGGAAAAACAGAAACCTGAATACCTCGATTAAACGCAGCCGTGGCTGCACCTCAATGCTTCAGGGTAAGCACTGCAGTATTTCGTGCATCGGTTCCTTTAAAATAGCTCCTGGAAAGTGAGTCTATATTAAAAGAAAGCAATAGCGGTGCCGGTTCCGTGACCATGCAATTCAACTCCCTGCGCTTGGAATCGTAGCGCCAGGTGCCTTTTTGCGGCATGGGAATCAGGTATGTTCCGGGAGTACAGGTATCCTTTCCTTCGGTGAAGCTGTAATCGTAGTTCTGGCCATAAGAAAAACGAACCTCATCATCCTGTTGACAAGGAAACTGAATCATCTCATTGCCGGCATAGAGCAGCGAAACAGCCTTCCATATTTTCGTGGCGTGTTCCGTCAGCCGCCATACGGTATCCGGAAGCACGTTGAATTCCTTCTTCAAAACTTCATGTTGCCCCTGTTCACCGATGGCATGCAATTCCATTTCATAACGCCCGGACTGTACCGGCAACCATACCGGTGCGAGCGCCTCACTCCAAAGCACACCATTCAGGTACCAAAGCTGCGACTTTGCATGTTTACTCAAATTTTCAACCCGGATGGTATCGCCTTCGCGTATCAGGGTGTCAGAAAGCGAAAAATCCGCGATGGGCTTGGGCTGGGTATCGTTGCGCTTGCATGAATACAGCGCACCCAGTCCAATTATGAGCCAAAGGCCAGGGTGTAAATGAACTTTCACAGGGACAATTTAGGCAAACCGGAGCCTAAAATTAAGCCAATATTATATTTTTGCCCTTTGTAACAGACTTCGTGGGGGATATGATAGGCATGATTGTAATTCTGGCAGGGCTTTCTTACCTGCTCGGTTCTGTACCCAGCGCTGTTTGGGTTGGAAAGGCATATTACGGCATCGATGTGCGTGAATACGGCAGCGGCAATGCCGGAGCCACCAATACATTCAGGGTTTTAGGGAAGAAAGCGGGCATTCTTGTTTTGTTTCTCGACATCATGAAGGGCTTTACCGCCGCCTGTTTGGTGCGCTACCTCCCTGAAATACATCCGGGCACCGCGCGCTACATCAACCTGCAGCTGCTGTTCGGGCTGGCAGCTTTGCTCGGCCACCTCTTTCCCGTTTTTGCAGGTTTCAAAGGCGGAAAGGGCATTGCATCGCTGTTGGGCATCCTCATCGCCATCCATTACCTGAGCGCCCTGGCCTGCCTCGGTGTATTCCTGCTGATGCTGTTCGCCACACGTTATGTTTCCCTGAGCAGCATTTCTGCGGCCATCATGCTTCCGGTGCTCATCATCTGGATTTTCAAACGGAACGAACCCCTGTTCATCGCCTTTGGAATTTGTATTGCCCTTTTGGTAATTTTGACACACCAGAAGAACATCAGAAGGTTGTTGAACGGAAATGAAAACAAAGCCAAGCTCTTACCGCGTCACCGCCGCAATTCCTGACCAGGAAACTGCTGAAGAACTCCTGGTTTTATCAGAGGTTCAGGATGGCTATTCCATTGTGATTTACAACGACGACGTGAACACCTTCGATTGGGTGATTCGCTGCCTCGTACAATTGTGCGACCACGACATTTTCCAGGCCGAACAATGTGCATGGTTCATCCACAACAATGGCAAATACGCCGTAAAACACGGAGGCTATGATCAGCTGAAGCCCATTTGTGAGGCATTGTGCGACCGAGGTCTTTCCGCAACTATAGAAGAAAAAGTATGAACAAAACCGTAAAGGATGCCGATGCAGCGCTGGGCGATGTTGTCGATGGAATGACATTGATGTTGGGTGGGTTCGGCCTCTGCGGAATCCCTGAAAACAGCATCAACGCGTTGGTGCGTAAAGGCGTAAAAAACCTTACCTGTATCTCCAACAATGCCGGCGTGGATGATTTCGGCATCGGACTGATGCTGCAGCAACGTCAGGTGAAAAAGATGATCAGCAGCTATGTTGGTGAAAATGAAGAATTTGAGCGGCAGATGCTCAGCGGTGAACTGGAAGTGGAACTGATTCCTCAGGGCACCCTGGCCGAACGCTGCCGCGCTGCCGGCGCCGGAATCCCGGCCTTCTTCACCCCTGCCGGTGTGGGTACGGAGGTCGCCGAAGGAAAAGAAACCCGCATCTTCAACGGCAAAACCTACCTCATGGAATATGCCTTTGACGCCGACTTTGCCATTGTGAAAGCATGGAAAGGCGATACACACGGCAACCTGATCTTCAAGGAAACGGCCCGCAACTTCAACCCCATGATGGCCATGGCCGGAAAAATCACCATCGCAGAAGTGGAAGAGCTGCATCCTGCCGGCGCCCTGAATCCTAACGAAATCCACGTTCCCGGCATCTTCGTGCAGCGCATCTTCCAGGGCAGCAACTACGAAAAACGCATCGAACAACGCACCGTCCGCAAACGCAATTCCTGATGTTGTTCAGGTGCCTGGTTTTCGCTGTACTGTGGCATACTGCACCCGCATGTGCTCAATACGATGTCGCGAAAACCGACAGCCTGTGCAGCGGACATTTCCGAGGCTTATTTCCCGCAAAGGAGCACATAGTTTGGGTGAGCGGCACGAACGGAAGCATCTTCCGCAGTGCCAATGCCGGGAAAAGCTGGATCAACTGTTCGCCTGAAAACCACCCCAACCGCGACTTCAGGGACATACACGCCTGGAACCGCCGTCGCGCGGTAGCCATGAGCAGCGGCGACAGTGCTGTGATCATCTCCACACGCAATGGCGGAAAAAAATGGACCACGGTGTATGAAAACAATACGCCCGGCATCTTCCTGGATGGCATTGACTTCAATGGCAAAACAGGCGCCTGCCTGGGGGATCCGATGCCCGTTCACCACGACACCACAAGTCTGCGCTTTTTGCTTCTTGTTTCAGACGATGCAGGGCGAAGCTGGAAGGAATTCTGGCCAAACCCGCCCGCGTTCAATGGTGAGGCCGCCTTTGCCGCAAGCGGCACTTCTATTGCCTATGTGCACGCAGGCAACCAGCATTTGATCCAATGGGTGAGCGGTGGTGGTTCCGTTCCCAGATTCTTTACGTCCACCCGCCGAGGCAAGGATGTGCTGTTCAGCGACAGCACGAACATCCAGGCATTGCCCTTAAAAGGCGGCACAGGCTGGGGCGCATATACGATGACCCTTGCCGGTGATTACGGGGTGGTTCTGGGTGGGCATTATAAGTATTTCCGTCAAGGTGATTCCACCGCAGCCTGGCGCAATCCGCGCAGCGGACGGTTTGAACCTGCCGACTCCTTCCCGAACGGATACCGCAGCGGTTCCTGCATTGACCCCAAAACCGGATTTTTTTATTGTACGGGAACCAATGGAACCAATGTGAGCCGCAGCCATGGGCGCAGCTGGGAACACTTCAGCAGCGCAGGAGCCAATGCTGTTGCCGTAAGTGGCCGTTTCTTATGGCTGGCCGGAAACCGCGGCAGGGTGCAACGCCTTACCTTGCGCTGAATCAGCCAAAACAAACCACTTCCCGAAAGGGTTGCACACATTTAATCCGTCCGGAACAAGCACTGCTGTACAGACAAGAAATCTGCATCTAAATCATACATCAAACAACCTGTTCCTTTGCTTGTGAAACAAGGGTTGCAGCGCACAAAAAAAGAACGCCGCCCGTTTCCGGAGCGGCGTTCGATGGCAATCCTTATTCGGATTGATTTATTGCTTATTCAATCACCAGTTTACCGGTGCTGATGCCGGTACCGTTGCTCACGGTTACCAGGTACATTCCGGCTTTCAGGCCTGCAGGCTTGAAGGAAACGGTGTTTTCACCTGCGGCAAATTTGCCTTTGGCAATGTGCTGCATCACGCGACCGTTCAGGTCTTGCAGGGTTACTGTAACATCAGCAGCGCCGGTCAATTTGAAATCAACAGCGATGTCTTGGCCGTTGCTGGCTGGGTTCGGGTAAGGCATGCCCACAGAAACGCCGTTCTGAGTCAGATCGTTCACGGAGTAGTTGTTGGTAGAAAGCTTGAACAACACGCGTGGCGCGTAGGTGAAGCTTTGGTTCTGGGTATTGGTCCAGGTGCCACCGTAGTAGCTGTTGTTGATGGGTGCCAGGTTGCCGGTGTACAGCGCGTAGCGGATGCCGGTGTTTACCATGAAGCCGTTGTTCAGGATGCGTGCACCGCCGGTAGTTCCGGTTGGGCTTTCAGCATAAGCACTTGCGTCCTGAGCCAACTGGAATTCAAACTGGTTGAAACGACGGATTACATCAGGGAAGCTGCGGCAATCGAGGGTATCGAAAGGCTCAGTCTTGCTGTAAGACTTGTCGCCGGGGATGTAGCTGAAGCTGGCGCCGAACCAGTTGGCACCGTTGTTGGAACCCAATACCGTGCGTCCGATGGGCAGTTCAATGATGCCCCAGCGGCTCATGATGGTATCTTCCACATTCAGTTCTACAAATTTGCTCTGAACAGTGGTTCCGCTGGCGCGGTTTTCAGGGCGGTTGTAGTTAACGGTACCCAGGCCAAGGTTGGTGTAGGTAAGCACGTCAGCACCGGTGAAGGTAGTTACGCGGATAGAATCAACGATGGCAGGATTTGGGTTCCAGCGGCTATACATGTACAGGAACGCGATGGAATCTACCGTGTAGGTATTCCAACGGCTCATTTTGAACGGTGAACTTTCATAAATCACGCTGCGGGGATCCAGCAACATGCCTACAGAATGCCATCCTACTTCACCCAATCCGTTGGAATACTGGGTCAGGATGTTTGAATCAGGGAACATGGTGGAACGGAAGAACGTGGTTTGAGAGTTGAGCTGATCAATGCTCACAGCAGGGTCAAACCAATCAGACTTCGAGTCCCTCAGTGAGTAACTCTTTTTAAACAGGTTCTTTTCAACTACCGGTCCGGCAGGATATGACCTGTCGTCGCGGAGTGATTGTGCTACGGCATTGCCAGCAAGGGCAGCCATAGCCAGCACGAGTACAATACGTTTCATTCTTTCTGGATTATTGCCACAATTATACTAAAAAATCATCCAGCCGTTTGTATTCTTGATAAATGGCCTGTTGAATTTTATGGGCACGATAGGCGCTTCAATATTCAGATGTCGCCCTGCAGTGGTCGAACCAACAACTCTTCGACCACAGAAGATTCATTCACATCCCAACAGGCCGCAATAGCTTTGGCCACGGCTACGGGCTGAATGAATCGCTCCGGCGGCAAATCGCTGCCCGCCCAGCTGTCGGTAAGCGTGGCACCTGGCAAAACCGCTGTCACCCTAATATTCGAGCCTTGGGTTTCGGCGCGCAAAACCTTATTCATGCCCAACAGGCCAAACTTCGAAATACAATAACTGCCTCCATTGGGATAAGCCATAATACTTGCCGTACTGCAGATGTTGAACACATGAGCCCGTGGCGATTTTCGCAATTCGGGCAGCGCCACGCGGGTCAAATGATACGGTGCGGCCAGGTTCACCGCCATCAGCTGTTCAAAAACGCCATCTGCTTCTTCCCCAACAGAACCGGGCAGGAATACGCCGGCATTGTTGACCAGAATATCCAGCCTGCCCAAACGTTCCAAGGCCACGACTGCAAAAGACTGCACTTCTTTCTTGCTGCTCAAATCTACCGCGAAGCCATGCGCTTCCACGCCATAATCGTGACGAAGCAGCAGTTCAAAGGCAGCTACTGCGGCGGCATCACGGGCGCAAAATGCGATGTTACATCCCCGTGACGCAAATTCCAGCGCAATGGCCCGACCGATGCCACGTGTGGCTCCGGTGATCAATACCTGATACATGTCCGCAAAATTGCAGGGTGACTTTATATTTACAACCTGAATGAAGTTGATTTTTGACGTGGGCCGGTATGTGTTGTTCATGCGCAACATGTTTTCCAAACCGGAACGGCTGAAGGTTTATGTGCAGCGCACCTTTGACGAGATGAACGCCATCGGCATTGGCTCCCTGCCCATCGTGGCCATTATTTCGTTTTTCGTAGGCGCTGTTACCACCGTTCAAACCGCGTATCAGCTGGTTTCCGGCTTCATCGCCAAAAGTGTTATTGGCACGGTGGTTTCAGATTCCACCCTGCTGGAACTGGCGCCCACCATTACCTGTTTGGTGCTGGCAGGAAAGGTAGGCTCGCACATTGCTTCAGAAATTGGAACCATGAAGGTAAGCGAACAGGTGGATGCGCTCGAAGTAATGGGCATCAACTCCGCAGGTTACCTCGCCCTGCCCAAAATCATTGCCGGCCTGATCATGATTCCCTGCCTGATCATTATTGCCAACTTCCTGGGCATAGGCGGCGGACTCATCGCCGGGAAATACAGCGGCATCCTCACCCCGGAACAGTTCATCATCGGCGCCCGCGACACCTTCGATTGGTACACCGTGTTCATCAGTCTGGTGAAGGCCACCGTGTTCAGCTTCCTCATTACCAGCATCTCAAGCTTTGAAGGTTATTATACCAGCGGCGGCGCACTAGAAGTTGGAGAAGCCTCTACCCGTGCAGTGGTGCGCAGCTGCGTGATGATTCTGGTGTTCGACTTCCTAATCGCGAAAGTGCTGTTATGATAGAACTGGTAAACGTAAACAAAAGCTTTAACGGCAGACAGGTATTGTTCGACATCAATGCCGTATTTCATAAAGGCAAAACCAATCTGGTGATTGGCGCCAGCGGCGGCGGAAAAAGCGTGATGCTGAAATGCATGGTGGGCCTGTTCAAACCCGACTCCGGAGAAATCCTATACGACAACCGCGACTTTGTGACCCTCAGCTATGAAGAGGTGCGCAGCATCCGCCGGGAAATCGGCATGCTGTTTCAGGGAACCGCGCTGTTCGATTCTCTTTCTGTGGAAGACAATGTGGGTTTCCCGCTGAAGATGTTCTCTACCATGAGTAAGGAAGAGCGCCTGGACCGGGTGAACTTCTGCCTGAAAAGGGTAAACCTGGAAAACGTAAACAAGAAGTTCCCTTCTGAACTGAGCGGTGGCATGAAAAAGCGGGTGGGCATTGCCCGCGCCATTGCCCTGCCCATCAACTACCTGTTCTGCGACGAACCCAACAGCGGACTCGACCCGCTCACTTCCCGCGTGATAGACGATTTGTTGCACGACATCACCCACGAGTTCAACATCACCACCATCATCAACAGCCACGACATGAAAACGGTGTATGATATAGGCGAAAACATCGTTTTCATGCACCAGGGTCGCGTATTCTGGGAAGGCCCCAAAGAAGATATTCCCGCCGCCAGGCGCGAAAAGCCCGAACTCGACCGTTTCATCCAGGCAAGCTTCATCTCATGAACATACGATTGCTCCTCACCAGTGGCCTCCTTGCCACGCTCAGCGGATGTTGCGTAGATCCGCCCGCCACCAAAATCATTTACACAGGCATCAACATCCTGGCAGAAGAAATACGCACGCCCAACGGAAGCTACGTGAGCTTCACCCTTCCTGTAGGTGTGAACCGCCGCGAGGAAGAGGCCGACAAAAAACCGGCCGTCTGCTATACCAAAGTGGCCAGTTTCAACTTTTCGAATCCTTTTGACACCGCTCGCTTCGTCTTACAGCTGAACAAGCCGCTCAATGCATCCGGGGTGAACATCCCCGCTTATACCAATTTGCTGAAGCTGCCTGTAAAAGGACTGAGCATCGTCAATTCCTACTACAACATGAGCGGCAACTACCCCGAACGCCTGATCGTATATGCCGACAGCGCACTGGTTGCGTGGCCTGAAGAAAGCCGCCTGATTTTCCGCGGCACCACCGTGAATCAGGAAATGTTTGCCGATTCAGTCACGATTAAAGTGAATTGACCCTTCCATCATTCCGGCTTCCACACTTCTTTCTTCCATGCAAAAACCTTCTTTACGCTTCATCATCACTGCTTCTTCCCTGGGCACCCTGATTGAGTGGTATGATTTTTACATCTTCGGAAGCCTGGCCGCCGTCATTGCCACCAAGTTCTTCCCGGCCGGCAATCCAACGCTCGGGCTTTTGTCCACCCTGGCCACCTTTGCCGCGGGTTTTGTGGTTCGCCCTTTTGGCGCCTTGTTTTTTGGCCGGCTGGGCGACCTCATCGGACGCAAATACACCTTCATGGCCACCCTGCTGCTTATGGGCAGCGCCACCTTTCTGATTGGTTGCGTTCCATCTTACCAAAGCATCGGCCTGGCCGCACCGCTGATGGTATTGCTGCTGCGGCTGCTTCAAGGACTTGCCCTGGGCGGAGAATACGGCGGCGCCGCAACCTATGTGGCCGAACACGCCCCGGAACACCGGCGCGGTTTTTGGACCTCATGGATCCAAACTACCGCCACGGCAGGTCTGCTCCTTTCCCTGCTGGTAATCATCAGCGTTAAAGGCAGCATGAGCGCCGACGCCTTTCAAAACTACGGCTGGCGGATTCCCTTTTGGATCTCTGCATTGCTCGTTCTCGCCTCCGCCATCATCAGAAGACGCATGCAGGAATCACCGGTCTTCGCGGCCGCCAAGGCCGAGGGAACAACTTCCAAATCGCCGCTGCGCGACAGCCTGGGCAAGAAAACCCACCTGAAATATGTACTGCTGGCTTTGTTCGGCGCCGCTATGGGACAAGGTGTGGTTTGGTACACCGGACAGTTCTATGCGCTGGGCTTCCTCCAAAACACCCTGCACATAGGCCTTACAGATGCCGGCACCCTGGTCATGTGGGCCCTGCTCGCATCCACGCCCTTTTTCATCATCTTTGGCTACCTGTCTGACCGCATCGGCAGAAAGTGGATCATGCTCTGCGGCATGCTGCTGGCCGTCGTCGCATACCGTCCCATCTTCCGCCAAATGCATGAAGCCGGCACGCTGCAAGGCGTACAGCTGCTGAACACCGATTCCACCTTCAACAAGCCCGACAGCACTTATAAATTCAGTCAACATTACGCCGACGGAAGCACGCTGAGCTTCACCCAAAAAAATAAGAATTCAACCCCAAACAACACCAACCTGAAACCCGGCAACAGCCTGAAATGGAAACTCAGTTTGCTGGTGTTTCTGCAGGTGTTTCTGGTCACAATGGTTTACGGCCCAATTGCCGCCTTTCTGGTAGAACTCTTTCCGGTGCACATACGCTACACCTCTATGTCGGTGCCCTACCACATCGGCAACGGCATCTTCGGGGGATTGCTGCCGGCCATAGCTACTTTCCTGAGCAGCAAAGCCATCAGCGCCAACCAACTGGCACAGCAACAAGCAGGTGTGTTGCCCTACAAAGAACCATACCTGGAAGGCTTGTGGTATCCCATCATCGTGGCGGGCGTAAGCCTGCTCATCGGGCTGCTGTACATCCGCGAAGCGGCAAGCGCAGCAATCCGCTGATGAACCATGTACGCGCGTATGCCGGCATCCTCTGGATGGCGCTGGGACTGCTGGCCGGATGGTATCTGGTGGCGGAACAGGCGCTGCCCAAGTTTCGTTCAGGGGCCGGAGAAGACCTGATTCCCGCCGTCATTTACACCTTCATCCTTGCGCCGATCATAACCGGCGGACTGCTCGCCTTCGGCTATCTGGCCCTGAAACGGGAATACGAAAAAGAAGATTGACGCCTCTGCGGCGGAAGAGTTTCCTGTTTCAAAACTAAATTCGCCCCATGCGGCAAGCATTTCGTACCCTGTTCACCTGCGCAGCATTGGCTGCCTGTGGCGCGATTACCCTTTCCTTTAAAACCGATGAGGGCATGTTCCCGCTCAGCGCCCTTCAAGGGGTTGACCTGGCCAAAGCCGGACTGCGCATTCCCAAGGAAGCCATCTTCAACCCCAACGGCGTAAGCCTCACCAACGCACTGGTGCGCCTGGGCGGCTGTACCGGATCTTTTGTTTCCGAGGAAGGCCTGGTGATTACCAACCACCACTGCGTGGAAGGCGCCGTGAGCCGCGTGAACATCAACTACATCGAGCAGGGATTCACCGCGAAAAACCGCACCGAGGAAATCGCCGTGAACATCCCCTGCCGCATCACCATGAGCTATCAGGATGTGAGCGAACAAGTGCTGGAAGGCGTCAACGCCGACATGGATCCCGCGCTGCGCAGCCAGACCATCGGCAACAACATCAAACGCATTGTGGAAGCCGACAAGAAAAAAAATCCCGAGCTGAGCATCGAAATCTCCGAGATGTTTACCGGCCGCAGCTATACCCTTTTCCGCTACATGACCCTGCAGGACACGCGTTTGGTATATGTGCCACCCGTGAACATCGGACAGTTCGGCGACGAAACCGACAACTGGGTATGGCCACGCCACAACGCCGACTTCAGCATCGTGCGCGCCTACGTAGGCCCGGACGGAAAACCCGCGCCCTACAGTCCAAACAATGTTCCTTTTAAACCTGCCAAACACCTGCAAATCAACCCGAACGGAACCCGTGAAGGCGATTTTGTGTTCATCATGGGCTATCCCGGTCGTACCTTCCGCCATCAGCCCTATGAGTTTCTGCGCTACCAGCAGGAATGTCAGCTGCCGGCCGTAAGCGACTGGTTCGGATGGCAGATCAAACTCATGAAGCAGCTGGGCGAAAACAACAAAGCCCGCTACGCCAACTTTTACGACGACATCCAGGGCCTGAGCAATACCGAAAAGAACTTCCGCGGCAAAATCCAGGGCCTGCGCCGCACCAATGTGCTGCAGGACAAACAGCTTGGCGACGCCCGTCTGGAAGCCCTCACCCAAACCGCCCCGGAATGGATGAAATACGACAAGCTGTTCCCGGAAATCCGCGAAACCTATCAGGCACGCATCGGTGACTTCCCCCGCAACTTCCTGTTGCAGCGTTTGGTGAACGATGTTCCACAATACTACCTGGCGGTGATGCTGGCCAGAGGCAAACAAGAATATGCCGCCAACAAATCCAAACTGGCAGAAATCCAGAAATCACTGCTGGAAGAAGCGGCTAAAGCCTACCGCATCGAAGACCCGGAGTTCGAAGAACTCTGTTTGCTGGAGCTGTTGAAGCGCTGTGCGGCACTTCCTTCAAACCTGCGTCCTTTGGAAATCGACCGCATGGGCAATGTAGAAACCTGGTTTGCCGCCTGGAAAAAGAAAACCAAGCTGTCGGATACGGCCGCCATGATGGGACTCTTGCGCAGCAATCCCGCAAAGTTCCTGGCCTATAAAGACGGACTTACCGAGCTGGCCGCTTCCCTCCTGTCGCTGCTCATCCAGGTAGAAATGGACGAAGCAAAACGCGACAACCTGTTGCGTTCCCTGCTGCCGAAATACATCGAACTTAAGGCATTCGACCGTCAGGAAGGCTTCACGCCCGACGCGAACGCCACCCTGCGCCTCACCTACGGCAACATCAAGGGCTACAGTCCAAACGACGGCGAATACAACGCGCCCTATACCACCCTGGACGGTGTGTATGAAAAAGCCAATACCGTCCCCGATTACGCGCTCAGCCGCGAACAGGCCGACAAGCTCCGCGTGAAAGACGTTCCGCCCATGTTCAAGGACCCGAAAACCGGCAAAGTGGTGGTGGCCTTCCTGTACAACCTGGACACCACCGGTGGCAACAGCGGAAGTCCGGTGCTGGACGCCGACGGCAGGCTCATCGGCGTAAACTTCGACCGCGCCTGGACCGCCACGCTGAACGACTTCGCGTGGAATCCGGAATACAGCCGCAGCATTGGTGTGGACATCCGCTATGTGCTGTACGTGATGAAATATGTGAGCAACGCCGACCACGTAATTTCCGAGTTGGGCGTAAACCTCTGAACACAGAAATTTGCAGGAATCATGTTAGACAAATTCGGCATCGCCAAACGCATCGCCCGCGAGCTTAAAGACGGATATTATGTGAACCTCGGCATCGGCATTCCCACGCTGGTGGCCAATTACATTCCCGAGGGCGTGGAAGTGGTTTTGCAGAGCGAAAACGGCTTATTGGGCATGGGACCTTTTCCTTTTGAAGGCGAAGAAGACCCTGACCTGATTAATGCCGGAAAGCAAACCATCACCACCGCTACCGGTGCCGCGTTTTTCGATTCGGCCACGTCGTTTGGCATGATCCGCGCCGGCAAAGTGGACCTCACGGTTTTGGGTGCCATGGAAGTAAGCGATACCGGTGACATTGCCAACTGGAAGGTTCCAGGAAAGATGGTGAAAGGCATGGGCGGCGCCATGGATCTGGTGGCCTCCGCGCGCAACATCATCGTGGCCATGATGCATACCAGCAAAGACGGACAGAGCAAACTGCTTCCCGCCTGCACCCTGCCCATCACAGGTTTGGGCTGTGTGCGCAAGGTGGTGACTGAACTGGGTTTCTTCGACATCACCGAACGCGGTTTTGAGCTGAAAGAAATTGCGCCCGGCGTAACGATTGACGAAATTCGCGCGAAAACCGCCGGCAGGCTGGTGGTGGAAGGCGATATTCCCGTCATCGAGGCATGAGAACGGCCTGGTTCATTGCGGCCATCCTCGTCATGGCTTCCTGCGGAAGCAGCAAAAAACTGCACACGCCACCTCAGACAGCACAAAACCCTTCAGACAACACGAATCCACTTCCACAGAAAAACAACTGCATCGACAGCAGCAAAATCAATCCTCAGGCCATCTGCACCCGCATCTACCTGCCCGTTTGCGGTTGCGACAGCGTGACCTACGGCAATGAATGCGAAGCCGAAGCCTCCGGAGTGCGTTGGTGGCGAAATGGGGAATGTAGTGTTGTGAAGAAGTAGGAATGAATCTGCTCCCGCTGTCATGGTAAGATTGTCATGGGGAGCTTGCCGAACCATGGTGCTTGCCCCCACCGAATTGCGATAGCAATAAGCTGTGGGGGAGCCTGCCGAACCATGGTGCTTGCCCGCACCGAATTGCGATAGCAATAAGCTGTGGGGGAGCTTGCCGAACCATGGTGCTTGCCCCCACCGAATTGCGATAGCAATAAGCTGTGGGGGAGCCTGCCGAACCACTAACCACAAAACAGATTTTAGGGACAAGTAACAAATCTTTGTCATGGTGAGCCTGCCGAACCACTAACCACAAAACAGGTTTTAGGGCATTGTCATGGTGAGCTTGTCGAACCACTGACCACGAAACAGGTTTTAGGGACAAGTAACAAATCTTTGTCATGGAGCTTGCCGAACCACTGACCACGAAACAGATATTAGGGACAAGTAACATATCCTTGTCATGGTGAGCCTGCCGAACCACACCAACATGGTTCGGCAGGCTCACCATGACAGGAATTTCGGGCTCACCATGACAGGAATTACAAGCTCACCATGACAGGAATTACAAGCTCACCATGACAGGAATTTCGGGCTCACC
>CAZPHB010000027.1:0-4519 GCA_964586595.1 uncultured Flavobacteriaceae bacterium | reverse complement strand
ACAACCCCTTATCCCGTTCCCGTTGCTCTTGTTCTTTCTTTTTGAAATTCCGGAAAATCAGGTACACGCCGGCAAACACCACTCCGGTGACGAGAAACTCGCTGATGATGAGCAGGATTTTAAAATTGCTGGTATCCGGTTGCATGGGGCAAAGTTAAGCGTGAGAAGCGTCCTGTTGGCGCTGCAGTTCGTACATGATGACCGCAGCGGCATTGCTCACATTTAAAGAATCAATCAGCCCTTTCATGGGAATGCGGAGGTTTGCTGCCGCCACATCGCGCCAGATGTCGCTCAGTCCGACGGCTTCGGTGCCGAGCGCAACGGCGGTTTTTCCGCGTAGATCCAATTCCGTCCAGCCGCCCGGGCTGTCCATATAGGTGGTGATGAGGCGGTACTGTTCCGCCTGCAGCCAAGGCAACAATTCTTCAGCGGTGCACACAGCCGCAGGCACGGCAAACACGCAACCCAGGGAGCTGCGCAACACGTTGGGATTGAAGAGGTCGGCGGCGGGGTCGCACACCACAATGCCTCCGCAGCCGGACGCATCTGCCGAGCGAAATACCGCCCCAAGATTACCGGGTTTTTCCACGCCTTCAATCAGGATGATCCGGCCATTCCGCGGACGAAATTGCGCCAGCGAGGTTTCCGGTGATTTGCCCAACAGCACCGCATTGGCCACACCGTCGCGGTAGGCAATTTTCGCAAACACTTCTTCTTTCAGGTCGAACAAAGGCATACTGCCGCCCCGCGCGAGCAAGGGTTGAAGCTGTTCCGGAGCCGTTCGTCTTCCACAGAAAAAAATCGCCTGCGGCTGCACACCCGACTGCAAAGCCAGGGAGATTTCCCGCAAACCTTCCACCACCATCAAACCCTGCCGGCGCCGCTCCCGCGACTTCTCCAGCAAATGCACCAACTCCTTGATGCGCGGATTTTGAAGACTGCTGATTTCCTGGATGTGCATGCGGATGGAAGGCTGAGGCGCGGTTCCTCAGGTTTTGAGTTTTTTCTTTTTGGCAGAAGGAAAGAGGATGTTGTTGAGGATGAGTCGGTAGCCGGGTGAAGTGGGATGCAAGGCCAAATCGGTTGGCGGCTCTCCTACGTGGTGCTGGTAATCTTCCGGGTCGTGGCCGCCGTAAAAAGTCCAGGTGCCTTTGCCGTATTCGCCGTGGATGTAGCGGGCCTCGCCGAGCGCAGCATTTTCGCCCATGATGGTCACATTGCTCTTCACGTATTGCTTGTTGAAGGCCGTGGTTTGTCCCATGAAGCCCTTGATGGTGCGTGTATGGTTCTGGCAGAGCATGGCGGGAACCACATCCCACTTGGCGGAATATTCGAACAGCGTGAACAGATCCTGGTCTTCGCTGATGCGCCGCGTGAGCGGATTTACGTCGATGCTGCTGTGCTCGTACACGTAGGGATTCATTTCAATCTGGAAATTCTGGAAGGCGAAGCACTTGGCGAAGTCGAGCTTTTGCTGGGCTGCCGGGTCCGCCGGACTTCCGTCGAATACATCCTGACAGACGTCCACGCCTTCGGCGGCCAGCGCGATGTCGTAGGTATCGGTGGCGCTGCACATGGCGAAGAGGAAACCGCCCCCCATGGTGAAATCTCGGATCATGCGGGCCACGGCGCCTTTCAGTTGCTGCACGGTGGCATATCCGTTGCGTGCAGCGATGGCTTCTGCCTCGGCCACCTGTTCGCGGTACCAGCCCGCCTGAGAGAAGCCCGCCCAGAACTTGCCGTATTGTCCGGTGAAGTCTTCGTGGTGCAGGTGCAGCCAGTCGTATTGGAGGAGCTTGCCCTGCAGCACTTCGTCGTCGAACACCACATCGTACGGGATTTCGGCATGGGTGAGCACCAACGTCACGGCATCGTCCCAGGGCTGTTTGGACTTGGGTGAATACACCGCGATGCGCGGCACCTTGAGCAGCTTCACCGCCTCCATGTTCACGTCGGGATTGGAAATGGTGGCCAGCACGGCGTTGGCATTGGCTTCGGTGATGACTTCATAGCCCACACCGCGGATTTTGCATTCGTTTTCGGCGTCGGTGCTGTGGGGAAACATAAAGCTGCCGCCGCGGTAGTTTAGCAGCCACTGCGCTTCACCGCCTTTGGCCAGCACCCAATACGTGAGCCCGTAGGCTTTGAGGTGGGCCTTTTGCGATTCGTCCATCGGCACGAGGATCTGCGCGGCAAAGCCACTTTGTGCGGCCACAAGGACCAGTAAAAACAGGAATAAGCCACGGAATTTCATGGTCTTCATGCGTTCATAAATTGTGCCGCTTTCCAGCCGGCGGCGGTACAAAGCAGTCCACCAATCCAGGTGGCACCAAGGTACAATAATGCGGTGGAAGTTCGGCCTTGGGCGAGCAGTTGTTGCGTTTCCAGTCCGAAGCCCGAGTAGGTGGTGAAGCCGCCGAGCAACCCGGTGACGAGCAGGAGGCGCGGCCAGCCTTGGGGCAATACCACGGCCAGCATGCCGATGAGCAGACAGCCGCTGAGGTTCACCAGCAACGTCGCTATGGGGAAACCGGAACCGGCGACAGGCAGCAGCCTTGCCATGAGGAAGCGCAATACGCTGCCCACTGCTCCGCCGATGGCCACCCAGAACCAGTTCATCAGGCAAAAATACCCGAGAAGAGGATTGGTTTTTGAGAGAATTATGGAAGTGATAAATCTGTCACCCTGCAAGCCAATATAGCGCAGCGGGAGAACAACGAACCCTTTGTCATCCTGAGCTTGTCGAAGGACGGACAAAGTGATTTTCAATAATCAAAGTAAACCAAGAATCTTTCTTAAACGGAACCGCGCAGCAACAAAAACCACTTCGTTACTGAATAAGTCCAATATATCCAATACTGAACAGTTACTACAACCTCATTTCTCCTTACTTTTTCCTTGATGAAAAAGTAAGCAAAAAATCAAGGCTGATAAGTCTGGAAGGTCATACGCTTGCAATCAACCGAATGTGTCACCCTGAGCGAAGCCGAAGGGCTGCAGGTGATCTCCTCCCCGCATCGCAAGCTTGCGGGGCAGGCGCAACGGTATATACCAAAAGTACATTCATTAATCTGCGAATAATTAGCGCCTGCTTGCGGCGCTCCCAACCTTCCAGCATTATAGGCCGGTCCTTTTGCTGTGGCTTTTGAAAGAGAACATAGATATCACGCCTGCCGCTAATGCCTCTGTCATCCTGCGACCGTAGGGAGGCCCGGGCGACAGCATGGAGACCCGGGCAACAGCATGGAGACCCGGGCGACAGCATGGAGTCCCGAGCAGCTTGCCCCGCAAGCATAGCGATGCGGGGCAGCCTCTGGGAAAGCCTACCCTGAAGAACTTAATTATGCTCCGTATGTACCTATCAATTCCTGCTCCAGCTCCACCTGAAAATGAATGCGGGCGTTCAGCGCTCTGAACACCTTGAGGATGGTTTCAAAGCGTGCATCGGTGATGCTGTGCTCCAGTTTTGAAATTTGTGCCCTTTGCACCCCTACAAGCTTTCCAAGTTCCTCCTGGGTAAGGTTTCTGGCCAGACGGGCTTCTTTGATGGCAACACCCAGTAAATCAAGGCGCAACTCGCGTTCAAAAGCTTCTCGTCTCTCTGTACCGGGCACGCCGATATATCGGTCGGTGACCTCGGACAGGCTGTAGGTTTTTAATCCTTGTTTTTTCATCGTTTCTTCATCTTTTCCTTAAAGTACTGTGTTCTCAACCTTGCCGCTTTTTCCAGATCTCCTGACGGCGTTTTTGCTGTTTTCTTGATCAAACCGTGGGTTGCAATGACCAGTGTCTGTTCTGTTCCTTCTGTGTCCCAGAATGCAAACAGACGGTAATAGGTCTTTTTAAACAAGGTTCGAAACTCCCATATATCCTCGTTCAGTTTCTTGAAGCGTTCATCATCGTTGGAGAACTTTGCCCTGGTGATATTGTAAATGATTTTATCCCTTGCCTTTTCATCCAGACGATCAAGGAAATCAACAGCGTCCTCCAGGAACTGAACCTCAAACTTGCCCCCCTTCATGATTCTGCTTCTTACAAAGTTAATGTTTCCCAATAAAGAAACAAAAGCGTTCCGGAAGTACACTGTATTTATCAGAAGAAAACAGTCGAGAAAGTACTCATCTTGCAGTTGACATACGCAACACCATCCGCTGGAACAACTCGCCGCTCCGGTGCGCTAGACCCAAAGCGTGCCGGCCATGTGGAACGACGGCGCCCATCGCTTCCTCGAAGCCGGCCCCGGCAAGGTGTTGCAAGGATTGGTGAAAAAGATTGCCCCCGAAGCAGAAACCGGCGGCACACAGTAAATCATTTGTCATCCTGAGCTTGTCGAAGGACGGACAAAGTAGTTTTCAATAATCGAAGTAAACCAAGAACCTTTCTTAAAAGGAACCGCGCAGCAACAAAAAACAATTCATTACTGTATAAGCCTAATTTATCCAATACTGAACAGTTACGACAACCTCCTTTTCTCCTTACTTTTTCCTTGATGAAAAAGTAAGCAAAAAATCAAGGCTGA
>CAZPHB010000026.1:21399-29713 GCA_964586595.1 uncultured Flavobacteriaceae bacterium | reverse complement strand
TGCTTGAAGAACACTTCGATGTTCCAGCGCTCCTTGTACAGAGCAGCAACGGTATTGTAAGTCCCCCCGAAATTCGGACTGGTTATAAGTTGGCAGAAGATCTAACTTAGAACCACGAACATGAAAAAGACCAAATTCACAGAAACACAAATCGTAAAGGCCATCAAAGAAGCCGAAAATGGCCGCTCGGTAGCCGACATCAGCCGCGAACTGGGCATCAATCCCCAGACCCTGTACAACTGGAAAAAGAAGTACTCGGGCATGGATGGTGAGCAGTTGCGCCTGCTCAAAGAGCTGGAAGAGGAGAATCGCAAATTGAAGCACATTTACGCCGAACTGGCCCTTGACAACAAGATGCTCAAGGATGTGCTGTCAAAAAAGTGGTAAGGCCTGCTGCCCGTCGTGAGTTAGTGGCTTACCTGCAGCAGTCCCATCAGGTAAGTGTCAGCAGAGCCTGCAAAGCAACCGGGATTAGGAAATCAGTCTTCTATTACCGCTCGAAAAAGGACGACAGCGCGATCATTGAAGCGCTGAGTAATCTGGCTGAACAGAAGCCCACCAGAGGCTTCCCATATTACTTTAATCGCCTGCGCAATGAGGGACACTTCTGGAACCACAAGCGCGTAAAACGGGTGTATAATCTGATGAACCTGAACCTTAGGAGGAAGCACAGGCGCCGCTTACCCCAACGCGTAGGGAGCGCGTTGGAGCAAGCGCCGAATCCAAATCAAACCTGGAGCTTGGATTTTATGCATGACACATTGATGAACGGGCGTAAAGTCCGTATCCTGAACATTATCGATGATTACAACCGTCAGGCACTGGCTATGGAAGTAGATTATTCTCACTCCGGGATCAGCGTCTGCCGCACGCTGGAAAGGATCTTTCACGATCGCGGTCGTCCGGCAGAACTGCGCTCAGACAATGGCCCTGAGTTTCTATCTGCCATTTACACCGACTTCTGCGAAAAGCACAACGTTAAAATCCGCTACATCAAACCTGGAAAACCGATGCAAAATGGCTTTGTAGAGCGCTTCAACCGGAGCTATCGTGAAGACATCCTCGATGCTTACCTGTTTGCCTCTATTGAGGAACTACGTGACCTCACCTGGCAGTTTCAACAGGATTACAACCAACATCACCCACATCAATCACTCAACAACCTAAGTCCTATTGAATATCTAAAAGCAAACAACCACCTTTGAATTCCAACTTATAGTCGGTTCGAAAAACGGGGTATCTTCAACCCTCGCTTAACATCAACATGATTTCCACAAAACTTGCAATCCCTGCTTTCAAATTCTCAACAATCTATCCGGCTAATACATCTGGGTACGGTAGATTATCGAGGTCGGTTAGGCTTTTGTTGGGTGCAGCAATGTCGGCTTAGGTGAATTTAAGCAAGCGACTTACGGGATTGGTTTCCGGAAGTTAGGTTTCTTTGCGCTTTTTTGATGTTGGTAGGGTCGTAGTACATAATGAAGTCCTGCAAATCGTCCTCCAAGCGCATCAGAATTTTCTTTATAGAGAATTTGATGTTTGTCCGGAAGACGTATAGCCCACTTTTATTTGTCTGTACTTTAGGAAAGATTGGTTTGTTTTCAAAGAACAGTACATCGGCCTTTATACCCTGTTTGTAGATTATACCGGTGGGTAAAACGCAAAATGGATTGTAGGTCGGTGGATTCCAGCAGTTTCCTGCGGATACTTTCTCCGGAACCGCCTTCAAACAATACGTTGTCAGGCAGCACCACGGCAGCACGCGCGTCTGATTTGAGCATGGTGTGTATATGCTGCACAAAGTTGAGTTTCTTGTTGCTGCTAATCATCAGAGGTCTTAGCTATTGTAGGTGAGTTCTTCAATGTCAAGCTCGCCTTCCTCATTGTTCGAGACCATGCTGCTCTTCTTTCAGAAGGGCGGATATGCCAGTGCGTAATCCACGCGCAGTCCGCTGTCGGAAAGGAGTGCATCGGCGGGAGAGTTGAAATTGTCGCTTTCAAAATCATCGATATTGTGAAGAAACAAATTCATCAAAGTCATTCGTATTGTTGATGCTACAAAATGACTAACTTGAAAAGTATGGAGTTTCTGGAATTCCTTCTCTTCACGGGTGATGGTATAGTTGGCCGGATTAGCGATAGTTTACATTGGCTCAAGGCCTGCGCATTCTATGATAGCGTTTATTAAGGCAGGCGGATTGGAATATTGTCCTGCACCGTTTTGATTTCTTTTAACTTTGGCTTCAATAATGCCTAGGGTTTGCTGTCAACGAACAGCACATAGTCGGCTGGACCCACATCGGTTTAGTATTCGCGCACAGCCACTCCAGGGCCGGCATTCAGGTTGATGCGGTCTTTGTTCTGAATGATCCAGCCACAGGCAGAAAGTTGGCGATCGATATTGTCGCGCGCTATTTGCTCCGGGTTCTGGTTGGTCATGTGAAACTATAAAATATATGATGAACCTTAATCAATAAATGTGAGGGTGTAAATGTAGTTCAGGCACATAAGATGTGCAAATGCCTTAACCGCATTTAGATTTAGTTCTTCAGAATGTCTGTTACTGCTTCTAATGATAGGTTTTTTCTAAATATATTTCTACTGATTGTCTTTGAATCGTCTATATTGCATTCGGTTTTTTATAGTAAAAATGACACATGCAAAGAATAACTTATTAAAAGGAATCGGGATTGAGAATTTTAAAGCCTTTTCATCTTATACCTATATTCCTATTGAGCGTCTATCCTTGTTTATTGGGCCAAATGGAAGCGGGAAAAGCAGCGTATGGCAGGTCTTGCAATTGTTGCAAAACACTTTACGAATTGAACCCAATTATAAAGAACGGGATGAATTCCATTGGCCACACAAAACACATCTTTCCATAGAGGACTACCCTGAATTAGGATTCAACCCACATGCGTTATTGTGGGATAAGGATAAACCCTTAGTAATAGTGCTATACAGTAAGGTTTATCCGGGAAGGGATATTGATATGAAGCAGGTCATTGGCTATCGCTTCTCTCTATTACCTGTGAAGCGGAAGGATATCACCTCATTCGTATTAGACTCCTTCGAATTAATCAATGAGGAAGAGTTGATTTTGTTTAGATATAAGGATGTCAGCGAGGTTCAGGAAGATGAGCATTCGGAAGGTCCGCCTTATGAATTTGAAATGGATGACGTGTCCATGGATAATTTAGGGCAGTTCCTGTTGAACATTGCCCATGAAATAAGCAGGATGGGGGAGCTTGAGTCTTTTTTGGGAAATGATTTCACCCCTGAATACAATGATCAGCCAGAAGAGTTCTATGATTGGGACAATCATGGATGCAGTTTGCACTACCGCAGCGTCAAATCGAGAAAACACTTCGGGACGTTTTTAGAGGATTCGACTTTGTATAAGAATCATGATGAAAAAATATGGCCCTATGGATTACACCTCCTTTGGAGCAGTTTTCCAAAGCCCAAAAGTGATGAAGAATACTTGGAATATTACAAGCAGACGATAGCTGTTAAAGGACATTTGGAGTTTCTGTTAAAGCGTGTGTTTAACACCTTACGTATAACCTTTGAGGAGCTATTGAAACAGTTGCCGGATATTTCTGTTTTGATGCGAAGGACCATTGGTTTTTCCGAAACGAGTGTTGATATTGAATCCCCTACAGGGAAGATATTGAAGTTGTTTGCCGAAGTTCAGACAGAAGCAGACAAATTAGACAGTAGTGAGTATATCACTGGGGATTCTTGGGAATTAGTGGACGGGAAAATGGTTGCTAAGCCAAGGGAAGAGTATAGGAGTTATTACAGTTTGAGACAGGAATTGTACACGAGGCTTGGGTTTGATGCTGTTCCCGTGATTGATATTAGTGCTGAGCATAAAAATGTAAAGATTGAAGTAGGAACAGTCAACCTGCGCAATATAGGTATGGGTTATTGGTCCATGACATTCATCATTGAATTTCTTTTTTATTGTATCGTTAAAAGAAAGAAAGTGGTGATCCTTGAGGAGCCTGAATTAAACCTGCATCCGAGTCTTCAGGTAGAATTGATGGATATGATTATTGACTTAGTCGAACAATACAACATCACGGTGGTATTGGAAACACATTCTGAGTATATGTTGAGGAGGCTGCAGTTGCGCGTACATGAAGGTGGTGCTGAGCAAGACAAAGGAGAACTGGTGGATTTGGTAAGAAGAATGTACAAATACAACAACTTCAGATCTGTAGAAATGAGTGCCGATAAAGTTGTAATCAACTCGTTTGAGCCTCTTGATGAATATGGTCAGGCGAGGGCGTTTCGTTGCAGGCCAATCAGGTTGGACAGGCTGGGATTTATGGACCATCCCTTGCCATGGACGTTCAGCTCCGTAGCTGCCAACGATGCGTTGATTTTGAGTATGTGGACCAATCGAGGTTTATAAAACATATCTTATTTGTATGTATAGAATAAGAATAATCACCACAATTAGCTTCCTGAAGAAAGTAATACTGACAAACGTTCTGGATACGATCATAAGGGAAGTTGACTTATTTATCATTGACAGCGTTGGCGATCCACTAGATGAACTCAGAAACTTTGACAGTAGAATATTAGGACGCTTGGCAGGCAAGGTAATTGGTGTAAAAGACCGAATTGAGGAATTTATGGCATCCGGGCGTTTTGGAGTGAGCGGTGAATATTACTATCCAGAGTTCGCGATAGGTTTGAATGAAGAAGAATATGGAAACATGAAAGAGCTCATTTCAGGGTGTATCTTTATTGATGACCTACGTTCCTTAAAAAATCAAATTCATATTCGTTCGAGAATCAAACCAGACCAATGGCTGGCTGACTATCTGAGAAAAGGGAATTCAAAGATTACGAACGTGGTGATAGAAGATCCGTACTTATTGGCCGCTGACTTAAATAGACTCAAGGATATTTTGGGAACAGCGAAGGGCCGGGGAATGAAGTATCTCGAACTAAGATATAAAACGCTAAAGAAAAGACCAGAACGCGCCTGGGATGGAAAGCCTGATCACATGCTGAACATAACGCAATACACCGATTTCAAAAAAGTTGTCAATAAAGTGATTGGATTTGAACCTATTTGGGCAGTTGACAATCAACCAGGTTTTCATGATCGAAAGATCATCATAGACGGCATGGTTTACCTGTTAGGTAATTCTTTTAGCATACAAAATGAAGCCTATACCTTTGCATTAGGCGTAGATAAGATTACTTATGCGCTGGCTCATAATTCCATGTGATTAGGAAACTGCGTGATACCAATGGAATAAGGCAGTTCCTTGGCCTTGCTCATTCTCCCCTCAATTCGCAATCAACACCACCAGCAGCAGCCACATCACCGAGCCGGTGAGGTAGCCGCTCCATACCTGGCGTTTTTTGATCTTATGGGCTTTCTGGGTATAGGCTTTTTCGTAGTCGTATTGCTTCATCAGTTCGGGGTCGGGATAGCTCAGGTTTTTTTTCTGGGGCTCGGTAGAAGCGCAGGCAGCGGCCGGAATCAGTCCAATCAAAGGGGAGGTGAGCACGGTGAAAAAGGCCGTCCAGCCGGAGCCGGAATTTTTTCCGACATAATATTCCTGGGCATCCTGTTCCGCACGCACGCGCAGGTCGCCAATGGGCTGGGCAGTGCTGTCTGCCGGCGTTGTTTCTGAAGATGCAGCAATGGCGGTGACAACAGGCATCTGGTGGAAGGTATCCTTGGTGCCGTTTTCGTAGCGAATCGTCAGGATGTCGGAAACCGGCAGGATGTACAAGGGCCCGGATGGATTGTCGAAGCGCTTGAATTTCACTTCTGCAGCAGTGATTTCCAGAACCTTCGCCTGAACCTCGGTGCCGTTTCTTTTGGTGATCACGTCCTGCGCGTTCAGCTGCAGCTGCATGAACAAGCAGATTCCTGCAAGAAGTGTGATTTTGTTCACGAGTACATGTGGATTCAGAAGTTGTTTCATGCCTGGCATCGGGTTGGAAGGCGAAAGTATTGATTTCTCGAAGAAATGGAGGGCGATGGTCGCGGAGCTGCCGAACTTTGGACCGGCCTGAGCACCCCAAAACCCTTGCTGTGTCAAGCGTTTACCTGCCAACGACCTTCGTCGAAAACCGGAATTATTCCAGCTCGTATTGCCCGCTTTGCATCTGCAAGGTGCACATGCGGTGGTACAAACCTTCCGGAATCGCCATCAGTTCTTCATGTGTTCCGTGTTCCACCACGCGGCCCTGATCCACCACAATGATGCGGTTGGCTTTGCGGATGGTGCTCAGTCTGTGGGCAATCACCACCGAGGTACGGCCGTGCATCAGGGTATTCAGCGCATCCTGCACCAATCGTTCGCTCTCGCTGTCCAGCGAGCTGGTAGCCTCGTCCAGCACCAGGATGGAAGGATCTTTCAGGATGGCCCGGGCAATGGCCACACGCTGTCGTTGTCCGCCCGACAAACGAATGCCGCGGTCGCCTACCACCGTATCATAACCTTGCGGGAAGCCGCTGATAAAGCTGTGGGCATGTGCCTGTTCTGCTGCGCGGATGATTTCTTCTTTCGATGCCGAAGGCCTTCCATAGCGGATGTTGTCGTAGATGCTGCCGCCAAACAGAATCACTTCCTGAGGAACCAGCGCCATATTACTGCGCAGCTCATGCAGGTCGAGGGTAGAAGCAGGCACGCCGTCAATCAGCAATTGGCCGCCCGTAGGACGGTACAATCCGAGCAGGATGGAGGCCAAAGTGCTTTTCCCGGAACCGCTGGGCCCAACGATGGCCAGCAGCTCACCTGGTTTCACCTCAAAGCTCACGTCCTGCAGCACTTCCACCTCGCGGTTCGGGTAGCTGAAGCTGAGGTGCTGCACCTGTAGATGACCCTGGTAGCGTGTGTTGATGGGCTTTTCGCTGAACTTTAAGGGTTCGCCCTCGCGGTCAATCACGTCAAATACCCGTTCCACGGCGCCGAGTGTGCGTTGAATCTGCACATACTGTTCGGCCAGACCGCCGATGCTTCCGCCCACAAACCCGGTCACGAACATAAACTGAATCATGTCGCCGATGCGCATATCGCCGCTTTGCACCAGTTGCAGGCCCATATAAATCAGCCAGGTCATGGCGCCAAACAAACACACGATGATGAAGGAAGAGAAGGCACCGCGAAGCATGCCTCGATAGATGCTTTCCTTGCGGATGTGCCCGGCACTTTGTCCGAAGCGACGCTTTTCAAACACTTCATTACTAAAGCTCTTCACGTTCATGATGCCGGTGATTACTTCATCCACAATCACGTTATTCTGCCCGGTCATGTCCTGCACATCCTTGGAGATGCGACGAATATATCTTCCGAAGAACAGCGAAATCACCACCACCACGGGGATGCTGAGCAGCATCAGTTGGGCCAGTTTCATGCTGGTGAAGAACAGCATCACCACGCCACCGGCGATGATGAGCAGCTGGCGCAGGAACATGGCAATATGGGTGGTGAAGGTATCCTGGATCTGGCTGATGTCCGCGCTGAAGCGACTCATCAGGTCACCGCCCCTATTTTGGGTGAAGAAGTTCATGGGTTGCAGCAGCAGGTGGTGAAACAGGTCGCGGCGCAGGTTGAAGACCATGTTTTCCGTCACACGCACGTAGAGCGAGATGCGCAGGAAGCTGAATATGGCTTGCGCCAGAAACAGGTACACGAACCAAACGGCTACTTCCTTCAGCTGTTCCAGGGTGCTGGCCTGGTTGCTTCCGGGCATGGCCGCGTCCACCAGTTTCCCGGTGAGGCGGGGGAAGAGCAGGGCCGTGGCAGCGGTGAGCAGCAGAAACAGGGTTCCGAGTGCGAACAGCCAGCGGTCTGTGGTGCTGATGTAGCGAAACAGGCGCATGCCCCGCATCAGGTTGCTGCGGTTGATGGGCGCCTTTGGGATGTCGCGGTCGGTTTTTCTGGCCATGATGGGAATTGCAAATATCGCGTTGCTGCGGGGTGTAATAGGTAATAATCGCAGATATTCACTTTTGACTTTATGTTTCACCGGTGGGTGAGCGAAGCCGAACCCAACCGTACGAAGCCCATATACCCCGGTGGCTGAGGCACTCGAAGCCTACCGTAACGGAGGGAGAATACCCCGGTGGCTGAGGCACTCGAAGTCCACCGTAACGGAGGGAGATTACCCCGGTGGCTGAGGCACTCGAAGTCCACCGTAACGGAGGGAAATCACCCCGGTGGCTGAGGCACTCGAAGCCTACCCAAATGGGAATTTGTGTGATGATGGCTTCGGGAGCCTCAGCCACCATTACGCTAAGCCAGCGCGCTTAAATCATTTCATAATCCGCAGT
>CAZPHB010000026.1:0-21299 GCA_964586595.1 uncultured Flavobacteriaceae bacterium | reverse complement strand
CCTCAGCCACCATTACGCTAAGCCAGCGCGCTTAAATCATTTCATAATCCGCAGTGATGGCTTCGGGAGCCTCAGCCACCATTACGCTAAGCCAGCGCGCTTAAATCATTTCATAATCCGCAGTAGTGGCTTGGAGAGCCTCACCCACCATGCCACTCCGCGCACCGCTTTTCCCGCTGTGGCGGCTCAGGAATATTGATTTTCTTTGCACCCGCATGAACACAGGGCAGCAGGTATGGCTGATTACCGGAGTTTCCGGGGGATTGGGAAGGGCTTTGGCAGCGGCAGTGGCACAGGCCGGGCATTTGGCGTTGGGCACTTTGCGCAGGGAAGATCAGATTGCGGCGTATGAAGCCATTCGGCCGGGATTCACCCGCGGTGTGCTGCTCGACGTAAATCAACATGCTTCGGTGCAGCAACAGGTTGATGCGTTGTTATCCGAATACGGACGCATCGACGTGCTGGTGAACAACGCCGGCTATGGCTTGTTCGGCGCCATCGAAGAGACCGATATGGATGAAGCCCGCGCGCAGATGGAAACGAATTTCTTCGGCGCCTTGGCGATGTGTCAGGCACTCATTCCTTCGATGCGGAAGCAGCGCAGTGGCTGCATCATCCAGATCAGTTCCATCGCGGGTTTCCGCGGAACCAATGGATTGGGCATCTACAACGCCAGCAAGTTCGCGCTGGAAGGCATGAGCGAGGCCATGGCGCAGGAATTACAGCCTTTCGGCATCCGCGTGATGCTGGTGGAACCCGGACCTTTCCGCACGGCCTGGGCCGGAAGCAGTTCCATACGCACGCGCCGAATCATGTCTGAATACCAAGAAACCGCCGGTGTGCGCATCGCCCAGATTCAGGGCTACAACGGACAACAGCCGGGCGACCCCCACAAAGCCGCGCAGGTGATTATGGAAGCTGCTGCTTCCGAGCATCCGCCCTTGCATCTGCCTTTAGGTCCGCTGGCCATTGAAGGCTTTCGGGCGAAGATGAAGCAGCTGGAAGCCGACATCGCCGCCTGGGAATCCCGCGCAGCGGATACTTCTTTCGACCAATAAAAGGCGCTTCAGCGCTGCTTCTCAAACAGCCACACGTCAAACTGCGGATTTGGTTTCCCGGCTTCATCCGTATAGGGTTCGTGGTGCAACAGCGCGTAGCGTTTGCTGTTCATGATGCTGTCTTTTGGCAGGAAGCCATCGCGGCCTGCGTGGTATCCGTCGTACAGCACAATGCTTCCTACGGGCATCCAATCGCGCGTGAAGTTGTCGCGCCAGTCAATGCTCCAGATGAAGAACGTTCTGGCCTGTTCAGGTTTTGCCCATTGATCCAGGCCAAAACGCACATTGATGTAGGGAAGCTGATGGACGAGTACCCGCTGATCCAGTTTCTTTGACTTCAGCCAGGCCATGCTTTGGTGCACGGTGTTGGCCTGCGGTGGCACGGGAATGGATGTTTTACGCAAATCCCAGGGCATCGCGTAATTGGCGGTATGATAGGCGTTCCAGCCCAACAGAACGCTGCCTGCCAAAAAGAATGGCGGCAGGATTTTGTTCATCTTCGGAAGCCCGGACAGCAGGTGCAGCAGGAAGTGTTGCGCTGCTGCGAAGCAGGGCACGATGACGGCAAAAACACGGAGCAGTCCGTGTGAGCCCATGCTGCCGCTCCACCACAAATACGAATGCGCCAGAAAATAAGCACAGGCCATGCCGCCGGCCAGCAGCAAAACCAGCCGCGCTTGTTCCGGATTTCCGGAAAGGCGTTTTCTGAAGCGCACAGGCAACCTGCCCAAGGGTGTTTTCTCGCCGAGCACCAGGGCAGAGGCGAGCCATCCGCCCATGGCCAAAATCAGTCCGGCGGTACCGGTGATGAGCCGCTGCTGGTGCAGGTAATGGAAGAAAGAGCCGCTGCCCGGATGCCAGCGCGTTTCGGCGTCAAAGCGCAAATAAGGATTGCTGTGGATGATCCAAAGCGGGTCGGCGGATCCAATACCACCGGCTATGGCCAACAGCAGGGTTCCCGCAGTCAGGTAAGGAATCAGGCGCCAGCTTCTTGTGAGCAACAGGTAGCAGGCAATGGCAGCAATAAGCACATAGCCTTCGCTGCGCACCAAAGGCAATAATGAAGCGACGAGCAGGGCGGAAGTTTTTCTGTCCGAAGCAAAGAGCAAAAGCACCAAGGCCACCAGCAGCGCATTCAGGGGTTCGGTGAGTGCAGAAACGGTATTGCCGAAAAGTACAGGCGTGAACCAGGTTAGTGGATACGCCAGCCATGGATGTTTCCAGTACAGCTGCAGCGCAAAGCGATACATGATCCAGCCGCTGAGCAGGGTACAGGCGATGTTGAAATACAGCACCGCATGAAAACCCAGCTGCGCCGGCAGGCTGATGAGCAAGGTGTACAATGGTTTTCCCCACTGGTCCAGAAACAGTTCGGGATGTTGAAAAGCCCAGCGTCCGTAGAGGAAATGGTTCCAGCTGTCTTGCCCGCCTTCGGGCCAGCCACGGCCTCCGTCAATGAGCAGAAAGAGCAGGCTGCCCAGGGGAAGCCAGAGCAGCGAGGCTTTGTCTTTGCGTAGCGCAGGCATGGGGCGCAAATTAGGAAAGTACAGGCATTAAAAAACCCTGAAGCATGCGCTTCAGGGTTCGTTGGTTTGTTCTGGAAATAGATGCTTAATAGGTGGATTTCACCAGCATCATGTCGTGGATGCGCTGTTCTGCCAGTTCAATGGCGGCGAGCTGGTTGTTGATGTTGCGATCTGCAGCGCGTTTGTAGATGTTCAGAATGGTATGGTAGATGTTTTCGGTCTGAGCCATCGCCAATTCCCGCACATAACCGGTGTATTCGCTGTACACGTTGATCAGTCCGCCGGCGTTGATCACGAAGTCAGGGGCGTAGATCATGCCTTTGCTGCGCACCAGGTTGCCATGCACGGTTTCGTCTTCCAACTGGTTGTTGGCGGCACCTGCGATGATCTGGCACTTCAATCGTTCGATGTTTTTGCTGTTCAGCACAGCGCCGAGGGCGCAGGGTGCGAAGATGTCAGCATTTTGGTCGAAGATTTCATCACCGTTCACCACGGTAGCTCCGTAGGTGGCGGCAGCGTGCTTCAGGTTGTCGGCGTTGATGTCGGAAACAATCAGTTTCGCACCTTCTTGATGCAGGTGTTCCAGCAGATGCATGCCTACCTTGCCAATGCCTTGCACGGCTACGGTTTTCCCGTTCAGGCTGTCGTTGCCCCAGGCTTGTTTGGCCGAAGCCTTCATGCCCATGTAAACGCCGTATGCGGTTACCGGAGAAGGATCACCACCGCCGCCCATGGCTTCCGGCAAACCAACCACGTGGTCGGTTTCCATATTCACATATTCCATGTCGCGGGTGGTTGTGCCTACGTCTTCGGCAGTGATGTACTTGCCGTTCAGGTTTTCCACGAAGCGACCGAATTTGCGCATCAGGGCTTCTGATTTCTGATGGTTGGCATCGCCGATGATTACGGCTTTGGCGCCACCAAGATTCAGGCCGGCTATGCTGGCTTTGTAGGTCATTCCCCGCGACAGGCGCAACACATCGTTCAGGGCTTCCGCTTCGGTGCTGTACTTCCACATGCGGGTACCGCCCAAACCGGGGCCGAGTACGGTGTTGTGGATGGCAATCAGCGCCTTAAGACCGGAGGCTTTGTCCTGGCAGAATACTACCTGTTCGTGACCTGTGTTTTCGAGCCTGCCGAACAGATCAAATGAGGTTTCTGTAACGGCACTTCCTTGGGTTTGGGTCATGTTTTAAACGGCTGCAAAGGTAAGGCTTTTCATAAGTTGCACCAATCTTTGTTAAAGTATTGATAATCAAGGTTTTAAATCAAAAATCACCCCTGATTTCACTTATTCCGCAACTTGGCGGCACCTTTGCAGTACCGTGCGTGAATTATCCGGATTAAAGCCTTACCTGAAACGTTACCTGTGGCGGCTGTTGCCAGGCATCTTTTTCGTCATCCTTTCCAATATTGCTGCGGTGTATGTGCCCATGCTGGTGCGCATGGGTTTTGATGAAACTGCAGAGCGGGTGCGTTTGGCCGGAATGGTGCAGCATCATCCCGGCTTCGAACTGCTGGAATGGGATGCCGTGCGCACAGCCCTGGTTTTTGCAGGCCTCATCCTGTTGGCTGCGGTGTTGCGGGGCTTCTTCATGTACCTGATGCGTCAGTACATCATCAACATGTCGCGTTATGTGGAATACGACCTGAAGAACGACCTTTTCCGCAAATACCAGCGGCTGCCATTGGCCTTCTTCCGCAGAAACTTCACCGGCGACCTGATGGCGCGCATGAGCGAAGATGTGGGCCACGTGCGCATGTTCGTGGGGCCCGCCGTGATGTACACCGTGAACTTCCTGTTCACCTTTCTGGCCGTGGTGCTCATCATGTTTTACACCAATCCCACCCTGAGCATGTACGTTTTGCTGCCCTTGCCCCTGATGAGCTATTCCATTTACAAGGTGAGCATCATCATCAACAAGCGCAGCACCAAGATCCAACAACAGCTGAGCCGGCTGACCACCTTTGCGCAGGAAACCTTTTCAGGCATTCGCGTCATCAAGTCGTTTGGGGCAGAAGGCCGTTTCCGCAGTGCTTTTTATGAAGAAACAGATGCGTATTATGCGCACCAGATGAGTCTGGCCCGCGCCCAGGCCGCCTTTTTTCCTTTGATGATGTTGCTGGTGGGCATCAGCACCCTGCTGGTGGTTTACCTGGGCGGGAATGCCGTAGCGGCGGGTACCTTCACCTATGGAAACATTGCTGAATTTCTGATTTACCTGAACATGCTCATCTGGCCTATGGCCTCGCTGGGCTGGGTGACCGCACTGGTGCAGCGTGCCGCCGTGAGTCAGGGACGCATCAATGAGTTCATGCGCGAAGCAGAACCCCTGGCGCCTGGAACGGGCATTCCGTTCGGGTTTCACGATCGGATGGAACTCAAGGATGTTACGTTCACCTATCCCGACAAAGAACAGCCGGCGTTGGAACACATCAGCCTGAACATTCCCCGGGGCAGCACGCTGGGTGTGTTGGGACAAACGGGTTCCGGCAAAAGCACGCTGGCTGCGCTCATCATGCGCCTGTACGATCCGCAGGAAGGACGTATTACGGTGGACGGAACAGATCTGAATGCGTTTGAAACGGGCAGCATGCGCAAAGTTCTGGGTTATGTTCCGCAGGATATATTTCTGTTTTCGGAAAGCATCTTCGACAACATCGCCTTTGGGCTGGATGCCAAGGTGGCCACGCAGGAACGCATCGAACATGCAGCGCGTATGGCAGGCATCCACGACGACATCATGCGATTTCCGCAAGGTTATCAGACCATGCTCGGCGAACGCGGTGTAACCCTTTCGGGGGGGCAGAAACAACGGGTTGCCATTGCGCGGGCGCTCGCCGCGGATCCGGAGCTCATCTTGCTGGACGATTGCCTCAGCGCGGTGGACGCACAGGCCGAAGCCAACATCATCGCCAACCTGAAACAGGCCTTGCGCGACAAAACCGCCATCATCATCAGCCACAGGGTGCATGGGGTGATGCATGCCGACCATATTGTGGTGCTCAAAGACGGACGTTTGCTCGAGCAGGGAACACATGAAACGCTGCTGGAAGCAGGAGGAGCGTATGCGCGGCTGCACGCCATGCAGGTTTCCTGAGAAAATTATTTCTACTTGTTTTTGTCAAACCCGTGTCTAAATTTGCTATTCTTCAAAAAAACACTTACGTGCGATGAACGACGCTTCACACCATGACCGCGAACGTGAGGAGATTTTCTCCAAGCGCATCAGGGCCGGCAAGCGCACCTACTACTTCGATGTAAAAGCGACCAAAGGGAACGACTATTTCATCACCATCACCGAGAGTAAAAGGCATAGAGCAGATGATGCGGCATTGGTAAAGAACAAGATATTTCTCTACAAGGAAGATTTTCACAAGTTTGCAGATGCCCTACAGGAAACCATTGGATTCATCAAATCCAACCTCCTGCCAGAATACGATTTCGACGAGTACGCCCGCCGCGACCGGGAAGATGATCAGCTGGGCTGATCTTCGGCTTTGACATTTCCTGCTGTTGGTTCCTGATTAACTTTGCAGCATGCTGAAAAAGGTTATGCTTTACGGTTTGGCTTTCGGTTCGGCCTCGGCCGCCCTTTTGCTCATTCAGTATTTTAACGGATTGTACCGCGAACGCACCCTCGCTTCAGCCCTTCCGGTATTGGGCAGTGTCATCATCAGCATCGTGGCCGTAGTCATGGTGATCCGTTCCCTGCGCCGCGAAACGCCGGGTGGTTTGGTCATGGGCAAAGCACTTTTGGCAGGCCTGCTCACGTCCGCATTGCTCGCTTCCGTGTCTGTGTTGGCTTATGAATACCTTCTGGAAAATCAGCCGGCCATCATGAACGACTACCGCAACCTGCTTGTGCAACGCATTAAGGCGGCAGGTCCGGAAGCCGCGAACTTTGATGTGGACGCTTACATGAGTCTGGGCTCGTTCATGCGCTGGCAGTATTCCATGAACCTCAGCATCGGCATGCTGGTGGCCAGCGCCACCTTCTTACTCAGTTCCAGAGGAAACAGCCGTGCGTAATTTCCTGGGCCGACTGTATTTCGTGTATTGCTTTGCGATGGTGGCGTTGTACTTCCTGCCCACCTATCCCTTGCTGCTGCTGTTTGTCGTCCACCCGAAATTATATCCGTTGGCGCATCTGTACCGACGTGGCTGGGCATGGTTCATCATCATCACTTGTTTCCTGCGGCCCAAAATTGTGTTCCAGCGCAAGCTGAAGAAAGGGCATAAATACGTGTTCGTGCCCAACCACGCTTCATATCTGGATATTGCAACCACGGCGGCCTTGTTGCCGGGTACCTTTTCATTCATGGCGAAGAAAGAGCTGCGCGACATTCCGCTGTTTGGCATCTTCTTCAGAACCATAGACATACCGGTGAACCGCCAAAGCACTACGGCGTCACACCGCGCCTTTGTAGAGGCCGGGAAATTGCTGGCGCGCGGTCGCAACATCCTCATCTTTCCCGAAGGAACCATTCCCTCGCATACACCACAGCTGGGGCGCTTCAAGATCGGAGCCTTTCGTTTGGCCATTGAGCAAGGTGCCGAAGTGGTGCCCGTGAGCATCATCGACAACCATCGCCGCCTGCCCGAAGGAACTTTTGTGGCAAATCCCGGAAACATGCGCGTGGTTGTCCATCGACCCATTCCCACCAACGGCAAGTCGGTCGCAGATGCCGAGGCGCTGAAAGATCAGGTTTATCGTATTATTGAAGAAGAATTGAAGCAACAAGGCGTTTTGTCATGAAGATTACCGAAGAAAAAGTACGCGCACTCGCACACCTTGCCCGTTTGGAATTTGAAGGCGAAGCCCTCGAAGAAATACGGAGTGACCTGGAAAACATTGTTGCGATGTGCGAACAGCTCAATGGATTGGATACTGAAGGTGTTGCACCACTGATCTACATGACCGATGCGGTGAATGTGCTGCGCGAAGATGTGGTTCATCAGGAAATCAGCCACGAAGAAGCACTGCGCAATGCGCCCGCCAAAGATTCTGATTATTTCAGGGTTCCCAAGGTGATAGACCAAAACAAATAAGACCCATGAGTCATCTGATTGAATTGCGCGGCATCCGCAAAGTTTACCGCGTAGGTGATCAGGACATTTATGCCCTGCGAAACATCGACCTGAACATCAACCGTGGCGATTATCTGGCCCTCATGGGTCCCAGCGGTTCCGGCAAAAGCACGCTGATGAACATTTTGGGTTGTCTGGACACGCCTTCGGCGGGAAGTTATGTCCTGAATGGTCAGGAGGTTGCCCACATGAAAGACGAGCAGCTTTCCGGCATCCGCAACAAGGAAATCGGCTTTGTTTTTCAGACCTTTAACCTGTTGCCCAGGCTCACGGCGCTGGACAATGTGGCATTGCCCTTGGTGTATTCAGGTTTGAGCAAAAAAGAGCGGCGGCAAAAAGCGGAACAGGCCTTGGCCGATGTGGGACTTGCCGACCGTATGAACCATACACCGAATGAACTTTCCGGTGGACAAAGGCAGAGGGTTGCCGTGGCCCGCGCCCTGGTGAACAACCCGAGTTTGCTGCTGGCCGATGAGCCAACTGGAAACCTCGACACGAAAACCTCACACGAGATTATGGCGCTCTTCGAGCAAATCCATCAGAAAGGGAACACCATCATTCTGGTAACCCACGAAGAAGATATTGCCCATCATGCAAAGCATGTGGTGCGCATGCGCGATGGCGAGGTTGAAAGCAATACCGCTTCAGGCGTCCGGGTCTGAAGTGCTGTAGGTGTGGGTATAATGTGAAATCACCTTTTTCAGCTCTTGGGTTTCTGCTTCCGATAAACCACTGGTAGCGAAGGAAACCACCTGCCCGCTTTCGCGCACAATGAAGTTGATTTCATAGAGCAGGAAATCTGCCTTCGCCACATAGGTCCATGGGATAAATACCAACTGCGACATGATGTTCTGCCGCCAGGAGATGCCTTTCTCATCGGCGGAAACAAAGTAGTTTCCAGAAAAACGACGGTACAAATACACAAACAGCAGCAACAGCACACCCAGGGTTATCCATGCCACATTTGGACCGAACTGGGCAAGGTTGATCATGGTAACGGCGAAAACCAATAGACCATACACCAGAAAAATGGCAAACTCGCCCTTCCAGCGCGGTATTTGTACGTAAGTCTGCATCTTAGGGCTGAACAATCAGGGTGTTGCGCCAGTTTCCGTAGTTCAGGATGTAGGTTCCGGGTTTCAGGTTAGCGGTGCGCAACACGTTGTTGCCTGCATTCACCTGTGCAGACATCACACTGCGTCCGTCCGAGGTAAATACCTGCAGGCGCTGGTTGGGAAGGGTTTGTGGGATGAACACGGTGAACTGGTCGCTGGCAGGATTCGGGAATACCTGCAGTTGCGCTTCTGCCAGGCGGTACACATTGCTCGGACCTTCCACGCGCAGCACAAAGCGGGTGATGGTATCATTCTGGGTGATGGGGAAACCAACACGAGCAAAAGTGCGCACCACAATGCGCAGCGGGAATGTTCCGCCGGAAGCAGGCGTTCCGCTGAAGGTGCCACAGCCAATGCTGTCGTACACAAACACACAGCGAGGATTGTCACAGATGAAGTTGAAACCGGCAGGCATGTCCAATACCTTCAGCACTTTTACCGAATCAATGTTTGCCTTTACCGGAAAACCGCCCAGCGTAACCATGGTGTCTTTTGGGGTTTTTACGTGGATGGTGGCGGAGTAGGGAACATTGACCTTTCCGGAAGGAATGGAGTCCGGGTGAAAGCCTACGGGCTTGTTCTTTACAGACTGATCAGGGATACATACCTGAGCCTGTGTCGCCTGAACGCCACCAAGCAACAACAAAGTGCAGATGAAGTATTGTAGTTTCATAGTGATATATTGCTTCAAAAATACAGGGCTTCCATGAGAAAATTAATGCTTGCCTGCTGCGGCCTCTTCCTTGGTGTTGTTGCTTCTGCCCAAAACCCGAATTTTAACGTATTGGTGCAGGATCCGGACGGAGTTCCGCTGGCGGGAGCCATGGTTACCTATCGCGGCAAAACCTTCCTCACCGACGCCCAGGGCATGGTGGCTTTCCAAAAGGGCGATACCGGCGCGCTGTTCATCAGGCTGGATGGCTACCAAAATCAGCGCTATCCGTTATTTTTCCCCAAAGACTGGGAATCTTCGATAGATCGGGTGAAGCGGGTAACCCTCATTCCGGAGCTCGCGCAAATTGGCGGACCGGTACTGATCAGGGTGGAAGACAAAAGCGCCTTGAGCCTGCGCAGCCAAACGGTGGCTTCCGAACGCATGAAGCAATATTTGGTGCGCAACAGAAATCCGGCCGATCCGTCCAACCTCGCTGAACAGATTCCCGGCGTGCATGTGGTTGACGGACAGATCAACATCCGTAGCGGCAGCGGCTGGAGTTACGGCGCAGGCAGCCGCGTGGCGGTTTTGGTGGACGATTTGCCCATGCTGAGTGGCGATGCCGGTCAGGCGCAATGGAGCTTTGTGCCCGTAGAATGGATCAAAGAACTGGATGTGCAAAAAGGTGCGGGATCGGTTTTGTACGGTTCCGGAGCGCTGAACGGCGTATTGAACATCAAAACCATGCAGCCGGCAGCAAAGCAAAGGGTAGGCATCAACACCTTTTACGGCTGGTACGATCAACCGAAAGAACCCGGCCTGCGCTGGAGCAGTCAACGCCGAAAGCAGCAAGGCGCTTCAGCGTGGAGCCTGCAACAAAAAGGGAACATCGGCTACCGGCTGGGCCTGAATTATTTTAATGATGAAGGCTACCGCATGGAGGAATTCAGCGAACGACTTCGGGTTAGCGCAGGCCTGGTGTGGAACATCTCCGCGAAGGCAACGTTTACCCTGGATGGCTCGGTGATGAACAACAACAGCGGTTCCTTCCTGCTTTGGGAAAGCTATGCCCTTGGTTACACTTCCCTGGATTCAGGCTTCAACAGAACCAACAGCAACAGATTCAGCATAGATCCGCGGCTCAGCCTGAAAACCGGCAAGATCATGCACAGCCTGAGCGGACGGATATTGGGCATCGACAACCGGAATACCAACAACGACCCAAGTTCCGGCGACCAAAGCAATGCCAACGTGTTGCGCTACGGCGAATACCGGGCGCATGGGAAGTTCGGCAAACGCACATCATGGACGGCCGGTGCGGTCTGGTCGGGCGCCAAAACACGTTCACCTTTGTTCAGCGGCACCCAAACGGCAGAGAACAAGGCCGCCTACACGCAGGCTGAGTACGTGGGCAAGAAGCTGAACCTGAGTGCCGGCGCGCGCTACGAGCATTACAGACTGAATGAACGCACCGATGCACAGCCGGTATTTCGACTGGGCCTGAACTACAAGCTGTTGCCTTTTATGAACCTGCGTGCCTCCTGGGGGCAGGGCTATCGGTTTCCCACCATCGCGGAAAGCTTCATCAAAACCAGCGTGGGACCGGTAAAGGTATATCCCAATCCATCGCTGAAGCCCGAAACGGGCAGCAACAGTGAAGCAGGCCTGCGGCTTTTCTGGGGAAGAAAGGGCGGCGGCATCTACACCGATTTCTCTGTTTTTGACATGCGCTACCGCAACATGATGGAGTTCACCTTCAGCCAGTGGAGCAGCGATATTGGTCCGGGAAATCTGTTTGGCTTCGGATTTATGAGTGTGAACGTGGGCAATACACGTGTGCGCGGTGCCGAGTTGAGCGTAGGTGGTGATTTTCATACGGGAAAGGTGCATTGGCAGTTGCTCGGCGGTTATACCTGGACCAGTCCGCAGGTGGAAGATCCTGACTTTGTATATGGACTGGATTCGCTGGGGCGAAAGCTCACTTTTCGGGAAACGCGCAGCGACGACAACAACATCCTGAAATACCGCTACCGCAACATGGCCCGTATGGATGTTCAGGCGGGCTACAAACGATTGGAACTCGGATGGAGCTTCAGATACAATGGGCCGATTGAAAACATCGACCGCGCCTTTGTATCGCTGCCCATCAACCTGTTCATCCTGGACGTGGATCGGGCAAGGCTGGACAACAGTTCAGGGGTGTACATCATGGATGCGCGGCTGGCATGGCGCTTCAGGCCTAAATCGGCTTCGCGGCTGGCCTTTCTGGTGAACAACATCACCAATAGGGTGTACATGACGCGGCCCGCGGATTTGCGTCCGCCGCGCAGCTTTCAGATTCAGTTGCTGGCCGAATTTTGAAACCACGGGGCGCAAGCGTGTCCGGGATCCGGCTTTGACTGCGTTTTCAGGGCCTAGGGAAAAGCAGGTTTTCGCACGATAAAAATCAGGTTTGCCGCGGGGAATAAACTGCTTTTGTAGTATTGAGTAAAACGAATGATGAGCAACCCTGAGATTTTGGTATTGGATGATTTTTCGCCGGTAAGTAGTAAGGCACTGGAACTGGCCGGTGTTTGGGCACACGCACTGAAGTACTCGCTGGCGGCACTGCATATTTGTGCGGAGGCTGAAGGATGTGAGGATGCACAAGCGCGCATGCGGGAACGGGCGTTGAAGCTGGCACAACCGGGATTGGCGAAGGCTTTTGCCAGGTCGGGGAATTTGTTTCAGGAAATCAGGAGCTGTTACATCCACGAGCATCCGGCACTGATGGTTTTTGGCACGCACGGGGTACATGGGTTCAGTCAGATGTTGTTTGGGGCCAACAGCATGCGTATTGTGGCGGATACGGCCTGCCCGGCGCTGCTGTTGCAGCAGCAAACGCCGCGGCGTTTGCCGGCGCGCTGGCTCGTGCTGAACAATACACCCTGGGATGCGCATTCCATCCATCGCTTGTGTGGCCTGATGAAAAGCGCCGCCGGGCAGGCCACACTCCTCCACATCGGCCTGAACATGGATGACCTGAGCCATGAAGATACCGCAGCCCTGGACGCCACAGCACGTTTATTCCACAATGCCGAAATTCAGGTACATGCAGAAGCTACCGTCCGCAAGGGTTTTGGCGCCGGCCTCAGTCATCAGGTGTACGATTACCTCGGTCTGGGCGGTTATGACCTGCTGGTGCTGAGCCGACAGTCGTATCCGGTGCTCGGAAAAACAGCCTACGAAGCCGATTGCGAAGCGCTGGTCAACAACCCCGCAGGTATTCCGGTATTGTTCGTTTGATGGCTTACAGCAGCCAGATGCCCGCGCCAATCAGCACACAGACCCAAAATAAATACGATCCCTGTTTGTATTGGGCTATGGTGTAGCGCAACTTGTCACGGCGGATTTCTTTGCGGTAGCTGCGCACATAGGTTTCGTTGCTTGCGTAGGTGCTGTCGAAGGTGGTCCAGCGGCGCTTAGGCGGTGTAACCAGTGCAATGGCCGCGGCAGGCAGCAGCCCGCCCACCGGAGTAAGGAAAAAGGCCAGCGCGCCGGCCACCTTTCCGCCCGGGAAAGTTCGGTTATTGCGCGAAGCATCCAACTCAGCGCGTGTGCCGATTTTCTGTTGCGCAAGTTCCTGGGAATCCAGGGCAAGGGTTGATGAGGCCTTCGACTGTCCGGTGAAGTAACGCGCCGTTGATCCGTTTTCATAAACAATGCTGCTGATGCGGGTGGTGGCAATTTTATATTCTGTGCCGTCGCTGTTCGTTGTGGTGTACAATACCGTATCGCGGCCCGCGCGAAGAATCTTGCCCTGAATATCGGTGCTGTCACGAAGAAGAATTCTGTCTTGAGCAGTCAACTCCTGCAACAGGCAACAAGTGCCCACAATCATAAGAAACCGAAAGGATGTCTCTAATTTCATGAGTTCAAGAATTTTTCAAAGGTTAAAAATAGTTGCTTTCTAGCAAAATACGGAGGCTTCCAAAGGAAAAGGTATTGCTGTGCGAACCGCCTGACCCGCACTTGGTTTCACAGACCAGAGGCTCTTATAACATATCATAAAAACCCCATCACATTGGGGTAAAAGTGTTGACGGAATATCGTTCCCGCATGAAACAACACATCGCCATCTTGTATGCCGACAGCCGTTTTACTCCCTGGCGGGAAAATATAGACACAGCAACCGTAAGAAAGGTATGCCAATCCTTGAATCCAAAGTATGAAGTGGACATCATTCACATGATCGATCCTTGTGCCGAGCTCGCAGATCTTCTGTCGCAATACTATTGCGTGGTGAACCTGTGTTACGGGTTTAAACAAATGATGCAATGGGAAGTGGCCGCTTGGCTGGACCAGCACGAAATCCCACACCTCTCAGCAAGAGGGAACGTGCAGCAACTGGCGCAACATAAAAAGGAAGTGGAAAGACTGCTGTGCGATTTTGGTCTTCCTGTAGCCCGTTCACTGAATCAAGAAGGTGAAATTCAAGAAGGGATGTATATCGTTAAACCTGTTTCCGGAGGTTGTCACCGCAACATCTCCATCGTAAGCAGTGTCGAACTGCGCAACACATTCCACAGGCTTAACCCTGAAGAATGGATGGTACAGCCCTACCTCAACGGACGTGAGTTCTCTGTTGCCGTTTTGCCCGATGCCACAGGTATGAGCTACGAAACACTCCCACCTGTGGAAATTGTTCCGTTTCCAAAGCGTGAAGTGTTCATCGCAGGCCAGGAGTACGGCACAACAACACGCGATTTTTTTCCGGTATTAGATGAGTCTTTGCGCGAACAGCTCAGCAATGCCGCGCTTGCCGCACATCAGTACGTGGGATTGGAATACATGTCGCGCTGCGATTTTAGGGTGCATGACCATGTTGTTTACCTCCTGGATGTAAATGCCATGCCTAATCTACATCCCGTGAAAAGCTTGTTTCCACAAATACTCCAACATCATGGACAGAGCTTGAAAACGCTGTTCACCCGAATGCTTTCCAGACATAAGTTGCTTCGTTCAGGCAGCATGAATGCAGATACTCCGGCTGTTGCCCTGTTGAACTAGTTCCACGGCCCGCTATTGCTGATAGCCGCTCAGGAGCAGCGCCATGATGCCCCAGCTTATCAGGAATAGAACTGTTCCTTGCCCGTAAAAATTCCAACTTGCTTTTTTCTTTTCACGCTTTGCCTGGGTTTTCACTTCATTCATTCATGCATGCAGCAGCATAGATCGATATGCGCACACGGGTGTAAACGAAAACTTCGTCTAAGGAAAAACTCCGGATGGAATGATATTTTATTTCCTGAAGATGAAATACACCGCCAGTACCAGAAAAAACAAGCCTATGGCGTGGTTCATCCGGAAACCTTCCTGTAAAAAACAGTAGGGTGCAACCCTGTATATTCAACGGCCCAAGTACTTCGCAAATCTCCGTGCATTACAGCAGGGGCTGAAGAATTGTTGTGGTGGTGAAAGTAAGCGTTTCTTGTGCTGCCTTTTCTGCGCTTGCCTGAAACATTTCTCCCTCATTATTGTACCATTTGCAGCAACATGGATCATCAACACATTCATACCCTTGGCGCACTGAAAGCGGCAGGCTACCGACCTAAATCCATTAAAGAAGAACTGCGGGGCAACCTGATTGCTGCGCTGCGCGATCAAAAACCGGTATTTACCGGCATTTTGGGTTACGAACATTCTGTTATTCCCGATCTGGAGCACGCCATCCTTTCCGGCCACCAGATCAACCTGCTGGGCTTGCGCGGTCAGGCAAAAACACGCATGGCACGCCTGATGACCCAGCTGCTCGATGAATGGGTGCCGGTGCTCGAAGGCAGTGAGCTGAATGAAGATCCGATGATGCCTTTGCTGGAATCCTCGAAACAACTCATCAACGAACGCGGCGATGCCACGCCGGTAAGCTGGCTGCACCGCAACGACCGCTATGTAGAGAAGCTGGCCACACCCGATGTGTCGGTAGCCGACCTCGTAGGCGACGTGGATCCCATCAAAGCCAGCAACCTCAACATTCCCTACAGCGATCCCCGCGCCATCCACTTCGGACTCATTCCGCGCAGCCACCGCTGCATCTTCGTGATCAACGAACTTCCCGACCTGCAGCCACGCATTCAGGTAGCGCTGTTCAACATCCTCCAGGAAGGCGATGTGCAAATCCGAGGCTTCAAACTGCGCCTGCCGCTCGACATCCAATTCGTGTTTACGGCCAACCCCGAAGATTATACCAACCGCGGCAGCATTGTCACTCCGCTCAAAGACCGCATTGGAAGTCAAATCCTCACGCACTATCCTAAGGATATTGAAACCTCTATGGCCATTACGGCACAGGAAGCCAGACTCAGCGCGGCGCAGCGCGCCTCCGTCGAGATTCCCGAGCTGATGCGTCTGCTCATGGAACAAATTGGCTTTCAGGCGCGGAAAAGTGAATTTGTGGATCAGAAGAGTGGAGTTTCAGCACGCCTCAGCATCTCCGTATTTGAGCAGGTAGTGAGCGCCGCCGAGCGCAGGATGATCCTGAGCGGCGACCAAAGCACCGTGCTGCGCGTTGCCGACCTCTACGCCGCGGTTCCGGCCATCAATGGTAAAATCGAAATGGTGTATGAAGGTGAATTGGAAGGGCCTTATCATGTGGCGCTGAACCTCATCATCCAAAGCATCCGCGAAAGCTTCACACGCTATTGTCCGGTGGAAGGCAAGACGCGTAAAAACGACAAAAAGCCGCTGGATCCGTACCGCGAAGTGACCCGTTGGTTTGGTGAAGGTTCCCTGCTTGAACTTTCCTTGAACATGAACGACGCCGAATACCGCAAAGCCCTGGATCAAGTACCCGGCTTGTACGATCTGGCACTGAAATACTTCCCGCACCTGAACCAGGCCGCACACATCTACACCGCCATGGAACTGATCCTGCACGGACTTGCCGCCATCTCGAAACTCAGCAAAACCTTCAACGATGGCAGCATGCAGTTTGCCGACCTCTTCGGCAGCATGCTCACCGGCGACGACACTGAATAGGCCTGAGGTGCGTGCAATTGGAACTATTTTTGTCCATCCTTGAACATGAAAGCAAGATTCCTTTCCATCGCGCTGCTGTTGAGCCTTCCGGCCTGTGACATCCTGCAGCATGCGGCCCAGCTCAATCCTATTCCCACCGAGTCAGAAGTGGTTGCCGGCCTGAAAGAGGCACTGCGCAACGGAACCGGAAATGGCGCCGATTTACTGGCAAAGCCCGGCGCATTCTTGAACAACAGCCTCATCAAAATCCTCTTTCCTCCGGAAGTTGCCAGCATGGAACAAAAGCTGCGCGCCATCGGATTGGGTGCTGAAGTGGATCGTGCCGTGAAGGCCCTGAATGAAGGCGCAGAAAAGGCCATGCTTCAGGCGAAACCCATTTTCGTGAATGCCATCAGCAACATGAGCTTCAGCGACGCCATGGGCATTTTGAAAGGCGGACAAGGCGCGGCCACCAATTACCTCAGAAATACCACCGGAGCCGCTTTGCGCGCCGCCTTTAAACCCAGCATCTCTGAAGCGCTGAACAGCGTTGGCGCTACGCGCTACTGGGGTGATTTAACCGCAGCGTACAATAAAATTCCGCTGGTGAAGCCCGTTACAACCGACCTTGAAGGCTATGTCACCGAGAAGGCAACCACGGCCTTGTTTGCTGAAATTGAGAAAGAAGAAAATGCCATCCGTTCCAACCCGGCGAAACGCGGTTCTGAATTGCTGAAGAAGGTGTTTAACTACGCCGACCTGCAAGGAAGCTAAGCTGGCGCAATGCCGCGTTTGTGCCGATGATGTGCGCTGCGGCTTTGTCGAATAAAAACGGCCGGAGTTGCACTTGCCTTTTTGTTTCCGTTACTTTCCCAATGATATGAGGTTCTTCCTGCCTCGGCTGTTGCTCTTTCTTGGCCTGTCCAAGGCGGATGTGCTATCGGCTCAGGCGGATCAGCTTTTGCAGCAACGCTTCACCCTTCAGCTCGACCAAAAACCACTCACGTTCATCCTCGCAACACTCGAGGTGCGCACAGGTGTTTCGTTCCACTACGACGCTGCGCTGATCCAAACCGACCGTTTGTACAGCCTGAACATGCGCAACAGGCGACTGGACGATGCCTTGAAGGAATTGCTCTGGGAAGCAGGATTGACCTACCTGCACGAAGGCTCAGGCAGATTGGTCTTGCGTGCGCTGAAGGCTCCGGGGAAGCTGGGGAAGGAATACCGCATCAGCGGAACCATCACGGATTCCGCCGGAGGCGAGAAACTGGCCGGTGTGCTGGTAGCTTTGGAAGGCAGCCAGCGCCTGTGCTTTACCAACGAACATGGATATTTTAGCCTGCTGCTTCCCGAGGGCACTTCACGCCTGCGCATCAGCTATCCCGGCTATATGGTGAAACGCGATACCCTGCGTGCCGGCCGTGATTATGTGCGCGGATACCGCCTTCAGGATGCTTCCGAATTGGAAAAACTCACCATCTACGCGCCCGATCAGCAAGATGTGCGTCCCATCAAAAGCGGACAATCGGACCAAATTGATGTGAACAGAACCAAAGCCCAGCGATTGCCCTTTTTGCTCGGTGAGCCTGATCTGATGAAGGCTTTTATGCTGTATCCGGGTTCTTATGGCGGCAGCGAAGCTTTGTTCGGTTTGCATGTGCGCGGTGGCAGTCCGGATCAGAACCTCGTGCTGTTGGACGGTGTTCCCGTATTTAATGCCTACCACCTGTTTGGGGTCTTTGGCATTTTCAACCACGACATCGTAAACCACGCGGTGCTGCATAAAGGCAGCTTCAGCGCAGCGCAGGGCGGACGTCTCAGCAGCATGGTCGATGTGCGCACGCTCGAAGGAAATGCTTCGCGGTTCAAAGGCGCTGCTTCGGTGGGCGTGCTCGGCTCGCGACTGATGCTCGATATTCCACTGCGGAAAAACAGCACCAGCCTGCTGCTCTCGGCGCGTCGAAGTCACCTCGATTTTATGGCAGATGTGTTCGGCCGACTGAGCGGTGCCACCGATACGCTGGGCACCAATGGATATTATTTCTTTGACGCCAACCTGAAGATTACCCATCGATTTTCTAAGCGCAGCCGCCTGCATGCCCAAACCTATGTGGGCGCAGATCGCCTGTATTATGCGGATTACAGCCGCTATGGTAACGACAGTACGATAAACCGGGAACGACGCAACCAGGAGAACAACTGGGGAAATGTGCTGGGCTCGGTACAATGGAATTACCACAGTGCTTCCGGGATTCAGGTGGAAGCGCTGGCGTTTTACACCTCCTACGCGTATTCATTCCTGCAAGGTTTCACCATCAACAGCGAAAACCTGAAACTGAATGCACGCATCAACCAAACCACAGAATACCGTTTTCTTTCCGGCATCGACCAAACGGGAGTGCGCGCCCAGGCCGGTATTTCCTTGCGTCCTTCCCTGAATCTAAAAACAGGTTTTCAGGCGTCGCGATTGATGCTGCAACCCGGATTACGCATCTACTCCAATCAGTTAAACCAGGCCTACAGCAGCACCCGGGAAGGCGATCAGCCGCGCAGTGCCCTGGAGTTGTTTGGCTTCTATGAGTTCCACTGGCAACCCGATGCGCGGTTGCTGCTGCAGGCCGGCGTGCATCATTCCGGGTTTAAGGTTCCGGAAGGTTGGTATATCAATCCGCAGCCGCGTTTGCAGTTGAAGTGGAATGCCAAAGGGCCGCTGTGGCTGCGTGTGGGCTACTCTTCCATGCAGCAGTTTTTCCATCTGCTCAGCAACCCAAGCCTCGGATTGCCCTCCGATTTGTGGGTGCCCAGTACCGATTCCATCCGTCCGGAACAGGCAAGGCAGTATTCTGCCGGAATCACGCTCAACCTGAAGCGCTTTCAGTTTGCTGCGGAAGCCTTCCGCAAGGAATACCGAAACCTGCTCGACTATAAAGAAGGTGCCGATTACCTCACCACAGGCATCAACTGGGAACAAAACATCACCGCAGGTTCCGGACTGAGTTATGGTTATGAAGCCTTGCTGGAGAAAGTGACCGGTCGCACACGCGGCTGGATTGCCTATACCTGGAGCCACGCCACACGGCAGTTTGCGGAAATCAACGGAGGAAATCCCTTTCCATACCGCTACGACCGACGGCACAACCTGGCTGTGGTGCTTACACATAAGTTTAACAAAGGCGTGCATGCTTCAGCTGTATGGACATACAACAGCGGATTTGCCGTAACACAGCCCATTCAGCGCTATCCCGCGCCACTGCCTGATGAGCCGTTCAGAGAAGTGTTTATTTACGGTCCGCGGAACGGCTATCGTACGCCCGACAACCATCGGCTTGACATCAATTTCAGTCTTGAGAAAAAGAAAAAAATCTATACCAGAACCTGGAGCCTGGGCTTATTCAATGCCTACAACCGGGTGAATCCGTTTTACCTGCAACTGGGGTACGATGATCAGGGAAAAAGAAGGTTGTATTCGGTGAGTTTTCTTCCGCTGCTTCCAAACATCAGTTGGCGCGCCACCATGAATTGATTTGAACCATGCATCACTTTTTAGACCTTCCGCTGAACCGTGTTCGCTTTGTATTGGGGATGATGCTGGTTTGTGTACTGGGCTCATCGTGTAAGGAAGTAGTTAACCTGGATCCCGGTCCCGGCGTGCGCGCTGCTCCGGTGTTCTACGCGTTCATCACGCCGGATTCACCTATGGTGTTTTACTACTGGAAAACCCAGTTAGTCACAGATCCTGAACCGCTTGCGCCTGTGTCCGACGCAGATATCCGCTGGTACCGCAATGGAAATCAGGTGGGGAGTGCCCTTTATCAGTCAGCCGGAAAGTATGGTTCAGCGGCCACCTCGCCTGCTGCCGGAGCGCGAATTTCCCTGGTTGTGAATCACCCGGAGCAGTCCTGGCAAATACCTGTTCAGATTCCGGGAAAAGTATCACTCATTAATCCTGATACGGCCAGCATCCTTATGCCTCCGGGCGGCCGCTACTTCAGCATCAGTTTTAACCTGAGCGACACCGCCGCTACGGCAGATTGCTACCGTTTATACCTCCTGCATACCCAATATCGCTACGTGAATAATGGCGGCAGCAGAGATTCTATTCTGATTAGCATTAAAGAAGAAATCAGCGGCAGTGAAAATGCATTCCTTTACAATGCTGTAAACCGATTGAATAAAACGGAAATACTGTTTACGGATGAAGCACTGAATGGTCTGAATAAACGTCTGCGTTTTGGCACTTTTAATATCCCCAGAACATCTTTTAACGGCAATTACCGCACCCTGGGCATGAAGGTGATTCTGGAGCGCATGGGCCAGGATTTATATCACTATTATAACGACCGAGCCCTGCACCTTTCTTTATTAGGAAGTCCGGTGGGGCAAGGCGGAGGCATCTTTTCCAATGTTCCCGGTGGATATGGGGTGGTTGGCGCATACACAGCGGATGTGTTTTATATACAATTCTGAATGTGAGTCTAATCACGGCTGTCCAAAAAATCAAGGCTGCACATGATGAAAGGCGCATACTTGCCATCAGCCGAATGCCTTCGGGGAGCCTGTCATCGTGCCTGCCCCTATCGAACTGGGTTTTGGTTTTAAGTAGTAAGATTTTGTCATGGTGAGGCTCTCGAACCACATGGCGCCTGCCCCCACCGAATTGCGAACCCCACCGCTCCAACTTATCCAGTTCGCTGGCTTTTCGTGCTTAAAATGAATTTTATCTACAGCACGCTCATGCAACTCATACCTTATTTCATCTCACGGCTGTCCAAAACGTTTTTTCTGGAATAGTTAGTGTTCAGATTATCAAGGGGTTAGCAGTCTGTTTTTGACGATTTTGATTTTTACCCCCCC
>CAZPHB010000025.1:0-31919 GCA_964586595.1 uncultured Flavobacteriaceae bacterium | reverse complement strand
AGCGCACCAGCGTTACATCTCCGCTGAAGGCGGTGATTTCGTTTTCAGGGTTGTTGAAGGTACAGCGATACACGTAGGCGCCCTGCGGACAAACCTTGCCTCCAGCTGTGCCATCCCAGAGTTTTTTCGGGTCGCGCGACTGGAACACGATTTCACCCCACAGGTTGTAAATGATCAGGTGGTAGTTGGTGATGGCATTTTGCAGGGCCGACGGCGTGTACAGGCCAAACAGGTCGTTCATGCCTGCACTGGATCCCGGGGTGAAAACATTCGGGAACCAATACAAGGGTTTGGAACGCGCAATCAGGCTGGCTATGGCGGTATCGTCGCAGCCGTAAGGCGTATTGGCAACCAGTGTAACCGTGTATTTGCCGTACATATCGTAGGCGTGCGTGGGTGATGCCACGTTGTCGAAAAACAGGTCTCCGAAATCCCAGTACCAGGAACTGTCGTATTGCGACAGATTGCGGAATTGGATGGGTTCCAGCATACGCGGCTCTTCCGGTGTATAGTCGAATTTGGCTATGGCACGCGGATAAACCGTAAGCGGCTTCACCACGGTATCGCCGCAGCCGTAGCTGTTTTGTACGGACATTGTTACCTGATAGGAGCCGTGTTTCGCGTAGCTTACGGTTTCGTCGGGATTGGCAGAGAAGCGTTTGTTGCCGAAGTCCCATTTGTAGGAGGTGATGCTTCCGCCGCCTGCGGCTGAACCATTTTTAAAACTGATGGGCGTGTACTGACAATCGTTGTCGAAGCTAATCTGCGCGTAAGGCTTGGGCGCGATAAACAAGGTTCGTTCGGCGGTGTCTTTGCAGCCATTGCTGTTGTACACAATCAGACGAACCGTGGGAATGCCTACGCCGCCGTAGAAATAGGAGGCCTGTTTGGCGTTCACCAGTGGTCCGCCCATGCCGAAATCCCAATATGTTCCGGTAATGAACCCTGCGCCGGGCCAGCTTTGAGATTCGAACTTCACTGCGGCATTTTCGCAGGTGTCGCGCACCAGCATCTTGGCGGTAGGCTTCGGAATGATGACCAGATTTTTATAAACCGTATCCTGGCAACCACTTTCCGAGCGAATGATCAGGCGTGCCGTATAAACCCCTGAAGGAGAATAATAGGAAACCGGATGTTGCACACTGCCCAGTCTTCCGTTGCCGAAGTTCCATTGCCAAGAAGCTACTTTATCTGTGGCACCTATGCCAGACTGGTCTTTGAACAGAATACTGTCTGATTCGCAGGTTCCGGTAATGGAGAAGGCCGCTTTGGGATAGGGCGTGGTATCGCTGATGGTCCAGTTTCCGCTGAATCCGGTTCCTGCGCGATACACCACCTGGTTGTTGGTGGTATTCACCGTTCCCTTGGGCGGATAGTTCCAGCTGTTGGTGGCAGGCATCCATTTCACTGCGCCCACACTGGATTCCGTAATGGTATTGTTGCTGGCGGTCAGTTCTGCCGCAGCGTAGGTAAAGGAAAGCGTGGCATCCGGTTTTGTGGTGTAGCCTGCATCTTCCACAACCCAGAAACGGTCAATCAGCCGTTGGCTGTTTTCGCCCTGGCATTCATTTTCTGAATGAAACACACCGGTGGGTAAAGGCCGGTTGTTTGGCACAGGAACATTGGCTGTAGGATAGGTGCATACCCGGAAGAAACCCGAGTCGGCAGCGGTTTGTACCCCGATGGTGTTGCAGGTGAATACAAAGGGAACGCGTGTGCCGGTGCGTGTGACGAAGGGAACGGTAAATACCGGCCCGCCAACGCCGTCGCGGATGTTCCACTGCACCTTGCTGTAACCCGATCCGGGAGGGTTTTCGGAGATGATGCCCCCGGCACCGGAAAACATGATGGCTGTTGGGTTTCTGTTGTTGATGATCAGCGTATTGCCTTGAAGGTCCAGGGAATTGCCAAACAGGCGCAGCATCCCGGAGCCGCCTTTGTTGAATCCACCGCCTACCAGTGTGTTTTGGGTGAGTCTTTTGGCGCCGAAACCTACCAGCGACAAGTCGGGGAAAGCGGTCATGTTGCTGCCGCCGATGACTTGGTTAACCCCCCAAAGCTCCACCCGGCCGTTGTTGTTGGTGAATACGGGTGTGCTTCCGTTGTTGTTCCAATCGCCATAAACCCTGAATCGGGCGTTTGCCGACAAGGTAATTCTGGCATCGCCTCTGGCGGTGTAATCCCCCTGGCCCTGCGCCACAATCAAGAAGGCGCCATCGGTAACCACAATGTGGGCACCAGACTGCACCAGACCCTGCGCAAAGGCCTGCGAACCCAGAACTGCGAATAGCATCCAGAAATAACGCACGGGGTTATTTATTAGCAGCCTTTTGAAGCTCTTCCAGAAGTTTCCGGTTGAGTTCCAGCAATTCCTGTTGTTGTTTTTTCAGCGCCTCAATTTGTGCCTGTTGTTCTTGGATGGCCTTCACCATAGGAACCACAAACTCTGCATAGCGCAAGCCGTAGTCATCTTGTTCGTTTTTGGGTGCATCAATCCCGCTGAAGTTGAAGCCGAGTTCTTTGGCAACCTGTTCTACTTCCTGGGCGATAAACCCGGTGCGGCGTATGCCTTCACCCTCATATTTTTCTTTCCAGAATACTGAGTCGTGCAGGTTGTGGGTTTGATTGAATTTGCGGATGTCCAGGAAGTAGCTCACCGGACGAAGCTTCATGATGAATGGCAGACCCTGAATGTCTTCCTGAATTTGGGTCTTGTACCGGCCGTCGCTCAGGTTGGTCCAACCAACTACGCCACCTATGGAAGTAACCGCTCCGTTTCCAACACGGATCTGATTGTTCGCAGTGGTGGTGGCACTGTTGCCTATGGCAGTGGTATTGTTGAAAATACCATTGTTTGGTCCTGATAAATAACCCAGCGAAGAGTTGTAGTATCCGGTGGTGGTTCTGTAACCGGCATAATATCCAACACCGCTATTGTAGTATCCTGTAGAATTGTAGTAAGCGGCAGCATACCCTATGAATGAATTGCCGTAACCGTTTGAATTGCTGGGCATACAATAAGATCCGTACGCAGCATTATAATTTCCGTAGGTGTTGGCTCCAAGTGTGTAATAACCTATTCCGGCATTCAAAGTGCCACCAACGTTGTACAACATGGCATACATACCTACGCCCACATTGTAATTTCCGTTTGTGTTTGAATACAGCGCCCGGTAACCGGAACCAACATTGTAATAGCCTGAAGTGTTGTTATTTAAAGATTCGTATCCAAGGCCTACATTGTAACCGCCTGTAGCGTTGCTGTACAAGGCATTATATCCCAGGGCGGTATTGTAGGAGCCGGAGTTGTTGGCAAACATGGCCTGATGACCCACGGCTGTATTGTTCAGTCCTCCATTGTTGCCGTTCAATACGTTGCGGCCTATGGCAATGTTCGCAGAACCTGAAGAATTGGCGTTCGTACTTGAACCAAAAGATATGTTGTTGTTGACCGGGTTCAATTCCCCAAACCATTGATTGTTCGTTCGGAAGCGCAAGGCGGTATTGTCGGTTGTTCCCAAAAAATGTGTGGCCGGATCCAAACCGCTGTTTCCACTGTTGTTCCAAAAGCCTTTTAATGGAACAAAACTGTTGTTTTTAGAAAGGTACAAGGTGTCGTTCACCAAACGCAGGGTTTGCAATTCGTTGGCGGTATCGTTGTCCAGGATTTTTTGTGTTCCCACCAGGGTGACTTGTCCGTAGTCGTTTACGCTTACCACAGGAAATTCGAATGAATTTCCATACGTACCGGCAATCACACCAGATTTTTTTAAATCAACGCTGCCTTTTCCCTGAATGAATCCGCCACTCAGGCCTGGGCCGAAGTTGATGGATCGCATCAATGGAACCCATTTGTTTTGTTCGTAATACCAAAAACCAACGGTGTCGTCCGTCTGATAAACCAACAGACCATTTGCCGGAGTAGGTATGAGGAATTTCTGGGCCCGGCTGAGGCGGGGTATCAACAATCCCTTATTGGTAGCACTCACATCGAGCATGGCCGATCCCGCGGGCAAAGCACCTGTTTCGTTGATGCCTACATTTTGGGCAAAAGAGGCTGCTGTGGTGGACATAAAGCAAAGGCACAGGGCCTTAAGTAAAAGTTTTTGCATGATGCAACTTTCGATTAAGCAAGGCAATTTATAGACTAAGGGTCGTTTTTACAACCGTGTGACGGAGTGCAGACCGGCAAACGCTTAGATTTTCTTTAAAATTACTTGATTCATACATCAGGCCGGAGCTCACTTCCCAATACAGAATCGTCCGAATATGGAGCCAAGCAATTCATCGGCATCGATGCTGCCGGTAATCGATCCAAGGTGCCTGATGGCATCCCGAAGGTGAAAGGCCAACAGTTCACCGCCCAGCCCGGTTTCTAATCCGTTCAAAACGGCTTCCAAGGCCTCGGCTGTAGCGGTCAGTGCCTGATGGTGGCGCAGATTGCTGACCAGCATGTTTCCCTGGTTGGATTTCAGGGCATCGGGAATGGAGCGGAGCGATTCCAGTAAATGTTCAATGTGCCCGGTGGCTGCGGCAACGCCAATCACCCCTGGAATAGTTCCAAAAATGAGGTTGTGGTGCCGTTCCATACGGTCTGTTTTGTTGCATACCGGAATGACCATGGATGCATTTGTTTCCAGCGCGTCGAGTTCGACTTTCAGCGATTCAGGAGTGGTGGAACTTCCATCAAAAACATACAATACCACGCCTGCCTGCCGCAGTTCCTTGTAAGTGCGTTCAATGCCAATGCGTTCCACGGCATCGCTGCTTTCGCGCAGCCCGGCGGTGTCTATAAAGCGGAAGGTGGTTCCATTCAACACAAAGCGCTCTTCGATGGTGTCGCGGGTGGTTCCCGCCACATCACTTACAATGGCTCGATCCTCCTTCAGAAGGGCATTCAGCAGGGTGCTTTTCCCGGCATTAGGTCTTCCTGCGATGACTACCGGAATTCCTTGTTTCAGTGCATTTCCTGCATGGAAAGAATCGCGCATGGAACCAACCTGGGTCAACAACTGCCGCAGCAACTCCTTCAGCTTGGGTCGGTTTGCAAACTCCACATCTTCCTCCGCAAAGTCCAGTTCCAGCTCTATCAGTGCTGCGTAGTCTATCAGCGACTGCCGCAGCTCTTTCAGGGCTTTGCTGTAGCCGCCGCGCATCTGTTTGATGGCCAGTTCATGGCTGCTTTTGCTGTCGCTGGCAATCAGGTCCGCCACAGCTTCAGCTTCGCTCAGATCGAGTTTGCCATTCAGGTAGGCTCTGAGGGTGAATTCACCTGCAGCAGCTTGTCTTGCGCCTTTGGTACACAGCAGTTTGATGAGTTCCCCAACGATGTACGAAGAGCCGTGGCAACTCAGTTCCACCACATCTTCTCCGGTGTAACTGTGTGGCGCACGAAACAGCGCCAACACCACTTCATCCAGTATTTCTGTTTCCTGATAAATGCGGCCGAAGTGCAGGCTGTTGCCGGGTTTGTCGTGCAGGGGCTTGCTGAACACCGATGCAACCGCGGCGATGGCCTCCGGTCCGGAAAGCCGAACCAGGGCTATGGCTCCGGCTCCCTGTGCGCTGGAAAGCGATACGATGGTGTCTCCGCTGTGGTACATTGCTGTAGTGCAAAAATACGAAAGCCCTCCGTCAGGAGGGCTTTCGTTGCTTTTAAGTGCTCAGAACCGATCAGCGAATCAATGTGATGACACCGCTCACTTCTTGTTCTTTTTCCTGGTTCTTGAACCGGTACTTGAGCACGTAGTAGTAAGTACCTTCAGGAGCTTCCGCGCCGGTATTGTTCACACGTCCGTTCCAGTCAACCTTATGGTCTTCTGAGGCGAACAAGCGCTGGCCCCAACGGTTGAAGATTTTCAGGTCGTACATTTCATGACCTTTAATCGGAATATCAAACACGTCGTTTACACCGTCTTTGGTTTTGTTCGGAGTGAATACGTTCGGGATCTCAATTTTTGAGAAGAAGGTATTGCACACCAACTTACATACCGTGTCTTTGCAGCCGTTGTCGTTTTCTACGATCAGACATACATACCAGCAACCCACGCTGTCGTATTGGTTACATACAATCTGGTCCGGCTTGTTGGTGTTTTCCAAGAATGGACCACCTTTCACGGTGATGTCGCTGTCGTGGTAGAAGCCCCAACGGTATTTGGTTTCGTCAATCGAAGGTGTGTGGTCGAAGCAGAAGGTTGGTATGTTGGTGCTGTCGATGGTGAAGTCGGCGGTTACACCGAGTACAGTAAACTGCAGGGTATCGTCAGGCTTGGAGCACCATGGGAATGGTGTGGTGGGCCTGAAGTTCGGCCTCAGGATGGCATAGTAATCACCTTTGTTGGCAAAGCTCCGCTTCAGCGTGTCGTTCATCGTGGTGATGGTATCCACCTGATTGGTGCTGCGGTTTACAAAGGTCCAGAGGTAGCTGTTGTAGATGGTATCGCTCTTGTCGATGAAGTTGTTGAGTTCACCTATGCAGATTGTTTGTTTTTCAACTTCACCCACCACATCTCTTCTGGGCAGTACTTCCACAATCATTACCGGCTGACCGCCTTCGGTGGTGTCGGGGAATGTTGCGGGGCAGTATCTGCGGATGGAAGGAGGCACCACAAGGCTGTCGAACTGGTCGAGGAACACGTAGTAGATGCCTGGATTCTTGTACTTGTGTACCACGTCAACCGGAGTAGTAGTGGTAAATACTTCGCCGTCACCAAAGCGCCACAGCCAGTTTGCGTTGGCAGATGGGTTCACGCTCAGGTTGCGGAAGTTCACACTGTCATCCACGCAGATGCGGTTACTGCTCTTGAATTCGAACACAGGTATAGGTCCGGGAATCTTGATCTTCAGTTCGAAGCTGTCTTCGCAACCAAGTTCAGTTTTCACCTTCATGGTCACGGTGAACTCACCGTTGCGGGTATAGTCATGCGCCACGCGGCTTGGATAACCACCGCTGAACACGCTGTACTTGTTGTTGCGCTTGCCATCTCCCCAATCAATCAGCCATTCAACAATGCGGTCGCAGTTGCGTTTCAGGCGTGCTACGCAGGGATCGAACACCTGGCTGCTGTCGAACAATTCTACGATGCCTTTGCAGGAAGGTACAGACAGGTTGAGTCCGAATTTTGCTTCTACGCCGGTTACATAGATTGACTGGCTCAGGGTGTCGCGGCATCCGGTAGAGTCACCGGTTGTTACGCGGCTGGTGAACAGTCCGTAGTCTTTGTAGTATTTGCTGCTGGTAGCACCGCCACCCATTTGGATGCTCGGATTACCCACGCCGGTAGCACCGTAAGGGAAGTTTCCGAAGATGGTAGTGCTGTTTGCAGGATCATCGTCTTCTTTCGCCCAGTCCCAACGGGTAATGCTTTCGCGGTTTGGCTTGTTGTTGACAATATCCGCCTGACGTTTGGCATCGCGCCAGTAGTCGATGGGGTTCAGGAGACCTTCAAATTCAGGAATCAGGGAGAAGTAACGGAATGTTGGTTCTGCGGTGAGCGTTTTGGTTCCGGCACACAGGATCGTATCGCTGTATGCTACTTTATTGTAGAAACCAACCACCACGCGTTTTGAAGAGCGTTCGAAACAGCCGTTGTTGCTGCGTTGCAGCAGTTCAAGGATGTAGTAACCGTTGTGCTCGGGAACAAACTGAACTGAATTCGCAAACATCTTGGTACCCACGTAATTGGTATCCATGGCACGGATGCTGGTATCGCGGTAGTTCAGAATCTGCTGAGAAGCTTTGTCAGGAACCACGTAGTAGCGTACCAGTCCGCCGAAGCCGGCAGTATCGATACAACCGCGGGCACCGGTTCCGGGCTGGCCAAGCACACCCTTGTTATTCCAGATCATCTTGGCAAGCTGTGTTGGGGTCAGTTCATAGATGTCGAATCCAAGACGGTCAACAGCGCGTTTGAACAGATCCCAAGCTTTGGTGATGTCGGCAGCCGTATCCCACTTGGTGATTACGGAAGTGAGGGTGGTATCGCGCCACAGGGTTACAGGAACACCACTGGCCGGAGTTTTCTGGTAGTAGCGGATCAGGTAGTTGGCAAGCTTGGTTTTGTTGCTGCCAGGCAGGTAAACGTAACGCTTGTATTCTTCGGTAAGGTTCAAGCGGTAGAACTGATCATAGTTGCGACCGGCATTGCTGGTGTACAGCGAATAGGTCTGATCAGCCAGGTCATCGGTTTTGGTTTTGTTGCCACCGATGGTGCGCACGATGATGGTATCGAACTTACAGATTTTGATGGGGTTCTTGTTCGGATACAATACGTCGAAACGTGGGTCGAGCAGCGGGAAGCACAGGAACTTGTTGTACCAAACGGTATCCACACATTCTGGCTTCTGGCGAGGATCAGGTCCTGGTTTGAATCCATTACCTATGATCAGACCAACGGTAACACAACCGGAAGGATCTGCAATCATGGAAGCGGTGTAGTAAGTAGAGTATTTGTTCGGGTAAGAACCGCCCATCTGGTAACCTGGGTGCGGCATTCCCGGAGGCCTGTCGCCCATGGGAATTCCACCTGTTCCAACCCAGTTGTTCGGTCCGCTGGCGGAGTCCAGGTTGATCATGAAGAAGCCCGGAGTACAACCTGGCTTGGTGTCTTCAATTTCGAAGGTAACACCGTACATGGGGTTCAGTGAACCCAAGCATTCGATGGTGTTGGCAGACTTCTTCAGGCGTCTTGCGGAAGGAGGCATGATGGCAATCTGCTGGGTGTTTTCGCTGGTACACTTCAATGGATGCGCGGTGTCCTGGTGGAACAGACGCACCTGATAACAGCGCGGTACGGTGCGGTAGAATATCTTCCGGTATTCTGCAGAGTCTGCAGGCGTCCAAAAGATGTTCACCGTGGTACAGCGACGATCGGTTTCATCGAACAGCGATTTGCGCATGGGGCGGTTCTGAACGATGAAGGTATCGCGCAGGATGGTTTCCCAGGGCGTGTAGAAGTGCTGTGGCAGTGAGTCACGGCTCCAGCGGCAGTTGCGGCCTACGTTCTTGTTCGCTTTGGTATCTGTGGTACAACGAGGAGCGTAATCATCACCAAAATCCCAAAGGCGAACCACGTTGTCGCGGTTGCGCACCTGTGGATTTGCCCTTACGGAAGTCTGACCGTTTGGCTTTGGAGAGAAGTTGTGTCCGAGACCCCAGCCTTTAATGTAGAAGGTAGAGTCGTCGTTCATCATATTCAGGTCGTTGTGGTAGAATGATGAGTTGTTCGGGAAGTGAACGGTATCGCGTGAAATACACTGATACTTTTCTTCTTCTTTAATGCGGCCAAAGGGAATTTCAATGGTTGAAGATGGGCCAAGGATGAGGATGGTATCAAAAGAGGTACGCGGTCCGCATACAGGGTGGTTGAAGGTAAGACGGATCCGGAATGGACCGAGGCCAGTGAAGTTGTGCTCCGGGGTCCAGGTTTTGTCGTCGGTATTGCGTGGGCCTGAATTCGGGTCACCAAAGTTCCAGAGGAAGTTGGTGGCACCGTTGGGTGCGCCGCCTTCCACACCGAAAACAATTTTTGGATCGGTGATACATGTTGAATCGCGGTCGGCGATGATTTTGGCACGTGCCTCAAACACCTGTGCAGAAGCGGTGAATGTAAAGGTTTCCTTACATCCGAAATTGGATTCTACGGTAAGGGTGGTATTGTAGGTTCCCTCACCTTTGAACCATTTGCAGAAACGGGGAATACCCCAGTTTGTGCTGTCGCGGGTTCCATCGCCAAAGTTCCAGACGAACTTTTTGATGTCCTGCAGCTGAATGTTGGATCGGTTGTCAAAACAGGCCTGTGCAGAATCACATTTCACCGGCTTGGTGCTGGTGAAGCGAATACCCAAACGGGCGCGCACAATACCCACTGCTTTAAAGGTATCGCGGCGGATACATCCGTTGGCATCTTCCAGTTCAACGGTCAGATCAACCACGCCACCGCGGTCGTCTTTGAAGTCGAAGCAGAAGGTGCGCGGAGGCTGTGTGGTGTATTTGTGCACCAGCAGCTGACCATCGCTCACCACAATACGCATTTCCTTCAGCGTGCTGCCGGGAACCGCCTTACTGCTGTCCACAAAGCAAAACTGGTTGCCCTCGAAACACTGGGTTTTTTGGTTCAGCAGCTTCAGGTTGATGGTTGGCCTGGGTTTGATTTGCAGGCTGAGTGAAGATTGGCAGGGATTTCCGCCGATGGTGGTTTGGTACTTCACCGTGTAGGTACCCGGTGTGTTGAACACGAATGTGGTGATCTGCTGACTGCTGGTACCCTGACCGCCGAAATCCCAGCTGTGGGTTGTTCCGGCCGGGCTTCCGAAGAAGCGGATGGGGTTGCCTTCACACAGCGCACCGTCATAAGTGAACTGGCACTGTGCCGAAGCTGTCCGCGGAGCAGCAATGGCCAGAGCAGTACCAAACAACAATACAAGTGTTTTGATATACCTGTTCATAAGAATTGATGTGTTCCTCTTTTTGGGAAATTTCAAATATAGATGTTCCATTGACTTTATCAGTGTTGTAGCGTTCCTTTTAACCAAACAGTGCTTGTTTTTTCTTGTTCCTGATGTCCGTAAAAACGGTATCGCAGTTTGGCGATATACATCCCTTCCGGCGCGGTTTTTCCATAGATGCGGCCATCCCATCCTACTTCCGGATCGCGGCTGGTAAATAATCTTGTTCCGTTGCGGTCGTAAATACTCAGCTGGAACAATTCCGCGCCGCAAATCAAGACGCGATATGGGTCATTGATGCCATCGGCATTGGGCGTAAATACATTGGGTATCAGCAAGTTGTTCTCTAGGTCACAACCTTGCACGTCAATGGGGCCAAACGCTTCAGTTGCAGCGCATCCGGATGGAAATTGTATCTTCAGATTCATCCGCACCGAACCTTTGTTGAGCACGGTATAACGGATGCTTGGTCCCTGTCCAATCTCGGTTCCGTTGCAAAACCAGGTGAGTTGTGTTCCTGCTGCAAAGGAATCGGTGCATTGGATGGAAACCACCGACCTTGAACTTTCTGCAGTGATCCTTGGCTTGAAGTTGCGTGTCCAGGCGCAGGGTTGTTCCGTATTGCCGGTCTGCTTTTCCTGTCCGGTCAACGGTTGTTTGCCTGCAGGCACATCTGTATTGTCTGAAGCTGTCACATAATCAGCGATGTCCACACCGTTGCATTCGATGATTGGCTGAATGGCGATTGCTTGTTGGGGCGCTTTTGTGGGTTGCAGCGCCGGAGTTTCGGCTATCGTTGTTTCCACTGCTTCCTCCATTTGGGAAGGAGGTGTTGCGGCAACCTGGGGTTGATTGGTTTGCGGCTGCGCCTGAACTTTGATTTGTGGTTGGGTGTTGAACGCGCGGTAAGCCAAGTATGACGCCGAAGCGATGAGCAGTGCGGCAGCGCCTTTGATGACAACGCCGCTCAATGCTGTTCCTGCTGTTCCTGCGGCAGCCTGGGTGGCAACCTGTCCGGAAACCGCCTCCCAAACACCTTCGGGTGCGGGCACTTCAGCGTGTTCCAGATGTTTGCGGAACAGGTCGTCGAACTGCTTATCCATGGCTGCTGCCCTCCATAGCAGTGATGATGCGTTTGAGCATGTTCCGGGCTTTCAGCAACTGTGTTTTGCTGGTGTTTTCGCTGATGCCCAGTTGGTTGCCGATTTCTTTGTGCGTGTAGCCTTCTATGGCGTACAGGTTGAACACGGTGCGGTAACCTCGGGGCAGCGACTGCACGGCGCGCATCAGGTCCTGCATGCCCAATCGGGAGAAGGCATGGTCATCCACACCAATGTGGTGGGCTTCCTGTACATCGCTGAACCAGGGATCTGATTGTTCCTTGCGGTATTGTTCGATGCACTGATTCACCATGATTCGCTTCATCCAGCCTTCGAACGATCCTTCATGGCGGAAATTTGCCAGCGACCGGAACACGCGTACAAACCCTTCCTGCAGCATGTCTTTTGCTGTGTCGCGGTTGTCGCAGTATCGGAGGCATAAGGCGTACATCTTGCCGGAATAATGTTCGTACAGTTCTTTTTGTGCTTTAGGTTCTCCGTCCAGGCAGCGGCGGATGAGTGCGCGGTCCACATGTTCCTTGTTCGTACTCATGCAGCCAGCCTGTGGATGGTTTCGGTAAATAGTCGCAGGCCGGCTGCTTCAGGTTGCCTGACGTTGTAAGATTTTTTCAAGGAAACAAAAAACACCTGTGCAGCCAAGGTTTTATTGGGTTCTGAGCTGATGGTGCACCTTCATGGAAAGGTCCATGAGCAATGCTTTGGTATGTGCGTTCCTTTCGATGTGGTAGATGCTGCTGTTCAGCAGTTTGTAGAGCGCTTCGATGCTGCGTGTATTCAGCCGTGCAGCCAGTTTGATGATGAAGTTCTTTTCCGCTTCGGGCAACCTTACACCCTGTTCGGTATAGGTAGTAATCAGGCAATTGCGCAGCACATGCAGGCCATAGGTGAAAAACGCCTTCAACTCTTCCCTGCCGGTGGTGCTTTTTTCGTTGGTCCAGTTCAGGATTTTGAGCATGTTTCCTTCGAAACACAGCAGGAACCACTCCCGAAACCCGTCCATCTGTTCATGTTCGGTGGCCTGGCTGAGCTGCATTGCTTTGAGGTAGCTTCCTTCGCTGAGCATGGCTATTTGGTTGGCCTGCGTTTCTTCCAAATCCAGATTTTGCTGCAGCGCTGCGGAAATGGCATCCTGAGCGATGGGCGGAATGCGCACCAGCTGTGTTCGGGAAAGGATGGTGGGTAAAATCTTGTCGCTGTTTTCGGCCACCAGCAGAAACAGGGTTTTGTGCGGCGGTTCCTCGATGATTTTCAGCAGCACATTTCCTTCGGTGCTCAGAAACTCAGGAAACCACATCAGCAACACCTTGTAGTCGCTTTCAAAAGGCTTTAACGACAGATTCCGGATGATGGCCCTGCACTCTTTGATGGGTATGTTGCCCTGTTTTTGACCGTCCTGGATGAACGACAGCCAGTCCTGATACCCCATGTAGGGGTTTTGTTGCAGTGCCAGCCTCCATTTTTCAAGGAATTCGCGGGCTTCTTCTGCCGGCGACATAAAAGGGAAGGAGAAGTGCAGGTCCGGGTGGATGTATTTGCTGTATTTGCTGCAGTTGTGGCAGGTTCCGCAGGAATCCTGATCCGTGCGGTTTTCGCAAGCGATGTATTGCGCATAGGCCAGTGCCAGGGGCAGGCCACCGCTGCCTTCTTTACCCAGGAACAGCTGCGCATGCGGAATCCTGCCGGAGTGCACGCTGTCGCGCAGCCGTTGCTTCAGGCCATCCTGTCCGATTACATCTGCAAACTGCATGGCCTGCGAAGTTAAGCCCTGGCTTTATTTTGTGTCCGGTACGCCCAAAGGACACCTACGGCTGCCATCAGCAGCAGGGAAATCAATTGCGAATGGCTTAAAACCCCACCAAACAGATAGCCACGCGATTCATCGCCACGCAGGTATTCCAATCCGAAGCGGCCGGCAGCATAAACCAGAACGTAGAGTAAAAACAACTGCCCTTCAAACTTTTTGCGTTTGTGCAGCAACTGCATCAGCCCGAACAAGCCGAGGATCAGCGCGGCTTCGAGCAGCTGCGTGGGATACAGTGGTTCGCCGATGGGCCGTGCATGGGTTTCGGGATGTGTGAAGCGAATGCCCCAGGCAGGGTCGCATACTTTTCCGTGGCAGCAACCCGCCATGAAACAGCCGATGCGCCCAAAGCCATGCACCAGTGTGCCGCATCCGGCGATGATGTCGAACATGGTCCATACCGGAAGTTTATGTTTGCGAAACCACCAAAGAAAGGCCGGCACAGCCAGCAGGAATGAACCGTAAAATACAAAACCGGCGCCGGGAGATTCCAGCATCGCTGCCGGATTTTGAATGTAGCGCAGGGGATCTTCCAAATAGTAAAACAGCTTCCCGCCTACAAAGACGGCTGCAAAAGCAAGGAGGAAAAAGCCCGATATATCATCACTTTGCAGCCCATAGCGGCTCGTTTTTCTTTTCATGTACCACCAGGCCAGTACAGCTCCGGTAAGAATCATAAACCCATAGGAATACACGGTGAAGTTGCCCAGATGGAAGAGTTCAGGATACATGATGCGCGTTGGTTCGAATTAAATGTAAATCAGGGAAGTTTCCGCAGCCGGGCAGGACCTTGCTTCAGCAGCGGAGTATCTGTGCAGCCGCTTGTTGGACGAGGTTGGCCTCGAAGCCGCGTCCTTGCAGGTAGCGCTGAAGCGAGGCTTTTCGTTGCAATGCTGCGCCTTTCAGGCTGCGGGCTTTTTTTTCGGCAAGGGTGTGCAGCGCGTCCAGATAATCTTCATCAGCAATTTCCGTTAGTGCCAGCTGAATGAGGGTTTGGTTGAGGCCTTTCTGTTTCAGCCCCTGGACAATTTTGATGCGCCCCCAATGCAGCTGCCGGAACTTTCCCCGGGCGTAGGCTCTGGCGAAGCGTTCTTCGTTCAGAAATCCTTCTTTGATGAGGTGTGAAATAAGCTCGCCGCGTTCTTCAGCATTCAGTCCAAGATCCATGAGTTTGCTTTCCACTTCGGAATGACAACGTTCCTGGTAAGCGCAGTAGTGTTCTGCTTTCCTTCGGGCATCCTGTAATGTGGGCCTGGTACTCATGGGGCAAACTGCCCTTCAAACATAAGCAAGCCCTGCTTATGCTGCTTCTAAGGTGAATACCGTTATTTCTGGAAGGATGCCTACCCGGCCCGGATAACCCAGATAGCCGAAGCCGCGGTTCACGTACAGGTATTGTCCCTGTTCCTGGTAGAGGTCCATCCATTCCTTGTACACATATTTCACCGGACTCCAGCGGTAGTAGCGCGAATCCACGCCGAATTGCATGCCATGTGTATGTCCGCTGAAGGTGGCCTGAATGTCTGTTTTGCCGAGCACTTGTTCTTTCCAATGGCTGGGATCATGCGAAAGCAGCAGTTTCACCGCATGGTGTTCGGCGCCGCGCATGGCATCCTGAAGTTTCCCGTATTTCGGGAAGCGGGCTTTGTTGCTCCAGTTTTCTACGCCGAGGATGGCGATGGAAGCGCCGTCTTTTTCCAGGGTGCGGTGTTCGTTGAGCAGCAAGTTCCAGCCGAGGTCGGCATGGGTTTGCTTCAGTTGCTCCAGATTGGCGCGTTTGGCTTCGGCGTTGGGCCAGGGAACATAGTCGCCGTAGTCGTGGTTGCCCAGGATGCTGTACACGCCCAAGGGTGCTTTCAGGGTTCCGAAGAGTTCTTTCCAGGGTTCCATTTCGTCGGCGCGGTCGTTCACCAGGTCGCCGGTGAAGAAGATTACGTCGGGGCGTTCCTGCAGGATCATGTCAACGCCGCGTTTTACGGCATCGTAGCTCCAGAAGCTTCCGGAGTGGATGTCGGAGATCTGTACGATTTTCAGGCCGCGGAAGGCTTCGGGCAGGTTTTGGAGGCGCAGGGAGCGGCGGCGGATGCTGTAATTATGCGCGCCTTTGGCTACGCCCCAGGTCATGGCTGTGATCAACCCTGCGCCGATCAGGGCTCCGGCCTGTGACAGGAATTTCAGTCTGGAAACCGAATTTGTTGCCGTGCCGGGTTCTGCCTGAACCACACCTGTTTGCTGCAGCGCAAGACGAATGAGCCGGATCAGGTCGTCGGTGAGCAGAAAGGCCGTCCAGATGATTTTCCCAACGATCAACGCAAAAGCGAGGAAAAACACCAGTTGCAGGCTGGCACGGTGGAAGTTCTGCAGCATTCCAAAGCGGAAGGTGAAGAACAACAGGAAGTTAAAGGCGGTAAATCCCCAATAAATCCAGCGAATCCAGTTTCGGGTGCGCGGCGCGTAGTTTTGAATGAGCACCTTCACTCCCTGCCATACGTAGAAGTCGATGGAAAGGATGATGAGGGTAACGAAGAGGAAGAAGAGGGCAGGTCTCACAACTTCAACAGCAACAATTGGAATCGGAAATCGTCAGTTGCCTGTGAAGTTTGCTTTGCGTTTTTCGATGAAGGCAGTAGTTCCTTCCTTAAAATCTTCCGTGCCGAAGGCGCGACCAAATTCAAAGATTTCTCTTTTGAATCCATCGATGCCGCAGCGGTAATAGTCGTTTACACAGTCAATGACCATACGCACGGCAGACGGACTTTTTCCTGCAACTTTTTCGATGATGGCGGTGCAGAAGGGAAGCAGTTCTTCTTGTGGAACCACGTGGTTTACCAAGCCCATGTCATAGGCTTTTTGTGCATTCACCGCATCGCCGGTGAGGAGCATTTCCAGGGCACGGCCTTTGCCCACCAGCTGGATGAGGCGTTGGGTGCCGCCGTATCCGGGAGGAACGCCCAGGTTCACTTCCGGTTGGCCGAATTTGGCATTTTCAGAAGCCACGCGGAAATGACAGGCCATGGCCAATTCACAGCCGCCACCCAGGGCGAAGCCGTTGATGGCACCAATCACCAGTTTTCCGGAGTTCTCGATGGTATTCATCACTTCATGGCCGCTGGCGCTCATCTGGGTACCTTCCATCACATTGAATTCAGAGAATTCGGCGATGTCTGCACCTGCAGCAAAGGCTTTGTTTCCGGTACCAGTGATGATGATGCCTTTTACTTGCTCGTCCTGTTGTGCAGCTTCAACTTCTGTTTTGATTTCCTGCAAGAGTCCGATGTTCAGGGCATTCATTTTTGCTTCACGGTTGATGGCAATCACCAAAACGCCATTCCGGTTTTCTGCAAGGATATGTTCGTAAGCCATGTTGTAGTTCTGTGGTTCAGAAGGGTCGGTGTGTGGTGACCCATTGACGGATGTAATCTGTGATTTCCTGCATGGTAGCCCCCGGAGGGAAGAGTCTGGCAACGCCGCGCTCGTTGAGTTGCTGCGCATCTGCATCGGGGATGATGCCTCCGCCGGTGAGCAGCACATCGTTCATATCGTGCTGGGCCATCAAATCGAGGATGCGCGGGAATACCGTATTGTGCGCGCCACTCAGGATGCTCACGCCAATCACGTCCACATCTTCCTGCAAGGCAGCGCTCACCACCATTTCCGGAGTTTGGCGCAGTCCTGTGTAGATCACTTCCATGCCGGCATCGCGCAGCGCTGTGGCGATCACTTTGGCACCTCTGTCGTGGCCGTCCAGCCCGACTTTCGCAATTAATACCCTGATGGGCCTTTTGTCTTCGCTGCTCATGGCATGCGCATTAAATAACCGGCTTGATTCCGTTTTAGTTTCCGCCTGCAAAATTGATAAAATCTGGCGTCATCCATCACATAAGTTTTAAAAGTTCCTGAATCTTGGGAGTTGAGGCAGGCGTCCAGGTGTTGTTCTATGGCTTTTCCGCTGTTCAGCGGATACACTTCCAGGCGCTTTCCGCGGTCTTTGATGACCGAGATGTTCCAAACGCCTGTTCCGTTTTCCAAAGTATCGCTGGTGCCCAGGCAGTAGATGTTTCCTGAAAGTTCATGCAGCCGGAAGTCCCGGTTCAGCATCATGGTATCGCAACAGTCGGAGTCGTGGGCTGCGGTACCGCTCCAGATCATCCGGTATTCTTCAACCTGAACCTGGATGCGTTCTTGTTTCTTTTTGTCTTCGTCCATGTAATACGTGCCGCGCAGGTTCCAGGGGATGCGACCGTGCGGGGTTCCGGGCAAACGGTCAAAGTGCAGGCTGGTACAGGCGGTTCCTGCGCCCAGCAGCCAAAATGCGCCGATGCCGATGGCGGCTTTAACGAAATACGTCTTCATTGTTCAGGATGCTTAGGTAGTTGTAGTAACGCTCCTGCGCAATTTTGCCTTGCTCCAATGCCTCGATGACGGCACAACCGGGTTCCTGCACATGCAGGCAGTTGTTGAAACGGCAATGCGCAATCAGGGGGCGCATTTCTGCAAAGTAATGACTGATTTCCCGGGGTTCAAGGTCCACTACACCAAGGTCGCGGATGCCCGGAGTATCGATCAGCGAGCCGCCACCCGGAAGGAAGTGCATTTCCGCAAAGGTGGTGGTGTGTTTCCCTTTTTCGTGGGCTGCGGAAATGGCGCCTGTTTTCAGGTCCAGTCCCGGAATGAGTTTGTTGATGAGCGTGCTTTTTCCCACGCCGCTGTGTCCGCTGATGAGGCTGGTTTTGCCGGACATGATAGCATGCAGCGCTTCTATTCCGTAGCCGGTTTTTGCGCTCACCGGAATCACCGGATATCCCAAGGATGCATATAGGTTGCTGAATGCTTCCAGGGCGGCTTCCGCACCGGCGAGCATGTCCGTTTTGTTGATGAGCAGCAGCGCAGGCACATGGTAGGCTTCGCAGGTAAGCAGGAAGCGGTCAATGAAACCTGTAGAAGTGGCCGGTGCCATGAGCGTAACCACCAACACGGCCTGATCGAGGTTTGCCGCCAGTATTTGCCGTTGCCGGCTCAGGTTGTTGCTTTTTCGGATGAGGTAATTGCGGCGGGGCAGCACATCGCAAATCACCAGCAGGTCGGTATTGGCTTCGTGCTTCAGCAGCACGTGGTCGCCAACGGCCACGGGATTGGTGGTATTTACGCCCTGAAGGCGCAGCTTCCCGCGGATGCGTGCGTCAGCCACCGAACCGTCTTCGCACAAAATGCGGTACCAGCTTCCGGTGGACTTGACTACCGTTCCCTGCATCAATACACCTGTGAGGCTATTCTGCGGATGGTTTCACTTTTACCCATCGTGTAGAAATGCAAAACCGGCGCATCGCTTTTGACCAATTCACGGCATTGGTTGATGCACCATTCTATGCCCACTTCGCGCACTTCCTTATCGTCCTTGCAGGCCTGCACGGCCTCGCTGAGCTCGTAAGGGATTTCAATGTTGAAGATGTTGGGCAGTGTGAGCAGCTGTTTTTTGGTGGTAAGCGGCTTGATTCCGGGAATGATGGGCACGTTGATGCCTTTCTCGCGGCAGCGGGACACGAAGTCGTTGAAATGTCGGTTGTCGAAGAACATCTGTGTGACAATGAACTCGGCTCCGGCTTCCACCTTGCGTTTCAGGAAATTCAGGTCGCTTTCCAGATTGGGTGCGTCCATGTGCTTTTCCGGATAACCGGCCGAACCGATGCAGAAATTACTCACGGTGGCATTCACCAGTCCTTCGTCCAGATAGATGCCGTTGTTCATGTTCTTGATCTGATAGATCAGGTCGAGGGCATTTTTATTTCCACCTTCTTCAGGTACAAAGAAGCGGTCGTCTTTACGCGCATCGCCGCGCAGGGCGAGGATGTTGTCGATGCCTACAAAGTGGAGGTCGATGAGCGCATTTTCTGTGTCTTCCTTGTTGAAGCCGCCGCAGATGAGGTGTGGCACTGCATCTACCTTGTATTTGTTTTGGATTCCGGCACAGATGCCTACGGTTCCGGGGCGTTTGCGCGTGGTGATTCGGTCGTAGCCGCCATCCGGGCGCTTGCGCATGATGAAATCCTCGCGGTGATACGTAACATCAATAAAAGATGGGTTAAACTCCATCAGGGGGTCAATGCCGCTCCAGATGCTGTGTATGCTCTCGCCTTTCAGGGGAGGCAGTATCTCAAAGCTGAAGAGGGTACGGCCGTTGCGCCCGGAAATATGGTCGGTGATTTTCATTTTATGCGCAAGTTTACTGCATGCTTATTTACCGTGACAATTTTTGAACTTTTTCCCACTGCCGCAATGGCATAAAGCGTTTCGTCCCAAGTTCGTGTGTGGTTTGATTGGCGTTGCTTCCTGTGCAGCTTCATCTTTATTGAAATCAATTTCAGCAACTGAAGGCACCCGAAAGGAGCAGGTGGTTTTTCCAGAGAAATTTGTAACAGCAAAATCACCTCTGGTAATAATATCCATACCAATAAGCACGCTGGCGTCATCTACCAAAACTCCCTCGGTAACAGGGATGAATTTGAAACCAACCTGGTTCGGTAGAAACAAGTTGATGTAATAAGCATTTACAAGAGCAGTTCCGTTGGCATGATGGACTTTGGTTTTCCCGACAGGCATGAGTCCCAATGCATCGATAACTGTTTTCGTTATTACAGTTCCGGTAGCTCCTGTATCCCAAAGGGCATTGAATGGCTTAATCGCAGGGTGGGGTTGCCCACTCAGCGGATCATAGGCTTGGCAAATGCCGCACGCTGAAACCAAAACCTTTGAAATACCTGCTGCTCTTGCTGTGAATGTTTTTGCCCGTTCCATCATTTGACAAAAGCAACACGGGAATGGAAGGTTTGCGTGTAAGAAGCATCTCCTTCTTCGCAAAATTGAATGAGAAAGGTGCCAGGCTCAAACTTCTTCAGCGTCTGAAAATATGCCTCCTCGTCGGAATCATAAGCACCAATGACTTCCGTGCCTCTGATGACAAGGAACTTTCCGCTGTATTTTGCAACTAATTCAGCCTGATGATCAAGGAAAAATTGAAACTCTTTTTCTAACATAGTTTAAGTTGATAAGATTATTGAATGATTGAACTACTTCGAGTATAGGAAGAAAATTTATATCAATCAAGCGAAATGTCAGAAAAGAGGACAGGCAATTACAAGTTCACGGTAATTTGCTGCAAGCCTTCAATTCCTGGTCGGGTATAGTGTACTACAACAGGTTGTCCTTTTTGTAGTTGTGAAAGCGCTTTCATGTAGCCTTCTACGTTGGCAACCGGTGTTTCACCCAAGGCCATGATGATGTCGCCTTTTTGAAGTCCTGCCTTTTGTGCCGGCTTGCCCTCGCTTACGCCGTCCAGACGCAAACCCGGCCCGGGGAAGGAATAGTCCGGCATCAAGCCCAGACTCACCTTAAACGGACTGCGCCCCGGACTTACGTCTTTGGTTTTGGTGAATTCAGGTTTTCCGCCGCTTTGGTTCTTCCGGATGAAGTTCAGCACATACTTCCAGCTTTCGTACATGCCTGCGTAGTTGATGCGTTCTTCATCATCGCTGGGCATGTGGTAGTCCGGGTGTTGTCCGGTGAAGAAATGCAGCACGGGGATGTTTTCGAGGTAAAAAGAAGCGTGGTCGCTGGGGCCGAGGCCGCTCTCGCTGGTGGTGATGCGCAGGATGTTGGTGTCGGTGGGCAGTGCTTCCAGGCTCCGTTTCCAGTCGGGCGTGGTGCCTGTGCCATTGATCACCAGCGTTTTGCGTGCAGAATCCAGGCGGCCAAGCATGTCGATGTTCACCATATAAGCCACATCTCTGATGTTGATGGATGGATTTTTGGTGAAGTATTTGGAACCAATCAGTCCCAATTCTTCCCCGCTGAACGCCATGAAGAGGTAATTGTAGGCTTTGAATTTCTTGTCTTTGCTGATGGTGCGCGCCAGCTGCAGCATGGCTGCGGTTCCGCTGGCATTGTCGTCGGCGCCGTTGTGGATCTGGTTGCTGCCCGGTGCACGGCTGCCGCCCAGTTCTCCATAGCCGAGGTGGTCGTGGTGCGCGCCAATGATCACGGTGTAGCGGGCCTTCTTGTTCGCTTTGTAGCCCAGCACATTGTGGCCCTGGCCTTTCAAAATCGTTATATCTACCTGAAGATCAGCCTCCTGAGCCGCCTTCAGCGCATCTACCGACCGATAGGCGTACAGGATTGGGATGGAACGCGGGTTGGTTCCGCGTTTCAGTTCCCCGTCAGGGTTGGCCCGTGTATCCGGAGAAGGGATGAAGATGATGGCCGCTGCTCCGCGTTTTTCCGCAGTTTGGATTTTGTAATCCAGATCTTCATAAGGTGCAAAGGGCGATTGCGGCGTGGTTTCTTTGGGTGAACCCAGCATGATGAGGGCGATTTTCCCCTTGAGGTCTCCGGCGTCGCGGTAATCGTTGTGGCCCAAACTGTCGGCTTCAATGCCGTAGTTCAGGAACACCAGCGGAGCCTTTACCTGAGCCTGGTTGGCGCTTTGGGTCAGCGGAAAAAAGGCTGCGTTCAGTGGCAGTTTCACGATGGAGTCGCCCACCTTTACGCTGAGTGCAGATTTGCCTCCGGCGATGCGCAGGCGGACAATGTCGAAAGGCTGCATCCAGCTTCCGTTCATACCCTTCGGACTCAAGCCCAGGGCTTCAAATTCCTTTGCGATGTATTCGGCAGAAAGCTGTTCTCCGGGCCAGCCGGTAAGCCTTCCTTCCAAAGCATCTGCCGCCAGGTAGCTGATGTCTTTTTTGAAGTTGGTCAGCGCTTCTTCCCGCAGTTTATCCGGTTTCTGAGCCCAGAGTGGAGCCGCGAGCATTGCCAGCGGCAGCAATAGTTTTATCCGTAAAGTTCCCACAGTGTTTTGATGATGATGGCTGAATTCAGCACGGCAAATATACTGCGCAACACGGCGGCAGGCAGTTTTCGTGCAACCCGCACGCCCAGCGGACTAAACACCAATACGCCCGCGGCCATGGGCAACGAAAAAGTCCAAATGAGGTAGTTCAACTGCGGAAGTCCGGGGATGCACGGTGCTTCGGCGCTCATGTACTGAATGATGGTTGGCAAAGCAATGATGGGAATACAGCCCAGGGAAACCGAGGTGGCTTTCTTCAAATCGTAGCGCAGCCACATGCGGAACAGCGGAACCATGATGACGCCTCCGCCCAGTCCGCTGAGCGCCATCACACATCCGGCCACCAGTCCAACGGCTACCGACGACCAGCCTGCTTTGGGTTCCAGATTGATGGTTCCGACGGCACCTTCCTTCTTCCCAAAGAGCATGTTCCACACGCTGATCAGCAGGAAAAGGAGGAATACCAGCAGGAAATCTTCCCTGTGGTACCAATCGGAGCGGTTGATGAGCCAGGAAAGTCCCCAGGCGCTGCACATGCCGGCAAGGCCTGTGGCCAGCACGGCTCCCGGGAAGAAGTTGCCCATGAGGTATTGGCGACGACTGCCGGCCAGGCCGCTGAGTGCCACCAGTAGGATGGAATTGGCCAGGGTGAAGCGCACCAGTTCAGCGCCTTCTAAATGTTGTAATGCAAACAGGTGCTGCAGGATGGGAATGAAGATGACGCCTCCACCTACACCCAGCATCCCGGCCAAGAATCCGCCCAGCGAGCCAATCAGCGGCAGCAATATCCACCACAGCAGGCTCATGGACGCAGCAGCTTTTCGTAGGAGGACTTGTCGCCAAGCAGGGACGATGCTTTGAGTACATCCGGATCCTGGCGCAGCCCTTTTTCGTATTCGGCGCGGTCATAGAAGAAGCGGCTCACAATCTCCAGTTCCAGGCGGTATTGAATGCCTTTGCGTTCTGCATTCAGCTTGTCGCTGAAGGCGCGCCGTGAGGCTTCTTTGGTATCGGGAAGCAGGCGTTCATCAAGGACGGCATCGTCGGTGAGGCTCCTGCTCTGTTTGAGCATGCGCTCGCGGTGGTGGATTTCCAGATCGAAAGCGGCTTCTTCCACAAAGCTGTTCCACGCGTCGTCGGGCAGGGTAAATGCCGCAGGACTTGGCGGACTGTCGTGGCTGTTGCGCCAGCGGTTCGCGAACTGGAACAAGAGCTGCCGTTCGTTCAGCAATTTGTAGATGCCTTTGTTCCAGGGGTCTTCCACCACCACATCCGGGCGTACGCCACCTCCGTCATACACGGTGCGACCTTTTTTGGTTTTGAAGGCATTGCGCAGCGAATCGGGGATGCTGCCTGCGCTGCCGTCGGGATTGCGTTTGCTGTAGTCGAGCAACTGGATGCAGCGACCGGAAGGCGTATAATATCGGGCGGTGGTCACCTTCAGCTGCGTGCGGTAGGGCAGGGGAAAGGTGTTTTGCACCAGTCCTTTGCCATAACTATTCCGGCCCACGGCGACGGCGCGATCCAAATCTTGGAGGGTTCCGCTCACCACTTCGCTGGCAGAGGCGGAACGGTTGTTGAGCAGCACGGCCACACGGATGTTCAGATCCACGGGCGCATTGGCGGTGCGGAACTCGCGGTTGAGTCCGCCGGCGCGGCCTTTGGTGCTCACCACGAGCTGGTCGCGCGGCACAAAGAGGTTCACGATGTCCACCGCTTCCTGAAGCAGGCCGCCGCCGTTGCCGCGCAGGTCGAGCACCAGGGCTTCAAGTCCGGCGTTGCGCTTGAGTTCCAGCAGGGCATTGCGCACCTCGGAAGCGCAGTTTTCTCCGAACTGGTTCAGCTTGATGTAGCCCGTGCCTGAATTGATCATGCCGTAATAGGGCACATTCTTCAAACGGATTTCCCTACGCGTGATGCGCTTGTCCAGGATGCTGCCCTGCCGGTCCAGGCTGAGGCTGAGCACCGTGCCTGCGCCGCCGCGCAGTTGGCTTCCGATTTCGCTGCGTGAAAGCCCCTTCACCTCGCGGCCGTTGATGCGCCGGATGATGTCGCCGGGGCGGATGTCGGCATCGGCGAAGGGCGTTTGTCCGAATACCTCGGTGATGACCGGATACTGGTTCTTGATTTCCACCTGACAGCCCACGCCGCTGTATTCACCTTCGCGATCCATGAGGGCTTCTTCGGCCTGTGCTTCACTGAAGAAGTTGGTATATGGATCGAGGCTCAGCAACATGGCGTCGATGCCTTTCTTCATCATCTCACCGGGTTTCAGCTCATCCACATAGTGGGCGTTCACCTCGCGGTAGGTGGCGTTGAAGATTTCCAGGTTTTTGCTGATTTCGAAAAAGTCGTCGGCAGTTTTCGCTGCGCCCAGCAGCAGGAATAGGCCTGCGCCGGCATAGAGGATGCGGCGTTTGGAGCGGAACAACATGGGAAACAAAGATAAGGGGGGTGGTATGTGTTTGGGGTAATTGCGAAAGGGAAACAAAGATGCCCATGTAAATGCACGGCATGCCGGACGGATGCCTGAAGAGGATCATGCAACTTGGCCAGGTGCTATAGGATGGAGGAATAGGACAATCTGTTTCATTCCCGATAAATGTCACAATAAATAGTAAATTTGTGACATGGACTATTCTGTAACCTCACGTATAGCTCAAAAAATCAGGCGATCTAAGCCAGGGCAAATATTCCTGCCATCTGATTTCCGGGAGATGGGCACCTCCGCATCCATTCGGAAAGCGCTTTCAAGATTGGCGGAGCAGGGAATGATTGTGCGTTTGGGGCAGGGCATTTATGCGTTGTACAAAGAAGATCAGGTATTGGGCAAAATGCTGCCTTCCACCGCTGAAATAGCCATGGCGATTGCCAAAAAGGAACGTATCAAAATTATGCCGACCGGATTACAAGCCCTGAACCAGATAGGATTATCCAGCCAGGTGCCGATGAAGCCGGTCTATCTCACCAACGGAAACCGAAGGAGCATACGGATAGGGAAAAGTACCCTGGTATTCCGTTCAACAACAAGCAAAAAGTTGGCGATGCATGGTTCAATAACCCAATTGCTATTTCTTGCACTTGAAGAATTGGATTTGGATAAGCTCACCCGGTTTGAAATGGATAGAATCATAGCCCTGCTTCAACAGGAGGATCCGCAAAAATTGAAGCACGACCTGAAACTGGCACCTGCCAGGATTAATGATTTTGTGGTCAGGCATTTTTTGAGAAAGCCATGATGGGGTGGTTACACAGGCTTGATGCATCTTCCCGGAAGGCGGCTGTCGAGGCTGCCGCGAGTGCATCAGGAATAACAGCAAAAGCAATTGAGAAGGACTGGTGGGTTACGCTTGGTATTTATGTACTTTTCCAGACCAGGTATGTTGAGTATCTTACTTTTAAAGGCGGAACATCCCTCAGCAAAGGCTTTGGTTTGATAGATCGGTTTTCTGAGGACATTGACATTGCGCTTGACGCTGCCGCATTTGGGTTCGGCTACATGGATCATCCTTCAAAAAATCATGTAGAACGCATGCGCAGAGCCGGTAGTAACTTCACCCGGACAGATTTACTCGGGGAATTAAACACGGCATTTGTACAGATGCAGGTTCCGGATGACCTGTATGCTCTTGAAGCGGAACAGTTGCGTGAAGATATGCCTGATACCGATCCGCAGGTGATTTATTTAAATTACAAATCCTTGTTTGAAGTGAATGCGTATGTGGCAGACCGTATCAAATTCGAGGTGAGTGTAAGATCACGCAGAGCGCCATGGGAGTATCGGGAAATAAGTTCCTTGTTGCATCGTCATTTTCCTGCGGCTGTTTATGGCGAGGAGACTTTTTCGGTGCGTACATTGAAACCACAAACAACTTTTATTGAAAAGATCTTACTACTGCATGAAGAATATAATCGGGCTGATCACAGTAAAATGCGCATTCAAAGGATGTCCAGGCATTATTATGATGTATATCGGATATTCAGTTCCGGTCTGGCCGGTGATGTACTACAAAATCGCTCGTTTTTAGAAGAAATCATGGCCTATCGAAAGGCTTATTCAAGGTTAAGACATTTTGATTATGATTCGATGACCTTAGGCAATATTTCCATGATACCTGAACCTTCATTGTTGCAGGCATTGAATAAAGATTATGAGCAGATGGCCCGGGAAATGATGTATGGAGAGATTCCAGAATTTTCAGAAATCATTCGGGTAACGAAGGAAATAGAAACAACAATCAATCTATCGGGTTCATGAACATTCAGGGATCTTCCCTGGCTTCAGAGAAGGTATATGTTTATCCGGCTACCTCCTTACGCTTCCCGGGAATGCGGCGTTTAGAGCGGAACAACATGGGAAACAAAGATAAGGGGGTGGTATGTGTTTGGGGTAGTTGCGAAAGGTGCTTTAAATGTTATATCTTTGAGCAAAGAGAAAGTTATCAGCGTATGTTTTCAGGGGAGGAACGCATAGAGATTTCTGTAACTGCGCGTGAAAAGCGCTTGTTGCAACGAGCCATGACCCTGAGCGGCGAGCAAGATTTAAACTTTTTTCTGGTGAATGTATTGAAACAGCATGCCCAAGATTTGATTTCTCGACAGGAGCAACTGTGTTTGGGGCCGATGGACTCCAAGGTATTTTTCGAAGCAGTCTTTGGTTCTTCTGAACCCAATAAGGTGCTGCAAGCAGCAGCCAGTCGTTATAAAAAGCGCATCAGCCCGGAGTGATTATTGCGCAGCTCAACGCCGCGCATCAGCGATCAGGATTTCATTGTGAGGAAGCTACTTTGACCAGATACCTGCAGCAGCAGGCTGGTCAGGATATGCGCCGGCATTTGAGTGTGTGTTTTGTTGCAACGAATGATTCAAACAGGGTTATCGGATATTACACGCTGAGCAGTATGAGTTTAAGTCGTGAAAGCATTCCGGAAGCTTATGTAAAACACATACCCGCCCATTATGATATTCCTTTGGTTCTTTTGGGAAGATTGGCCAGAGACATCAGTGTAAAGGGTCAGGGAGTAGGTGAACTGCTCTTGCTGGATGCATTGAAGCGTGCATGCCAAATTTCGGCAGCACACATGGGTGCTTTGGCTGTGGTTGTTGATCCGATACATGACAAAGCAGCCTCATTTTATGAGTTGTACGGGTTCATCCGTCTGTCTGAGCGCAACATGATGTTTTTACCGATGAAGCAAATTGAATTACTGGCCTTGTAGCATGTGAGATGTTAAGGCTAAATCTGAGTCCACGTATTCCCTATGGGTTATCCGGTTAAGTGCTCAGACATCCACTGCATCAGGAATCAAATCACTTGCACCGGCAAGTGACCGCGTATCAAGGCGGAGCTCGCTATCGAGACCAGTATAGTGGTCCCGCCAGGAATCGAACCTGGATCTAATGCTCCGGAGGCATTCGTAGTATCCATTCTACTACGGGACCATAGTCGCCAATGCGGCAACGGGGCTGCAAAGGTAGTGTTTGGAAGGATAAGAACGTGCGGAGGCATTCGTAGCATCTCCCGACGCAAGCCACGGCGCTTCGCTTGTGTTTTGGCCGGGATTTCGCCCGCCATGCGGCAGGCTCAACATTCTTTACTACGGGACAGAGTTGAAGACCTGGCAACAGGGCTGTCGAGGCAGTGTTTGGAAGGATAAGAACGTGCGGAGGCATTCGTAGTAGCTCCCGACGCAAACCACGGTGCTGCGCTTGTGCTTTGGTCGGGATTTCGCCCGCCATGCGGCAGGCTCAACATGCTTTACTAAGAGATTGGAGCAACCTATGCGACAACAGAATTGAACATCTCTTGCACAAATCGTATTCGTTTATATTTGTGACAAGGAGCCGGGGAAATCCAGAAAATGAAAACGCTTTCTTGAATGTATTGGGCTACCTTTAGTGTAAAATTAGATTCGCGATTATGATCACGCCGCAGCAGGAGCAAATTATAAAAAGGGTTACGCAAAGGGTTCAACCCCGGATGGTGGGCATTTTTGGTTCATACGCCCGTGGCGAGCAACTTGCGCATAGCGATCTGGATATTTTAATTGATTTTGATACCAACGTGAACCTGCTCGAGTTGATTGGTCTGGAGCAGGAACTTTCTGAATTACTGGGCATAAAAGTGGATCTGATCACCCTGCGCTCCGTCCATGCCTCGCTGAGGCCTTACATAGAATCTGATATCATCCGTTTGGTATGAAGAAAGATGAGCTCATCTACCTTGATTATATCCGTGATTGTATTTAACGAATCCGAATCTATACCACCGGGATGGATGAAAAAGGGTTTATGCAAAACCAGCTCGTTCAGGATGCAGTAATCCGGAATTTCGAGATAATCGGAGAAGCTGCCAAGAAGCTGGATGAGGAATTCCGTTCAAGATATCCGGAAATATAATGGAAGAAGATTGCCGGTATGCGGGACAAACTGATTCATGATTACATCGGGGTAGATCTTATGGCCGTTTGGGGTGTTGTAGCGCAGATTGTGCCGGTGTTGGAAGTGCAAGTTGAAGAAATTATCCGGAAAGAAAAGATCCGCTGACTGAGTATCATCTTAGACCTTTTTTGGTTGCTTGCTTGATAAGCATGTGGGGCACACCTGGAATGAAATGCTATATGCAATAAAACGTGCAGCAAGGCCTTTCGGTCAATGCCGGATATTCCGTAGGCATTCGTAGTATCTCCCGACGCAAGCCACGGCGCTGCGCTTGTGCTTTGGCCGGGATTTCGCCCGCCATGCGGCAGGCTCAACATGCTTAACTACGGGACCATGAAAAACTGAACGAATAAGGAATGGGGGAGCTACACGATTTGAAAATGCCTGGAACGCTTAAACACTTCAAAATTTAAGGCCACTGCACAGAGGGTCTGTTTATAGAAGTAACATCGTGTTCGTTGCTGCTTCAATTCTGAATTGGAAATGGCCTGAAGCAAGCAGACCAAAAGTCGGAAATCCTGACTCTTGCATCTAGAGTTGGGCTACAAAAATGCCTATGTAAAATCTAAATGTTTGATAATCAATGAGTTAAAAAATTATGCTTGCGCGATAATGTCTATATATGCTTAATTCGTCACTCTTATAATTTTCTATTGGAAGGAAGTTTGAAAAATATGACAACAAAAAATTAATTATAATAAATAATGGATAACATGGATAAAAATCAGGTCAAGCAACAATTAACCAGATCAATCAATCGCCTCAGGGAAAAAAAAGGTACTATTTCATTGTCTGATATTGAAGCTGAGGTAATCAACAATGCCTGCTTGTACTATTTAGAAAATATAAATAAGAATAACAAAAAAAATACTGGTTTATTAGATTACCTTTTCGGAAAAAAACACAAAACTCAGGATGCAAATTCGGTAGCAAACATGTTTACTGAGGCTGCAATGGAATTGTTCCCAAATCAATATTCCAAAGAACAACAATTAATAGCAAATTTTGGAATAATTAACAATGTAGAATGGTCTGGCATGTGGGATTTTTTGAGGGACTACTTCCAGAATAACCATGGAGTAGCAATAGATAACTTGAATAATAATTCACAAGTATTTCATTCCTCCAGTCATAGTAGGTATGAAAGCAATAAGCTAGTATCCAAACATGAAATCAGTAGAACTATTACCATAAGGAAATCTGATAATAAAGAAGAATGGCTAATAAGCATCCATCCGTCTCTAACAACAAAAAAGTCTCGTTTAATCGATTCTAATGATGATTATAAAAGTTTTATTTGTCCAGATATGGATTATAAATTTAAAGCCACCTATGGAAGAGATAAAGATATTGTTCAGTTTGAATTGCATATGACAGATAGAAATGTCAGAATTGTTTACTACGCATAAAAAATCAAATGTGTTCCTACATGGGAGATGTAAGAATTATAGGGTTTCGTCACGAAATTGATACGCCCTCGAACAGAACCTCTGTAAAGGGTTTATGTATGGAAATTATAAGCCAACCAGACTTCCTTAAGGATGAAGTAATTGGGAAGATTATTTACAAGACCTGCTGGCATCAATTTAATTTCGAAAAATGGAGGAATAGATTTCCAATAAAAGTAACAAATTGGTACGAAGGTTCTGAAAGTGCCTTGATAGGTATTAATATTAAATTAGAAGATCTGTTTCAAGAAGAACTTTTAGGAAGGAAATTAAAAATAGTTACAATCGAAGCGGTAGGAATAAAAGAAGCAGTAAGGTTAAAAATATTTGATGATGTTAATTACGAGTTGAATTATAGAAAAGTGGACAGGGTAAATGGGAGATACATGATGTTAGGGAGTGAATATGTATATGTAAAGAATAAATTGGTATTAGAAAAAAGAAACATTAAAAACATTTAAATGGAAATCGAAAATTACAAATTCAATTTTGGAAAATACCAAGGACTCGGGCTAATGCAAGTTTATCAAGGAAGTAATGAAATCCCTTTGAGTTATTTGAGGCAGTATTTAATTTATCGAATAGAAGTAATAAAGAATTCTGTATTACCATACTCATATATAGTTAACAGAATGCATTTTGAAATTGGTGATACGTTAATGCGCATTACTATAAGAGATAAATCTGGATACGTGGATCTTGCAAAAATATCTGGAAGATTTATTTGGAGGCGTAATAGTTTCTAGTGAAGAAAGATTTATAGAGAGAATGAAAAAAAACACATTTTTAAAGTATCTGAACGAAGTAAGTCGCCCAAAGGGCAAATCTGATGCGGTCTTATTAGGTGACCCTTGGTACGTTAACTGGTGTATTATAAATAGAAGAGAGTTTAACCTTTCCGAGGATGATTTGCAGAGAATCCAGAGTTTGGATTATAAACTTTATTTGGGGTTAGAGATTGAATATAAGATGGAGGATATATATTCATACCGTCCCATATATGGTTTAAATAAGTATGAATTCCCGAAGAATATTTTGCAACAAAAGTTGTCACGAGAAGACAAGAAGATAAGATTTGGGTGGAATGAAGATATAGAGAAAAAAACATATCGACGATATCAAGGTTCTCATGCCCAAGAAGTTGAAGGATATAGTGATAAATTCATTGATGATGCATTTGGTGGAGATCCCGATGCGTATTGGAATATTGATTAATATTTATACCATAAAACCGGAAACTTCTTGTATATACCTAGGCACGAATATACTAGTGTTTAAATCTGTAATTAAAGAATACCAAATTAGGTGATTAAAAAAACGCGGCGCAAACGTGTAACGCTTTCCATTTAATACGCATTCTTGAATATTTATTGCAAGACCGTCAAATTTGTCAATAAGTATCACTGCTGTCCAAAACGTTTCTATTTGAGCATATAAGGCCTTGATTAATAATAAGTTAGCGTTGAAAAAACGTTGGTTTTGAATTTTACCCCCCCTTTTTTTTCAGGTGAACAAGCTGAGTTGAATATCTTCAGAGGATAGGCTTTCAGGTTCAAAAGGCCTGTCGAGGTATTGTTTCAGTCCGGTTTTTACGAACAGATGCATTCTCAGAAATGTAATCAGATTGGACAGATGCCACTTGTATGATACGATTTTCTGCATGGCCTTGAGCAGCAGAATGGTAATCAGGGCTGTCCATAGTTGGATTCTTACGGCATTTTCTGAGGTGCCGACAAATGTCTTGATGCGCAGGTGTGATTTGATTTGCTTGAAGAACACTTCGATGTTCCAGCGCTCCTTGTACAGAGCAGCAACGGTAT
>CAZPHB010000024.1:0-32721 GCA_964586595.1 uncultured Flavobacteriaceae bacterium | reverse complement strand
TCGCCAGTTTTGTTTTAATACATTCTGTTCATCCACCGCGAGGCTGTGCTGCGCGGTTGCCCGCCTCCGGCAAGCAAACCGGGATCGCAAGTTTTGTTTTCGCTGCAGGAGTGAGACTTGCAGCGTTTTTTTTGCCTTATCTGCTCAGTATCACCACATTCATACCCATTCATTGTTGATAGCCTCGGCTGCCGCACGCCTTTCGTTTTTGTCCTTCTGATCCAAGCATAAATTTCCTCACACCAAACCAAATACGCCTGATTGCGGTTTGTTGGTGTGATTCAATCTTTCTTTCTGCGGACAAACCGCGCCTTTCTTCTATTACTTACGCTGTCGGGCAGTATGACCGCTTATGCCCAAAGCCCCGTTTCCGGAGGTATTTACCAAAACACCACCTGGACCCTGGCGGGAAGTCCTTATCTGGTAACCGGTTCCATCGTGGTATTTCCCGGAAAAACCCTCACCATTGAACCGGGTGTTGTGGTGAATGTCAAGGCAGATTCTTCATTCAACACAGGCAACTATCGCTACCTGGAAGTGCGTGGCAAAATGATTGCCCGTGGAACCGCTGCCAAGCCCATCATATTTACCAGCACCGATACCAAGCCGGGTTTTTACAACTGGGATGGCATCCGCATCAAAGGCAGTCAGGGCGGAACCGTGGACATGGACTACTTCGAGCTACATCAGTCTTACAATGGCTTGTATAACGATATAAGCCAGCCGGGTTTCACCTACACGTTTAACCAATGTCTGTTCAGGTCAAACAATTACGCCCTGCAACTGAACGCAGATTTGGTGTACGATTCATGCACGTTCACTGAAAACGCGGTTGGTCAGGCTGCACAATATCAATACGGTTCCATCACCGCCAAGAATTGTCTGTTTGAAAAGAACTATTGTTCCTTTACCTGGTCAGGGAAGATGGATCTGGAGAAATGTGTATTCAACGGCAATCAAAACAACATCGTAAGCACTCCTGGAACGGTACGGGAATGTGAATTCTACAACAACACTAAAGCGTTTGCAGCATGCTCTGAACTAGACATCAATGATTGCAAATTTTCCGCCAACCAAGTGGGTATTGAAGCGGCCTTTAATTGCCGTATTTACAATAGCTTCTTCGATAAAAACGGAGTAGCCATCAGACTGGGAGATAAAGGCCGGATGATGTACAACGAAATCAACGAAAATGAAATTGGGGTGCAGGTTCTGGCTTATGACCCCAAGACCACGGTGATTGACAGCAACCAGATTTGCGACAACACCATCCATAACCTGGAAAACCTCACCGATAAGAATTTTCAGGTATATAAAAACTGCTTCTGTTCACAGGATTCAGCCACTGTAGAGGCCGGCATCTATGATGGTTATGACGACATCACCAGAGGTTTGGTAAACTACGCTGTGTATGATAATTCCTGTAAAGCGGTTTCTTATTTTGTGGAGAAGGTTCCACTGGAAAACAATACTTCCGTGACCTTTGCAAGCGTTGATTTCAACTGTTATTACTCAGCCGGCACCTTGGTCACCATCTTACCTCAGCCTGAAACCATGCATATTCTGGATTTCAGTGGCCGATGTATTGTCCGGGTGCAGGCCACAGCGGGAATTACAAGAATCCCATTGTCCCTGGGCTCAGGAGTATTCCTGCTGCAGCGCGCCGGCGGACAGACATTCCGCTTTGCTTCGGAATGAATAAACCATCGATTTCATCAACTGCGCAGTGAAACCCGGCTCCTTCGCAAGGTTCCGGAATCCTCCTGGGGGGGAACATCAAACTTGATTCAAGGCAACTACGGACCATGTTGTTCAGAGGCATTTGCAGCATGCACGCAACATGTAGTTTGTATTTATTTAATATAAATCCCGTAACTTGCTGGCGTTCAACCACTTAGAACAAAACTTCACATGCTGCACAGGCACAACTTCCCCCACCATGACTACAGCCTTACTGACCTTGGGAGTATTGCTGCTCCCACATTGCTTTCAATGGTTTTTCCCCATTAAGCTGGAGGACGCGGAAGCTTCCCTCCGTCCGGGGCAATCCTTCTTCAATGAAGCTGAAGGAGTTACCCTAAGAATCCTGCATGTAGAATCCGGCAAAGTTCATTGTGAGTTTTGTTTTGCCCCCGGTGCGGGAGGATCGGCAACTCACTGGCATGAGCAATTGGACCATTCCGGACGGGTAACCAAAGGTACATTGGTGGTTTGGGCCGACAAGCAATTATCGCGTATTCCCGCAGGTAAACGACTTGAATTGCCGCGCAAAACAACGCATTTGATCTGCAATAAAGGAACCGGAGAAGTTGTTTTGCGTTGCGAAGGTGATGCAGATGCCTGGCCTGCAAACCAAGTTTATGCACTGGCGTTGAGGTATCGTTACCAGCGCAGAAACAGTTTAAATGTTCGGTTCCATGCCATCACCTGCATTCTGGAACCCTATTTGGACGTTGTTCCTGCAGGGTGGTCGCCGGCAATCATCAAGCCATTGCGCAACTTTTTCAGACCCTATGCACGCTTGTTGCTGGCAAATCCGAAAAAATGGCAACTGAATGCTTAAGGCGATTCTTTACACTTACTTAACAAACCCGAAATGTAAGGTTCATCCACAGGCAATGCCAACCTTGTAGCTTGCCGCACTGTGAAACAGCAGTCCATTGTTCGCGACATCAGTTGGTTGGCGTTCAACGCTCGCGTACTTCAGGAAGCCCGTGACGAGGAAGTTCACCTGTATGACCGGCTTCGTTTTCTGGGCATTTTCTCCAACAATCTTGATGAATTCTACAGGGTACGCGTTGCTACTTTATTCAAGATGCTTCGCACAGATATTGGACAAAAAATCCACCTCGAAAACAATCCGCGCAAAATCCTGAACAACATCCACGAGTTGGTTCTGGAACAACAGCATACTTTCGACAAAACTTTTGCGAACATCATCAAGCTGTTGGAACAGCGTCATCATGTGTATTTACGCACTGAACGGCAGCTCACAGCGGTGCAAAAGCAGTTTGTGCAGGAATTCTTCGAACAACAGGTGCGCACCCAAATTGTGCCTTTGATGATTGAAAGCATGCCGCAAGCTCCCATGTTGCGCGACCGCAGTATCTATTTGGCATGTATTCTGGGGAACAACAATAACCCCATGTTGCAGCGTTATGCCCTGATTGAAGTTCCCGAGCGCGTGTTGCCTCGTTTTGTGATCTTGCCATCGGAAGCCGGGCGCAAAGACATCATCTTGTTGGAAGACATCATCCGTTTCAACCTTAAAAACCTGTTTGCTCCCTTCGGATTTAACAGGTTCAGCAGTCATATTGTGAAGCTGACGCGCGACGCCGAACTGGAAACCGATAACGACTTCCAGCTGAACGTGATCGCCATGCTGGAAAAAAGCCTGAAGCAGCGCAGCAAAGGCAAAGCTACCCGCTTTGTATATGACCGTACCATTGACCCTGCGCTGTTGGAATATTTGTCGAAACGACTCAATCTGTCCAAAAAAGACTCCTTGATTCCCGGAGGGCGCATCCACAACTTCAAGGACTTCATGAACTTCCCGAAGTCGGTCTTTGACGATTTGACACCGCGTCCCAGACCATTTGTACATCCGCTGCTGATACAACCTTGCCGCATCATGGAAGTGATGGATCGCGGCGACATCATGCTCCATTTCCCTTATCATTCCTTTGATTCGGTGATTGATTTACTGCGCGAAGCGGCCATCGATCCTTTTGTACAGAGCATACACCTTACGGCCTACAGACTTGCCAAAGATTCTAAGATCATCAATGCCCTGGTCAATGCCGTGCGCAATGGCAAGCAGGTTACCGTTGTCATTGAATTGCGGGCGCGTTTTGACGAAGAAGCCAATCTGCATTGGAAATCTGTGTTGGAAGAAGCTGGCGTAAAAGTTTGTCTGGGCATTCCAAACATGAAAATCCATGCGAAGATGTGTGTCATCCGAAAGCGGGAATTCGGCAAAACCAAATGGTATGGATTCATCGCTACCGGCAACCTAAACGAACAAACCGCACAGATTTATGCCGACCATTTGCTGCTAACCACAGACAAAGTGCTGCTCGCCGATGCCATGAAGATATTTACGGAGTTGGAGCATCCGCAGCCTAAAGCAGCGCATATCAGCAACCTGAAGAAGTTGATCTGTGCGCCAAATGGCATGCGCGATTATTTTGATGAACAGATTCAAAAAGAAATAAAAGCCGCACGTAAAAAGAAAAAAGCGGCCATTACCCTAAAGCTCAACAGCCTGGTTGATCCACAACTGAAAGAACGCATGTATGAAGCGGCCCGCGCTGGAGTGGACATCCATATGGTTATTCGGGGCATCTGCACCGTCCGTCCTGAACAAAAAGGATTTAAAAAGAGCATCCATGCCATCAGCATTATTGACCAATATCTGGAACATGCACGGGTGATGATATTCCATAATGGAGGCAAGCAGCAGGTGTTTATTTCCTCAGCCGACTGGATGATTCGCAATCTTGACCACAGGATTGAAGCGGCCTGCCGCATTGAATCACCCATCATTCAGCAGGAATTGATAGATATTTTGGACATCCAGTTGCGTGAAAATGTAAAGGCGAGGATTTTGGACAATGAGCAACAAAATGCATATGTTGCAACGGCTCCCGGGGAAGCACAACATCGCGCCCAGGTAGAAATTTATCATTACCTTCAATCAAAAAAATACACCCATTGATTCTTGCCGCCATTGATATTGGATCAAATGCCGCCCGTTTGTTGGTGGTGGAAGCCAAACCTTACCATTCCGAAGGCATTGATTTTACAAAATTGAACCTGTTGCGCATCCCGCTGCAGCTTGGAATCGATGTGTTTGATCACGGAAGCATCGGCCCTAAACGAAGCCTGAAATTACGTCAAACCATGAAGGCATTTAAAAGCATCATGGAATTATACGAAGTACAACACTACCGTGCATGTGCAACATCGGCCATGCGTGATGCCCAAAATACCGCCGATCTGATTGCAGAAATACATCGGGAAACAAACATTCAAATTGACGTAATCAGCGGGAAAGAAGAGGCATCCATAGTTTATGAAACCCATATTGCAGAAACCATCAGCCATGACGATGGGGCATTACTGTATGTAGATGTGGGCGGAGGAAGTACTGAAGTGTCATTATTTACCGGACAGCGTGCTTTGTTCAAAGAGTCATTCAATATTGGCACCATCAGGCTGATGCAAGGTAAAGTCACGGATGGTGACTGGGACGCGTTGAAAAAGTTTCTGAAGGGTATTTCAAAAGAATATCCCAAGGTGAAATTTATTGGTAGCGGAGGAAACATCAACAAGGTGTATGCGCTGTCTAAATCCAAGGAAGACAAACCCTTGAAATACCAAACACTGAAAAAGTTGCTTGAAGTGCTGGAGCCATGCACGGTAACTGAACGCATGCACCGTTACAAATTGCGCGAAGACCGCGCCCAAGTGATTGTTCCGGCCTTGACCATTTATACCCAGATGATGCGCTGGAGCGGTACCGATGAAGTTTTTGTTCCGCGAATAGGGCTGGTGGATGGCATTGTACGTATGCTGTACAAACAATCACTACACCTGCATTCCTGAATTCAGGGCAATAAAAAAGCCCCAGAAAAACTGAGGCTTTTGATGTCGGGGAGACAGGATTCGAACCTGCGGCCCTCTGCTCCCAAAGCAGATGCGCTACCGGGCTGCGCTACTCCCCGAATCGGGCTGCAAAGGTATGCATTGTTCTCAGCTATCCTAACATCCTTTGAAAATTCCCTGTATTCGTTCATAACTTCTTCGCCCAAAATCGGGCGGAAGCAAAGACTTTTGCAGTGTAGTGGAATTAGAACGCAAAACCCGAAAACGTCGTCCTTCAGGCGTTCCCTCTGTTGTCAGCATTGGGCTGGTGTTGTTTTCTCTGGGATTGCTCGGATTATCTGTCATTTTTGCGCGCGAGGCATCCAAGAGCCTGAAAGAAGAATTCCTCATTGAAGTATTCTTCAAAGACAGCACCGATGCGTTGGAGGCAGAAGTGTTTTCCGCAGCATTAAGTAAGAATCCCTGGGCAAAAAGTGCATTATTTGTACATCAGAACATTGCTGCACAAAAAATGACCGAAGAGTATGGAGAAGATTTTCTTCAGTACTACGGCGTGAATTTCTTTCCACATAAAACAGAACTTCACCTGAAGGCAGCATACGCTGCTCCGGCCAGCGTAAAAGCCATAACGGCCATGATTCAGTCCAACAAAATGGTCGATGAAGTGCGATACCAGCCGGACATGCTCGATCAAATTACCAAGAACATCAATACGGCGCAATGGGTGATCGGAGTTTTGTCGCTGATGTTGGTACTGGTGGCCATTTCTCTGATCAGCAGCGCATTGCGGCTGAGCATCTTTGCCAGCAGATTTCTGATTAAAAGCATGCAGCTTGTAGGGGCTACAGAATTTTTCATCATCAGGCCTTTTATCTGGCGATTCGTAAGTTTTGCACTTTGGGGATGGTTGATTGCGATAGGTCTGCTGTCGCTAACCCTCAGTTTTTTTGTTTATAAACTGGGAATATCGGCCATTGACCCTCAGGTATTGATGTTGCCTTTATTGATTTTAACCGCATCGCTCCTGCTTTCGGGTATTATTCTTGCCGCCATCAGCGCATGGTTTGGAGCAAGGAAGTATCTTCGCATGAAAATAGACCAACTTTACTGATTGTACCATGGCCAACAAAAAGCCTGTTTCCACCGCAAACTCCAGGAAAAATGTTCCTGCTCCCAAAATGACCGCTAAAACCACGCGAAGCTTCATTTTCAGCCGTCAGAACTACTTGCTGATGATTGCCTCCTTTGCCATAGTGGTTCTTGGATTTGTACTGATGTACGGCAAGGAAGATATCTACAACGCAACCAAAACCATTGTTGCACCCATCGTGGTGATGGGCGGCCTGATGCTCGGTGTTTATGCCATCATGTATAAAGGTGGCAAGGGTGCTGCAGAAGCATGAGCACCTGGGAGGCCATATTACTGGCCATCATTGAAGGCCTCACGGAATTCCTTCCCGTGAGCAGCACAGGCCATCTGAGTATGGCTAAAGCCCTTATGGGCATCAATACCAGCTTCAGCGAAACATACATCATCGCCATACAATTCGGCGCCATCCTTAGCGTGGTAACCTTATACCCGAAACAATTCTTCAGCTTCGACTTTGTTTTTTACAGACGACTGGTTGTTGGTTTCATCCCCGCCGCTGTTTTGGGATATTTGTTCGACGACCAGCTGGAACTGTTGCTCGGAATGCCCTGGGTTGTACCTGTCATGCTTGTTTCCGTGGGTGTATTCCTGGTGTTTGCCGACCGATTTTTCCCAGGTTCTGATTTGGATGCGCTGCAGGAAGTGAGCGACCGCCAGGCTTTTCTTGCAGGCCTGAGCCAGTGTGCCGCCATGATTCCCGGGGTATCCAGATCCGCAGCATCCATCATTGGAGGTATGGCTGCCGGCATGAACCGAAATACCGCCGCTGCTTTTTCATTCTTCCTGGCCGTACCTACCCTGGCAGCAGCCGGCCTCTACAAGGTGTACAAAAATGCTGATGAGCTGCTGGACCAAAACATCATCAACTTACTGCTGGGAAATCTTGTGGCATTCATCGTGGCTTATTTCGCCATGAAGGGCTTTGTACAATTTCTTAGGAAATACGGATTCCGATATTTCGGATGGTACAGAATAATCGCAGGTATAGCCTTCCTGACCTGGCTGTATTATTAAGGAATCAGTTGATTCTTCGCTGAATCACCTCATTGGAAATTTCACGTCGATATACGTAGAAATCCGTCCAGGCGCGCACAATATCGCTGAGGTACAAATCAATAATGCGCACAAATCGCTGTGCATCCTCGTCGTCCAAAACCTCATATCCCGCTACCGGCGATGTTTCTACTTTACTGAATACTCCCTGGTGAAATTCGACTTCGGCACGCAGCACTTTATCGCCAAAAGCTCCATATATGGCCATGGGTTTGTAATCGTCCGGATTGAAGAACAGGAGTAAATGATAATATTCAAATACCGGTATTCTTTTTTTGTTGTTGAGGTAGGTAACCATAATCTAGGAGCAGCATTTGCCGCCAATAGGATAAACAAGATTAATGAAAAAATCGGAAATTATTAACCCTTCTCTATTTTTTTCGATTGAAATCGAATTAAGTCACTCATGGCCCGGTAACATGCGGCCATTTCGGGGTGCTCCTGAAGCAGGTTGAGGTGCGCATTCATGGATTGAATGTCGCCGCGCATTGCCGGCCCGGTTTGCAATAATCGCGCAGGCTGTTTCAAGAGCTGATTCATCATGTGTTGAAGCATCGGATTGAGTGTTTCCGGTGCACAACCTGCTTCAGCCGCCAACTCCTGCCCCATGCTGATGCATGCATTCGAAAAATTATGCGCGCAAACGGCGGCAAGATGCATCATTCGCCTTGTGTCACCCGAGGCTTGAATGGCATTTCCGCCCAGGGTTTGCACAAGCTTTTGAACCAATGCTGCCGAGGACTCCTGTGAAGCCTCCCAGAACCATGGAATCTCTGCCCAGGGAATATTCTGCCCATCATTAAAGCTCATCAACGGCCACAAAACAGCTGACTGCGCATGATCGAGGGCATGCAACGCTACTGTACCGGACATGTGGATCATGACTTCAGCTGATTCCCTGAACATTCGGGCAGCAGGCGCAATCTGATCGTCAGGAACACACAGCAGCAACAATTCCACTTTCCAGGAATCTCGGTCGTCCAACACATCCAGAAACCCGGCCTTGCAGGCTTCAGCCAAATGCATACCTCGCTCCCTGTTCCTTGACACAATCCATTGAACGGGCCAGGCTTGTGCAACCAACCGATGGGCCAGCGCGGTAGCTAATTTCCCGGAACCCAGAATGGCTGTTTTTGGAAGCGTCATGAGTTCAAGGTATATCCCATTTAGGCTGCAGACGGTTCTGCACGTCGCCGCAGGATAGACATGGTAAAGCCAATGACCATGATGATGGTACCGGCCCAAACCAAATTGATCCAGGGAAACAGTATGGCTTTAAGCACCACGAAATCCCGGCGTGGCTCACGAATTCCGGTTGTTACAATTACCTGAGACGCTGGCAGGTTGTTGTTGTCCGGATTGAATTTATCGAAACGCATCAGCAAGCCGGCTGCATCCAGAATGGTGTCTCTGGATCCGATCAAACCCAGGTTCAGCTGATAATCGTGGTAGGGCATTGCATGAAACACGCCATCAAGTGTTTCCACGCTAAATCGCGGTTGGATGCGGATGGTTCCGGTGGACTCTTCCTTGGTTGTGATGATGGAATCCAAGGTTATTTTCCTGAGGCCATCGGGGCTGAGTTTGGAACGAAACAGCGTGAACGTATCGGTTTTAAAATCTCCAAACGGCTCCTCTTGCTCCAGGCTGCTTTCATAACTCACATGGGTAAACAAATCTGCCCATAGGTAATGCCTGGTATCCGGCTCGGCCAGCAAACCCATCTTTGGATTATTCTGTGCCAGCGGATACAGAGAGAAGCTGTCGGTGATGCTCGAATCTTTGGGATTTCTTTTGGTGAAGTGGATTTGAAAATACTTGTTCAGACCATCTTGTTTGAAGCCTTTGAACTCCACTTCATAGGGACGCATCATGGCCGTGCGTTCCTTATACAGGGTGATATTCTCTGCGAGTGTTGGCGTTTTGCCTGTTGGATCTGCCGGCACGGCACTTAAAACCTGTTTGTTGACAGAAGAAATGAGCACGCCCACCATCAAAATACCGAAACCGGCATGCGCTATAGAAGCTCCACCCAACTTGAGCTTATGCTTTTGACGATACAGGTACAATACGTTGGAAACCACGGCATACACACCCAAGAACAAGAAGAGCAGGTATTTAAAGCTGATGATTCGGAATGAAAAATTTACCGCTACGGTAAGGGCAAGTGCGATGGATGCACCCAACAGTATGTCGCGTCCAAGTTTCTGCCTGTCGGATTTACGGTAAGCAAGGAATTGGGTAGCTCCAATGAACAGCAGGATGGGCATGGCCAACCACAACTGAACTTGGTTGTAATCTGCTTCTTTCAGGGTACCCAGATTCAACCCGAATAATTTGTTCCAAACAGGATTGCTGGTGCTCAGGAATACCTGCACCAGACTTAATACGATGGCCAGACTTCCTGCCAACATCCAGAGTTCCCTGCTGAATAATTGCTCTTCCTCTTTCTCCGGCTTCAGCTGCAGGGTCAGATTCCGCACAAAAAACACCATGCCACCCACAAACGCCAGCATGTCAAGTATGCGGATGCCCAATACCACATTGGAATGGGTTTTATGTCCACCGGCTTCCAAAACAGCCGGCACCAGATTGATCATGATCAGGGCAACGAATGCTACGCCCAACCACTGACGCTGCACACCCGCAGGTGTACTGAACAGTATGGATATAAATATGAACATAAACAGGAACAGCAGCAGCTGTCCGCTCATGCCTAAATCGGTAAAACTGTGAACGCTGGCGTCACCTAAAATCCCGCTGCGGGTAAGAAAAGTGGCATAAAGTACCAGGAAGAAGGAAATACTCACCAACAGCATCGCCGTGATCAAATGTTTGCCGGTAGCACGTGCCACAAGAATCAAGTGTACTGCCGCAATGAGCAACAACCACGGCATCAGGGATGCATTTTCCACCGGATCCCAGGCCCAATAACCTCCAAAGGAAAGCGATTCATACGCCCAGAAACCACCCATGATGATTCCGGTTCCCAACACACCGCTGCAAATCAATCCCCAAATAAGTGCAGGTGTGAGCCACTGCCGGAGCCTGCCTGTCCAGATACCGGCCATGGCATAAGCAAACGGAACGATGGCTGTGGCAAAACCCAAGAACAAGGTGGGCGGATGAATCACCATCCAATAATTCTGCAACAGCGGATTCAACCCGTTTCCGTCTTTCAAAATTTGCAGGTAATTGGCCTTACCCAAAGTTTGCAGTACCGGCACCTGAAGCAGATCCGGACTTACTACCCGGGTAAGCTCAAATGGGCTGCTGCCAATGTTAAAAGGGGCCTCGCCTATGCCCAACAACATGGTTGACAAGGCTACCTGCACCAAAGACATGATGGCCATCACCGGACTTTCCCATGACTTGGCGCTAAATACCAAAACAACCCCGATGAGTGCATGCCAAAACATCCAGAGCAGGAAACTGCCCTCCTGCCCTTCCCAGAAACAGGAAATCATGTATTTCAATGGAAGCGCATTGCTGCTGTGCTGCCAGGCGTATTGGTATTCGTAGTAATGGTTCTGAATGATGATGAACAGGGAAACAAAAACGCCCAATACGGAACCGGCATGAATCAGGAACATCCAGCGTCCTGCTTTACGCAACGACGCATCATTTTTTTCTACAGATAACCAGTAAAAAATGGCCCCGAACAAGGCGGTACAGAATGCAAGAACTACCAGGGCATGGCCCAGATTGCCAATCCACAGATGCTCGCCATTAAAAGCAATTTCGGGTTCGTTCATCAGCGAGAAAGCTGCTCCTTGCTCAGTTCTTCGTTATATTTACTCGGACACTTACTCAAAATGGATGTAGCTTCGAAATGGTCTTGAGACCATTTCCCGATCAATACAATTTTTTCCGTGCGCTCTATGTCCTGGGGTTTCGCATTGTGGTACACCACTTTTGCCGGATTATCTAACGAATCAATGGCGTAAAACGCACAGTAGTTTGGATTTTGCCTGGGATTGTATTCCAAATCGCGCTTTTTATCCAATCGTGCCACCACATGGTATTCCTTATCAGGGTTTTCTCCAGCGTACTTAGCCGCTTCCGGGAAAGACACATATTTTGTTGGATTGCCGTACAAACTCACCACAAAGGCGAGCGCAATACCAATAAAAATGATGCCTAAAATATGTACAAGTTTCATGACGGTGTTCCGGATTTTTTCTGTTCCTGTTCCATGCGGTTTACTTTTCGATCCATGCGAATCATCCAAACGACCAACCCGGTAAAAATGATCGCCAAAACCGCAATGACTGCATTATTCTTTCCGTTGGCGCGCAGCATCTGGGCGGCATCCGAGGCTTTAAGTGCGGCTCCAAAACCCAGAAACAACAGCATGCTCAGTAGTATTTTTCTCATGGTATGATTCAAACCGGAATTCATGATTTCAGTTTTTTATTTCTTCAGCAATAGTTTATTCACGCGAATACGCAGCGTTGCCATCCAAACGTACAACAGGGTCCAGCCAATCACCGCAGGATAAAAGAACATACGCAGTGTATTGTCCATATCATACTGGCTGAAATTCACTGAATCACCGCTACCCGGATGTAACGACACTGCAGATAAACGGGGCATCACCACAATCAGCGCGATGAACACAGGGAACACAAACAGATTATACACGGCCGCAAGCCTTGCCCGTTGATGACGGTCGTCCAAAGAAGCCCTGAGGATTAAATACGCGAGGTACATGGCCAATCCAACAGCAACTCCATTCAGCTTGGGGTCGCTGGTCCACCATGCATCCCAGGTTGCACGCGCCCATGCCGAGCCGGTAAGGGTTCCCAAAATACCGGCCAAAACAGCAATAGAGGTAAATGCGGATGCGATGTTGTCGTGTTCGAGCTTACCACTCCTCAAGTATATACCACTGTAAATGGCCGCAACAAGCAACAAAAAAATCATGCTGAACCATTGCGGCACATGAAACAACAAATTGCGCACGGTTTCCTCCAGGATGCTCCTGTATGGGAACGTAAGTCCCTGGAATGTCACGTCTTTTTTGTCTTTCAAAGGGTTGACCGCAATGGTTCCCACTCCCACAGAATCTGCAGGACTGTGTTCCAGTGCAAGGGCGTTGTCAAATTCCATGAACCCATGGATGCTGTCCCATGTAATCAGGTTGAGCATCAGGTGTTCCTGAATGTTTCGGCCAAGTTGAAGTGTAAACCTGGCCTGAAGCATGTTGTTGGAATGATCCATTGATTGGGCAACGAAACAAACGCTGTCCTTTTTCAATACTACAAGCGGCTTCACCTGTGAGAAGAAGGTGTTAAAGCCTTGAATGTTCACTGTCACGGCGCTGTCGCCACTGCGCACGCTGAGCTTTCCAGCCGCATCCACACCGGCAATAGCGGGCCTGAGCGGAACCCGGAGTCCGAAAAAGAGCACATAGGCCAACAGGACAATCCCTGAAAATTTCCACCACCAGCCCCTCATGATGTTGCGAATTTACGCGCACAGTGCATGAAAAAAAGAAAGGAGCCGCACATGCGGCTCCTTTCATCAGATAAATAATCAGGATGGCTTACTGAACCACCAATTTCTGGCGTGCAATTCCGCCGGTCATGGCAATATCAACCATGTACACACCTGGCTTAAGGCCGAGGTTGTTGAATGTTGCAACAGTTCCGGAAACCTTGCTTTCAAACACAGTTTTTCCGTTGATGTCGCGGATGGCGATGGCGTCCATGTTGCGGTTGTTCCAGTTGTTAACAATCTGGATGTTTCCATTGCTGGGGTTAGGGAACAAAGTGATGTTGGAAGCAAGATCCTGCTCGTCCACACCTACAGATGCCACCAGACCCATAGAAACCGCCAAACGGGGAGCTACATAACCCATGATGCTGTCCACATACAACATGGCACGGCTTTTACCCAATACTTTATGCAATGGGTTGGTAGCATCGGCGTTCTTCAGGATGGTTGCAGTATTTGGCAGACCCAGGGCTTTAATGGCAGTAGTATCCCACCACTCATAAGGACCTGAAGCATTGGCAGCTCCGGCAATCGGGAACAAACCATCTAAGCCGTTGTTCAGCTTGTTGGCCTGCATGGTGTACACATCGTACACTTTTCCTTTGTAAGAAGCATTGTTGCCGAATTTGTTGGTGCGTTCCATCACGTCGTAACTGCCGGAAACGTCCACAACGTTCAGCGGAGGATTGGTTCCGGGTACGCTTACAATACCCAATTTGTACGGAGCAAATGGATCCTGAATGCTGTGCACGCTGATGATGGGAAGGCTTCCCTTTTCCAACCAGCTGCTGTCGCCAAGTGCACCACCAATGTTGAAAGAAATATTTACATCGGAAGTATGGCCTTTGTGGTTTTCAATAACCAGCTGACCAACAGTTCCGGGGATTTTAAATCCGTTGCGGTCACCCATCAGCAAGCTGTCCTGAACCATCCAGCGATTTGCAATCACGTTGTAGAACTTCTCGATGCGGATTTCAGACTGGCGATCCAGCGTTGAATAGGCAAGGGTGATGTACCCACCGGTACCCTGACCACCAATGGCAATTTTGGTGGTATCCACGGCGTAGGTATTTCCTCCGGTTTTTGCGTTCTTTTTGAAGAAACGCACGCAGGCAGCCAAATCCTGAACCCCGCGGTATGCAGCGTTGATGATGGTTTCGCGACGTACGTTTTCATCAGGACTCGCAGGATTCCATCCAAGGCGGTAGCTGATTGAAGCCACTACATAACCTCTTTGGGCCAACCTTTTGCAGAAGGCAACAGTAGCGCTGTCGTCGCGCGCACCAGAAGTTCCGTTGTTCACGTAACGTGGAAGGAAGTTTCCGGTATGCAGAAAGATAACCAATGGCTTGGCAGCATCTGTGTTTCCGGTGGAACTGTAGATGTCCATGGAAAGGTTTTCAGGTGCAGGGTTTCCACCAAACAATACGGGAAGAACCGTGATGTGCGTGGCGTACTCAATGTTCTTGGTAACCTGAATACTTGATTCAGGGTACATGATGTCCACATACTTGGTCTGTGCCATGGCGGACACAGCTACAAGCAGTGAAGCGGTTGAAAGTAGTATTTTCTTCATGTTGATTGGTTTAATTTCGGGGGCTAAACTACGCGAAAAGGGTGGGTTTTCAAACATCATGGCTCGTAAGTGAGGCTGATGTAGGCCATGCGACCGATCCTTGGTCCGCCGTACACCTGAAACACCATATTGTTGGTAAGATTGGAAGCACCGAGCTTTAAAGTGGACTTCCATTTTGTGATTAGTTTGCTCACCTGTGCATCGAGCATATAGTAGGAAGGCACATCGCCGGTGAATTGCGGAGAGCCTTCAAACCTGTACCCTTCAACATATTTAAAGTTGATGTTGAAACCGACATGTTGCATGTTGCGCTCTTTTCCGGCGAAATTGAACTTGCGCATCATGTCTGAAGCACCAAACATCAGGTTGAATTTATGACGTGGTGTATTGAACGCAGGGATGAGCGGGTCGGTACTTCCGCGGCGATCCAGAACATTCCAGCTCCAGTTGCCACCCACGGTAAATTCTCTGGCAAAGAAATAGCTTACCCCGGCCGAGAACCCTTGGGTGCTTACCACATCGCGACTGTTGGAGGCAACGCGATACAATTGGGCTGTTTTCGGAAGGAATAATGCAGAATCAAATTCCACATCCACAGCAAGCCGGTATCCAATGAAATTGGTGTAATAACTCAGGTAATATCCGGCATCCACCATCAACTTCCCGTTGTACAGAATCCCCTTGTAACCCAACTCAAACGTGCGTACGCTTTCCGGACGTATGGCCGGAATGTCAATTCGCTTCAGGGTATCTCTGTTCAGTGTATTTAGGAAGTCAACGAAATTATCGAGTTCGCATACGTTGTTGATGCCGTTCTTATTTCCGAGCAGAATGGCTCTTCCCACATTGTAGTAGAGGAATTGATCCTGCAACGTTGGATTTCGAATGGCACTGCTGAATCCGGCACGCCAGGTATTGTTCTTGTTTCTGGTATAAATGATGGAGGCAGCCGGAGAAACCAGTATTGGGAAGTTCTGGTTTTTATCTACCCTTGCGGCGGCGTTGATCTTCCACCTATTGTCCCAAAGTTTTCTTTCTATGCCTACATAAACGCCGGCTTCGGCATTTTGGATGCGCACCGTGCCGGTGTCCAGGAAAATCGTTCCATTGGAATTAGGCCGGTACAATCGGGCACTGAACCCGGTGGTAATTTTGGTTCCACCCCAGAAATACCTGCGCTCACCAGTGAGGTGAAACAAGGCGGAGCGGTCATAAAACCTTGAACCGGTTGGCCCTCCTTCCCTGTTGTAGCTGTATGCGGAAGTGAACTTCTCTTTCATGGCATCAAACTCGGGCGTGCCCGGAGTCAGGCGGTTGTAATACGGATCAGGATATGCCAAGCCCTGGTAGTTGGTGCCTTTGTTGGTTTGAGCCCTTGTAATGGCATGCCAGCGGAATAAACTGTCGGAGTATTTGCGCAGCAGCGCTTCCTGGTCGGAAGCCCAGTTCGGGTTGTAATTGGGTAAACCCGGTACAAAAGTGCCAAGCTGGTTGTAGCCAGGTAAGCTTTTCACCTTTCCAACCATATTGTTCAGCCAATAGTTCTGATAATCAGAAAACCAGTACCCACCGGGTTTGGCATCGTTCTGCAAGAGGAAGGCCGTAAGTACCGCATCATACGTATTGCCTGCATCTTCATTGGTGGCATAGAAGCGGAGGTGGCCTTTACGGCCCATCCATTCCACACGGTTTTGGAAAAACAGGATGTCTTTCAGGCTGTAGCGATTGTCGCCCTGATATACCGTAGTACCGGTTCCAAAATTGAAGGCATACTGGAGTTCATTTTTGCTGTTGGGTTTGTAGGCCAGCAAGACATTTGTTTTCAGGTTGCGGGTATTGTAATCTACCAACTCGCGCTCTGCGTAACCATTTCTGTAATAGGCACCAAGCCCGGGTGTACGGCGGCGGCTTTCCATGGAAATCTGGTCGTTGGCGGCCGTACCGAATACTTCATCGCCGTAAACATTCACCGCATCATAGCCACCTGGATTTTCTCTTCCGGCTTTGCTGTCTAAGGTTGGATCGGAATTATCTGCTACCCAGTCATAGGCGCGCATGTAGCTCAGTCCTGTTTTGAACGCAAAGACCTCCCTGCCCTTTTTATCTTTATACGCTTTGGCATAACGAAGCATGACTTGTCCGAGGTCGCGTTCGCCAATTTTCACCTGAGCCGACAAACCCTGGTGTTTCCAAGGACTTTTGGTGGTCATGCTGATGACACCGTTAAAGGCATTCGGTCCGTAAAATGCGCTGGAAGCGCCCACTACGATTTCGGTATTGGCCACGTCCAATTCATTCGCACCCAGAAAATTTCCCAGAGAAAAGTTTAATCCCGGAGCCTGATTGTCCACGCCGTCAATCAACTGCAGGCTGCGCACAGGACTGGTGCTATTGAACCCGCGGGTATTCACGATGCGAAAGCCAAGGCTGGCTGCCGTCACATCGACGCCGCGCAGATGGCCCAGTCCTTCATAGAAATCACTGGCAGGGGTTTCTTTGATGGATTGCGCGCTCATGCTTTCTACCGTAAGTCCGCCTTCTTTGATTTTATCTTTCAGGCGACTGGCTTTGATTACCAGCGTGCGCTCATCGGCAGCTTCCTTCAGCAGGCGAAACTCTATGGAGGTTGCGCCCGAATTCAGTGTTTGGGTTTGAAGTTTGAAGCCAACAAACAAGGCCTCCAGTTTATTTCCCGCAACGGCGGCAATGGAAAAACTACCGTCGGCAGCGCTTTCTGTGGTTTTACCGTTGCTGAGGTTTCGGATCACCGCACCTTGCAGTGGTTGGAGCGAGTCTGCTTCTACAACACGGCCGGTGATGATCTGGGCGTGAAGCAGGACCGGAAAGAGTCCAAAAGATGCCCAGGCAAGCATTACAATGCGTTTGATGGCGCTCATGTAGGGTGCAATATATGAGAAAAGTCTTCTTCCGCGAAAACCCCTGAATGCGGAACACATGCTGATCAGGGCGTGAACACCAGCTTCACCTGGGCAGATGCAGTTCCTGAACGCAGCTTCAGCACATAAGTACCACCGCTGATGCCCAGGCGCTTCAGGTTCATTTCTTCATAAGAGGTTCCTGCCGGCGCCTGTTTCCAGGTTCTGGCCCAAATCGGATCCTGTCCCAGGATGTCAAACAATTCCACCTGAACATCATCCGTTTGATTCAGCCTGAACTTATAGGTGAAGCTTTCGTTGGTTGGATTCGGATACAGGTAAAAATCCAGCACGTTTTCCTGGGGTTTCAGGTTCGGACTGCTCAGCACCAATGGAACTTCCGAGGTATCGCTGCAGCCCAGCAGATTGTCCACAATGAGGCGCACCACATACCTTCCGTTTTGGTCATAGGTATGTGCCCATTTTTTACCCTGTCCTGTGAAACCGTTGCCCGATTGCCAGTCGTAGCTGTAGCCTCCGATCAGGGTATCCAAGGCGGCAAATTGCACACGTTCTCTGTTCAGATTTTGGGTTACAAAGTCGGCCGAAACCTCTGGAAGTACCAGCATGGGTTTCACAAGCTGACGCTGACAATATTGAGTGGTTACCGTCTGTTTGACGTTGTAGCTGCCTGCCTTGCTGTACCTGTAAGAAACACTGCTTCCGCCGGAAACGCCTCCATCGCCGAAATCCCAATTGATGCTGTACGGCAGATTGTCGGGACTTGAAGCAGCAGACGTGAAGGCAAACAGTGTATTCACCGCACAACCCGGCTGCGGGGAAACGGAGAAACCCGCTATCGGCAATGCATGCAGTTTATAATTCAGGGTGAAGGTATCATCGCAGCTGTTGTCGGAACGTGCAATCAGGGTAACCGGTTTTACGCCAAACTTGCTCCATGTATTTTGCACCGGGCTTCCGCTGAACAACTTGCCGTCGATGTTCCAAAGCAGGCTGAGTGTTCCGGAAGCGATGCTGCTGCTGCTCGTGAAGTTCAGGCTATCGCCTTCGCAGGCATTGTTCTTGGAAACAGTAAACCCTGCAATGGGCGAATGATACACCTGCACCTGACGCTGTACTGAATCTGAACAGCCGTAGTTGGAGGTAACGCGCAGTTTCAGGTTGTAGCTTCCCGGGGCTGCATATCTGATGACTGGTGCGATGAGGGTATCGCTGCGTCCATCGCCGCTGAACCAAAAATGGGTGATCCTTCCGCTGCTTACCGATGAAGCACTTTGGGGCCTGAATTCATGTCCATTCATACACTGAGCACTCGACGGAAGAGAGAATACTGCGTTCGGCTGAGGAAACACCGAAACCGGCAATGAAAACGTATCCTTACAACCCAAGGAACTGGTGGCCTGGAGCAATACGCGGTACACGCCATCAGAGGTATAAGTTTTCACCGGACTGGGCATGGCGCTGTTGTTTCCATCTCCGAAACTCCATAAAAAACTCAAGCCTCCGGCGGGAACACTGCTGGAATTTTTGAACACAAACTGATGCGCGCTGAAACACTGTTCCGCCTTATTTACGGTGAAGGCTGCCCGAACATCGGGGTGGATGGTAACATCCTTGAACACACTGTCCCGACAGCCAAAATTTGATTCCACACGGTACCAGATTTTCCGGGTTCCGGAGTATTGATAAGTTTTGACAGCGTTCACAGTGGTGGCGCTGCTGGTATCGCCAAAACGCCACAAATAAGCAGTGATGTTTCCCATGCTGATGCCGGAGGTTCCGTTCAACACAAAGCGGTTCACATTGCGGCACTGGTTGTTTTGGTTGATGGTGAAGGAAGCCTGTGGCTTTGCGCGCATCACCTGGCGAATGGAATTGGTGGTATCACTGCAGCCATTCAGCGTCAGCACGGCGTGATACAATCCGCTGTCTTTTAAAGTCGGATTGGTTCTAAGGAAGAATGAATCTTTTTCACCCGCAATTTGCACCCCGTCTTTGAACCAGGCCCATGATGTTCCGTCCATGCGCATGCTGTCGCTGGCCAGCAAGCGCATTGTAGAAAGTTCACAGAGTGGATTGAATGTCAGGGCCTGAAGCACCGATTGCGGCCTTCTTTTTACTTCCAGCCAGGCATTGCGCACCAGCGAATCATTGCCGTTGATGAACAGCTTCACCGTTTTCATGCCAGGTATGGTATAATAAACCCTGTGTGGGCCTTTGCCCACGGCTGTTGCCGGAACGGCACCGGCACCAAAATCCCATCGATGATTTGAAACCATTCCATCCGAAGTGTCTCGGAACCAAACAGGTTGAAACTGACAAATACGTTCACTGCTGGCCAGGAAATCGGGAACCGGCTGATCGTACACCGCCGAGAAATCTTCGCCCTGTCCATAGGCCAACAAACGGCAGGCATTGGTGTCCATGGCATTGAAATCAGACATGGCACGGATGCGCAAACCAGTGTTTTTCTGCAGACTGGCAGGCGTGGTAAACGACAAAGTTCTTTCACCGCGCACAGAAGCGCCGTTAACCACAGCTTCGCCCCGCCATGCTTCAAAACGGCCGTTGTTGTTGTAATCAATGAACAGCCTGAAAAACTCATTATTGTAAGGCCCTGTCTTCACCTTTACCTGATAAGTGGTAGCCGGTTTCAACCGGAACACTTTATCTGAACTCAGGTTGAGGTAAGCACCATCGTCAAAGTATCCGCCGGTTTCCACAGCATTGTCTGACAAGGAGATGCGGAATAATCCGATGGCAACGTTGCCCGTTCTGAAGGTGGTGGTATTCGTGCAGGCGGCGTCAGCAGCCTTGCGGAACACGCGAATCCAGTGTTGTTTTTCAAAGGTATCAGAACCCTGGCAGTTCGTGGCCACCAGACGCACCGAATACCAGCCCGGTTTTGTAAAAGTAACAACCGGCTGTGGATGCGTGCTGTCGGTACCTTCTGCATATTGGTAAGCACCGTAAGGCGTGATTTGCCAATTTAGGCTGGAAGCTGAATTCAACACCTGTTCTTTCAACCGCAAGGTTCCACCCACGGTAAATACTGTGTCAAAGGCATACATGCCGGAAACGGGTTGTGCTATTCCGGGTTCATAAGGATTGGAACGCCAAACGCCCCGGCCATAAGTGGCCGCCAGCACGCGGTTGAATGCCTTTCCCTTCGGGGAATAATAAATATCCAGGTCGGTAACGTCTGCCCAAACGGGGAAACCTATATTGTAATTGATGAGGCTTCCCGCAAGGGAATCCCAAACATACACGCCGCGTTCCGTTCCCACATATATCGTTTCATAATCGGCGCTGCTGTCAAACGCCATGCTGCGCATATTGCCATGTGCAGTTGTGTTCAGGGAAGCCAGTGAAGTCCAGGTAAGTCCTTTATCCTTGCTTCGGTAAAGGTTGCTTCCGTTGATGCAATACACGCGGTTGGGATCGGTGGGATGCGCCTCTATCCATCGCACGCCGGTGGGACCGGCTCCCAGGTTGGTAAACACCGGACTTGCAGCATTGGCATTATCGCTGCGTTGCATGTTGTTGCTGTTCTGCAATACGTAGATGATGTTGTTGTCGGCGGGTGAATTCTCCAGATGCCGCACGCCACCAAAACCTGTGCTGATGCGCGTCCATGCCGGTGGATTGCCTGTTTTGGCTGCGTTAGTGCGCCATACGTTGCCATAGCCTGCGAACATGGTTCCTGGATTTCCTTCCTGCAGGATGAACGGGGTCAGCCAGTTTCCGCCTTCATTGATGCCCCCGGTTCCATTGGCGCCGATGGTTGCGATGCTGTTTCTGTCAAAGGCACGGTAAATTCTTCCATAAACATAAGAGCCGTACATGTAGCGGTGATCGGTAGGATCTACCTGATTATCCATTCCATCGCCGCCGTAATAGGTGATGAACTCATCGCGTTCTGACTGCGATGAACCGTTGTCCTGATAGCCGTGGGCACCGGAATATTCATTGGTTTGGGCCTGAGACAATCTATAGATCTGCGAGTTCTGAATACCTGAGGAAATATTGTTCCAGCGCACCGCCGTTTGGGCTGCGCCCGGATTCTGGCAATAGTAAATGCCTCCGTCGTTTCCGGAAAACAGGGTATTCCCGGTGATGTTAAACTCAGAAGCGTGCTGGTCGGCATGGATGTCGTCGGCATTAAAGCCCCCATACCAGTGGCCTATCTGTGTCCAGGTACTTCCGCCGTTCACCGACCTCCAGATGTTGATGCCTGCGGCATAGATGACGTCTTTGTTTTTGGGATCGGCCGAGAGGTCCAGATCGTACCAGCCCTGGCCATTGGTCAGGTCGCCGGTTCCCGAAGTGCCATCGTAATAGCCGAGGATGTTCGGCGCGGTAGACATGGCCGTGAAATTCAGGCCGCTGTCGAGCGAGCGATACAAACCGCGGAAGTTGCTTCCCGGCGTGATGAGCACATACACATAACCCCTGCCGGCCCCGGTTACGGCCAATTGAGCGCGCGTGAATCCGCTGGTCGGCATGCCCGAAGTAATGACACCAAAGCTTTGTCCGCCGTTGGTGCTTCTGTAAAATTGACCGCCAACGGTGGCATAAACGATGTTTTCGTTGTGTGGATTGAAGGCCAGATCCCAGGTGCCGCCGGTTTGAACACGGGTCCAGGTGGCGCCTTTGTTTACAGTCCTGTAGATGCCGTTGTTGGTAGCGGCCAAGAGGATGGACGAATTGCGCGGATGCATCACGATGCGACCAACCAGAACATTTCCCATCCCACTGTTGCGCAGCACCCAGGTTTTTCCGGCATCCCAGCTGGCGATGACGCCAAATCCGGGCGCGTCGCCGGCATCGCGGTCGCCGGTGCCTACGTACATGGTATCGGCATTGTGGTAACTCAGCGCCATGCAACTGGCGCCGATGGTGTTGAATCCGGATTCGGAACGAAACAGGTGTTGCCAGGTTTTCCCGTAATCCGTAGTTTTCCAAACACCGCCCTGCGGCGCGCAGGCGAAGAACGTATTGGTATCTTTCGGGTGGAAGGCGATGCCGTTGATGCGGCCAATGCCGGTAGGCTGTCCACTCTGATTCCATGGGTGATTTACGGGCCCCACGGGCTGCCAGCGTCCATTCGCCGGACAAGGGGCAGCGTGCGTTTCCATATCCGAAGGAAGCTGCACGAGTTCATTGATTTTGCCGGCAGGCGTGTTGATATAACCGGTGCTGTCCATCAAGTCCATTACGTGCCATTCCCAGCGCTTGAACACTTTATAGCCGTGGCCGCGCTCAGGGATGCTGTCTTTCCAGTAGGCCTCGAAGGCGGATTTTACTTTGAAATAGTTAGGCCGTGCTTCACGCATGTAATCCATCCAGCGTGAGGCATCGGTTTGTTGGGCCGACACAAGCAAGCTACCACCAACACATTGCAGCAAGAAGCAGGCGAAAAAGACAGACAATCGCATGAAGGCAAAGGTAAGGAGGGAACGGGAAGCTAAATAAATAGCCGCCTACAACAAAAACCGCCCCTCCGTTTCCGAAGGGGCGGTCACTCCAAACATAGTGCAAACAAATAGAAATGGCGGTCTTTATGACTAAGGGTTAAACCCTGTCAAGGTGCATTAATCCTGGCTTTTGAAGCCAAGTGACTTGGGTGTACTGCCGCTCCAGCGCTCTTCCTGACACAGCCCAATGATGGTATCCAGGAGTGCACTGCCGTTGCCCAGAAGCATCCTGAGTTTCACCTTTCTGGCCACATTGCGCATTTCACCCGGAGCAAAGGGGAATCGCACGGCCAACATCTTCGCATCGGCTTCTTTCAGGCGGGGAATGCTCAGCTTCCACAGCTTTACCAGTAATTCCTGAGAAGGCTTGCGGAACATCACCTTGTAGAGGAATCGTCGCTCGAAGGCTGCATCCAGATTTTTGGTCATATTGGTCGTAGCCAGCAAGATTCCGCGGAAGCGTTCCAACTCGTCCAGCACGATGTTCTGCATGCTGTTGTTCATTTTATCTACGGAATGTCCCACATCCATCCTGCGGCTCAGCAAGGCATCGCATTCATTCAGAAACAAAATGGGTTGATGCTGACCTTGTTCCATCAGTTCATCGTAATCCCTGAACAGCTTTCGCGTATTCTGCTCGCTTTCGCCTACCCATTTGGACAAAATGTTGGCTACATTCACTTCAATCAGGGGGCGCTTACTTTCCCTTGCCAATTGCAGGGCCAATTCTGTTTTGCCCGTACCCGGGTGACCGTGCAGCAAAACGGTGATGCCGCGCATGCGGTCGCCAGCATCGAGCGTTTTCTGATAATTCTTAAAAAAGGAAGGTTTCACCAATGCACGGAGGTCATTGATCACCGGCATCATCTCTTCATCGAAGAGCAGTTTTACCTTTTTGATCTGATCCGGCATGAGTGCACCCTTGGGCAATTTCACTGCCTTGCGGAGCGTCTGTTTGCGGCCAGGGAGATGGTCAGGCAGTTCCGAAAGAAACGCATCCACACCTTTGGCGGTTAATTCCAGGGAGTACGTTTCACCCATGAAATGCTCCCCTTTGATGCTTACAAGCCCTTGTTTGATGGGCCACCAGGTTCCTAAATGGATGTACTCGGCAAGCAGTGTTTGTTCAGCGCGGCAGTATTGCAGGTAATTTGCCACATAATGCGCCGAAAAACTGCTTTGCTCGGTATAATGTGAAGTGCAAATACCCAGCAGTGCAAATTGTTCCACCGTATTGGAAATATTACCGAGGTATTCAGTTAGCGAGAGCTCCGGATTGAGTTTTATCAGAAATTTCAATTCATCCTTTACGTCCTGGATGTTGTGCGTATCATAATCATATAGTTTTTGCCTGGCATATTCCAGCATACCTGCCAAGCCAATGGGCTTCAGTGATGCAAGGATTTTGGAGTCGTCTTCGCGTATGGCCTGCATGACCCGTCTGCGGATCATCGGACCAAATTCCCACTCATTAGACACTCGATTTCCGGCTTTATTTTGTTCCAGGATGTTGAACCGGATCAGCTCATCCACCATGGTATCTACCTGATCGTAATCCAGATTTCTTTGCAGCAACTCCGACAAAGATTGCACGGTGATGCAACGCCCTTCGCGGGTGAAATGATAAGCGATGGCCAAGATCATTAATTCTATCTGGTTGAACTTCAACACGGCACGAACTTCATCGGCCATAGGATGAGGCACTACCGGACTTTGGTCATAGGCAGCAGCGATGATGCGCTGGTAATATTCTTTCAGAAAAGAAACCAGGGGGAGCTGAAGTTTGGTCGATTCGCTCATCAGGACACAAAATTGGCAGCAGTAAATGCAACCTATCTGCATTCTGATCGGGGGATAACTTTAAGTGCTTGATATTCAGGAAGAAAAAAACGGTAAACCGCCCCTCAGGCCTCAGAACCGTAAATCAATTCTTCCACATCAACAGGAAGATGCAACATCAGGAATTAAATTTGTTATCGACCGATTTCGTTAAATCAACATGCCTCGCACCAAGAATGCACTGAGCCGATATTACATCATCGACGAAATCTTATGCGACACACGCATTCCACCGCCATGCAAGAAGGAATTGCTCAGGATGGTACAACGAAAACTGGGGTTGCGCATCAGCGAGCGAACACTGGCCCAGGACATACGCGACATGCAGGAAAGTGAGGATTTGGGATATTTTGCACCCATCACCTACAACCGTCAACGCGGTGGTTACATGTATGATGATCCTCATTATTCCATCAGAGGAATTAAAATAAAAGATGAGCATCTGAACATGTTGATTGTGGCTATTCAACAACTTTCCGGCATGCCGAACATTAAAGAATTGCAGCATCCTTTGGAGCAATTAAAAAGGGTGGTGATGGTTGGAAGTAAAACCGGGAAATATGAATACCCTCATGTCGTACAAATGGAAAATCGGCCGGACGCCTCCGGGATGGAACATTTTGAAGCATTGTTCAATGCCATTTTGAACAAACAAAAGATCCGACTCAGGTACCAAAAGTTTGGACAGGAAGAAAGTGCTTCGTATGTTGTCAGGCCTTACCTGTTGCGCGAATTTAAGAATCGCTGGTATCTGGTGGCACGTCGCGAAGACAACAACCTGATTCGCATTTATGGTCTGGACCGAATCAGTTTTTGCCATGCGCTCAAAGGCGAAACCTTCCGGGAGGATTTTGACGCAGAACACTACTTCAGATATGCCTTGGGTATTACTGTGGTTGACGATGAAGTTCCAGTGCAGGTGGAATTATTATTTACCAAGGAAGACGCGCATTACATTTTATCCAACAAAATCCATGATTCACAAGAAATCATCAAGCATGATGAACACGGACTGCATGTTTCCTTGATCCTGCATCCGAGTTATGAATTGAAGATGCTGATCCGCGGGTATGGTCCCGGCGTGCGTGTATTAAAACCGGAATGGCTGGCGGATGTTATTCGTCAGGATGCTTTGCATACTGCCGCCCGGTATCAAGGTTAACTTTTGCAATTACAGTCGCTTGAAGATGTCTTCGTTAAGCGCTATCCGATTGGGATCATTGGTAAGGATTGATTGGGTTTTGTTCAACCTTGAGGCAACACCTTGAATGAGCGGAATATCATAAGCCGACAAACGCCCACCTTTGTAAATAGAATGCAAAATCGGGGTGCCGAAGCCGGCCTGCTCGGCTCACAGAAATTCCTTCCTTCCTTCCTTCTGCTTTGGAAAGCGTGTTTCGCATGTAACCCGGTAAGCCAAGGGGTAAGTACATTGGCGCATGCTCATAAATTCAATGTTGTGCCCAATGTTTGATTTCGTAACCATGTCCATCGGTCAATACAAAAACTATTTCATCATCAAGAAACAACAACGTTCGTGTTGGTAAAGGATTGAATAATTCGCGCATACTTCATTGCCATAGTAGTGCGCCCGTTTGTTTCCCGCATTGGAGCAGCCTTCTTGGACAATTGATCCAGAATTCGGATCAGCTGTTCCTTTTCGGCAACATGTATTAAGGTTTTCCCATCCACGCAATACAGGTCGCTCTCGTTTTTTTTCTCGTAGGTGACACACGGAGTGCCAATCCACTGTGCTTCGATACTCACCGTGCTTCCGAAGTTAATCACCAGGTCGCTGATCAGCAGTTGATCTTTGAGTGATTGTTTGCGAGAAGCAACTCCCAGTTTTATCAATTCGAAGTGAAATGCCGGATTTTTGGGAAGGTATAAAGAATCTTCAGTTTCTAATGGATGAGGTCTGTAAAGTATAACACAATCATGATGCTTGTTCGCCCAGGAGTATAAAGCCTCCAGGGCCTCCACCTTATCCAAGCGCAAGTCTTTGGCAGACGCAATGCTGATCACCAGTTTATCCTTGGTTTCTTCGGGTGAGATGGGCATAGAACCTGTGTATTCAGGATTTGCCAATGCATCTTGCTGCAGGCTTCCTGCAACCACGAGTTGGGCTTCAGGAACCTGAACCTCTTCAACAAGCAATCGTTTCATGGCTTCATCCCAAACGATCCATGCGCTGAAGGTAGTTCCGGCGCTGATGGCTTCGGCCGATTTGATTCCGTTCATGGTATTTACAACATGTTTGCCATGCTTTGCCGCAAGGGCAGAAAGGATGTGACCCACATGCGTATTCTCCAGTGCCAGGCCCACCAATACCTGAATTTTGCTTTGAAACAGCTGTTCACCCCAGAACAAGCTATCAGCAATTTGCTGATAATCGTTTAACCAGGCATTCAGACAAAAAAGTTCCTGCTTATTCAAACGATGCAGCGGCACGAAAGGAATGTGAACGCGCATGGCAGACGGGGCCTTCCACACATTCCAATTCTTTTTGAGTTCTTGCAGTTCCTCAACTTTGAACTTTGCCTTAGGCGAAAGCACCCAGCATACCTGTTCCCTACCCAACTCCCGCGCAACTGGAAGCAGGATGTTGCATTGAAACATATCATGAACCCAAAGGGCTACGGTTGCGCCTTTGGGAATTTCTGACCCTTTGGAAACAATTGATTGCCGCCTTGACTGAAGGAATTGCCTGAGGTATTTCAAACTAAATTTCAGGCGACTGATGGGATATAACTCAGGAGCGGAAATCGGAACCATATCCGGATGCTTTTTCAACCAGGCTTCGAGGTACCCATATTTACGATTTGCCCAAAGAGCCGTTTTCTTCATGGCGGGCATTAAATCAATGCCCTGTTGATAACGCAGTCCGGGTGCTTTGTGGAGCAGAGAAGCTATAACGGGAGCATTGCTGTTCCAGGCTTCCCAGGTACCTGCAATCCGTTCACTGTTCGCATCAAAAATGGGTAAACCTTCGGGAACCGCCTGCTTTAATTGATTACACAACACAGCATCAGCTTTGGTTGCCTTCAAGCGTTGTGCTGACCGAGCGTCAAAAATATCGGTGACAAAAACCTTCATTCAACGAGTTTGGATAAAAAAGTGAAAAGCCTTCAGATAATCTGCTTATTAAAGCTTTACAAACTCATGTAAGAGTTCCAGGCCCTGGCTTCCACTCTTTTCAGGGTGAAACTGTGTACCAAAAACTACACCTTTTCTTATTGCCGCGGCAAATTTAAGTCCTGCGAAATCGGCTTCGGCCCATACATGTTCTGTATGTTCAGGTCGGGCATAGAAACTATGTACAAAATAGAACGGGTGGGCATCGGCATGTTCCGAAAGCGGAGTATTCTTCCATCGTCCTGGTTCCGGTTCTCGTATAAACTCCCAACCAACGTGAGGGATTCTGTTCGGTTTGCCTGCCTCATCCTGTGCCGGCAAGGGCAACACATCACCGGGGATAAGGTTCAGGCCAGCTGTTTCCTCCATTTCAAAGCCTCGGGAAAGCATCATTTGCATGCCCAAACACACCCCAAGAAAAGGTTTCCCGGATGCGGCATGTTCCGTCAATGGTTCCACGAAGCCAAATTCATGCAACAACCTCATGCCATCGGGGAATGCACCAACACCGGGAAGGACGATTTTATCCATGGCTGCTATGGTTTTGGCCTCTGTAATGATGGAAACATCGGCACCCACATGAGCAAAAGCACGGTAAATACTCAACAGGTTGCTGAGGCCATAATCGATGATGCCTATTTTCTGAGTCATAAGATGGACTAAGCGTATTGGTTACCGCAAAGGTATTCCCGCATTTCGGCAAAATTCCTTGATGGCCTGGATGGATGTGATTCCATAATGCAACGCATAAGCAACTGCCACAGCGTCGGCACCGGATTTAAATGCCTGAGCTGCATGTTCGGGGCTTCCCAAACCACCGCTGGCGATTACCGGTACAGAGACCTTGGAACTCACTGCTTCAATCAGGGCTAAATCAAATCCTTTTCTGGTACCTTCCCGATCAATACTGGTGAGCAAAATTTCGCCGGCGCCAAGTGCTACGGCTTCCTGAGCCCAATCAACCACTGAACGCCCGCTGTTCTCGCGACCAATGTCGTAATAAGCATCCCAACGGTTGCCATTTTTCTTGGCCTGAATACTTACCACGCAACATTGAGCCCCGTAACGGCGGCTGATGTCGGTGATGACCTGCGGATCCTTGATGGCGCCTGTACAAACGGCAACTTTATCGGCACCAGAACGGAGTAAATCTGTGGCATCAGCCAATGAGCGAACTCCTCCGCCAGCAGTGAGCGGCACAAATACGTGGTCTGTTGTTTGGCGCACAATTTCTGTGAGCTTATCGCGACCATAAAGGCTGGCAACCACATCCACGTAAATGATTTCATCGATGCCCTGTTCGTAATAATCAGCACAATATTTCTGAGGGGATTCAGGAAGGAAACGCCAACCTTCCAGATGCATGCCTTTGATCAGGCGTTCCTGTTTGATATCGAGCCTTGCGATGATTCTGTTTAGGGCCATTCTTTGTTAACGTGTACTTTTTATGTTCTCTTTTTTTTGAATAATTATCTGTACAAAACACCTAATTTAGATTTTACGCCTTGAGGGGTGAGCCAATTTTTGGTAAAGGTTAAGAACGGTTTCTCTCGGGCCTCCAACTCTTGTATGTATGTGCGCCAGTAATTGGTGGCTCTTTTGCGGATGTAGGTATCTAACAATTCCTTATGCGTCTTTGGCACCGCAATCAACATATCGTCAAAAATAACAACATATCTGTGATGCGCACCAAGCAGTGGTATAATATCTACCAATTCACCGTAGGCAAAGTGGTTCCAGGGGGAGGTACAGTAGCGTGCATCATCTACAATGATTATGTGTTGATCACCAGCAGTATTGATGATTTTCAATTCTTTAATGAGGGGATTGGAATCAAATGACTCATTGGTGCTTGTGTGAGCATCCAAGTAAATGATACTTGGTTCTTTTAAGTACGTGGCAAGTTCCTGAGCAGAGTCCCCAAAAAACAGTGGTCACATTGGTAAAGTCTTTAAAATCAAGTTTTTTGAATATTTCTTCGGAAGCTTCAAAGGTCACTACATCATTGAAATGACCCGCAGCCCACCTGGTGGTCGCTCCATAAAATATTCCTGTTTCAATAAAACTATTGTACGTTCCGGCCTCCTTAAGTTTTAAAACCAGCTCCTCCGGACAACCCCTGTTAAAAAATCCTGTTGTTGATACAAGCCCCGTGACGAATCAAAAATATTAATTTTTCCTTAAATTCTTAAATTTTTATTAAATACCTTAACAAATTCCAGGTTTCACAAGCCAAAATGCGGCAAGCTTTTCTTCGAGGTTAAGGTTTTCAATTAGGAAAAAAAGTGCGCAATCGCTACCGCGAAGCATCAATAATCAAATGCCCGCTTTTTTCCGGGTATACGCTTTTCGGGTCAGGTAAAAAAAAAGTGTGCCTCAGCGCACTTTATGTTTCAATACCCATTTTCCATCTTGTTTTTCCCAGAGATGCGGGCTTCGCGCTCCATCGATCACTTCCCAGTAGCGCTCTTCAGAAATACCCATGTAATCCAACACTTCGTTAAAGTATCGGGCCGGAAATTCTCCATCGTACTTGTTCACCAATTCAATAGCCTCTTCTCTGGTAATGAATCCATCGCGAATGTCGCGACAAGCGTCATTCATCGCCCTTCCTTGGCCAAACTTAATAAACATGGTATAGTAATGCTGTCCGTCGATTCGGTCGTCAAGGCTGGAAAACTTGGAATACGTTCCTTCACTGCGGCCATCGGGATTACTTTCAAAACTGCTGTGTTCTTTAGCGTAGTAGTAATTTTCCATGGGGCTCCAATTGTGGTAGAAACTGTAGTAGTGTACCTCTATTCCCGCTTTCCTAACCGGATCGGCCAGCAAAGGTTTGTAAGGAAACAATTCTCGCTCGTCGATTCCGTACGCACCCAATTCACTCACGTGCACTCCGCCGTAAAACAGATCTGTTTCTTCATGCTCTCTGGTGAAGTGCTCAATGTTCATGAGCGGACTGTAATTCTCACCAATTTTATTGTGCGCTTCAGCATGGTTTTCACCATACATGATAAACGGAACCTCGTACTGCAATGCTGCCCTGGGTGCAACATTCTTCTGACCAATGATGAATGGCTGAAAAGGATTCACCAGTCGTTCAAACGCGAGCCGTGTTAGCTGCGCATGCACTTTTGCGTTTGGTGTAACAAGTATATTGTCGAATCCGGCCTTAATCATTGCCTGGAGGTTCTTCCACCCAATTTCTGTGTAGATGTGGGGAGCCCAGGTAACGGTTAAGGGATTCATGTTGTATTTATACTTCAGCTGATGGGCGACAAAGATGCTGTCTTTCCCACCACTGGCAGGAACAATCACATCGTATCGGCCATCATTGCGACGGTAACGATCACAAAGCTCCCGCAACATTTTTTCGCGTTCCGACCAATCAATTTTCTTTTTCTCCTCGTACCACTTACAGGCATCGCAAATACCATCGTCACCAAATCCAACGGTTGCAATTTTTGTATCCTTTTTTACAAACTCCCTGCTGGAGGATGGCCTTTGGTTATTTTGCACACAGCGCTTACAGAAAATTACTTCTTCGGGCAAACCGTGCAATACTTTGGACTTTTCTTCTTGTTGTTCTGACATGCAATGCTCTTTTTTCGACGGGAATGTAACCTAAGGACCGAATGCACACACGGACGATTCCGTAGTTGATTCCAAGCCTTTAGAAACTCGGGCGCGAAGATAGTATTTTCCCTTGTACCTGACCCGTGCAGCAGCGCATAAAATGAAGCTTTGGGTGGTGATTTCCCCTGGCTATGAGCAGCATCAATTATTGGACCTCCAAAGAATCCCGGCGATGTAACACATTTTCAGAAATCTGTTCCTTTCCCAATCAGGTATTCCAGATACTTAGGGCTTTTCTTCGCCTTTACCTCTCGTTCACGGCGCATCGATTCAGCGCGCGTGGCAAATTCCTCCGTGTATACCAGCTTCCAATCGCTGGCCTTCTTCGTTGACTTCGACCCTGAATGATTGTGACGATACAAACGGTCTTCAAGGTTTGCCGTTTCCCCAACGTAATAAGAATCTAATGATGCAGAATACAATACGTACAAACAAAACATAAAAAAAACCCGACGCTTTGGGGCGTCGGGTTGGTGGAGAATATCGGAGTCGAACCGATGACCTCCCCGAAGCAAGTTCGGGGCGCTCTAGCCTTTCCCAATCAGATATTCCAGATACTTTCGGCTTTTCTTCGCCTTTACCTCTCGTTCACGGCGCATCGATTCAGCACGCGTGGCAAATTCCTCCGTGTATACCAGCTTCCAATCGCTGGCCTTCTTCGTTGACTTCGACCCTGAATGATTGTGACGATACAAACGGTCTTCAAGGTTTGCCGTTTCCCCAACGTAATAAGAATCTAATGAGGCAGAATACAATACGTACAAACAAAACATAATACTCCCTTTTTAGTAAGTCATAAAAAAACCCGACGCTTTGGGGCGTCGGGTTGGTGGAGAATATCGGAGTCGAACC
>CAZPHB010000023.1:0-34209 GCA_964586595.1 uncultured Flavobacteriaceae bacterium | reverse complement strand
CTAAGTTAGGTCTTTTGCCAACTTATAACCAGTCCGATTTTCGGGGGGACTTACAGAGCCATTGCTGTGGCTTGAACAACCTAGTTGAAATTTTAAAAGTAAACGCCCATCTTTGATTGTCAGGACACCATCGGCCTGCAAGCAGCGTTTTGAACCCGTAATCATCAATATTTTCCAGGATACATGAGAAAAATAAAGGCATCAACAGTTCTTTTAATGCTATTGCTGCATGTAAAACTATATGCACAGAATTTTGAGTGGGTTAAAAACATAGGAGGCACATCAAGTGCTCAGGGAATTGCCATGGATGTTGATCAAAAGGGTAATATTTATACCGTTGGAAACTTTTATGGAACAGGAGACTTTGACCCTGGTGCGAACACAATAAACCTTACATCTGCCGGAAATTCAGACATATTCATTTCGAAAATGCTGCCTTCCGGGGAGATATCGTGGATCAAGCGCATCGGAGGCTTGGGCAACGATATTCCATACACGATAAATATCGACAACAATGATTATATATATGTGAGTGGTACCTATGAAGGTGTTGTTGATTTTGATCCGGGTGTGAATGTGGATAGTTTAAAATCCGTTGGAAGTTCAGATGTTTTTGTGTTGAAATTGGATGACAATGGAAATTACCTATGGTCGAAAAGCATGGGAGGTAAAAATGTGGATGGCAGTCTGTCGCTTATAACCGATGACATGGGAAATGCCTACATCACGGGTTACTATAGTGGTACAGCCGATTTCAATCCGGGATCTGGAACATTCAACATGACAGCCCAGGGAGGTTATAATGTGTTTATTGTAAAAATAAGCAGTAATGGCACTTTTGGTTGGGCAAAGAACATTGGAAGTTCGGGTAATGAAGAGGGAAACAGTATAGCCATAGATGGTGACGGATATATTTATGTTACCGGGTATTTTACTGGAACCGTTGATTTTGATCCTGGGTCAAGTTCTTTTTTCCTCACAAGTACAGGTGGTACAGATATATTCGCTGTGAAGCTGGACTTAGATGGTGATTTTGTATGGGCCATTAAAATGGGTGGGAATCTAAATGACTACGGAAAATCGATCGCGATTGATGCTTCAGGAGGCGTTATAACAGCCGGTTACTATGCGGGAACAGCCGACTTTGATCCTGGGAAAGGTTATGCAAACCTGAGTTCTGTAGGAAGTTTTGATCTATTTATATCGAAGTTAAATGGGAGTGGAAATTATACTTGGGCGAAAAGTATTGGAGGCCTTGACAATGATCAGGCATACGGGCTCACAGTAGATGAATCAGGGAACATAAGTCTGACCGGGAGTTTCAAGGGTAGTGTAGATTTTGATCCAGACCCGGTTTCCGGATTTGATTTGGTTTCAAATGGTATTGAAGATGTATTCCTCCTACAGCTGAATGCGTCAGGAAATTTTTTGTATGCGGGTAGTTTTGGTGGGTTTGGTTTGGATTTTGGATCTTGTGTTGTCAACGATCACAAAGGGCGTCTTTATTCGATGGGCTATTTTGAAGGAAATGTAGATTTTGACCCCGGCATGGGTTCATCCTTTGTTTCCTCGGTTGGTGGAGCAGATGTGTTTATTCATAAATTGAATTTCTGTACGCCGGTTTCCTCAAAAACATCTGCAGCGGCGTGTGGCAGTTACACCGCTCCCAGCGGAAAGTACACTTGGAAAAACAGCGGTACTTATTATGATACTTTAGAAACAAGTCGCGGTTGTGACAGTGTACTGGTCATTGATTTGAGCATTAAGAAAGCAACAACTTCAATACAAAACAAATCAGCAGTGGATAGCTTCACTTGGTCGGTGAATGGAAAAACATACAAGCAGATTGGTTCGTACACGGCAACAATCAAGAATGTGGCTGGATGTGACAGTACCATTACGCTAAATTTAAGTGTTCAGTACACAGATGTTGAATCAGTCGAATACAACGTGATTTCAATGTTTCCCAATCCTGCACATGCGCATATAATCCTAAACACGGGCGAACAATATTTTGGGACTCTATTCTTTATTTATGATGTAAAGGGCCGGCTGCTTAAGCAGGGAAGCATTAAGGATAAAGCACAAAGCATCGATATAAGTGATTTAGAAAGAGGGGTTTATCTGTTAAAGATCAACGAGGCATTAGATCAACCATTGAGGATTTTGAAGGAGTAAAAGAGCCATACGCCCCAAAGCAACCGAAAGACTCCAAGCTGGCAAAAGAACTCAATTTGACAAGCAGGGGGCAATTTCCCTGCCTAAGGAATCAATATATCCGGAATACACATGCATCAAAGGAAACCATTACCATGAAGCTTTTAACCATGATGAGTTTATTGTTTTCTTCAGTGGGAATAAAGCCACAACACAACCTGGAAGGCAAGGAATTCAAGGCACTTATAGGCCAAAGTTGTAAAGATATGACCAATGGAGGTTGCATGATTTATACCTATAGAATCTTGAAATTTAAAACCGACTCTGTAGTTGTTGCGTATCAATTATTGGCCAATTGTTCTCCAAGTGAAGCAGCGCATAACTATACGCACGTGCATGACCAATCAACCCCAAAACACAAATGGTCTGCGTGTAACGACACAATAACCATTGAAGGTTTGGATGACTACGGAACATTAATTTGGCAAGAATCAAAAATGATTGGAACCGATAAATTAACAAAGAGGCATATAGAATTTAACGAGGTAAAAGAATAAAAAGAGCTTTGAAGATACCCTTTCCCATATTACATTTAGGTTTTTGAATAAGTTTTTGTATGTCCGGATGAGCGCCGCTATTCCGAACCGGTGCGTAGTTTCGCGTGGCACGGGGTCAATTGCCGGCGGTTGTTGTTGCAACTTTTATTCGTCGCGAATAGCGTAGATTACCTATTGATTTCTGGTCCCGACTGTGGCCTGTAAAGCCGACAGCACGCAAACATTGTATATGTAACCAAAGTTACCAATGGTGACAGAACCACAACGTACCTTGCAGAGCAACAAAGGGAAAATCTTATGAGAAACAAGGGAATGATGTTGTTGTGGTTGATGTTTTCCAGTCTAACGATGGTTGCTCAGAACACGCCATTCAACATCTATATTGAACCGGTAAACATACCTGGGCTTGGAGGACTTCAGGCTTATGCTTTTGGACAGCACGACGGAAAATGGCTTATTGTTGGTGGACGACTTGACGGATTGCACCGCAGGCAACCGTTTGCCGCATTTGATATTGCAGGGAACAACAATCAACTTATTGTTGTTGACCCGGCAGCCAAAAAAACCTGGACAGCTCCAATGACCACTCTTTCCGTTTCCTTGCGGGAACAATTGAGTTCAACAAACATGGAATTTTACCAAGAAGGAGATTACCTGTATATAATTGGTGGGTATGGTTACAACGCTGCATCTGCGGCAAGAAAAACGTTCAATAATTTATCGGCAATTGATGTTCCCTCAGTAATGAATGCAGTTGTAGGTGGAACCGCAATCACAAGTGGATTTCGACAAATCAGTGATGATCAGTTTGCGGTTACAGGAGGACAATTGAAAAAAATAAACAACACTTTTTATCTAATCGGAGGCAATAAGTTTGACGGCAATTATAACCCAATGGGGAATCCTACCTATACGCAAGTTTACACAGATGCAATACGTAAATTTAATTTAAAAGACAACGGAACAACAATCGACATTAGCCATTTACCAACTATTGTAGATGCGGCAAATTTGCATCGAAGGGATTTCAATGCGGTACCGCAAATTATGCCCAATGGAGCAGAAGGAGTTACGGCATTCTCCGGGGTGTTTCAGCCGAATGTAGATTTACCATTTTTAAATTGTGTAAATATTGACAGCGCAACATACAATGTGAACAACGCGTTTCAACAGTATTACAACCATTACCATTGTGCCGTTTTGCCGATGTATTCAACTAAAAACAATGAGATGCACAATGTGTTTTTTGGTGGAATTGCCCAGTACTATGACAGCATGGGTGTGCTGATTAAAGACGACAATGTGCCGTTCGTGAAAACAATTGCACGCGTGACAAGAAGTTCCAATGGGACAATGGCGGAATATAAACTGCCTGTGGAAATGCCAGGCTTGCTTGGCGCCGGAGCTGAGTTTATTCCAACACAGAGCGTTCCTCATTTTATGAATGAAGTGTTCAAATTAGATGAGTTTACCAAAGACAGTACCTTGGTGGGCTATATTTATGGCGGCATCAGCAGCACGGCTGCAAACATCTTTTTTGCAAATGCAGGAACCCAAAGCAGCGCAAGCAGTCAAGTATATAAAGTGTATGTAATAAGAAACCCGACAACAGGGGTGGATGAGTTCAACAAACAGGGCACCGGAACGCTGAATATGGAAATATTTCCTAACCCAAGTGGTCAGGAATTCATTGTCAAGTTTCATTTGGACAGGATTGTAGAAGTCAAATTGTTCCTATACAATACGGATGGTAGGTTGATCGAGGCAAAAGTTTTAAGTAATTTACATATTGGAAAGAACAGTGTACAGATTAACAATGGGCAAAAGCTTGCAGGTACGTATCTATTAACACTAGAAACCCCAATTGAAAAGGCTTCGAAAACGTTGATCATCGTGCCATAGTGAAACGAGTTGAAAACGGTTCAAACGGGATAATGTCTTTCACGTGTATTGGCAGAGGTAATTGCTTTAAATAACACGATCAAATGGTCATTTCTTGTTTCATAATGGTACTTTTGGCCTGCGTTGAAGCTTTTGACTCCTCGTGAAGCGGAGGCAAGTTGAGACCAAGAGAAGAAAAGCCAATCAGAGCACGTATGCAGCACAAATTCATCAGTACCGTTTCCTTGTTGATACTATTAGGAAACCAAGCCTTTGGTCAATGGACGAAACTTCCACATCTGGCTCAAAACGTTATATCGATGTATATCGCTGACAGCAATTTATTGGCCGGCACAGAAGCAGGTATTTACCATACAAAGGATGAAGGCAAAACCTGGGATACTGCGACCGGTATCAATACCCTTGCGACATCTTTTGCTCAAGACGGGAAAAAGCTGCTGGTTTCAAGTTATGAACAAGTGTTCCAGTCAATGGATTACGGAACTTCTTGGACGGCTTTACCAACGATTTATACTTTTCAAAATGTAAACAAAATTGTGGTTAGTGATCGTCGTTATGTGGCAGGAATGGATGGAAGTGGGGTCTGGTTTTCTGAGGATGGTGGAACAGCCTGGAGGTCATCTAATTCAAGTTGGCAGAGCAGAAATACAGATATTGTACACAAGGGAAACATGTTGGTTGCCTCATACACAGGATCTGGATACCTGCAAATCTCGAGCACCGGCGGACAAACATGGTATGCTCCGGGTGGCAATGGATTAAAAATAGGCAGCAGTTCATCTTTTCAGGATGTTTATTGTCTGGCAGTAAAAGACGATTCTGTTTTAATTGCAGGAACCCAGAATGACGGAGTTTACACCTCGTACGACGGCGTTTATTTTTCTTATGATGACGGAAACAATTGGGCAAAGGAAGTGAATGGCATGACAACAACCGCAGTAAACAGTATTGCCGTGATCAGGGAGTTAATATTTGCGGGTACCAAAGGTGGTGGCGTTTTTTATTCGGCTGATGAAGGGAAGAACTGGACATCGTTGAACAATGGGTTGTCAAACCTCACCATTAACAAACTCTACAGCCAAGGCACTACACTTTATGCCGCTGTTTCAACAGGTATATTTAAAGTAGATGTTTGTGCGCTGTTGAAGAAAGGCTTAACGTTGAACGCTGTAGGTTCCACTGCAATCAATGCGGGAGATTCGGTTATGTTGGTTGCCCAATCCAACGTGGCAAATGTTGACTGGTATCTGAATGATGTATTGATACCGAAGCATAAAGGCAATATTTATTTCGCAAAAGACAGTGGTAACTATAAGGCCGGTATTGCTTATTCACCAAGCTGTCGCGACACAAGTAATGTTGTTTCTGTAGTTGTAACATCATTAATGGGTGTCAGAGAATCCCTATACCCAAAAGGAGTGTTAAAGATTTATCCGAACCCATCCAATGGAACGGTAAGTTTTGATGCGGCAGCTATGGAACATACCGAACAAAGTGAGGTACTTATATACGATGTGGCCGGTAGGCTGATGAAAACATTCCCCTTGAAACAAAATTCATTACTTACAACAAATGGTTGGAACAATGGGGTTTACCTCGCTGTTGTGCGCAACAGTAACACGGTAGGCCAACCGCAGAAGTTTATCGTTGAAGAATAGCTCATTGCTGTTGAACCGGGGAGTCATCGGAAGCAACAGTTACTTTGTTGATTTAGGGATGTATGTGCTGCTTTGCAATTGACCATGTTCCGGCCAAACGGAGGAATGATTTGAAGGGGGTACCTTTGCGACATCATTCAACCACTCAACAATGATTTTTTCAGTAAGGCTCGTGAACATACGGATCATTCAGGTTATTCCATGCATCATGGTGTTTTTTGCCAACAACCTGATTTATGGACAGGTGCATTCAAGTCAAGATTCAGTGGCATCTAATCCAAACCACGATAGTGTACTAGCGAAGAAATTAGGTGGTGATAAATACGGCATGAAGGAGTATTATCTGGTGATGTTAAAAACCGGAAATAATACAACAACAGATCAGCAGTTCATCAGCAGTTGTTTTCGCGGACATTTAGACAACATCAATCGCCTGGTTGCCGAAGGAACCATGGTAATTGTTGGTCCCCTGGGCAAGAATGAATACAATTATCGAGGGTTGTTTATTTTGAATAATATAAGCACCTTGGACGAGGCAAAGGATGTGTTGCAAACCGATCCTGCCATTAAAAACAACCTTCTTGCGTACGATATATTTAATTGGTATGGTTCGGCTGCACTTCCTGAGTATCTGCCATTTGCCGATAAAATATGGACATTGAAACCTTAAAAAAGTGAACCGTATAAAGGCGCAACTTCGAGGAAAGAGAAAAAGGCTGGAATAAAACAAAAATGAGGGCATGAAAGAGTTTTGGGATGAACGCTACGGCAAAGAGGCTTACGCTTATGGTACCGCGCCAAACAACTACCTGAAGGAACAACTGCAAACCTTGCCCCCAGGATCGATTTTATTTCCGGCGGAAGGTGAAGGACGGAATGCTGTTTATGCTGCAAAATTGGGTTGGAATGTTGCTGCATTCGACATCAGCGCAGCAGGGAAAATGAAGGCAATGACTCTGGCGGAAGCTGAGGGTGTTTCCATCGACTACCAGGTAGGGAGCTTGGAAACACTAAAATATGAAGCGCAACAATTTGATGCGCTCGCTTTGATTTATGCTCATTTCCCGGCGGACCTCAAATCAAGATACCACAAGTTGTTGGATGCCTATGTTCGTCCGGGTGGTTGGATTGTGTTTGAAGCGTTCAGCAAAAGCCATCTGGCCTACAACTCCAGAAACGAACAGGTTGGGGGCCCCAAAGATGTAAACGTGTTGTTTTCTGTGGAAGAAGTGCGTGCAGATTTTACGAACTATGAAATAATCCAATTGGAAGAACAAGAGGTTGAATTGAACGAAGGATTGTACCATAAGGGTTTGGGTTCAGTCATCAGGTTTACTGGGCGCAAGAAGTAGCCTGCTGGCTGCTAAAACGTTTGTGCACATTTGGGAATGTACCCGGGTTTCGACGAGCAGCGATGGGTGAATTCATCAACTGTTATTGGTGGAAATTCCACCGCGCGATTTTCGAATACCCGCAGCTTAAAACCAGGTAGTTCTGCGGCCATTTCAATCAGCGCATTGCTGCCGGATCTGAAAGCCGAAGGCGAAATCGACAACCCTTGATTACTTTCATGTATAAACGCTTGTTAACGTTTGAACCTGGTTCTGTTGTTTTTAGCATGCGTATTTGCCGCTGAGGAAGTTGAAGAAATGAAAGGATTCAGACCCACAAGCAAAGAACTTGATTTCGTTCGAAAAGGTGTAACACGTATCTTTGGAAATAGAATAATACGTATTATGACCACCAAGCTCACATTGACTGTCGACAAGGAAATCATTGAGGCCGCCAAGGCGTACGCTAGAAAAAACGGACGCAGTCTATCTGCCCTCATAGAGAATTACTTAAAAGCCCTTGTACAAAAAAACGAGGACAAGGAAGACCTTTCTCCAAAGGTCAAAAGCCTTTTGGGTTCGATCAATGCGCCAAAAGATTTCGACTATAAGAAAGAGTTGCAGGAGGTTATTATGAAGCAATACCCTAAATGATTTATTTCTTTTTGGACACAAATATTGTCATTGACTTTTTAACGGATCGCAGTCCTTTTGCACAAAGTGCGGCAAGATTATTTGACTATGCTGAAAAGGGTAAAGTTAAATTATATTTAACAGCGGTTTCATACAATAATACATACTACATCATCAGAAAACTTACATCGCACAAGGAGGCCATAAAGACGATGAAGGCGCTTGAAGAATTGACTGAAACCGTCGATACGACTGCTGCAGCTGTGAAGAGTGCTTTAAAGTCTGATTTTAAAGACTTTGAAGATGCTATTCAATATTTTGCTGCGAAGGAAAACAGCATGTTAAACGGCATCGTTACCGGGAATGTTTCAGATTTTAAACGCAGTTCTTTGGCAATATGGACGCCAGAGCAAGCTGTTAGCTTAGTTGAACAGGCTGAAATTTAACAGCATCCACAAAAGATCCTTGGCACGAGCAGGAAATAACAAACCGGAACGATTCATGGAAGCAGCAATTCATGCATACCACGAGCAGCAATCAGCCACCGATCAGGAAATCTGTGCCTTGCTGGCGGCAACCATCAGCAGCGTGCTTACTGAAGCAGAAGGCAAAATCTGGCACGCGCATCCGGTGTGGTTTTTGGATGGCAACCCCGTAGTTGGATACAGCAAACAGAAAAAGGGCATCAGGCTGATGTTCTGGAGCGGCGCCGATTTTGATGAAGCAGCATTAAATGTCAAAGGCGGCAAGTTTAAGGATGCTTCTATTTTTTATCAATCATCTGAAGAAGTGAATGTCGAGGATTTGATTTCCTGGCTTCAGAAGTCCAGACAAATTCAATGGGATTATAAAAACTTGGTGAAAAGGAAAGGTGTTTTAATCAGAATTTCATAGCATGAAGGCCACACCTGAACATCATGAGCGCATCGCAACATTGACCTTTGCTTCCGTCTATCCGCACTATGTGCACAAAGTGGAGCGGAAGGGCCGAACCAAGGAAGAGCTGCACGAGGTCATCTTCTGGCTGACAGGTTTTGATGAAGCACGACTGAGGGAGTTGATTCAGGAACAGGTGAGCTTTCAGGTGTTTTTTGAACGGGCAAGTGTGCACCCCAATGCGCGGCTCATCACCGGAGTCATCTGTGGATACCGCATTGAGGAACTGGAAAACCCACTTACCCGAAATGTCCGCTATCTGGACAAGTTGGTGGACGAACTGGCGAAGGGCCGGCCACTTGCAAAGATTTTGCGCGTGGCTCCGGATCATTCATAAGGTACAAGGACGCGTTTAACGTGTCGCAGTAAGGCTTGTGGCTGCCTGAACGTAATGGCGGCTTCGATGGAACGGAAACGTGTATAAGCGAATACAAATGCTTGCACGCGTTTAAGGCGTCAAAGGCTTGCGTTACTTGCCGTCATGGGAGCAAATCACTGGCATGTGGTGCGGGATGTGGCCCGCCTTTTTTATCCGGAATTGTGTTCAGGTTGTGGCGAAGGTTTGCTGGAGGCAGAAACCGCTTTATGCCTGACTTGTGTAAGCAGGCTCCCGCGCATTGATTTTGGTTTGCATGGTGTTGCTGCTGCTGCCCGGATTTTTCAGGGGCGTGTAAAATTTCAGGGGGTGTACAGTTATCTGTATTTCCACAAAAGCGGCCTGACGCAAAACCTGTTGCACCACATAAAATACCGTGATGCTGCATCGCTGGCGCAGCGGCTGGGACGGCAATTTGGCCAGGCGCTTCAGGGCACGGCATTGCCGGATGTATTGGTTCCGGTACCTTTACATGCTGCGCGATTGCGGCAGCGAGGGTACAATCAGGCAGCGCTTATTGCGCGAGGCATGGGTTCGGTTTTGGGCCTTCCGGTGGTTTCTAATCTTTTGTGGCGAAAGGTTGCTGCACGAAGCCAAACGAAAGCTTCGCGGGTGTTGCGCTGGGGAAACGTTTCGGAAGGTTTTGCCTGTCGGAATGTTATCCTGGACGGCAACGTGCACATTGGTTTGGTGGATGACGTGCTTACTACGGGAGCAACTCTTGAAGCCTGTGTGCTGGCGCTGAACCGGAATGGGTACACGCGGTTCAGTGCGTACACGCTGGCGCTGGCGGAGCATTAAAGCGGATGTTGGGTTTTTTATTTAATTATCTTCGCGCTGAAATCCCCATCAATCAACATGAAAAGAAGATTATTTTTCCCGATGTTGCTGGTACTAAGTTCCTTAGGGCTGGCAGCACAAAAACCAATTGCCGGGCAGTTTACCGGATTATTGGTTCCACAGTACAGCACGGCAGGTGGCAGCGGAAGCATACGGCTTCCTGTTGTTTTTAAAGCCACCATCAACAATCTTTTGCCCAACACGCAGTATAAGTATATGGTGCGGGCGATGAAGATTGCCGATACAGGTCTGGTTACCGCAGCCGGTGCCGGCACGGGTATTTGGCTGGACAGCTCCGGACAGTGGAGGGCGAACTCCAGCACATCGCTGACTGCAGCCGGGCAACACGACACCTTCACCACAGATTTCGGCGGTACGTTCACCGGATGGTTTGGTTTTGCGCAAAGCGGAAACGCCATTTTCAACGCCGGTCAAAGTATATATCCATTGATCCACATGCAGGCCATCAGCCCTGGTTCCATGGTTGAAAAACACTACCTCACCGACAGCATCCGCTGTATTTCCTTTGGAACAGGTTCCACCAACGGAACCGCTATTTGGGGCAAAAGTCTGGCACCGGCAAAATCAATGGTTGCACTGTTCGACAACATTCAGGGCACAGGCCGTCCAATTACCATGACTTACGTAGAGGGCGCAGGGATTATTCCGGGCTCACTCGCTACCTTTTATACCACAGAAGTATTGGGTAAAGGCGGCAATTGGGGAACGACCATTCCCAACAACCTGAGCGATGGAATTCAGCGCGTGTCAAACTACAGCCTGAAAAACGGCCAGGAATTATATGCAAGCCTCGACTCCAACGGTGTTTGGGGCTGGGGAAGCACTTCAAAATCAACCGTGAGTACCAGCGGAGGGTCAGCAACACCTGTTGCCCTCACCGAAGAAGAGTGTGCTCTGGTGCAGCCGGATTTCCAATTCTGGCTGCGTTCTTCTTCTGTTGGAGAAGGTGACGGCAAAGCCCTTTTGGTGGTACGCAGACGTTATGCGAATGATTTTGCCTCTTCTGTAACGATGGGTTATGTAAGTGGAACCGCCGATTCCGGAACAACCAAAGACCTGGTTCTGCGCCCGCGCACCATCACATTCAAACCCGGTTATACGGCACTGGACAGCAGCTATGCTGTCATCAATGACGATAATCTTGTGGAAGGAACAGAGATTGCTACCATCAGCCTGAGCAACCCTCAGCGCGGTGGTATTGGTCTGGAGCGCACTCATTCGCTCAACATCATCGACAACGATGCCGCCAATGTAAGCTTCGGCAGTTCTTTGGTGAATATTAAAGAGAGCGCCGGTAAAGTTTCCATCAAAGTAAAGATGGACAAGGCGTTGAATACTCCAGCCACGGTGCGCATTCTGGTTAAATCAAAGGGTGACAGCACCTTGATTCCCGATGAGTTCCGTTTGGGTAAAACCAATACCGACACCACCATTAGTCTTGGAAACATTTCCGGTCCTGACAGTCTGGAGTTCTTCGCACGTGTGATTGACGAAACCATTGTAGATCCCAACGATACGGTAGTACTGGTGTTGCGCATCAGCGGATCTTCCCTGGCATTGGCCAAAGACAGCGTGATGACCATCATCATGCGCGACAACGACCGTCCGCCGGTGGTTTCATTCAACCAAAACACCATGAACCTGAGTGAAAAGGCGGGTTCAGCGAAAATCCGCATCAACGTTACCAACCAGAACGACGTGCAGAGCGACTTCATCCTGCGTTTCGCACCTGCGCTGAGCACCACCACAGAAGGAAGTGATTTCACCTTCAACCCATATTCCAAGATTTATTCTGTTGGCGCATCGGATCCAGACAGTCTGATAATTTCTATTCCATTGATTGATGATGAACTGTATGAAGGAAACGAGAAGCTGGTGTTCACCCTGTCACCACTCACCAACAGCCAGATTGGCAAACCTGATACGCTGAGCATCAACCTGAGCAGCGATGATTTGCCGGTGTATAAGATCCGCAACATCACCACCGAGAAAACAGCAGGCGTTGCCGATTCACTGAACAAGCGCTGCCGTATTTATGGAGTTGTTCACGGGGTAAACACCCGAGTAGCCGGTTTGCAGTTCACCGTGATTGATACCACCGGAGGCATTCAGGTATTCAGTCCTTCAGGAACTTTTGGATACACTGTAAAAGAAGGTGATTCAATTATGGTGCAAGGTTCTGTAGGGCAATTCCAGGGAACTACCCAACTGCAGTTCCTCGATACCATCCGCAGACTGAGCACCACCGGCAGGGTTCGCGCGCCGCGCATCATCAGCACCTTGGATGAAAGCGCAGAATCACAAGTGGTTCGCGTGGACAGGGTTCGTTTGGTGAATGTGGCTGATTGGCCCGCCGTTCCATTGTCTGCCAACGGGTTCAAACAATTACAGGTGACCAATGGTGTGAAAACCTATACCCTGTCTATTGATGCAGAAACCAATGTGGATGGAACACCGGCTCCGGCAGGTTACTTTAACATTGCAGGTATTGGCGGGCAGTTTGACAACAAAACACCGTTTGATTCTGCCTACGTGATTGTGCCCCGCTACATCGGCGATGTGACCAACCTCACCGTACCTGTAATCAGCTTCAGCACCACAAGTGGAACGTCTAACGAGCAAGATGACTCCAGTGTGATGATCACCATCAATGTGGCCAATGCCAACGCACAGGTGAATTTCAGATTGGCCATAAAAGGTGGAACCGCCACTTCTAACGCCGATTACAACTTCGCAGCCAAAGACATAGCCTTGCCTGCCGGAACTACATCCTATAAGTTTAAGGTGGATTTGTTCGACGACAACCTGAGCGAAGGTGATGAAACCCTGTTGCTGAGCATCCGCAACAACAACTGGGGCACAGAAATCGGAACCGATTCGGTGTACACGCTAACGCTTAAGGACAACGAAACCAACAGTGTTCAGGATTTGTATGCCGGTAACCTCAGCATTTATCCGAACCCCCTACACGGCAACGCTGTTCACTTTGAATTGCCTGAGCCGGCCATGCTCATCGAATTATGTGATGCACGCGGCGCTGTATTGGTTGTTGGCGACGCTGCTACAAAAACCGGAACGCTGAATACCGAAGGCCTGAGCAGTGGCTTGTACCTGGTGCGCGCCATCTGTGCCGACGGACGCTGGTATGCAGCCCGACTGACCGTTCAATAATTCAAGAGTAAACGATCCAAAGAAGACCATTGGGTTTATTCCCGATGGTCTTTTTTGTGTATTGAATAGGGAAATAAAAAAAAGGCGGTCCATCGGGCCGCCTTTTTTATCATTCAGAGTTATAGGAATCAAACGAGGTCGAACCGATCGAGGTTCATCACCTTGTTCCAGGCAGCAACGAAGTCGTGTACAAACTTCGTTTTTCCGTCGTTGCATCCATAAACTTCGGCAATCGCACGCAGTTCTGAGTTGGAGCCGAAGATCAGATCCACGCGGGTAGCGGTCCATTTCACAGCACCTGTTTTGCGGTCGCGTCCTTCGAACTCCTGTTGTGCGTCTGAGGTGGCGCTCCAGGTAGTGTTCAGGTCGAGCAGGTTCACGAAATAATCATTGCTGAGTACGCCGGGATGCTGGGTGAATACGCCGTGTTTGCTGCCGTTGTAGTTTGCCCCCAACGCGCGCATGCCACCGAACAATGCGGTCATTTCGGGCGCGGTGAGTCTGAGCAGTTGTGCTTTGTCGATGAGCAGTTCTTCAGCGGCAGTTTTTAAACCGGGGCGTAGGTAGTTGCGGAATCCGTCGGCCTTAGGTTCGAGTACGGCGATGGAATCAACATCGGTATGCTCCTGGGTGGCGTCGCCACGGCCTGGAGTGAAGGGCACCTGAACAGGATGTCCGGCGTCATGCGCGGCTTTTTCTACTGCTGCACAACCGGCAAGCACGATCATATCGGCTACAGAAATTTGCTTACCTCCGTTTTGTGCTGTGTTGAACGCTGTGCGGATGTGTTCCAGTTTGTCAAGCACTTTAGCCAGTTGTACAGGGTTGTTCGCTTCCCAGTTTTTCATGGGGTTGAGGCGAATGCGGGCACCATTGGCGCCACCGCGTTTGTCGGAACCGCGGAAGGTGGAAGCAGAAGCCCATGCCGTGCTCACCAGCTCGGCCACGCTTAGTCCGGATTCGAGGATTTGTTTTTTCAGGTTGTCCACATCAGCGGCATCAACCAGAGGATGGTTTACCGCGGGGATAGGATCCTGCCAAACCAAAACTTCTGCCGGAACTTCGGGTCCGAGGTAGCGGGCACGTGGACCCATATCGCGGTGTGTCAGTTTGAACCATGCGCGGGCAAATGCGTCGGCGAAAGCATCTGGGTTTTCGTAGAAGCGGCGGGAAATTTGCTCATACGCCGGATCCATGCGCAGGGCAAGGTCGGTGGTGAGCATCATGGGCGCATGCTTCACTGCGGGGTCATGTGCATCGGGAACAGTACCGGCGCCAGCGCCACCTTTGGGTTTCCATTGATGTGCACCGGCAGGACTTTTGGTCAGTTCCCATTCGTAACCGAACAGGTTTTCGAAGTAGTTGTTGCTCCATTTTGTTGGCGTCGTGGTCCAGGCTCCTTCGAGACCGCTGGTGATGGTGTTCACGCCATTTCCGGAACCCATGGTGTTCTTCCAACCCATGCTCATCTCTTCGATGGATGCAGCTGCAGGTTCTCTTCCTACATATTTGGATGGGTCACCGGCTCCGTGGGTTTTACCGAAGGTATGGCCACCGGCAATCAGGGCAACGGTTTCTTCATCGTTCATGGCCATACGACCGAAAGTTTCGCGGATGTCGCGCGCGGCGGCAATTGGATCGGGGTTGCCGTTAGGGCCTTCCGGATTCACGTAAATAAGACCCATCTGAACTGCGGCGAGTGGGTTTTCCAGTTCGCGGTCGCCTTCGTAACGCTGGTCGGCGAGCCATTCCTTTTCAGAACCCCAATACACGTCTTCTTCGGGTTCCCAAACGTCTTCACGACCTCCGGCAAATCCAAAGGTTTTGAAGCCCATCGATTCCAATGCGCAATTTCCGGCGAGTATCATGAGGTCAGCCCATGAAAGTTTGTTGCCGTACTTCTGTTTCACCGGCCACAAGAGCAGGCGTGCTTTATCGAGGTTGGTATTGTCGGGCCAGCTGTTCAAAGGAGCGAAACGCTGTGTTCCGGATCCGCCGCCACCGCGTCCGTCCGAGATGCGGTAGGTTCCTGCACTGTGCCAGGCCATGCGGATGAACAAGGGACCGTAGTGACCGTAGTCGGCGGGCCACCATTCCTGGGAGTTGGTCATGAGCGCCTCGATGTCTTTTTTCACTACTGCCAAATCCAGACTCTTAAATGCCTCGGCGTAGTTGAAGCCGGGCTCCATGGGATTGGAGAGGTTTGAGTTTTGGCGCAAGATGTTCAGTTTGAGCTGATTGGGCCACCAGTCGCGGTTGTGTGTTCCGCCACCAGCCGCTTGTTTCACGGATCCGCCCATAAATGGGCACTTTTCTGATGATGCGTTTTCGTTTTTATAATGTTCCATAGATGATTTCCGTATGCAAAATTAGAAGCCTGAACCTTCCGGAGTACTTGTTTTTCATAAGTCGGTGTTTGATTTCAGACATAGGAACAACACAGTGCTTTAAAGATTGTTTGAGGCGCATGCGTCACTAAAAAACACAGTAGATTATCGGGGCAGTGATCAATTAAAAAATCCCCAGCGCAAACCCAGCCTAAAACGACGAGGCTCGAAGGCGTAACCCGCCGCAGACCAATAAGGCACTTCGTTTGACAATGGATACAAGCCTTGGTTCAGGTGTTCCATTTTCACATAGAATTGAAGGTTCTTCACTTCGCCATTCACGAAGAAATCTACGAGTGGATAAGCGCCAAATTTGTTTTGTTGTACATAAAAGCGGCCGGTGGCGGGATGGTACCCATAGCCGTTGAAACGGCTATACCACCAAACGTCAAGGCCGGCGCGGATGCGAAGCACACCATTGAACCACAATCCTTTATATCCCAGGCTGTGTGTTCCGCTCCACTGAGGCACCGGCAACACGGTGGTGTTCGAACTGCCCATGAAGTGGATGTGGTTGTTCAGGTAGAAATGCCTCCAGGCAGAACGCGTGTTTATGGCCAGGTCTCCGAAGGTGACGGCATCTTTGGTTTGCGTCATGTTAAGCGCGCTGTTCATATACACCAGATCGCGCACGGAGCCGCTGCGGTAATAAACCTCCAACAGGTGGTTTGCCAATGATAAACCCGCCCGCAGGCGCCACTCAGCGGTGCGTACAGGATTAAACGCATTGTTCCATGAAAAGTGTTTGCTGAAGTAGAACTGATCTGTAAAGCCGGCGCGGTTTCTTTGAGCCACGTACTGAAAACCGCTGAAGCGGTTTTCTTTCACCAGTGTTGCCCGTGCATCTACCAGGTAATCACCGGCATTGTAGCCGCTGAAGTATTGAATGGCATTCACCTGGGCGTTGCTGGCATTATTTTCAGGGAGCCCGTAAGACAAGGAGGTTTTCACCCACGAATTATGGTAGTTACCCGGCACGGCGCGATAGGCTCCGGCGCGAATATGGCTGATGCCACCCAGAACCAACAAGTTCCAGGGTTTCGTTTGTTGCTGCTGTTGCAGCATGAATCCAGCTTCCGTGGCTGCTTCTCTGAGGTAAAAGCTGTCGGCACAGCCTTGCATTTGGTAGAAGTTGAAAGGTCCGTAAAAAGAATCCGGGCTGTTTTGGTCTTGGTATTCAAAGCGTTCACGTGTGTAACGCATCCGGTGGACCAGGCTCAGACCGGAAAAGAGCCCTGAATCGGCCAGTTTGTAATGCTGATGCACTTCGTGATGGCTTTGGAAGTAGCTGCTGTTGGCGCTTTCATTCCTTGGGAGGAAGATGGAAGGCTGTTGGCTGAACAGGCGGGCGGTATCGCGTACGCCCCAGTGTTCGTTTCGCTCAAACCTGTTCCAGGTTGTGGTGATGCGGTTCAGGTAGCGGCCATTGGGAGCTGCGTAATGGCTGGCGGCCTGAACATTTCTTTGCTTGTGGCTGCTGTGTTCGTACAAACCCTGGCTTTGCAGGCTGTGGTAGTCGATGGTGGTATTCCAGCCCGGCGTAATATTTTGGGTGTGCAGGGCCTGAAGGCCGATGAGCCCCTGGCTTCCCTGTGTGTACTGAAAACGAGAATATGGATTACTAGCGTTGTACACCAGGTTCATGCCGGGGCGCAGCAACATGCGGTACGCGTCAAAACCGCTGCGCAGCCCGGCGGGTTGGATGGCTGATGGAATCAGGTTTTTTGCCGGCGCACCCGCATGACCCAAATCCTGCCAGGCGTGTTCTGTTTGTGTGAGCGGCGCATAGCGATGGACAAAATCTAAGGCAGTGTCCAGCGTTTGGAACTTATTGGGTTGCAGCAGGTACGATTCCCAAGACTGTACACGGGGTTTTACCCGTAAACCGGTATCGGCGGCCGGGCTGCCGGAGGCGGCCATGTCCAACTGGGCAGACAGCTCGGAAAAGGAAGCGGAAAGCAACAGCAGTATGCTGAAAAAGCGGCGCATGTTTTTGCAAAGTTCCACATTCCGGCGGAACGCTGCTGTATTTTATCAGCTTCATTTGATATTCCCGCGCAGCGGCTGCAATTTTGAACACAATGCCAGTTTGGATCGGAGCCTTCATCGCGTTTCTCTGGAGCCCGTTCAAATTCATGTTCGGAGTTGCCAGTGTGTTTTTAACTCAAGGTCTGAATCCCTGGCTGGGTTTAGCCATCACCTGTTCTGGAGCCATGTTGGGTGTTTTTGCCTATGTGTACGGGGGTGAATGGTTGTTGGAACAGTGGCTGGCGCGCAGAAAGAATCGCCGTGTATTTACCAAAGCAAGCAGACGAATGGTGCGCATCCGAACCTCCGGCGGATTGTGGGGCATTGCCTTCCTTACGCCCGTGTTGCTCAGCATTCCCGTGGGATGCATTCTGGCGCTGACCATGGAACACCACAAGTGGAGGATTGTGCGTGTGATGTTTGTGGCCATCCTCAGCTGGGGCGTTTTGGTTTTTGGTTTGAAATCATTTCTCAATATCGACATAACCGGTATTTTAGGTGCCGCGAAACCATGAGTGCAACCCAGGGAACCCTTTATCTTGTACCAACGCCGATCGGAAATCTTGGCGACATCACCTTTCGTGCTGTTGCCGTGTTGATGGCGGTAGATGTGGTGCTTGCCGAAGATACCAGAACCAGCGGAAAACTCCTCCAACACTACGGGGTTGAAACCCCGTTGGAATCTTTTCACCAACACAACGAACACGGAAAACTGGGCTCCGTGATGCAGCGCCTGCAGGCAGGAACATCCTTTGCCATGGTCACCGATGCCGGAACACCCGGGATTTCCGACCCCGGTTTTTTACTGGCACGCGCCTGTCGCGAGCAAGGCATCAGACTTGAGTGTTTGCCCGGTGCCACAGCCTTCGTTCCCGCCTTGGTACAAAGCGGATTTCCCCTGAGCAACTTCCTGTTTGGAGGATTTCTTCCCCAGAAAAAAGGAAGACAAAAAAACCTCACACAGCTTTTGGATTCGGGCTATACACTTGTTTTGTACGAAAGTCCGTACCGGCTCTTGAAGCTGCTCAACGAACTGCAAGCGCAGGCGCCGGAAAGGCCGGTTTCTGTTTCGCGTGAGTTGACAAAAAAGTTCGAGGAGCAAGTGAAGGGAAGCGCACAGGAGTTGTCGTTGCACTTCCGCAAACATGAACCTCGAGGCGAGTTTGTGGTTGTGGTTGGACCTTCCGGCATAGCCGTTTCTGATGAAGACACTGAATAACCCGTACCTGTTGGGCCTGCTCAGCGGCCTCCTGCTTTTCCTGGGCTGGCCACCATCGCCCGTACCCGTCACGTTGTTTGTGGCTTTTGTACCGCTGTTGCTTGCCGAGGAACAAACACAAGGCAAACACATCCGCTTTTTCGGGGTGGTGTTTGTTTCCATGCTGCTGTGGAATGTGCTGTGTACCTGGTGGGTTTGGTATGCCAGTCCCGGCGGATGCATCGCCATGTTTATGGTGAATACGCTCTTGATGAGTTTTGTGTGGATGTCGTTCCGGATGACGCGCCGTTTTATGGGAAAAAGTATGGCCATGATTGCCTTGCCGGTGTACTGGCTTGGTTTTGAATACCTGCATGCGCATTGGCAGCTGGCCTTTCCGTGGTTGCATCTGGGACACGGACTGGCGTATGCCACCACATGGATTCAGTGGTACGAAATCACCGGAGTTTCGGGGGGAACCTTGTGGATCTGGCTGGTGAACCTGATGGTTTTTCAGGCGCTCACTTCCGCAGAAAAAACAACCCTGCGCCGATGGTTGGTTCCTTCCCTGATGTTGCTGGTTCCGGGTTTGTGTTCCTTGTTGCTCTTGCAAAACGAACGCGACAAAACGAGGTCAGGCACCAGAAACATTGAAGTGGTGGTTTTACAACCCAACTTCGACCCCTATGGTGAAAAGTTCAGTACAGATCCTGTGGATTTGCTCCAGGAAATGCTGGACAGCGCGGAAAAATCCCTGACGCCAAGCACAAAACTGCTGCTGTTGCCCGAAACAGCCTTGGTTGGGCCGTTGGATGAAGATGCGTTGGAACTGGATGCAGAAATACGTCTTTGCCGCCGTTTCCTGCAGAAACACCCGCAGTTGACCATCGTGACAGGAGCGTTCACCCGACGTTTGTATCAGGGGATGAAGCCGCCAACCCATACAGCCAGGGCAACCTCAAGTCCTGATTTTTGGGTAGATTACTTCAACGCGGGCATTTGGTTGGACAGCAGCAGGAACATTGGCATCATGCACAAGAACAAGTTGGTTCCGGGCGTGGAGCGCATGCCCTACAAGGAGTATTTCGGGTTTCTGGAATCGCTTACCATTGACCTGGGCGGAACCTCAGGCAGCCTGGGTTACGACGACAGTATTCGGGTATTGGGCAATCATGCGTTGAGCGTAGGATTGGGCATTTGCTATGAATCGGTATTCAGCGACTGGTGTTCAGGCTACACGCGTGGCGGCGCGGAATTGCTGGCAGTGGCTACCAACGACGGCTGGTGGCACAACACTTCCGGGCACAAACAACACCTGGCATACGGCAGGGTTCGTGCCATAGAAAACCGCCGTTGGCTGATCCGCAGCGCCAACACGGGCATCAGCGCAGTGGTTGACCCGGTGGGCGAAATCACTGCATCTTTGGGCTGGTGGAAGGCTGGAAGCCTTCGTGCATCCGTAACATTGCGCAGCGAAAAAACCGTGTTTGTGCGTTACGGCGATTTGATTGGCTTGGCTGCCGGCATGCTCAGCCTCTTGTTCCTAATCGTGTTGCCGTTCCACCGGAAGTTCCGCAACCTGTTGCCGCAATAGACAGCGCCTTACAACCCCAACCCTTTTTGGATGATGCCTGAAGGTTGAAACAGGTTCAGGTTCCATTTACAGGAAACGCGGTATCCATAGCCGTTCAATCCATTGTCTGTATAATATTGTTGCAGCGCCGCCGATTGGATCAGCGGGAAGTTCAGCGAAAACACATCCTGACCAAACACACGCACGCTGTAGCACAGACCACCCACAAAATAACCCTGCATGCTGTTGTCGGTGCGGCCGTTCACGCCGGCATCGAGGTACACGGAAAGAGGGATTGGTCCGGGAAGTGTAGTTTCCGTATTCACGCCCAGCACAAAGCTGTTGGATAGCGTTGGCATCGCTGTGGTGCGCAGCCCGCCAACATCCGGAAGCTGCATGTTGAAGCTGTTGCGCAGGGGCTCATTGCGGCGGGTCATGGTTTGACGGAACATATAATCACGGCTGCCTGGATTTCCGAACAGATTCAACAAGTGTTCTGGCGAGGTGTTCAGCATGTTTTCTTCATACAGCAGCGTGCCACCGAACAGGGCAAAAACAAAGGATTTTCCTTTTTTGCGGAAGGGAATGGTGCGCAGGTAGTATGCCGAAGATTTGAGGTAGGCATCGCCAGCGCGGTCGCTGTGGCCGTATTCCATGTTCACAAACCCGAACACCGGATTCAGGCTGACCAGGTTTTGGAAACGGTAGCTCGCCATAAGGTAGCGGGCGCGGGTATATGCCGGGAACGTGAAATCAAACACGTTGTTGCTGTCAATGATTGCGTAGCGGGTGCGTTCACTGAAAATTCTGGTACCTTCCAGCACGATGCTGCGTTTGTGCTGTCTGATTTGGGAAGAACCATTGAGTCCAACCTCCAGATAAGGATTTATGCGGCGGTACTGGTTGATGGCATTGGCAGAAACACCGGGGGCGTAACTGAACCTGGAACCTTTGATGCCCAACTCTACCAAGTTAACAAGCTTGTTGTTGACGGGCATGCGTTTCTTCAGCCAGGCATAGCCGGTGATGGTTTTGCTGTTCACGCTGTACAGCGGGGCAAAGAGGAAGGCATTTCGTTTCACCGGAAAAGAGCTGTTGTAGATGGCAATTCCGGGCATGTACCCATCGTAATGGTTCCAGGCCAGCGGCACGGGTGCGATGAACAGCTTGGGGCGCTGCGGATTGTAGCGGCCATAAAACAGGTTCAGCGAGGGAAGTTCCACCTTTCGGAACAGTCCGGTGGTGCGCGACAAATCGTTGTAGCGGCGCAACTCGGAGGTATTTCCGTATGGATCAATACGCACCTGGTCGCCCGTACCGGGAATGCTGAAGCTTTGTTTGCCGGTGAAACCATCCTTCCAAACCGCCTGAACCACCGCACCGTCGTTCATGGTGGCAATTTGGAACGGGCTGCTGAAACCTTTGCGGTTCCGCACGGTTACCGTGGTGGAAGAATCGCTGTGGCGCCGCTGTACTTTGCAGATGGCGTAATCGTTGCTGCTGCTGTTGTTCATGAGCGATTCGAACCACCATCCCAGGTTTTTACCGCTAACTTGTTCAAAAACGCTGCGCATATTCCCGGGCAGCGGATGTTTCCATGCCCAGGAACGGAAATAGGTTTTCATGCAGGAGTCGAACATCTTTCGACCCAAATATTCCTCCAGATGTTTCAGCAAAGCCTGACTGTGGCCGTAAATGATCGATGCATAGGAAAGGTTTCCGTATGCTTCGGCAGGAAGGCCCGGCGGCAGGTAGTTGCCGGTATTCAGCAAACTGAGCAACAAAGGTTGATTGCTTCCGGAAGTAAGGTCAAACAGGTTTGCCGTACTGCTTTTTTTGGACGGATGATAATAGCGCACACAAAGATGTTCGTAGTAACTGTTGATGCCTTCGTCCATCCACGGGTAATTCCGTTCCTGCGAACCCAACATACCCTGAAACCAGTTGTGCCCAACCTCATGCACGATGACATCGCGGGTGAGCGACTGCACATTGGTGATCATGGGATATTCCATTCCGCCGCCGCTCTTCAAAGCGGTTTCTACCACGGTACAAACCTGATAAGGATAATCCCCCACACGGCGCGAGTAATACGTTAGTGCCTCGCGCAAATCTTCCAGGCTTTGGCTGCCCGGCCTTCTGTTGGCCGTGAGCGCCCAGGTTTCTACCTTCTTACCGGAAAGCAGCGTGCACACGGAGCGTATTGCCTGGAAACGAGTATCGCAAAACCAGGCAAAATCATGGATGCTGTCCTGAATGAAGTGCCAGGTATTGGTTCCTTCAATATCGGTCCAGGGCTTTCCGTCGGCCAGCGCCAGCATTTGGTTGCGGAGGGCACTGTCCTGAAGCACGCCGGTGGCGGCGACGATATAGGACGCGGGCAGGGTGATGCGCACCTCATAGCGACCGTATTCATAGTAAAATTCACCCTGGTCAAGGTAGGGAAAAGTATTCCAGCCGTTCACATCAAGCACCGCGGGTTTAGGAAACCATTGGGTGATTTGGTAGCTCTTGCCGTCGTGGCCGAAACGCGAAAATTGACCGGGAATGTTCAGGGTGAACTCAACCTGGATGTCTAACTTTTGTCCGGTGGCAAGGGTTTGGGGCAGCATCACTTTTACGATGTCGCGGTGTTCGGGATGATATTCCCAGGGGAGCTTGATTCCACCCACCGAGAAAGAAAGCGCCTGGTAGCCGCCACGCTCATCTTCCGCAGCATAAAAGAATTTGTTGTTTGAGTTGCGGATTTGCTGTTGTCCCAGTGCGCTGCGGCTGCTTTCGTAGGCATTTCCATACACATGAAACCAAATTTCTTCTAATGGCTGTGGGGCGTTGTGGTGGTAGGAAACTGTTTCAGTTCCGCGCAGCAGATGCAGGGAATCATCCAGCGCAACGGAGATGTTGTGGTCCACACGTTGTTGCCAGGAAGACTGTATCAGGGAATTGCCGGCCTGTGTATAACCCGAAATGGGGATTAAACCAGCAAAGGCGCAAAAGATCAAAGGTTTCATCGCTGTGCAAAATAAATTGTGAATAAGTGTTTACCTAAGAAGAATACAAGTTTTATGTTCGACCTTTATGTTTGAAAGTACATGGAAAATCTGCCACCAGATTTCGGTTTCGGAAACGGTGAGGAAGATGCAGGGATGCAGGAATTCCAAAAGCTGAAAGAGGACTTCGAAGGAGGTGCACGTGTATATTTTTCTCAGGAGGAGCTGGAGGAGCTTGCAGATTGGTACATCTCGTTTTTGGGCTTTGACGATGAAGCCCGGATTCAATTGGAGAAAGTGTGTGAGCAGGGCCGCGATTTCTATCCGTATTGCGGGTATTTTTTGCTTGCATCGGCGCGCCTGCATTTTGCAGCCCACGCCTTAGAGCGCGCAAGTGTGTGTTTGGAACAAGCCAGAATGCTCGACCCGTCAGAAGCGGAGTTGTACCTGCTGGAGGGCTTGTTGTTTACTGCACGCAAGGATAAAAAACGGGCATTGATTGCATTTGGGACAGCCTTGAACCAAGCCGAGAACAGACAGGAAATGTTGGGCAGGATCAGTGAAGAATTGCTGCGCAACGGCGACCGTGAACAGGCCATCCCCTTCCTGGAAGAGCTTTTGAAAGACAGCATACTGCCCCCGGTGGTGTTGGACGAACTGGTTACCTATTATCTGGAAACCGACGAAACGGAAAAGGCGCTGAAGGTTGCGCAGCGGCATGTTGATGGTGAACCGTATTCCGGTGATTACTGGTTGCAGCTGGGCAATGTATTTCGTCATGTTGGCCTGAATGAAAAAGCAGTTTGGGCCTACGATTATGCCATCTTGATCCACGAAGCTGATTACAGCGCCTGGTGCAGGAAGTTTGAAACGCAATACGACGCGGAAGATTACGCCGGCGCGTATGAAACCTATCAGCAACTCCGGGTGCATTTCAGTCCTGAAGATGTTTTTCAGGGCATGTATGCCTGGGTGTTGTACGAAACCGGCAGGCTGGAAGAAGCACAGCACATCTATACGGAGTTGGTGCGCAGCAATTCCGAAGATGCCGAATCTTGGTACGGCCTGGGTTTAACGTATCAGTTCAGTGGCGATGCCATGATGGGCGTGCATTGCCTCACGCGGGCCGTTCACCTTTCCGAAGAAGATTTAGATTACGGACTTTCCCTGGCTGAATGTTTGTTCGAAGCCGGATTTCCCAAACGCAGCAATCAGGAATATTCCCGCCTCGCGGCCATTTTTCCGGAAGACACTGAGTTATGGTGCGCCTGGGCCAAAATGCTCCACGATGCCCATGATTTCATCGGTGCTATGGATGTGGTCCACATTGGACTGATCCAAATCCCCGAAGACCCCAGACTGCTTTATCTGAGTGCCGCCATCCATTACCTCGGCGGGCGCACGAAGGCCGCTTTTGATTCCCTGCAATCAGCACTCATATTGAATTACATGGAACACGAGGAGATGTTTAAATTTGCACCGGAACTCAGGCAGGTGGGCAGCATCAGTGACCTCATCGCCCGACATGCTCCATCATAAAGAATGCACAACGACATCTTCAAACTAAAGTCCTTACCCATAAGGACAGAAAAACGGCGCACTTCCGGATTAACCATGGTGATGGATAAAGGCCTCACCCTGCATGAGGCCGAAGATTTCATTGAAAACAACCTCCCGCATGTGGACCTGATCAAGCTGGGTTTCGGAACCAGTGTGGTAACCCCACACTTGGAACGGAAAATCAAATTGTATCAGGAAGCCGGTTTGCCTGTTTATTTCGGCGGCACCCTGTTCGAAGCATACATCATCAGGAAACAGTTTGAAGATTACCTGCGCATCCTGGACCATTTCAACATCACACATGCCGAAGTGAGTGATGGTTCCATTGAAATGCCACATGACGAAAAATGTCGGTACATCAACCTGCTGGCGAAGCGCGCCACAGTGCTCAGTGAAGTTGGGTCGAAGGATGCCGAGAAAATCATTCCCCCCTACGAATGGATTGAACAGATGGAAACCGAGCTCCAGGCGGGCGCCTGGAAGGTAATTGCCGAGGCCCGTGAAAGCGGAACGGTAGGCATATTCCGCGGCACCGGGGAAGTGCGCTCCGGACTTGTGGCAGAAATCATCCGCAAAATTCCCTTGGAACAAATCATCTGGGAAGCACCTCAAAAAGCACAACAAGTGTGGTTCATCAAACTTTACGGCGCCAATGTGAACCTGGGAAACATCGCACCCAATGAGCTGATTGCGCTGGAAACCCTGCGCATTGGTTTGCGTGGCGACAGCTTTGATTTCTTCCTGGAAGCCTGAAGCACAGCGTAAGTTGCATTCAGCGCAAGTCTTTCCATTGCGGAAGCACGTCGCCGGGTAAAAACTGATCGCCGTTGCATTCCAAGGGATTCGCCTCGCGGGCGGCCTTCGAAATGATGAAGTCTTCACGCGTGGCGACCTTGCCGGAAACCAGAGATTCAAACGACTGATCGGTCAGTGTTTCGATGTATGAAACCATACGCCCCTGTTGTGTGGGGTCATTGACAATCACGGCAATATCTAAATAGGTTTGGGCACCTATATGTGTTCCCAGATATTCTCCTGCACTGAGCAAGTCGCCCACCTGGAATGCCCTGGCTGCATTTAAATGGAAAATAACGAAGCGAAAAGCAGGATATGCCGCCGCAGCTATTTCAATCTTGCTTCCGGCCCATTCCTGTTCAAAACGGGTAACCTTTCCTTTAACCGGCGACCAAATGGGCACGGTGTACCAATTGGTGCTGTCCAGCGGCTGGACATAGTGCTTCATGCTGCGGCAGGTTTCTGTGAAATCACTGTAATCATGGCCCACCGAGGAGCGAAAAAAGGACACACGTGCCATCCGTGATGCATCGGTGTAAAAAAGCGCAAATTTTGGAATACCCTGACGGTCCGGATCCCAAATGGTTAAGTGTTCAGGGGGTTGTTCCTGTTCTTTCTTACATGCATACAGGCGCGTGAAGAGTACGGCAAGCAACAGTGCCGTGAACCAAAACAGATAGCGGCTCATAATGGCTAAGCTAACAAGCTTGGAAGCGTTGCCTCGGTCCAATACACAAAACGGTATTTCCGACACATAAAAAACAACCACCACAGCAGCTGATGATGTAGCGAAACGGATATTTACCAATAAATTTCCGGGCCGGTTCCCGGGGCAATCATGCATCACCATTCTCTGGAGGAATTATATCAGCTGCATCATGAACGGGTGTTCAACCTTGCGCTGCACTATGTCCAACAGGTGGAAGATGCCGAAGAAATCACCCAAGATGTGTTTGTGAAGGTTCATGAAAAGCTGCATACATTTCAGGGGTTGTCTGAGGCCGGAACCTGGATTTACCGCATCACCATCAACACGGCCCTGGATTACCTGCGTGCCAGAAAAGCCAACAAACGTGCGTTTTGGCTGCGCGTGGTCAGCATCCACGAAAAAAAACCGGAGCAAGAGGCACAAACCCTCAACCACCCCGGAATACAATTGGAGCACAAAGAAGCGCTGCAACGTCTGCTCCGGGCCATCAACAAACTGCCGGAACGACAACGCAGTGCCTTGATTTTGCTGAAGATGGAAGGATTAAGTACCGAAGAAGCTGCCCGCATCATGGAGCTTACACCCAAAGCGCTGGAATCCTTGTTTCAACGGGCGAAGGCACAGTTAAAAATCTTATTGGAACAATCGAAGGAACATGAATAAAATCCCGTCTAAGCAAGATATGGAAGACGAGCTGTATCTGTTGGAACACATCCAAAGGGTTCCGCATGGCAACAGTTTACCGCAGATCCTGAAACGCATTGAAGCGCGGAAGGAACGCGTATCAGCCAGTCAAATCCTGGTGGCGGCAAGCCTGTTGTTCTTGTTGCTGAGTGCCGACGTGCTGGCCGCCAGAATGTCGAAAAAAACAGCACAGCAGCAACTGAACAATCTGTTGCCGCAAACTGAAATGCTGATGTATGATGAGTAAACTGCGTTTGTTTCAACTGCTCGCACTGGCCTTGCTTTGCGGCAACATATTGCTGTTGTGGGTCCATTTTTCCGGAAGAAGGCAGCACCGCGAAGGCCCGCGCACGGAAATCATCCGCCGGCTGAACTTCGATGCGCAGCAGGTAATGCGTTACGACACCCTCATCGCGCAACACCGCAAACGCTTGTTTGCCCTCGATGCACAAATGCAGGCCCAGCGCAAATCCCTTTACGGAACCGTAGGCAAAGGCGCAAATATTGATTCATTGCTGCCGGCCCTGTACCAAACGCAAAGGGACATAGAACGGGTGCACTACGACCATTTTCAGGACATCCGTGCCTTGTGTAAGGCAGATCAGATTCCCTTATTCGAACAACTGACCCAAGATCTTGCAGCTTTGTTTGGTCAGGGAAAACAGCGGCGGCCATGAAGTTGCCATTGCTCCTGCTGCCGTTCTTGTTCCCTTTTTGCAGCCATGCGCAGCAACAAATTTCTGTGCAGCCGCATTGGAATGGCGCGGTCCTGGATTCCGGCAACTGGTTTCCTGCGGCCGTTCCCGGCGACAGTATCCGCATCGACGTGCTGCGTTTTTATCTGGGCATCCAGCCTTCCGGCGCAGCCGAAATCACCGAACAAAATTTGGTGGATTTTACCCGGCCGGACCGCATGAGCTTCTTCACACCGCATGACAGATTCCGGGTGCTGCTTGGGGTGGACAGCCTGATCCAGGTTTCCGGAGCGGCAGGCGGCGATTTGGATCCAACCCTGGGCATGTACTGGACCTGGCAAAGTGGCTACATTCACCTGAAACTGGAAGGCTTACTGCGCACAGCTGATGGTGCCGAAATGCCCTTCAACTACCATATTGGCGGGTTTGAAGGGAAGCACAACACCCTGCAAAGCATCAGCATCGACAGCAGCGACATCCTGAAACCCAACCTGGCGTATTTGTTTTCCGTGCTCAATCCACATGAACAACCCGTGGTGATGAGTCCGGGCGCGAAAGCGTTGTTGATTTCCCAATACTGGAAGGATTGCTTCACCACAAAGCCATGAACATCCGGCAGCGATTGGTTATCGCATTCTTACTTGCGTCTGCATTTGTTTTATACCCAAATTACGATTTAACACTTCCTACCCATTTTCCGGCCTTAAAATATCCGCTGAAGCAAAACCCTTTGCATCCCGAAGCGATACAACTGGGACGGCTCTTGTTTTACGATCCGATGCTCTCTGCCGACAGCAGCACTTCCTGCGCCAGCTGTCATTCATCGTATAATGCCTTTGCACATACCGACCATAAGTTGAGTCATGGCATTGGCGATCGGGTGGGAAACAGGAATGCACCTGCTTTGTTTAACCTGGGCTGGCAGCCGCTGTTCATGTGGGACGGTGCGCACCACAGCCTGGACATGCAGGCATTGGCACCCATCAGCCATCCGAAAGAATTGGGTTTTTCCATTGCCGGAGTGGTGCAGCGTCTGCAGGGGAATCCCCAATACCGCAGTCAGTTTTCCCGCGCCTTTGGCGACAGCATTGTTACCGGGGAAAAAGTGCTGAAGGCGCTGGCACAGTTTCAGCTCACACTCATTTCCGCAGGTTCAAAATACGACAAAGTGAAACAGGGGCAGGCAGCGTTTACCGCGCAGGAAGCTAAAGGATATAAGCTGTTTCTGGAACACTGCAACAGCTGTCACGCCGAACCATTGTTCAGCAATTACCGCCTGGCTTCCAACGGTCTTCCGCCCGATTCGCTGCTGCAGGATTCCGGCAGGATGGGAGTTACCCGCAGAGCAGAAGACCGATACCGTTTCAAAACGCCATCCTTGCGGAACCTTTCCTACACCTTTCCGTACATGCACGATGGCCGCTTTCAAACCTTAAGCGCCGTGCTGAACCATTACAGCAGCGGCATTTCTGAAGCGGCGAAACCGGATCATCCCTTGCGTGTGCCATTGCACCTGAGCGGTGCAGAAAAAGTGGAACTGATCAGCTTCCTGCGCACCCTGAATGACTCAGCTTTTGTATTCAACAAGGCGCATGCCTTTCCGATGGAATTAAAAACATATTGGAAGCGATGAAACTGCGAAGGATTGCACCCAAAGGTTCGTCTAAGACCACAACACCCCGATTAGCCATGAAACATCTTCATATCAAAACAGCGTTCCTGCTGCTCACCGCAAGTCAGCTTCAGGCGCAAAGCCCGGCCATCACATCCTGGCTGCAAAACACCACCAAAACCGGATCGTATTACAAAGCCGGCAACAGCACCACCATCAGCAACAACATCCTGGTGAACTGCCAGAAGGTGGAATATTCTGCCGATTGGGTATATGTGAGCACCCGCGGCATTCCGGCGTATCCCACAGGACCTTTCCAGGATGGAAATCCTTCACAGGCATCGGACCAAAACGGAATCTTCAAGTTTCCGCTGAAACCGCAGCAAAACACGGGCACTTCAACCGCCACCACAGGAGGCAATATAGGCCTGTTTATCAATGGTGTGGCCTTGTTTGACTACCGCGACGGTGTGGCTTGGAATACCTCAACCAACGCCCTTTGCGGCGGTCCCGGGAATCCGCCTTGTCCCGGTGGCCCCGGTGCGGCGCAAAACTGGAACCGCGACGCCATCCTGGCCGAAAAGCCCGGCTTCGACTGCAGCAAAGGGCATCCTGCCATGGGCAACTACCACCACCACCAAAACCCCAGCGCGTTCAAACTGGACAAAAATGTGATTTCCACCGTGTGCAACCTCTACGATGCAGATGGCTTGTATGTGATTGACACCACGAAACATGCACCGTTGATTGGCTTCGCGTATGATGGTTTTCCCATTTATGGAGCCTATGGCTATAAAAATGCCGACGGAACCGGTGGCATTGTGCGCATGAAGTCCGGGTTTCAGCTGCGCAACATCAGCGTGCGCACCCACCATGCCGATGGTACGGATGTTCCCGATGGACCCATGGTGGGCGGCAATTATCCGCTGGGCTATTTCCGTGAAGATTATGAATTTAAAACCCATCTCGGAGCAGCGGATTATCTGGATGAACACAACGGACGTTTCTGCATCACGCCCGATTATCCTCAGGGTATCTACTGCTATTTCGCCACCGTTGATGCCAACCATAATTCAGCCTATCCCTATGTGGTTGGTCCCACGTTTTACGGAGTAAGAACGGCGGCCAAAGTCACCACGGTGGGAGAAACCACCACGGTCTATACACCTTCATCTACAGGATTCAGCGCTGCGGAATTTCAGTCCTTGAACATCCGGGTGTTCCCCAATCCTGCCACCGATTTACTGGCCGTTCAGGCGGGCGGTCTGGTCAAAGAAGATGTGGACCTGTATCTCTTGGACGCAACCGGAAGACAGGTGATGCAAAGCCGCATCAACAAAGGCCAGACGATTGCTTATTTCGACATGCAGACGTTGTATCCCGGAATGTATGTATTGCGTGCCCGCAATGGCAAACAGGAGTGGTCGCAGCAGGTGTTGAAGGTGGAATAAGAGATTCGGGACTCCCTTTGGTCGCAGGATGTCCTTCGACAAGCTCAGGATGACATGATTCTGGGACTTAACTTCGCATCATGCGCTTCTTGTTCAGCATCATGTTTTTTGCCGCGGTATCGCTGCACGCTCAGGTAGATCCGGATTGTTATGTGACCAACGAATTCCTGATTGCCGGCTCATACACAGATTACCCTTCGGCCCTGAAGCAGGCAAAAAAGGTGGCTGCGGCGAGTGGCTACGTGCTGGCGCTCCGCGGATTGAAGCCCGCCGCAGGTACGGGTTTAAGTTTTGATGATTCTTCCTGTATCGAAGAGTTTGGCGAAGCGCCCTGCTATGTAGCCCGTGGCCGCTATGATGATGGCGTGTATGTAAGCATAGAATATTCCACAGCCTATGAAGGCTTCAGGCCGGGTTATTACATTGTGGTAGCCGCTTCAGCCAATGTGGGAAACACCATCGTTGCTCCGGCTTTAGCCAAAGTGCGCCGCATCGTTCCTTCCGCGTATGTGAAGAAAAGCAAGGTGTACATGTGCTGCATGCACTGAGTGCTCAGCGCAGCATGGCATCGGTAATTTCCCGCTCAAAATCGCGGAATACTTCGCGCAAATCGCTTTCGCCGTTGGTGCCGTAGTTTACAAAAAACGTCATGATGGCGCGGCGCTCCGGAAACCAAAACAGGTTGGCGCTGTAGCCCAAATCCCTGCCGGTATGCCCTACGCCGTAGGTCTGCATTTTGGTAAACTTCTTGATGGCTCCCGCTCCGGTGAAGAAATCTTCGTCTTCCTGAACCCATTGCTGCATTTCATCCAGTGAAGCCTGGCTCAGCAGGGTTTTTTCGGCAAACAGCGCGCGGTGGAAGCGGTACAGGTCATACACATTGCTGAACACGCCACCGTAGCCATTACCGCTGCCTGTGGTGAGGTTGCTCACATTGCTCAGGCCACCATTGCTGTGCAGGTCGAAATAACCTTGTGCGGCAGAAGACGGAATTTCGTCGTGTCCCTGATAATACGTGCTGCGCATGCCCAGCGGTTCCCATATCATGTTGCGCAGCATTTCCGCGTGGCTGCGTCCGGTGGCCTTTTCCAGACAAAGGATTACGAGCACGGTGTTGGTATTGCTGTAATAAGCTTTGTACGTATCCAGCGGATAGCCGGGTTTGTCGTAGGCAAACGGCAGCAGGTCGCTGGGTGTCCAACGCTTAATGGGGTTGTTCAACACCGCCAGGTAATAATCGGAATTGGTGATGAGGTCGTAAATGCCGGTGGTGTGGTTCATGCACTGCCGGATGGTTTTTCCTTCGGCTTTGTCGAGGCGCTTCAGGATGTCGGCAGAGATGTATTTGGAAATAGGATCGTCCAGATCCAGCAGGCCCTGTTCCTGAAGTTTGAAGGCCAACACGCCCACCATGTGTTTGGTGATGCTGGCTGCTTTGGAAATATGGCAGGGACTGTAACGGATGCCTTTGCCCAGGTCTGCATAGCCTGCCGCATCGGAATAAGTACCGTTGGAATCCTGCACCAGCAAAGAAATACCGGGCAATCCGAGTTTCACGTATTTGTCTATGATTTGCCGGAATTCAGCTGCACGCGTATGGTTTTGGGGCAGGCTGTCGCTGCAGGTAATCTCGGTGCTGTGTATGATTTCTGCGCGTTTGCAGGAAGCGCCAAGCAGCAGCAGGGCGGCGAAGTACAAGCGGAACTTCATGATTTTACTCCTTTCTTCATCGGCCAAGGCGTAGAGATGCCGAACATCAACGCATTGGAAGGCAACAGCGGCACATAGCTTCCCGCGAAGGGTGCTTGCAGGAAGCTGCGCAGACGCAACTCCAGCCTGATGCCATCAGGAGCATCCTTTTTCAAGGCCCGCGATACCCCAAAACCAACCCCGGCAAGGAATTGCGGTCTTCCTGCCACGGGTGATACCTTCTTCCAGGAGCCATTGTCTTTTTTCACAAACTGTTCATAATCAGGGAAGGCGTGCAGGTAGCCAAGGCCAAGTCCGGCGCGGATATTCCAGCGCTCGCTGATGTCGTATTGGTATTCACCCCAGGCATACAGGCGCAGGGCGGTTTGGAAGAATCGGTGGTGGTTTATGCCGGCATTGGCGCTCAGCACCCATTGGTGTCGTTCCTTTAGGCCGAATGCACGTTCGGCAAAAACATCCAAACCGGGATGCAGCTGGGCGTAGGCAGTTGCCGGTAAGCCGCTCAGCGGAAGGGAAACAGCCTGGTTGGAGGCGAGCATGCCAACGCGTTGTATCTGCGCATCGGCCCGAAGTACCGACAGCAAGCCGCAAAGGATGATGGCTGGGATTTTAAGCATGGTTTTTAGTGCAAGATAGTATTGATAGAGTTTTTGAAGGCATCATGGTTCGTGGTTCGACAAGCTCACCATGACAGGCTCACCATGACAAGCTCCCCTACCAGCCTGCTGCGCAGTTCGATAGGGGCTGGCAACATGACATTTAATGCTTGGTTTTGCCGTCAAACGAATAGGGATGATTATACCATAGCAAAAGGACCGGCATTAAAGGATGAAAGGTGTTAAACGCAGTGAACAACCGTTAAATACCGAGGAAGCTCCGAACCTGTGAGGAGATCGCCGACAGTATTCGGTTGTTTACAAGTGCGCACCGTATCATCCTTTTCAGCCTTGATTTTTTGCTTACTTTTTCATCAAGGAAAAAGTAAGATGAAATAAGGTAATAGTTGCATGAGCGTGCTTTAGATAACCCCCTTTTAAAACATGGAAAGCTTGTGAACCGGATAAGCTGGAGCATGTAAAATGGTTCGTGGTTCCCCGCATCGCTTGCTTGCGGGGCAAGCTGGCAGGCTTCCCGGGACTCCCTGCGGTCGCCCGGGACTTTCAGCACCATGACAATGAGCCCATCCACATTTCCTCCCCTTTCAGATTTAATGCGGAAGGAAAATTCTCTTCAAA
>CAZPHB010000022.1:12492-34461 GCA_964586595.1 uncultured Flavobacteriaceae bacterium | reverse complement strand
GTATTAGGCCTGCCGCTAGCGTTCATCCTGAGCCAGGATCAAACTCTCCATTGTAAAATGTTGTTTGATTTCCTGGATCTTTTTTAAAATTTCCGAAATACTCAAAGCATTTCGGAGGCTCGCTATTCCCAATTCCTCAAAGAACTTTATAACTACCTCGATTATTGAGGGTTATTACTTTATCATTCCCTTCTTTTTAAACTTTCATTCCGAAAGGGGGTGCAAAGGTAAGCATCATTTTCACATTGTCAAGATTTTTTTAAAATCTTTTTTTCATTTATCCGACTCATTTTTTTGACTCAGAATCAATGTGTAGCTCGCTTGCGCTTCTTTCGTTTTCAGCTTCAGAACGGGGTTGCAAAGGTAACAAAAACGTTTTCAATAAATCAAGTTGTTTTTGAAACTTTTTTCAACCGCGTTAGAGCAGTGAACTATTTATCAGAACGGGAATGCAAAGGTAGCAACATCTTTGACAAATGGACAAGCGTCGATGAAAAAAAACTTTGTAAATACCTCAACTGCTTGATTATCAAGTATTTACGTTGGGAAAAATTATCGAAGAATCCCCGTAACTCAACATCCTGTAGCCTTTTGACAATGCTTCCTGATACATAGTTCCCCACCCTGAACCCATGAATGCCTCCACCAACATCAACAATGTGGAGCCGGGTTGATGAAAATTGGTGATTAATCCTGCGCAAATCCGAAATTCCATCCCAGGAACTATAAAGATGGAGGTTTCTCCTGCCAAGTCATCAGTATTCGTTTGTTCAAGGTGTTCCAGCAGGATGTTCAGAACCTCTTCCGTGCTCAAAACCGGAAGGTCTTTGCGGTATGGATCGTACTGCGCTATCCTCACCGGCAAGTTTCCTGCACGCACCTGAACCGCTGCATAATAGAGTGATTCCAAAACCCTCATCACCGTGGTTCCTACGGCAATTACTGGTCTTCGCTGTTTTAACGCAAGTAGGGTTGTCTTTGAAACGCTAAAGCTTTCTGTGTGCATCTCATGCCCCGCGGTGCCCTGAGCTGTAACCGGTTTGAATGTTCCGGCGCCAACATGTAAGGTAAGAAACGCCTGCTGATGGCCGCGTTCGTTGAGCTCGTTAAGTACCTTTTCGGTAAAGTGCAAGCTTGCCGTTGGTGCTGCTACCGCACCTGCATTTCTGGCAAATACAGATTGGTAGCGCTCCTGATCGCCGGGTACATCATCACGCCTTATATATGGAGGTAGGGGAACATGACCAAAATGTTCGATAATGCTTAGGAACTGATCTGTTCCCGTGCACCGGAACACTACCTGATTTGCATCGCGGTTATGCCAGCTCGCTTCAAGTTGCATGTCTTCCGATGTCAACCGAAGCGCGTCACCCTCCTTGAACTTTTTGCGATTGCCCACCAAACACTCCCAGATGAATGTGCCCTGCGCTTCTTGCCTTGAAAGTTCTTTCAACAAGAATATTTCAATGCGCGCACCTTGGCTGTTTTGGAACCATAAGCGGGCCGGAATCACTTTCGTATCATTGAACACGAGCAATGATGGCTCCAACAGCAGGTTTGGTAAATCGTAAAAATGGTGGTGGCTCAGCGTACCTGCCCGATAACATAAAAACTTGGCGTGATCTCGTTGCGGAACAGGTTCCTGGGCAATGGCCGAAACGGGAAGTTCATAATAAAATCTGGACACCGGAATGTCCGGCATCGATGTTTTGTTGCTTTGATCTTCCATATTCATACAGATTGAACCGCATGCATCCATGCCTGCATTGCGCGCAAAGCCTGGGTTCTATGGCTTATGACCAGTTTTACATTGCCGGGCAATGCTGCCAATGTTTGTTGAAACCCCTGTGGAATAAAAACCGGATCATAACCGAATCCACCGGAACCATCGGCCTGCGCTGCAATTTTGCCTTCTAATATTCCTGTAAAGAATACCTTACCATACTTCCAGCGAAAACAAAAAACGGATTCGAACCGCGCAGTTCGCTCCTGCACATCCTTCAATCGATGCAGCAAAAGTTCATTATTGCTTCCTTGATAAAGAGCCATCTCCGAAAATCGCGCAGTATGAATGCCGGGGGCACCCGCCAATCCATCACAAAACAGCCCGGTATCATCGGCGAATGATGGCAATCCGGTTAATTGCCAGGCCGCTTCCGCTTTCAGGGCCGCATTTTCCCTCAGGCTATTTCCTCTTTCTTCCACATGAAACTCATGGCCCAAGTCTTCCGGAAGGCGGATGTCTGCAGCATGATGAAAGGCCAACCGGATTTCTTCCGCCTTATGCCTATTGGCACTGGCAAAGACCAGCGGCTGAAAAGCATTTGTATTCATACGTTTGACCAGATAACAAAGGCTTCAACAGACTGTTTTTTCAGCAACGGATCATGGGCCAACAGCTTTGTTTCAGGCAATTGCAAAACCCTCCCCTGTGGGGTTCTTTGTACACTGAAATTGTTCAGGGCAGGAATCGCGGCATGGGCTCCAAAGAACACCCAATGATGTGCTCCTTGCTGCTGTGTCCAAAGCTCAGGACCTCCAATATGCAGGGTGCCACTGATTCCGAGCTGATGATGAATGTACCCTGCCATTTTTTGGAGCATCTGACCTTCGGGGCTTTGGGAATCAGGCACCGCTTGAACAATAAAAAAGAGTTGTGGGTCGGGCATGGCCGGAGCTTCCTGAATCTTTAGATCGATTTCAGGAATCAAGGTTTGGGAAGCCTGAACCTGTGCATCTTCTTTAACCAGAAAAAACCCCGGACTAAACAGGAGTTCCAGCGCAATTGGAGAAATATCATGACCCATGGTGTTTGTTTCCTTTTGCCTTTCGGCAGAGAGTCCTTTATTTCGAAGCTCGATTCTACCCAAATGGCGCTCGAAGTTACTTACGAAATAAACACTGATTCAACTATTGGCTCGGTGGATTTTGACCACGTACAATTTGGACGTGTGTTTGCCGACCACATGTTTGTGGCAACTTTTGACGGAACCCAGTGGGGTGATTATAAAATCATGCCTTACGGCCCGCTCCCATTAAGTCCCGCAACCAGTGCCCTGCATTATGGTCAGGCGATTTTTGAGGGAATGAAGGCGTTCAAGGATGCAGATGGAACACCTTTATTGTTCAGACCTTTCGACAATGCAGTGCGCTTTAACCGTTCTGCACGAAGGATGTGCATGCCCGAATTGCCCGAGGAAGTATTCGTAGAAGCATTGGAACGATTGATCTGGGTGGATAGAAATTGGATCCCCACGAAAGAGGGCAGCAGTTTGTACATCCGTCCGTTTATGTTTGCCACCGATGATTTTCTGGGGGTGCGTCCTTCTTCCCGCTACCTGTTCATCGCATGGTGTTGTCCTGTGGTTGCTTATTACAGCCAGCCACTGAAGGTGAAAATTGAAGAAAAGTATTCCCGTGCTGCGCACGGCGGCGTAGGTTTTACCAAATGTGCCGGCAATTATGGCGCGGCGATGTTGCCAACGAAGGAAGCTCAGGATCAAGGATTTGATCAGGTATTGTGGACCGATCCGCGCGAACACGTGTATTTGGAAGAAACGGGAACTACGAATTGTTTCGTAGTTGCAAACGGAAAACTGATTACCCCTTCCTTAACAGATACCATGCTGGCCGGAATCACGCGTGAATCGGTACTTAGCCTGGCGCGGGCGAAAGGGTTTACGGTAGAAGAACGTCCCATTCATGTGGACGAGCTGAAGGCATGGCATGCGGCCGGGGTTTTGCAGGAGATGTTTATCACCGGAACGGCTGCAACCCTTGTGGGCATCAAAGGGTTTGGCCATCAGGGGAATTACTACGACCTGCATCCGCAGGGAAATCATGAAATTTCAGCAACGTTGCTGCGCGGACTCGATGAAATCAGGACCCGCAAAGCCGAAGATCCCTTCGGATGGGTCCATCCGGTACCGGCGCGTTGATCAGAATTGATTCTTCCACATCATACTTTCCACAGGCTTCACCGTGCGCACATTGTATTTCGCGGAAGCTTTGTTGTTGTAAGACATGGCAATGTCGCCCTGAACCTCAAAATAAATAAGTTGTCCGATGGGCATTCCCGTGTAAACCCTCACCGGTTGGGCTACAGAGATTTCCAAGGTCCAGGTATTGCAAAATCCAACATCCCCTTTTCCGGCCGTAGCATGGATGTCGATGCCGAGTCTGCCTGTGCTTGATTTACCTTCCAAAAAAGGGACGTGCTTGTGTGTTTCTGTATATTCCTCGGTAACACCAAGGTATAAGGTTCCGGGTTGAAGCACAAACCCCTCCTCCGGAATCTCGAAGTAATCTATCTTGTTGTGGGCTTTCGCATCCAAGACTCTGTCACGGTAGGTGGCAAGATAACGGCCCAAATGCACATCGTAGGAATTGCTACCCAAACACTCCTTGCGGTAAGGTTCTATAAGAATGGTACCAGCCTCTATTTCCTCAAGGATTCGCTTATCAGAAAGAATCATGGCGACAAAAATAAACGGCAAAATGCATCAACCTAACGGAAATATTCTGAAGAGGCGTATGGTGCGGTCATCGGCACCTGAAGCAAGCAGTTCATCATTGATCCAAACGACCCGATTTACGGACGACTGATGGGCATCTGTCTTTTTTGAATCTATCACTTTGATCAATTCCAAATCATCCGCTTTCCAAATTCGGATGGTTTTATCCATACTGGCTGTTGCCAAAAGCTTCTGATTGGGCGACAATTCCATGTGGTTGATGTGGGACCAATGCGCCGGCACTTCCCGGATTAATGCAAGCTCGTTGTTGGCATCCCATTGCTTTAGGGCGGCATCTCTGCCGCCGGAATACAGGCAAGAACCCGCCTCATTAAACGCCAAACTAAATACCGAGCTCTGATGGGCCTTGATTTGTATAGGATTTGTGTCTGAATTAAAGTTGGCCCATTGCCGGATGAAGGTATCTGAGCTGCCGGCAGCCACCTTATCTTCAGCTACCGCGATACAGCGCACACTTTCGTCGCTGCATTTTTTTCCAAGTATCCATTTGCCGGAATCATTCCATTCTAAAAGGTATCCATCCTTTCCGCCGCTGAGCCAACCATTGCCTGCTGCATTCTTCTTCAAGGAAAATATCGCACCCTGGTGGGCTTTTATTTTTTCAACCGTTGGTTTAGCACCCATCTTGAGCATGTAGATGTTGCCATAGGCCGTTCCTGCGAGCAATATATCTTTGTGCAATGGCAAGAGTACAAATACCGGTTCCGGCACACGTGCAACCAGTTCCCCTCTGTCCGGGCCTTCGGGAACCCATGCCACCACAAATCCATCCGGGCCGGAGGAATACAAAAAATTGCTGTCCGGTTCATAGGCAAGTGCATAAATCCCCTGGTGGTGCCCATTAAACTGCTGCACTTTATTTAAACTCCACAATTGCTTCATGCCTATAATTCCCGAAATAACAAACTACAGCGCAGAAAATCTCTACTTGTGGCGTATTTCTGAACCCACTGAATATTTAATGCAGCTTTATGCTGCACAGGGTGTCCAGCCTCCACCCATTCAAAACCCGCTTCGCCTTAGGCATTTCCTTGCTTCCCGGCTGCTCGTCCGGCAAATATTCCCTGGTTCTGAATTAAAAAAAGATGATTTTGGAAAACCATTTATTGAAGAATTCAACGGCCACATCAGTCTAAGTCACAGCGGTGAACTGGCCGGTTTATATGTTTCCATGAATGGTTCTTGCGGCTTGGATATTGAATTAGTTGGCAAACAGATCAACAATATTGCCCAACGGTTTTGCAATTCTGAAGAACTGGAATTTGTGCAGGAAGAAAACGTTGAAATGGGATTGCACCTGATTTGGGGCGCCAAGGAGTGTATGTATAAATCCTATGGCAAGAAGGGAGTGGACTTCAGGAAACAAATGAGCATATCGCCTTTTGTGGTTGGCGAATCAGGCATTCTTCAGGGATCCATAAACATGCCCGACCTGGAAGCGGCTTTTCACATTCATTACCGGAAGCAGGGAGCTTACATTCTTTTATGGACGGAATTGCCGTCCGGATAAGCGGTAACCACAGTGCCCGTTTGCTTCACCAGCTCGTTGCGCATGTTCTGTGTGTACATATAATATTCCATCAGGTTGGCTTCTTCCTCGGAACCTTCCGGTGGCATCCCCTGAAATTGCGCCTCTGTATCACGTATTATCAGATCCAGTTTTTTGCGCCTGAGGTGCAGGAACACGCCGAGAAACTCCTGATAGATGTTGGCTTCTTCGCCCACCACAGCAATTTCATGTTTGGCCCAATGGTCGGACAGGTTGTACTCCAGGCTCAGCACCTCGGCGGTGAATGCTGAAAGTTCAGGATCGACAGCTCCAACAAAATAATGCGGATCTAATTCGGATCCGGATGCGAACAGTTCCCCGATGTAAGCAAAGCTGCGCGCGCACATGGGATCATTAAACGAATCAGGCCCTCCCTGATGCAACTCTTGCGCCACCATTTGCCAGAGTTTAAGTTCCTCGGTAAGCTGAGCCTGGCCATGGCGGATGAGCAGCCGCAACAAGCCGCGCTCCTGATGCACATCGTCAAACTTGATTTCCTTCAGGTTTGTGGCCGTTTGGGTGGCCATCAGTTCCAGGTGTTCATTCACCTGTTTCTGGTCGTCTTTATGCACCGACCGAACCATACGGTTCAATTCATACAGCAGCTGTTCGGCACCCTGACCTGAAACATCGGCCAACTGACGAACCAGCTCTGTGCGCTTGAGTGAATCACGAATCAGGCTGAGGCTGCCAAGGATGTCGCGGATGGCCTCGGCGCGAAGGATGGGATCTGCTCCGGCGCCATCAAACAGCAACTTCGCCTTGAACACGATGAAGTTCTGCTCATTGGCTTCCAGGAATGATGAAAACGCCTCCGGACCGAGTTTACGGCACAGGCTGTCAGGATCTTCTCCATCGGGAAAGCGCACCACACGCACGTTGAGATCCTCTTTCAGCATCAGGTCGATTCCCCGCAGCGATGCTTTGATTCCCGCCGCATCGCCATCGTACAACACGGTGACGTTTGGCGTGAACCTGCGAATCAGGCGAATCTGACTGTCGGTGAGTGCCGTGCCGCTGCTGGCCACCACATTGTCAATGCCGGATTGGTATAAGGTGATTACATCAGTATAACCTTCGGTGAGGTACACCTTATCTTTTTTCTTCACGGCTGCTTTGGCCTGGAACAAGCCGAACAGGTGGTTACTTTTATGATAAACCGGGCTTTCCGCGGAGTTGATGTATTTGGGTTGGCCTTCTGCCTTTCCCATGATCCTGCCCCCAAAGGCCACTACCCTTCCCGATACGGAGCATATGGGGAAAATGACCCGATTCCGGAACATATCGAACCACTTACCCGAATCCGACTTCTTAACAAGGCTGGCTGTTTCCAGAAATTCTTTTTGGTAGGAAGCTTTTTCTGCGGCGGTGAGCAGGCCGTTCCATTGATCTGGCGCAAAGCCCAGTTTCCAATGCCTGATGGTGCTGAGTTCCAAACCGCGTTCGCGGAAATAAGGCAGTCCGATCAGGTTGCCGTCCTCGGTTTCGTGCAGTTGTTGTTCAAACCAGGAGGCGGCAAAATCAAGCACGGCATACAGGCTTTCTCGAAGCTTTTGCTCCTCCTGCATTTCTTCAGCCTCGGGCTGACCCGTTTCAATCAGCTCAATGCCATAGCGCGCCGCCAGCTTCCGCACCGCTTCCACAAAGGAAAGTTGCTCGAGTTCCATGACAAACTGCACTGCATTTCCACCTTTGCCACAGCCAAAACACTTATAAATTCCCCGGGCTGGATTGACATTGAATGAAGGCGTCTTTTCATCGTGAAAAGGACAAAGCCCGGTGTAATTAGCACCTCTTTTTTTCAGCGTAAGGTATTGCCCTACGACCTCTTCAATAGGTGCTGCATCAATAACCTGATCTACGGACTGCCTGGCAATCATGATTTGCCCGGAATAAGGTCAACGAACCAGATTGAACCGGCGCAAACGGAATACCTTTCCGTTTCTGTATTGCTTTTGCACAATCCCCAGTTCTTTGCTGATGCTGATGTTTCTGTACACCGGATGGTTTGCAAAGGCCACGCGAATCACGTTGTTGTATTCAACACCACCGATGCGCACAGATTCGTCGTATCGGAAGGAATCGTTTCCACCACCGGAAACACCCTTCACATCGGCCCAGAAAATCGGGCCATAGGTGCGTGCCGAATCCATGGTGATGTATGCGATTTGATCCACAGGATCGCCCATTCCGGACTCTGCACGAACCATCACAGGATGGTGCAGGTCTGAATTCAGCATGTACCTCATGAAGCTCACCTCCACTTTATCAAATCGGTTCTTTCCGCTGGTGTAATCTTCCACAACTACGCGTTCCTGAACCATGGTATCATCCACCTGTTGGTAAATCCATTCCGAACCATTCTGGAATTTAAAAAAGTCAAGGGTGGACTGATTCAGGGGAACGGTGCGCACCGGCTCCGTTTCACAGGAACTCAGCAACCAAAGCCCAGAGGCCGAAAACAACATCAGACAAATAGACGCATGGAACTTCATTGTGTATAACTTCGCGACGGTAAGCTACAAAAATAGAAAAAAATGTCACACGTGAAATCCCACATTCAGGAGCAGGCTGCTGCGCTCAGTTCCAAATTGGTGGCACTGCGCCGTCACATCCACATGCATCCGGAACTAAGTTTCGAAGAGCATGCAACGGGTGCATTCATCGAGCGGACATTGGCAGAAGCCGGCATTTCATGCACCACCGTTGCAGGAACCGGCAGGGTAGCTTTGATTCACGGGAACATGCCCGGGAATACGGTGGTGGGACTTCGTGCAGACATGGATGCCTTGCCCATTGAGGAGGCGCAGGACCGGCCATACCGTTCTACCATTCCCGGGAAAATGCATGCCTGCGGCCACGATGTGCACACCACCTGTCTGCTGGGTGCGGCCATCATACTTCAGGACCTGCGCGATCATTTCGGTGGAACCGTGAAGCTTATTTTTCAGCCGGGAGAAGAACGATTGCCTGGCGGAGCAAGTTTGATGATTAGGGAGGGCGTATTGGAGGATCCTAAGGTTGATCTGATGATTGGGCAGCATGTGATGCCTCAGTTGCCCGTTGGGGTTACCGGCTTCCGGCCGGGATTGTATATGGCCAGCACCGACGAATTATACCTTACCGTGAAAGGGAAAGGCGGCCACGGAGCCATGCCTCATTTCAATATTGATCCGGTAACGGCGGCAGCACAAATCATTGTTGCCCTGCAGCAGGTGGTGAGCCGATCTGCCAACCCTGTGATTCCCAGCGTATTGTCGTTTGGCAAGGTAGAAGCCCAGGGAGCAACCAACATCATACCTGAGCAGGTTGTACTGGAAGGCACCTTCAGAACCTTGGACGAGGAGTGGCGTGCCGCCGCCCACGAGCGCATCCGCAGTATTGTGAGCCATACTGCGGCCGCCTTTGGCGCCGAGGCTAACCTTGAAATCCGCAAAGGTTATCCCTTCCTCCAAAACCATGAAGCCCTCACGGAGCGTTGTAAAACCTGGGCCTCGGAGTATTCAGGACCTGAACTGGTTACCCCCTTGGGCATCTGGATGGCTGCGGAAGATTTCGCGTATTTCAGTCAGGCTGTACCCAGTTGCTTTTACCGTTTGGGTGTGAGGAATGAAGCGAGAGGCATTGTACACAGCGTGCATCATCCTCAATTTGACATCGATGAAGCGGCCCTGCCTTTGGGTGCTGGCATGATGAGCTGGCTGGCCATTCAGGCCCTGAACAACGGTTTAGGCACCAATTAATGCCCGAAGGGCATCTATCTGGCTTTCCCAAAGCATCCGGGTTGTCTCTTCTTCGCCTTCATTGCAGTAGTCGATCACCAGCAATTCCACATCACCCGTGAGCTCATCCTGAACGATGTGAAACTCAAAACTCTCGTCTTCGGGAGTACCCTGCCAATGAAAGCGTACGCCCTTGTTGTACTGGCTTTTCACCAATGTTGCACTGTTTCCGGTGCCGTCATCCCAAGAAAACTCGAAAACCTGGTTTCGTACATTCACATTGTCGGCGAACCATGACTGTAGCCCCGTTGCTGTGGAAATGTAGCTGAATAAAATGCCTACAGATGAGTGCATTTCGAATTCCATTTCTAAACGAATGCGTCCGGTAGATTTGTTTTTCGTCATAGGGTAGCTGTTGAGGCTGTGCTGCAATTAAAGGCGTAAGCTTGCTTAAATCCAAAGAGTGTTCGTAAATAATCAGGTTTTGAACAACAGGCCATTAAATTCGCCTTATGAATCGACGCTTGGGAAGCATACGCGGCTTTGTGCTGGTAATGCTGCCTCTACTCGTGCTGTGTTTCCTGCTCTTGCTCCTGTCGGGGAATACAGCCGTAACTGTTTGGGTAAATCAGCACCATCATCCGGTTTTGGACCAATTATTCAGTCAGATTACATTGCTTGGCGACTGGGTGCTTTATATAGTGGTGATGCTGTACGGTTGGCGCAGCAGCCGCAAGCATGCGGTGGTTGGAATTGTTGCACTTGCCGTGAGTGGTTTGATCATATCCCTGTTGAAACATCAGGTGTTTCCCGAACGCAAGCGCCCATCGGCCGCACTGGTGGCCGGAAGCATCCGCGAAGTGCCAACGGTTCCATTACACCAAAACAACAGCTTCCCCAGCGGTCATACCGCCACGGCTTTTACCGGATTTTGCAGCCTCGCGTTGTTCAGCCGCAAAGCCGCAGCGCAGGCATTTTTTGCCATATTGGCGGCGATGGTTGCGTACAGCAGAATGTATTTGGGACAGCATTTTATGAGCGATGTGCTGGCTGGTGCAGTAATAGGAACGGCAGTAGCGCTGGCCGTTGACTGGATTTTTGAGCTTTGGCAACCCAGATGGCTCCAACCACATCAGGCATAAGCAACAGAAAACATGATTCCACATCACAAGGCACATTTATGGATCAGCTTGCTGGGTGCGGCATTATTCCTTCCATTCCTGGGCAGCGTACATCTGTTTGACTGGGACGAAATCAACTTCGCCGAAGCAGCCAGAGAAATGCTGGTGAGCGGCAACTACCAGCTGGTTCAAATTGATTTTCAGCCGTTTTGGGAGAAACCGCCCCTGTTTATCTGGCTGCAGGTGCTCAGCATGAAGCTTTTTGGCGTGCATGAGTGGGCTGCGCGATTGCCTAATGCCATTGCGGGCATCATTACCCTGAACATCCTTTACTCCTTAGGTTCCCGGCGAACCTCTTCGTTTGGCGGCTTGTTCTGGGTTTTGCTTTATGCAGGAAGCCTTACCCCTCATTTCTATTTTAAAAGTGGCATCATGGATCCGGTGTTTAACCTGTTCATGTTTTTGGCCATCATCCAACTTTACCAAAGTTCCCGTCGCTCCGAGCTTGTAGTGAGCTACCGCATAAACTTCATGTTGGCCGGCATTTTCACCGGTTTGGCCGTATTAACGAAAGGGCCGGTTGCGCTGCTCCTGATCGGACTTACTGCGCTCATCTTTTACCTGAGGCGTGGCATGCGTTCTTTCCCAAGCGTGAGCGAGCTTCTTGCCGCCTTGATCTCATTCAGCGCCGTCGCTGCCGTATGGTTTCTTCCCGAGTGGCTGAAACACGGAAACTGGTTCATGGAGAAATTCATCACCTACCAGCTGGATTTGTTCAAAGGAAATATGGAAGCCCATGAGCAACCCTTTTGGTACCATCCGCTGGTTTTGCTGATAGGGTGCTTTCCCGCGGCCATTTATGCAATTCCTTCCTTAAGAATCAACCGCGACCGCGGCTCGGAAATCAACTTATTGCATGAATGGATGCAAATCCTTTTCTGGGTGGTGTTGGTGGTTTTTTCCATCACCAAAACCAAAATTGTGCATTACAGCAGCATGTGCTGGTTTCCGCTGAGCTTCATGGGCATGTTGACCATGTGGGATATTTTCAGAAACCAGTCAAAAAATCATCGCTGGTTAACCATCATCCTGTTGCCTGTAGGTTTGATGTTGGGTATTGGCTTCACCGCTGTTCCGCTTTTAGGTTCCAACCCCGCGGTGTTGGCGATGATTGCTCCTTACATCAACGATCCCTTTGCCTTGGCCACCATGCGTGCGCCGGGTTCATGGATGGGCTGGGAATGGGTCATTGGATTGTTATGGATTGCAGGAATTTCTTTCTGGACCATCCGCGCCATGCGCAGAAAAGACGGAGGCCACACGCTGCTGAGCATTCCCATCATGGTGATGCTTTTTGTGCCACTTTATGCCTCTTTATGTGTGCCGCATATTGAAAATCAGGTACAAGGACAGTACATCCGGCAATTGAAATCCTGTGCACAGCAGGGAATACACATCTGGCACGATGGCTTTAAAAGCTATGCTCCCTATTACTACGGGCAGCGGAAAGAGGCCTTTGACGGCGGCATGGTGAAAGCCATTTGGACTGAAGAAATGATGAAACGGGGCATTACCGACATCCGACAGTTTAGCCAGCAAGAAACAGGAGCTGTTGAGGCACGCATCAGAAACCGGTTTAAAGATGCAACACCATTAAACGAATCGTGGGCTGTAGTGGTTAAAACCAACAAAAGACAGGGCTACGACACTTGCCGGAACCTTAAGTTACAGGCTTCAGCCGGTGGTTACCTGTTTTACCTGCGGCAGTCAGGAGAATAAGTACTGCGCTTAGTCTGCGTGGTCCATCGCAGCTTTGATGAAGCGTACAAACAGCGGATGCGGGTTTTCCACAGTGCTTTTCAACTCAGGGTGAAACTGCACGCCAACAAACCATGGATGTGCGGGAATTTCAACAATTTCACCCAGTCCGGTTAAGGGATTTATTCCGGAAAGTACCATCCCGGCAGCTTCAAAAGTATCCTTATACCGGTTGTTGAATTCATAGCGGTGGCGGTGGCGTTCGCTGATGTTCTGTTTTCCGTAGGCCTTATATGCCGCACTTCCTTTTTGCAAATGACAGTCGTAGGCGCCCAGCCTCATCGTACCACCTACTTGTTGCACCTGTTTCTGCGCTTCCATCAAATCTATCACGGGTGCCGAAGTTTCCCGATTCATTTCTACCGAATGGGCATCCTTTAAGTGCAGCACATTGCGTGCAAATTCGATGACTGCGCACTGCATGCCCAAGCATATTCCAAAGAAAGGAATGCCGTGTTCACGGGCAAAGCGCACCGCTTCCAGTTTGCCTTCAATACCTCTTGATCCGAAGCCCGGGGCCACCAAAATGCCATCAAAACCCGACAATTTCTCGGCAACATTTTCTGAAGTCAGGTATTCGGAATGCACGCAGCTCACCTGAACTTTACACTGATTGGCCGCACCTGCATGGATGAATGCCTCATTAATGGATTTGTATGCATCCGGCAGTTCCACATATTTACCTACGAGTGCAATGTTCACTTCGGCTTTGGGATGTGTAAGGCGGAACAGAAAATCTTTCCAAACGGTCAAATCCGGTTCTACCCTGCTGCTCAGCTTCAACTTGGAAAGCACCACCTTGTCGAGCTTTTCTTTTTGCATCACCAGAGGCACTTCGTAAATGGTTTTTACGTCCATGCTTTCAATCACCGCATTGGGCGTTACGTTGCAGAACAGCGCAAGCTTGCGTCGCACCTCGGCATTCAGAGGCTTTTCGGTACGACATACCAGTACTTCCGGCTGTACCCCTACTTCCAGCAGACTTTTTACGCTGTGTTGCGTTGGCTTGGTTTTCAACTCTCCGGCGGCGGCCAGGTATGGAACCAGGGTGAGGTGAATCACCAGAGCATCTTCCGAGCCAAGTTCCCACTTCATTTGCCGCACAGCTTCGATGTAAGGCTGAGATTCAATATCGCCCACGGTTCCGCCAATTTCCGTGATGACTATGTCGTACAGGCCACTGTCACCCAACAGGCGGATGCGTCGTTTGATTTCATCGGTGATGTGTGGAATCACCTGAACAGTTTTCCCGAGGTACTGGCCTTTTCGTTCGTTCTCAATCACGGTGAGGTAAATACGACCGGTGGTTACGTTGTTGGCCTGTGAGGTGGGCACATTCAGGAAGCGCTCGTAGTGGCCAAGATCCAGATCGGTTTCGGCGCCATCTTCAGTGACAAAACACTCCCCGTGTTCGTAAGGGTTCAAGGTTCCCGGATCCACGTTGATGTATGGGTCCAGCTTTTGAATGGTTACCGAATACCCTCTGGCCTGAAGCAATCTTGCCAATGATGCTGCGATGATGCCCTTTCCCAGGGAAGAGGTTACGCCACCCGTAACGAATACATATTTAGGTTTTTTCATAAAATCACTGTTCTAAAGGAACAGCAGTTACGGGTTTCAAAAGTAGCTGACACAAGGCGGCTGCATCAAGCCAGCTCCGGATGGCTTTTCAAAAAATTCTCCACATGTGCCAAATCTTCCGGGCTGTCCACGGCAGGACTTTGAAAATCTGTAGCTACCATGCGTATGGTGTATCCATGCTCCAGCCAGCGCAGTTGCTCCAGCATTTCGGCCTGCTCGAGGTTGCCTTCAGGTAAGTTTGCCAGTTCCTGCAAAACCGAAGCCCGAAAAGCATAGACGCCGATATGTTTAAAATAGTCTGCCTTTTGACCCCATTCGGAGGCGTCCAGCCCACGTACAGCCGGAATGGCCTGCCTGCTGAAGTAAAGTGCATCTCCATTGTTGCGGCAAACCACCTTTACCATGTTCGGATCATGCAGAAATGCAGGATCATGGATGGGTTTCATCAGGGATGCAATGCGCACATCCGGGTCGTGGAACGCCGCACAAAGTGCTTGTATTTGTGTGGGCTGGATGAAGGGTTCGTCGCCCTGAACATTTACAACGATACCATCGAGTATACCGCTCAACCTGGCAGCCTCTGCACAACGGTCGGTGCCTGAGGCATGAACCCCGGTCATCACTACAGGAACAAAAGCCTGCGCATGTGCTTCAATCCTTGGGTCATCGGTAGCCACAATCACCTGTGTAATTCCCGATGTTTTTCCCACCTGCGCTGTCACACGTTGCAGCATGGATTTCCCGGCAATTTGCACCAATGGTTTGCCCGGAAAACGACTGCTTGCGTAACGTGCGGGTATGATGACATAAACGGGAACCATGGCGCAAAGAAAAGAAAAAGGCCGCTTGCTGCGACCCGTTAGTTACTTTGCCTTCCGCATTCTATGCGGAGGGTTATTCAGGGATTGTTACCGCGCAGGCTGCAGTGCACCCAATCTTGCCAATCCTGGTCAGTCAACAATTGCTTCACACCCAAAAGGTATGATTCGTAGTGTTTTCTAATCAGGGAGGCAAGCCTTTGTCTGTTCACGTCGTTGCGCATAGAATCGCGCACTTGTTCATTGAGCTGGCGCAACCTGGATCCCAGGGTTTCCTGATTGATTTTACCTCTTTGGTATTCACGGACCAATGGCCGATACCAAACCTCGGCACTGTCCATCCAGCTGTTGTTTCTTTTGATGAGCTCGGTCACAGATGGATGCACGAGTGAATCAAACCTGTTCCGCTGCCTGTTCAATGCAGGTCCGAAAGTTCGATCCAGGGCGGCACATTTTTTTTCAGATTTTACCGAAGTGAGCCATGTACTCGCCGCATCATCTTGCAATGCCTGCGGAATTCCATTTGTTTTCAACTGATACCCTGAACTGATTCCGGCGGCTACAAAAAGTGGATCCACCAAATCTTCGTACAGTATGGAGCCCAGCTCCGCAGGATCCGGCAGCGGCTTGGCTTGTGTTTCGTTCCGGGATGCGTCTTGTGAGGTGTGTTCAGGACTACAGGAATGAATCAACAGGAAAAAACATCCGGCTAAAAAAACAGCCATTCCTGCAGATATGTAAGCCAATCCTTTCATGCAACTTCACCCCTTTGTCTGCACAAAGGCCAAAAGGTTGCATGTGTTTCGCGGGAATAAGTAAAAAATGAACCTGGTTTTATGAAAATCACCTGGGGCTTAACAAAGCCTTCATTTTCAGGTAGATGTCTGTATTCTTGTAAACGCCCATAAACGCGTCCGCGCCGGGTCCCCAGGCAAAAACGGGTACATGAATGCCGCTGTGGTCGCCGGTGGAAAAATTGGCCTGAGGCAAAGCTCCTGGTTTGGCAGGTACCGGCATGGTAAGGCCGCCGGTTTCGTGGTCGGCAGTTACAATGACCAGTGTTTGCCCGTCTTTTTGGGCCCATTCCAGCACTGCGCGTACAGCCTGGTCAAAATCTTTGGTTTCTTCAATCATGTACGGTGCATCGTTGGCATGTCCGCCCCAGTCAATCTGGGAGCCTTCTATCATGGCGAAGAATCCGGATTTATTTCGGTTCAGCAAATCAAGCAGCTTTACGGAAGCCGGTGCGAGGAAGTTTCCGCGGCCTTCGCTCATTTTGGGCGGATGTTCGGCGTAACTGTAGAAACCGGCTATTTTCGTTTCGGTTGCAGACACAAAAGCATCCAAACCGTGTTTTATGGCAAATCCTGAAGCCGCCAGTTTACTGCTGTCGAAGTAGGGCCAGCCACCTCCCATGAACACATCTATACCGGAGCCATACATATCTGCGGCAATTTCGCGGTTCATTTTCCGGGAAGGCTGATGTGCATAAAAACAGCCTGGGGTTGCGTGCGTGATGCTGCAGGTAGCCAACAATCCGGTTTCTTTACCCTGTTCGGATGCTTCTTCGGCGATGGTTTTCAGCGCTGAGGAATCCGGAGCTACGGAAATCATGCCATTGTTTGTTCTGGTTCCGGTACCAAAAGCGGTGGCACCTGCTGCACTGTCGGTGATGTAATCATTGGCACTGCTTGTTTCGCTGAACCCGATGACCTTAAACCATTCAAAAATAGCCAGCACGTAATCTGCAGCCGATTGGGTGAGCGAAAGCTGGGCCAGGCCCATTCCATCTCCAACCATGAACACAATGTTTTTGGGCTTTACAGCGGAAGCTGGCGCGCTGCTGTGCTTTTGTGACAGGCTTTTACCTGTTGTTGCACAGGAAGCGAAGATCAATCCAAGGAAGAGGTAGGTGTACTTCACGGCACAAAGAAAGGAAAGCGCCGGAAGTATCGTTCGGTTTTAGGGTAAAGGAATCGTTAAATGCGCCCCGACTTCAAGGTGCGGGCAAGCGTATTTCATCCTGTACTACCCGGGCGCCGCGGTATTTTTTCTGAATTTCCTGCAGGGCCAATTCTGCTTCCCAGCGGTAACGGAAGGCACCCACATAAACCTTGAAATTGGGTTCATCATAAATTTGCAGCACCTCGTATCTACCTGCAAAGGCACGTCGGGCGTCTTCCGTTTGGATGCTCGCCGCGCCCCTGCTGTTGGAATACGCCACCAGCACCCGGTAGCCCGGAACTTTTCCGCCGTTGAGGATGCGTTCGTTGACCCTGTTTTTCATGAGGCGTTCAATGCCCGGCTCGGCGATGATTTCCACCTGTGCAGATGCATGAATTGAAGGCAGCAGCAACAGGAAGCACGTCAAGGTGGCGAGCCACAGCTTCCTGCCGAAAGGCACGCGTATGGGGTTAAACCTGTCCATGGCAGTTTTTGAATTTCTTTCCGCTGCCGCAGAAACACGGATCGTTGCGTCCGATCTTCGGCTCCTGCCGCAAGGGAATTCCCGGCATCACCGGCTGATCCGCAGGCATCGGCATATCGGGCGGAGGCATGGGCATGCCGCCGGAAACGATTCCTACCTCATCCCTGCCGGCGCGGGCACGGCTCAAGTCGTCGTTGCGCTTCACCTTGGAAGTTTGCGCCGCGTCCACCTGCTCCTGTCCGTCGATATTTCCACGGAACAACATGCCCAGCACCCGGTTGTTTACCCGACGCATCATGTCGCGGAACAGGTTGAAGGATTCAATTTTATAAATCAGCAGTGGATCCTTCTGTTCGTATTGGGCATTGGGTGAGGCCTGTTTCAGGTCATCGAGTTCACGCAGGTGTTCTTTCCATTCGTCGTCGATGATTTCCAGGGTGATGTCTTTTTCAAATTCTCTAATGAGGGAAGCACCGTTGCTTTCCAGCATCTTGTTCATGCCCACCACCACATTCATCACGTGTGTTCCGTCGGTAATGGGCACAACCACCTGATCTACCTTGCCGCCCTGGGCTTCCTGGATGTTGCGGAATACCGGAAGTGCGGCTGCCGCCATATCGGCATTCTTCGCATTGTAGTGGTTCAGCAGGTGGTGAAACAACTGCTCTGCCAGGTCTTCATGGCCGGTTCTTTTGAAGGTTTCTTCATCAAACGGGAGGTCGCAGGCCAGCTGCTTGTACACTTCCAGCTCCAGATCGCCGAAGGCATCCTGTTCTTTGGTCACGGAAACGGTATCGTCGCACCAGTCGTACAACATGTTGCGCAGATCCAGGCTGAGGCGTTCGCCAAACAAGGCGTTCTTCCGGCGGCTGTAAATCACCGTACGCTGCTTGTTCATCACATCATCGTATTCCAGGAGGCGTTTGCGGATGCCGTAGTTGTTCTGCTCCATGCGCTTCTGGTTGCGTTCGATGATGCTGGTCATGGTAGAAGCCTGAATCACATCGTCTTCTTTATAACCCATGCGATCCATCAGCTTCATCACACGCTCAGAGCCGAAGATGCGCATCAGGTCGTCTTCCAGCGACACGTAAAACTGACTGGTTCCGGGATCACCCTGACGGCCTGCACGACCTCGCAACTGGCGATCCACGCGGCGTGATTCGTGGCGTTCCGTGCCGATGATGGCCAAACCGCCGGCCGCTTTCACTTCATCAGAGATCTTGATGTCCGTACCACGACCGGCCATGTTGGTGGCAATGGTCACGGTTCCGGGATTCCCTGCTTCGGCCACAATTTGTGCTTCGCTTTGGTGTTGCTTGGCGTTAAGTACGTTGTGGCGGATGTTGCGCAGCTTGAGCATGCGGCTCAGCAGTTCACTGATTTCTACGGAAGTAGTTCCCACCAGTACCGGTCGGCCTTCTTCCACCAGCTTCACCACGTTGTCGATCACGGCGTTGAACTTCACGCGGCGGGTTTTATAGACGAAGTCGTCCATGTCCTTGCGGACAGCGGGTCTGTTGGTGGGAATCACCATCACGTCGAGCTTGTAGATGTCCCATAGTTCCTGCGCTTCTGTTTCTGCCGTTCCGGTCATTCCGGCCAGCTTGTGGTACATGCGGAAGTAGTTCTGCAGGGTGATGGTGGCATAGGTTTGCGTGGCGGCTTCCACCTTCACATTTTCCTTGGCTTCGATGGCTTGGTGGAGTCCGTCGCTGTAGCGGCGACCTTCGAGGATACGGCCTGTTTGTTCATCCACGATTTTCACTTTACCGTCTTGGATGATGTAGTCCACATCGCGTTCGAAGATGGTATATGCCTTCAGCAGCTGGCTGATGGAGTGGATGCGGTCGCTTTTCACGGCGAAGTCGCGCATCAGCTCATCCTTGCGGCGGCGCTTGTCGTCATCGGAAGCAGCTGTGCGTTCAATTTCTGCAATTTCACTGCCTATGTCGGGCATGAGGAAGAACTGGCGGTCTTCGCCGGATTCTGCAATCAGTTCGATTCCTTTTTCGGTCAGTTCAACGGTATTGTTCTTTTCGTCGATGACGAAGTACAGTTCTGCATCCACCTTGGGCATTTCCTTTTGCTGATCCTGCAGGTAATAGCTTTCGGTTTTGTGCAGCACTGAGTGGATGCCTGATTCGCCGAGGTATTTAATCAGGGCTTTGGTTTTGGGCATGCCACGGTGTGCGCGCAGCAGGAACATTCCACCGTCTTTTTCTCCGGTTTTGCCTTCTGCGATGAGCTTTTTTGCTTCGTTGAGGGCGAAATTCACGTATTTCTTCTGGGCCTCCACCACACGCTGGATACGGGGTTTCAGCGCCACGAATTCCTGATCATCGCCTTTGGGTGTAGGACCGGAGATGATGAGCGGCGTACGGGCATCGTCAATCAATACCGAATCCACTTCGTCCACCATGGCGTAATGGTGTTTGCGCTGAACGAGGTCTTCCGGGCTCCGCGACATGTTGTCGCGGAGGTAATCGAAGCCAAATTCGTTGTTGGTTCCGTAGGTGATGTCTGCTTCGTAGGCTTTGCGGCGCTGCGGGGAATTGGGTTGGTGCTGGTCGATGCAATCCACGGTGAGGCCGAGGAATTCGAACAGCGGACCGTTCCATTCGCTGTCGCGGCGGGCCAGGTAGTCGTTCACGGTAACAATATGCACCCCGCGTTTGCCGAGGGCGTTGAGGTATGCGGGCAGTGTGGAAACAAGGGTTTTACCTTCCCCGGTGGCCATTTCCGCGATTTTTCCTTTGTGGAGGGCGATGCCGCCAATCAGTTGCACATCGTAATGCACCATGTTCCAGCGGATGTTTCCGCCGGCGGCCACCCATTCGTTGCTGTAGAAGGCTTTATCGCCGTTGATGCGCACGTGGGCTTTTTTGGCGGCGATGGTGCGGTCGTGTTCGGTAGCCTGCACTTCGAGGGTTCCGATTTCTGTGTAGCGACGGGCGGCTTCCTTCACCACGGCAAAGGCTTCAGGCAAGATTTCCTCGAGGGCTTTTTCCAGTTCCTTGTCGCGGTCTTTTTCCAGCTCATCCAGTTTGCTGAATAGGGCATCGCGTTCTTCCACCTCTGCTTCGGGCGTAGCCTCCAGTTCGGCGCGCGCTGCGGCAATATCTTCATCCACACCTGCGAGTTGCAGGTTGACGCGATCCACAAATTCGTTGGTTTTATTACGCAACTCATCATTGCTGAGCGCCTGATACGCCTGGAACCATTCGTTGATGGCTTCTACCAGCGGTTGTACTTCTTTTACATCGCGATCGGATTTATTGCCGAACAGCTTGCCCAGACCTTTTACCAGAGATTCAAACATGGCTATAGACGGCAAAAATACGCAAGGCGGGCCACCTTATCCAACAGCTGTTTAAGGAAAGGGAAATGCGGATTAAGTAGCCCAACTGATGACCGTCTTTACACCGTCTTTTTTGTCCATACATCCATTAACTTTGCCTTCAAGAGGTTACGAATTACAGCATTTCAGCACCTGAAGTCTGATTTCATTTCCTATTCATTGCATTATTTACAAGTTAAAGTTCACGCCCATGAGCCAAAATGAAGACATAAGATGGAAGCAACGGCTGTTCAACTTCAACAAGGACATGCAACACCTGGAAACAGCGTTACGCATTGAAAAACCAGACATGGTTCAAAAAGCAGGCATCTTTCAATTTTTTGAAATGAGTTTTGAACTGGGATGGATTTTATTGAAAGATTATCTGGAACAGCAAGGGTTTGAGGATGTCAAAACGCCTCGTTCGGCGCTTAAAAAGGCATTTGAAACAGGATTGATTGCTCAGGGGCATGAATGGCCGACCGCAACCTCAGCGCGCATACGTACGACGAACAGAAAGCTACCGAAATGGAGCAACTCATCCATCATAAACACTTCCCGCTGCTGAACGCCCTGCGCACTGAGTTCAACACAAAAAATACATGAACAACAACTTCGGGCTCAGGCCAGATGACCTGCTGGAAATCAGACGGATGTTGTCCCAATATCCGGAAGTGCAGGAAGCTATATTGTTTGGCAGCAGGGCGAAGGGCAATTTCCGGGAAGGCAGTGATGTGGATCTGGCGCTGAAGGGAAGCAAGCTTACGCAGCGCATTACCAGCCGAATTGCCGATGCCCTGAACGAAGAAACGCGGATGCCTTATCAATTTGATGTACTGAACTACCACAGCATCCATGAACCGAAGCTGGTGGAACATATTGACCGGGTTGGGAAGTTGATTTATCCGGTTTAGTACAACAACCTAAAAACGCTCCCGTTCTCCGAGGCGCTTGAGGAGATGCTTTTTAGCACTTGGTTGTGAGGTTCTTGAAAGTGTCGTCCTTCGGTAAACTCAGGATGACACTTCGGTAAACTCAGGATGACAATTTTTGCGTT
>CAZPHB010000022.1:0-12392 GCA_964586595.1 uncultured Flavobacteriaceae bacterium | reverse complement strand
CTTCGGTAAACTCAGGATGACACTTCGGTAAACTCAGGATGACAATTTTTGCGTTCTTCTCACGGCGCGTACACCGGCTGTTGCTTCGCCACGGCACTGCGGCTGAAGTAATATTTCAGGTCGCTGAAGCCATAGCGGAACAGCAGCTTTCCCTGATGCTTCATAGGTGGAACGCATACCGGACTTCCGCTGACGCCTTCAAAGCCGGGTGCGCCCGGTTCTACGGTTGAGGTGTACAGGTGTAAGGTGAGGCGAATTTCATCGCCTTTGGCGGCTTTACCCGTCCAGGTTGCGCCATCCACCCGATCCAGGAATACCTTATCGGCTTTGCCGGAAGCCCAGGCCGAATCGACCAGAAACGCCGTGCTGCGCTTGAATTTCAGGGTAAGGGTCCAGGTTTCTACCACCGGCGAACCCTGTACACCCGGAAATTGGGTGATCATGGTTGCTTCCTGCACGGTAAACGTACCCGAACGGGTAAACAGTTGGGCCTGCAGGTTTTGGCGGATGCCTGCGCTGAACAACAGGCAGAAGCTGTATTTCATGATTCTGTTCATGGCTTATCTGGTTCTTTGACTGATGGTTTTGTTGATGTGGTACATGCGGTAAAATCCGCCGGGACCGGAAATCTGCAGCATGTATGGCCCCGGATGCTCGAAGGGTCCAACGCGGAACACCGCGGTTTTCTGTGCTTCCAGGCTGATGCTTCCCGATCCTGCAGGCTTGCGGTTGTTCCCCCTGCTGAACAAGGCGTAGCGCAGCTCGCCGGAAGTTCCGGCGTAAGCACGGATGAATAGGTGGTCTTGCGCGGTGGTTTCAGGCACTTCGCTGAGCAGCTGCGTTGCTTCGCTTCGGAAAAAGGGATTGCTGCCCAGCAGACAGGCAGCGGCGAATACATCCGGAATGCCATGACCCTGCTGCACATCGGTGAAATGGCCTCTGTGCGCGCTGTTGATGATGACTTCGCGCAGCGTCTGAGCATCCAGTCGCGGGGCAGACTGCCACAAACAGGCAGCAAGTCCGGAGAGCAATGGCGTGGCATAGCTGGTGCCGGAACCTTCGCTGAGGTTGCCGTTGCCTTGGATTAACGGAATGTTCACGCCCGGAGCAGCAACCTCTGGTTTCAGACGACTTTCGGCGGCGGGACCTTTGCCGCTAAACGTTGCGCTGTTGCCAGCCGCATCTACGGCGCCCACGCTGAGGACTTCCGGGGCATCGGCCGGCGCTGAGATTCGTTCCCAGAGTCCATCGCCTTCGTTGCCTGCAGCGGTCATCACCAGCATCCCGCGGGACGCTGCCCAACGCGCAGCGCGACTGATCAGACTGCCTGTTCCGTCCAGCAGCGCCAGTCGGTCATCTTCATGAAAGGGAACATCGAAGGTGGTATAACCCAAAGAGCTGCTGATGATGTCGGCGCCCATGCTGTCGGCGAACTCGGCAGCCACCAGCCAGTGAAACATTTCCTCCGGATATTCCACGTCGGCGTCTTCACTCCGCAGGAGCAGGTAAGACGCTTCCGGGGCGCTGCCTTTCAGCACGTTTGGGATATCTGCGGCCAGACAGCCAAGCACTTTGGTGCCGTGGTCGCTGAAGCTATACACCCAGTCGTTGCCGCGCACGAAGTCGCGGGTGGCCAGGACGCGTTTGTTGTTGTTGAGGCTGTCGAAGGCGGCCATTCGGTCCACGCCGATGAAGCCGGCATCGAGCACGGCGATGAGCATGCCTTTGCCGCGGTAGCCGAGGTCGTGCAAGCGGATTCCATTCATGGCGCGCAGGGCTTCATGACTGAGTCCGTAGCCGCGGGTGGCCAGCTGCAACAGCGGTTGTGTGCGCAGGAGGTGCAAGGCTTCCGGCTCGGGTAGGGCAAATGGTTCCGGTGCGGGTTCAAAGGCGCTGTCGGAGGCGGCTGCCGGCTGTCGTACGGGACCAAACTCCTGCAGTCCGGCGACAAAACTTTGTGTGCGTAAAACAGCCAGGGCTGCACTGTCGTGTACCTGCAACAGCAATGCGTTCATCCAGCGGCTCACGGCATGAATTCGCACACCGCTGATGGAGGCAACCTGTTTCAGGTAATCCTGATGCACGGGCCAGTCGAGGCTGTCGGGGGAGATTCCCTGCAGCAGCCTGCGTTTGGCGGCACCTGGGCTGTATAAGATTGTTTCCGGCTTCGGTGGGAATTTATCCTTGAGCAGCAGGATGTATTGCTGCGGATTGGACGACGCAGGAACCTCCGCATTTCCTTGCGCCACCATGCGCTGTGTGGCACAGAACCACAGCACAAACATCCAGAACATTCCCGCGAAGCGCCTCATAACGATGGACTTGCAAGGTAATACCGGAAGGAGGAATGAGGTGAATGATTGGTTGGGTTTGTTGTATATCCAATAGATTGAATCGTGCATATTGCTTATCATCGTTAGCCTGTCATGATGCTGAAAGTCCCGAGCGATCCCACCTTGTCATGGTGAGCCTGTCATGGTGAGCTTGTCGAACCACGAACCAAATGTTGCCTGCCCCCTTTGTCATCCAGAGCCTGCCGAAGGATGGACAGAGGCTGGACTCACAAACCATTTCACCCGCACAACTTATTCAGTTCACAAGCTTTCCGTGCTTTAAATGAATTTTATCTAATGCAAGCTAATGCAACCATTACATCATCTCATCTCACTTTTTCCTTGATGAAAAAGTAAGCAAAAAATCAAGGCTGATAAGTCTGAAAGGTCATACGCTTGCAAGAAGGTGAATGTGTCACCCTGCCTGCCCCCGCCGAATTGCAACAGCAATGACCTGTGGGGGAGCTTGCCGAAGGGCGGCAGGTGATCTCCTCGCAGGCTCGGAGCTTCCTTTGCATTTAGCGGTTGTTTACTGCGTTTAACACCTTTCATCCTTATAGGCCGGTCCTTTTGCTGTGGCTTTCCAATTGTCCTGTTGACCATTCAACTCTTGCTATTGGCTTTTTTAATATATCATCCTGCCTGACCATACCGAATTGCGGCAGCAGGTTGGTAGGGGAGCCTGCCGTATCACGGACCACAAACCACGCTTCAAAAACAAAAACTTATTTCTGTTCTCTTACTTTTTCCTTGATGAAAAAGTAAGCAAAAAATCAAGGCTGATAAGTCTGAAAGGTCATACGCTTGCAAGAAGGTGAATGCGGCAGGTGATCTCCTCTCAGGCTCGGAGCTTCCTTTGCATTTAGCGCCTTCTTGCTGCACTCCTAACCTTCCAGCCTTATCTTGCCCCGCAAGCTTGCGATGCGGGGAGGCCGGTCCTTTTGCTATGGCTTTGATAGAGAACATGGTCCTCCTAACTGCCCATACCGAATTGCGGCAGCAATGAGCTGTGGGGGAGCCTGCAGATGGACCAAATGTTGATGCAGGATGAATCCGGAAAGAGGATTGATTTGAATGGTGGCGGGGATTATTGCTTTACTTCACCTTGTATCTGGTTTTGTTCATGCTTCCAGAACTTTCCCAATAGTTTAAAGTAATGCCCTTTTTCAAATCCCGGCTTGCGGTTGCCGTGGAAATATTTTTAAACACAGCCATATAATCTTTGCGCGTAAATTCATTAAATCTTAGGGTCAAAAAATGTTCTATACGGTCTGTGTCTTTAAGCACACGTTGGTTATAGTCCAGCAGTTTTTCAAGCGACTGATCTATTACCTGAAGCATGTATTCGATGAATATAGTGGATTTCCTTGTTTTGTCACTGAGGGCAAGGGATTTGTAATATTCCTCCTGCGTATCGCTGATGAGTGTTTCGAAAGGCAGAAAATCAAAAATGGGATACTCATTCATAAGGATTAACGTTTGCCATAACCTTCCCATTCTGCCATTCCCGTCTATAAATGGATGCATGAACTCCAATTCGTAGTGAAAAACGCAGCTCTTGATTAAAGTCAAATCATCAGCATGCTGCAGGTATGCAAACAGGTCTTTCATCAGGTGGGGAACGTTCTGATGCGGAGGTGCAATGTGTTCAACATTTGTCCCTTTGACCATGCCAACTGCTTTGTTGCGGTATTTTCCCGCATCCGCAATCAGACCGGTCATCAGCTCACGATGCGCTTTTAAGAAATGTGCTTCTGAGGTACACTGATACCTGTCCAGCGCCTCATAAACCTTAATGGCATTAAGCACTTCCAAAACATCCTTCTTGGGGCCAATGACTTTCTTTTGATCAATGAGTGCGGTAATCTGCGCTTCGGTAAGCGTATTCCCTTCAATTTGAAGGGACGCATGAATGGTTTTGACACGGTTCTTTTTCCGAAGCTGAGGAGATTGCCTATTCAGATGGTCTGCCTGCACTGCTCCCAGTTTTTCGGAAATGGCGCTGATGAACTTCAGTATCTTAGGCGTGATGTCATAAGGGGACTTCATTCATCATATCATTTGATAGTATCAAAGGTGCATTTGTTGGCTTAATTTGTCCAAAACAGAGACATGCTGTTGCCTGGATTATGTGCCTTTCACACAGTACTTCGACTTTTTCTGTGTGTTGCCGCTCGCGGTCTTTGCGATGCCTGTTAGGTGTTCCGCCGCTTCATGCGCACTTCAACCGCGGGATTGATGGTTTGGATGTGCTGTATGAATTCGAGTTTCTGTTTGGGGGAAATCAAGACAGACTCATATTTGCCGAAGACAATTTCCAGCCTGTCCAGGGATGTTGCCGGCGCACTCAAGGGATTATTGGTCTCGCGGATTTTTCTGATGCTCGGAATAGGAACGGTTTTACGGAACAAAAAACCACTTTTTATCAAAAGCTGGTCTCCTTCAATGGTGTAGCATGTGGTCAAAAACAGGTGCATCACAAACAGGATGACGGGCATAAGTATCGCCACCCCGGCCCAGGCCGGCTCCTCAGCCAGAGAAAGCAGCAGCACGGTTCCGAGCACCAGAACCACGGGCAGCAGGAGTTCCAGCCCTATTTTCGACTTGTATGTTTTCTTCACGGAAGATTGATGTTTGGAATCTTGAAGTTGCTCCATGTTACAATCCAACAACAAGTTGTAATTCCAGGATGCCTGTTTGCCCTCTGCTGTAGATTCATCATTACGCCCCCCTGCTATTCATCTGCATGAAATTCGATGTCGTACCGAAACATCTGTTCAGCACCGGCTGCCAACACGTGAATCCCTTCTTTTTCCTCGAGGTTTCCGGTGGCGTTGATTGCATCTGCCCAACCCCACCAAGGCTCGATGCAAAAGAACGGCGCTCCGGGTTTGGTCCAAAGACCTAACGCTGACCAGTCGTGGCCATGGAAGGTGAACATCTTGCCGCTCCCCACCCTGCCGAAGCCCAGCGACTGAAACGGTGGTTTTTTCAACACGATGGCATCGGATTCAAAGTACTTGTCCTGCAGGTTAAAATGTCGTGAAAGGGCTATTACTCTGGTGTTTCCGCTGTAATAATTGCCTTCTATCAGATGCTGTGGCAGTTGATATTCCCCGCCAAAATCCAGGTAATAGTCCGACAAGGCGCCTGCTATATGAAAACCGGGATGCCCGCCTATGCTGAAATACAATGGCGTGTTTCCGGTATTGCGCACCTCATACTGAATGCTGATGGCTTGTCCCACCAGTGCATAGGCGACGATAAGCTCAAACGAAAAGGGGTATTGCCGTCGGGTGCGTTCGTTGTCGCTGAGACGCAGCAGCACTTTTGTGGCGGTTTGTTCGGCTACTTCAAACACTTCATCGCGCGCAAACCCGTGCTGCTTCATGGTGTAGGTTTCATTGCCGTAGCGATACTGATCCTGCAAGAGTCGTCCTACAATGGGAAACAGGATGGGCGCAAAACGATTCCAGTAACGTTCATCCCGCCGCCAAATGACATTCCCGTGCCGGCGGTGCTCCAGCGATTGCAGTTCGGCGCCCAGCGTGGAAATGCCTGCCGTGATGTGTTCGTTTTGAAGAAAAATCACCCCGCGAAATTATTGATTGAGGTGGCGACATCTTTTACTCGGCATCTCAAAAGCTTGGGGTTGAGTTTGGGGAATTGGGTTTACGTGTGGATTTGAAATTGTTTATGTCGAGCTTAGTTGTTTCACTTAAAATTGACACAGTTAATGAGACACTCTCATCGTTTCTATGTCTTTGGTCACCCGTCAAAATGGTTTACTTTTTTCTCGTTTTTAGTCGTCTGTTTGTTGCTGTCGGGTCGTCCTTTACACTTGCTGCCAACGTTTCTCAGCTATACGCAGGCAGGGATTTTTACCACTGAACTTCCTTCGAAGAACTGAACTTTAAATTTACCACTTTCCTGTCCTACGAAGCACGAAACCCCTGCTTGCGTATAGGTGATGTTGGCGGTATGTGCTTTTTTTTTCAGAGAGTTGTTGTCCCATTGTTTGTTTCTGTTAAAACGGTGAAATATGTTCTTACAAATGATTCAATATCTGTTTGTCCTGAACTCCAAACAGCAGAGCTTACTCTAAACCTTATATTTTGGTCTTCAATTGATACAGATATTCCATCTTGACCGTTGTTAAGATTATTCTTTTTGATTTCAACGTCATTGAAATCACTAAACACAGTGTCAACTTTATGACCAATGTTACTGATTACTTTTGCATTTCGTCTAAGATATTCAATGTCTGGTTCTGTCCCGTCCAATGGCACAACTACTAAAGAGTAATTGTCTTTTTGTTCAGTTGCGGTTTTTGCTTGTAAGGGCGTCATAGAAGCGTGTTCCTTGCCTGTTGCCTTTAACTCAACAAGCCAATTATTTATTCTAAATCCTTCACGTTGATTTTCGCTATTAACTAAGTCAGATGATTCTTCAGTTAATATGTAATCACTTCCAAAAGGTTCTCTATGAATATTTATTATGACACCACTTTCTCTAAGTTGCTCAATATATTCTTTAAACAAATCTTCAATAAGTTTTCCTATTGTTTGATTGCGACTAATGAGTTTCCGCTCATTTAATCTTTTTTCATATTCCTTTCTTATGTTGGGGTCATTAAATATTTCTTGAACAAGTTCTGGGTCAGCATCACTTGTAATCATATTCGTTATAGCCTTGTCCCAACTTAATCTAAGTGCGTCTGTTGGCAGTGTGTTTCTAATTAGGTCAGATACACCCACCCCAAGTTTGTTTAAAAATTTTTGTTGTCTTGAACCACGAATAGTTTTTACTAAAGTCTCATCTCCTTTAAGAATTTCAGAAAGATTTTTTGATGAAGGAGTTTCACTTACAAATTTCGTTTCAGAATCTTCACTTTCGGTTTTTACATTTACCCAATTGAGACGTTTAGCACGATAAACCCAAAGACAGGTTCTAAATTGTATTGGATTTTCTATTCCTTCGATTGTTACTTCTTGAATATCTGAATCAAACAAAGTGTCTTTTTCTACAGCTTCTGATAGAAGAAATTTCAATCTTTCTAAACTTGACTTTTGTGTTGTATTTCTTCCGTAAATATGTCCGTCTGATGCGGTCAAATATGCAAAGTCAGAATAGGTTATTTTGAATTTATACTTAAGTTGTCCTTCTGAATCTCTTAACACATTAAGGTCTGTTTCTTTGATTATTAAATGCTCTAATAATTTTATGGTTGCCGTTTCAGTTTTGATTACTAAAGGGTTTAAATGAATAAATCCGTTTACATTTAAAAAGTTGTAATCTGCTTCTTCTAAATATTTATTATAAATTTCATTGAGGCAATCCTTGTCTCTGACTATACTGGAATATAGCGGAAAATTTGATTCAAAATATGGTTTAGGAGTTAGTAAAAGGTGTTCAGATTTCGGAAAATGGTCATAAACGAAACTTTCGTCAACCTTTTTACTTTCTCCGGTTAAAATCTTCAAGTCTTTAATTACTTCTTTTTGGTCTTTAGATATGAGCCATTTTAAAAACCTTGCACTACACTCTTGATTTGAGTTGTTAGTGAAGTCTGATTCATCAAGTTCATTCAAATTTGTCTTTAAGTCATTAATAGCATTCTGTAAAGTGTAATTTTCAACTCCATTGATTTGCAAAACATTTATTTCTCTTGAAAAAAGTTTATCGGCAAAATTCAATTCTATTAAGTCGGAAATTGAAATCAACTCATCATCATTGCATTTATCCCAACAAATGCCATCTGCAGCTCTAAAATTATTTCTTTGGTTGAGACAAATCTTTATGTCTAATGGGAAATGTCCTTTTATCTTAATGATAAGAGAGTAAAGACTATTTAACCAAGAATTTTTATTTGCAGTAATAGAGCTTTCTAATTCTTCAAGTGATTCTTTCCGTTCAATGAATTTTATTAAGTTATTTACTCCCCAAACGAAATTTAAGTCATAAGTTTTTTCAATCTGAGGTTTAAGTAGTGTAATGCTTTCTGATATATTAACCCATTTCAATAATTCTGATGAGATAGGAACTTTTATGCTTTTTAACATCGAAAGGAGTTCCCATAGTTCTCTAGTGTTGCTTTCTTTTTCAGTGAAAGGAATTTTTAATTCGTTTAAAGATGTGAATCCATTTTCATCACTGTGATAATTAATAATTTCTTTAGATGCAAGTAAATCAATTGTTGATGATTTAATGGCTGTAAACCATTCTTGGTCTACCCATTTAAGGTCTTTGGAAATCTTGAAATCAAACAATTCATAGATGCCTGCTATTTTTTTGGTTTTGAATAATTCTGCGAAAGCCTGTAAGCTATTAGTTAATGCGTTATTAATTATCTCTTTATTGTGTGATTCGTTACCGCCATCTGCTACCTTTTTTAAATAAATTCCATCACGTTCTACTCTTGGGTCAAACTGCGTAGAATTTATTATTATTGGTATGCCAATTTCTTCAGTTCCAATTAAAGGAAATGTATAATAAAGTCTTGGATAATTTCTCGTTAAAGAAAATATCTCTTCACTGCCGTTCGTTACTTGGGTTATTATACAGGCATCAAAATTGTCATCTTTTTGAATGTAAGCTTTTAGGCAGGTATTAACAGAACCATCAATCAGCGTTGTGATTTCCCATTCGTAAATTAAACCTAATTCGTGGGTATTGATTAAGGTCTTTGAAAATGTCTTTGATGAACCGTTTTCAACTACAATGACTGATTCAATTTGCTCATTGAATAATTGAGTTAGAGGAATTAATTCATCCAAGCATTGCAATCCAACTTTGGCTGTTGCTTTTCCTTTTTCACCTAAGCTATATGAAAATTTTGTTTGAAATTCATTGTCTCCTAAATAGCTTTCCTCCCTAATGGATTCATCAAACTCTTTGTTAGACTCTTGCTGTAACTTAAAAAAGTGTTCATTGTCGGTTGCATTTCTGTTTAGTAAAAAGTGAAAACAACCTTGATAATTGTTGAGTTTTCCAGTAATGTAAACTTCTTTTGAAAGAAGGTAAGTTGTCATAAAGCCAGTTCCAAATCTGCCTGTCTTCCCTTCTTTATTGTTTTTTGATGAACCTTGAATAATTAAGCTAAGAATATCATCTAATTCAAATGGGTTTCCTGTATGTGAAAATGAAATTTCGTTTTCAGAAATTTCGATTTTCACCTTTATACTTTGGTTTTCTTCTACGGAATCTTTTGCATTTTGAAGTAATTCCCAAAACCAACGCTTTTCATAATCTTCTCTTTCATTTTCTCTGGCAACAATATCCCTGTAAACACTATCAGCGTGTCGGATTTCTGCTATCTCTTGTCGTCTTTGTTGTATTTGTTCTTTTTGAATCATTGTCTATCAAAATGCATGATTGTTATTGTTTAGCAGGGTCTTGTTAGCATTACCGCCAACGTTTTGCTTGTAGGCGATGTTGCCTTGTGTTGCGCCTGCGGCATGGCAATATTGCTTACACGCTGTTACAAGCAGTATTTTTCTAATCTTGAGGGACATAAATATCTGTCCGAATATCATTTGTTTGATTATCTTTCCAGTAGATTAAATATTGATTATCCTCGTTCATTAGTCGAATCGGTTTAATTCGTCTGTCTTTCCATCTTCCCAAGTTATTACCGTCTGATGAGTCAGGATAATAAAAAAGTCTCTTATCATTGGGATTACTAATATTAAAACTAACCCTGTTTTTCTCGTTTATTGTCATAATTTTCGGCTGTGCTTCATAAGCGCCTCTTTTAAATTTTGCCAATTTCTCATTATAATTATTAGGAAAATCTATTTCCATATCATTCCTTACATCTTCTTCAAAAACTGATAACAATTGACTTACAGTAATATTTTCTGTATTACCAGGGAATTTGGTTTCCCAATTATCGGCAATATTAGCAAGGTATTGATACATACTAAGCCTTAGAATATTTCTAGGTCCTCTTGGCATATTTTCATTTGATAAACGATCTTGTTCGAGAACATATGAGAACTTATTGAATAATCCTAAGCAGCTTCTTAGAAAATGTAAATTTTCCGGCAGTAAATCATTGTTTGTGGTAATATCATTAATATAGTCTGAAATTACCTGAATTAAAGAGCTATTATCAGCATACCAATAGATAATTTTAATATTGTTTCCAAGGTTAATATTTTCATCTATTGAATAAGGCAGAATTAGAATGTTTAAAATTTCAGAATTTGGGTACAATGCGGATAAGAGATTATGTTGATCACTTATTTGGTCAGTCTGAAAAGCGAGATTATTTATTTTATTTTCTATATTTAGTATTTTCAATATTCCATTATGTCGAAGTAAAACAATTATATCTGTGTCTCTACGTAAATTATTGTGGAATAATATTTCTTCAATTTTTATATCCGTTTCCAAGTCAAATTCACATTCATTTGTTCTAGGGAATTCAGGAGCATATCTAGTAATAAAGATGTCTAAAAATGATTGGTCCGGAAATTCATCTTTAGAATGTTTAAAAAGGTAGAAAAGTAATGAAGTGAAATGAGGCTCCCTAAGTGATCCGTCACCTTGATTTAGTGCATCGTATATGTTCATATTGTTTTATTTATATTGCTTGTAACTTGCTTATAACATCACCTTTTGTAACGTATTTGTACCATCCGCTGAGTATAACATCACCTTAGGTACTGATGCTGCGCGGCCATTGTTCATGGAAAGGTTATGCTGTGAAACTTCCTGAATGACCTGCTTAAATGATTCAAGTAGCGCAATAATTGCCTGCTTGGTATTGGTTTGTTTGATTGAAATGGCGCCGAAAAAAATCCGCCTAAAATCTGATAGAGGGTACAAGTACAACATGGAAGGAAAACAAATGTACTGACCTGAATTTCATTATTTCAAGCATGAAGATCCATGATGCGCCGGGCTTGTTTGCCTGGAAATTAGTAAGTAATTGATAATGAGGGATTTAGGGTTTGTATGAAGTTTGAATTATTTTTTTCTGTCTGGTTGGGGCATGTTCAGCGTGAAGGAATCTGGAAGATTGTTATGCGAGGGAAATTGGAAAGCCAGAGCAACAGGACCGGTATTAAAGTTTGGAAGTTTTGTAGTGTAATAAGTATGCACTAAATGAAGCCTGCCCGCAGGCTTGCGATGCGGGGAGGAGATCATCTGCAGCCCTTCGGCTTCACTCCCCCACAGCTCATTGCTGACGAAATTCGGTGGGGGCAGGCACCATGGTTCGTGGTTCGTAGTTCGTGGTTCGACAAGCTCACCATGACAAGCTCACCATGACAGGCTCCCCTACCAGCCTGCTGCGCAGTTCGATAGGGGCTGGCACCATGACATTTAATGCTTGGTTTTGCCGTCAAACGAATAGAGATGATTATTCCACAGCAAAAGGACCGGCCTATAAGGCTGGAAGGTTGGGAGCACTGCAAGAAGGTGCTAAATGCAAAAGAAGCTCCGAGCCTGCGAGGAGATCACCTGCAGCATTCACCTTCTTGCAAGCGTATGACCTTTCAGACTTATCAGCCTTGATTTTTTGCTTACTTTTTCATCAAGGAAAAAGTAAGATGAAATAAGGTAATGGTTGCATTTACGTGCTGTAGATAAAACCCCTTAAAGCACGGAAAGCTTGTGAACTGGATAAGTTGGAGCGGGTGCAATGGTGGGGTTTCCCGGGACTCGCTATGCTTCCCGGGACTCGCGTTGCTCGCCCGGGACTTTCAGCGCCCGGGACTTACAGAACCATGACAGGCTCCCCCGAGGCTGTTCTCGGGACTTGCAGCCCGCATCGCAAGCTTGCGGGGCAGGCACCATGGTTCGTGGTTCGTGGTTCGACAAGCTTTCCGGGTCTCGTTCCACTCGCCCGGAACTTTCAGCACCATGTGGTTCGAGAGCCTTCCCGGGACTCCCTGCGGTCGCCCGGGACTTTCAGCACCATGACAAGGTGAGAGCGCCCGGAACTTTCAGCACCATGACAGAGGCGTTATGGATAAAACGCTTTCAACCGCATATAAACCTCCACCCCATCCGCAACGCGATCACCGGGTTGTTTGATGAGGTCCACGTATT
>CAZPHB010000021.1:30110-36405 GCA_964586595.1 uncultured Flavobacteriaceae bacterium | reverse complement strand
ATCGTTATACGCACAATAGGGCTGATAACATAAATTGAAATCCAGCCACACAGAATCACCCGCTTCTTTTAACGCTTCCAGATAGCGGCCTGCACCATAAGTTTCCTTACCCGAGGTGAGGTCTTTAAACGGAATAAACAAATTCCCCTCATCGCCTTCAATTCCATAGGCTTGCAGGATTTGCTTCTTCCCTTCCACCTCAAATTCAAGATTTCCTTCATGCAACACACTGCGGGGTGTTCCGGTAGAAGTTGCCAGCACCACCGGAGGACGGAATTCAGGCTTGCGCCAAACCGCCCTCAGCTTCCAGCGGCTGTCTTCCGGGAAATAAGCCAATCCCTCAAAAGGCAAATTCCCCTTTCGAAACGGACTTTCCGGATCGAAGCGCATCAAACTGTCTTTTTGCGCACGAAGCAGGGCATAACCTGATTTCGAACCGGTTTCACTGCCTCCACAAGCCAGCAGCAAACCAGGCAGCAACAGCATCCTTAAGCGAAACATGCCGCAAATTACAACTTGTGTGCTTGCGTTACCTTTGCCCTGCGTGAAGGCCGTCTTTAAAATCCTTAGCTACGTGAAGCAGTTCAAAGGGTATATCCTTTTGAATTTTGTGTTCAACCTGGGCTATATCCTGCTGCAACTGCTCACCCTGCTGCTGGTGATGCCCGTGCTGAAGTTTCTCTTTCAGAGCGACGATTCTGCCTTCAGCACCGCCCGCGACAAAATGGGCAGCGGAAACTGGTTCAGTACCGTGTATTCTGATGCCGTGCTCTGGTTCAAAGAACTGGTGGCTGCCGACCGCTTTACCGCATTGTTCTACCTCTGCATTGCGCTGGTGGTCATCACCCTCATCAAAAATGCCTGTCGCTACCTTGCATTGTATTTCATCGTCATCCTGCGCAATAAAGCCATTCGCAGCGTGCGCCTCCAGGTGTTCCACAAGGTGGTTTCTCTGCCCGTTTCCTATTTCAGCAACGAACGCAAAGGCGATTTGATGTCGCGCATGAGCAACGACATGAAAGAAATTGAATGGGCCATGATGGTGAGCCTGGAAGCCCTGTACAAAGACCCGGTAAACATCGTCATCTTCCTCACCACGCTGATTCTGATGAGCTGGAAACTTACCCTCTATGTTTTGGTGACCTTGCCCGTGGCAGCACTCTTGATTGGACTGATTGCCAGAACCCTTAGAAAAAAATCCACCAAGAACCAGGAAATGGCCGGCCATATTCTGAGCATGATGGAAGAAACCTTGGGCGGCATTCGCATCATCAAAGGTTTCGTGGCAGAGTCTTTTGTGAAAAAACGCTACGAAAAAGACGATCAGGATTATACCCGACTGAACATCGCCGTGAGCCACCGCTACGACCTGGCTTCGCCCATGTCCGAAACCCTTGGATTTCTGGTGTCGGCCGTGCTGCTGTGGTTTGGCGGCGGCATGGTGTTCCGCGGCGAACTGGAACCGGAATTCTTCATCGCCTACTTCGGCATTTTCAGTCAACTGATTCCACCTTTTAAAGGATTTTCCCAGGCTTTGTATTCCGCGCAGCGCGGCATGGCCGGTTTGATGCGGGTGGAAGAAATCCTGCATGCGCCGCTGGAAGTTACCGACCCACAACATCCACTGCCTGCCCCGCAGTTTAAAGAAGGAATCGAATTCCAGAATGTGGGCTTCAGCTACGGCAATAAATCAGTGCTGCACAACATCAACCTGCAGGTCCGCAAAGGAGAGATGGTGGCCTTGGTGGGTGCTTCCGGAGCCGGCAAAACCACGCTGGCAGATTTGGTTCCCCGCTTTTACGATGTACGCGAAGGAACGATTTTGCTCGACGGACACGACATCCGCGGCTTCCGTCAGGAAGACCTGCGCGGCCTGATGGGCATTGTTGCGCAGGAAAGCATCCTGTTCAACGACACGGTATATCAAAACATCACCTTCGGCATGCAGGGTGTGGGCATGAAAGAAGTAGAAGCTGCCGCACGCATGGCCAATGCCCACGAGTTCATTGCACAACTTCCCGATGGATACCAAACCAATATTGGCGACCGCGGAGGCAAACTCAGCGGCGGACAAAAACAGCGCCTGAGCATTGCCCGGGCCGTACTGCGCAACCCGGAAATTCTGATTCTGGATGAAGCCACCAGCGCCCTGGATACCGAAAGCGAAAAGCTGGTTCAGGAGGCGCTGGACAAGCTGATGAAACACCGCACCAGTATTGTGATTGCGCACCGTTTAAGCACCGTTACACACGCCGACCGCATTGTGGTTTTGCAGCAGGGCGAAATTGTGGAAACCGGCCGCCACGAAGAACTCATGGCGCTGAACGGAACCTACGCCAAACTGATTCGTTTGCAACAACTTTAACCCATGATCATATACAACGTAACCTGCCACATGGAGCCCGCGCTGGCAGAAGAATGGCTGGAATGGATGAACGAAGTGCATATTCCCGAGGTGATGGCTACCGGCTGCTTCCGCGAAGTGGGCATCCTGAAGGTGCTGACCAATGCCGCTGATGATGAGGGCGTGAACTACAGCATCCAATACCGCGCCCTGAGTTTGGCCGACTACGAACGCTACCGCGACCACTTCGCTCCGGCCTTGCAACAGGAAACGAAAGCCCGCTACGGCGAACAAATCCTGGCCTTCCGCACCCTTTTGGAAGAAATCAGGCCTCTGTCGCCGTTGGTGCATTAAACCGAGCATGCATGCACGCGTAGAATTCCGGAAAGAACGAAACGCCTGTAACGTGACCTGGGTCGCATTGAAATAAGGGTTCCCGGTTTTTCATTTGCATCATGATCATCATCGGTTACCTGCTGGCCGCACTTGTCGGCATTTCCCTCGGACTGATTGGCAGCGGCGGTTCCATCCTCACCGTTCCCATACTGGTGTACATCATGGATGTAGATCCGGTGGCTGCTACCGCATACTCCCTGTTCATTGTAGGCACTACGGCGCTGGTAGGCGGCATCCGCAATGCCATGCAAAAAACCGTGCATTTCCCTACCGTGCTGGTATTCGGATTGCCCTCCATTGCTGCGGTTTATGCCACCCGTAAATGGCTGGTACCCATAATTCCGGATGAGCTGTTCAGTCTGGGCAGCCTGGCAATCACCAAGCCCATCGCTTTGATGCTGCTCTTTGCCGTGGTGATGATCATGGCTTCTGTGTCCATGATTCGACCCGGCAAGAAGGGAACGGAACCTGCCGATTCAGGAAACATCACCTACAATTATCCCGTGATTCTGCTGGAAGGAACCTTGGTGGGTGTACTCACCGGACTGGTGGGCGCCGGCGGAGGATTCCTCATCATCCCTGCCCTGGTGCTGCTGGCCAAAATGCCGATGAAGCTGGCCGTTGGCACCTCCTTGTTCATCATTGCCGTAAAATCGCTCATCGGCTTCACCGGAGACCTGCAAGGGAAATTGGTCATCGACTGGAATTTGTTGAGTCTGTTTACCGCCGCCGCTGTAGCAGGAATCTTCGGAGGCATCGCCCTTTCCAAAAGCATTCCAGGAGCCAAACTCAAAACAGGATTTGGTTGGTTTGTGTTGGTGATGGGGTGTTACATCATCCTGAAAGAACTTTTATTCCGTTAAACGAATATGTGACCTAAGTAACGGAAAGCATTAAATTACCCATCGAATTTTGTACCCATGAAACACGACATGCATATTGAACAAATTTATACCGGCTGCCTGGCACAAGGCGCCTACTACATCACTTCCAATGGTGAAGCAGCGATTGTAGATCCGCTCCGCGAAATCCAACCCTACCTAAACCGCCTGGAGCGCGACGGCGTGAAGCTGAAGTACATCTTCGAAACCCATTTCCACGCTGATTTCGTTTCCGGCCACCTCGACCTGAGCAAAGCCACCGGCGCACCCATCGTGTACGGGCCCAATGCCGCGGCGGAGTTTGACTGCATCCACGCCACCGACGGACAGCTTTTTGAAGTGGGCAACGTGAAAATCAAAGTGTTGCATACGCCCGGCCATACCATGGAAAGCACCACCTACCTGCTCATCGACGAGAACGGCAAGGACCATTGCATCTTCTCGGGTGATACGCTGTTCATCGGAGATGTGGGAAGGCCCGACCTGGCGCAGAAAGCCGCATCCATGACCCAGGAGCAACTGGCGGCTACCCTGTTCCACAGCCTGCGCACAAAAATCATGACCCTGGCCGACGACGTAGTTGTGTATCCCGCACACGGAGCCGGCAGCGCATGTGGCAAGAACATGAGCAAGGAAACCGTATCTACCATCGGACAGCAGAAGGCAGAGAACTACGCCCTGCGTGCCAACATGACCGAACAGGAGTTTGTGCAGGAAGTTACCGACGGACTGCTGCCTCCTCCGGCCTATTTCGGCATGAACGTGGCCATGAACAAGAAAGGCTATACCAGCTTCAACGAAGTGCTGAACAACGGCATGCGCGCGCTTGCTGCAGATGCTTTTGAAGCGGCTGCGGAAGAAACCGGTGCCCTGATTCTGGATACACGTGCTGCAGCAGAGTTCCATAAAGGATTCATTCCCCAGAGTGTGAACATTGGCCTGAAGGGCGATTTTGCACCTTGGGTTGGCGCGATGATTGGCGATGTGAACCAGGCCATCCTGTTGGTAACCGATGCGGGAACCGAAGAAGAAGCCGTTACGCGCCTGAGCCGTGTAGGCTTTGACAATGTACTCGGACACCTGCAGGGCGGTTTCGCCACCTGGATGCAGGCGGGTAAGGAAGTGGACACCGTGCACCGCATCACGCCGGATGAGTTCGCCACCAAATTCGATAAAGCACAGAGCATGGTGATTGACGTGCGCAAGGAAAGCGAATACGCCGCCGAGCATGTGGAAGACGCCTACAGCAAGCCCTTGGCCTACATCAATCAGTGGGTGCGTGATATTGACCCGAACCAGCATTTCTTCCTGCATTGTGCCGGCGGATACCGCAGCATGATTGCCGCTTCCATCCTGCAGGCACGCGGTTACCGCAACTTCAGCGAGGTGGAAGGCGGTTTTAATGCCATCGCCAAAACCGAAGTACCCAAAACCGACTTCGTGTGCCAAAGCAAGGTGATGAAAGCCTGAGTGCGCATAACATGATTCTCAAGAAGCCCGGCCCAGTGTCGGGCTTTCTGCGTTTTGGGAAACTTGCTTACACAACAGGCAAATTGATCATAAATCGCCGGAAGATGTATTGCTTCAGTTCCTACTCACACTGCAGGAGGAAAAGGTAAGCTTATAAGTGTTGGCAATTTTAAATAGCCTAAAAGCAGTTGGCTACACTTCGTAAGCATCCTATCTTTGTTTACAAACAATGCATTGACCGATGGCCCGAGTTCAGTCAAAGGAGGATATTGAAATATCCATTGCAAAATCGAAGGATATACTTGACCGACTAGGCGTTCAGTCCATACGTTTATTCGGCTCCTTTCTCCGTGATGAAATCCATGAGGACAGCGATATAGATTTACTCGTGGATTTTTACCCGGGAAAGAAAACGTTCGACAACTTCATGGATTTGGCATTTTTTCTGGAAGCCTCATTGGGTCGAAAAGTGGAACTTGTTACGCCGCAGTCACTCAGTAAACATCTAGGTCCGCACATCTTGAAGGAGGTCGAATATGTCTATCCATCATGATCAGGAATTGCTGAAGCATATTTTTGAAGAAACCAGCTTTCTACTTCATCATACCGGCAATTTGACCAAGGATGAATTCTTGACAGATGAAGTATAATGCCGCGCTACTATTCGAAGTTTAGAGGTTATTGGAGAGGCTACTAAAAAACTGACCGACGCTTTTAAAACCAGGCATGATGTCATAGAATGGAAGAAGATTGCGGGCACCAGAGATAAACTCATCCATGATTATTACGGCATTGACTATGAAATCGTGTGGGATATTTTAACTTCAAGAATACTGCAACTGCATAACTACATTCTTGAAATTCAAAAAGCATAATTCTTCTTAGAGCAAAGGGAAATCAGTCTCTATTTGATTGACTAATAAAATGGTGACTGATATTAAGTATTTATACAGACTTCAAGCACATCTTCATTAAAGTGGGATTACCATTCACATGGAACATGAATCATTGGAGGAAAACAATCTTCTGGTCTTCCATGAAAGGAATTACGCGGCTTACCGAACCCGTTATTTCAGCACCGTCAGGGAGCCCGATATTCTGTGGGGCTTCCCAAATGAATCCACGGCATACAGCATAAACACAAACACGCCCTCGGGCACCGGCCTGCCTTGTACTTCTCCGTTCCAACCGAATTCAGGGTCGG
>CAZPHB010000021.1:28685-30010 GCA_964586595.1 uncultured Flavobacteriaceae bacterium | reverse complement strand
CTGCGCGGCGGCAATGTCGCGTTGTCGCGCCAGACGGCATCCGGGCCTGCATCCAGGGAGAGGCTGGTGCCGGCACACAAGGCCATGCTGTCGGGGAACACGGGCTGCGGCTTGGAACTGCGCGTGACACGGATTGTATCCCGGCCTGCACATCCATCCTGAAAAACCTCCACGGAATACACGCCGCTGCGACTTACTTCCAACAGCGCATTCCGGCTGCCATCCGACCAGCGTAAAGAATCGAAACCTGTACCCGAACTCAGGAAAAATGCCTGCGTATGGCAAAGGATGGTATCGGTTCCCAGTTTTGGAACGGGCAGGGTTTTGAAGTTTACTTCCACAGAATCTATATGCGTGCAGGAACCATAGCGCAGGCTGTAATAATAGGTTCCGCGTTCGGTGATTCGTTGTACGGGCTCAGACAAGGTATCCGCAAAGCGGCGGTAGAAATCCATTTGTGGAAGCGGCGCAGCAAAGGAATCGCCGGCACAAAGGCTCGTATCGGCATGGACAAATGGCGGTTGGCGATGCCCTACGCGAATGGAGTCGCGGTAAACACAGCCATTGCTTTCCGTTTCAAGACGGTAAGTTCCCGGTTGGCGTACCAGAAAAGTTCTACCTGTGGAAGCATCGGGCCAGCGATATTGGTCAAATTCCGTTTTAGTGTAAAGCCAGAGGCCGTCGCCGGGGCAAATGAGGGTATCGCGGAACGGGAACAACGAATAGTCTGTACTTTTTATCTGAATAAATCTTGCCACGGTATCCTTCCCCAGATAGCCATAAAAAACCACCCGCACGCTGTAGGTTCCGGGTGTCTTGAAACGGTATTCAAAGCTTTTGCCCGTAAACCGATGCAGCACGAGCGCGGCATTCGCCGAATCTGTGATTTCCCATTGTATGGAGTCTGCAGCGATGATGTTGGTTTTAAAATGGGTAGTTCCATCAGGACAAATGCGATGGGTGAAGGTGGGAAGTTTTACAGCAAAGGCAGGAAGTCCAACCAAAGTGGTTTTCCCGTTCAGTTCAAAGGCATGTTCCTTAAATCCACTTTGCAGTCCCGATAAATTAGGTTGGGCCAGTACGTGTAAAGAGGTTTTGCCATATTCCGAGAAATACAATTTGCCATCCGGCCCCAAGAGCATGGCGAATATTCTGATACCAAGGGGTGAGACCCTGGTTTCCGTGGCCTGTATCAATGAACCATCTGCTACAGTTAAATCATATTGCCATACGGCGCCATTCCCTGCATAGCTTCCCGTATACAAATGCCTGCCATCCGGAGAAAAAGCCACACCATAGATACGTGCTTTCCCTTCAGCCAGAAT
>CAZPHB010000021.1:11395-28585 GCA_964586595.1 uncultured Flavobacteriaceae bacterium | reverse complement strand
ACCGGCTCCTGAACTACATCGCCCAAGCCATTATTTTCGCGCATGTCCACCACCGCGTATTGAATTCCCGGATCCGGCGACTCAGTGGCAGCAGTGGTGAACACATAATACCGATGGTCATTCCCGGGTTGGGGCACAATCAGTGCGGACATCGTTGAACTTGGATGGCCCTTCATTCCAGAACCATTGGGCATGCGGTTGTGGTTCCGGTCCCAAATGCTCACTCCGTCTGTGTAAAACAGCAGTTGCCCGCGCTCGTCGCTGAATGCACTGCAGCCCTCAATCGTATTTAATTTCCCGCCGTTTACATTATTCGGCATGCCACCGTTGAAATTCAGTCCGGCGTATTCCCCAAAAAACCAATGGTTGTTGTGTTGCGCCTGCAGGCCATTCAGACTTGAAGTTAAGGTCAATACAAAACACCGGAACAACTGCCCATGGGCAAGTTTCCTCAGCGTGTTGCGGTAAATTTTCCAGCTTGACAAAAATGGTGTTTGATGCAATTTAATCAAAAGAGTCGGGCTTCGGTTTACCTGGAATACACATCCTGTATGCTCGAGGAAAAATCCCTGGTTTTTTTTTGCATGCATCATGCACATGCCAAATGTGACTACAGTTACCGTTCGGCACCTGCAATCATCTTCAACTTTGTAGTTCGAAAACCCAAAAGTAATTCCCATGAACCGCACGAAACAAATCTTCATGACCCTTACCTTCCCGGCGCTGTTGCTGATGGCTGCCCAAAGTTCATGCAGTTCTTCGGCTCAGGGAACTGCAAACAATCCAACGCAAGAAACCAAACAAAACATAGATACCATGAACACCATCATCGTTGACGTACGCACCCCCGAAGAATGGCAATTTGACGGCCATGCCCCATGCAGTGTAAACTATCCGCTCGGACCGGTATTTGAGTCAAAAATCAACAGCCTGAAGACTTACGACAAGATAATTGTTGTTTGCCGCAGCGGCGGTCGCGCTTCAAGTGCCAAAATGATGCTGGAACAGGCCGGAATCCGAAATGTGGAGAATTTGGGACCCTGGCAAAACGTATCTTGCAACTAAAAAAGAACATGAACATATTCGAATGGATTTCACAACCCTGGCCCTGGTATGTGGCAGGGTCATTAATAGGGTTGACGGTGCCGGCCCTGCTTATTCTGGGAAATAAATCCTTCGGTATTTCTTCCTCCCTGCGCCACATCTGTGCAGCCTGCATACCCGCCGGAATACCTTTTTTTAAATACAATTGGAAAAAGGAAAGTTGGAACCTGTTTTTCGTAATGGGCATACTTTTCGGAGGAATGATTGCTGCGCAGCTGCTCGCGAACCCTGAACCTGTGCAGGTACATCCCAAGCTGGCTGCCGAACTGAGCAGTTACGGCATCAAAAATTATGAGGGTTTGGTTCCGTCTGATCTGTTCAACTGGAATACTTTATTCAGTCTGAAGGGATTCATCATGATGGTGCTGGGCGGATTTATGATTGGCTTCGGCACCCGCTATGCCGGAGGCTGCACCAGCGGACATTCCATCATGGGCATCTCCTCGCTGCAATGGCCTTCCGTGATTGCCTCTGCTTGTTTTATGGCCGGTGGTTACCTGATGGCCAACCTCATCCTTCCCTACATCCTTTCAATGTAACCATTCATGGAAACACAAAATCAAACTGCACAACACAAAAACACCGATTCCGAAGTACGCTCGCTGGACACCATGTGTGTGAACGAGAGTGAACTGCAACACCCCTGGTGGTATAACCTGAAATATACTTTGGTAGGCATCCTGTTCGGCATCATTTTCGTAAAGGCAGAAATCATCAGTTGGTTTCGCATTCAGGAAATGTTCCGGCTGCAGTCATTTCACATGTACGGCGTGTTTGCCAGTGCCATCGCCGTGGGTACCTTGAGCCTGTTCATCATCCGCAAACGCAACATCAAAACCATTTACGGGGAAGCCATTGAAATCCATCCAAAGAAGTTCAACAAAGGGCAGATTTTCGGCGGTTTGCTGTTCGGCCTAGGCTGGGCAATTACCGGAGCCTGCCCCGGGCCACTGTTTGCACAGATTGGCACAGGTGCCACGGTGATTGCCGTAACCCTGCTCAGCGCCATTGCCGGAACCTGGTTCTATGGGCTGGTTCGAGAAAAGCTTCCCCATTAAAAAAATATGAATCATCCGGAGGTAACCCGTCAGTTGTTCCGAGGGCTGCGTATGCTGCTTGTGCTGATGCTGTTCGTAGGCTTCGGCATCCTGTACATCGGAAGAATGTTGTTTCTGCCCCTCAATAAGTTGGCAGAGACGGCACCGGACAGTGTAATTGCTGCGCCACAAACAACCGCAGCTACTTACTGGACTGCACCCAATCCGGAACAGATGGACGATGCAGCCTTGAAAGCTGTAGTGCTTTACGGAAAGGAACTGATTGCCCATACCGCGAAATACCTCGGTCCGCAAGGTTCGGTGGCGCACATCAGCAACGGGCTAAACTGTCAGAACTGCCACCTGGAAGCCGGCACCAAAGTGTTTGGCAACAACTACGGTTCTGTGGCTTCCACCTATCCCAAGTTTCGGGCGCGAAGCGGCAGCATGGAAAACATCTACAAAAGGGTAAACGACTGCTTTGAACGCAGCCTGAACGGAACAGCGCTGGATACCAACAGCAAAGAAATGCAGGCCATTGCTGCCTACATCCGCTTTCTGGGGAAAGATGTTCCCAAAGGAAAAAAAGCAGAAGGCTCCGGGTTGAAAACACTGGCTTACCTGGACCGGGCCGCCGATCCTTCCAAAGGAAAAACGGCCTATACCGCCAAATGCCAGAGCTGTCACCAGGCCAACGGAGGCGGAACCCTTAACCCGGAAGGCAATGAATATACTTATCCGCCTTTATGGGGGAAGAACAGCTATAACGATGCGGCCGGATTGTATCGCCTGAGCAATTTCGCCCGCTACATACACGCCAATATGCCCCTGGGTGCGACCCACGAAAACACCCTGCTTACGGCTGAAGAAGCGTGGGACATCGCCGCTTATGTAAACTCCCAGGAACGCCCGCATAAAGCCGTTCCCAATGACTGGCCCGATGTTTCCAAAAAGCCGGTGGATCACCCGTTTGGCCCATACAGCGATGCCTTCGCCGAAAAACAACACAAATACGGCCCCTTCAAACCCATGGTGGCTGCAACCAAGAAGTAACTCCTGAGAACTAAAGCCTATGGCACAAAAACGACGTGATTTTTTAAAGAAAATGGGTGCATTAAGCGCCGGAGCCGGACTCCTTGTGCCGGGAGGATTGCAAGGCGCCCTGCCCGATGTGCTCAACAAACCCGATGACGCATCCACAGCGCCTGAAAGCAAGGGAAGCACGTTTGTGCACATCCTGCAAACCACCGATGTACATTGCCAAATTCATCCGCACGATGAGATGTTCTGGGAAAACGATCGCGCCGTGTTCCGAAAGGCCGGTGGTTATGCCGCTATTGACGGCTATTTCCGCGCGTTCCGGAAAAAGAATCCGCATACATTGACGGTGGATACCGGCGACATGTTCCAAGGCAGCCTGCTCGCCTGGAATACAAAGGGGCGCGCCATGGTACCCTTGCTCAACCGCCTTGGGTACGACCTGTACCTGCCCGGAAACTGGGATGTAATGTACTACAAGAAGGCCATGCAGGAACTGCTCGGCGGATTGTCTGCACCCAAGGTTTGCACCAATATGTTCCACGATTCCGGCGAAGGAAAACCCGGTCTGCACATCTTCCAGCCCTATTACGTATGGTACGTTGCAGGCGTCCGGATTGGGTTTCTCGGCTATACCGACCATCTGGTGCCCATCCGACAGTCACCCAACTACAGCAAAGGCATTGTATATACCAAGGCGGAAGAAAACCTGGCCCATTATGTAAAGGTTTTGCGCGAACAGGAAGCTTGCGATATAGTTCTGGTGCTTGCCCACATGGGCCTTTCTCAACAAATTCACCTAGCCAACCATCCGGCCTGTGAAGGCGTGGATTACATCCTGGGCGGCGATACCCACGAACGGGTGCGCAAACCAATTGAATGCACCTACGCCAAAGTGGTGGAACCCGGTGCCTTCGGTTCTTTCGTTGGGCAGCTGAGTCTTGAAGTGAAGGACGGCAAAGTGGTTTCGCAATCTTATGAGCTGACCGAAATCGGAGCGCAAAACGCCAAGCCTGATAAAACGATGGCAGCACTGATTGCCGCAGAAGAGCAAAACTACAAAGCCGAAGGCGACAAGATTATCGGATACAGCAAGCTGCCCTTGTACCGCTATTTCGTGATCGAGAATACCATTGACACCCTGATCCTTAATGCCTTGAACGATCAATTGCCTGAAGCAGATATCGTTTTGTCGAACGGTTTCCGCTTTTGCCCGCCCCTATCTACAGCCAATGCAGAAGGTTTGATTCCAATTACAGAATCTTACCTGTGGGATATGCTTCCCTTCGATACGCCTGTGCGTATCGGCAAAGTAAGTGGCGCCCAATTGATGCAGTGGCTCGAAAAGGAACTGAACAACGTATTCGCTAAAGATGCCTCCAAACGCTTCGGCGGTTGGGTGGTGAAATTCAAAGGCATGCAGGTGGAATTCAAGGCTTTTGAAGAAGCCGGCAAAAGGGTGCAGCGTGTACTCATCGGGGGCGAGGCGCTTGACCTCACAAAAACCTACACCATAAGCGCCTGTGAACGCGACGGCGATCCTGCCGACATGCTTTGCCGCATGCGCAATGTGCAGGAACTGCGCACAACCGCACATACCCTGCATTCCTGCGTCAAAAACTACCTCTCAAAACACTCCCCTGTAGAACCTGTACCTCCGGGCAATGCCATCGCCCTCGACGCGCCTTCCACCCTGCTCACGCAGGTTTATGGCGTTGATTATCAATTCCGTTAAACATCAAACCACACCTCATGAACAAGTTTAAATATATGCTGCAACTGAGTCTTTTGTTGCTGACCCTGCCCGGCATTCTATCCGCACAGGCCATACCCGAACACAAACCAAAGCCACACCGCATTATTTTCCAGATGGTGAGCGGCGATACCCAGTCGCACAAGGCCCTGATGAAACAACTGCAGAATATTACCTCCGTTGCGCCAACCACACAAATTGAAGTGGTGTGCCACGGCCCCGGACTGAATATGCTTACCAGCGACAAAAGCGTGGTGGGCAGTCAGCTCAACACCATGTTGGGCAAAGGCATCGCCTTCTACGCCTGTGAATTTTCCATGAAGGAACGCAAGGTGGAACAGGAGCGCATCCTGCCGGGCATCGGTTTCGTAAAGGCCGGAATTATTGCCATTGTGGAAAGGCAAGAGCAGGGTTGGAGCTACATAAAGGCTGGATTCTGAAGAAATGAAAGTACACAAGCTGTTGCGCATCATGGCAGCAGCAATGCTGATGCCCGCCGCCTTGCATCTTTCGGCGCAACATCAGGAGCTGCAGGAACGTCCGGCTTTATGGCGAGGTCATCAACAACAGCACAGCGATTCGGATGCCTTGGTACAGTACTTCAAGGCGGGACAGTTTCATGGACATTTCCGAAGTTTTTTCAGCGCTACCGACAATGGACATAACCTGAGCGATTTTCAGGCATTGGCCGCGGGCGGAGGCATTCGCTTCGAAAGTAAATCCTGGAAAGGTTTTCAATTTGGCGTTAGTGGATTTTACATCTTTCATGTGTTTTCCAACAATCTGGCCAAACCCGATCCGATTACCGGCCAGGGAAACCGTTACGAGGTTGGACTCTTCAACCAGGAAGATCCTGGCAGCCGCCATCATATTGACCGATTGGAAGAGTTCTTTGTGAAGTACAGCAAGGGGAAATTCCATATTGCCTTCGGAAAGCAACTCATCAATACCCCGTTCATCAACCTTCAGGATGGCCGCATGCGTCCAACAGGTGTGGATGGCGTTTGGGTTGAACGATACACAGGTGATAAGCTGAACTTACAAGGAGGCTGGTTGTATGCGCTTTCTCCACGTGGCACCGTTCATTGGTACCACGGTGGTAAGTCTATTGGTGTTTATCCCACCGGGCTGAACCCGGACGGAACCCCTTCAGGCTATGCGGGAAACGTGCACAGCAAGGGCGTGGGCATGCTGGGTATGGATTACAAACCTTCGGCAGCGTTCAATGTGCAGCAGTGGAATATGTGGATCGAAGGCGTTTCCTATGCTGCCCTGGCGCAGGTGAACTATATAAACAACCTGCCCGGAAACAGGCAGCTCGGCGCATCCATTCAAACCATTACCCAACATGCGCTGGGCACCGGCGGAAATGAAGATCCGCAGAAAACCTACATGTCAAGGGGCGCCCGTTCGCTCACCTTTGGTGCAAAAACCAGTTACCGCGCCGGCGCCTGGGAACACAGCCTCAACTACAACCGCATCACGGCAGCCGGCCGTTACCTCGTGCCGCGTGAATGGGGCCGCGACCCCTTCTTCACCTTTTTACCCAGAGAACGAAATGAAGGATTGGGCGATGTGCATGCATTGGTGCTGAAAAGCAGCTGGACTTCCCGAAACAAAGCCATCAAATACAACCTGGGTGGCGGTTATTATCGGCTTCCCGACGTGCGCAATACGCGCCTCAACAAGTACGGAATGCCCAGCTATATGCAGCTCAACAGCGACCTGCGCTACCATTTCCGAAACGGATTTCTGCAGGGTCTGGATGTCCAACTGCTGGTAGTGCTGAAACGCAATGCCGGCGATACCTATCAAAACCTGAAATACGTATTTAATAAAACCGATATGGTTTTATATAACCTCATCCTGAACTACCATTTCTAAAGTAGATATTTGACTGATGCGAAACCTGCAACATCTGTTCGTATGGGTACTGGGCAGCACCACAATAATGGCCCAAAACCCGCTGTTCATTCCTGATACACTCAGTGGAAGCAACATCAAACTGACCTTGCAGCAAGGAAGCCATTCCTTCAAACCGGGTCGAAAAACAGCCACCATGGGCGCCAACGGTGATGTATTGGCTCCCACCATCATCCTTCAACAGCAAAAACAAGTGCGCATTGAAGTAACGAACAAACTTGGTGAAGAAACCACCATCCATTGGCATGGTTTGCACGTGGCACCCTGGAACGACGGCGGCCCGCATATAGTGATACCCAATAATGGAACCTGGTCGCCTTCTTTTGAAGTGTTGGACCGCGCTTCGACGCATTGGTACCATCCCCACCTCCACGAAAAAACGAATGAACATGTGCAAAAAGGCATCGCCGGCCTGATCATTGTGCGCGATGCAGAAGAAGCCGCACTGACTTTGCCGCGAACCTATGGAGTGGATGATTTTCCGCTCATCCTGCAGAGCAAATGCCTGGACACCGGAAACCAAATCATCACACATACGGCGCTGGACAGCATCTTCATGATCAATGGAACCATCAGGCCCAATCTGGATGTACCCGCTCAGATGGTGCGCCTTCGGGTGCTCAACGGTGCCTCCGAACGATATTTCAACGTGGGTCTTTCGGGCAATAAATCTTTTCAGATGATTGGCAGCGACGGCGGACTGCTTTCCGCACCGGTAACCCTCACCAGAATCATGTTGGCCCCGGGTGAACGCGCCGAACTGCTGGTGGATTTATCTGGCCTTGAAGGGCAAACCATATTCCTGAAAAACTATGGTTCTGAACTGGCCAATGCCATTTACGGAGCCAGACAACCGGGCATGGGCGCAGGACAAACCATTCCCGGATACAGCAGCAATCCATTGAACGGCAGCGACTTCAATATGCTCACCATGAAGGTGGTCGGCAGAACGTCAAAACCCATCACCACCGCACCTTCCGGCTTGGTAACACACGTGAAATGGGATGCCGCCAAAGCCCAGGCCACCCGCAGCCTCACCTTCAGCCCGATGATGATGGGCCCTACGGCCATCCAGGGTCCGTTCCTGATCAACGGCGCGCACTTCAACATGAATGTGATCAACTACCGCGTTCCCTTCGAGAATATTGAAATTTGGGAACTGCGCAACCAAACTCCGATTGGCCACCCATTCCACATCCACAATGTGCCATTTTACATCCTCGACATCAACGGCGCTGCACCGCCTGCACACCTGCAGGGACTGAAAGATGTGGTGCATGTTCCCGGTGGTAATGGAACGGTGCGCTTCATCACCAAATTTACCGACCACTACAGCGACAGCTTTCCGTACATGTACCATTGCCACATCCTCACGCATGAAGACGGCGGCATGATGGGACAGTTTCTGGTGGTTTCACCCTGTAAGACAAACCTGGAGCAGCCCCGCGATACCATTGCTTCCATCGGTGCCAACGTGCAGTTCACGGCAAAAAGTGCTGATTCCGGCTTCAGCTATCAATGGCAAACAGATGCAGGCTTCGGGTTCCAGAACCTGAGCAACGCCGGGCAATATCAGGGGGTGCAAACCCCTACACTTTTCGTTTCCAATGTAGGCGCACAAAACCACAATCAGTTTTTCCGCTGCATCCTGAAGCGCGACTCCTGCACCTTCACCAGCGAAGCCGCTGTGCTGAACATCAGCTCCATGAACGTATGGGAAACGGCTGCGTCAGCGGTGCGCGTCTGGCCAAATCCTGCGGAAGATGTATTGCATGTGATGCTTCCTGCAGCAGTTCAAGCGCGGCAAGCTTACCAGCTGTTCAGCAGTGATGGAAAGCTGGTGCATGGTGGAATCCTCGAGCAACGCAACTCCGGTATTTCCCTGCAAAAGCTTGCACCGGGATCATACATCTTACGGCTGCCAGAAACGGGACTACAAGCCCTGTTTACGGTGGGAAATCGCTGATTACAGACGCATTACAATTTACCTGCCTGCACCTGCGCCCGCACTGCAGGCTTCAAGGCATACACGCGCACGGTTCCGAAGGAATCTACCAGCCGATCGAATTGTGCGGCAATGTCGGGTTGGCGTTCCAGCTTACGGCTGTCGGAATAGATGAAGGCCGCTCCGCGTGCACGCCAGGATTGAAGTGAATCGGCGCTAAGTCCGTCCTTTTCAAAACACCATCCCTTTTTATCAAGGTGATAGAGCCAGATGAAATGGGATACATCGTTTCCGGCAACCACCAGCGCTTTTTCCGGAACCGCCGCCTGCAGGGCAGCTTTGTGGCGCAGCACATCCACATTAAAACCCGGATTTTCCGGATTCCAGCGCTGGTGCATGCGCAGATGCGTATTCAATGGTGCCAGCAAGATGACACCCAGGGCCAACTTTCGCCAAATACCGGAACTGCCTTCCAGCTCTTTTACGGCCAGGCCAACGGGCAAAAACACCAGTGGATAAAACGGATAGAAATAATAATCGTGGTCATTCCTGATGGCGTTTGCTTCATACACGTAGAACAACACCAGGGCCAGAAACCAAACCGCCAGTACGGGAAATCCGGGGCGCCGATACGTCTGATTTCTAAAAAACAAGACCGTACCTGCAAGGAACAATGGCAGCAGCACATAACCCAGCAGCAACTCCGGCAAGGTGGACACCAGGTTGTGGCCCATATAACCCAAAGTATTGCTCAGGCTTTCCCAGTTCCCCAGAATACCCTGGGTAATCACATGCGCCTTCCATTGGGGAATTACCCAGGCATACCAGGAAAGCGGCAACATTATGGGGAGAAAGAATATCATGCCCTGAATCCAGAGGTTCTTCAGGGTTTTTGTACGCCATAATTGCTGCAGAAAATACCAGCCCGGCGCGGCGTACCAAACAATAAACGGCAGCTTCACTGCCACCCCGGCGGCCAGGGCAACACCGCCCAGAAAAAGGTGCAGGCGGCTTCCGTTGCCAACGTATTGAAAGAACCAGGCCATGCCCCACAGCGACAAACACAGCGCAAGATTGTCGGGCATGGGATTGATGCCGTGGTAGTAAAACGCAGGAGAAAAGAGCAAGCCGCCGGCAGCAACAAAAGCGGCAACCTCTGAGTTCAGCAGCTGCCGGATCAGTTTGCCGAGTGCCAGCGCTGCCAGACAATAACAGAGAAACATAAACAGGCGGCTCACCCACAACTGCGGACCGGTGAGTTTCCAGAGTGCGGCAACGGACCACTGCATGAGTGGAAATTCCATCAGAAAGATCCCGTCACCATCACCGCGTTCGTCCCGCCGCGGGTGCAGGATGTTCATGTCTTCTTCATAGAATGCCCGAATGGTGGCCTGCGTTTGTGTTTGCCGCCAAACATGAATGCTGATCAGGTCTTTTTTCAGATGTGGCCAGTGCATGACCAAACTGAGCAACAGCATTGCAATCCAAGCCCCCCGCTTTAGCTGCATGCTGCAAAAGTGCAGATTTTTTTACACGATAGGCAGCCGGGCTTGACGAAAAAAATCAGGGTTCCTGCATCTGATCGCCGCGCAAAGCCCTGTAGAACTTGCGCGCTTCCACCACAAAAAGGCTGCCCGGGTATTTGAGGATGATGGCTTCGAATGCGGCCTTGGCTTGTTCCGGCTTGTTCAGCTTGTCTTTGCAGATGATACCCAGTTGGTACCAGGCGTTGTCGGCCAGGATGTCGTAAGCATAGACCGTGGCCACCTTTTCGTACAGGGCGGCAGCTTCAGCAAAGCGTCCTTCTTCTTCACAGATTTGCGCCTGGGTAAACACAATGTCGTCGCGCAGGCTGTGCACGGGAAACAATTGGTTGATGCTGTCCAGCAGCTGTGTGGCTTCGGCTGTTCGGTGCTGCATGAGTTTCAGCTCGGCCTGGGCATACAGGTTCATGGCGGTTTCATTGCTGTCCATGCCTATGTTGTCCTGGATGATTAGTGACAGCCGGATGGCGTTGTTGGAGATCAGCTGGGTGGTAGCGCCTTTCAGCACTTCCAGCTGGGTTTGCGCCCATTCAAACTCCCCGCGGAAATAGCTGAGCCTGGCCCTGCGGAAACGGGCCTCCTGCCCTATGGCTTCTTCGGGAAATGCCCGATCTACCTGACCATAAAGCAAGTCAGACTCCCAAACATCTCCCGAGGCAAGGTACGCATCTGCAAGCTCCAGCTTCATGGCTGCCTGTTCAATTCCCCGGTATGCCGGACTTTCCACCGCGCGTTCCAGCACTTCAATCCCTCGTGTTTCCTGATGCAGGTGCCTGAGGTAAATCTTGCTTAACAGCAGCGTGACCGGCGCATTATAGGGCTGATAACCTTGCCTGCGCAGCTCAGTTTCGCAATCGGCAGCGAGGCTTTCCCAGGCGGAAGTACGGTTGCCGGTATCCTGTTCCAGCTGCTGTGCCCTGTTGTTGAGCCAGCCGGTTTTCGCCAGTTCGTAGAACTGACTGTTTGGATAGGTTTTGAAGATGAACTCCAGGGCGCCTGCAGCTTGCTGAAACTGCCCGTTCGCGGACATCAGTGCAGCCAGTTCATATACGATGTACCCTTCCTGACGTTGCCTGCGGTCGGTGGCTTTCGCCTGAATCAGCGCGCCATTCCAATCTTTCAGCTGAACATACGTCCACTGCAGCAAAGCGTACAGATCCGGGTGATCCGGATTGCGCTGCAGCCGTTTGAGGAGCGCATCACGGAGTATGGGATAATCGCTTTCTTCAAGCCAGGCAGACAGCTCCCCCTTCAACTCCGGTAAATCTACTTCCCGAAATTCCAGCAGGGTAAGGTCTTCCTCCAGTGCCAATGATTTATTTCCCACGCGGGAATAAAGATCAGCCAGTTGCGACCCAAAAGCCCTCGGGTCACCCTGCTTCCGACGGGCCTGTTCATAAGCGCGTATGGCTTCGGAAAAAAGGTTTCTTCTGGAGAAGGCTGCCGCCAGTTTTTCCTCCTGATTGCCTGGCATACGAGCAGCATCTTCATGCAGACGCGCATACAGCACAATGGCCTGTTCTTTCTGACCCTGCCGATCCATCAGGTATCCTTCATCCACCTTATAGTGCCAAAGCAAAGGATACTTGCGGGCACGCTTCTTCACCCATTTCCCGGCCTGATCCCAGGCATTCTGTTCCATCAGGCACTGAAGGTAGCGGTCATACAGGTATAGCGATGAGGGGTCTTCACTGGCCAGCTGTTCGTACAACACGGCAGCTTTGTCATATTCACCATTGCTGAAGTACTCCCGGGCCAGCAACTCGTTTTGTCCCTGGCCACGCAGCGAAGCTGTGCCTGGAACCATCCACAGAAAAAACAAAAAAGTGCGTATCCGGAACATGTAGGAACTCTTCAGCGAATAGGTCTCCAAAGTTAGTTGTTCTTGTATTCCGCAAAACGGTTCGCCCTTAAAACACGGGTTTAAAATCGTCGGGTTTCAGGGAAGGATGATGATGGTGTACCAGAGTGCGGCAACGGGTGCGCAGGGGCATGATGCCTGCGCGGTAGAACCGGAAGAACAGATCCCAGTCTTCGCCGCCCCAGGAGGTGATGGATTCATCGAACATGCCGCTGCGTTCCAGGTGCTTTTTGGTGCAGGCTACAATGCCGGTGCCTTCGCTTTGGTATTTCCATCCATCGTTCGGATTGGGCCCCAGCATTTTGCGGCATACCGGAACCCAGACACTGTAGGTTCCCACATAGCGCTGCAGCAATTTGGCAAGTTCCGGCGGTACAGACATGTCGGCATCGCAAACAAACAATTGTTCGCCACGTGCTTGCCTGATGGCCCGGTTGAAGCAGCGGCTGCGCGCAAATGCTTCGTTGTTGCTGCTGAACACCAGGGTTCCATCCCACATTGCTTTGATGGCTGCACCCAGATCCGGGTGGTCTGTGCTGCCGCAGTCGGCCACAGACAAGGCGATATGTGCGCCCTGCTTTCTGGCTTCCATGAGTGAAGGCAGCAATACCTGCAGGTAATGTTCGGAGCGGTTCAGCAGGCCGGTACACACCCAGATTTCATCGTTGTTTCTGTATGGCCTGATGGAGTTCCACAGCACCTGCAGCGCACCCCGCAAATCCGTAAACAGCGTGTGCCAGCCCACAAGCTTTCGCTGCGGACTTTTCAGTAGAAACCATGCCAAACGCTTCATTTGATTCATCACAGAGACCTCCGGGAGCGCTGCGCCTTCCGTTGATCCAAAACCAGCCAGGGTGTATAGGCAAGGGCGAAGTTCGCCAGGGCTGCCATTTCCGCGCCCAGCACATACCAGGGCCAGGGCCCCAAATGATCCAGCAGCGAAGCAGTAGGCGGCTTTTGGCAAATGAACAGGTAGTTGGCCCCGATGCTGAGGTTCACCACAATGGCCACCAGAAGAAATACGTTCAGCGCGAGCATGGCTTTGACAATATGCCGCGGCCAGGGCCGCATGCCGTAAACCACCGTGGCATAAACGATGGCCAGGATCATTCCGGGATGACCTATCCAGTATCGGAAATACATGAAATGGGGAAACTCTTCCTGCAGATCGGGTGTGAGCGTGGCCTGCAACATTCCGGCCAGTGCCCAGAAATAGAGGATTTCATACCACCACTGTCGTTTCCAGACCAACACCATCACAATGGCCAGATTGGAAAAGCGGCACAACTGCAAGGGAAGGTGGCGGCGGATGTCGAAGGTTCCCGCGCTCAGTTCAAGGATGGTCCAGATGATCCAGGCGCCGGCAATGCTGAAGCCGATGAAGGAACCCAGTCGGTGTTGCCAGGTTTCATTCAAGTGTTTTTTTGCAAGAAGCGGGATGAAGATGATGCACAGCAGGCTGATGCCCATAGCCACAAAGTGGCTGGTACTCCACTGTGTAAACTGTTCGTAATGCAGCATGTACAGCCGAACTTCTTCCCGAAAAGAAGATTCCATATTGCCGAATTAAAGGAAAAAAATTGAAAGCCTGTTATTGCCCCAGCTTTTGTTGCCAGTTCCAGGCATCTCGCAGCATTTCTTCCAGGCTGTGTTGGGCCGTCCAGCCTAAAATTTTTCGGGCGCGTTCAGGATTGGCCCAAAGTTCAGGTACATCGCCCTGCCGGCGGGCACCCATCTTTCTGGGTATGGGAACCCCGTTCACACGTTCAAAGGTTTCGACCAGGGTGCGCACCGAAACTGGATTCCCTGTTCCCAGGTTGAACACTTCCCAATGGTCGCGATCCTGAACTGTGCGCAGCCGCTGAAGTGCTGCAACATGGGCCTTTGCCAAATCTACCACGTGCAGGTAATCGCGCACCGCCGTACCATCGGGCGTGTTGTAGTCATCTCCGAAGATGGTGAGCGCACCCCGCACACCTGCGGCAGCTTGTGTAACATACGGAACCAGGTTGTTGGGAACCCCCAGCGGGAGTTCGCCGATGTGACCGGTGGGATGCGCGCCAATAGGATTAAAATAACGCAGGCAGATGCTCTGAAACATTCGGGCGTCAAAGAGGATCCGTTCACCCATTTGTTTGGTGCTCCCGTATGGCGACATGGCCGGCGGCAAAGGCGAGTCTTCGCCAACAGGCATCTGCTCCGCAGAACCATACACCGTTGCAGAAGAGGAAAACACGATGCGCAACACCTGATGCTGCCGCATCACCTCAAGCAGCGATATCAAGCCCCCGATGTTATTCCGATAATATTCCAGCGGCTTTTCAGAAGATTCTCCTACCGCTTTCAGGGCGGCGAAATGAATCACGGCATCTATTTCATAGCGCTGAAACAAGTTGTTCAGATCATCGTGTGAGGTTACATCACCTTTTACAAAATCAGGTGTTTTGCCTGTAATCCGTGCAATGCCTTCAAGCACCTGTTCTGAAGCATTGCAGAGGTTGTCGAATATGACCGGCTGAAGCCCGGCTTCCATGAGGCTCACCACGGTATGTGAACCAATAAAACCCATTCCGCCGGTAACCAGAACCTGCCTCATTCAGGAAATTCTGCTAACCAGTCCTTGTTCCAAACGATATTGCTGACCGCTTTCGGGGCAGGTTGCCAGGCCTTCAGCATCAAACACCAGCTTTTGCCCGTACTCACTCATCCAGCCGGTTTGCCGTGCGGGATTGCCTACCACCAATGCGTAATCGGGAACGTTTTTGGTTACCACGGCACCGGCACCTATGAAAGCAAATTTCCCAATGTCGTGCCCACAAACGATGGTGGCGTTGGCTCCGATGCTGGCACCGGTGCCCACATGTGTTTTGGCATATTGATCGCGGCGGTTTACGGCGCTGCGCGGGTTGATCACATTGGTAAACACGCAACTGGGACCAAGGAACACGTCGTCACCACAGGTAACACCGGTATAAATGCTCACGTTGTTTTGAACCTTCACATTGTTGCCAAGCACCACATCGGGGCTGACCACCACATTTTGCCCGAAGTTGCATTTCCGGCCAATCACACAACCGCTCATGATGTGTGTGAAGTGCCAGATTTTTGTTCCTTCACCGATCTGACAACCTGCGTCAACCACAGCTGTTGGATGGGCGAAATATGTGGGTTCCTGTTGCTGATCCATGCCCTGCGAAAATACCGCCGGAACATGAAACACGGAACATGCCTTAAAAACCGAACAAAACCCGTTGTCCGGCCTGCAAGAACGCGGTCCATAAGCAAACGATATGATGCGCATAAATCAACCATACCGATAACTTTGCGGCGTTCAACTGCGCAATGGGTTTCAGGAAAAACCGCCTTCCCGGCAATCAGGGATTCATCACACAAGACGCGGTTAGTGGCTTTTTGGTTTTTCTCCTGGCGCTGCCACTCAGTTTAGGCATCGCACGGGCCAGCGATTTCCCACCGGTCATGGGTTTGATTACCGCGATGATAGGCGGTTTGTTCGTTTCCCTGCTGGCAGGCGCTCCCCTTACCATCAAGGGCCCGGCAGCCGGATTGATTGTGATTGTGGCCGGTGCCGTGGCCGAATTGGGTCAAGGCGATGCGCAACTCGGCTGGAAATATGCGCTGGGCGCTGTGGTTGTAGCCGGTTTCATTCAGATCCTATTCGGCCTTATCCGCCTCGGTTCGCTGGTGGACTTTTTTCCGTTGAGCGCGGTGCATGGCATGCTAGCGGCGATCGGGATCAGCATCATCAGCAAGCAAAGCCACATCCTGTTGGGCATGAATCCGGTCAACGAGGCAGGAGAATCGCTCACCTCGCCTTTTGAACTGGTGGCGGCACTTCCGCAATCCCTGGCCAGCCTCTTTGGCCCTGTAGGCACCGGCAATACCGCTGCATTGCTCGGACTGAGCAGTTTGCTCATCGTGCTCATCTGGCCGCGACTGAAATCCCCCATTTTGCGGAAGATACCGGCCCCGGTCATGGTGCTGCTTGTTGCCATACCCTTGGGAAAACTATTGAAGCTGGACCGCACACAATTGGTTCACTTCGACCAGTCGCTTTCCGATATACTGGCCGTAAACGTGGACTTTGGAGGGATGAGCCAAACCGGAGTCTTCCTCAAATTTGTACTCATGTTTGCCTTGGTCGGAAGCCTGGAATCCTTGCTCACGGTAAAGGCTATTGACCAGATTGACCCTTTACACCGCAAGAGCAAAACAAACCTCGACCTGATGGCCGTTGGAGCAGGCAACATGCTGGCGGGTATTTTTGGCGGATTGCCCATGATCAGTGAGGTGGCGCGCAGCAGTGCTAATGTGCACAACGGCGCAAAAACGCGCTGGGCAAACTTCTTCCACGGATTGTTCATCATGTGCTTTTTGCTGCTGGATTTGCAGTTCAACGACCTGATTCCTATTCCGGCGCTTGCCGCCATGCTCATCGGGGTGGGCATCAAACTGGCCAGTCCGCGTGAATTTGGACGTATGGCCAACATTGGGCGAGAACAGCTAACGGTATTTTGCGTCACCATCTTGGCAACCCTGGCCAGCGACCTGCTCATTGGGATTGGGGCGGGCATTGCAACGAAACTCATCACCCAATATTTCCTTGGCGCGCCGTTGAGGTCGATGTTCAAGGCCCATACCATCCGCAAAGGCAATACATTAAAAGTTGCCGGTGCCGCAGTGTTCAGCAATTGGCTGGGCATCCGTCGTAACCTGGATCAAATTCCGCCACAAACCCAGGCCTGCATTGATTTTTCTGCCTGCAACCTTGTGGATTTTACCGTCATCAACAACCTTCATCATCTTCAGGCGGCTTTTTCGCATGCCGGAGGTTCCCTCAGCATTTTAGGACTGGACGAATTCCAGAATGCCACCCGGGGGATCCATGCCCATGCCACCCGTAACAAACCCAAAAAGAAGCGTAAAAACCTGGATGATGCCGTTATTCAAATGTCTCAGGAATAAAC
>CAZPHB010000021.1:2402-11295 GCA_964586595.1 uncultured Flavobacteriaceae bacterium | reverse complement strand
GGGTCTTCAGGCCCAAAACCGGATCTGCGACCACAACGACATCTTCTGAAAGTCACTCAACCTGAGCCTCCGGCTGCACAATCACTGGAGCTGGAACGGTGAATACCGTCAGCGCAGCAAGTATTCGACCAAACCCACCTGGCCGCCGGACTGGGATGGATGGAAACAGGTGAAGCCGGAATTGGGCCTCTTTCAGTAAATCCTGCAACAGGGCAAGCCGGTGGGTGGAAAAAATGTATTTCAATATAATATCGGGCCCATGCTCGTGATGCACTGGAGGTTGTAACTGACGGTACACTGACATCAGAACTAAATTAATTCTGGCATCATTGTTGAAGAAAAAAATCGCATGCGTGTCATCCGTCGTTGGGCACTTTTAGGTTTAACCGCAGCCAGCCTGTTGATTCAAACGGCCTGGACTCCAGGGTTTGCGGCAGACGGAATCAATGAAAAACACCATTCACTGCCCGCTTCCGAAGAGATTCAGCTGAACGATGGCTACGAGGAATCCGAAGAAAAGTCAGCGGCTGGGTTTGCTCCGGACCTGCTTTCTGCGCAGGTTTGGAGTCTTCCAAAGTGTGCATGGCGCCAAATTCAGGCTACGCGCATAGATTATTGCCAACCAGCATTTACAGATTGCCTGTATTTGCGGAATCGGGTATTGATTATTTAATTGTTGCTTCGCTGAAGCAGCCCGGCCATGGGGCATTTCTCATCATGGCATCATCAAACTTTTTTCACCAAAAACCCTGATCCCGAAGGGTTAAATCGGTCCACATGAGCCCGTTTTGCGCTCTGTTCTGATTCGGGAAGTACAACACATGGATTCCCAACAACACCTATTTAACGAAACTGCGGTGCTGGCACGATTGAAGCATTACCTGCCAAGCCAGGCTCCGCTGAAAGATTTTATACACCACAATACCTTGCACGCCTTTCAGAAACATTCCTTTCATGAGGCCCTGCAGGAAGCAAAAACTATTTTTGGCTACCACACCTACCTACAATCAGGTGAATATCTGGAGGCCTTTTGCCGGGGAGAAATCCGGGAAGAGGTGTTTCAACGCATCATCGAACAGCACTTGCTTGAACATGAAACAGCTACCGGGCTCCGGGAAAAGCTGCTGACCATGGATCCCGGCACTTCCAGGATGCCGCGCATCGGTCAACTGCGCCGGCAATGGAAAACCCTGTATCGGGTGAACATGGACAAGACTATTCATCCGTTGATGTTCCGTCTGGCCTGCAGTTTTCTGGACCAAGGCATCGCAGTGAGCAGTTTTCCGTTGGAAGATGCCGACTTCATGCGTTCCCTGCGCGCACTGGAACAAAAAAGTCTGATTTCCTTATTTCACAGCAAACGCGTGCGTGAACTCTTTCAGAATGAAGCACTACAGCCGGAAACACTGCTCGGACTGTTGATTGGCGACAGCGCCCTGTATGAACGCTACCTTTTTGACCAGCAATTTGCACATCCAGGTTGGTCGGGCATGATTTCCGTGTTGGAATCGGCTCCGCACTTGTTGCTGCAGCGGCGCAGCATCCACTTGAAAGACTGGATTTTGCTGGAGTTGCTCCTGGAAATAGATATCCTTGACCGAAAGTTCGGTCCCGGGCAATGGAGGCCATTGGCAGAACAGGCAGCACCTCTGGACATCGGATTGTTTGATCCGGTGCAGGAAGAGATGGAATTCAGGCTGTTGCGCATCTGGCAGGAAGCCTTAGAATGGAGCTATTACGATCAGGTTTTGCAGGGAATACGGCTCGCCGGAACACCCAAACAAACGGTCACACAGGCACACAGTTTTGATGCATTTTTCTGTATTGACGACCGCGAATGTTCGCTGCGCCGCTATGTTGAAACGCTGGACCCGGCCTGCCGCACCTTTGGCACACCCGGTTATTTCCATGTTCCCTGTTACTATCAGCCGGAACATACTTCACACATCACCAAAATCTGTCCGGCACCCATGCAGCCCACGCACCTCATCAGGGAATATCAGCCGCGCACGGGCAAGCGCAGCAACGATGCGCACCTGGGCAAACGTTCCCACGGTCTCATCTTCGGCTGGCTCATCTCCCAAACGCTGGGATTTGGCGCTGCGCTGCGCTTGTTCCTGAACATCTTCAAACCAGGCATAAGTCCGGCAAGCAGTTATTCCTTCAACCACATGGACCAACACGCACAGCTGACCATTGAAAACCTTGACCCTAATGACCGCTATGAAGGCTTACAGGTTGGTTTTACCATACAGGAAATGGCAGATTGTGTTTCCGGACTCTTGCACAGCACGGGCCATACCAAAGAATTTGCATCGTTGGTGTACATGATTGGCCATGGCGCTTCCAGCATCAACAACACGCATTATGCCGGTTACGACTGTGGGGCCTGTTCCGGGCGTCCCGGTTCGGTGAATGCTCGAGCCATCGCCTATATGGCCAACCACCCGAAGGTTCGGGAATTGCTGCGCACGCAGGGATTGTACATTCCGGAAAGCACTGTGTTTATCGGGGCATTACACGATACTACCCGCGATGAAATAGCGTGTTACGATGTCGCTTCCCTTAAACCTGAATTGCAGGAACTGCACGAGCAAAATATGATGGTGTTGCAAGAAGCCCTCGACCTGAACGCCAAAGAACGCGCCCGAAGATTCATCCTGACCGACACCACCAAACCGGCCGCCGAAGTACATGATATGGTTCGGCGCCGTTCTGTTTCACTCTTTGAACCACGCCCCGAGTTAAACCACGCCACCAATACCTTATGCATCATTGGCAACCGCGACTTGAGCCGACAGGTATTTCTGGATCGCCGGGCCTTCATGAATTCTTACGACCCTGAACAAGATCCCAACGGCAATTATCTGCAGCAAATCATCGGCGCTGCAGCACCGGTTTGTGGAGGCATCAACCTTGAATATTACTGCTCCAGGGTGGACAACCAGCGGCTTGGCGCCGGAACCAAACTTCCACACAACGTGATGGGCCTGATTGGCGTGGCCAATGGCGCCGACGGCGACCTGCGCACGGGCTTGCCTGCCCAGATGATTGAGGTGCATCGCCCATTACGTCTGCTGATGATTGTTGCGCAGCGCCCTGAATTGGTGCTTGAGGTCATCCAACGGAATCCGGCAACCTACAACTGGTTTGAACAGCAATGGATTCACCTTACCGTATGGGATCCTGAGCACAAACATTGGTGGCTGTTCCAGGATGGAACATTTGTTCCTTACACGCCGGCAGTGCAGCAGATTCCCATCACAAACAGTTTCCGCTCACTCACCGATGCTTCACACGAAGACATTCCCGTTCACCTGATCCGCCAAAGCGCATGAATCCGAGTTTTATCATCAATTTGTTCATCCTGATTCCTGCTTTCGGCTTCCTGCTCAGCTTGTTTATTCCGGAGCGCAGGGAAATGTTGCTGTCGCGCGTGGCCTTTCTCACCGCGGGAATCAACCTGATCAGCTTCATCATTTATGCCATCTGGTGGCTGATTCAGGGCGCAACGCCCTGCAACATCCCGGATATTTACCTGTATGATGCTGGGCCACGGGATTCCTTCCTGCTCGATTTCTATTTCGACCATATCACGGCGGTATTCATGATTACCGGGTCGCTGCTCACCTTCCTGATCACCATTTACAGTAGATATTACCTGCATCGGGAAACAGGCTATAAGCGTTTCTTCAATACCATCCTTTTTTTCTACCTGGGTTATTCGGTAACTATTTTCGGCGGAAATTTTGAAACGCTGTTCATTGGCTGGGAATTCCTCGGGATTTCCTCTTTTCTGCTGATTGCCTTTTACCGCGACCGCTACCTGCCGGTTCGAAATGCCGTGAAGGTATTTTCGATTTACCGCATCGGCGATTTGGGGATTTTGCTGGCGATGTGGGCCAGCCACCACCTGTGGCACGAGAACATCACCTTTGCCAAAATGAACAATGCCCAGCTGGTGCACGACCATTTGCTTAATCATAGCAATGCCGGCGTGTTCATTTCCCTGATGCTGTTGCTGGCCGCAGCTGCGAAATCGGCCCAGTTGCCCTTTTCCAGCTGGTTGCCCAGAGCCATGGAAGGCCCCACACCTTCAAGTGCCATCTTTTACGGCTCCTTGTCGGTGCATTTCGGTGTCTTTCTGCTGCTGCGCACCTTTCCGTTCTGGGAACACCAGCTGTTGATGCGCATAGTTACGGGAGCTTTAGGATTATTGACCAGCCTGGTAGCCAGCGGAATCGCGAGGGTTCAGTCGTCGGCAAAAACCCAGATTGCCTATGCTTCCATTGCCCAGATAGGATTGATTTTCGTTGAAATAGCCCTGGGACTGAAAGTACTGGCGCTGATCCACTTTACCGGAAACGCCTTTTTGCGGACCTATCAGCTGCTGGTTTCTCCGTCGGTAGTGAGCTACCTCATCCGTGAGCAGTTTTACAACAAAAACGCAACACACGGAGCCGCATCTAAAAAAGCGCCTGGTCGGCTCGGTGCCAGCCTGATCATGCTGAGCCTGAGGGAATGGAACCTGGATGTGTTCATAAACAAGTGGGTGTTTCATCCCATCAAGCGTCTGGGCCACCAAATCGATTTCCTGCGCTTTCGCAACGTGGTGTATTATTTCCTTCCCTTGTATGTGGCGGGACTGATCGGACTTTATTACCGAAAATCCATACCTGAGCACTGGATGCACGTATTGCCCCTCGTCTGTTCCGGGCTTGGATTTCTGATGGTACTGAAATCGTTTTCAGAACGACAGGCGCCGCTGCTTGCCTGGACGCTGCTCATCATGAACCACTTCTGGATGGCCCTGGCCGTTTCCTTTAACGACCATTTCGACTTAAGCCATACGCTGACCTATTTGAGCGGTATAATGGTAATGGGTGGTGCCGGATTGTATGGTTTGTTCCGCCTGCGCAAGGCAGAACCTGGGTATTTCAGCCTGAACCGTTATTTCGGCCATGTTCATGAACATCCAAGGTTTGCGCTGCTTTTTCTGCTGGCCAGCCTCGGATTGATGGGCTTCCCGATTTCTCCCACCTTTATCGGAGAAGACCTGATTTTCAGCCACATCCAGGAACATCAGTTCTGGCTGGCGCTGCTTAACTCGGGCGGATTCATCATCGGAGGCATTTCAATCGTGCGGATTTATGCACGCCTGTTCCTTGGTCCGCATGTGAAAACGTATCAACCCACAGCCATTGAATCTTCCTGAAATGCTTATGAATCTTTGGAATAAATTCATGATGACCATGCTGTTGCTTTCCGCGGCAGCCCCGGCTCGGGCTCAGGGGAATGAACTGGAAGCCCTCAAACTAAACCTGAACAAAGAAGGAACACATTTCATCCAGGCAACCCTGCTGAATCAGGTGTGGCTGCGCTACAATCAAAGTCAGCCCGGCACGCTCATGCAGGGGATGGCCGCCAACCACACCTTCGACATCGGCTTGCGCCGCACCCGATTCCAGCTGTTCGGTCAGCTGAACGACCGTGTGTTTGTGTATTTCCAATTTGGTCAGAACAATTTCAACGCCCAGGCGCAATATGCTGGAAGCCGGAAAGTAGCCGCTTTCTTTCACGACGCTGTTTGTGAATACAAGGCTTTCAAGGGAAATCAGCTGAAGCTGGGCAGCGGCCTGACCATTGCCAACGGGCTTTCCAGGTTTTCGCAGCCTTCCATTGGCAGCATCATGACCATGGATGTTCCGGTTTTCGCGCAAACCACCGTGGACCAGACCGATCAGTTCAGCCGGAAATTGTCTGTGTACGCCCGTGGACAGCTGCATCACCTGGATTACAGGTTTTCCCTCAGCGATCCTTTTCCGATAAGCAGCAACGGACTATCGTTGCCCGATCTGAGCAGTCATGCCACATTCGCCCAAAAAGGCCGACATGCGCAGCTGCAAGGCTATCTGATGTGGCAGTTTCTGGAACATGAAAGTCATACCACTCCCTATATGACAGGCACTTATCTGGGAAAGAAGAAGGTTTTCAACCTGGCTGCCGGAGCCATACATCAGCGGAAAGCCATGTGGCGAAGCAATGGTGCCGACACCATATATGAGGACATGAACCTTTTCTGTGTGGAATCTTATCTGGATATTCCTTTGAAACGAAGCAAAGGCAGCGCGCTTTCCGCATACGCAGGATTGTTCTTCACCCTTTATGGGAAAGACTATCTGCGCTTCAACGGCATCATGAATCCAGCCAGCGGCACTGCGCTCAGCGGTTTGGCCAAGGATGCAGGACCCCAGTTTGGCAATGCCTACCCGATGTTCGGCAGCGGCAAAGTACTCTATGCCCAAACAGGCTGGCTGTTGCCTGAACAGATTCATGCAGGGAAAAGGCGGTTCATGCCTTATGCCGCCGCCACACTGGCACGTTTTGACCGCCTGGGAATACCCTGCAATACCTATAACCTGGGCATGAACTGCCTGCTTGAGGGACACAAAGCCAAAATAAGCCTGGATTATCAAAACAGACCCGGATTTCTGGTTTATGCCGATGGGCATCAAACATCCGGCGCGCGCAAGAACGCGTACACCTTGCAATATCAAATCTTCTTCTAACCCCCCAAAAAAAACACATGAATTCCCATGATAAAAAGATGCCCGCCGACGGATGGTCCGGGCTTAAAGAACACTTCCGCCAGGATGCCTTAAGCGGTTTTCTGGTATTTATGTTGGCCCTTCCATTAAGCCTTGGCATTGCAAAGGCCAGCGATTTTCCGCCCATAATGGGTCTGATTACCGCCATGATCGGCGGATTATTTGTTTCGCTGATTGCAGGATCCAGGCTTACCATCAAAGGGCCGGCCGCCGGATTGATTGTGATTGTTGCCGGTGCAGTGGCAGAGTTAGGACATGGCGATGTAACCCTGGGATGGAAATACGCCCTGGGTGCCGTGGTTGTTGCCGGGGCCATTCAAATCTTATTTGGCTTCATCCGGCTGGGTTCGCTGGTTGATTTTTTTCCATTAAGCGCGGTACACGGCATGTTGGCTGCCATCGGCATCATCATCATCAGCAAACAAACACACATCCTGCTTGGCGTAAGTCCAAAAGATGAGTTTGGCAGGGCTTTGGTTGAACCATTAGAACTCATTGCCAGGCTTCCGCATACGCTTGCAAACCATGCCGGAACAGCAGCATTGGTTGGATTGAGCAGTTTGCTGATTGTTTTGCTTTGGCCTAAGGTAAAACATGCATGGCTTCGAAAAATACCCGCACCCATTGTGGTTTTGTTGTTGGCTGTTCCACTTTCAAAATTCCTAGGTTTGGAGCATGGCCAACTGGTTCATTTCGACCACAACCTTGCCGAAACACTGGAAGTGGATGTTGACTTTGGCGGCATGGCGCAAACCGGAATCTTCATCAAATATGTCATCATGTTTGCCCTGGTGGGAAGCCTGGAATCGCTGCTTACCGTTAAAGCTGTGGACATGCTGGACCCGAACCATCAGAAAAGCGACGCCAATAAAGACTTGATGGCCGTGGGTGCAGGCAACATGCTGGCCGGTGTATTTGGAGGCTTACCCATGATCAGCGAAGTAGCGCGAAGCAGCGCCAATGTGAGCAATGGTGCACGCACCCGCTGGGCGAACTTCTTCCACGGCGTGTTCATCATGATCTTCCTGATTTTGGATTTACAGTTCAACGACATGATTCCGTTGCCGGCACTGGCCGCCATGCTGATTGGCGTAGGCTTCAAGCTGGCCAGCCCCAGGGAGTTCGGACTGATGGCCAAAGTGGGTACAGAACAACTGATTATTTTCTGCACCACCATCATCGTAACCCTGGCTACCGATTTGTTGATTGGCATTGGCGCTGGCATTTTGACAAAGCTGATCACACAATTGGTATTTGGTGCGCCTCTGGGTGCTATTTTCCGCGCACATACCGCACGGCAGGGCAATACCCTAAAGGTGGCCGGGGCGGCGGTATTCAGCAACTGGCTGGGCATCAAAAAGCAACTGGTACTGATCCCGCGCACCGCGCATGCCAGCATCGACCTGAGCGCCTGCAACCTTGTAGATCACACGGTTTCCGACAACCTGCATCACCTGCAGGCCGAATTTGAACATGCCGGCGGTTCGCTAAGCGTATTGGGTTTGGATGAATTCAAGACTGCGTCGAAAAGCAGCCATGCGCATGCCGCGCGCAACAAGCCCAAAAACAACCGAATGAAGCTGCAAAAAGCCAAACATTACATCCAGAATTAGGCTCGGGCCGGCATTGGATATTCAAGCGCCTCTCTGAACTTCAGGGAGGCGCTTCTTTTTTCAGGACTGCCCTTCCATCCAGGCTTCCAACAGCCGGTCGTATTCGCCCTGCAGCTGTTCGATGTTCCGGCACAAGGCTTCATGTTCCTGTCCCAATTTCCCAACCAGGGCAAGATCTGCGGCCACTTCCGGATTGGCCAGCCGCGCTTCCAGATCGGCACGCTGCGCCTGCTGTGTATCCAGTTTTACCTGAACGGCTTCAAGCTCTTTCTCCAGCTGCTTTACGCGCGATGGATTTTCTGTAGCTTTCACCGGAGCGGGCACAGGCTTTTCCTGTTTCTGGGGCTTGGGTTCCTGAGCGGCCATCTGCTCCTGACGGCGCGCAAACCATTCGTTAAACTCGGGATAATTGCCAGGATATTCCTTGATGAGGCCATCTTCCACGTACCAGATTTTATTGGCCACTTCCGAAACGAAATAGCGGTCGTGGCTGATGAGTACGAAGCTGCCCTTGTAGTTTTTCAGGGCTTCGGCAAGCAATCCTGAACTTTGGATGTCCAGGTGGTTGGTAGGTTCGTCAAGCAGCAGCAGGTTGCTTTCCTGAACCAAGGTTTTGGCCAGGGCCACACGGGCTTTTTCACCACCGCTGAGCAGTTTGATTTTCTTGAATAC
>CAZPHB010000021.1:0-2302 GCA_964586595.1 uncultured Flavobacteriaceae bacterium | reverse complement strand
GCAATTTCCACCACGCGGGTAACCACGCGATCCATGAAAAAACGGTCGTGCGACACAATCACGAAGGTGCCGCGGTATTCGCTGAGGTATTCTTCCAGCCACTCAATGCTGGGCATATCCAGGTGGTTGGTGGGTTCGTCGAGCAGCAGCAAATCCGGCTGTTGCAGCAGCAACTTGGCCAGCATGACGCGCATCCGCCAGCCGCCGCTGAACGAATGGAGTGGCTGATTCAGTTGCCAGGTTTCGAAACCCAGACCTTCCAGGATTTTCTCGGCTTCGTTATCCAATTCATAGCCGCCCAGGGTGCCGAACTCTTCCTGCTTCTCGGCCAGCAGGTTCAGCGTTTTGTCGCTGTGGTCGGTTTCAATCTGCACCAAGAGCTCGTTGATTTCCTTCTCCAGCTGAACCAAACGTCCGAGGCCTTGACGCGCTACCTGAAGGATGGGTTCCGAGGATTCATAGGAAAGCATGTCCTGGTTCAGGAAGCCGATGGTCAGGCCACCGGTTTTGTTCATGATGCCTTCACGCAGGTCGTATTCTCCGGAAATCAGACGAAGCAGGGTTGATTTACCTGTGCCGTTTTTGCCGACCAGTCCTATTTTTTCGCCCGGCTTGATGTGCCAGGATGCGTTGCGGTAGAGGTATCTGCCGGCAAATTCGAAGCTGAAATCGGTAAGCGCTAACACGGTATTAAAAAGGGCTGCAAAGTTCGGGAAAAAATCGGCTGCTTCTGCGCGTGCCCTCCAGGTTGAAGCAATGCGGTAAGGGCTCGGTATTCAAGAACCAACTTTATACCCAAAGTACAGCCAGCATGCCGAACAGCATCAGCCATTTCAGTTTGCTTGAGGCCAAGCCTGCGGCATTTCCCTGCCACACAGAAAACGTCATGTAGCCGGTGCCAGCAGCTGCCAGCAGCAGATGCACGCGAAAAACCATTCCGGCGGGATAAAACAAAGCCACCGCGGTAATGAGGAGCACGGCCAACAGCAGCACCCAGCCAGTAAGCCTCAGGGTGTGCACCGAACCATAAACCACCGCCATGCTGCGCAGGCCGGCGCGTTCATCACCTTCCCTGTCGTCCACATCCTTTACCCATTCGCGCGCCAGATTCAGCAGAAAAGCAATCATGGTAAACTCGCTGAAAGGCAAGGCAGAAGCATCTTCAATGCCTTTCCGCGCCACAAACACCACCGAAGCGGTAAGCATGGCCACCAGCATGTTCCCAGCGGGAGGCATTCCCTTCAAATCGCTGCTGTAGAAGAACAGCAACAAATTCACCACCAGGGTAAACAGGAAAAAGGTGAGGTCCAGCATCCAGGCGGCGCACAGGGAAAGAAGCAGTAAGATGCAGTACCAGATCCAAGCGCTGCGCACACTGATGACCGTTCCCACGCGGCGGCGCTCGGGTTTGTTTACGGCATCGGCAGCCTGGCCTTCAATATCGTTCACCACATTGCCTGCTGCGGCGGCAGCGGTAGTGGCCATCATCAGAAAAAAAGCATCCTGCCAGCGCAGCAGGTTGGGGTTGAAACTGCGCAGGAAATCCGCAGCACCAAAATCCAACCAGTCCGCACCTTTCGCCATGAACAATGCCTGTGTGAGCAGGATGATCAGCAGGTTCAGTGGCCGAACAAGTTCAATCAGGGCGCGGAGCTTCGCATTCAACGTGCTTTCGGGAATTTCATGCGGTAGGAAACGTTTACCCGGCCGGCGCTGATGTTGCTCAGCTTGCCCTTCAACAGGTTGCGCTTCAAAGGAGAAATACGGTCGGTGAACAGCACGCCTTCGATGTGGTCGTACTCGTGTTGGATGATGCGCGCGGCCATGCCGTCAAATTCGGCTTCGTGCTCGCGGAATTGTTCATCCTGATAACGGATGCGCAGCTTTGCATGGCGGCTCACATGTTCCCGCACCTGCGGAATGCTCAGGCATCCTTCCTCAAAACTCCATTTCGTGTCAAACTCGTCGAGGATGACCGGGTTGATGAAGGTTTGTTTGAAATCTACGGGGTCGATGTCGTCGATTTCGCTGCCATCCACCACGAACAAACGGATGGGCAGGCCGATTTGTGGCGCCGCCAATCCAATTCCATTGCTGGCATACATTGTTTCGTACATGTTGGCGATCAGTTCCTTCAGACCCGGATAATCGGGACTGATGGGTTCGGCCTTCTGCCTAAGCACCGGACTGCCGTAAGCGTAAATGGGAAGAATCATGACTGCTGCTGCAAATACACCTGCAATAATAATACGGCGCTGACGGTGTCTGTAAGTCCTTTTTCGCGGCGTTTCGACTTCTTCAC
>CAZPHB010000020.1:0-37939 GCA_964586595.1 uncultured Flavobacteriaceae bacterium | reverse complement strand
GAAACAAAGTCGAATGATTTGCTGAGGTTTAACTGCTTGTTGTCAAAGAAATCAAAGGCGTCAAGCGAAAGAGCGCCGTGTTCATCGAGTACAATCCCGCTGTCGTACAGCGCGTTTCCCAACGCCATGTACAAATCCTTTTCCGATTTCTGTGCGGCCAGTGCTTCAATTTGCATGGCCATGGAGGCCAGCTCTTCTTCTTTGAGGTTTTGGAGGTTACTCATAGCATATATTTAGTGATTGCAACATAGTTCAAGACTAGAAACCGGATTTTAATAAAAAACATGAACGCCTATTATTATTTTCAAACAGGCAAATCATTTATTTATGGCATATGCTCATGCTCCCATGCACCAATAGCTTATGTAACCCATTGCCGTTCAATTTTTCAATTGAGCAAGCTTCCGACGGCATTTCATTAATGATTCTCTCCCTCACAAACACGTTCTTTGCCTTATGGCCAAAACCCGTAATGTGTTTGTGTGTCAGGAGTGCGGACATCAGGCGCCCAAATGGGTGGGCCGCTGTCCAACCTGTGGCGGATGGAATACGCTTGTTGAAGAAGTGCTGGAAAAGGCGGGAACCAAAGCTCCGGCCTGGGGACGTCGTGAAGACGGACTTCGCCCGCAGGCCGTGCGCATCGGCGATATTGAACCGCTGGCCAGCCCCAGACTGGTTTGCCGCGATGCCGAACTGAACCGCGTGCTGGGTGGCGGCATCGTTCCGGGATCACTCATCTTGTGCGGCGGTGAACCGGGCATCGGGAAAAGCACGCTGTTGTTGCAGGTTGCCCTGCAGCTGGGCGAAAAGGTGATGTATGTGAGTGGCGAAGAGAGTGAAGAACAGCTGAAAATGCGCGCCGAACGGATCGGTATTGTCAACGAACAGTGCTTTATCCTCACCGAAACCCAGGTGGAAGCTGTTTTGCAAAGGCTGGAAGAGCATCAGCCGGCACTGGTGATTGTGGACAGCATCCAGACTTTATATACCGACAGCATCGAAAGCGCCCCGGGCAGCATTTCACAGATCCGCGACTGCGCCTCGGCCCTGATGCGCTATGCCAAAACCGCCGATGTGCCCGTATTCCTCATCGGACACATCAACAAAGACGGACAACTGGCAGGCCCGAAAATCCTGGAACACATGGTCGATACGGTATTGCAGTTTGAAGGCGACCGCCACCATACCTACCGCATCCTGCGCACGCTGAAAAATCGCTTTGGAAACACCAGCGAACTGGGCATTTACGAGATGACCGGAAGCGGCCTGCGCCCGGTAGAAAATCCTTCGGAAATCCTGATATCCCAACGCGACGAGGCGTTGAGTGGCATTTCCATTGCTGCTGCGATGGAAGGCCTGCGCCCTTTGCTGATCGAAACGCAGGCGCTGGTGAGCAGTGCGGTATATGGAACGCCACAGCGCACCTGTACCGGATACGACCTGCGCCGCCTGAACATGCTGCTGGCGGTGCTGGAAAAGCGCTGCGGCTTCAGGCTGGGCGCACAGGATGTATTTGTGAATATTGCCGGCGGACTGCGTGTGGAAGATCCCGGAATGGATCTGGGCATTGTGGCGGCAATTCTGAGCAGCTACCAGAATCTGGCGCTGCCCGGCGACACCGTTTGCTGCGCAGAAGTAGGACTGGCCGGCGAAGTACGCGCCGTAAACCGCATTGAACAGCGCATCGCAGAAGCCGAAAAACTGGGGTTCAATCAAATCATCGTAAGCAAATACAACCGCTTGCAGGAGCCTGAGAAGCGCAAAATCAAAATCATCCAGGCCGGCAGGGTGGATGAAGTGTTCAGCCTGCTGTTCGGCTAAGGCAGGGAAACATTTCCGAAGAAAATTGGAAAAAGTCCGGCGCGCTTATTTTTGTCGGATATGTTCATCCGCCTTCTTTTGCTCAGCGCCATCTGTTTGTACAGCCTTGGCAGCAGCCTTCGGGCACAGGACTACCAAACCTACGACCTGGATCCCGGAGCGCACGAAACCGACCGCAACATCGACGTAAGCCACATGACTCTGGAGGTTTCATTCAAACCTGCAGAAGGTTTGGTTATGGGCCGCGTGAAACACAAGTTTAAATTGCTGCAACAGCAGGTGGATACCGTATTCCTGGACGGCCCGGGCATTCGTGTCAAACAGGTAAAAGCATGGAAAATAAACAGCAATGCCAAAGGAGCAGCACAGGAAGTAGCAGTTCCCGCGCGCTGGCGCAGCAACAACAACGGCATCATCATGGTGTTCGATGGACTGAAAGGCGTAGGACAGGAATATGCCATGGAACTGGAATACGAAGCCAATCCGAAACGCGGCATCTATTTCGTAGGCTGGAAGCTGCCGGAAATCACCGATCCTGCGCACATGAGCCGCCGTCAGATCTGGACCCAGGGACAAGGCATCGACAACCGCCACTGGATTCCCATGATTGATCAGCGCAGCGACAAATTCGTGACCGAAGTGAAGGTGCATTTTGACAAAACCTATCAGGTACTGTCGAACGGCCAGTTGTTGAGCAATAAAGAAGAAGGCGATGGCAACAAACTGTGGCATTACCGCATCAACAACCCGCACGCGGGCTACCTGCTGATGCTGGCCATCGACCGCTACGCCGTAAAGCGCACCGCCACCAAACGAGGCACGCCCATTCAGTTCTGGTATTACCCGGAACATCCTGAACGGCTGGAGCCAAGCAGCAAATACAGCGAAGCCATCATTGAAGCGCTGGAAGACGAAACCGGTTATCCGTATCCCTGGGGTTCTTACGCACAGGTGATGGTGCAGGAATTCCTTTACGGCGCCATGGAAAACACCGGTGCCACCGTGTTTGGTGATTTCTTCTGGATTGATTCCCGCGGTTATCTGGACCGTAATTATGTGGGCGTGAACGCCCACGAAGCGGCACACCAGTGGTTCGGCGATCTGGTTACCGCCCGTACCGATGCCGATCAGTGGCTACAAGAGAGCTTTGCTACCTTCTACCCTACCCTCGTATTCCGCAGGCTGATGGGTGAAGATGAAATGAAATGGCAGCAAAGAGGCAACATGAATGCCGCCATTGCCGCCGGCGAGAAAAACAGCCTACCCGTGCGCCATTCCAACCCGGGCACCGCACGTCATTACCCTAAAGGCGCTTCCGTGCTGAGCATGATGCGCTACGTGTTGGGCGAAGATGCCTACCACCGCAGCATCAAATTGTACCTGGACCGCCATGCCTTCGGCACGGTGGAAACGAATGATCTGCAAAAAGCCATCATTGACGCTTCAGGTGTGAATCTGGACTGGTTCTTCGACCAATGGATCTGGCGCGGTGGCGAACCTCATTACAAGGTGCAAACCCTTACTTCAGGTAAGAATTTGGTGTTCACTGTGGAGCAAATACACAAACAGGAACCTACCGTGGGCATCTTTAAAATGCCTGTGTGGTTTGCGGTGTATTACAAAGACGGAAGTTCAGAACGTCGCCAGGTGATGGTGGACAAGCCGTTCCAGCAGGTATTTTTCCCTTTGACGCCCGGAAAAGAATTTGCGTTTGCCTTGTTTGACGAACAGTCCAACATCCTTAAAAAGGTTACGTTCCAGAAAACGGCAGAAGAGTTACTTGCACAGGCGCAATTGGCCAACAGCATGCTCGACAGATACGATGCATTGGTTGCCTTGGGTAAAATGGGTGCATCTTTCCCGGCAGGATTTTTGGCTGAACGTTTTGCTAAGGAAAGCCACCGCAGCATCCGCGCGGAACTGGCACGCATGATGGTGAAAGCGCAGGATCCGGCCATTGCCCGTACCTTGATGCTGGACCCTGAAGTGGACGTGCGCCGCGCTGTGGTGGAATCACTTCCTGCAAATGATCAGACGGCACCTGTGCTTGAATTGGCCCTTAAAGATTCTTCTTATGGCATCATCGAAACAGCTTTGGTGAAATTGATGGCATGGCAAATCGATGCTTCCAAACGCACCGGTTACCTGGAAATTACCAAAGGATTGTATGGGAACCAGCACGGCTTGCACATCCGCAGGCTGGAACTGGCATGCAGGCAATTCCCGGAACAGGCCGGCACCATAAAAGGCATGATTACCGATTATGCCGGGAACATGTACGAGTTCCGCACACGTGTCAATGCTTTTGATGCCTTGAAACGACTGAACCACTTCAACGAACAGGTTTGTCGCAACCTGTTTGAAGCTACGCTGAGCTTCAACAGCAGGCTCAGCAATCCGGCGAAAGATGCGCTGGCCTATTTCAAACAGCAAAGCGCCGCACAGGCCATCATGAAGGAAGTGGCCGCCTCTTCAAACTGGACTGCAGAACAACAGAAGGCCCTGCAGGCTATTGCCGGCAACTGATACTTCATTTCATCCGAAAACAAAAAAGCGACCCGATGGGTCGCTTTTTTTATGCTGCGCTTTTTGTGTTATGATGCTTCCTGCGCTGTTTCTTCAGCCTGTGACACAGGTGTTGTTTGGTCTGGTGTGAACAGGTATTTCTGAAATACGAGGATGCTGATTACACCAATGCTGATGGCAGCATCGGCGATGTTCCAGATGGCACCAAAAAAGGTGAAATGTTCACCACCCCAAAGGGGAAACCAGGTGGGGAGATAACCTTCCCAAATGGGTGCATAGAACATGTCCACTACCCTTCCTTCGAACCAGCCGCCCGGATAAAAATTGCGTTCCTTGAACACGACACCGTAAAACACGGAATCAATAATGTTTCCAAGGGCTCCGGCAATGATAAGAGCGATGCATATCAGGAAACCCATTTTGGCTTTCTGTGAAGCCTGCTTATACAGGTACCAACAGCCAAACATCACGGCAGCGATGCGGAAGCTGGTAAGGAGGTATTTACCCAACCGTCCGCCCAGTTCTATCCCGAAGGCCATGCCATTGTTTTCTGTGTAATGCATCACGAACCAGTCGCCGAAAATGCTGAACTGTTCGCGCCAGGTCATGTGGGTTTTTACCCAAACTTTAAGCACCTGATCGGCAATCAGTATTGCAACAATGATGGCTATGGGCAACACCAGACGCTTCCAAATGGAAGGAGCTGGCTGGAGGGAAGCTTCTTGTTCCACTTATTTCTGACCCAGTTTGGCTTCGATACTCATCGTGGTATGCGGTACCGCGCGCAGGCGTTCCTTGGGGATGAGTTTTCCGGTTACCTTGCACACACCGTAGGTTCCGTTTTCAACCCGCACCAGCGCTGCTTCCAGGTTGTTGATGAATTTTTTAAGTCTGCCGGCCAACTGTGTAAGGTTTTCTTTTTCGAAGGTATCGGCACCGTCATCCAGTGTGAGGTAATTGTTGTTGGTGCTGTCGGTTCCGTTTTCATTTCCATCGCGCAGCTGCCTTTGCAAAGTATTAAACTCTTCTCGGGCAACCTCGAGTTTCTTGTTGATCAATTCACGGAATTCCTTAAGGTCTTCTTCTGTGTAGCGATTTTTTTCCATAGCGAAATCAGTGGATGTTTTTAAGATGGTATGATGTGAATGCTGATGCTTTTTCCTTCTAATTCAATCGCTTCGCCCACAAGTTCTTCCATGCGGTTTAAGGAATCAGCCAGCACTTCGCCGCAAATATAACTGCTAAAACGGGTGCAGGCATCGGCAAGTTGATCATCGGAATGATAGTTCACCACGATGCGGTCGGTAACCTGCAACCCGCTTTCCTTGCGCATATTCTGAATGCGGTTCACCACATCTCGAGCCCAGCCTTCAGCCTGCAATTCATCTGTAAGGGTTACATCCAATGCTACGGTCAGGCTTCCGTCGGTGGCTACTTGCCAGCCGGGAATATCTTCGGCGCTGATTTCTACTTCTTCAATACGCAATTCGAATGGTCCTTGTGTAAGGTTGATGGACAAATTTTCCTGCACTTCCAGCTGCCGGATTTGCTCTTGGGTGAAATGCCTGGCCAATTCCTGAAGCTCTTTCATGCCTCCGCCCACGCGCGGCCCCAATGCCTTGAAGTTCAAACGGATCTTTTTCACAAGTACTTCATTGTCCTCGGCCAGATATTGTAATTCCTTGACGTTTACTTCACTGAGTATCAATGCTTCCACATGTTCCAGCCTGCGGCGGAATTCAGGACCGGTAACCGGAACCATGATGCGGCTCAGCGGTTGTCGCACGCGCAGCTTTTCCTTCTTGCGGATGCTGAACACCATGCTGCACAGGCTTTGTGCTACCTGCATGGTCGCCTCCAGCTCTGCATCAATACATGCTGTTTCTGCTTTGGGGAAATTACTCAGATGCACAGATCCTACACCTTTTTGCAGGGGTTCCGTGAGGCTTTGATACAACCACTCACTGAAAAATGGCGACACCGGACTGATCATTTGGCTTACGCGTAACAAACACTCATAAAGGGTTTCGTAGGCCGCCTGCTTGTCTGCGTTCATTTCGCCCTTCCAGAAACGGCGACGGCTCAGGCGCACATACCAGTTGCTGAGCTGCTCGGTTACAAAATCTTCGATGGCTCGGGTGGCTTTGGTTGGATCGTAATCATCCATGGCCACTTCCACCTGTTGCATGAGTGAATGCAATTTACTAAGCACCCAGCGATCCAACTCGGAACGCTGCTCAAAAGGTATCTTTTCCTCCGCATTGTATACAAAGCCATCTACACCGGCGTACAAAGCAAAGAAACTGTAGGTATTGTAAAGGGTTCCGAAGAATTTGCGCTGTACCTCGGCGATTCCTTCAAGGTCAAACTTCAGGTTGTCCCACGGTGGTGCATTGCTGATCATATACCAGCGCAGGGCATCGGCGCCATACTGCTCCAACGTTTTGAACGGATCTGCGGCATTGCCAAGGCGCTTGCTCATCTTGTTGCCATTCTTGTCGAGCACCAGCCCGTTGGCCACTACATTTTTATAGGCCACGCTGTCGTGCAGCATCACGGCGATGGCGTGCAGGGTGAAGAACCAGCCGCGCGTTTGATCCACGCCTTCCGCGATGAAATCCGCAGGAAAGCTGCGCTGAAACTGATCCTTGTTTTCGAAAGGCAGATGCCATTGCGCATAAGGCATGGCGCCGCTGTCGAACCAAACGTCGATCAAATCTGTTTCGCGGCGCATGGGCTTACCCTGCGGACTGCAAAGGATGATGTCATCTACCCAGGGTCGATGCAATTCGAAATCCGGCTGATCCACTGGATTCACCTGCATGAATCCCGCCGCAACAGCTTCGTTGCAGGCTTCCCGGAGTTCTTCCATGGAACCTATGCAACGTTCTTCTGATCCGTCATCGCTGCGCCAGATGGGCAAAGGTGTTCCCCAATAACGGCTGCGGCTCAGGTTCCAGTCAACAAGGTTCTCCAGCCAATTTCCAAAACGTCCTTCGCCGGTAGCTTTGGGCTTCCAGTTGATGGTTTTGTTCAATTCCACCATGCGGTCTTTTACTGCAGTGGTGCGTATGAACCAGCTTTCCAATGGATAATAAAGGATGGGCTTATCGGTACGCCAGCAATGGGGATAGCTGTGTTCGTATTTCTCTACGCGAAAGGCTTTGTTTTCTTGTTTGAGCTTGATGGAGATGCGCTCGTCCACGCTGAGGTATTTGTCGCGCCCCTGTTGTTGCCTGGCGGTTTCTTTTTGCGCTTCGCTCAGGAAGGCTTCTTTGACAAATTCACCGGCGAAATCTGTCACTTCGGGAACAAAACGACCTTGTCTGTCAACCAAGGTCAGGCTGCCCAGGTTGTTTGATTGCGCGGTGCGAAAGTCGTCGGCGCCGAAGCTTGGTGCGAGGTGAACGATGCCGGTACCGTCTTCGGTGGTAACAAAATCGGCACAAACCACGCGGAAGTTATCTCCTGTTTCGGGTTGGGTATAGGGCAGCAGCTGCTCGTAGCGGATGCCTTCAAGTTCGCGGCCCTTGAGGTGTTTTAACACCTTCCAGGGCAAGGTTTTATCGCCGGGTTTCCAGGATGCCGGATCCGCTTCGGCACCTGCCGGATCAAACCAGCGGCCCAACAGGTTCTGCGCGAGGTACAGCTTAATCGGAACGCCGGTGTACGGGTTGAAGGTTTGTACCTGAACGTAATCGATGTCCGGACCCACAGCAAGCCCTGTATTTCCGGGCAGTGTCCATGGCGTGGTAGTCCAGGCCAGCAGGTATTCGTCGGTGGTGGCTTGCAGTTTAAACTGCGCCACCACGGTAGTATCCTTCACCATTTTATAGGTGCCTGGCTGATTGAGTTCATGACTGCTTAACCCGGTCCCCGCGGCAGGTGAATACGGCTGAATGGTATAGCCTTTATATAGAAAACCCTTTCGGTACAACTGCTGAAGCAGGTTCCAAAGTGATTCTATGTAGTTGTTCTCGTAGGTTACATAAGGATGGTCCAGGTCCAGCCAAAAGCCAATACGTTCTGTAAGCTGATCCCAGGTGTCCTTGAACTGCATCACATCTTTACGACACTCCCGATTATAGTCGGCAATGCTGATGCTTTTGCCGATGTCTTCTTTGGTAATGCCCAGGCGCTTCTCCACTTGCAACTCCACGGGAAGTCCATGCGTATCCCATCCCGCGCGGCGATCTACCCGAAATCCCTGCAGGGTTTTATACCGACAGAAAATATCCTTGAGTGCGCGCGACATCACGTGGTGAATGCCAGGCATTCCATTGGCACTTGGAGGCCCTTCAAAAAAGGTAAATACCGGGGCATCCTTGCGGTTTTCAATGCTTTGACGAAACGTTTCCGCACGTTTCCAGCCATCCAAAACGCCAAGTTCCAGGTCGGGCCAGTTTACATGCTTCAGGGTGCGGTACATCATGGACAGTTTTGAAATGAGGGCGCAAAGATAATCAGTACTGTTGCAGCGAAATAAATTCAATAAAAACAGCCATTCCTTCGCTTTGTAGTCAAGGAACGTCAACCCAATTCATGGCCACCTCAAATAGAAGGTATCAAACATTTTACCTTCCTGATTGTCTTTTAATGACGTTCTGAATACACAAAACGTTCTGATAGATACGGTTGAACGCTGAAACACCTTCAACACCGAAGCACAAAACAGCAAAATCATGCTACCTATGCTTCTTTTTGCTTCCACAATACCACCATCCGAAGCAATGTTGAAGCCCGTCCGGCTTCGGTTCATTCAGCTTCGCGCAGAATTTTTTAAATTTTTTTTCTACTTCAAAAAACTTTCATCGAAACTTGTTGTTCCTATATCGAAACCCATTAATCAAACCATATGGTACTAGAATCACTCAAAATTGCAGCCGACAACTACGTAGCCTTTACGTTCTTCATCGGCACCATGGCCATGATGGCCGCGTCCGTCTTCTTCTTCTTCGAAATGGGTAATACCAATCCGAAGTGGAGAACCTCAATCCTCGTTTCAGGATTAATCACATTCATTGCAGCAGTTCACTACTACTACATGCGTGGTTACAACCTGGAAACCGGCGAATCGCCAACCTTCTTCCGTTATGTGGACTGGATCCTTACTGTACCGCTGATGTGCGTTGAGTTCTACCTCATCACACGCAAGGCAGGTGCTAAGATCGGTCTCATGTGGACCTTGATCACCGCTTCATTGGTGATGCTGGTAACCGGCTATTTCGGAGAAACCATTGACCGCGATAACAGCGTGATGTGGGGCGTAATTTCTGGTTTGGCTTACTTCTACATCGTGTACCTGATTTGGTTCGGCGATGTGGCAAAACTGGCACAAAACGCAGGTCCTCAGGTAGCAAAAGCAGTGAAAATTCTTGCTTGGTTCGTACTGGTAGGATGGGCTATTTATCCATTGGGCTACATCCTGGGCACTCCAGGTGGTCTGTTTGGCATGCAGCTGGTTTCTGACCCTGCAGCCGCCAGTGCTTCTATGGACATCGTGTACAACATTGCCGACGCCGTGAACAAAATCGGCTTTGGTTTGGTGATCTACGCGCTGAGCCGCTCCGAAGATTAATTCCTGAATCACTTCTAACAAAAAAGCACAGGTCGCAAGGCCTGTGCTTTTTTTATTTCTGCCGCAATGGTATTCATTCCTCCTCCGGCATAGCGTTCTTCCAAGACCATTGTTTTATTTCTTTCACACCAAGATGGTTTGCCAAACCATAATTATAGGTTTTATCGTAGTAGTCCAGGCAATATTGAATCCATGCCTCCATGTTACCGTTGCACAGTGCTTCAATTGCCTGTTTTGTTTTTAATCCCCCCAGGCGTTTGGCGATGCGCAGCGTTGCCGTTTCTAATGCTTCCTTCGGGAAATGCCCATACTCCTGCAGGAGCCGTTGTATCCGCTCCATGTTGTCAACCTGCAGCTCCAACATAGGTGCTTGCTGCATGGCCAGAAATAAGGCCTCGGGCACAACCAGTCTGCCTATGGTTCGACTTTCAAATTCTACCCAAACAGGCTTGGATGTGTCCAGGCCCATAAGTACTTCCGCCAGTGCATTCTCAAATTGTTCCTGAGTAGGCTGAGGTTTCATGCCCAATGCGCCAAAACTGCTCCCTTTGTGGCTGGCAAGGGCCTCCAGGTCTATTACCTGTGCACCGTTGTTACGCAGCAGCTGCAGGTATTGTGTTTTACCGCTTCCGGTAGCTCCACCAAGCACATGCAGGTGCAACGGTGCCTGAGATAGGGTTGCCATCACATGTTGGCGGTATGTTTTATAACCACCTTCCAAAACATGAACCTCCAAAGCTCCGTAGCCGCTGATCCATGCAGCCAAATCGCTCCGCATTCCTCCGCGCCAACAATGAAGCAATAAAGCGCCTTCAGAGGCTATCTTGGTGGCTTGACTGTATATACTCCCGAAACGAGGTCCGGCTAAATCCCACCCCTTTCGAATGGCCGCTTCTCTTCCTTGTTGTTTGTAGGCAGTTCCTACAATGACCCTGTGCGCATCAATCAAGAGCGGGATGTTCTGTGCTCCGGGGATATGACCGGCTGCAAACTCCTGCTCGCTGCGCACATCGGCAACAGGCAATCCTTCGCGGCGTAAGGCTAAAAATGTTTCCAGCGAAATGCTTTTCCGGGGCATGTTGTACGCGAAAGTAGCATTCCATTGCTTCAATGTCCCGTGAACGGAATGGTTTTTGTAAAGTTTCGACCGATGAGAAAAGGCTTGATGATCATGATGCTCCTCGGCTCCTGGCTCGCCTTTACACCCGAGGGGGAAAATACAGCACTTGGGCTGCGTAACAGCGAAGAAGCACGTATCACCATGCGCCTCTTTGAACGCAGTGGCTTAAATAAAATGGGCCTCAGCATGCACGCATGGGCAACGGCCTTCAGTGGTTACCTGAAACTCAGGGCCGAAGGACTTTTGAAAAATACGCGCTACCTGAGCATTGCCGATTTCAGCAAACACGGCGGCACGAAACGGTTTTTTGTGGTAGATATGGAAGATACCTGCGTGGTGTTTCATACCTATGTAAGCCACGGCCGAAATAGTGGCGACCGCTACGCCAACCGATTCAGTAATGTTGAACACAGCCTGATGAGCAGTTTAGGCTTTTTCATCACGGGTCCAACATACGTGGGACAACACGGCCTTTCCCTCAGACTGCTTGGACAAGAGCGCGGAGTGAATGACCGGGCAGAACAACGCGGTATTGTGGTGCACGGTGCCGATTATGTAAGTGACCAAATCGTGCAACAACAAGGATATGTGGGAAGAAGCTGGGGCTGCCCTGCACTGCCTGCAGCACTTACCGAACCGGTCATCAACACCATTCGCGATGGAAGTGCGTTCTTTATCTATCACCCCAATGAACGGTACCACCAAAACAGCACATTGCTGAAGACTGCTGCTGCAGCTCAATTGTAACTGTTTCTGTTCAGGTAACACCAAAGGTTTTGCGCTGTTTTTGTGCAGGCATTGACATTGAGGAGCCTCCGTTTTAAGTTTGAACATGTCGTCTTCATGGTTCAAAACACTGCTTTTATTGTGCTTCATTGTTACTGCTGCCGTTGTCATGGGTGATGTACGGGCGCAAACTCCTGAACATGATACCGCACATTCAGAAATACCACCACAGAAATATTTAAAAATTGGCGCCTATGCCGACATCTATGCAGGATACTTGTTCAGCAAACCTGCTGATGGTCAAATTCCGTATTTTGTGTCCAGTGCCAGGCAGGCTGAGGTGAATATCAACCTTGCATTTATTGAATGCACCCTCCAAACAGATCGCCTTCGTGCCCGCCTGGTGCCTGCCTTCGGCACCTATATGACTTCCAACTACGCGGCGGAACCAGCGGGAATGCGCAACTTGCTGGAAGCTTCCGCCGGTTACAAGCTTTTTAAAAATAAGAACATTTGGTTGGATGCCGGAATCCTGGGTTCACCGTACACCAATGAAAATGCCATCAGCGCGCAGCAATTGATGTACACCCGCTCTATGTCCTCCGAGAATTCCCCTTACTACCTGAGCGGCGTAAAACTCAGCATGCCGCTTTCCCCAAAAACCAATCTTGCGCTTTATTTGGTCAATGGATGGCAACAGATTTATGACCAAAATGACCGTAAATCGGTGGGCACGCAGCTGGAATTTCAACCAAAGCCCGGCCATACCTTCACCTGGAATACCTATGTTGGAGATGAACGCAGTACATTACAGCCTGAACATCGATTGCGGCTCTTTACCGATGTTTATTGGGTATGGAATGCGTCAAGCCCGTGGAAAGCATCTGCTTGCGCCTACGCGGGCATGCAAACATCAAAACGGGACCTAAATGAAAGGCGTAATGAAACCTGGTGGCAGGCCAACTTCATTCTGTCGCGGGAATTGACGCCAAAAGTGTCATTGGCTGGCCGGGTGGAATACTTCCGGGATGCGCAATCGGTATTGGTCGTGCCTGTTCTTGGACCTGAAGGCTTTACCGCCGGAAGTTTCGGCTTGTGTGTGAATATTAAAGCGGATGAACACATGTTGTTCCGCCTTGAAGGCCGCCGCTTTTTTGGTGTTACCGGAAGGCATGTAGATCCACTGCCTTACGCAGACACCTGGCTTTGTGGAAACATGAGCGTGCAATTTTGACGCGCCGGATGCCGGAATTCAGGCTTCCGCAATAACAATCAGCATGATGCCATCCAGCGCATGGATCAGGGCATGACTGTTTTGTCCAAGCGCAGAACCATCAAGAGTTCTTGCAGGCCACTCTGCACCGCGGTACATCACCCGGCCTGAGCCACCGACAGGAATGGCTTCGCATACCAAAACACGTTGCCCTGTATGTTCGTCGTATCCCTTGGCGCTCTTCGAACCAAAACGATGAATCAATGGTTTGCGCAGGGATATCACGCCGCTCAATGATACCAACGCAAAGCAAAGCCACTGGTAAACCGGGTTTGCCAGCGTTCCCGACCAAACCGCAGCGCCCGTAACCAAAGCACCTACGCCCAGAAAAAGCATGAAAAACGAGCCGAAAACAACATCCGCAATGATGAGGATCAGGCCGGCAGAGCCCCAAAAAATAGCTGCGTCCATTAAGCGTTTTTTCCTGGGGTTTGCTGTTGATTTTTCACCACGGTCATGGCCGCAGAAATCATGCTGCCCATGTCGGCAAAGTTGGCGGGCAGAATCAGCGTATTGTTGGTTTTAGCCAACTTGCCGAATTGTTCCACCAGATTTTCAGCCACCCGCAACTGCACTGCTTCCATGCCACCATCTGAATGTATGGCCTTGGCTACAGAACGGATGCCATCGGCAGTTGCCTCTGCTACGGCACGGATGGCTTCTGCCTGTCCGGTGGCCTCGTTGATTTGTCTTTGCTGCAACGCTTCCGATTCCAAAACCACTTTTTGTTTCTGTCCTTCGGCAAGGTTGATGGCGCTCTGCTTCTCCCCTTCAGACTGCAGAATCACGGCACGCTTTTCGCGCTCGGCCTGCATTTGCTTCTCCATGGCATTCAACACCGTTTTGGGCGGCGTAATGTTCTTAATTTCATAGCGCAGGATTTTCACGCCCCAGCCAATAGATGCTTCATCAATAGAAGCCACCACCAGGCGATTGATGTTCATCCGCTCTTCAAAGGTTTTATCCAGGTCAATCTTACCAATTTCAGAACGCATGGTAGTTTGTGCCAGCTGGATTACCGCAAACTTGTAATTGGAAATGCCGTATGAAGCCTTCATGCCATCTACCACTTGTATGAATACCACGCCATCTACTGCTACCTGCACGTTGTCTTTGGTAATACAAACCTGCTCCGGAATATCAAGCGCAACCTCTTTCAGCGAATGCTGGTACGCAACACGATCGAAAAAGGGGATGATGAAGTTGATGCCCGGCTGCAACACCTCGTGAAACTTACCCAGCCTTTCCACTACATAGGCGTTTTGTTGGGGAACTACTTTGATGCTGCGCAAGATGACTAAGACCACCAGGGCAACCAGTGCATAAATAAATACGTTCATAGCGTTTCGATGAATAATTAAGTAAATACAATATTATGCAAAAAAGCAATCCAAGGGGAATTACCGAAAAAACGAAAAACGCAATGCCCCACAGCAATTAACTTCGCCCCGATGGAATCCAGTTCGCGTATTGTTGACGACGCCGTTCAGGCCCTTTCATCGTTTCCGGGTATTGGCCGACGTACCGCTGTCAGGATGGTCATCCACCTGATGCGCAGACCCGAAGGTGAAGTATTGCAAATGGCCAAAGCCCTGGAACGATTGAAAAAAGACCTCAGGCTGTGCAGGCAATGCGGCAATGTAAGCGACCAGGAATACTGCCCCATCTGCCTGAACCCGGCAAGGAACAGCACCGAACTTTGTGTGGTGGAAGATTTCAGCGACCAGATGGCTGTGGAAGCTACAGGTCAGTTTCGCGGAAAGTACCACATTCTTGGCGGATTGATTGCTCCGGTAGATGGTATAGGCCCCGACGACCTGAACATTGCTTCGCTTTTGGAACGTATTCCTGCCGAAGAGGTTCGCGAAATCATCCTGGCATTCAACGCAACCGCAGAAGGCGATACCACCATGTTCTATCTGGCACGCAAACTTCGGGACTCCGGAGTGCGCATTACCTGTATTTCAAGAGGCATCAGCGTGGGGGCAGAATTGGAATACGCTGATGAAGCCACCCTGGGCAGAAGCATCATGAACCGCACAGAATACAACATCTGACATGGCTAAACTATCCATTATCATTGTCAACTACAATGTTCGGTACTTCCTGGAACAGTGCCTCTGGTCCGTGCAACAGGCTGCCCGTAACCTGGATGTTGAAGTGATTGTGGTGGATAACGCCAGCACCGACGACAGTCTGCTCATGCTGCGTAGCCGTTTTCCCGAAGTTCAACTGATTGCCAACAAAGAGAACACAGGATTTTCCAAAGCCAATAACCAAGGAATTGCCTTGGCCCAAGGTCAGTATGTGCTGCTGCTGAATCCGGATACGCTGATAGGTCAAGATTGCCTGCAACAAACACTGGCATTCATGGAAACACATCCTGAATGCGGTGCACTCGGTGTGCGCATGCTGGACGGCTCCGGAACCTTTCTTCCGGAAAGCAAAAGAGGACTTCCCACGCCTGCCGTTGCCCTGTATAAAATGACCGGCCTGGCGCATCTGTTCCCAAACAGCCACACCTTTGGCCGCTATCATCTGCGCTACCTGAACGAATTGGAAACCCATGAAGTGGATGTGCTTTCCGGGGCGTTTATGTTCCTTCGACGCACCGCCCTGGAACAATCAGGACTGCTCGATGAGCAGTTCTTCATGTACGGAGAAGACATCGACCTGAGCTACCGCATCCAAAAAGCGGGATATACCAACGTTTATTTTGCCGGAACCAGCATCCTTCATTACAAAGGAGAAAGCACCAAAAAGCGCAGCGCAAACTACGTGAAGGTGTTTTACAATGCCATGGTGCTGTTTGCACGCAAGCACTACAGCGGAGGGCGTGCCGGTTTGTTCAGCATGATCATCGTTCTTGCGGTTTATTTCAGGGCCGTCAGCGCATTGGCATTTCGCTTGTTCAGCAGCATCTGGCAACCGGCCGTAGACTTTGTGTCCTTGTATGCAGGATTCTTTACCATTACCCGTTACTGGGAATTGAACAACAAATTTGTTCGCGCCTATTACCCGCCGGAATATTTCTACGCCCATATCCCCGCCTACATCCTGATCATCCTCAGTTTCATCTGGCTCAGCGGGGGCTACGACAAACCGGCAAACTGGAAGCGCTTACTCCGAGGAACCCTTGTTGGTTCTATGGTCGTACTTTCCTTATACGCCCTGCTTCCTAAGGAACTGCAGTTCAGCCGCGCCATCCTGGGACTTGGTTGCATGTGGGCACATCTGGCGCCCGTTCTCTGGCGGGTTGGGCTGCAATTGGTTTCTGGCCGTAAATATAACCCTAGTGAACGTGCGGCAGAACGCTGGCTTTTGGTGGGCAACAGTGAGGAATGCGCCAGGATCAGGCGGCTGATGATTCAGGCCCATGCAGGCCACGAACCGGTAGGCAGTTATGTCATGCAGGGCATCAACGATGCCGATGCCTTGCGCACCCTGGCCAAGATCACAGAAGCCAGCACCCTGGTTTTTGCACTGAAAGATGTGCCTGTAAAACAGCTTTTGGAGGTAATGTATGTCCTGAAAGGTTCAGGGCTGCTCTTTAAAACGGTTCCCGCACAATCAGATTTCATTATTGGCAGTGCTTCAAAAGAAGAACCGGGCACCTGGCATGCCGCACATCAGGTGTATCGCCTGGCCCAGCCATATTTCAGAAGAAAGAAGCGAACACTGGACATCCTTGTGGCATTGGCTTGTGTGCCCTGCGCACCCTTGTTGCTGTGCATTGCTTCCGGCAGGATCATGTTGCTCCATGCCATTCCTGTTTTACTCGGCAAGCGCACCTGGGCCGGATATCCAGCCAAAGCGCATGGTTTGCCCGCCATTCCTGTGCCTGTTTTTCCAATTGCCGACACGTATCATGACCTCGACGCACATCCCGATTGGCAACAGTTGTTGTACGAACGCTATGCGCTGAATTACGAAGCATCCAGAGATTTGCAGGTTTTGTGGGAAGTACTTCGTCAGGGCTAGGCAAACGGAACCATAAAAAAAGGCCGACGCATTGCCGGCCCTTTGGTAATTGTTTTTCTTGTCATTAACGCACAAAGAGCAACTCCCTGTATTTGGGAAGTCCCCATTCCGCGTCGTCAATAATGCGTTCAAGATTGTCGGCAACCTCGCGAATCTGGTCAAACAGCGGCTTCACTTTTTCGCAATAGGCAATGGCCTTTTTATGCGCATCATCATGCTTGTTCGCTTTGGCGCGTTCATCGATCATTTTATTATTCAGTGTGTAAATGGCATTGATGCCCTCACTGAGTTCGGTGATGATGTCCATTTGCGCCTTCACGGAATTTTTATTCTGTCCAATGTTCAAAAGGGTTTGCACATTGTCGGCCAACTTCTTTTGGTAGTTGATGGCCGCGGGAATGACAAAATTCTGAACCATTTCATTCAAGACCCGGCCTTCTATCTGCAAGCGCAGGGTGTAGGTTTCCAATCGAATTTCAGCACGGGCCTCCAACTCTTTATGGGTAAAGATTCCATGTTCGGTAAATACCTTCACAGAAGAATCTGATAGGAACGCATCCAGGGCGTGCGGCGTGGTTTTAATGTTGCTCAGGCCGCGGCGTTTTGCCTCTTTCACCCATTCTTCACTGTACCCGTTGCCCCCAAAAAGAATGTTTCTGCTGTGCCTCAGGTAACCACGCAGGATTTCTCTGATCACTTCATCCTGCTTCGCACCCTTCTTCTTCATGGCTGCATCCACTTCTTTCTTAAACTCCACCAGCTGGTTTCCTACAATGGTGTTCAGCACAATCATGTTGGCGGCGCAGTTGTCACTGCTTCCTACTGCGCGGAATTCGAATTTGTTTCCGGTGAAGGCAAAGGGTGAAGTGCGGTTGCGGTCGGTATTGTCCAGCAGGATTTCAGGGATATGGGCAATGTTGATGCTCTTCTTGCCCTCTTTTGTTTTCACATTTTTCCCTTCCTGTTCAAAATGCTCCAGCACATGATCCAGGGTATCTCCTGCAAAAATACTCATGATGGCCGGCGGCGCCTCATTGGCTCCCAGGCGGTGGTCGTTTCCTGCACTGGCAATGCTGGCGCGCAACAAATCTGCATGGTCGTAAACCGCTTTCATGGTGACGATGAAATAGGTAAGGAACTGCAGGTTTTGTTCAGGATTGGGACCCGGCGAGAACAGGTTTACTCCGGTATTGGTGATGATGCTCCAGTTGTTGTGTTTTCCGGAACCGTTGATGCCTTTGTATGGCTTTTCGTGCAACAACACCTTCAGGTTGTGGCGGTCGGCTGTTGATTCCATCACATCCATCAGCAGCGAATTGTGATCTACCGCCAGATTTACTTCTTCAAACTGAGGGGCACATTCAAACTGCGCAGGCGCCACTTCATTGTGACGGGTTTTCAACGGAATCCCCAACTTATGCGCCTCTTCTTCAAAATCATTCATGAAGGCAAGTACACGGTTCGGGATGCTTCCAAAGTAATGATCTTCCAGCTGTTGTCCTTTGGCAGGCGTATGGCCCAACAAGGTGCGGCCTGCGAGCATAAGGTCCGGACGCTGGTGAAACAAATCGCGATCTACCAGAAAATATTCCTGTTCGATGCCGAGGGATACCGTACAATCGGTAACATTGGGGTCAAACAACTGACACACCTCTGTAGCTGCCTTGCGGACAAAAGAAACCGCCTTCAGCAGCGGCGCCTTATAGTCCAGGGCTTCTCCGGTATAGCTCACGAATATGGTAGGAATGCACAAGGTTTTGCAACCGGCTTTCTCCATGATGAATGCAGGTGAATTGGGATCCCAGGCAGTATAGCCGCGGGCTTCAAACGTATTCCGAATGCCCCCGCTGGGAAAACTGCTCGCATCGGGCTCTTGCTGCACCAATGCCTTACCGCTGAAGCGTTCCATGCCGGTATCCTGACCATTGGGTTCGAAAAACGAATCGTGTTTTTCGGCTGTCGTGCCGCGCAAAGGCTGGAACCAGTGGGTGTAATGCTTTGCACCCTTGCTCAATGCCCAAGATTGCATGCCTTCCGCAATTTGGTCTGCCATCGCACGGTCAACAGGACTGTTGAATTTTGCCGCCTCGTCAATAGCCTTCAAAGCCTCTTTACTCAGGTATTGTTTCATGGCTTCCGGCCCGAAAACATTTTCGCTGAAGTAGGTTGAGATGCGAACTTCTTCGCCCAAGAGGCTGTCTTTTTTACGTGAAGGAACTGTTTTGTTGGAATTACCTGCCATAATGGGGTACAAAAATACCTGCATTTAACGCAAAAAATGACAACTCTTGCGATGCCTTTTTCACAAACCGCCAACAAGTGTAAATCAATTGCCGGTTAATGGTATGAATGTGCCCGGATCTGATGCAGGAATTCTGCTTTCTCCGGATCGGTAACCATAGTTTGCAGGTTCGCAAATCAGGTAATGCTGATTTTGAAACTGTACGATGGTGCCGGCACCCACATCCTTCCAGGCAATACCTACCGATACATGTTCCAGACTGCTGTTGTACAATAGAATGGCGGACAAACCCAATACATCGCGCACCAGCTGTGCATAAAGGATGGCCTTGTCTTCACAATCTGAAAAAGGAGCTGCCAGCGTTTGTTCTGAAAAATTATGCCGGTCGTATTTCAAATAATCCCGATCGCGGCGGTATGGAAAAGATTGTTGCAGGAATGCCAGCATGAAATCAAGCTTTTTTCGTGGACTGAACCCTTGTGTCCAGGCATTCAGACTGTCTTGCATGATGATTCTGGCCCGTTGGTTCATGGGTGTTTGGTAGAAGAGTGGGCCCAGTGAAATCACCGGCAAATCATTCAGGTAATCTACCACGTCATCCATCCAGGGGATGTATAGTTTATAGTTTCGGGCATCGAAGGTGAAACTGCATTTGCGCAGGCGCCTGGATTTCCCGAGCAGCGGCAGCCGATACAGGTTCCAGAACATGGCTTGTCGCGGCGTAGCCGGTTCCAAACCGGAAACAAAAATGGTTTCTTTTGCCACTGCCGGATCCGGCTCGCCCTGAGGCAGTGTGTATTTTTTCCCCATGAACAGCACAAACTGGGTACCTTCGGTAAGAAAGGCGAATTGCACGTACGTTTTCAGCGTTCCTCCATAACCCAAAACTGCATCATATCCGGCATGGCGCAGCAGGATCCATTCAAAAAGCGCCGCATCGGCCGCTTCGCCATACAGGTTACGCGCACAATTGTGTATGAGGCGTCCTGTACCAACGTCATCCAGCAGCATTTTCCGGGCTGATTCTTTGAGTGAAGATGCGATCGTTTCCAACTGCGCCGGATCCCAACTGCGGATGCGTTGTTCCAATGCCGTTTTATCTGGCGTACCCGTCAAAACCGGCGACTGCATGAAGGCTTCAGGCAGTTCCAGTTGCACAGGAGCACCATAAAATGAAAGGCTGATTTGCACCGCAGCTGCATGAGGCAACAGCGCGCACAGAAACAGCAAAATTCCAAATGTCTTCATCCCCCTGAACACACAATATTAACCCATCTAAACTGGCATTTGTTGTATGTTTGCCGCTGAAATACCGCAGTAATGAGAGAAATACAATTTCGTGAGGCCCTGCGTGAAGCAATGAATGAAGAAATGCGCCGCGATGAGCGCGTGTTCCTGCTTGGCGAAGAAGTGGCAGAATACAATGGAGCCTACAAGGTGAGCCAGGGTATGCTGGCGGAATTTGGCGCAAAAAGGGTGATTGATACACCCATCGCCGAACTTGGTTTTGCTGGCATTGCCGTAGGTGCCGCCATGAATGGACTCAGGCCCATTTGCGAATTCATGACGTTTAACTTTTCTCTGGTGGCTATTGATCAGGTAATCAATGCTGCAGCCAAGATGAACAGCATGAGCGCAGGCCAGTTTACCTGTCCGATGGTGTTTCGCGGACCAACCGGAAGCGCCGGTCAGCTGGGTGCCCAGCACAGCCAGAACTTTGAAAACTGGTATGCCAACACGCCCGGCCTGAAGGTGGTTGTGCCTTCCAATCCGGCCGATGCGAAAGGCTTGCTGAAAACCGCCATCCGCGATGAAAACCCGGTTATTTTCATGGAAAGTGAACAGATGTACGGAAACAAAGGCCCCGTACCTGAAGAAGAATACCTCATACCCATTGGCCTTGCCGATGTGGTAAAAACCGGCAGCGATGTAACTTTGGTTTCTTTTGGCAAGATGATGCTCCGTGCACATGCCGCCGTGGAAGAACTCGAGAAAGAAGGCATCAGCGTGGAACTGATTGACTTGCGTACCGTGCGCCCCATTGATTATGATACCGTCATCAACAGCGTGCGTAAAACCAACCGCCTGATCATCCTGGAAGAAGCCTGGCCGCTGGCTTCCATCAGCAGCGAACTGAGCTTTATGGTGCAAAGAAGGGCATTTGACTACCTCGATGCACCCATCCACCGCATCACCAGTCAGGATGTACCGCTGCCCTATGCTTCCACCTTGGTTGAAGCATACCTGCCCTCGGTGGCCCAGGTGATTGCTGCCGCCAAGGCTGTTTGTTACCGCTCCTGAGCCTCTGCGCAGATGGACAGCGCCCTTTGGCTGTTTCTGCTTTTGCTTTTTTTGGCTGAAATGCTTGGCACGCTGGGTGGCTTTGGCTCCAGCCTGTTCATGATTCCTTTGGCAGGCATCTTCTACCCTTTTCATCAGGTATTGCTCATTACGGCATTCCTGCATGTCATCAGCAATCTTTCCAAAATCGCCCTGTTCAGGCAAGGATTGAATCGCTTCCTCCTGCTGTACATGGGTTTGCCGTCGGTCGTAGGCGTGCTGGGAGGTGCATTGCTTGCCGGTGGAATGAACGACCGACTGGCTTCACTGCTGCTGGGCATGTTCCTCACCTCATTTTCCCTCATCATGCTGGGTTTTCCAACTTGGAAACTGAAAGCCAATGAACACAGCGCGATGCTTACCGGCGGAACCGCAGGATTTACGGCAGGATTGCTGGGCACCGGAGGTGCCATCCGCGGTTTGGGACTGACTGCTTTCGGACTGGACAAAGCCAGTTTTGTGGCAACTTCCGCGGCCATCGACCTGGGTGTGGACGGCAGCCGGCTCGCCGTGTACTGGCTGGAAAGTTCGCTTCCACCCTATTTTTGGCAGGAACTTCCCTGGATGATTCTTGTGAGCTTCCTGGGTACACTCGCCGGAAGAACCCTGTTGCATCGGGTTTCACAGGACCAATTCAGGCAAATCATCCTGCTGCTGATTTTAGGCGCCGGCCTGTGGAGTTTGTATGGCTTTTTCTTTGGAAGCCGCTAACCCACTCAGCGCAGCAGATGCACCGTACCCTTCATGTTGCCGCGGTAATATCCGCCGAAATAATATAACGACCAGGCATAAACGCCTTCGGGTAAGGCCTTGCCGCGGTAGGTGCCGTCCCATCCTTCGTCGGGATTCTTTGTTTCAAAAACCATGTTCCCCCAGCGGTCAAATATGCGGAACTCGTAGCGTTCCAACTCGTCCACATAAGGCTTGAACACATCATTGGTACCTGCCGAGACCGAGGGCGTGAACGCCGTTGGCACAAAAACACGGGTATTGCAGCTGTTGTAGATGTTGATGTCGTCGCTGCCGGTACATCCCTCGGCGCTGCGCACGGTCAAACGCACATTGCCGGCTTCCTTGGCATAAAACACGGAACTGCTGCTTCCGTCAGACCAGGAATAGGTCCAGCCGGGTTGAACAATCACACCAAGCGGCAAGTTGAACGGACCGCAAAACGAAGTATCGGCAGGCAGTTGCGGTTGAGGTGACGAAAACACCCTATAGCGCACAGAATCTGTTGCTTCACCACATACGTTATACACCTTTGCCAAATAGGTTCCGGGATTTTTTGCGCTGACCACGGGCGTGCCCTCGCCGGTATTCCAGACGTAACCATTGCCCTTCCCCTGAGCAGAAGTGGCGTCGAGGGTTCTTGGCTGCATCGCATCGCAAAAATCCTCATCGGCCGGTAAACTCAACTGAGGCGATTCATTGAACGCCACCATGATGCTGTCGCGCGCAGCGCCGCAATCATTGGCTACCTGCACCCAATACAAACCGTCGGATGTGGTATTCAAAGGATTTGCGCGACTGCCTGTATTCCAGTAAAAAGTATCGTTGTTGGTTCCGGTATTGGCCAGTACCAGATAGGAGGACACATTGCAAAGCAGCGTATCCTTGGGCAGGCTGACACGCGGCGCGGTTTCGAAACGCAGGTTTACAGAATCAAGGGCGGTACCACATTTATTCTGCACCTTCACCCAAACCAGCCCGGATTTATTGACCGTAACGGACCGCGCATTCACCGGATCCACGTTCCAACTGTAGCTGGCAGAATCCTGCAATGCTGTATTGACCTTCCAGGAATTCACGGTGCACAGCAGCGTATCGCGGCCCAAATCCGCCTTTGGCGAACGAATCAAACCATAATACATGGTATCGGAACTTTGGCCGCAGGCGTTCCATTGCCGCACCCAATACGTTCCCGGATTTTTCACGCGGATGATGATGCTGCTGTCGCCGGTATTCCAACGGATTTTCCCGAAAAGGTTCTGTCCACCGGTTCCCACGAACTCATCAATTTTGTTGCAAAACACAGAATCTAGAGGCAGATGCGATTCCGGAAAGGAATCGTAACGCACCACCACACTGTCGTTCGCTGTTCCGCAGATGTTCTTCACCTGCACTTTATAGGTGTACTGCCACCCCTGATTGGCCACAATACTTTGACCCGTATCGCCCGTATTCCATAAATAGCTGCAGGCATTGCTGTCGTTTCCGGCATCCAGGATTACCTGTGCAGGCAGACAGGCCGTGCTGTCGCTACCGAGGTCGAATTTCGGTGTAACGAGTTTGGAAAGGGTCAGGCTGTCGGTAACCGATCCGCAGTATTTGGTGCGCACGGTTACAGCGAATTTCCCCGGAGCTGATGTCCGGATGGTTTGGGTAGAATCATTGGTATTCCAGCGATAAGAAACCGTTGGAATGGTATCGTTCCGCGCATCCAGCAAAATCTGATCGTTGTTGCACAAGGTTGTATCCCCGCGCAGCAATGCCCGAGGTGAATAATGCAGGAAAATCTGAACGGTATCGCCTTTCACCCCGCAACCGTAGGATGCGCTAACCGAATACGTTCCGGGCTTGCGCACCACCAGGCGACGCACGGTGTCGTTGGTATTCCAGCGGTAGTTGGCGCCCTTGTTGCCTGCATCCAGGATTTCGAAAACGGAATTGCACTCGTATTTATCCTGACCCAGATTGATTTGCGACACCTTCAGCGTATCGCGCCATTTGGCCACAACGCCGCTCCAATAAGCGGTAGAACTGCTTTTGCTTCCCTTCCAGGCTTTCACCGTTGGGAAATCGGTAGAAGCAGAATATCCGCTCATCACCAGATGCGTGACACAACCAATCCGGCGGGCGGCAGCAGCGTAAAGGTAGTCCGTGCTGTTTCCTCCGAAATAAGTAGCATATTCCCTGTAGCCCAAAGGATCCAGTTTGGCAATAAAACCATCATAAGTGCCCTTAAGCAATTTCTGATAGGCGTCAGGAGTAACCGGGAAACTCTTGTCGTTGGTATTTCCCGTCATGATCAGTTCATCCTTCACCGTGACGGCAATACGCTGCCGCCAGCTCCAAAATGACTGCCCCACATAACTGGACCAGAATGGATAGGTTCCATCCGCCTTCATCTTGATGGCAAAGGCATTGTATCCGGCAAACGGACTATTGATGGCATTGGGTAAACCAGATCCATTGGTAATTCCGGTAACAAAAATTTCATCTACGTCATTTACGGTAACTGAAGTGGTATAATCAAAGCCTGTTGTGCCCAGGTATTTACTCACCATCCATCTGGTAAAGGCAGAGTCAATCTTAAAAAGATAGCCATCATAACCACCCTGGAAGTTGCCACCCCAGCCGCGAAAACCTCCGGTAGCCGGCAGGTTTTGGGAACTGGTATAACCGGTGAGGTAAATGTTGTCGCGCTTATCAACGAAGATGGAAGTGGTGTATTCAAATCCATCCCCGCCAAAGCGGGTACTCTGAATGATTTTGCTTCCCTTATTGTTGTATTTAATCACGTAACAATCCGGATTATTCGTTACAAAGCCGGCCGGCAGCAAAGGATGAGTTACGCTGAAGGTTCCATATGAGTAAGGCGCGATGAACACTTCTCCCCTTTCATTCACATCAATGGCATAAGACCAAGATCCCAAACCGCTCGTCCCTACATAAGTGCTGTAAATCAACGAAGTCCCGTCGGAGTTGACCCCTGTGATAAAGCCCGCATACGATGTCCCGGTATAATTGGGCTCTAAAACGCCACTGGTGGTGGGGAAGTCTCGCGACTGGGTGATTCCTGTAATGAAAATTCTGCCATCTTCGGTTCCGGCCAAACCATATCCGTACTCCGTATTCTGTCCGCCGATGTAGGTAAAATAGTCGATGGTATTCCCGGAGAGTGGCATGCGGCATAAGAATGCATCTGCATTTCCATTCAATGTGGTATCGTAGATTCCGGCTTTGCCGGGGAATTTATCGTATGTATATCCCGTGAGGTACACATTGTCATTCTTATCTACTTCTGTATCGTAAATCCAGGTGCTGTTGTTGGTGATGCTTCCGTAGAAATAGGTACTCCAGTCCAGGTACATGGGATCTACGCGCAGGGCGGCATCGGCTTGGGCGCCATCGGGCAGCACGAACGCCGTGGTGCTGTCGTTGATCTGGGCATATTCCACGCGCAGCGGAACAGATTCGCCGCCATGCGCCGGGGTTTGCCAGGATGCCGGGATTTCTTCTCGAAGGTCGAACCATTCGGTCTGAAGCAGCAAACGGGCGCCTTCCGCTTTTAGTTCTTTCAGGCCCGTCCAAACGATGCGCACCTGTTTCAGGTCGGCGCTGCGGTCGGCCAGCACATCGTATTTCATCAGGGAGTCGGCGATGTAAAAACGCAGGTGAATGCCCGGATAGAGGTTGCGGTATTCCAGCACTTCATGATCGGGCACGTGCAGGATCGGCTGTTCGCCTTTGGGATTGCGGAAATAGTTTGTGCGGGCTTCGGAGGCACCAGAACCGAAAATTTTTACTTCTTTGGAAGCGCCTTCAAAACGCATCTGAAAACTCAGGAACTCATAGGTGGCGGCGCGCATCTGGTGGGGCAGCATGCCTTCATAAGGCAGTGCGGGATCTACCACCCGGCGGGTGCCGAACACGATGCGGTCTTTGTAGAAGGCGATGTCGCGGTCGCCATTGGTACAGCGGAAGCGGATATCGGCATCCCACTGCCCGCGGTTCTCCCGAAAGAAGAACTGCGATTGCGGCAACTGAACAGCCGAAAGGCTTCCGGCGACAAGGAAGAAGAAGAGCGTTATGAGCGAAGCGGATCTCAAAATCTGAAATATCAAAGGTATAACAAGCCAACACAGGTATTCGTTGCTTGAGGGTCAATTTTTTAGGTAATCAGGCTGGTAATGACATTTTCAACGCTTGTCGGCATTACCCGTGTTGCGCTTCGAACTCCCTCACTCCACCGCCAGCACCAGGCCTTTCAGGTACGCGCCTTCGGGATGGAAGAGGTTCACCGGATGATCAGGAACAGCGAAAGATCTTTTGCTACGAAATCATTGGGTTATCTCTAAAGATTCATCCTCTTACGAAACCTACTATGAAAAAATGTTGCCCTTTGGTGCAACTTTTGTAACTTTGAATCAGAATGAGTGGGGAGAAGTTAAGAATTATTGTTTTGTATAAAAATTACTTTTCAGATTTTTTCATAAAACAAAAGCAAAAGGTAAAGGATAAAATCATTTGGACCTTCAGAATTATAGAAACCCAGAAGCAAATTCCTACAGAGTATTTTAAACACATGGAAGGAACAGACGGCCTTTACGAAATCCGGGTCCAACATGGAAGAGGTGCTTTTCGGATGTTCTGTTTTTTTGACGAAGGTAAAATCGTTGTGCTGGCAAATGGATTTCAGAAAAAGTCCCAGAAAACCCCAAAATCGGAGCTAGAAAAAGCAAAAAAAATCAAGAAGGAATATGAACAAGAAAAGTAATATGAAAACGCTTGACCAATTTGTTGATGAGCAATATGGCAAGGTTGGAAGTGAAAAACGCGATCAACTCGAGGAGGGATTTGAAGCCTTTAAAATCGGTTATCTGATTCAGCAGGCAAGGCTTGAAAAGGGCATGACGCAAGAGGAACTGGCAGCGAAATGCGGTACCAATAAAGGGTACATTTCAAAGATTGAGAATGACATCAAAGAAGTGCGCATCTCCACACTTCAAAAAATTGTTGAGATTGGCCTCGGCGGACATCTAGAGTTGTCTATCAAACTCTGACATCAAGGAAAAACTGCGATTTATAGCAGGCTTTTTCCCAATTTCAATCCCTCACTCCACCGCCAGCACCAGGCCTTTCAGGTACGCGCCTTCGGGATGGAAGAGGTTCACCGGATGATCCGGGCCCTGGCTCAGTTCGTGCAGGATGCGTATCCGACGCCCGCTTTCCATGCCCGCCGCGGTAATCGTATGGCGGAACAAGTCCCTGTCCACCACCTGACTGCAGCTGAAGGTGAACAGCAATCCTCCCGGCTTCACGGTTTGGAACCCCGCTGCATTCAGGCGCTTGTAGGCCATCACGGCATTGTGACGCTTCTGGATGCTCTTGGCAAAGGCAGGAGGATCGAGCACCACGATGTCGAAGTGCTCCGGGTTTTCTTTCAGAAACTGCGGAACATCGGCACACAGCGTTTCATGGCGTTCCTGCCAGCCGTTCAGTGCGGCATTCGCAGCAGCAAGGTCCATCGCTTTCTGAGATACATCCACGCTGAGCACGCGTTCTGCGCCTACATTGAGCGCGGCCATGCTGAAGCCACCGGTATAGGAAAATGCGTTGAGCACGGACCTGCCCGCAGCATACTGTCCCAATAAATCGCGGTTGGGTCTTTGATCGAGGAAAAAGCCCGTTTTCTGTCCTTCTACCCAGTTCACGCGGTACAGGATGCCGGATTCTTTCACTACGGCTTCGCGTTCCACACCATGCAGCCATGCGTCCTTGGCCTGGGGCATCGTGCCACTGGCTTTCAGATAGATGGTTTCAAACGCCATTTCGGGCAGATTTTTCAGCGCTGTTCCGATGTATTCGGCGGCCCGCAGCATGCCTTCATGGTGCGGCTGCACAACCGCATGTTTTCCGTACACATCAATGATGAGTCCGGGCAAATCATCGCCTTCTCCGTGCACCAGACGAAAACAGTCGGTTTGCGGATTTCCGGCCAGGCCAATCCTGCAACGTAGCTGCCAGGCACGCGCGATGGCTACATCCCAAAAATCCTGGTTGAGCGCTTGATCTTCCCTGCTTACGATGCGCACGGCAATGGAGGCATTGCCCCAGAAGCCGGTGCCGATGAACTGTTTGTCGTGGGTGTACACGCGCACGGTATCTCCTTCGGCAACACCCGCGCCCACCTGTTTCACGGCACCGGAAAAAATCCATGGATGGCCGCGGCGCACCGCCTGATCTTTACCGGGTTTCAGGATGACACTGGCTTCTTGCATGCTGCGGCAAAGTTCAGCCAAAGGAAGTCAAAACGACAACCTTGACCGAGAAGCATGCTGAAGCGACTATTTTTGAAGCATGCTCGTAGCCGACATCATCCGCGTGCTGGAACAGATTGCTCCGCCGGCCTTACAGGAATCGTACGACAATGCCGGGCTGCTTACCGGTCGTCGCGACATGGATGTTCGCGGTGTGCTGGTTTGTCTGGACAGCACGGAAGCCGTCATCCGCGAAGCGGCATCGCGCGGCTGCAACATGGTGGTGGCGCATCATCCCATCATCTTCAAAGGTTTGAAGCGGCTTACGGGCAGCACTTATGCAGCACGTGCGGTCGAACTGGCAATTAGGGAAGGCATTGCTATTTACGCCATCCATACCAACCTGGACAACGTGCTGTACCGCGGAGTAAACCAGCGTATTGGCGCGCGACTTGGCCTGCAGGACATGCGCATTCTGGCACCCATGCGCGAGCAACTGGTCAAGCTGGAAACCTTTGTACCGCATGAACATGCCGATGTGGTGCGCGAGGCTTTATTCGCCGCTGGCGGCGGAACCATTGGCAACTACGATGCGTGCAGTTTCAACCTGAGTGGCACCGGAACCTTCAGGCCCGGCGCAGGAAGCAATCCATTTGTTGGCACTGAGGGAGTCGTCCAGCGGGAGCAAGAAACATACATTCAGATGATTGCGCCACGCCACCGCGAGGCTGCGCTCATTCAGGCCTTGAAGGCTGCACATCCCTACGAAGAAGTGGCTTATCAGGTGCTGCCGCTGTTGAATGAATGGCAGGAAAGCGGTTCAGGTTTGATCGGTCAATTGCCGGAAGCTATGGAAAGTGAAGCCTTTCTGAACCACGTGCAACAGGCCATGGAACTGCCGGGCATCAGGCTTGCCACGGGGCCTCAGAAACACATTCAACGCGTAGCGTTGTGCGGCGGCGCCGGAAGCTTCCTCACCAAAAAAGCACTGCAGGCCGGTGCCGATGCCTACATCACCGCCGACGTGAAATACCACGAGTTCTTCGATCAGGAAGAACAGATGTGGTTGCTGGACATTGGACATTTTGAAAGCGAACGATACACGATAAACCTGATTGTTGAGGTGTTGAATGAAAATTTCCCTAAATTCGCGGTTCTTTCGCCGGAAACAAATACCAATCCGGTGAAGTATTTTCCGAAACCATGGATTTGACCGTAGAAAAAAAACTCAAGAACCTTTACAAGCTGCAGGCCATTGACACCGCGCTGGACAACCTGAAAGCCATGATGGGAGAGCTTCCCATGGAAGTGGCCGATCTGGAAGACGGTATTGTTGGACTGGAAACCCGCATGGGCAATATCCAGGGTGAAATCAAAGACATCCACGATGGCATAGGTGCATTCAAGAACCGCATCAAAGAATGCAACCAGCAGATTGACCGTTACAAGGAGCAGTTAAACCAGGTAAAGAACAACCGTGAATTCGATGCCCTGAATAAAGAGATTGAAATCTTAGGGCTCGAAAACATGCAGACTGAAAAGGCCATCAAGCAGCAACAAGAAAAGCTGGAAGGCCATAAGTTGCTGTTGGAAACTACCGAGCAGCACCTGGAAAGCCGCAAAAAAGACCTCGAGTTCAAAAAAGGCGAGCTGAAAACCATCGAAAAAGAAAACGAGGAAGAAATGGCCCGTTTGATGGAAGACCGCGCCAAGGCAGAGAAACAGGTTGATGAGCGTTTGCTGAAGGCCTACAACCGCATCCGCCACAACGTGCGCAACGGCATTGCCGTGGCAAGCATCCTGCGCGGATCTTGCGGTGGTTGTTTTGCCCGCATCCCTCCGCAGCGCCAGAGCGACATCCGCGCGCACAACAAAATCATCGATTGCGAACATTGCGGACGTATCCTGGTGGACGTAACCATTTCCGGACAGGAAACCATTTACGAACCCAAGCCCGAAAAAACCACAACCCGTCGCAAGCTCAAACTCGGAGCCAAGGCGGAATAATCGTTGAAACATGAACCATTTAAAGAAAGGGAAGCTCATCGTTTCCCTTTTCTTTTTTACCCTCCCGTTTGTTCCTGCGGTTGCATCGGCAGCGGTTCAGTTTTCCTTTACACCCGGCTGCGCCCTTGGATTAAACTTCATCCACCAGTTCCGCTTTACCGATGCGCGTAATGCCTTAACGACAGAACGGGCCAACAACAACCTGGCCCCGCTGCTGTTGGACGACTACATGGATTTCATTCAGGTGTTTTTGAATGAACAAACAGAAGAGTACCAAAGGCTGAATGCCGCAGTTCCGGAACGCATCCGGCGTTTTGAGGAATTGCCTGAATCTTCGCCATGGCGTTTGTATTGCCGCGGCGAAATACGCATGCATTGGGGCATGGCAGCCATGAAATATGGTGAATACTGGACGGCCTTCACCCTGTTCCGCAATGCCTGGTCCGATTTCCAGGAGAACCTGCGCAAGCATCCCAAATTTGTGCTCACAGAGAAGTCTCTTGGCTTGCTGGAAGCTGCGGTAGGCTCAATTCCTCAGTCGTATAAGAAATTTGCTGCGGTGCTCGGTTTTTCGGGCACTATTTCCGGCGGTCTGGCGCGGGTGGAACGCGTGAGCAGAACCACTCCGGCTTCCCCGGATTTGCTGATGTTCCACCACGAGGCTTCCCTCCTTGCCTGCTGGCTGCGGTTACACCTCCTTCAAGACCCACAAGGCGCCTGGAACCTGGTTCTGGCAGTGTGCAATCAACATCAATACTATCCTGTTGCCTGTTTCATCCGCGCCAATATTGCCATGAATACAGGCCGCAACGACCTGGCCATCGAAACCTTGCGGGGAAGAATCCCGCATCCAAACCAACACGCGTTCTGGTATCTGGAATTCATGCTCGGTGAAGCGCTGTTGCATCGATTGGACACCTCTGCAGAAACACACCTGCGCAGGTATCTGGTTCGGTTCAAAGGACAAAATTACCTGAAGCGCAGCGCCCGCGACCTTGCCTGGGTTGCACTGCTGAAAGGCGACATGGCCTGGTACCAAAACTACCTTTCGCTGGCCAGAACCATGGGTCAGGAACGCACTGATGAGGACCGGCAAGCCATGCGTGATGCCTGGCAGAAATTCCCGCCGGATGTGCGGCTGCTCAAGGCCCGACTCCTTTGTGACGGTGGTTATTACACAGAAGCCTTAAGCACATTAGGCGCGAATACCTACACAAACGCCGAACTTCAAACCGAATTTCATTATCGGCAAGCGCGCATCCTGCACGAGCTGAACCGCACTGCCGATGCAACACAGGCCTACCTTAAAACCATGGAACTGGGAAAAAATCTGGAGCGTTATTTCGCGGCAAATGCAGCCCTGCAGCTTGGTTTGATTTATGAATCCAGAGCGCAGCGCGCGCAGGCTGCCCAGTATTTCCGGATGGCCATCAACGGGTTTCCGAACAACAAAGAATATCGAAACGGGATTGAACAAAAAGCCCGCGCCGGTTTGCAGCGCATTGGCTCCTGAGTAATCAGCGAAAAACGATTGGCCCGATCAGCGAAGGTCAACCACCGTTACGCCTGGCTTTGTTTTGGCGTCAAAGGTGAAACTGGCATCAGTTACAGCCACGTTGGGTGTAAAGGATTTCACTCCATAGGTAACCAGCATGCTGTTCTTGTAATACATCAGCATGCGGTCAATCTGGTTGGTGGTTTTATCAATTTCCACTTTAACGTAGGAAAGTTGGTTTTTCTTGGGCACCTTGGGTGACAGCTTCACCACTTCGTAGGTTTTGTTGTTCCGAACGATGGGGCCTTCATACGCGCCATTGAAGCCTTTTTTGTGGATGGAAAAGATTTCATTCGGCGTGATGGAATTGTCGTTGGGCTTGTAGTTTTCGATGGTTACTTCATTGGCATCCTTCACGAAGGTCCACATGGTTTTACCATCGCAATAAATTTCCTGGCCGCCGAAGTCGAGGCGAAATTTTGCGCCTTTCAAGAACACTGTTCCTTCTTCAGTAGTTTTTTTCTTGTCGGCCTGATTCTCGGTGGTTACCGTAAATACCGCTTTGATGGATGTGTATGCCTGGTATTTTTTGCTCACCTTATTGAGCAGTTCATTGGCCTTGGCATCCGTTTGCGCCAATCCTACAGTCGCGGCAAGCATTCCCACAACGATTAAAGACGGTTTCAAAAGAGTTTTCATGAATGGTTGCAAAGTTCGTAAAATCCTATTGATCCAATGATTTCAAAAACTGTTCCAATGCATATTCATCCGGAATTAATACCTGACGTGCCTTACTTCCTTCAAAAGGTCCAACGATTCCCGCGTGTTCCAGCTGATCCATCAGGCGACCGGCACGGTTATAACCCAGCTTGAGCCTGCGTTGGATGAGCGAAGTACTCCCCACTTGGTTTTGCACCACCACCCGTGCGGCATCTTCAAACAGTGCATCCCGGTCGTTGGGGTCAAACTGCTCGGAAGTACCGCCACCGCTGCCACCCTCTTCCTTCACCTCCGGCAACAGGTAAGGTCCTGCAAACCCGGTTTGATTGCCGATGTATTCGGTGATGCGCTCCACCTCAGGTGTATCCACAAACGGACATTGCAGGCGAATCAATTCCTGTCCGCCGCTGAACAGCATATCGCCTTTACCGATGAGCTGGTCGGCGCCATTGCTGTCGAGGATGGTACGGCTGTCGATTTTGCTGGTTACGCGAAACGCGATGCGCGCCGGGAAGTTCGCTTTGATGATGCCGGTAATCACGTTCACACTGGGTCGCTGTGTAGCCAGAATGAGGTGGATGCCCACGGCCCGCGCCAGCTGTGCAATGCGCGCAATAGGCGTTTCAATTTCCTTGCCCGCAGTCATCATTAGGTCGGCCACCTCGTCAATCACCACCACGATGTAGGGCAGGAAGCGGTGCCCGTTCTGCGGATTCAGCTTGCGGTTCCGGAACTTGTCGTTGTATTCCACAATATTCCGCACAAAAGCATCCTGGAGCAGCTTGTAGCGGTCTTCCATCTCAATACACAGCGAATTCAGCGTGTTGATCACCTTTTGGTTGTCGGTGATGATGGCTTCCCCGTCGCCGGGCAACTTCGCCAGAAAGTGGCGTTCAATTTTGTTGTACAACGTGAGTTCAACCTTCTTTGGATCGACCAGCACCAGCTTCACATAAGAAGGATGTTTTTTATACAACAAGGAAACGAGGATGGCGTTGAGGCCCACGGACTTCCCCTGTCCTGTGGCGCCGGCCATCAGCAGGTGCGGCATGCGCGCCAGGTCGGCAATGTAGATTTCGTTGGAAATGGTTTTGCCCAGCACCACAGGCAGCTGATAATCGCAATCCTGGAATTTCTTGCTGGTGATCATGCTCTTCATGTTGACCATTTCGGCGTGCTTGTTCGGAACCTCAATGCCAATGGTTCCCTTTCCGGGAATCGGCGCAATGATGCGTATGCCCAATGCTGCCAGACTCAGCGCAATGTCGTCTTCCAGGCTTTTGATTTTGGAAATCTTCACCCCGGGCGCCGGGATGATTTCATAAAGGGTAACGGTTGGACCAATGCTGGCTTTGATTTGCGAGATGCCGATGTTGTAATTCTTGAGGGTTTCGAGGATGAGCCTTTTGCTGTTTTCCAATTCGGCGGTATCCACTTCCCGTTTTTCGCTCTGGTAATCGGTCATCAGATCCGGCGTGGGCATTTTGTAACGGCTCAGCTCCAGGGTTGGATCGTACAGCGTGTCCAAGCCGTTGTGGATGGGCGGGGGCCCGTCTGCTGTTTCGGCCGGCACGGTTTCAGGAACCACCGGCGCGGTGTCGATGGTAAACGGAACTTCCGGCACCAGCGGCGCAGGATCAGGCACTACCGGTTCCAGTTCTTCCACTATGAAGGGAATATGTTCAAAGGGCGCAGGATCAGGCGTGGTGGTGGCAGGTTCCGGAGTTGGCGGGGGTTCGGGCGTAGGTACCGGTGACGGTGCGGGTGGCGTTTTTGACTTTGCAGGATTGTTGACCGGAACAGGTTCGGGAACAGGAACTTCCGCGGGCCTTTGAAAGGGGCGGAAGTTGAAAAACACCATGAGGTACACGAGTGCAACGCCACCGATGGCCAGAAACGCACCAATCACGCCGCCAAACCCTTGCAGCCATTGCACGCCGAAATAGCCAAAGGCGCCGCCCATCAGCGGAAAGGGCACCTGCAGCAGGTAGCCAAACAGCAAGCTGAGCCAGCTGGCGGCAAGCAGGCTGTGCACAAACACGGCCAGCAGCGCAAAGGGTTTGTAGCTGTTCAGCAGGTTCATGCCACTCAGCGCAAGGAAAGGAAGCAGCAGAAATGCCGCCAGGCCAAAACCCTTGTGGATGAATACATAACTCAGCCAGGCACCCATAAAGCCCATGGCGTTGGCTGCCGCCTCCGGATTGTTGATGCGAAACATGCTCCAGTTGCCCGATTGCATGAGGTCCTGATCGCTTTTCCATGTGAAAAAGAACGAAACAAACGAAATGAACATGAATACCGACAGCACCAACAGAAAAAAACCGGCTACACGCCGGGCGCGTTCATTGCGCAGCAACGCAATCCCCTTCCATTCTTCCCTGCTGATGGAAGCCGGCTCATCGGCTTTGGATGATCCGCCGGCAAAATTGTCTTTAGGTCTGTTTTCCTTGCGCGGTTTATTGCTCATGGCTGTTCTTGCAAAATAGCTTCGACAGGCGTTCCCATGGGCCTAAAGTTTTACACTTCAACCCACAGAAAAGCGGAAAAAATATGCTGATGGAATGGTTTTTGTCCATTTTTGCAACATTCAACAAACCATGTCCAAGGCCTTATTATTGTCTTTTGGGTGGCTCACTGCAGGCATTTCCACACTACAGGCTGCCTTTGTTCCGCTGGAATACGCCAACAGAACCTACGAAGATCCGGTGCGCACCGTGCTGTTTTACCAAAGCGCGGGGAATGGCAATGCAGCCATGATCAACCTGGGCAGCGACGAGACCATGACCCTTGAGTTTGATGAGCTGAGGCCCACCAACGACTTCTACCAATACACCCTGATTCACTGCGATGCGCAATGGAATCCAACCGCGCTGAACAAATTTCAAACCCTGGAAGGCATGGGCTTCGAAAATCTGGAGGAATACTTCTTCAGCAACAGCACCACCATCCAATATACCCATTACCGCCTGCAGGTACCCGGACCGCAAACCCGTCCCAGAATCAGCGGGAATTACCTGCTGCTGGTGTACCGCAATTTCAACGAAGCCGACATCGTACTGAGCCGTCGTATGATGGTTCTGGATGTGAAAGGCCGCCTCGAAACCAAGGTGATGCCTGCCACTCAGGTGCAAAACCGCTTCAAACAACAAGAAGTGGATTACGTGTTCACCGCCGCGCCCGGATACCCGATTCCCAATCCTTATCAGGACCTGAAAACCGTGGTCATCCAAAACAACAACTGGGAAAGTGCCCTTTCGCTGAAGCCGCTGTACCTGATGGGCAACAGCTACAATTTCGACTATCAGGAAGGAAATACCTTTCCCGGCCTGAACGAGTTCCGCTTTTTCGACATCCGCAGCCTGCGACAGCTCAGCTTCAACGTGCGCCGCAAGTACGATGAAGACGGGCAGAAACACGTGGTGGTGAACTTCGAACCCAACCGGGCTTACAGCAACTACATCATGTACGCCGACTACAACGGGCGCATGGTGATCCGCAATGCCGACGGCAGCGGGCCTTCACAAACCGAAAGCGATTATGTGTGGACGCACTTTACGCTGATGACCCGGGAACCGCTTCCCAACGGACAACAGGTTTATGTGTGGGGCGAATTGAGCGACTGGCAGATGAAAGACCGCATGCGCATGCACTGGAACGCCGCCCTTGGCGCCTACGAATGCAGTACCTTGCTCAAGCAGGCGTATTACAACTACATGTTCGCTGTGGACAGCGGCAACGGCATTCCCGATCCGTCTGTTTTTGAAGGAAGCCACGCCGCCACCGAAAATGTGTATCAGGTGATGGTGTACCACCGCAACCAAAGCATGGGTTACGATGAGCTGATTGCCTTCGAAAACCAAAGCAGCATGATCCGCTAAAGCATTTCAATCAAGCCGCCATGCCACTTTTTTGATGTGCATTCAGGCGTAAAACAGCGCATGGATCGTCGAAACCAAGTCTTGGTTACTGCGCTTTTGCCTTCCTGTGAAACAGCACCATTCCGTGATCCCAGGTTGTGCGCACGCCCAAAAGCAAAACCGTTGCATTGGTTTTCACCGAGCCATTGCCAATAACGGGCACGGAACTGATGTTGTACAGGCCGCGGTTGTTTCTGACTTCAACCGAAAACATGAGCTTTTTGCTCAGGGGAAGATTCAGACCCAATCCCGTAGATAAACCAAAATCAACCTGTTTGATGCGGGCATTGTTGCGTTCGCGCCTGGTGGCAATCTGGTCGCCGGAGGTTACGGTTCCTTGTTGCACCAAATGGCCGACATACGGCCCTGCGTTGATGAAGAAGTGCTTCTTTTTTCCAAAGCTGGTGCGAAGCAGCACGGGCAAAGTGAGGTAATCCCAATTGGTGCGGCTGGTAATCACACCCAAAGGATTCCCGTTGACATCGGTAGCCTGTCCGGTCCACAACGAACCTTTTCTTTCAAAAGACAAGCCGGATCGCAGGGAAAGCACCTTCCCAAGAAAGTACTGATACGTAAACCCACCGGAAAACGCGATGCCCGGTCCATGCAGGTTCACGATGCTGTTTCCCCGCAGGGAGATGGAACCTGTGCCGCCCTCCACACCGATGCTGTATGGACGGGTTTGCGCATGCACGTTGGCGCTCAAGGCCAGGAGGATTCCAAAGAAATACCCTTGGTTCAGGTTGGACATGTGCTGTAAACGGATTGAAGCGGATTTATTGTGTTTTGGAGGTTTGGCGATAAACTTCAGATGCCGGAATGCGCATAAATCAACTCCTTTTCTTGACCTGCAAAGGGCTTGATGTATGGAGAAATGCCCTGGGAAGAGACTAAATCAACCCTGACATTCAACAATTCCTACAGATCTGTTGGCATCTGAAAAAACTCCAGCCCGATTTTTTGGGAATAATCCAAATCAACCAGGATGTCTATGTCGCTGTCCGGGTTATTTGTTCCTCTGGCCCTGGAACCAAACAGATAGGCTTTTAAAACCGGTCTGGTTTTCAAATAATCCTGAATAAGATTCACCTGGCTTTTATCCAGCGCCATGAACATAAAGATAAAGCTACATGGGAATCATGTTCGCAATCTTCATCACTGCTGTCCAAAACGTTTTTTATGGAACAGTTAGTGTGCAGATTATCAAGGG
>CAZPHB010000019.1:0-40711 GCA_964586595.1 uncultured Flavobacteriaceae bacterium | reverse complement strand
GTAACGCTCTTCGCGAGGTTGCGCGGTTGGTCCACGTTACAGCCACGCATCACAGCGATGTGGTAGCTGAGCAGCTGCAAAGGAATGGTATTGATCAGCGGGCTCAGTGATTCGTCGGTTTCGGGAACTTCAATCACGTGGTCGGCCATTTCCTTCACCTTCGTATCACCTTCTGTTACCACAGCAATGATTTTCCCTTTGCGGGCCTTCACTTCCTGAATGTTGCTGATTACTTTTTCGTAATGCGCACTGTTGGTGGCAACCACCACAACCGGCATTTCTTCGTCAATCAGTGCAATCGGACCGTGCTTCATCTCAGCAGCGGGATAACCTTCGGCATGGATGTAGCTGATTTCCTTGAGTTTCAGCGCGCCTTCAAGGGCTACCGGGAAATTGTATCCGCGGCCCAGGTATAAGAAGTTGCGGGCGTCTTTATACTTCGAGGCAATGTCCACAATCTGGTCGTTGAGCTTCAGGGCTTTTTCCACTTTGGAAGGAATGGATTCCAGCTCATACATCAGGGTGCGGAGCCTGTTGCCGGACATATTGCCTTTCAGCTTGGCCACGGCCATGGCCATGATGGCCAGAACGGTTACCTGTGCAGTAAATGCTTTGGTGCTGGCTACTCCTATTTCCGGGCCAGCGTGGGTGTAAGCTCCGGCATGGCTCATGCGGGGAATGCTGCTGCCCACCACGTTGCACACGCCAAAAACCGTGGCTCCGTTGTTTTTGGCCAGTTCCATCGCTGCCAGCGTATCGGCTGTTTCTCCAGACTGGCTGATGGCAATCACCAAATCGTCGCTGTAAATCACCGGATTGCGGTACCGGAACTCGCTGGCGTACTCCACTTCCACGGGAATGCGCGCATATTCTTCAAACAGATATTCACCTACCAGACCGGCGTGCCAGCTGGTACCGCAGCCAATCAGCAGCAGGCGTTTGATGTTGCGCAGCTTCTCTTCATATTCGAAGATGCTGCGCATGTGGAATTCAGCCTCTTTGGGGTCGATACGTCCACGGAAACTGTCCAAAATGGATTTGGGTTGCTCGTAAATTTCCTTGAGCATGAAATGCTCGTAACCACCCTTTTCCAGTTGTTCGAGGTTCATTTCCAATTCATGCACATAAGGCGTCTGAATTTCGTTGTCGATGGTCCTTACAGACAGTTGGCCATTGTCCACAATGGCTATTTCTCCATCGTTGAGGTAAATTACCTGGCGGGTATATTCTACAATCGGCGTGGCGTCGCTGGCCAGGAAAAATTCTCCGGGTTCGTTTCCAATGCCAACCACCAACGGGCTTCCTTTTCTGGCAGCGATGAGGTGTTCCGGATGGTTTTTGGAAAGAATGACGATGGCATAAGCACCTACCACCTGAGCCAGTGCAGCGCGAACCGCATCCTGAAGCGACAGGTTGGTATGGTTCATCACATCCTCAATGAGGTGAATGAGTACCTCGGTATCGGTATCACTCTCAAAGGTGTGGCCGCGCAGCAACAAACCCTCTTTCAGGGTCATGTAATTCTCAATGATTCCGTTGTGGATGACCGCAAGCTCACCGTTTTGTGATTTGTGCGGGTGTGCATTCACGTTGTTGGGAACGCCGTGGGTGGCCCAACGGGTATGTCCCATGCCCATATTGCCTTCCACATCCTGGTCAGTCAGGCTGTTTTCCAGGTCAGCAACCTTGCCCTGCTTCTTGAAAACGCGCATGTCACCGTTCATCAGGGCGATGCCGGCGCTGTCGTAGCCACGGTATTCCAGGCGTTTAAGGCCTTTTATGAGGATGGGGTAGGCCTGTTTCGGGCCAATGTAAGCGACGATTCCACACATAGGGGTGTAATGATTTGCGCGAAATTACATCATTTCCAGCACTTGACCGTGGCGCGGATTTCCTGCAGCACCCATGCGGCAGGGCCTGTTTTTATGAACAATTTTAGCCTTGTTGCCGGCGTGGTATTCGGAACCCATCTGTGAAAAACAGCCTGGAATTGGGCCCTGGTATTTCAGGGAAAATGAACACATCGCTAAAAACCCACCATTTTTGGGGAATGTAATCGCTAATAATTTAATATTTTTGGGGATTATGATCAGACGAACGCTGTTTGAATTACTGAAAGGGAAGTTCCATAAGGGCAAGGCAATTGTGCTGTTGGGACCTCGACAGGTAGGTAAAACCACACTGATTAGAAAATGTCTGGAAGGCCTGGAGTTCGTTTTTCTGAATGGAGATGATCCGGATGTAAGAGCATTACTCTCCAATGCCGGAACATCCAGGCTGAAATCGATCATAGGCGGTAAAAGGTGGGTTTTTATTGATGAGGCCCAAAGGATTGAACATATTGGGCTCACAGCCAAACTGATTACCGACGAGTTTCCTGATGTTCAATTAGTACTGAGTGGTTCCTCTGCGCTGGAAATGAACAACAGCACACAGGAGTCGCTCACCGGAAGGAAGTTCGAATATCAGTTGTTCCCTATCAGCTGGGAAGAGTTTGAAGATCATATTGGATATGCAGAAGCTTCTGCCCAGCTTGAAGAACGTTTGATTTTCGGTATGTATCCGGATGTGATTAACCACAGATCTGATGCACGGGAAGTGCTGAACCAGCTTACCAGCAGCTACCTTTACAAGGATGTTCTGGCCTTGGGCGGAATCAGAAAACCTGAACTGCCCGAAAAATTGCTCAGGGCGCTTGCCCTGCAGTTGGGCAACGAGGTATCCTATAACGAGCTTGCTGGATTATTGGAAGTAGATAAGGCTACGGTGAGTAGGTATATTTATTTGCTGGAGCAGGCATTCATCATTTTCAGGTTGAACAGTTTCGGAGGTAACCAGCGCAATGAAATCCGGAACAACAGGAAAATCTATTTCTATGACAACGGCGTCCGCAACATGGTTATTCGCAACCTGAATCCCTTGGACATGAGAAATGATAAAGGTGCATTATGGGAGAATTTTCTCATCAGTGAGCGCATCAAGATGCAATCCTACCATCGCCGGTTTGTCAATCATTATTTCTGGCGGACGGTTCAGAAACAAGAGATAGATTTTGTTGAAGAAGAACATGGCATCATCCGTGCATTTGAGTTCAAATGGAACAATCGTGGCCGGAACAAAATTCCCAACTCGTTTCTCAGCGCCCACCAGGCCTCAGGTCTTGTTGTTGACAAGGAAAACTTTCGCGCTTTTGTGCGGAAGGTTGTTGAATAGAGACTTATGTGAAACTGAAGGCAGATGGGCGGTGAAAAATCTTCCGAAAAGTAAAATCTGTAAAAGTTTATTTTCGCCCTATGCCTAAACCCAAACTCCGTGACTGGGGCCACGATGTGGACGGATATCTTGAAGCCGGCTGCGGACGTTGTTCGCTGGGTGGCACGCCGCAGTGTAAAGTGCATCGTTGGCATGAAGAACTGCTGGCACTGCGTGCGCTGTTGCAGGATACGGAACTGGAAGAAAGCATCAAGTGGGGCATGCCTTGCTACCTCTTTCAGGGGAAGAATGTGGCCATGATGGCGGCATTCAAAGACTATTGCAGCCTTTCATTTTTTAAAGGTGCCTTATTGGACGATCCGGCGGGGATTTTGGTTTTTGCCGGACAGGATTCGCAGGAAGGCAAACAGTTCAGGTTCAGAAGCGTGGCCGAATTGGCTGCCGCAGCCGATGAACTGAGGCGGCTTATCGCAGCAGCCATTTTGGTTGAAATTTCCGGAAAGAAGGTAGAACGCAAACCCATTGAAGCACGGTCTATTCCCGAAGAACTGGCCCAACGATTTCAGGAAGCGCCAGATCTGGAAGCAGCGTTCAGGGCATTAACACCGGGGCGGCAGCGCGCCTATCTGTTGCACTTCAGCGGAGCGAAACAGGCAACCACACGCATTGCCAGGATTGCCAAATGTGAACCGCTAATACGCGCGGGAAAAGGCCTGAATGAAGGCTGATACAGCGGGGTTTATTTTTTCTTCTTGTTCTTGCCGGAAATACCGAATTCCTGTCCGCGTTTTTTTCTGCTGCGGAATACCATCACCAGGCTGAACAAACAGGCAGGCAACAAGAGCCAGCCCCACAATGAAGCGGCGCCTTCCTGCATGAAGCGATACATACATTCAGTTCCGCTGATTACCGTGAGTGCGATCCACAGCACTACGGCTACCTGTTGTTGAATCATGTCGCAAATTAATGCTGCCGCGAACCTTCTTAATTACCCAATGTGTAAAGGTTTGATTGGCCGTCATGCCGTCGCCCATGATGATTTGGTCGGCGGTGGTGATTTTCACAAACTTCTCCGTATAAATCTTGCCCGAGCGTTGGTCCCAGTGTAGTTCTTCGGTATTGAGTTTTTCACCCTTTACATTCATCACCTCTACATTGCTGCGCAGCAAAACCTTCTTCGCCTTGGTATAGCTGATGGCGTACTCTGAGCTGAGGAAGCTTTCCACGCGACCGGAATCGTCAAAAAACTCCCCCTTTACGCCTCGTGGCATTTCCACATAAGGCTCTGTGCTTTGCTTGATGCCCACCATCACAGGTGTATGCAGCTTGGCTTTGAGTTTGCCTGAATCGGTATAGCTGATGTCCACCTGTTCCGCTACTTCTTTCGCCTGCACGGTATCGCGACTCCGGGTTCTTAGTTCCTTATTGGTGAACTTGGTGCAAGAGGCGAAGGCAAGAAGTAAAAGCAGTGAACCGATGCGCATCAATTGTATTTGTTTCTGTCGAACCAAACATCACCCAGACTCACGCCCAGGATGAGGCGCAGGTATTGTTCGCGCGCCAAACCGGCGTTAAAGGCAGCACTGCCACCGCGATCCAAATATTCCAGGGTAATGTTGAGCTGAGAGCGCAGAAAAGTATTGTCGAAATAGCGCCGCGAAACAGGAATTCCTACGCCAAGGGTATAGGCTTGTTCCTGTAGGTTCAACATGCCACTTGCCGTGCTGAATTGGTTCTGTGTTTGCGTACTTCTGTAGCCCATGCGCCATTCCATGGGAATGCGGTTGCGGGCTCCTTTTTTGCGTGCTGCTGCTTCAGGGTTGATGTTCAAACCCACGCCCCAGGTGCTTCGTGTTGCAAAATTCCCACTGGTGTAAAAAGCGTTGAACTTATCCCACTGTTCCTGACGGTATTCGGCACCGATGCGCCATTTTCCGGGGCGTTCCATGCTGTATCCGGCCGCAAAACCGTCGGGAAGGGTGATGTTCCCTTGTTGCGAAACGGTTGAAAGAACGGTGTCTTTGTACGATGGAAATCCTCCGAATCCACTGCTGTACGTGCGCACCAAACGCGATTGGGTTCCTGTGGTATTCTTGTTCCACATCAGGCTCCCGCCCATCAGGTGGTGGATTTTGCCGGTATTGAAATTTAGGTGCACTCCAAGGCGGTGTTGCCAACCGCTGATCAGGATGCTGCGCTGGTCCTCAAAACGCATGAAATAACCGGAATCCTCCAGATTGAATACGCTGAAGTCGCGCAGCTGTCCGAACAGGTAAGCCGCCTGGTATCCAATGGACAAACGGTTGGCGATTTGAATGGCATGCGCCAGGTAAAAACGGTTCAAGCCACCGCCACCATTGTGGTACACATCGTGGCGCAAGATGCTGGAATCGGTGAGTGTATAGTTGAAGCCTACGGCAGAAACCGGCGATAATCCAAAGGCGGTGCCCATGTTTACTTTCAAAAAACGCGGTTTTGTTTTGCCGTTGGAATCTACATAACTCCCGGTAAGGAAGTTTTTGTTCATGGTAGGAAATGCCATGTTGAGGTAAGAGAAGCCTCCGGAATTTACATCGCGGCGTTTGTTGCGTGCGGTGATCTTTCCGCTGCTGCCGTGAAATCCAAAATCGAGGCTGCTGTATCGCAAAACGCCCAGGGTTGCAGGGTTCAGCGGACTGTTTTGGTATCGTGAACCCGCTGTTTGACTGAGTCCGCCTACGGCGCTGATCTGACTGAATTCGCCTCCGCCCAGTTCTCCGATGCCGAAGTTGGAATAAGGCGACTGTGTAGAATTTTGCGCCTGAAGGCCAAACGGCAGAAAAAGGCCCAACAAAAAGGCATGTTTGAGGAAACGGGTTTTAGATGGCATGATGGCGACAAATCGCATATAGTCCCCGAAACAGCAAATCCGGGTCTGCAAATATCCGCTTTTGGTCTGAAAGACCGAAGCTTGTTGCATCTCCGCCTGAAAAGAGGATGTTCAGTGTTTTGTATTGGTGTTTGGTTTGGCGAATCCAGGCTGCTACTTCGCCGTTGATGCCGCGTTGAACGCCTGCCAGAATAGACTCTTCGGTATTTTTGCCAATGTTTCCGTTGAAGTCGCGGTGGCCCACAAGCGGAAGCTTGCCGGTGAACTGATGCAGGCTGCGGTAGCGCATTTGCAGTCCCGGTGAAATGGCGCCGCCCGGATAACTTCCGTCTTCCAGAACCAGGTCGTAGGTGATGCAGGTGCCCAGGCTGATGATCAGGCTGTTTTGTCCGGGATACAAATACCAGGCGCCATTTGCCAAGGCCAGCCTGTCGGGTCCAAGGGTTGCACGGCTTTCGTAGGTGCAGCGCAGCGGCGTTTCCGTGGTTCCATTCAGCAGAAGATATTGATCGGCTTGTTGCCAGGGATTTGGATCGCCGCTCACATCGGAAATGATGCCCACAGGATGTTTGAAGATGAGCTCCTGGATTTCGCTGCGGCTCAGGGAATGATCCTGAAAACGCTTGGTTATTTCTCCCAAAGGGTTAAACAAACAGGCTTTGCTGCGGGTGTTACCTATGTCAATGGCCAGGATTTCGTGCATGTTGTGTGTGGTGAAACGGGCAAGTTCGGTATAGGTTACATCACTATCCGCGCTTGCGGGTGGTGCCATTCATGGGTTTTTCCCAGAGCATCGCGTACCAGGATGCCGCCGCTGCGGGTTGCGCCTAACAAAGTTCCAAACGAGGAACTCCCGTCCTGAAAGTGAATGTTTACTGATTCATTTCTGCGCATCAACAGCCGATTGTAGTCGTGGAGCAACTGTTCCTTCCGCGGACCGCGCAACATCAGGTAGCGGGCCTCGAGTTGCCGGAACAATACCTCATAGCACGCTTCGTGCGAAAGTACACTTCCACACATGTTGCGCAGTGAAGTGGCAGGAAAATCTGCAAATTCCTGTTGATTTACATTCAGTCCGATACCAACAACGGCAGCCTGCCAGCGACTTCCGGCCCAAATGTTTTCGATGAGGATGCCGGCAATTTTCTTTTCGTTGGAATAAACATCGTTGGGCCATTTCAGCGCGCATTCCTGTGCGCAGAGCGCAGACGCTGTTTCACAAACGGCACAGGCAACGGCCATGTTCAACAGGAACTGATCGGCAGCTGAGAGCGTGCGAGGATATAGGATGACGGAGGCATTGATGTTGGCTCCGCGTTGACTGAGCCATTGTTTTCCGTGTTGTCCGCGGCCGGCGTTCTGGTAATCGGTGCTTATGATGGATCCTTCGGGGGGCATGCTGTTCCGCACCAAATCCATCGCGAATTGGTTGGTGGAATCCAGTTCCGGAATATGGATGCGCTTTTGGCCAATAAACATGGAAACGGCGTGTAAGGTGTAAATTGCACCCGGAATTATGGCAAAGAAAGCAGATCCGAGCGATATCCTGGCCCAGGTGGTGGTGAAGGGCATGCAGGAAAAGAAAGGCCTGAACATTGTTGCGCTCGATTTGCGTTCGGTGCGTTCACCCATGGCAGATTTTTTTGTGATATGTCACGGAACTTCCGACCGTCAGGTGGAGGCGATTGCAGACAGTGTGGAAGAAGAGGTACGCAAGGCTACCGGTGAAAAGCCTTACCATCGCGAAGGCGGCAATCAGGCAGAATGGGTGTTGTTGGATTATGTATCGGTGGTGGTGCATGTGTTTAGTGAAGAGAAACGCCGGTTTTATGGTTTGGAAGAATTGTGGGGTGATGCGGAGCGAAAAGAATACGAAACGCTTCAATAGCTTGTTTTTGTGGCCGTGAAGTTTATATCTTTGCAGCCCGATTCAGATGGCCCGTTCGTCTATCGGCTAGGACGGCTCCCTTTCACGGAGCAAAGAGGGGTTCGATTCCCCTACGGGCTACGACCGCAAGAGTATTCGAATTTATTCGATACTTTTGCAAAAGGTACATCGCGGGATGGAGCAGTGGTAGCTCGTCGGGCTCATAACCCGAAGGTCACAGGTTCGAGTCCTGTTCCCGCTACGAAAGAAGGAGCCCCGAAGAGGGGCTTTTTTCGTTTAGACGCATCATGATGCGTCTTTTGGGTTTCGAGTGAGACGCATCCTGCCTGAGACGCATCATGCCTGAGACGCACCACGCCTGAGACGCATCATGCCTGAGACGCACCACGCCTGAGACGCACCACTCCTGAGTCTCCTGAGACGCATCATGATGCGTCTCAGGGTTGGGTTGGAGACGTAGGGGCGAGATGCATCCTGCCTGAGACGGATCACTCCTGAGACGCACCACTCCTGAGACGCATCCTGCCTGAGACGCATCCTGCCTGAGACGCATCACTCCTGAGTCTCCTGAGACGCATCATGATGCGTCTTTAGGTCAAGGACCCATTTCTTTGGGTTGTTGATGATGTATTTCCGGATGGCGTTTAGCGCTCTTTTGTTTCGTATGACGTGGTCATGGTAGTTTGGTTGCCAGGCAAACTCAATGCCGTGTTGGTTGGCGTACCTCTTGACGCTTGACTTGAAGCTCCGTATTACCGATGCCAGATTTTCCGATTGTGGCCCGAAACGGTTGTGCTGCCATGTGCGTTTTTCGGGCTTGTCAAAGTACAATATTCCGTGCATGTGGTCCGGCATCACAATAAACGCGTCTATCACCACAAACGGATGATGTTCGGGGATTTGTTGCCAGTAATCAATGGCTATCAATCCAATTTTTGTTGGCGCTAATCGCGCTGTTTCTATACCACCTACAATCATGCCGAAATGATGGCGGCGATTTTTGATGTTGATGGTAATAAAATAATAACCGGTTGAGCCGTAATCATAATTTCTTAACCGACAACTGGCTATTCGGTACTTGTTCTTGAATTTTAATGTATTTGATTTCATAAAGACATAAGTAATGATTGAACATGATGAACGATGAAAGAAAAATCTGATTTGGGAAATAATCCATAATCCGGCACAAATGCAAGCGTATGCCGCTGTTTCCTGTGCTTTCGACGGATCGAGCTTCTGAAAGTGGCCTGCAAACGCATGGCTGCATTCCTCCGTGCAACAACCGCCAATCCAAATCAGGTCTTTCCAATATGCCAGGAAACAGCACCTTTCCCAACCTTCAAACAACACCCTCGGCCTTGCTGCTTATTCAAAATAAAATGAGCATCTTTGAATTGGAGTGATTCGTTAATTCGTACATCATCATTTTAATCTTATACATACATGAAATCGAAAAAATACAATATACCGGCAAAGTTGTTTTTATCTGCCCTGCTGTATCTGCTGAGCCTGACCTTGCCCCATCTGAAAGCACAGGATACCATACAACTATGGCAACGCATATCCGAAGGCAAGTTTGACATTACCAACAACTACCAAGTGGGCAAATATGTGGTCATGACCACCGTGTTGGACAAGGGCAGCAAACCTGCCATCGTTGGCGGCAAAAACTCCTTCCAGCCTTTGTCGGTATGGGATCTGGAGCTGGACACCTTTGTTGCATTTACGAACAATTGGACCGGTGCGCCGATGAACCCAATCAGGTTGTTCAAATATGACAGCAGCAGGGTGTTTATCACCGATGGTGTAAAAATCATCCGTGCGGATATTGACTTTGAAAACAAGTTTATACAATACGAACAAACTTTTCAGGGCAATAAGGACAGCAATTTTGTTAATGTTTTTTATAGAGGTAAAAGTGATATTTATTTTTGTAGTACATTCCCGAGAAATTATGTCTTTGTATGTGACACATTAGGAAACATACAAAAAACAATACACATAAATGGTCCAAATTGGATTGAATGGATTACCTCTATCGTTGAATGGGAAAACACCATCTACTTTGGCTACACTTATGTAGGTGGCCTAGCGGACGGATCCGGTCTTGCGATCCTCAACCCTAACACCGGGCAGATTACAAAGCTCCGCCATCCTGAATGGATGAACAACAGCGAAGGATGCACCATATCTGTAATAGATGGAGTGTTCTACCTTGTTGCATATGCGGCAAAGTACAAGTTCCAGAGTTCGTTGTTTAAATATCAGAATGGTGATTGGGTGCCTGTTGCTATTGGTGCAAGTATCCCTGAGATTTGGGGTGTTACAGGCCGGCTTGTTATCGGATGCGGGAAAAACTCCACCAATGGCAAAGGAGATACACTTACTAAAATTGGATGCTTCTTTACTTTTGAAAAAGGAGTGATCGGAGATAAAGAGATTTCTGTAAAAGAATATCTTGATCCTCGAAAAGACATCCAGTTCTCGGAAGAGTTTAAAACCGAGTTCTGGCAACGCAACGGGTGGATGCCTTCCATTGACTACTTCATTTACGAAGTCAACAACAAAACCATCGGATTTGGACCAAACATCGTGGCTGAGCTGTTAACCATCAACACAAGTGCCGTCAAAAGCGCTGAGTTGACCAAGCTGTCCGTCTACCCGAACCCTGCGCAAAACAAAATCCACATCAGCGGCCTCAACAATGCCGTTGACTACGAGGTCTATAACCTACTTGGAAGTCGGATGTTGCACGGTTCAACGTTGAACGCCATCAATGTATCCTCACTGCCTTCCGGCTTGTTCCTGCTGAAAACTCCTCTTGGATGCGCCAAGATGGTCAAGGAATAGTTTAAAAACCTTGCCCCGGGACCCTCCAACGCTGCTCAGGCACAGCAAGGTGTTTTTTGATTCAATCAGCACCTCCCGCGCATGCGGTTTGTTCCATCCTCGCATAAATAGGTGCTTCGCCTTGCACACAGCCTTTGCTTCTCTGTCGCAGTTGTTGGGTGTATGCTGCCCGTTTCGCTGCAGGTAATCCCTGAAAACCGTTACTGCGGCATCCCTGAAAACCGTGGTTTTTAAGGAAGAACATGGCTTTTTTAAATGCCGTGTTTTAATGTTGATTTTTAAAGGGGTTGCAACACCTGGAGCAACCTTCAACGCTTCGTTAAAAACATAATATATCTACGCATATGAACTACTTAAACTTCAACCAAACAGAATGGATCCTTCTGGCGGCAGTATTGTTGTACCTCTTTTTGCTGCACCTTGCTTCCTGGATGCTTTTTAAAAAAGCCGGCAAACCGGGATGGGCTGCGCTGATTCCGATTTATAACTTTTCGGAATTGCTTGAAATTGTGGGCAAGCCATCCTGGTGGTTGTTGCTGTTGCTGATTCCCGGCGTGAATTTCTTAGTGTTCGTGATCGTTGTTCACCACCTGGCCTTGTGCTTTGGGAAGGACATTCTGTTTACCGTGGGGTTGATCCTCTTTGGCTACATCTTTTTCCCCATGCTGGCCTTCGGAAAAGCCACCTACCGGGGTCCGCTGCGCACCGCGTGAAGTGGCTTACCGAAATAAATCCCATGGCTTCCGGCCGGAAAATACCTGCACATAGTTTTGTCCAAATTTCCGGTGCCAAAATCCGCTGATGCCGATGCGGTAATAAGTCTTGGCCACGAGGTTCCCATAATGTCCATCGCTGTTGATCCAGCCCACCATCATCTCGTATTCATTGAGTCGCCCGTAAAAGCAATTTTCGCCGTAAATACGATTCCAGTTGAGGCCCAGCCGCATGCGCAGGTCAAGACCCTGATGGCCGCTGCGCCCCTTCAGCCCGGAATTGATGGCATGTATTTTACTGCTCACAAACAAACCGAAGGAAGGTTTAAGCAAAGGCGTTTCCCTCATGAAATCGGCCTCATGACGGTTGTTCAGTCGGGCGAAATAGCTTTTGGAATTGGTGCTGCTGCTGTCTGTTTGAATGCTCATGTATTTGTGCAGCAGCAGAGGGTCTTTCCGCAAAAGGTTGCTCATCAGCACCATCCGGCGGCAGCGCTTCCTCATGTAAAATGCGCACCGCGCGGTATTGCACCGCTTGATGGTGCTTAGCTCCTGTTGGCTGTAAGTATCCCGATATTTCATGTCGCCGCGGATGCCGCATGAACCGAATACCAGGATGAGCGCGGGAATCCAAACTGTGGTGCTGTTGGTACGTGCACGCAGCATACTGCATTTCGATGGTTTGGCTGTGGTGTTCATGAAAGGCGGTGCTCCGTGGTCGCTGTTCGAAGTTAAGCACATTCTTTTTCTGCGCATGGTGCAGCTTTGCTGAAAGCGTGGCGCAGATTTCCTTTTTTTGCTGCAGCCCCCGATGGATTGCGGAGGCTATTCCGATGATGAAATACCTATTGTTTCTGAGCAGCGGCTTCTTGAGCCTGCTTCACGCCCAAACCCTTTACCAGCGTGTCAACCCCTTCATCGGCACGGGCGGTCACGGGCATACGTACCCAGGCGCGGTGGCGCCGTTTGGCATGGTGCAGCTGAGTCCGGATACGCGGCTGGAGGGCTGGGACGGCTGCTCGGGCTACCATTACGATGATTCTGTTTGCTACGGATTTTCGCATACGCACCTCAGCGGCACCGGCGTGTCCGATTACGGCGACCTGCTCATCCGGCCTGCGCTGGAACCGCTTTCTTTTGCCCATGAAAATGAACAAGCTGCTCCGGGATATTATGCCGTACAATTCAACAACGGCATCTCCGCTGAAATGACGGCCGGCCTGCGCAATGGCATCCACCATTACCGTTTCCCGCCTGCAGCACCCAAAGTGGTGGTGGTAGATCTGAATCACCGCGACCAGGTTACCTCAGCCAATTTGAATGTTTCCCTGGCAGATGCGACGAATACCGGCGCGGCAACGATCGCAGGGCATCGCTACTCCAAAGCCTGGGCCGAAGACCAGCAGTTCTTCTTCTTCGGGCAGTTCTCGGTGGCGGCAGATTCCTTCCGCGTGATCCAGACCGAGAAAGGTGAGTACCGTAAGGTCGTGCTTTACTTCCCGCCCGCCACCACAGACCTGTACCTGGAGGTGAATGTGTCTTTCGTTGGATGGCTCAGCCCGTCTAAGCTTCCCGCGAGGCAAATCAACGAAGACCGCTTTCAGCAGGTGCGCAACGCCACGCGCAGGGAATGGGAACAGCAATTGGGGAAAATCAAGGTGACAGGCACAGCTGAACAGGAATCGATTTTTTACACCGCCTTATACCATACCATGATCGTTCCGAACCGCGTGGACGATGCAGACGGGAACTATCGGGGTATGGATTTCAAGGCACATGAGGGCAAAGGCGCACATTATTCTGTTTTTTCACTCTGGGATACCTACCGCGCCACGCATCCGCTGTACACATTGATCGAACAGCAGCGCACCCGCGAATTCATGCAAAGCTTCCTGCGCATGTACCGCGAATCGGGCCGCCTGCCGGTATGGGAACTCGCCGCCAACGAAACCAATTGCATGATTGGTTACCACGCGGTGTCCGCCATCGCCGATGCGTTGGCCAAAGGCATCCTGCCCGACAGCGCCGCCGCCCTGTTGCAGGCCGCCAAAGCCAGCGCCGAAGCGCCCGTCTTCGGCCTCGACGATTACATGCGGTACGGATTCCTGAGCATCGAAAACGAAAGCGAATCGGTGAGCAAAACCCTGGAATATGCCTACGACGACTGGTGCATCGCGGAAATGGCCCGGATGCTTGGAGATACAGCTCTGGAACAACAATACCTGCAACGCAGCCAGGCCTGGCGCAACCTGCTCGATCCTGAAACCGGCCTGATGCGCCCCCGCGAAAACGGCCGCTTCATGCCCCATTTCGAACCGCGCGAAGTGAACAACCACTATACCGAAGCCAACAGCTGGCAATATTCGTTCGCCGTTCCGCACGACCTGGAAGGATGGATTGCCCGTCTGGGCGGCGATGCGCGTGCCGAAGCCCTGCTCGACAGCCTCTTCAGTGTGGAAAGCCGCACCGTTGGGCGCGAACAGGTTGACATTACCGGACTCATCGGCCAGTACGCGCATGGCAACGAACCCAGCCACCACATCGCCTACCTGTACAACAGCATCGGCAAACCGGCCAAAACGCAAGCGCGCGTCAAACAGATCCTCGACAGTTTCTACCGCGCTGAACCCGACGGACTGATCGGCAACGAAGACTGCGGACAGATGAGCGCCTGGTACGTGTTGAGCAGCCTGGGGTTTTATCCGGTTTGTCCGGGCGATCCGCGCTACAGCATCGGATATCCGTTGTTCCGCGCTGCAGAAATACGCTTCGAAAACGGAAATAAACTCAAGCTGCAGCGCACGGGTAGTGGCGATTTCATTCAGTCGGTAGCACTGAACGGCCGGCAAATCCAAAGTAATTTCCTCACCCACCAACAGCTTATTGCCGGCGGAAAGCTCGTGTTCCGCATGGGAACCTTGGCCAGAACCTGGGGAACCTCAAACGAATCCCGTTACCTCACCCGCAGCGCAGCGGCACCCATTTCTGTTCCGATATTCCAATACAACAGCGCTGTATTTGAAGACAGTCTGCACTTCACCCTCAGTTCAGAACCGGGCAAGGTGCCGCATGTACTGGCCATATACGAAGACGGAAAGCGTGCCCAACTCCAGCCCCGCAACGGACAATACACCCTGCATGCGAATGCCTGTGTGGATGCAATCTATGCGGGATCAAGCGGCTTTGCGCCTTTTGCCCGCGCCTGCTTCCACCGCAAACCCAACCACTGGGAAGTGGAGCTGCTGCATCCAACCAATCGGCAATACAGCGCCGGAGGTCCGCAGGCATTGTGCGACGGCATCCTCGGCGATACCGAATGGCGGAAAGGCAACTGGCAAGGCATTCAGGGACAATCGTACCTGGCTGTCATAGATCTGAAAGACACCCAAACCGTGCACTACATCGAAGCCGGTTTCCTGCAGGATACCCGCAGTTGGATTGTCTTTCCGGAAGGCGTGGATTTCAGTTTCTCATCCGACGGCGTGAACTGGAGCGATGCCTATAACTATTCACACACGATACTTCCCGAAGAACCCGGTATAAAACGTATTGCTTTGGGCGGGGATATCGGCCTTTCCGGCGTTCGTTATGTCAAGATGGAAGCCTTTCAATACGGCCCTTTACCGGCTTGGCATCCCGGCGCAGGCAATCCGAGTTTCATCTTTGTGGATGAGCTGCGTTTGTGGTAGGTGTTGAGGTTCCGGCACTGGCTTAACAATGCGCCGCGTTTTGTTTCAGGGTTTCACGGCAGTCCGCCATCATTTCCCGGACTACTGTTTCGGCATGCGGCAGGTCGTGGATGGCCGCGCTCACCTGCCCGATTTCCAGTTCGCCTTCGTCCAAATCGCCTTCAAACATGCCTTTCTTGGCGCGGCCTCGTCCTAAGAGTTGCTGCAGCTCTTCTTTGGAAGCACCCCGTGCATAAGCCGCTTCAACTTCATGATAGAAGTGATTCTTGATGAGCCGAACCGGCGTGAGTTCTTTCAGCGTGAGTTTCGTATCGCCGTCGCCGGCCGTCAGAATGGCGTTTTTGAAGTTCGGGTGGGCGCTGCTTTCCACCGTGGCGGCAAAACGGCTTCCAACCTGAACACCTTCTGCCCCAAGGCAAAGTGCCGCAGCCATGGCCTGTCCGCTGCCAATACCGCCGGCTGCAATCAGCGGAAGTTGTACCGCCTCGCGAATCATCGGAATCAGGCACATGGTGGTGGTTTCTTCCCGACCGTTGTGGCCGCCTGCTTCAAAGCCTTCCGCCACAATCGCATCCACGCCAACCTGTGCACATTTGAGGGCAAATTTCAAGTTGGAAACCACGTGTACCACGGTGATGCCGCGTTCCTTCAGCCAGCCGGTCCAGGTGGCGGGATTGCCCGCGCTGGTGAACACGATGCGCACGCCTTCCCCGGCGATGATGTCCATGTGCTGTTCAATATCCGGATAGAGTAAAGGCACATTCACGCCAAAGGGCTTGTTGGTGGCCAGTTTGCATTTGCGGATCTGTTCGCGCAACACTTCGGGATACATGCTTCCTGCGCCAATCAAACCCAAACCTCCTGCATTGCTGACGGCCGCAGCCAATTCCCAGCCGCTGCACCAGATCATGCCCCCCTGGATGATGGGAAAATCAATTCCAAAAAGCTCCGAAACCCGCGTACGCATGTACGCAAATTTATTCAGGCAACTCATTAAGTCATTTTATAGTCTTATGAATTGCATTTTATTTGAAAAGAAATCCCATTTCGCTTATGCACAAACCAATACTTGCGGTCATCCTTTACCTGTTTTGCCTCGGGTTGGTTCAGGCACAGAAGCCGACAACATCCAATAACTGGGAACAGTATGCTGCCGATTTGAAGTATGATGAAAGCAGCGGCCAGCTGCTGTTCGGCAGGATTCCGGAGCACCGCTATGTTGCAGCATCTGCGTTTCCACTTTGGTTTGCCCGTGCTGCCGGTTGGGGGGAAGAAACAACGTTGCGGCTCATCGGCGAATTTCAGGACGATTTGGGCATGGTGCATTACCGCTACCAACAGCTGCGCGAAGGAAAGGATGTGTATGCCGCCCAGGTAATCAGCCATACGCGCAACGGACAGGTGCTGAGCTTTAACGGACGCTGGCACAGCGGAACCTTCCCCGATGCACAGCCGATGCTTGATGCACAGAGTGCTTTGAAGAAGGCACTCGATCATGTGGGCGCTGATTCGTATAAATGGGAAATTCCGGATGAAGAAGCCGAATATAAAAAGATCAGGGAAGACGCTGAAGCTACGTATCTGCCCAAAGGAAGGCTGGTATGGCTACCGGAGCGCTTCGCCCCGGGAATAGGCGCCGTAAAGCTGGCCTGGTTGTTTGACATTTATGCGCATGAGCCCATGAGCAGGCAGAACCTGTTTCTGGATGCCCAAAGCGGCGCGCTGTTGGAAACGGAAAACCTCATCCACAGCGGCGATTCCAAAGGTGTGGCGAAAACAAAATACAGCGACACCCAGCAAATGGTTACCGACAGCGTCAACACAAGCACTTACCGCTTGCGCGAAGCCGGAAGGGGAAACGGCGTGGAAACCTTCAACATGAGGAAGGGTACCAACTACGGCACTGCAGTAGATTTTACGGATGCCGATAATTTCTGGAACAACGTCAATGCCAACAGAGATGAGGTAGCTACAGATGCCCACTGGGGTTCGGAAAAAACCTTTGACTTTTTCAAAGTGCTCTTCAACCGAAACAGTTACGACAACAAGAATGCGAAGATCAGAAGCTACGTGCATTACAGTTCCAACTATGCCAATGCGTTCTGGAATGGATCGGTAATGACTTATGGCGATGGGAATCCAAGCTCATCACTGAATGTGCCGCTCACGGCACTGGATGTGTGCGGACATGAAATTGCACATGCGGTAACTACGTATTCCGCAGGACTGATTTATTCCTACGAAAGTGGCGCCCTGAATGAATCATTTTCGGATGTTTTTGGCAATGCCATCGAACGTTGGGCCCGAAGCAAAAAATGGAACTGGCGGATTGGGGAAGACATCACCGCCACCGGCAATGGCATCCGCAACATGGCCAATCCCAATCAGTTCAATCACCCGGATTGCTACAAGGGTTCGTTTTGGTGGACTTCCGCAGGCGATAATGGCGGCGTGCACGTGAACAGCGGCGTGCAGAATTACTGGTACTACCTGCTCAGCGACGGCGGCAGCGGCAAAAATGATCTTGGGAAGAATTTTAATGTGGACAGCATTGGCTACCTGAAGGCCGCTCAGATTGCCTACCGCAACCTGACCGTGTACCTCACACCGTCGTCGCAATACGCCGATGCGCGCACCTTCGGCATCATGTCGGCTGCCGATTTGTTTGGAAACTGTTCCAGAGAAGTCATCAGCACCACCAACGCCTGGTATGCCGTGGGTATTGGCAATGCGTATGACAGTGGTTTTGTGAAGGCGGGATTCATTTCAGATACGTTCTTCTGCCGCACGCCCGCAGCAGTGAACTTCACCAATACCAGCGACAATGCCAGATCGGCGGAATGGTGGTTTGGCGATGGAAATACTTCCAAAGCATACAACCCTTCCAATACCTACCTGAGCTACAACAACTTTACCGTAAAACTTAAAGCCACCAGTTGCTTCCACAACAAGGTTGATTCCATCAGCAAGATTGCCTGGATCAAGGTGGATTCCACCCTGGATATTTGTCAGGGAATTTTGCTGCCGCCCTCCGGGCGTGATACGGTTCAGGCTTGCAAGGGAATTGTGTATGATCAGGGCGGGGAAGGAAACTATTTCCAGAACAACACCTCCATCCTGCACCTCACTGATCCCGGCGCCGACAGCATGGTGGTGCAGTTCACCATGGTGGACCTCGAACAGAAATACGATACCATTTACCTGTACGCCGGCTGGAAATCTACCGGAGCTACGCCCTGGAAAACCACCACTGGCCTGATGAATGCAGGCTTACCCATCCGGATTCCCGGAAACACCGTTACGTTCAAATTCTGGAGCGACCAACTCGTGGTGGGCAAGGGCTTCAAGGCTAAATACTACTCCGTGCGCAAGCCATTACAGGTGAACGCCGGCAACGATACCACCTTGTGCTATGGCGATTCCATGCAGCTGAAGGCTGCGGCTTCCGGCGGATATGCACCTGATTTGCGGATTACCTGGAAAGGCTGGCCCAGCGGCGTGTCGCCGTATGTAAAACCTACCGATACGGCAACGTACACCGTTACCCTATACGATGTCTGTTCCGGGTTTTCTGTCAGCGACCAGATCAAAGTTGACGTTTTGAAACCGCTGCAGCTTGCCGCCATGAAGGATACCGTGATTTGCAGCGGAACAACGGCTGCGCTGCGTGCCTCGGTGAGCGGTGGTTTGCAACTTTCCAGGAAACTCACCTGGACTCCCGGCAACCTGAACGGCAGTCCGGCTGCTGCAAAACCTGCCGCTACAACTACCTACATGGCTGTTTTGTCGGATGGCTGCACCGATGTTCAGGATACTGCATTCGTGAAAGTTTGGGTGAAAACGCCTTTGCAGGTAACACTGCAAACGGCCGATACGCTGCTGTGCATTAATGATTCTGTGCGCCTGACTGCCGTTGCTTCCGGCGGCGATACCTTGAAACATCAACTGCTGTGGAACCGCGGTTTGGGCAACGGTTCATTCAAGAAAACCAAGCCTTCTGCGGATGGCTGGTATAAGGTGACCCTCAGCGACGGCTGTTCCGCGCCCGGAAATTCCGATTCGGTGTACGTGCGTTACCGTCCGGCGCTGAACGTACGTCTTGACCCGGACACCCTGATTTGCGCCGGTCGGCCGGTATTCCTGCGCGCCACGCCTTCAGGAGGTATGCCATCGAAACATCAGTACGACTGGAATCAGGGACTGCCCACCGGGAATAAATCGCATACCGTTAGCCCGGTGGTTACAACTAAATACGTCTTTACGCTCAGCGATGGATGTATGAATCCTGTGAGTGACAGTGCTGTCGTGACGGTTCGCGCCCCGCTGAACCTTACGTTGAACCGCGATACGCTCATTTGTCATGGAGCAACGTTCACGCTGAATGCTGTGACGGCGGGTGGCCTTCCCTCAGGTTACCAGCTCAACTGGAATCAGGGTTTGGGCAGCGGAGCCACGCACAATGTGCGTCCTTTGAGCACCACGGTTTACACAGCAATTTTAACAGATGCCTGTACGGTAAAACCCGATACTGCCAGCGTTACGGTAAGTGTTCGGGCGAAGCTGGCAGCAACTCCGGTGTATGACAACCTCATTTGCCCGGGCGATTCCGTGCAGGTGAATCTGGTACTGAGCGGCGGTTTGCCCCTGGCACGCAGCATCAACTGGCTCGGAACGGTAATCAATGCGCCGAATCCCTTTAAGTTCAAACCGACGGCTTCAGCATTCTACTCCTATACCGTGAGCGACAACTGCTCCAACCCACTGACCGATTCCATCTACATTACCGTGAGTACGCCGCCTGTTGCCGGTGCAGCGCCTGCGGTGTTTGATGTATGTTCGGGGCTTTCAACCAACATCAACAACCTGAGCTACGGAGCCGTTTCCTGGAGCTGGAGTTGGTCTGATGGGCTGAAACAAAGCGGCAACAACGGCGCGCGTTCGTTCAAAGACACCGGATTGTATGGATTGAAGCTGCTGGTGAAAAACGCCGATGGCTGTAAGGATTCGTTCCAAACTGTTTCCTTCGTTCGGGTACACGGACAACCGACGGCCGATTTCACCTGGAATCCCCTCAATCCAACCTCGCTGAATCCGCTGGCTTCCTTCACCGATTTATCCAGATACGCGCAAACCTACAGCTGGGAATTTGGCGATGGCGGCGGCAGTACCGACCCCAATCCGCAGTACAGTTTCCGCGATACCGGCACCTATCTGGTGCGGCTTATTGTGCGAAACGATATTGGTTGCGCCGACACCATGGTAAAACCTTTAACCGTGCGCAACGTGTACATGATGTCTGTTCCAAACTCCTTCACACCAAATGGCGACGGACTGAACGATGTGTATAAACCTACCATCATTGGTCATAAGTGGATGCATTTTGAAGTGTACAACCGCTGGGGTGCACTGATGTTCCGTGGCGACGACAAAAACGGCTGGGATGGCCTGTTTGAAGGCCGTCCGGCCCCCGATGGTGTTTATGCGGTGAAGGTTTTTGTGAAGGACTGGGAAGACAAAACCCATTTCGAACGGGAAACCATCAGCCTGATACGCTGACAGGTTTTTTCGAGCTGCGGCGGTGGTTTTCGAACAACCACCAGAAAGGTCTGCGCCTGCGCAGCACCCTGAAATTCCGTCCTACGTAATAACCGATATGGTTGATGGCTTCATCAGGGTCATCGGTGAGGAGTACAAGTTTGAGGTCTTCGGCAGAAATGGTGCCTTCAACGACCATATCGTTCAGCGCGGTCCACATTTCTTTGTAGTAATCCTTCCCCATCAGCACGATGGGGAAATCGCGGATGCTGCGTGTTTGCACAAGTGTGAGGGTTTCAAACAATTCATCCATGGTGCCGAAGCCGCCCGGAAGCACCACAAACCCGTAGGAGTACTTCAGCAGCAATACCTTGCGCACAAAGAAGTATCGGATGTTCACCTGGGTGTCCATGAACGGATTGGGTTCTTGTTCCATGGGCAGAACGATGTTTACACCTACGCTGCGGCCCTCATTTTCGGCTGCACCGCGGTTTGCCGCTTCCATGATGCCGGGCCCGCCGCCGGTCATGGTGGTAAAACCTGCATTGGCAATGGCGGCGCCGGTTTTTCGTGCCATCTCGTAATACGTATGGCCATGTTTGTAGCGCGCTGAACCGAATACGGTAACGCAGGGTCCTACGAAATGAAGGGTGCGGAATCCTTTGATAAACTCCCACATCACCTTGAAGGCGAACAAGAACTCGTAGCCGCGGCTGCGCGCACCTTCCAGGTAGATTTCTTCTTCTGGTCCGGAGGGCTTGGGAATCACATTCATGGTTATGTTTGCAAAGTACGGGGAGGGAACTAGAAATTATGTGCTTAAGAAGCTTGTATTGGTTGAGAACATTGATATTCTGTGCACTTGGCTGCCTTCACAGTCCACTGGCGGCGCAGGATACCGTTTGGGCCCGAAAGTTCATCGAACAGCTGTGCAGCAGGAAGCTGGCCGGCAGAGGTTATGTGCAGGATGGAGCGTTGAAAGCCGCTGCTTTGCTGGAAGCCGAATTGCGAAAGGCCGGTGTACAAGCTTGGAATGGCACATACAGGCACGATTTTTTCATCTCTGTGAATACCATACCTGAGCTTGCCGTTCGGTGTGGTGGTCGCCGATTGAAGCCCGGAATCGATGTTCTGGCAGATGCAGCGTCGCCTTCCTGGAAGGGCAGCCTGCTCCTGAGGAAATGGAGCTGGGCAGATACACTTTACTATCCCAGGGGTCCTTGGCGTTCGCTGGGTACTGTTCCCGCCGTACCTGATGCCATGCTCAGCCACCCTATCTGGGGCAAACGGATTTCAGCGTTGCGTGCACAACATCCGGTTCCGGTTTGGGTGAATCTGGTTCCCCGCCTGCCGGCCTGGGGCGTCGCCACAGAAACAGCATCTCGGGTGGTGCTTTGGCTGCGTGAAGACAGGGTGCAGCATGACATGCGGCTGGAGTTGAACATCAAAAATCAATATAAGCCTGGTCAGCTTTGCCGCAACGTATTGGCCTTCATCCCGGGAACCTATCGACCCGATTCTCTGTTGGTGCTGACCGCACATTACGACCATCTGGGCCGTATGGGGAAGGCTGTTTTTCCGGGTGCCAACGACAATGCTTCCGGAGTGGCCATGGTGCTTGACATGGCGCGTGATTTGGCTAAGAAGCCATTGCCATACAGCGTAGTGGTGGTGTTTTTTGCTGCGGAAGAAGCCGGACTTCTGGGTTCTGCAGCCCTGATACGCGACGGGATTTTGCCTTTAAACCACATCCGATTTCTGATCAACATGGATTTGATGGGCACCGGAGAACAAGGCATGACCGTGGTGAATGCCAGTGTTTTTCCCCCTGAATTTAACCTGTTGGACAGTTTGAACAGGCAGCATCACCTGCTTCCTGCGGTTCAAAAGCGGGGAAAAGCCGCCAATTCCGACCATTATTTTTTCACCGAAGCCGGAGTGCCCTCCTTCTTTGGCTATCTGGCAGGCCCGAGGCCAGCATACCACAGTGTTGATGATGTTATGGAAACCTTAACTTTGCATGGATACGTCAATACCTTCACTTTGTACCGTATGTTTTTAGCACAAATCGCAGGAACCGAATGATTCTTGGCCCACTCATCAGCTGGTACTTCAGGCAGCGCATCAACAGCCTCCAAGATGTTTTGTATCACCCACTGGATACCCAGGAGCGGGTGCTGCAAAACCTGCTGGACGCAGGAAGATACACAGAGTTTGGCCGTCAATATGGTTTTGCGGACATCCAGGGATATGAACAATTCAAAAGGCGTGTTCCATTGCAGGATTATGAATCGCTGAAACCTTATATCGAACGGACCATGACAGGTGAGCAAGGCTTGCTGTGGCCAAGTGATATTTATTGGTTCGCCAAATCCAGCGGAACCACAAATGACAAGAGCAAGTTCATCCCTGTGAGCTTTGAATCATTGGAAGAATGTCATTTTAAGGGCGGAAGGGATGTGCTAACGTTCTATTGTGCCTCATTTCCAGATACGAAGATTTTTGAAGGCAAGAACCTGCTGATCGGCGGAAGCCACAGCGTAAACCAGCACAACGAAAGTTCCTGGTATGGCGACCTGAGCGCGGTGCTGATGAACCACATGCCTGTTTGGGCCAGTTACCTGAAAACGCCGGATTTATCCATTGCGCTGATGGAACACTGGGAAGAAAAGCTGGAAAAAATGGCTGAAGCTACCATCAACGAGCACGTGACCAGTATTTCAGGCGTGCCAACCTGGACCTTGGTGTTGTTTCAGCGCTTGTTGGAAAAAACAGGCAAAAAGAACATTCGCGAAATATGGCCCAACCTGGAATTATACATCCACGGCGGGGTGAGTTTCGTACCTTATTACGACCAATTTGATTCACTGATCCAGGGATCAGGAATGCATTACCTGGAAACCTACAATGCCAGCGAAGGCTTTTTCGGAATACAGGATGTTCCGGGTGCCAGGGAAATGCTGCTGATGACCGATTACGGAGTGTTTTTTGAATTCATTCCCGCCGACAAACTGGACGAGGATGAACCGCCTGTATATCCCTTGTCAGAGGTGGAAAAAGGGGTGAATTATGCAGTGGTGATTACCACCAACAGTGGCTTATGGCGTTATCAGTTAGGCGATACCATCACCTTCAGCAGCGTGTCGCCATATCGTTTTACCATCAGCGGAAGAACACGTTTGTTCATGAATGCTTTTGGAGAAGAGCTGATGATTGACAATGCCGACCGTGCCATCACACAGGCTTGTGCGGAAACCGGAGCTTTGGTTCGGGAATATACCGCTGCACCGGTGTACATGAGTTCTTCTGAACCTGGCCACGAGTGGCTGGTTGAATTTGAACGCGCACCGAATGATTTACACCGATTCACGGAGGTATTGGATCAAACCTTAAAATCCTGCAACAGCGATTACGAGGCAAAAAGACAAAAAGATCTGGCCTTGCGCATGCCTAAGGTACGCGTGGTTCCTGAAGGCGTATTTCATGCTTGGATGAAACAAAGAGGGAAGTTGGGCGGCCAGCACAAGGTGCCGAGGTTGTCCAATGATCGTCGGTTTGTGGAAGAAATTCTTGCCCTGTTTCAGCCGGCGCAGCAGCGTGGTTAATCGTTTTGGTACCCAAATTCGCGCAGGTAATTTTCCTTGTCGCGCCAATCTTCCCGAACCTTTACGCGCACATCCAGAAAAACCTGTTTCCCAAAAAACGCTTCCAAATCCTGACGGGCAGCGGTGGCTGTTCTTTTCAGCGCCCTTCCATTTTGACCAATCAGGATGGCTTTTTGTGATTCACGTTCACAGATAACCTCTGTATGTATTTTCAGGATGTGTTTGTTGTCTTTGAATGATTGGGTGGTTACCTCGATGGAATAAGGAATTTCCTTGCTGTAGTAGGTAAGGATCTTTCCCCGGATGATTTCATTCACAAAGAAACGTTCGGTGCGGTCGGTCAGCTGATCTTCCGGGAAATAGGCCGGATGCTCGGGCAACAGACTGATGATCAATTGTTCCAGTGCTTCCAGGTTGAACCCATGCAGTGCGCTGAGTGGAATTACCGCCTTGGGATTGAGTGCACGCCATTGGGCAACTTCCGCCTCAATCTGCTCCTGATTTCCAAGGTCGATTTTATTCAATGCAATGATCAATGACGCTTTGCTCCGGCCCAGCCGTTCGGCAATGGTTTCCGGAATTCCCTGTTCGCCTGGATTGGCGAGGTAAATCAACACATCCGCATCGTCAAGACTTTCCATAACGGCGCCAACCATGTGTTCATGCATCTTGTTGCTTACCCTGCGCACCAGCCCTGGCGTGTCGCTGTAAATAATTTGCGCCGATTCCCTGTTTACAATGCCCAGGATTCTGTGGCGCGTGGTCTGCGCTTTCGGGTTTACCACGCTGAGCTTTTCACCAACCAACTTGTTGTACAAGGTGCTTTTGCCTGCGTTGGGCAAACCGATGATGCTCACAAATCCTGCTTTAAACGACATACCGATACAAATTACGCAATTTTGAAGCCGCAGGCATGCGCTTATTTTTTCAAACCCCTTATTTGCTGTTGCATGCCGCCCGTGAAGCAAAGCATTCATTCCTTGATTTCTGCAGCCCTTTTCTGCATGGCTGGTTTAGTAAAATCAATGATTTTTCGACCCTATAGACTTCCTGCGCATGCAGAAAAATGTATTTTTTTCTGTACGTTCATCCTCGTGGTGATTACCTTAATCGGGATTGTCCAAACCTCTGTCGGTTCTCAGGTCTATATTTGAACCTTTGATGAAAGGTATTATCCTGGCAGGTGGTTCCGGAACACGTTTGTATCCCATCACAATGGCCACGAGCAAACAGTTGATGCCGGTTTATGATAAACCGATGATTTATTATCCACTGTCCATCCTCATGATGGCCGGCATCCGGGAAATTTTAATCATCAGTACACCACAGGATTTGCCCGGCTTCAGGCGATTGCTTGGCGACGGCGCACATTTGGGGTGTAGCTTTTCATACATCGAGCAACCGGCTCCGGAGGGGTTGGCGCAGGCATTTATCCTGGGAGCCTCATTCATCGGACAGGATAAGGTAAGCCTGATTTTGGGCGACAACATCTTTTTTGGTGCCGACCTGCAGCAACTTTTGCAAAGCCATAATGATCCCAATGGAGGCATGATCTTTGCCTACCACGTGAGCGATCCTGAGCGTTATGGCGTGGTTGATTTTGATGCCGACATGAATGCCCTTTCCATCGAAGAAAAACCGGAACAGCCCAAAAGCAACTACGCCGTGCCCGGCTTGTATTTCTACGACAACGATGTGGTAGAAATTGCCCGAAACCTGAAACCTTCACCCCGTGGCGAATTGGAAATTACGGATGTGAACCGCGAGTACCTGCGCAGAGGCAAACTGAAGGTTGCCGTGTTGCACAGAGGCACAGCCTGGCTGGATACCGGTACGTTCACATCGCTCATGCAGGCGGCCCAGTTTGTTCAGGTGATTGAGGACAGACAGGGACTCAAAATTGGATGTATAGAAGAAGTGGCCTGGCGCATGGGCTTTATCAACAATGATCAACTGGAAACCCTGGCGCGGCCGCTGATGAAAAGCGGATACGGCCAATATTTAATGAATCTACTCAAATGAGCTATCATATCCTGAAATACGCAGCCATGGTGTTTTTAAGCTGCAGTATTGGAATTGTTCAGGCACAGTTTATGCCCTTTCCCGGAATGGGGATGATGGGCATGCAGGTGCCTGGTTTTACGAATCCCCCAACAGATTCTGCACAGGCTAAGAAGCCAAGTCAACAGCAACAAGAAGCTGGTGCCAGCGGGCAGCCGGGAGAAAAACCCAAGAGCAAAACCGAGCAGGCCATTGACACCATGGACCAAACGGTGAGAAAAGATGAGCTTACCTTGAAGCGTATGAACATCACGGCCAGCAGGCTGCGCGTGGAAAAGGAACTCGACGAACTGAAAGGCAAAGAGAACCTCACGGAAATTGATCAGGAACTTATTCGCATCAAAAGTGAAAACCTAAAGCTGCTTTATGAACGTGAAAAAGCCATACTTGCCGAAGATCTGGCCAGGTCAAAGAGCGCCTCGCGCGATTTTCCCTCCGCCCGGATTTTTGGACAGCATTTATTCCGTTCCAACAACATCAAACTTCTGGAAACGGGTGATCAGATTGCAGTTCCTGAATCTTACATCCTCAGTACAGGCGACGTGGTACAGTTGGAAGTATGGGGTTATCGCTATTGGAGCCAAAGCGCGGTGATCGGGCTTTCGGGAGCCATCGACATTCAAGGATATCAAAAGTTGTTTCTCAAGGGCATGACCCTTTCACGAGCAAGAAGCTACATAGCAAGCCGTCTGGGGTTGGAAAATGGCAACAGCTCGTTCTCCGTTACGGTTACCCGTCCAAGAACGGTTACCATTCAGGTACTTGGCGAAGTAATCAATGCCGGCTCCGTTACCGTAACGGCCATCAATTCTGCGTTCAATATTCTGGCATACATGGGTGGCCCCTCAAATTTGGGTACCATACGAAACATTGTCATCAAGCGCAATGGACAGATAGTGGATAGCTTGGATATCTACCGTTATTCCACCGAAGGGAAAGAGATTTACCTGCAAAACCAGGACGCCATCATTGTACCGCCTTCCGGTAAGGTGGTAAGCGTGGAGGGTGGTTTGATGCGCCCCGGAAATTATGAACTCAAGCCCAGTGAAAAATTCTCTGATTTGATTCGCTTCGGCGGCGGTCTGGATCCTGTTGCATATACGCGGAACATCTTGATAACCAGGATTTCCGACGATCAAACCTATGAGCGCATCAGTTTGAACTACGATTCGCTGCGCCGCGCCGGAAAAGACTTTGAATTGAGAAACGGTGATGTGGTTTCTTTCAAAACCATCAACGACGACTATAAAGACTACATGGTCAAGGTGAGCGGAGCTGTAAACATTCCCGGCGAATTCAAAATCCGCAAAGGCGACCGCATCAGCAAAATCCTTAAACTGTGCAATGGATTGCTTCCCAACGCCTACCCCGACAAAGCCTTCCTGATCCGCAACAACGTGGATATGAGCAGAAATTTCTATTATTTCTCTCCGCAGGAAGTATTGGCCAATCCGGGGGGTGAAGCCGATTTACCGCTGGAAGAACGCGACATCATCCGCATCTTCTCACGTCAGGAACTGCGCGATCAGTTCACCGTGGGCATCGAAGGAGAAGTCAGACAACCCCAGCAAACAGCTTTTGTTACCGGCATGCGCGTAAGTCAGCTGATGTTCATGGGTGGAGGCCTGAAAGAACAGGCAGAAATGGAGCGTGCGTTTTTGCTGCGCGTGAACGACAAACAGGAGCGCAAACTGGTGGCGTTTTCTCCAAGGGAAGTATTGGCCAATCCGGGAACTGATAAGGACCCCTTGCTGGAACCCCGCGATATTGTAAAAGTGTTTTCCGCCACTGCATTTAAAGAGTTCTTTAAGGTAAGCGTGGCAGGAGCCGTAAAAGCGCCCAATTCCTTCGATTATTCCGAAAATATGCGCATCACCGACCTGCTGTATCTGGGTGGTGGTTTGAAGGAAGGCGCATTTCTGGATCGGGCCATCCTTACACGCATCGATCCATATTACCTGATTGAGACGAATACATCTCTTAACCTGCGGGAAATCATCGAGAATCCCGGATCCGAAAAGGACTTACTGCTGGAACCAAGGGACGAGTTGCGCATCTTCAACCGTTTGGAAATGCGTGATAAACTAAAAATCACGGTTTCCGGTCAGGTACGAAAACCCGGCACCTACGATTATTCTGACGACATCAGTTTGAAAGACCTGATTTATCTGGCGGGCGGCTTTACCTACGCAGCGGCCAACGCAAAAATTGAAATTGTGCGTCAAAGTGCGCCCATCGATCCGGTGTACTGGATTCCTACCAAAACGCTGGTATATACTACCACAGTGCCGGTGGATCTTTCGGCAGACAGAGAAACAGAACGTTTCAAACTGGTTCCCTACGATCAGGTATTTGTGCGTACCAACCCTGATTATGTGCCGATTAAGGTTGTGGAACTCAAAGGAGCGGTGATGTTCCCGGGCGGTTATACGCTGATGGGGAATGGTGAGAGGTTGTCGTCGGTAATTCGACGGGCCGGCGGTTTGAAGCCTGAGGCATTTCCCGAAGCTGCGTCCTTTACACGCAGGCAAGACGACAGCAGCGATGTGCGTGTCATCCTGGATTTGGAAAGAGCCCTGAGCCGAAAAAGATCTTCGTATAACTATACATTGAAACACGGCGATGTGATTGAAATTCCCTTCGCCGAGGAACTTGTACTGATCGATGGCGCCATCAACCTTCCTGACAAATCCACACGCATTGGTTCGTATTACGTAAGTGGCAAGCGCGCGGGTTATTACATCCGCAACCTGGCCGGTGGTTTCAGGGATGATGCCTACCGCAAAAGAATCACCGTATCATACAAAAATGGTCGGGTTGCTCAATCGAAGAATTTTATACTGTTTAAAGTGTATCCAAAAGTTGAAAAAGGTGCCATGGTCAATGTTCCTTCGAAACCAACGGAGGCAGAGGTTGCTTCTACGGGCAGACGCCGCTTCAACCTGGACAATACATTGAATACACTCATCACACGTTCGATTTCTGTATTCTCATTCATTGCAATGGTTCGCATAGCCACTGGATTAAGGTAATATGGAAGATTTTCAGAGTCCCAAAAAGCCGGTAAACATCTATGAGGTCCTGGAACAGGTAAGACCTGCACTTCATTATGTCCGTCGGCGGTGGTGGTTGGTATTGCTGATTACTCTGGGCCTGAGTGTGTTCATGGGCTACAGGGAATTCACCAAAAAAACGGTGTACGAGGCCATCAACACCTTTCTGCTGGAGGATGAAATTACGGAAGAACTGGGCGGTGGTGGAGGTGGAACGGGTTTGTTGTCCATCCTTCAAGGACAAGGTGGCGCCACCAACAACAAATTGGTGCTTGTGGACCTGGCATTGAGTTATCAAATTGTAGAAAGAACCCTGCTCAACAGCGCATCTTTCAGTGGGAAATGGCAAAGTCTGGGCCATCGCTACCTGCAGTTGACGGGTCGTTTGGAAGAACTTGCTACGGACAAGGCCTATAAAACGTTTGCACCGGATTCTACATTTAAATTCGGAATCCATCCCGCCCATGATTACATGATGCGTAAAATGGCCATTGAAATCTCTTCAAACATTGTGGCTAAAACCAAGGAGTCGGGAATTATTGAGCACAAGATGGTTTTCTGGGATGAAGAGTTTACGCTTGTTTTCTCTAAGTTTCATATCAAGGAAATTTCGGAGTACTATACCCAAAAACGCCTGGAGAAGGCGGCGCAGTTATTGGCATATACAGGCCGTAAAATGGACAGCCTGGAAGCAAGACTTGCAGGTCAGGAATACGGATTGGCCAACCTGAACGACGAAGGTTTCGGCGTAGTGATGTCCAGAGCGCGATTGCCCGAACTCAACTATAAACGAAACATCAACCTCATCACCAGTCAGTTTATCGAAGCCGTTACAGCGAATAACCTGGCACGCCTGGAATATGAAAAGCGCAAACCAATGATTACCGTTGTTGACGATGCCAGGGCACCCCTGAAAAGCAGCGGCGGTAAGCCGGTAAAAGGTTCCATCATTGGCTTTGTGATAGGCTTCTTGCTCAGCGTGATTGGTGTTGGAGGTACCTACTTCTTGCGCAACATGCTGAAAACGCAGAAGGAACAATTCCAATTGGAAGCACATTCCGGCTGATGTCCCAAAGGAACAGGGCTTCCGTAATTCTTCCGATATCCGATGCGGCCGAGCGAAGGAAAATAGATGCTTTGCGTTCGCTGCTGTTGCAAAGCCACCGCAATTTTGAACTCGTCATTCCTGCGTTGCAAGGGGAAGCTGTTGAAGCACTTGCAGCCAATTTCCCCGATGAACGGGTGAAAATTATACCCTTAGAATCATGGGATGCAGCCCTTGCCTTGAAAACCGGATTGGCAGCTGCTACAGGCGCTTTTATCGCCTTGGCGGATGCAACTACCCTGTATCATCGCCACCGCCTGGAGCTGCAACTCCGCTACTTTGAACGCTACCCGGAAACAGATGTATTGTTTGCTCCGCTGGTACATCCCGGCGCAGCACATGCAGTTCCCAATGTACATGACCCACTGATGCTGCGTTTTCTGATGCTGTTCAGACCATTAGGCACAGAGGGGGGACTCATGTTCCGTAAGAAGGTAGCCCCGGATCATGCCTTTCCCATCGAAAGCTTGTTTCAACAGCGGAGCAGCCTTGCCTTTGGGGTACTGCCATCACCTGTTGGAACATCGGATCAGCCGTTGCCTTCCGAAATAATGCAGGCAATATGGGCCATAGATGTGGTTCAGGCGCAATATGGAGATGAAGCAGCACAGCTGGCCCGGGTGCTCCGAACGCCGGATGCGACTTGTGCCTGGGACAAGGTGATGTTGCTGGAAAAAAATGTACGCCAATTGATCCGCGTACACAAATCGCGCAATATGGCTTATGCAGCATCCTTTGATAAGGCTGTTCATACCGCCTTATTGCTGTTCATTCAGGACAGTGGCCTGCGCGGATGGATGCGACATCGTGTGCTCTATAACACATACTTCAGGGCCGCAGTTCCATGGAAAAGCAAATGGCGAAAGGCTTTGTTTTAAAAGAAGACGTGGATACGCTCAATGACATAAGGAAGGAAGATGAAGCAACTTTAAAAACTTGGTTGCAGTCACAAGGCGCTCAGGCTTTTCGTGCCAAACAGATTCTTCATTGGATTTGGTTGAAAGGCGCTGATTCGTTTGATGTGATGAGCGATTTATCGCTGGATTTGCGGGAAAAACTCAAGGCGCATTTCTGTTTTCGGAATGCGCAAATTTCCCTGCATCAACAAAGCCGGGATAAAACCATTAAAGTAGCATTTAAGCTCTATGATGAGAATGTGGTAGAAGGTGTTTTGATTCCTGCCGGAGGCAGAATGACGGCCTGTGTATCTTCACAGGTGGGCTGCAGCCTTGACTGTAAGTTCTGCGCTACGGGTTACCTGAAAAGGCAGCGCAACCTGGAGGCAGGTGAAATTGTGGATCAGGTGCGTTTGATTGGTGCTTTGGCGAAAGAGCGTTATGGTGCCGCATTGTCGAATGTAGTATTCATGGGCATGGGAGAGCCATTACTGAATTACCAGGAAGTGGTGAAAAGCATCCGCATAATTACAGCTCCTGAAGGATTGGGGATGTCGCCACAACGGATTACCGTGTCAACAGCGGGCATCACCAAGATGATCATGAGGCTGGCCGACGAAGACTTGGGCGTGCATCTGGCCTTGTCGCTCCATGCCGCAAATGACGTTCAGCGAAGCGCATTGATGCCCATCAACGAAAGCAATAATCTGGACATGCTTGCTGAAGCGCTGAGCTATTTTTACCAGAAAACAAAGAACCGTCCCACCCTTGAGTACACGGTGATGGAAGGAGTAAATGACGATGCGGTCGAACTTTTGGAATTGGCTGCTTATGCAAAAAGATTCCCGTGTAAAGTGAACTTAATCGAATATAACCCCATTGCCCTTGCAGATTTTAAACCCACTTCTGATAATAAGTTGGATAAGTTCGCCGAAGGGCTTACAAAAAAGGGAATTATTGTGAATGTGCGCCGAAGCAGGGGTAAGGATATTGATGCCGCTTGTGGTCAATTGGCCAATAAACTCAGCGACGCATGATTTTTGGTCGAAAAACTTAGACAACTTCACGGGTTAATCACAAGTTTTCAACAATTTAAGAATCTTAGCGGAGGATTTTAAAGCCCTATACCGTGTAACTCATTGATTATCAGGAAGATAAAATTTTTACGTCGTCTTGATTTTGCGCTTATGTATATTTAGTTTTGAAACAATAGGCTGATGCCTCCATAGGGCATGAAACGACGCTTTAAGAACATTTTACCCTCCTTCTTCGCTGTTTGCCTGTCTTTTACAGGCATTCAGTCACTTCTTGCTCAGTGCAGTACTTTGCAAGCCGATTTTAGTTACACGGTAAGTCGTAACTGCGGATTTCCACGTTTTGTCACGTTCACAAATACCTCTACCGGCACAGGAGCCAACAGAGCTCATTATTCTTGGTACTTGAATGGCAATTATCGCACGCGCATAACCGGGAAAGGCAGTTTTATGATGCGTTTGGATACACCCAGTGTGTACACATTCACCATGGTCGGCTGGGATTCAGTAGGTAGTTGCCGAGATACCCAAACCACAAATTATACGCTTTCCTCCCCAAGATCCAGGAAGGTTTATGATCAAACCAATACGCTTACCTTCACACCGGCCTGGTATAATTGCATCTATTCTGTTGGAACACCTGATACGTTTTCCATCAAAATAAAACCCAGCGATACCATACACAGTTATCGCATTAAATGGGGTGATGGAACTGCAGACAATACCGGCACCCGTTTGCTCCGAACTCAAGCTGTGTGGCATCAATACGACAGCCTCGGGGTATTCAATGTTCTGGTTATTTACGACAATGGATTGTGCACCGATACATTGTTTGGAACAGTGGCCAACGAGCGGCAACCTGTAGCGGGCATCATCGGTCCTTCTACCGGTCAGAACCAAGGCTGTGTACCCCTAAAGGTAAGGTTCATCAACAATTCCAGCCAAAGCTCTTCGGCAACGGTTTATTCCTGGGATATGGGTGATGGAAAAACCATAGTTTGGCCAGCGAAAAAGTTCAAGGACACCATGTTTTATACCTATTCCAAATCGGTGTGTTCCGGGGTGGTAAAGGTTACAGCTAAAAATGGATGTGGAACCAGTTTCGCTACCTGGAATCCGGTACAGGCTTCGTCGCGCGACAGTGCCATCGTTTACCTGAACAACCCGAACAATTGTGACATCACCAAAGATTTTCAGTTCAGTCCGAGATATGCTGACAGGTACTGCTTAATTCCTGATTACAAGTATTTTAAGTGGATTTGGGGCGATGGAACTTCCACCAATTGGACTACTTCTACTGCTCAGGTAAATAAGAAATATGCCAAGAAAGGCACTTATACCGTGATGCTGATAGACAGTAACGGCTGCGGTAGAGATACGGCGAAATACCTTCTTGACATTGTTGACCCGCCCAAGGCCGAGTTTTCGCTGTTGTCGAACGATACAGGTTGTGCCCCTTATGCGGTGAAGTTCAACAATACCAGCACCGGTGCCGGCATCACCTACAACTGGAATTTCACCACCGGAACCAGTAGCCAGCAAAATCCCACCTACACATACACCACTGCGCGCACCACACCCTACCGGATCATCCTTGAGGCAAAAAATCGCTGTGGCTCTTCTTTCGATACTGCATTCGTTCGGGTGTTCAAGAAAACAGCTCCTACATTTGATTTGATCAATTCGGTGGGTTGCGCACCCAGGCCGGTGCGTTTCAACAACAGAACAGATGCGAGCAATTCCCGGGGTTTAAGTTATTTCTGGAACCTTGGGAATGGTCAAACATCCAATTTATCCAATCCCGGTACGATAGTGTACACCACACCGGGTACTTATACAGTAACATTGTACACCACAGACAGCTGCGGAAGCGATTCCTTCAAGCGTACGTTTAAGGTTTCCGGTCCGCCCGATGCAGACTTTTCTGTTGCTGCTCAAGGTATTTGTCCGAAGAATCCATTCACCATCAAACATACTTCTTCCACCGATGCCGTTAAGTTCTACTGGAATTTTGGCGATGGTGCTACACTTACACAAACTACGCGTACCGATGTACTGAAAAAGTACGACAGCCTGAAAACCTATACCGTTAGACTGGTTGCTGAAAATGCTACGTTGTGCCGTGATACCATCATCAAGAACGTACGAATCAATCCAAATCCAACCGTGGATTTCACGATGAGCAGCAGTGCCGGTTGTGGACCCTTTACGCCTTCGTTTACCAACAACTCCCTGCATCAGGGCTCCAAGCCCATTGACTCGATGCGTTTTGTATGGACCTTCGGTGCTTCAGGATCCAGTCTTGCCACGGATACAAGTTTTTCCTTTTTGGCATCACGCACCAAGGATACTTTATATGATGTAAAACTGCTGGGTATAAATTCATGGGGCTGCAAGGATTCTGTAACCAAAACGGTGCGTGTTTATCCCAACCCTACAGCCCGCTTCAGCCTGAGTAAATACCAAGGTTGTGGTCCTCTGGATGTAAACACGGATAACTTCTCTACACCCAATGATACCGGTTCTATTTACATCATGAACTTCCTTTGGAAGCTGAGGAATAATGTGCAAGCGCTTTCCAGAGACAGCAGCGTGCGGCTTACCGCCAGCAAAACGAAAGACACCCTGCACCACATTGTGCTGTATGCATATTCGGAACACGGTTGTCTGGACAGCAGTGCGTCAACCGTGCGTGTTTATCCCAACCCGAAGATTGCCTTTACTCCAAGCCAGACTTTTGGCTGTCGTCCGCTGGCCGTTACCTTCAATAACCGCTCTTTGCCTATGGATACCGGTTCCATTGGCATCATGAAGTTCAAGTGGTTTTTCGCCGGAAAAGACACCACCGTGGCAGTGAACCCTGCCTATACATTCCGTGAACAGTATTTAAAAGATACCACCTATGGCATTAAGCTCATGGGAACTACGGAACATGGTTGCCGTGATTCAGTGGTTGAGTTTGTCACCCTTCGTCCTGATGCTAAATCTGTATTCAACGCTTCGGCAACTACGGGATGCGGTCCGTTGAACGTGCAGTTTACTCTGGCCGCACTGAACGCGAGCAGCAACTTATGGAAGGTGAATGGTCAGCAGGTTGCTACATCCAAAGACCTCACCTATACATTCGCCCAAAGACCCATCTTCGACAGCGTTTATCAGGTCGCTTTGGTGGTGGCTTCTCCTTATGGTTGCCGTGGCGATACCAGTTACAAAACCATTACGGTGAAGGGCGACCCGGTAGCTGATTTTATTACCAGCAAAGACACGTTTTGTTTCCCCGACAAGATTCAGATGTTCAACACCTCGCTGAATGCATACCGCTATCGATGGACGTTGGCGGCAGGGGTGCAAAGCAATCAGGTGAATCCCGGGGCATATTTCACCAAAAGCGCCAACCCCCGACGCGACTCCACCCATTTGGTAAGCCTGGAAGCAACCAGCGTTTATGGTTGTAAGAATACCGTAACCAAAACGGTGACAGTGTTGCCGTATCCACTGGCGAAATTCAATACCGATAAACTTCAGGGCTGTGCGCCGCTTACGGTTACATTTAACAACCAATCCATCAACGCCCGAGATCAATTTTGGTATTTTGGTGATGGCTTCACTTCTGCAAACAGTTCCGGTACACATACCTTTTACAACCGCGGCCCAAGGGATACAGTGTTTAAAGTAGTGCTTTATACCTTCTCGGCTGACTGCATAGATACAGAAGCACTACAACTGCCGGTGCACAAACCAACGGAAGCCATCTTTAAATACGATCGGGTTCATCCTTGTGATGCCGGCTATTTTGATTTTAAAAACGAATCGCTTTTTGGCCAACGCTACATATGGGATTTTAATGACGGAATGACCGACTCTGTGTTCAGTCCCAGGCATTTATTCCCTGTGAGTTCTTATACCGACACCGTGTATAAGGTGAAACTTATCAGCATCACGCAGAAGAATTGCCGTGATTCGATGGAGAAGAACATCTTGTTGCCACAGCGATTGCAGATGAATGTGCTGGATACCAATTACAGCGTATGTATTCCGGGCGTGGTGGCCTTCCAGAACAGAACCAAGGGCGCTGTTTCGTATATATGGAACTTTGGCGACGGTGGCGGTTCTGCGCTTCGCAATCCCATCTATGAATACAACAAACCCGGTATTTACGGTTATACGCTTACCGGTTTCGACCTGAACGGATGTAGGGATTCTTTCGTGAGCAAAGGAAGAATTACGGTGGCAGAAACGCCGGTAGCGAAGATTGATTTTCTGCCCATGAAAGGGAAAATGCCGAATTCAACCATTTCCTTCTACAGCAGAAGTACATCACTCCTTCCCATGAATTACTATTGGGATTTCAAGGATAAGGGCAATAATGTGCCGAGCACCAAGCGCGATCCGTATCATACCTTTAGCGACTCGGGTTGGTATAAGGTAATGCATGTAGTGGACAATGGCGTTTGTTACGATACCGCTTTTACAGACGTACGCATTGATCCGTACGATCCGGAACCGGAATTTTCAGCAGATGCAGACAGTGGTTGTATTCCACTGGTGGTGCATTTTAAGAACCAAACGCAGTTTGCCAACCGTTTTGTGTGGTATTTTGGTGATGGAAACAAAAGTACCGAGCGGGAACCCACGCATATTTATCGCGAGCCGGGCAGTTTCAATGTAACCCTGATTGGCTTTGGTCCCGGAGGCGAAAACAGGAACGAAAAACCCTCCTTCATCCGCGTGTTGCCCAAGCCGTATGCGGTATTTCAGCTCACGCCGAAGCTGATGTTCCTGCCCAAGGCAGAGTTTTATACACGCAACCTCACCACCAACAGCGTGAGTCAAACCTGGGAAGTGTTTAACAAAGCAGGCCAGTCCCAGGGAAGCAGCACGCGCTTCGAACCGATGTTCCGTCTGAAGGACACCGGATTCTACGACATCAGGCTCATATCCATCAGCAAGTTTGGATGTGCCGATACCACCTTGATGCCCGATGGAGTATATGTGAATCCTCAGGGAAGGGTTTTTGTACCCACGGCATTTACCCCAAACAGCAACAACCTGAACGACCTGTTCCGTCCGGAGGGCAGCAATCTTGCCAAGGAGTATTACCTCTTCCAAATTTACGATCGCTGGGGTGCGAAGGTTTTTGAAACCCGCAATCCGGATGCTGGATGGGACGGAACCTATCACGGAAAAGTGCTACCCAACGGAGTTTATGTATGGCAGTTAAAAGCACGTTTCTACGACGGTGTTGAAACCGAACAAAGCGGTGTGGTGAATTTGTTGCGCTGAGGTTGTTTGTTGGGTTGGCTACAGCAGCACGTAGTGTTGAAACAGCGGGCCATTGCCATGTGCTGGCTTGAGTTGATGGCACCTCCGACCTTTACAGATGCTGAGGTATTCCTTCCCAATCCACACAGAAACGTTGTACTTGTTCCTGTAACGATAATTACGGCTGTGTTCCAACTGCCAGCCTGTCCCTTTCCAACGGTGCAAGGTCCATGAATCCGGACAGCCTCCAATCATGCCTCCGCAGAGTTTTACGATACGGATGGTATCACCTCGGTGTGGCCGCTTGGTACAGCAAATCCATACACAGCGGTTGTAATGACCGTCGAATCCCGTGCCGCTGTCGCTGAAAAATGAATCTACGGTCAAGGGTGGATTTAATGGTTTTTGTTGGCTGTACAGCCCTGGCACCGTCGCCGGCAGCAAAAAGAGGATCAGCAGCAAAGGCCTCATCCTTTTAATTCCTTGAGTTTTTCTTTAAGCTGATCCAATTCATCGCGCAAACGGGCTGCATTCACGAAATCCAGCTCCTTAGCAGCGCGCAGCATTTCTTTTTCGGTGCGCTCCATGGCTTTTTGCAGACCGTTCTTGTCCATGTACTGCACCACAGGATCTGCGGCAATGCGCACTTCTTCCTGTTCCACATAAGCCCTGGAAGACTCAGGAGTCTTCATGTCGGCAACACCCGTTTGAAGCATGATTTCTTCTCTGGATTTATAGATGGTTTTAGGCACAATACCGTGCGCTTCGTTGTAGTCCATCTGTTTTTTGCGCCTGCGTGCAGTTTCATCGATGGTTTTCTGCATGCTTTCGGTGATCCGGTCGCCGTACATAATCACCTTTCCACGTTCATTCCTTGCGGCGCGTCCTATGGTTTGCACCAGGCTGGTCTGGTTTCTGAGGAAGCCTTCTTTGTCGGCATCCATGATGGCTACGAGGCTCACTTCGGGTAAATCCAATCCTTCGCGCAACAGGTTCACACCAATAAGCACATCAATGGTCCCCAGGCGCAGGTCGCGAAGAATTTCTACCCTATCGAGGGTTTTTACCTCGCTGTGGATGTAGGCGCACCGGATGTTCAGGCGCAGCATGTACTTGCTGAGTTCTTCGGCCATCCGTTTGGTTAAGGTAGTCACCAGAATGCGGTCGCCCATTTGGATGCGCTCTTCTATTTCTTCCAGCAAATCATCTACCTGATTGGTACACGGGCGCACTTCAATTTCAGGGTCGAGAAGTCCGGTGGGGCGTATCAGCTGTTCCACCACCACGCCTTCGCTTTCGGTGATTTCAAATGCCGCCGGAGTGGCACTTACGTAAATCACTTGGTTGACCAGGTTGTAAAACTCATCAAATTGCAGCGGTCGGTTGTCCAGCGCTGCGGGCAGGCGAAATCCATAATCTACCAGATTCACCTTCCGACTGCGGTCGCCGGCGTACATGGCGCGGATTTGTGGCATGCTTACGTGGCTTTCATCCACAATCAGCAGGAAATCTTTGGGGAAGTAATCAAGCAGGCAGAAGGGACGTGTTCCGGGTTCTCTGCGGTCGAAGTAGCGGCTGTAGTTTTCGATGCCGTTGCAATATCCCAGTTCGCGGATCATTTCCAGGTCGAAATTCACCCGTTCTTCCAGCCGTTTGGCTTCCAGAAAGCGGCCCTGGCTTTTGAAATAATCCACCTGAGCCACCAGGTCATCCTGGATTTGATGGATTACGGGAAGCAAACGCTCCTTGGGCGATACGTAAATTTTCGCCGGATAGATGGCTACTTCTTCCATGCCGTATAATTTGTTTCCGTGTTCCGGGTCAAAGGCATAGATCTCTTCAATTTCATTTCCGAAGAAAACGATGCGGATGGCAAAGTCATTATACGCCAGAAACACATCTACCTGGTCGCCTTTTACCCTGAAGTTGCCGCGCTTAAACTCTGCGGTTGTTCTGCTGTACAGACTGTCCACGAGCATGTGCAGCAGCGTGTTTCTGCTCAGGTTTTGCCCTTGGTTCAGCCGTATGGTGCTTTGTTCGAAATCGCTGGGATTTCCTGCGCCGTATATGCAGGACACCGTTGCAACCACCAACACGTCGCGTCTTCCTGAAAGCAGGGACGACGTGGTTTTCAAACGCAGCTTTTCGATTTCATCATTGATGGCCAGATCCTTCTCGATGTAGGTATTGCTTTGCGGGATGTAAGCTTCCGGCTGGTAGTAGTCGTAATAGCTCACGAAATACTCCACGGCATTTTCGGGAAAAAACTGTTTGAATTCACCGTACAGCTGCGCTACCAGCGTTTTGTTGTGGCTCAGCACCAAAACCGGTCTTTGCAAAGCGGCCACGGCATTGGCCACGGTGAATGTTTTTCCTGAACCCGTTACGCCCAATAAGGTTTGGCAGCGAATGCCCTGTTTGATGCCTTCAGTGAGTTTCCTGATGGCTTCGGGCTGGTCGCCGGTTGGCTGGAAACCTGATACTAACTTGAATTGGTTCATAAATGAAGGGGAAGGCCTACGCCAGTTCAAAGAAACAGCAGTATTGGGGGATTTGTTGCATGGAGGTAAGGAAGCACAAGGTTTATGGTTCGTGGTTCGACAAGCTCACCATGACAGGCTCACCAGAACTCACTGCGTTCTCCCGGAACTTTCAGCACCATGACATACACATTAAAAAGAAGTTAATCGCATGTGCATTGGATAGCCAAAGCAAAAGGACTGGCCTTAAAGGATGGAGGTGCAAAGCGAAGTAAGCAACCGCAAAATGCCGAGGAAGCTCCGAGCCTGTGAGGAGATCACCGACAGCATTCGGTTGTTTACAAGTGTGCACCGAAACATCCTTTTCAGCCTTGATTTTTTGCTTACTTTTTCATCAAGGAAAAAGTAAGATAGATAAGGTTATTTAATGCTGAATTTAGGGTTGGTGGTTCGTGGTT
>CAZPHB010000018.1:0-46253 GCA_964586595.1 uncultured Flavobacteriaceae bacterium | reverse complement strand
GAAAGAGAAAAACCATTACCTTCGTATGAGTGTACATTGGAAAACAATCCACCACCGTGGAGTAATTCCGAACCTAAGGTTTTGCCGCCTTGCGCTTTTCCTTTGGATGCTGTTTACCATTACCCATCGGAACTGGCTGTTGCACATGTATGCTTGTGCTGCATGAACAATGCCTGTAACATATCGAGATTACACTAAGTTTAAGAACCCTTAACAAGTTCCGGATGGCCTGAATATATCTTTGCAACATGAAAAAAAACCTCCTCCTCATGACAATCCTTGTTTGTTCTGTCGGTGCATTCGCCCAAACAGCAACTTCCAGTAAAAAGAAGGTGGAAATCAATCAGATTTTAGGTGATTGGAAATTGGTTGATTACAAGTATTTCACAAAGCCCGCAAAGCCAAAGCGTTTGACCGCTTGTGACTCCGGTATGATTTGGAGCTTTTATATTGACGATAAGACAAAAAAGAACCTTTTAGACTGTAAAGACACCAGCAATTCCTGTAAAGATTATCCATTCCAAAGCGACTGGGTGTTGAGTGGTAGTAATTTGATCATCAGAAGAACCAAAATCATGGGATTCGGTGGAGTTTCTGCCAGTGGAACTTTCATCATCAAGAATATCTCGCAGAACTCTATGGTTTTGGAATTTCAAAAGAACAGTTACGTCTTCAGCCGATAAATCATTCAGGCAATTTGAAATAAAAGTCCTTAAGTCTTCTCTTTTAGGATATTTACCTCGAGAAAACCGATAACCCCTAAACAAAAAAGGACATCCGTGTTGGATGTCTTTTTTTGTTCGGGAAGTTGCAGGTACACACCAAGGGCTGCACCCCGGCGATAAAACCAATTGCCGCTTACAACCCTACAGCCAGCAATCCCCACAGCAGTGCCAGCCCAAGAAATGCCACTGCGAAAAGGAAGAACCGCCTGGACTGCTCAGCAACCTTATGCCGTATCAAGGCATAAAGAAGCGTTCCTGCCGCAAGGAATAGTGTTGCCGCAACATAATCTTCCCATCCCCAATTCATTTCTTCAGTGTACGCATCTGCCAAAGCTGCAAAGACCAGCAAGGGCAGCCACATTAAAATGGCGACTTTAAGCAGTGATTGAACCTTCATTACGCATGCAAAAAAAGGGGCAACATTGCTGTTGCCCCTTAACTACTTGTTTGTTTTTCGAACAATCAGAGGTTTTTTCTGGCCAGATAAAAGTCCACGCGGTCGATGCTGTTGTCGTTCAGGCGTTCGTTCATCTCGTCCAGGGTTTTTGGTGGAGGAATGATCACCTGATCGCCTTTCCTCCAGTTCAACGGCATGGCCACCTTGTGCGCGTCGGAAGTTTGCAGGGCCTCCAATGCGCGCAGGATTTCATCCATGTTCCGGCCCACATTCAGCGGATAATACATGATGAGGCGGATTTTCTTGGAAGGATCAATGAAAAACACCGCACGCACAGCCGCTGTTTCGCTTTCATTGGGCTGCAGCATGCCGTACAGCTTGCTCACCTTCATGTCCAGGTCGGCGATGATGGGAAAATCAAAATACACGCCGGTTTTCTCGCGCACATTGTTCACCCATGCCAGGTGGGAGTGAATGCTGTCGATGCTCAATCCGAGCAGTTCGGTATTCATGGCATCGAAGGTGCCTTTCTGCTGCGCGAAGCCGCTCATCTCTGTAGTGCATACCGGAGTGAAGTCGGCGGGATGGGAAAAAAGGATGATCCATTTTCCGGAAGCGAATTCACTCATGCGGATTTTACCTTTGGTGGTCAATGCTTCAAAATCGGGGGCCATGTCGCCAATGCGCGGCATGAAGTTGCTGTTTTGTTCCATTGGATAACTGATTTAATGGTGCAAAGCAACTTCCTGCGCGCAGGCTGCACAGTAACCCGCGTCACAAAAGCGAATGATTCAGGACCCGATAAACCTGCCTTTCAACGAAATCACTTTTTCTTCCGCCAGTAGCCAATCGGACAACACATCTATATTCACCCGAAAATCCATGGAGTTTTCCCAATATGCCAGCGTTTCACCGTAGAGGCTGCGCTGTTCCAGCAATACCGATGTTTTGGTCAGGTATATGCTTCCATCACGCATAAACGCCGGAGGCAGTTCTTGTCTTCTTTTGATGATTTCCTTTTCGCCTGTGGCAATATGCAAGTAGCCCTGAGCATCGGGTTCAAACAACCAATGGGGATTGTATTCGTGGGGCACCGGAACCACCGAAACCAAAGCATCTGCGTTAAGCGTGAGGAAGCGGTTCACCGCCCCGTTCAGGGAACCTTTTTCGCGCAGCGGCGTGGTGGGCTGCAACAAACAAACGGCATCAAAATCTTTTCCTTCCCCGAGGTAATATTCCAGGGCATGAATCACCACGTCGATGCTGGCGGAATGATCGACAGAAAGCGCTTCCGGCCTGAGCCAGGGCACTTCCGCACCACATTCACGCGCCACAGCTGCGTAATGCTCGCTGTCGGTGCTCACCAGAACAGTTTCAATTTCCGCACATTCCAGGGCAGCCTGTACGGAATACCACAGCAAGGGTTTTCCATCCAAAAGCTTGATGTTCTTGTCTTTAACGCCCTTGGAACCGGAACGGGCAGGTATGATGGCCAGAATTTTAGGCAAATCAGTAGGCGATGGTTTTGTGGAACTTCAGCGGCAGGGTACTCAGCAATGCTGCGATTTTTTCGCCGGCATCGCCGCCGCCATACACGTGCGAAGCAGGGATGTTCCTGTTGGCATTGTGGCTTTGCACCGCCTTCAGGATGGCTTCGCGTTCGTAAGGCACATCCAGCACATTGTACCCCCGGTCGCGCTTGTTCTGACGAGAACCAATGTTCACCACCGGCACGCCCAGATATGCGCATTCCCTGATCCCAACGCTGCTGTTGCCAACCAGCCCGCGGGCATTCAGCAGCAAGCGAAGGAAATCATCGGGTTCCATGTTTTTGAAGAAATGAAACTTGCGCAGGTCATGGTCTTCGCGAAAGGTCCTGATGCCACTGGAGGTTGCATCGGCACCGGCATCTACGTTGGGCCAGAACCAAAGCACCTGTTCACCGCTCTGATACATGGCGCTGAGGGTTTCTTCAATTTGCCTGCGCGCCATATTAAACTCATTGGTCACGGGATGTTGCATCACCACCCAATATCCTTGCTTCAAATCAGGCTTCTGCCCTACGCCGCCATATTTTTCATAAGGATCGAAATCGAGTGCAGGCTGTTCCTTGATGCGGGCCGCCAGGTCGATACTCGGACACCCGGTATTAAATACAGAATCGGGTTCTTCGCCGAGTTTTATGACCCGTTCATACGCAGATGTAGAAGCCACGAAGTGATAATCGGCCAACTTGGTGATGGCATGGCGTACCTTCTCGTCAATATTTCCGGTCACTTCGCCGCCCTGAATATGCACCAACGGAATGTTCATGTACGAAGCCGCGATGGCAGTGGCCATGGTTTCGAAACGGTCGGCGATGGTGATGACCATATCGGGCTTGATGTTGTTGAACACCGTGCTCAGTTCCAAAATGCCGATGCCTGTTGTTTTCGCCGCGGCAGTAAGGTTTTCGCCTTCCAGTACATTAAACACCTGGGCGGTAATGTCAAAACCATCCTGACGGATGTAGTTTACAGCCGAACCATAGCGGTCGAGCAGGGCCGAAGCCGCTATCACCAGCTGCAATTCCAGATCCGGATGATCTTTGATGGCCTGCAATGCTGTTTTTATCCTGCTGTAGCTCGGCCTTGCCGTTACCACAACACATATTTTTCTGATGCTCATGTTGCTTTGTTGAGGATTGTTTGATTCAGGATTGAAGGTGTTCGGGTTTCAGAAATGCCCAACGCTTCATGTCGTGGACAAGTTTCTTCCCGATGCAGTTCCTGTAGTCATGCGCCGGAATACCCGCATCTCCGGGCTTTTTGGATTCCAGGTCGGTACGTTCCAGGATGTGTCCGGCGGGCAAGTCTTTGTTAACACACAGGCTTTTTCCGAACATGGTTTTAAGTGTTGTAAATGCGGCAGCATCGGTTTTGGCAACAGGTGTTTGCAGCGCTTTGCTGATCTGCCGGCAACCGGCAACCAATTGCGCGGTTTCTTCGATGGTTAGCGACGCTTTGGCATCGGGGCCGAACATGGTTTTATGAAACACCACATGGAATTCAAGCATCGACGCACCCAGCGCAGCTGCTGCAAGTCCGGCGTAAATATTCGCGGAATGGTCTGAAAAGCCTACCGGAATGTCGTAGCGCTCTTTCATCGCTGCCATGACCTGAAGCCCCCACTGTTCGGGCTGCGTTGGATATGCTGTGGTGCACTGCATCAAACTCAACTTGTTGCCGAAAGGCCTGAGGAACGCAATGGTGTCATCCAGTTCCGCCCAATTGCTCATCCCTGATGAAAGGATGATGGGCTTCCCGGTTTGGGCAATTCGGTCCAACATCAGAAAATTGCTCAGTTCTCCCGAGCCAATTTTGTATTGCTTCACTTCCAGTTGCTCCAGCAGTGTTACGGCAGCAACTGAAAAAGGAGACGCCAGAAACTCCATGCCTTTGTCGGTGCAGTGTTGCTTGAGACCGGCCCATTGCTCCGGGGTGAATTCCATCCTTTTCCAGTAGTCGAAACGGGTGGCATCTTCATAGCTGAAGTTCACACGAAACTGCTCCAAGCTGCTGCTTTCAGCTTCGGCAATGTGCACCTGAAACTTCACCGCATCCACGCCGGTTTCCGCCAGTGCATCGATGTATGAATGCGCAATACCCAAACTGCCTTCATGGGCTTGGGCAATTTCAGCGATGAGGAACATAGTTTGCGGATCAGGCATCCTTGAATTTCAATCGGAAATAGGGATTCTGAGCGTATATGTTTTCAATGATTTCAACCACCTTCAATCCCTCGAGTGCGTTGGTGGTTGGAAATTCACCACCATTCAGCGAATTGATTACATTGTCGAAAATGTAGTTGTGGTTTGCGGCGCTTCCCTTATACGGACCGTAATCGTTGGCGGGGTTTGCAGGTGGCAGTTCGGGCATGGTATAATCCTGGATGTGGCAGTATTCTACTTCATTCATGTACTGCCCGCCAATTTTCACGGTTCCTTTGCTGCCAATGATGGTGATGCTGCTTTCAAAATTCTTATCCCACACGGCGGTGCTGTAATTGATGCTGCCCAAGCCTCCGTTTTTAAAGCGGAACTGCACCAGGCCGCTGTCTTCAAACTCCGTACTGTTCTGGTGGGAGAAATCTGCAAATTGCGCTTTGATGTCGGTGATGTCGCCAAACAGCCAGAACATGATGTCCACAAAATGGCTGAACTGGGTAAACAGGGTTCCGCCATCGAGGATCCTGGAGCCTTTCCAGCCACCGGCTTTGTAATAGCGGTCGTCGCGGTTCCAATAGCAGTTCACCTGAACCAGGTGGATGTCGCCGAGCACCTGTTCCTGAATCACATCTTTGATCCACACTGATGGCGGCGAGTAGCGGTTTTGCATCACACAGAACACCATTTTGTGTTGCTGCATGGCTTTGAAAATCACCTGTTCGCAATCGGCTTTGCTCAGGGCCATGGGTTTTTCAATCACCACATGATGACCGCTTTCCAATCCGGCCAGGGCGTGCGAGGCATGAAGGCCGTTGGGTGTGGCTACACAAAGAACATCGAATGCCGGTCCTTCGCGCAGCAGTGCTTCCAGCGATGAAAAGAAGGGCACCTGATATGCGTCCAGGCCCAGACTGTCCTTGGCTTTGATGTCGGCCAGGGCCACCAGTTCCGCCTGTGGATTGCGCACCACCATTTCAGCATGTCTTTTGCCGATGTGGCCGCATCCAACTACGGCAAATTTGTACGTATTCATGATTGGATATGAAGCTTTTGATTCTTGATGAGGTAGATTTTATCGCAAAGGTCTAACATCCTTGTGCGGTGTGCAATGATGATGATGGTTTTTCCGTGTTTTCGCAAATCCTGTATGGTTTGCAGCACTTGTGTTTCTGTATGTTCATCCAGGGCGCTGGTAGGCTCGTCAAGGATAAGCACCGGACGGTCAAAGTACAAGGCCCGGGCCATGGAAATACGTTGCTTCTGTCCTTCCGACAAGTTGCCACCGCGGTCTTCTATTTCCTGAAAGGGCCACGATGCTTCATCCCCTGCCGGGATAAAGGCGGCCCGCTTTAAACAGTCAACCACCCGAAGCATGTCGATGGCGCCCGGCGCCTGTCCCAGCGCAACATTCTCGGCAAGGGTTCCCTGAAACAGATAAGGTTCCTGACTTACATAACCACACAAACCCGAAAGATTCAGCCCTTCTTCCATCCTCTGACCATCACACAAAACCGCACCGGAATCAGGCATTTCCATACCCATGATCAACTTCAGCAGGGTGCTTTTTCCCGCGCCGGAAGGGCCCACTATTCCCGTACAGGAGCCGCGGGCGATTTCCAAATCCACACCATCAAACACCTGAAGTCCGCTTTTGCGGTAGCTGAAACTGAGCTTGGAAAGGGTAATGTGCTCCCGGAACACGTCCGGACTGCGCTCCTGGAATCCAGCCTCTGAATCCTTGCATTCCAACAGCCGTTTGACGGTAAAATGGTGCGCCTTGATGTGCAGATTGGCCTGCAACACCCTATTGGCAGCGGGAATCAAACGAAAAATAGAAAATGCAAGCAATGCAGCCGTGATGCGCACATCACCGGGGTTGTCGCTGAGGAAATAGCCATAAAAAACCAACAGGATGATGCCGGCAAGCGCTACCAGCTCATTGATTCTGCCCGGTATCAATTGGAAACTAACCGTTCTGATTCCTGCAGAGGTGAAACCTTCCTGATACAACCTGAACTTCTCAAAAAAGCGTTGTTCTGCCTTATGGATGCGGATGTCAATGTAACCGGGCAGCCCAAAATCAAGGATGTGCGTGGCTTTTTCCCGGAAATGACTGCTGGTTTTCCCCAAGTTAAACACCCGGTTTCGGGTATAGCGGTTTACCAGGTAAAAAGAAGGGATGAACAAACCACACAGGAAAAACAAGAGCATGGGCTTGTATATGCCAAAAATCACCAACAAGGAACAAACCACCACCATTTCTGAAATGAGGTTGATCACCGGGAAATAAACCCCGGTAACAAAATGAAACGGGGTAAACAGCACTTTGTCGGAAAACTGCGCTGCATGATGGTCAAAACGCAGCTCCTTACCAGCGGAAAACTGGTGTTTGTAGCATTGTGAAGCCAGATTGGAGACGATGGACAAAGCGTTCTTCCGCGTGAAACGGTAAAACAGGATGGCCAATAAATTCTTCAACAGGAAAAACAATAAGATTAAAACCACCAGAAAGATGAGGAAATGCGCCTCGGAGCTAAAGTTCAACGCTTCAAACAGCCACCTGATTTTGCTGCTTTTCTCCAAAAAACTGCGGTCAATAGCCAGCATCAGAACGGGAACCATTGCCGACAACCCAAGCACATCAGCCAGTGAAATGAGGGTTGCGATGCCAATGATGAGGTTGCTCCTGCGTCGCTGCCTGTCCGTAAGCAACAACCGGATGTGTTTAAGGGTGTAAAAGATGGGTTTGGTTTCGGACAAGGTGCGCAAATTTAACCGAAATCCCGCTTATGGTATTGGGATACCTCAGCAACCTGACGCAGGGTGTGACAGATACCTAATTGACCGGGTTCCAAAATTCAGGGCCATGCATTTCTTTTGCAGCTCATGTCAGAACGTATTCTGGTAATTGGCGCCTGCGGGCAAATCGGCACTGAACTGGTGGAAACACTGGCCGGTATCTATGGAAATGGAAATGTATTGGCCACCGACGTGCGCGACGCGGGGAATGTTGCCGACGTTCCGTACAAAAAGCTCGATGTGCTGGACCAGAAAGGGGTGGCGGAAACCATCATGCAGTTCAGGCCGCACCAGATTTATCACCTGGCGGCACTGCTCAGCGCTACCGCCGAGAAGAACCCCAAGCTGGGCTGGCAGCTGAATATGGACGGACTGTTCTATGTGCTCGACGCAGCATTGGAAGCCGGCGTAGCGAAAGTGTACTGGCCCAGCAGCATTGCTGCCTTCGGACCCAATACGCCCAGACTCGACACACCGCAATACTGCGTGATGGATCCAAATACCGTTTACGGCATCAGCAAACTGGCCGGTGAACGCTACGCGGAATATTATTTCAAGCGCTATGGATTGGATGTTCGCAGCCTGCGCTATCCCGGCCTGATTGGCTGGAAAGCCGCTCCCGGTGGAGGAACCACCGATTACGCTGTGGCTATTTACTACGACGCATTGCAAGCCGGCCACCACAACTGCTTCCTGCGTGAAGACACCCTGCTGCCCATGCTATACATGCCTGATGCCATCCGCGCCACGCTGGAAATCATGCATGCTCCTGCCGACCAAATCAAAATCAGAAGCAGCTATAACCTTTCAGGTATGTCGTTCACTCCGCAGCAAATTGCCGACAGCATTGCCCGTGTGATGCCCGGATTTACCATTTCCTGCGCACCCGATTACCGTCAGGCCATTGCCGACAGCTGGCCCGGAAGCATTGACGACAGCCACGCCCGCGCCGACTGGGGCTGGAAACATCAGTTCGACCTTGATGCCATGACGGCAGACATGCTGCACCACCTGAAAACCGTAAAAGGAATCGGGCAGCAGTGAAGGATTTTTCCGACTTTTGCGGCGCTTAACTGTTAACGTTTCGTGTCCGACATCAAACTGCATTCCGTAGCTGAAGCTATCGAAGACATCCGCAACGGAAAACTCGTCATCGTGGTAGATGACGAGGACCGTGAAAACGAAGGTGACTTCGTCACTGCAGCCAGGAATATGACTCCCGAGCTGGTGAATTTCATGGCACGCGAAGGCCGCGGGCTCATCTGTGTTCCGCTCACCGAAGAGCGCTGTCACGAACTCGGTTTGGAAATGATGGTGGGAAGAAATACCGCCACCCACGAAACAGCATTTACGGTTTCTGTTGATTTACTGGGCCACGGTTGTACCACAGGCATCAGCGCCCAGGACCGCGCAAAAACGATTCAGGCCCTGATTGATCCGGGATTTACGCCGGATGATTTCGGCAAACCCGGACATATCTTTCCGCTTCGCGCGAAGGCTGAAGGGGTGCTGCGCCGCGCAGGGCATACCGAGGCCGCCATCGACCTGGCGCGTTTGGCCGGTTTTGAACCCGCAGGCTGTATTGTGGAAATCCTCAACGAAGACGGCACCATGGCGCGCCTGGATGACCTCATGATGGTCGCCGGGAAGTTTGGGTTGAAGATTATTTCTATAGAAGAACTCATTCGCTACCGCCTGGAACACGAAACCCTGATCAAAAGGGAAATTGCTGTGCAGATGCCTACACAACACGGTGATTTCAGCCTCATCGCCTTCCGGCAAATCAATTCCGGACAGGAGCACCTGGCCCTGGTGAAAGGTGAATGGGCGCCCGATGAACCTGTGTTGGTTCGTGTACACAGCAGCTGCCTCACCGGCGATGTATTCGGATCCTGCCGCTGCGACTGCGGTGAACAACTTGAACAGGCCATGCAGTTGATTGAACAGGAAGGGAAAGGCGTGATTGTGTACATGAATCAGGAAGGACGCGGCATTGGTTTGATGAACAAACTCAGGGCCTATAAACTCCAGGAACAAGGATTGGATACAGTAGATGCCAACCTGAGCCTCGGCTTCAGGATGGATGAACGCGATTATGGCATCGGAGCGCAAATCCTGCGCAACTTGGGCGTGAGTAAAATGCGGCTCATGAGCAACAATCCGAGGAAACGTACCGGTTTGGTGAGCTATGGACTGGAAATCGTGGAAAATGTTCCGCTCAAGGTAGCGCCCAATCCACACAACAGAAACTACCTGCACACCAAGCAGACCCGCATGGGTCACGACCTCTGATCAGGCAGGCATCCACAAAATTGTGCATGCCTGCGGATAATTTTTCTGTGCGCACCTGCGTTCCATGACAATAATTGGCTTTTTTTGCCTAACCAACACATGAACTTCTTACACGCCACCCTGCTGCAAATCACCGCTGCCGCTGCCGATACAACGGCTGGAGCTAACGCAGCTGCTCCCGCCAAGGAATCGTCCATCTCCTTCTTCGATCTGGTGATGAAGGGTGGTCCGGTGATGATTCCACTTGGTCTGATTTTCTTCATCGCTTTGTTCTACATCATCGAACGAGCCTTGTATGTGAACCAGCGCGGAAAAATTGACAAAAACCTCATCAACATCGTGCGCGACAATCTGGCCAATGGAAATATCAAAGGTGCACAGCAATACTGTGAGCGCATTCCCACCGCGCAGGCTCAGGTTGTTGGTACCGGACTGAACTTCCTCGGCGCCAGCCTGAGCGATATAGACACCGCCATGAACGACAAGGCACAGGTGGAAATCAGCCGCATGGAAAACCGCCTGAACTACCTCTCGCTCATCGGACGTATAGCACCAATGCTGGGCTTTGTGGGAACGATTGTCGGCATCATCAACATCTTCTATAAAATCTCTCTGGACAGCAACATCAACATCTCCAGCATTTCCGATGGTTTGTATCAGAAGATGATTACTTCGGGGGCCGGCTTGATCGTGGGTTTGATTGCTTTCGTAGGTTATCAATTGCTGGAAGCCCGTGTGGAGCGCTTCATTGAGCATATTGAAGACAACAAGCTGCAGGTGAAAGAACTGCTTAACCAGCCCGGATTATGATGAGGCGAAGGCAAAAACATGCTGAAGTGGGCACAGAGGCCCTGAACGACATCATGTTCTTCCTGTTGTTGTTCTTCCTCATTGTGTCCACAGTAGCCAATCCGAACATCATTCCCATCAAGCTTCCACAGGCAAAAACCACTCAGGACGTTAAGAAGAAACAATATACGCTCACGGTTACCGAGGAGAAAAAGTACTACATTGACCAGCGCGAAATTGAATATGGCAACCTGGAACAGGAGCTCACTGCGCTGCGCGATGCCAATGCCGATCCGAGCAACCCGGATAACAGCATGAATATTGTGCTCCGGGTGGACAAAAACCTGGTGGTTCAGGACATGGTGGACGTGATGCAAATTGGTACCAAGCTGGGCATCAAAATGGTGCTTGCCACCCAGAAGTTCGAGTAATCTTTCAGGGTTGTTCCTTGGCGGGCTTCCACATGATGCCAAAATGATGGTAAGGTCTTTGCCAGGAATTTCCATTGGATTGTGCGGTACTTCCCAGAAAACAACGCACCCGGTTTCTGCCGGCAAACAGCGTTGCCGAAGGGCTGAGCTGGGGCTGCCAGTTTCCTGGCGTAAAACCAAAATCCGAAAATGTATAATCCGGGTTTAACTGCTTTAATTCCGCGGCCCAAACCCTGCTTAAGCCCCCCTTTCCAGCCAGCTGCAGTGTGAACATACCCCGATGCAGCGCAATACCTGCCGCGATGTAGGGCATGTATTGATTTCCCGACACACGCCAAGACCGGAGCCCTTCCGATTGCGCATTGAAACTGGAAACCTGTAGCCCTGTGGTCCAGAAGCTTCCCAGCATGCCTTGCTCAGGTTGGTTTTTATACCGGTACGCCAGTTGGAGCTCTGCCTGATATTGTTGCCCTTTCGAACCGGAACCAATGGCGCTGTGGCGGTAAGCATGAAAGCCCATTTGTCCACTTAACCAATAGTGACTTCCCACCATTCCTGCATGGTACATGGTGCCTCCTGAAGCATTGCGGTCGGACTGGTAAGCGAGCCCAATCTGCTGTTCCGGATTGCCGGGCAACAGCAATAAACCGGGGCGGCTCAACCAATGCGGACCCGGATTACCCAAATGCAACAGCGTTATTAAAAAAAGCATCACAGGCAATTTAAATGAAAACCGCCGCTAACGCGCAAAAACGGCTAATTTTGCGGCCCATTTATGCTAACGGTAAGCAATATTTCCCTTCGCTACGGAAAACGCGTTCTTTTTGACGAAGTAAACCTGAAATTCACCTCCGGCAACTGCTACGGCATCATCGGTGCCAACGGAGCCGGAAAATCTACCTTCCTGAAAATTCTATCCGGAGAAATTGAACCCAATACCGGTTCGGTCGATATGGAACCCGGCAAGCGCATGGCCGTGCTGAAGCAGAACCACTTTGAATTTGACGAGGTTCCCGTGTTGCAAACCGTGTTGCGCGGTCATCAGCAACTCTGGAAGATCATGGAAGAAAAGGACACGCTGTATGCCAAAGCAGATTTTACCGATGAAGACGGCATCCGAGCCAGCGAGCTGGAAGGACTGTTTGCCGAAATGGACGGCTGGAACGCAGAAAGCGATGCAGCAACCCTGCTGAGCAACCTCGGCATCCCGGAAAAATACCACGAACTGCCGCTGAAGGAACTGAACGGCAACCAGAAAGTACGCGTGCTGCTGGCTCAGTGCCTGTTCGGAAACCCCGACGTGCTGCTGATGGACGAACCTACCAACGACCTGGACGTGGAAACCATCCGCTGGCTGGAAGACTTCCTCGCCAACTTTGAAAATACAGTTCTGGTAGTCAGCCACGACCGTCACTTCCTGGACAATGTGTGTACACACGTATGCGACATTGATTACAGCCGCATCAAGATTTTCACCGGCAACTACACCTTCTGGTACCAAAGCTCACAGCTGGCGCTGAGGCAGCGTTCTGAACAGAACAAGAAGGCCGAGGAAAAGAAAAAGGAACTGCTTGAATTTATTGCCCGCTTCAGTGCCAACGTGGCCAAAAGCCGTCAGGCAACCGCGCGTAAGAAGATGCTCGACAAGCTGGACATTGAAGAAATTCAGCCCAGCACCCGCCGTTATCCGGGTATTGTATTCAAACCGGAGCGCGATGCCGGCGACCAGGTGCTGAACGTGGAAAACCTGAGCTACATGGCAGGCAATGAACCCCTGTTCAGCAAAGCAGATTTTAAAATTTCCAAAGGAGACAAAATTGCATTCCTCTCCAGAAATACACTCGCGTTGAACACCCTGTTCAAGGTGCTTTGGGGCGAAACACAACCCTCTAGCGGCTCCGTACACTGGGGTGTAACCATCAAATACTCCAACCTTCCCAACGACAACAGTTCCTATTTCGATGGGGTGAACCTCAATCTGGTGGACTGGCTGCGTCAGTTCTCCGCGGAAAAAGACGAAACGTTCATCCGCGGTTTTCTGGGACGCATGCTCTTCAGCGGAGAAGAAACCCAAAAGATGGCCAAGGTGCTGAGTGGTGGCGAAAAGGTGCGTTGTATGCTCAGCAAAATGATGTTGGAAAATCCCAACCTCCTCATCATGGACGAGCCTACCAACCACCTCGATCTGGAATCCATCCAGGCCCTGAACAACGCATTGGTGGACTACAAAGGCATAGTGCTCTTCCACAGCCATGACCAAGAGTTCATCAATACCATTGCCAACCGCATCATTGAAATTACCCCGCACGGCATCATCGACCGCCACATGAGTTATGAGGAATACGCAGAGGATAAAGCCATTCAGGAACGCCGGGAACAGCTTTACGGCGCATAAACAGATTGCGTAAAACAGAAGCTCGAAAAAGTGTTTATTTGCGACTCATACCGCTCATGAATTCCACCAAAAAAATATTGCTGCCCTTGTTGGCATTGCTTACCCTCGGTTCCTGCGGCAAGTCCGTGAACACCTCTAAAACCCTGAAAACCCCATTAGACAGCTTCAGCTACATGTTGGGCCTCCGTACCGCCTTCTCTTACAAAGGTGAAGGTTTGAAAGAAATCGACTACTCTTCTTTTGCCAAAGGTTTTGAAGATGGCATCAAGAAAGACAGTGGCTATGATGTTTCTGAAAAACGCGCCAATGCAACCTTTCAGGGTTACCTGCAAAAGCTGCGCGCCGAAGGCGAGAAGAAGGCTAAAGAAGCCGCCAACAAATGGCTTGCCGACAACAAGAAAAAAAGCGGCATAGAAGAACTTCCTTCCAAGGCACAGTTTAAAATGACTTCGCGCGGGAAGGATGCCGTGCCTACCCTGAACGATACGGTGGTGATTCATTTCGTGGTGAAGGATCAGAACAATAAAGTCCTGCAAAACACCGAAGACATGAAGCGCCCACTCACCATTCCCGTAAGGTCTATTCCTATTCAGGCGCTGGTAGAATGGATTACACGCGTGCCTGTTGGCTCTAAAGCTACACTGTATATTCCCGGACCATTACCAGGTTTCCAGGGTGGCAGTCTGGAAGAAGAATTTGCCGTGTATATCTGGGAAATGAACCTGTTGGGAATGAACCCCGGCCCTACAGTGCTTGAAGGCCGCCCGGATGCTTCCGGAGCCCCTCAGGTTGAGGTAGAATGATAAAATCTGGCATCACGACATGAAAAAAAGCGCGGTTTAAACCGCGCTTTTTTTATGCAATGCAAGCATTCTTTCTTCAATCAAAATGATGGAACACCAGTTCAGCAGATCCATCTGCAGCCAGCGCAAATACCGCACATCCGGAAGTGGGAACCCGTTTCAGGGTGCCTCCCGACAAGCGAAACACCAATACCTCGATCACCGGATTGTGCGCCACCAACATCACAGAACGGCTGCCTGTGTTTTGAATGCATTGTACATAAGCTTCCTCTGTTCCCGGATACAGGGACGCTTCATATTGAACAGCATCCTGATCCAGACCAAGTTCAACAGCCAGGCGGCGGGCTGTTTGTGCCGCGCGAAACGCCGGACTGGAGATGATGCAGTCAGGAACACGTTGCTCCTGAATCAACACTTTAGCGAGGGCCACCACATCCCGCTTGCCCTTTCGCGTAAGCGGACGTTCAAAATCGTGGTCGTAATCCCAGGGCTCATCGGCCTTGCCATGCCGCACCAAAAACAAGGTACTTGGTTCAGGCATGCGGCTGTTTCCAAAGTTTTCGGCCCGCCCAGAGCCATCCTGCAATCATCAACACACCGCCAATAGGTGTAACCGCACCCAGCCAGCTGCTGCGGAAAGGCAAATGTCCGTCCAGGGCAACCGGAAAAAGCGTCAGCGCAAACACAAGCACACCAATCAGGATCAGCCGTGCGGGTTGCTTCATGTCGGGCACAAACGCCAGCAAACCCAAGCCCAGGGCGTTCCAAAACAGGTAGCGCACGGCAATATCCCAAACCTCCAGTCCACGCGGCGCAACCTTTAAATTTTCCCGTAGAAAATGAGCCCCAAAAGCGCCTGTGGCGATGGAACATGCCATCAGCACACAGGCCAGGGCCAATTGTTTCTTATTCATGCCAACAACAACGATGAAACATCAATCGTCCAGTGCCTTTTCAATCAGCGTGCGCAGGTACAAACGATGGGCATTGGTTTCAGCATCACCACCGGCAACTTTCATTTTAGCGGCAATATCATTCAGCGCGGCCAGGGCTGCGGCTTTCGATGGTTGATCGTACTCACTCTTCTCCTTTAAACCACTGATGCGTATGAGTCGCTCGGTAACGCTTACCTGCAACACCTGTCTGAAGGTATTGGTTTTGGCGCCCGCGCCCCAATCGGCAGCGAAACAAGCCTGCACCAGGTCGTTGACCATTTCATTCACGCTGTAGGTATTGCCATAAAGCCTGCTGTCGCTGAGGCGCAGCATCACCTCGGGGTGCGTGAGGTGGCTCAATACACCCAACTGCATCTGCCGAACCCTGTTGTGCATTTTCGGATCTTCGGTGCTGGAAAAGAAGTTGAAACCCCGGCGCTGCGGCTGTAAAAAAGGAATGAGCGCAGCATCCACCTTCATGGCGTCGGGTGCAAAAGCATAGTCCTTTAATGCCGCCATGGCGCGCTTCTGGTCGGCATAAGCTACCGGCGTGTATGGCTGTTTTGCCGAACCCGGACCTGCACGCTCAACATACACACCACCAATGTATCTGGAAATAATGCCCATCGAGGTGCTGTACTCTCCGGAAATCACTGCAAAAGCATCGCGCAGTTCTTCATAGCTGCTGCCATTGCTGTATCTGGCCTTCAGGCCATCCAACATTCCCTGAACCTGTTTGGTGCGTTCCACCGCATAGGTGATGGCATCATTGCTCAGGTCGTTGACCATAACGCGAGGGTCGATGGCTTTACCCGGATTGCGCATGTCATCGGCATCGTTGCCAAAGGTGAGCGCAGGTTCGCTGCTGCGCGCAAGTATCTGTTCCAAACGTTTCTGTTCGGCGGCTTCATCTTCCAGCGCCGTGCTGTAACCAAATTCGATGGCCCAGAGGTCGTAAGGTCCGGGACGTGTTTGGCAATAATCCAGTGCGCCCGCACCGAGGTTGTTCAGGTTGATGGCAGGATAATCCATCACCGATCCAATCAGGTCGGCATTCGTTCCGGACTTCGCCTTCAGTTGTTCCGGGCTCAGCAGCTGTGAAGCCTTCATGTTGTGCATCAGGCCAAGTGTATGGCCCATTTCGTGCAGGATGAGGTAATATAAACTCTGGGTGAGCAGCTTGCCAAGCGCGGTTTCATCCTGAGGCGCAGCTGCCTGCAATGCTTGTTTGCCCAGCATGGTTTGCATGTGCAGCATATCGGAAGCGTAGCATGATGCGTGCGGGTCCTGGTCGTGCAGTTCCAATCCGGTGGGCACGCCAAACAGCTTTTCCCGCACCAGACGGTTGGTTACAAACACATATTCCAGCATGATGTCGGCACCCAGGATTTCTCCTGTTCGAGGATTGACAAAACTCGGACCATAGCCACCGAATGGCGGATTGGGCGAAGAGGTCCAGCGCAACACGTTGTAGCGTATATCGCCGGCATCCCAGGTGGCATCATCGGGTTGGATGTTTACCTGTACGGCATTTTTAAATCCGATGCGTTCAAAAGCCAGGTTCCATTGTAAAGCAGCCTGACGGATGGTTTCGCGGTATTCCAGCGGGGTGGTGTTTTCAATCCACCATACAATAGGTTTCACCGGTTCACTCCATGCGGCGCCGGGTTCTTTTTTCACCAGGTTCCAGCGGTGGATGAGGTCGCGGTAGTTTACCGCCTCATCGCTGGTCATGTCGTTCACCGTTTCGTTGAAGTAGCCCACACGCGGATCGTCAAAGCGCGGTTTGAAATCGTTTTCCGGCATGGCAATCAGGCTGTGCTGCAGCAACACGGAAACCGCACGGCTGTCTGTTACTTCTTCCCCACCGCTGCCGCTGGCAAACGGACTTTCATACACATACTGCACCACCAAATCCGTATTCTCCGGATAGTTGCGCACCTGGTCGTATTTGGTTTTTCCCTTGGCAAGATTTCCCAATGCAAACGTACCGGGAGGTGTGCCGGGACGGGGCGATGGCTTTACCTGATGCAGTTTCTCACTTAGAAACAACTCATCGGCATCAATCAGGTATTCACCTTTAGACTCATCGGCGGCAGCGATTTTTTCACTGGCCAGCAAGGCATGGCTGATGTTGGCTTGTGCACTGCGGCTTAAAGGGTTTTTTGGGTTGAAGTAGAAGCCGGTATTCTGGGCTTCAAATTCAATGTTTTCAAAATATTTGCGCACCCTGATGACCTGACTTCCACGGTACTGACCGCGGTGATGGCCTGCAGCCAAAGCACCGTTTTCTGTATAGGTGAAATGAATGAACTCCCGGTTCAGGTGTTCTTTGCGGATGAGCATGTACAACTTTCCGTTGGTGCTGTCGCGGAACAAGGTGAACAGGCCTTCCATGCGCAAACAATTCTTGGTTTTTGCAGCGATGGTTGCTTTTTCGGTTTTGGGCTTTTCAGGAGCAACGGGGGCAGCTGGTGCAGTGCTTTTTCCCTTGCGCTGGGCGGCTGCCGTTGCAGGAAAGAGCAACGCAGCGGAACAGAGGATCAATATGTGTCTGGTCATGAAACTTGAACCCTCAAGTTTAAACAAATGGCATGAAAAGACTGCATCCTTCGGCTATGATTAGCCTGAAGCCAGATGACCGGAACTGAATAGGTACATAACCAAAGTCTCGCGCAGCGTTCAGGCTCCGGGACTGCTTAATGTTGGCATCTGTATTCCATGAATGGTGCAAACAAAACAGCTGCAAGGAACCGCTTTTCAGCAGACTTACCGAAGATATGGTGATGGTTTTGTAGTGGAAGCTATTCGGAATTATTTAATAATTAGTTGTGGATGTTCATCCGTTCAAAATGATTTTCATTACAATCACAAAGCCATATAAAACAACAATCAATACTGCGAAATACTTCATGATAAAGGGCCTTTGGGTATAGACTTTATTGTCGTCTTGATGATTGACTACAGTGTTGGGTTTTGGAAACAATGTGCACCAATAGTACAAAGCACACAGCATCAGAAAAGTAGCTGCATCACTGAAAATATCCATCCAGAATCTATTCATACTTGATTTTACGGCTGTCTTGAAACAACCATTATATCACTTAGCAATAGTCGAAATAATAACACTAAAATAGAGCGTCAATGGTAAAAAAACACATGAGGATATTCGAAGTAGAAATCTTTAAGCCTATGGATAAAGGTAAATAGACTTCTTGTGAATTTAAAACACAACATAAATATCAGGCGAATAGATGCAGTATTTTAGTGCTTCGGACAGCCTTAAATGCCGTTTCCTGAAATCTGTCTGTATCATGAGGCTGGAATCACGTAATTCGAATACGCATGTGCTATTCCTACGCCACCAACTTCAACAAAGCAAAACTGAAAGATCGGCTGAACCTGGAGCAGGTTCCGGCGGCGGGCATGCATTATTACATCAGTGCGTTCAATCGTCCGCTTTTGCCGGTGATCACCGGAGAACATAGCGAGCGGATCGAGCTGATGCACTGGGGTTTAGTTCCCTCTTGGGTAAAAAACCGGAAACAGGCAGAGGAACTGTCGGCACGTGCCTTTAATGCCCGTGGGGAAACGCTTGCGGAAAAACCCATGTTTCGCGAAGCGTTCAAGCAACACCGCTGCCTGGTTCCTGCAGCGGGCTTTTACGAATGGCGCGAACAGGACGGCCACAAATACCCGTTTTTCATCAAACTTGCTGAAGATGAGGCGATGATCTTCGGCGGACTTTGGGCTGAATGGGTGGACCCGGAAACCGGTGAACTGATGCACAGCTTCAGCATCGTAACCTGCGCAGCCAATGAGTTACTGTCCTACATCCACAACGGGAAGCTGCGCATGCCGCTGATTTTGGACAAGCAGCACGAACATTTATGGTTACACGGCAATGAGGAACAGGCTTCAGCCTGCATCAAACCCTATCCCGACAGTGATCTTGAGGCCTTTCCTGTTTCGAAGCTCGCTTCCATGGCACGTCAAAACCGCGATGTTCCGGAAGTGCAGGAGCCCTGTTCCTACGATGTGCTGCAGCTTCCCTGGAAGTGACATCGTTTTCCCAAATCAGGGAATCACAATGCTGCCGCTGCTCACCGCACTCATGCAGAAAAATCCGTTGGCTTTCACCGATGATTTCGGGTTCAGGTTAAACACATTGCTTTTCACATTAGCCGGAATGGTGGCAAATAATCCGGCATTCTGAAGCTGTTGCTGCACTTCTGAAAAGAAGTACAAGGTTTCCGGCGTGATGGAATGTATTTCAACCCGAATAACATCGCCGCTGACATAGGGATTTTGGAAGTCGTTGAGGGCAAGGTAGCGGATGGGTACTATGAACGGAATTCCGTCCGATCCGGCATTGGGACTGAATGCACCATCGAAGGCCAGGTTGAGTTCAGATATCTTATTCCTGAGTTTTCCATTGATGTAGGTTTTAATCCAGTAGCAATTGCCCCTGCCCGGAAGGTCTGTAGCCCCGAGTTCTACGTATTGGCCGGCTTTCAATCCGAAGCGTTCTTCTTCTTTGATCAATGCCAATGAATCTATGGGCGCTGTAGGATTCATGGTGCTGCCGGAAATGAAGGTATCGCTGCCAATAATTACAGCCAGTACGTATTGATGGCCCACACGGAAGGTATCGCCGGTGCTGCGCGAAGGCGTGAAGGTATAATTCCCTTTTCCGCGGTCGCTGAAGAAATACACCCGGAAGCTGGTGGAGTCGATAAGCGCCACCTGTGCGCCTTCCACACCGGGAATGGTGGATGGATTTGCATTGAAGGGAATGCTTTTGGTGATGCGGATGGTTTGCACCGAATCGGAATTGCTTACAAAAGCATCAATGGTGTACTGCGGCATGCCTTCAGCCAGCTTGATGTCGTAAGGGCGTTCGCAGGCTGCGAGCAAAAGGCTGCTGCATATTGTGAAGAGGAGGATATTACGCATCATCGGTTCAGAAATTAAAATTGTAAGACACTGCGGGAATGATGGCCCCCACCACAATGAATTTCACGCCCTGGTAGCTGTTGGGATCATTGGGGTCGGTACGGAAATACACGCTGTAGGGATTTTTTCTTGAATAGGCATTATACACACCGAACACCCATTCGCTGCGCCATTTTTCGGTTTGCTTGCCCTTCATGGTAGCGCTGAAATCCAGGCGGTTGTAGGCTGGGTTTCTGGCATTGTTGCGGGCTCCGAAGGTATTGTGCGGGATGTTCAATCCCTGAACCTGATACAGGTTGGTGGGGAAGGTTGCCGGTGTTCCTGAGCTGAACACGAAGCTGGCGCCCAAATCCCATTTTTTGTTCAGGGAATAACTGGCCACAACGTACAGGTTGTGCAGGCGGTCGAAGCGGGTGGGAAACCATTGGTCGTTGTTGATGCCCTGCACACGGCGTTCGCTTTTGGAAATGGTATAGCTGACCCAGCCGTTGAGTTTGCCGCTGTTTTTCTTCACGTAAAACTCTGCGCCATAGGCACGGCCGCTTCCGTAGAGTAAGTCACCTTCCAGGTATTCGTTCAGCAGCAGGTCGGCACCGTCGATGTAATCCACCTGGTTTAAAAGATCCTTGTAATACACTTCTGCGGAAGCTTCGATGGCGTCGTTTTTACCAAAGTTCCTGAAATAACCCAGCGCGAACTGGTCGGCCAGCTGAGGTTTGATGTTGTTGGTGCTGGGCGTCCACACATCCAACGGTGAAGAAGCGGCGGTATTGCTGAGCAGGTGCAGGTACTGCGCCATGCGGTTGTAGCTGACTTTCAGTGAAGACTGTCTGTTGATCTGATACTTCACTGCCATCCGTGGCTCCCAGTTTTGGTAGAATTCCATGCTTTTGTTTCGGCCAAAATCAACGGCGCTGTCGAAGGTTTTGCGGAAGCCGGCAAACAGTGGTTCTGAGTAATAATAGGCTTTACCGCTGCCCAGGTAATCGAAGCTGCTCCAGCGGATGCCATAGCGCAACATCCAGCGTTTGCCCAGGGTTTGGTCGTTGCTCACGTAGACTGCGTTTTCCCAGGAATAACGGTCGGGAAGGCTGAAGTTAAAAGTACCCTGAGCTTGTTTAGATGTTGCCCGGCCGGGTCGAAATACATAGTAAGTGCTTTGGCCGCCGAAGGTCACGGTGTTTTTGGCATTGGCATACCAGGTAAACTCCGGCTTAACGCTGTAGTTGAAGATGTTGCTGTACCAGTCGAAGCTGTTGTCGCGGTCGCCAAAGCCGAGGTTGTAATCGTATTTTGAATAATAGTAGGTCAGGTTCATGAACAGCTTATCGCTGTACACGTGGTTCCAGCGGGTGCTGAGCGTGGTGTTTCCCCAGATGAATTTCACCTGAGTGCCTGCGCCAAAAACATCGTTTCCCTTGTATCCGGCAATGTACAAACGGTCCTTCTTCCCAAGGGTAAAATTCATTTTCCCGCTGAGGTCATAGAAGTTAAAGCGGCTGTCTTTCAAGTCTTCATTACCCAGGAGAAAGGGTTTGGCCAGCACGTCTATATAACTTCTTCGCGCTGCCAGAATCACCGAGGCTTTGTTTTTGATGAGCGGCCCTTCCACGCTGAAGCGGCTGAAGATGGTTCCCACGCCGCCACTGCCTTCAAATTCTTTTTTGTTTCCATCCTTGCTGCGCACATCCACCACCGATGAAAGACGGCCTCCGTAATTGGCGCCAATGCCTCCTTTCACCAGCTGCACATCCTTCACCACATCGGGATTGAAAATGCTGAAGAATCCGAACAGGTGGCTGCTGTTAAACACCGGCGCTTCGTCCAGCAAGATGAGGTTCTGATCCGTGCTTCCGCCGCGCACGTTAAAACCGCTGGAACCTTCGCCAACGGTGCTTACGCCCGGCAGCAGTTGTATGGACCGCACCACGTCCACTTCTCCTAAAAAAGCCGGGATTTTTTTGATGGCTTGTCCGCTGAGGCGGTTGGTACTCATGTCTATCTTCCGCACATTGTCGAGCTTTCCGCGGCCTTTGATGGTCACTGTTTCCAGCTGCTGGCTGCTCTTGGTCAATTCCACCAGAATGCTGGTATCCTTTTGGGAGCTGAAGGTGAGTTCCTTGGTGTCAAACCCGCCAAAGCCCACCATCAGTTCCACGGGTCCGGCGCTCACCGTAAGGCTGAAAAAACCGTAGGCGTTGGTGGAAACACTTTTCTGGGAACGAACCTCGGTAACTTGGGCGTTGATGATTTCTTCTCCGCTGCTGGCTTCCCGCACATAACCGCTGATGGTGATGTTTTGGGCGTTTAGGCTTGATTCAGGAAGCAGGAATAGAAAAAACAGCAGTAATGGCAATAACCTCATGCGATGCAATGTTCCAATCAAACAAGGAAACACGCCCTAGGTTTTTGACAGAGCCCTCTTTTTTAAAGGTAAAGGCAAACCTTGAATCGAATGGAGCATATCCCTGAGGGCTTTGCACCATTCAACGCGCGGCGACGCGCACGCTTTGACTAAATTTGCCCTGCCATGTTCCAAAAGTCCAATAGGTTTTTCCTTGCAATGGTTGCAGGATTGTTTTGGCTCAGCGCCTGCACTTCCGGAAAGAAGTCTGATCAGGCTGCAGAAGTCAATGCCACCGATTCCCTGGTGATTGCCCCGCATCCCTCATTTTCCGGCGACAGCGCCTTTCAATATGTTGCAGCACAGGTAGCCTTCGGCCCGAGAATACCCAACAGCATTGCACATGCACGCTGCGCGGAATACCTGTTCCGCAAACTCGACGCCTTTTGTGATACGGTTATGGTACAACAAGGTCTGGACACCACCTACGACGGAACTCCGCTGGTGATGAAAAACATCATCGGCGTATTTAACCCAGGTGCCAAAAACCGAATCCTGTTGTGTGCACATTGGGATACACGACCTTTTGCCGACCAGGATCCCAACGAGCCACGCGCCGTTTTTGATGGTGCCAACGATGGAGGCAGTGGTGTAGGCGTATTGCTGCAATTGGCCGACATGATTCAAAAAAACCCGTTGACCAACATCGGAATTGACATCATATTCTTTGATGCAGAAGACTGGGGCGACCGTTCCGGAGCAGTGAAAAATTCGTATTGCCTGGGCTCTCAGTATTGGGCCAACAATCCGCATGTGCCTGACTACAAAGCCATGTATGGCGTTTTGCTGGACATGGTGGGCGGAAAAGATGCCCTGTTTGCTTGGGAAGGAAACAGCCTGGGGCGGGCCAGAGATCTGGTTTTTCGCATCTGGAATACCGCAGGAACCTTGGGCTACGGCAAACACTTCATCAACATGGATCGCGGCCCCATTCTGGACGATCATATTTACGTGATGGGCATTTTGGGCATTCCGATGGTGGACATCATCCAATACGATCCCAATACCCAAAGTCAGTTTGCGGCCTACTGGCATACAAAAGCAGACAATCTTGCTTCCGTAGATCCGGCGACACTGAAAGCCGTGGGAAGCACTGTTACCGCATTGATTTACAGTGAGAACGCCCAATGGCAGCAGCGGTGAAGTTGGACATCCTTGCCTTTGGCGCCCATCCGGACGATGTGGAACTGAGTGCCGCCGGTACCCTGCTGAAGCAAAAATCATTGGGTAACAGCATCGGCATCATTGACCTGACTGCCGGTGAACTGGGCACCAGGGGCAATGCAGCAACACGCGCTGCAGAAGCTGCAGAAGCTGCTTTGATCCTCGGATTGAGCGCCCGCGAAAACCTGGGCTTTGCCGACGGTTTTTTCATCAACGATCAGGAACATCAACGCGCAATCATCCGCATCATCCGCAAGTACCAACCCCGCGTGGTGCTCGCCAATGCCCTTTCCGACCGCCATCCGGACCACGGGCGCGCTGCGGAACTGGTGGCCCGCGCCTGTTTCCTGTCAGGGTTACGCCGCATTGAAACCTGGTTGGAAGATGAAGTACAGGAACCCTGGCGCCCCGATCAGGTGTTTCATTACATCCAGGACCGCCATGCCAAACCCGATTTTGTGGTGGACATTACGCCCTTTTGGGAAGGAAAAATGAAGGCCATCAAAGCCTTTACCACACAGTTTCACAACCCCGACACCAACGAACCGCAAACGCCTATTTCAGGCAAAGATTTCATCCACTTCCTGGAAGCACGTGCCCGCGAAATGGGACGGATTTCAGGTGTTGAATTCGCGGAGGGATTTCATGTGCAGCGCGCGCCAATGGTGCACAGCCTGATGGATCTTTCCTGAAGCCCGCATTTGATGTAGTCCCGACAGCAAGATTTAGGCAAACAGCAAGCTGCATCCACGGCATTTAAAACTACAGACAATGATTGTGCTTCGCCTTAATGGCCATACTTCCGGTATATGTCCGTGAATCTTAAGACAACGGCCTGGTGTAAGTTGCCAGTTCCATGGCGGCAGATTTCTCCCTGGCCTTTGCTGCACAGGCACGTGCTAAAGTTCCTTTTCTAAAAAGCCTACACACATTTTTATCCCTGTCGGAGACCTGTTTTGAGCAGAATAAAACGGATTTTTGGGCGTTGATTGAAAAATGAGCAAGTATTTTGGTGTTTTTGCTGCGTTTCTGTTTCCCTTATTGTGTTTCACACAGTCTTCATCACTCCGCACATTGATGGCCCTGAAACCGGGCATTGTAGGTGAACTGAGTACCGATAAACTTCCTTCCGAAACCCGACTGTTGCACATGGATTTTGCGGGTGCCACCTTCACCAACCCTGCCGATTTCAAGAAGCTCCACATCGACAGCATTGTGGGCATCAAACTGGTGTACACGCGCTTCAAAGAACTGGAAGACTTTGACCAGCCGGAGTTGAACAGAAGACGCTTTGAAGCCCTGGAAAAAAAACTGCCGGGAATCCTGAACAAAGCAGGCATTCAATGGGAAATTCTGGAACAGCGGAACGCCATCACCCGCGACAATGCCGCGCGTTGTTTCCATGGATTTGTTGTCATCACGGCAGATGTGGCGCCTTCCAAAGAAACCGCACAGGAAATCAGCAACATGGAATATGTACTGAGCCTGGTGCGCGATACACAATACCATGTACCGCTGCACATCGACTACAAAATCAAAAAAAGAAAAGTGCCGACAGGATTGTATTTGCCGCGCAGCAAAACAAAGCTGAAACAGGGCCTGCGCTTCGAACATAAAAGTATTTGGTTCCGCAAAGCGGAAATGAAGGTAGTCAGAGACAGCATTGAACGCAGCCGCACCGGCGGTTACGACATTCATACCAAAACCTTTGATCCGAATTCCATTCCCGATACGATGGTATTAAATACCCTGAACAAAATCAAATCACTCAAAAAATACGCATTGGTTCAGGATGTTACCGGAAGCATGTCGCCTTATACCATACAGGTTTTATTGTGGTTGCAATTGAAACCGCAATTCATGCAGGAAGGTAGGTTTGTGTTTTTTAACGACGGTGATAATATGCCTGATGAATGGAAGGTTCCCGGAAAAACGGGTGGATTATACGTGGTGCAAAACACTGATTTAGACACCTTGAAATCTGTGCTTTTCAGAGCTATGGGTAAAGGAACCGGCGGTGACCTGGCTGAAAACAACGTAGAAGCCATCCTCAAAGCCATAGAAGTGTTTCCTCAGGCCGATACCATTTTGATGTTTGCCGACAATCAGGCGCCGGTGAAAGACATTCGGCTCATCACCAAAGTGAAGAAACCTGTAAACGTGCTGTTGTGTGGCGTAAACAACTCCATCAATCCGCAGATGGTGGACATCGCCCGCCGAACCGGTGGCAAACTCATGTTTCCCGGTGGAGGCTGGTTTGATCCGGCAAAAGCACGCGAAGGACAGCAGATTACGACAGGCAACCGCGTGTTTGAATACAGAAATCAGAAGTTCATCCTCTTGTATGTGAAACGTGACTTGCGGTGAGCGCTGCGCCGTACCTTTGCCACGTGAATACCGTTGACCAATTCAGCTTTGCCGGCCGCAAGGCCCTCATCCGCGTAGATTTCAACGTACCGCTGGATGCTTCCTTCCAAATCACCGATGACAGCCGTATTGCCGCGGCCATTCCTACCCTTAAAAAAGTTCTGTCTGATGGCGGTTCTCTGATTGTGATGAGCCACCTTGGCAGACCTAAGAACGGTCCGGAAGAAAAATTCTCGCTCATCCACGTGAAAGAAAGGCTTTCCAGCCTGCTGGGCGGCGTTTCGGTTCATTTCGCACCCGATTGCATCGGAAGTGATGCCACCATGATGGCCGCAGATTTAAAAGCAGGTGAAGTGCTTTTGCTGGAAAACCTGCGCTTCTACAAGGAAGAAGAAAAAGGCGACCTCGAGTTTTCACGCAAACTGGCTGCTCTGGGCGATTTTTACATCAACGATGCCTTCGGAACAGCCCATCGTGCACATGCTTCCACAGCTGTGATGGCACAATTCTTCGCGGGAAAGAAATGCTTCGGGTATGTGATGGCCGCTGAAATCGCCAACGCCAAAAAGGTGCTGGAACAGCCCGCCCGTCCATTTACCGCCATTGTTGGCGGTGCCAAGGTGAGTGATAAAATCCTGATTGTAGAAAACCTGCTCCAAATTGCCGACAACATCCTCATCGGCGGCGGTATGGCCTATACCTTTTTCAAAGCACAGGGCGGCGCCATTGGCAGCAGCCTGTGCGAAACCGAACGCCTGGACACCTGTAGGGAAATCCTTTCCCGCGCAGCGGAAAAAAATGTGCGGATCCTGCTTCCCACGGACAGCATTTGCGCCGATGCATTCAGCAACGATGCACAAATCCAAAACGCACCGAGCAACAGCATACCAGATGGCTGGATGGGCCTGGATATTGGCGCTGATGCCTCCGCAGCCTACCGCCAGGTGATTCTGGACAGTAAAACAGTATTGTGGAATGGCCCGATGGGCGTTTTTGAAATGAGCAACTTCGCGCAGGGAACAAAAACCGTTGCCGAAGCCGTTGCCGAAGCCACCGATGCCGGCAGCTTTACCCTCATTGGCGGAGGCGACAGCGCAGCGGCCATCCACAAATTTGGCTTGGCAGAACATGTGAGCTACGTCAGCACCGGCGGGGGCGCACTGCTGGAATACTTTGAAGGCAAAGTGCTTCCCGGCATCGCTGCTGTGCTGGAAGAACAACAGGCCGGCTGAACCAGATCCCATTGCAGTTACGCATGAAACAATTCTTGCTTTTGCTGTTGCTTGTTGCAGGCTCAGGACTGCTTCCAACAGCCTTAAAAGCGCAGGGCGATGCTGCCGCGATAAATACCTGCTTCCGTCAATATCAGGAAGCCATTGGCGCAAAAAATGCCGCTGCTGCGCTTCGCTATTTCAGCCGCAACTCCTTCAGCTTCTACGATTCTGTATTGCACCTGGCCCGCTTTGCCGACTCGCAACAGCTTGCGTCACAGGGCGTGATGCGTCAGCTGCTGGTATTAACCCTGCGTGTACGCGTACCACATTCGGAAATCAGGGTGATGACCGGAACTTCATTGCTGGAGTATGCCATCAATTCCGGCATGATTGGCAATGTTGGACAAACAGGAACCGATTTGGTGAACATCGAAGTGAACCGCGATACTGCCTGGGCTCAGCTGATGGTAGAAGGAAGCCCGACGGAATTAAAATTGCGTTTCCTGCGTGAACATCAGTGGACATTGGACTTGCTGCACGTGGTCACAGCCGGTGAACGCGGCGTGGAACAAATGCTGCGCGATGCAGGCTTAAAACGGGCCGATTTCATCGCAACAATGCTGATGCGCATTTCTGAAGGGAAGGCCAATGCGGATGTATGGTTGCCCGTAGGCTGAAAGGCTTGTTGCTGATTTCCCTCCTTGCTTTGCAGTGCTGCGCACCGGCGTTTGCTGCCGACAGCACCCGACGCGTTCACCTCTTGCCGGTTCCTACCATCGGATATGCTCCTGAGACCCGACTTTATGCAGGTGCCGTGGTGATGATGCCCTTCCAGATCAGCCCCAAGCATCGATTGTCCGCAGCAAAACTGGAAGTCAATTTCACCCAAAACCGTCAACGCATACTCAGCGCTTCCTGGGATTATTACTTTAGAGAAGATCGGGGATTCAGCTCAGGAAACATCCTTACCGCGCGTTATCCCGATTATTATTGGCTGCCCGGAGCCACAACACCTCAGGCTGCTTATACACGCTATCAGGCGCAAAAAACAGATGTACAGGCTGAATATCTGAAGTGGATGGGCATCAATAAAATATTCGCAGGTGCTGCACTCAGGTATGCTTCCCTTCAAAAACTGCGGTACATGGAAGGCGATTCCGGAATTTGGGAGGGACTGCATGCCGGAAGGGTTCTGGGAATTTCATTGATTGGCAGCCACGACAGCCGCGACAATTTGCTCAATGCCACCAAAGGAATGCTTTTGCGCTGGCAAGGCGGCGTGCAGCGAACAGGAACGGGCGTGCACTATGCAACGCACAAACTGGACAGCCGTTGGTTCTTCACCAAGAAACACCAAACACTGGCGCTGCGTTTTTATGTGCAGACAGGTAGCAGCAAGGCGCCTTTTTTTGAGCTGCCCGCTTATGGAGGCGATGCGGCCCGTGGCTATTTTACCGGAAGATTTCGCGGCGAACGTTTGGCCAGCCTGCAATCAGAATGGAGGCGCAGCCTGAGCAAACGAACAGGGTTTACGGTATTTGCCGGCGTTGGAAATGCCTGGATGCGGCATTCAGGCGAAGCTTTTCTGCTGAAACCCAATGGAGGACTTGGCTTCAGGTATTTGGCCGATCGTCGCGCTAATGTAAACCTGCGCTTTGACTACGCAATTGGATTGGCCGGACAACGCGGATTCTACGTTGCCTTCGGCGAAGCCTTCTGAAGGACATTTAAAATTGCTGTCCGAGGAAGAAGTGGAATTGTCCCGGTTTGCTGTTTCCGGCTACCAGCCGCCAGTCGAAGCCATAAGCGTAATCCAGGCCAATCAACCCGAACATTGGCATGAACAGGCGAACCCCCACCCCAACGGCGCGGCGCAAATCCTGGAAAGGATTGTAGCTGTTGAAATTCACATAAGCATTTCCGGCTTCTGCAAACACATGGCCGTAAACGGTAGCTGTAGGATTTTTGGTGATGGCGTAGCGGATCTCTGTGGTGAGTTTGTTGTAGATGGGCACACCACTTTCGCTGCGGCTTGCTGCATCACTCACGGTAAAGTTGTCGTAACCGCGCTGAGAAATGATTTCCGTGCCTGCCAGAGAAAAGCCAAACAAGCCACTTCCACCGAGTCGGAAGCGTTCGAAGAAGGTCATGCCGAGGTCGCGGTTATAGAATCCAAGAAAACCAAAACGCGCCTGGGTACTGAGTACGCAGTTTTTAAACAACAGCGTGTACCAGTTGGCGTCAAATTTCCATTTGTGGTATTCAATCCAACGGTATTTATCCGCCGGAAGCATGCTGGCATAATCCTTTCCACTGAATGCGGAATAAGGGGGTGTGGCCTGCAAGCTGAAGGTAAACTGGCTTCCACTTTCAGGGAAGATAGGCGCACTGACAGAGTTTCTGGTCAGCACAAATTGGATGCTGGGCACATAGGAGGTCCCATTTTTGAAATCCGCCGGGAAACCAAATCCGGAACCTGAAAGGTTCTGAAAGCGGTAGCGTTGAAAAGAAAACACCCATTGCATGGAGAAGAAATCGTCGGGCCAGCGCAGCCTTTTTCCAAAGGAGATGGATGCACCGGTATTCATCAGCACGCGGCGATTTGGGTCTGTTTTCACAGCATAGTCGTAGGCGTTGATGGTATGAAACAGGCTTACGGAAAACGAATTGGGTTTTTTGCCACCCAGCCAGGGTTCTGTAAAGCTGAAGTTATAGCCCTGGTAAAACGTGCCATTGCTTTGTGCACGCAGGGAAAGACGTTGACCGTCGCCGCTGGGAATCGGATTCCACAAAGAAGGTTTGCCCAACTTCCGTATGCTGAAGTTGTTGAGCGTAATGCCCGCGGTTCCAAGCAGGGCAGGTCTGCCGGTAAAGCCATTGGCGCCCCAACCTCCGGAAAGTTCAATCTGGTCGCTGGGTTTTTCGGAAACCTTATATTTAATGTCAACAGTTCCGTCCATCTGGTTCGGAATTGGATCCACACCCATTTGTTCGGGATCGAAATAACCCAGTTGGGCGAGGTCGCGCATGGTGCGCTGGATGTCGCTGCGGCTGAATTTATCGCCCGGTTTGGTACGGATTTCCCGCAGCACCACATGGTCACTGGTTTTTGTGTTTCCGCTGATGGTCACCCGATTCACCCGGGCCTGCTCGCCTTCATAGATGCGGATTTCCATGTCAATGGAATCGTTACTCACCGCAACTTCCACGGGTTGCATGTTGAAAAACAGGTAACCGTCATCCATGTACAAGGTTTGGATGTCGAAACCGCCTGTATTGGCAAACAGTCGTTCCTGAAGGAGGGCTTGATTGTACACATCGCCATTTTTGATGCCCAGCAAGGTATCAAGCATGCCACTGCGGAATTTGGTATTGCCTCGCCAGCTGATGTTTCTGAAGTGATAACGCGTGCCTTCCGTAACCCCAATGCTGATCAGCAACCTGTCCGGCGAAATCTGAATGACAGAATCGTACAGCACCCTTGCGTCGCGGTATCCCAGGGCATTGTATTTTTCCTCAATACCCGCTTTTTCTTCTTCGTATTTTTCTTCAATGAATTTACTGGACGCCAGGAAGTTCCATTTCTTGTTCAGCCTTTTGGTTTTTTTGAACACCTTGCGCAGTTCGGCATCTGTTAAATGTTCATTGCCGGTAAAGTGGATGTCAAACACCTTGACCTTTGCGCCTTTATCCACAGAGATGCGGATGATTTCGAAATTGGGTTTGTTTGTTTCAGGCTCTCGTTTGAAGGCCACCGAAGCACTGTAATATCCTTTCTTCACATAATAATCCAGAATTTCCTTGCGGGTTTTATTCAGCAGGTTCTGGGTAATGATCATGTTGCTTTTCAGGGAAATCTCTTCACGCAGGTTTTTGGTTTCCCCTTTTTTCAGCCCCTTGATGCTGAACTTGCTGAGTTTGCTGCGTTCAGAAACATAGATGGTGAGGATGACCTGTCGCCCGGGAAGCTTTTTAATGCCAATTTGAATATCGGCGAAAAACTGTTGTTTCCAAAGGTTTTCAATGGCAGTGGGAATGGCATCTCCGGGAACTCTGATTTTTTGGTTGATGGACAAACCGGAGTAGATGGTTACCAATGCTTCCTGGATATATTTTGCCCCGGAAACCCGAATGTCCTTGATGGTATATTCTTCGGGATCAATAAAATTATAGGGCTCATACAGCGATGAATCGCCTTGTGCGCGCAATGGGTTTGAAATGCCCCACAAAATCAGGAAGGCAAAGGTGGTTGCATATTTGAGCCGGCGTTTCAAAGTGTTCAATAGCTGCTGGTGATGGGGGCCTGAGTAAGTCCGAATCGTCGTTCCCTGTTTTGGTAGTCGAGTAAAGCGGTGTAAAAATCCTCTTTGGTGAAATCCGGCCATAAAACCGGTGTAAAGTGCATTTCGGCATAGGCTATTTCCCAAAGGAGGAAGTTGCTGACCCGCTGTTCCCCACTGGTTCGGATCAGAAGTTCCGGATTGGGATAATGCCCGGTATGCAGCGCATTGTTAAACACCTCTTCATTGATGTCTTCTGGCTGCAGGGCGCCAGATTTCACCTGTGCGGCAATTTTGCGTGTGGCCTCCAGAATATCCCAGCGACCGCTATAGCTCAGGGCAAGAATAAGTGTCATCCTGGTATTGTTTCTGGTGGCGTGGACGGTTTCCTGTAACTGATTGTTACATGATTCCGGAAGTTGATCGAGGTTTCCCACAGCTTCAAGGCGAATCCCATTTTTCATTAAGGAATCTGTTTCGCTGCGGATGGTGTGCACCAACAGTTCCATCAGGGCATTGATTTCATCCTGGGGCCTGCGCCAGTTTTCCGTAGAAAAGGCATAGAGTGTGAGGTATGAAACGCCAATTTCCGCGGCAGCTTCTGTAACCGCCCGCACCGCATCAACGCCATGCGCATGCCCAAAGGCGCGTAAATGCCCCTGCTGCATGGCCCAACGCCCATTGCCATCCATGATGATGGCTACATGTTTTGGAATCCGTTCAGGTATGATTTGATCTTTGAGCAATTACTCAGCCGTTATTCAGCCTGCAAATTACGGGTGTAAAGCGATATGAGAGGGTACATCCGAGGAAAAAGTACCAATCCTTAAGGTGTCGGTCTCCGCGTTGCGTTCCTGCCCGGTAGGGTGCCGTTCCCAAAGCTGTATGCCTGTGGCTTAATGCAGCAGATACCTGGCCGTACTGATCCTCGTGCTTTTTAAAATCAGGATAACTTCCCTTTACATCGTCCAGATAATCAGTGAAGGTTTTGCGCCAAACCGCTTCCACACCCAACACCCAATTTCTGCTCAGGTTGTACTTCAGCCCAAAACCAATGGGAATGGCTACCTGCAAGGTGCTGTAACTGCGCTTTTGACCTTCTGTAAGGTGGCTGCGCAAAGCTTGCTGCCCTGTGCCATAATTGGTTTTGGGGTTGAAGTAAAATGCTGAAACACCCAAACTTAAATAGGGCGAAAAATTTTTGTCCAGCACATTTACTCCGAACCGGTGGAAATTAAACTCAAAGGTTTGAGCAACCTCAAAAAGGTCTGTATAGAAACTCAGGTTTCTTGGCGCCTGTGGGCTAAAATTGGAATCAGCGGCGCTGATGTGGCCATAGGTGGCTTGTGCCCGATAGGACACATAAGGATTAAAATTATATCTGAAGAAGGGGCCGAATGCTGCTCCTGTGTTGCGCCAAACCACATTGGGTGCCACATCTCCATGATAATTAGCGCCTCCTAAAAACACGCCCATTTCACGCTTCCCATTGAAGAAACGTTGTGCACAGAGCGTATGAAATACACCCTGGCCCAGCACCAGCATGACCGCAACGGTTCGTATCAAAAATTAACCTTTCTTCAGAAATTAAAGCATCCCCCTTTCCCGCCAACAATAGGACGGGTAAGCGTGATGCCTCCAAAAACATACCAGTCTTTCAAATCTTCATTTCCGCGCTTCTGATTGTTCATGGCAGAAGGCTTGCCCACTTCACGGGCACGGTCTTTCATGGCAACGGCCAGGTAGCCGTAAGCCCCGCCAACAATCTGATCGTCCACGTATTCGGTACTCACATCATCCAGATAATCGGTAAACGTTTTACGGAGTCCGAGTTCAATACCCAGCGCCCAATCATCATCCAGCTGCGCCTTGTAACCAATTCCCAAAGGAATAGAAATCTGGGTAAGGCTGTAGCGTTGCTTGTCGTTGTACTTGGTGGTTTCCTGCCCTTCGGTGCCGAGGGGTTGCAACTCTACCCATTTTTTATCGTATTGGGCAAGGGTTCCGTTGGGGTCTATTGCATTGGGACCGGTGGTAAAAATGGCCGGATCGTATTCGAAATAGGCTTTTGGATTGAATTTATAAACTGCAAACCCTGCGAACAGGTATGGTGAATTGGCCAACGAATTACGGTCAGATTCATAACCAAACAGGTTCCATTCGAGTTGTCCGCCAAATTCTACCACGTTTGATTTAAAGCTGAGGTTACGTGATTCCCTTCCTGCATCGATGCCTTTGTAATTTGCATCGGCTCCGGAAATGGTACCGAACAGGGCACTACCCCTCAAGGTAAACTTATAGTTGAGGTCGTACCGGCAAATCAGTCCACCGGCTGGCTTGGTTTCCTTCAACACCATCGAGGTTTTTGCAAGGTCACCCATATAATTTGAAGCGCCCAAGAGCACACCTACCTGAAGCGGTTTGCCAATCCTGCGCTGGGCATGAGCCTCAGCAGGCCAAAGCAGCAGAACGACAGCCGAAAGTACAGTAATCCTGAATGTTGTTTTCATGCCTGAATCTGCGAATATATTGTTATGATTTGAGAATTCCCCTGATGAATCTTCAGAAAAACGAGCCTTACTGATTGTTATTGTGTTCTTTGTTCCTTCATGAGGAAATACACGCCCATGGTCAGAAAGTTACGCAATCCGGGAATGGCGGAAATTAAGCCAAGCTGTCTGCGGGGTTTGATGCCAAACTTGTATTCGTAAATGGGATTGAAGAGGTAATGTCTGTGGTGCGCGGCTGTGAATCCTGTTTTTTGGCAAATACGCAGAAATCGTTCAATGCTGATGCCTGTGGATTTGATTTCCATCATGGTGTTGATTCCTGAGGCATTCACGCCGAACAGGTGCAGCAAGCCACGGTATAAAGATCCCGGAAGCAAATGGTACCATGGTGTTTTTGAAGCCAGCTTTCCGGGCAGCACCTGCTGATGTCCGCCGTAAGGCATTTGCCAGGGTGGGAAGGCAAAAAACACCACGCCACCAGGTTTCAGGAAGCGATGCAGTTGAGGCATAAAACGCGCCTGATCCGGTATGTGTTCAATCACATCCTTCAAGATGATCAGGTCAAATCGCCGCCCTAAATCGCGTTCAGGATCGGTATCGTAAATGTCCTTATTCAGAAACTGAACCTTTCCCGCCTTGAGTTCATCAGACATAAAACCACGCGCATGTTCCAGTCGTGCATCTTCCAGTTCAATGCCGGTGCAGGAATAACCTAAATCGGTGAATGCTTTCAACACACCGGCTTCCCCACAACCAATTTCCAAAACTTCCATCTGCTCGGGAAAAGACCATTGCTCCCTAATAAATGGGATGATGTGTTTTTGGGTAACCGCAAGGGTCATGTCGAAGTAGCGGCGCTTGTCGCCGTGAAATTCGTACATAGGGCAAAGATAACCCTACAGCATTCAGCTTCTCCTGCCGCGGAAAAAATCCTGCATGAGCTGTCGGGCTTCTTCAGCAAATGGTCCCTGGCACACCGTTGTATGTCCAAGTTGTTCGGTGTTCAGTTCCTTGCTAAAACCCGTTTTGGGTTCTTTGCACCCATAAACCACTTTGGCAAGACGCGCCCATCGGATGGCCCCGGCACACATCAGGCAGGGTTCTACAGTGACATATAGGGTGCATTCCTCCAAAAATTTATTGTTCAGGAAAGAAGCCGCTGCAGTAATGGCCAGCATTTCTGCATGGGCCGTCACGTCGTTCAGTTTTTCGGTTTGGTTGTAACCTTTCCCGATGATGCGGCCCTTATGCACCACCACAGCGCCGATGGGGATTTCGTCTGCATCAGCGGCTTCCTGCGCCATTTGCAGGGCTTTTTGCATGAAGTATTCATCGCCACCGGGCATTTCCATGCAACAAAAGTAGCAGCGAAATAATTTCGGGCAGCGGTGTTCGTTTGAAGCGCATGGAAAAGAACCTACAACGGGCTTTTGTGCTTTGTCTGTTGTGCCTTCCCGCTCCTTTTGTGTTCATGAAGATTGGTCCAGCGGGATACCGCAATTATGGGCCTGATGTGCCTGATATCTGGATTTTGGGCGCATATATTTTCGGGAAGGATACTTCGTTTTGGGGCATCGGCATCGTTTGGAAATGGCAGCTCTTTTTCATTGTGTACACTGCGGCCAGCTTATGGTTCTACCACATCACCAGGTTTCGGTATTGGCTGTATCAGAACCTGGTTTTCCTCCTCCTGTTCCCTTTTTGGCTCTATGCATACACCGGAGGTGTAATCAACAACAGCGATGGTGCGGATCTGAGCGTTTACCCCATGCCCGGATTGTTGCTGTGGCTTGCCGTTCTGTGGCTGCACCTGCGCATCATTTACCAAACCAAGGGAAATATGCGCAACCATTAGGGCCTTAACTTTGTTTCATAGTTATGAACGTAGGCATTGTATTGTATCCAACCTTTGGCGGCAGCGGCGTGGTAGCAACGGAGCTGGGCAAGGCGCTGGCCATGAAAGGACATACGGTGCATTTCATCAGCTACAGTCAGCCGGCACGACTTGATTTCTTCTCCGAAAACATTTTCTATCATGAAGTAAGCGTGCTGAAATATCCGCTGTTTGAATACGCACCCTACGAAACAGCCCTGGCCAGCAAGATGGTGGACATCGTAAAGACCGCCCACCTCGACTTGTTGCATGTGCATTATGCCATTCCTCACGCCAGTGCAGCCTTATTGGCTAAGTTCATCCTTGGGGAACAGGGCATCAACATACCGGTGATTACCACGCTCCACGGAACAGATATTACCCTGGTAGGGCGCGAAGCTACCTTCGAGCCGGTGGTGAGCTGGAGCATCAACCACAGCGATGGCGTAACGGCTGTTTCTGAAAGCCTGAAGAAAGATACATATGCAAACTTTCACATCAGCCGCAACATTCGGGTAATTCCCAACTTTATTGATTTCAGCCGCTTCTCCAAAAAACCAAAGGAGCATTTCAAAAAGGCCATCGCGCCTCATGGTGAACGTATTCTGGTGCACACGTCTAACTTCCGTAAGGTGAAGCGCGTGGAAGATGTGGTGCGCGTATTTTCCGCCGTGGTAAAAGTCATGCCTGCCAAACTTCTGCTCATTGGAGACGGACCGGAGCGCAGCAACATCGAGAAAATTTGTCGCGAGCTGGATACCTGCGACCGCGTAACCTTTCTTGGAAAGCAGGAGGCCATTGAGGAAATCCTGAGCGTGTGTGATTTGTTCTTATTGCCTTCTGAAAGTGAAAGTTTTGGACTGGCCGCATTGGAGGCCATGGCCTGCGAAGTTCCTGTGGTGAGCAGCAACGCCGGCGGCATCCCCGAGGTAAACGTACACGGTGTAACAGGTTATCTGAGTGATGTAGGCGATGTGGCATCGATGTCCCGCCATGCTATTCATTTGCTCAGCAACGATGACCTACTCCAGGAATTCAGAAAAAATGCTTTGGAGCAAGCAAAAGCATTCGACCTGAGCAAAATCCTCGGGGAGTATGTTGCCTACTACGAAGAAGTCATTGCCGCCCAGGTAAAGGCTTAAGTTGGGCTGCTGAATCGCGCATCTGTTGGCCCCATTGCACCCATCCCCAAATTGCCATCCCCATAAATACTGCATACAACAATGCAGTAGCAGGCAAGGATTTATACAGATAAAGCGGAATGTAGGTCAGGTTAACCAAAATCCACAACAGCCAGTTTTCCCGGTATCTGGTAATTTGAAGAATTTGCGCCACCAAACTTCCGGAGGTACAAAAAGCATCCGTCCAGGGCACATCGGTATCTGTACCATAAAGCAACATTACTCCCAGGATAAACGTGCCTCCGATGACACAAAGCACGGAGTTCCACCTTCCGTCGAAGCTGAGCAGTCGGGGATGTATTGATTGCCCGAAGTCTTGTTTTTTCCAATGAAACCAACCCCATAACTGCATGAAGGCGAAACATAACTGCAAGCCGGCATCACCATAAAGTTTGCTTTGGAGAAAAATCCAGAGGTACAAGCCACTGGAGCAAAAATTCATGATCCAGCCGATCCTTTGGCGCAGCACCATCAAACCAACACCCAACAGGGCTAAAATGGCGGCAAGGTATTCAACCATCAATTCCGGGTGCACAACTTCATCGGGTTTCACAAAACTAACACCGAAATACGGCTTCCTTCTTGCAGAACATTAGCCAAACCAAATTGAGATAATTGTTGTTTTTTTGAAGTTACAAATTCAACCATCATGTCATTCGAATTACCCGCACTCGACTTCGCGTTCAACGCGCTGGAACCGCATATTGATGCCAGAACCATGGAGATCCACCATGGCAAACACCATCAGGCTTACGTAAACAACCTGAACAACGCCCTGAAGGATCATGCTGATGCAGGCAAACCACTGGAGGAACTGATGCGCAACATCAGCAAATATTCCATGGCGGTGCGTAACAATGGCGGAGGTCATTGGAACCACTCCATGTTCTGGAAGGTGATGAAGCCCAACGGCGGCGGCATTCCTTCAGGGAAACTGGGCGACTTGATTGCCGCTGATTTCGGCAGTTTTGACGCCATGCGTGAACAGTTCAATCAGGCGGCGGCCACCCGTTTTGGTTCAGGCTGGGCCTGGCTGATTGTACACGACGGAAAACTTGTGGTAACCAGCACGCCAAACCAGGACAATCCGCTGATGGACATTGCGGAAGTAAAAGGTACGCCCATCCTCGGTTTGGATGTATGGGAACATGCTTACTACCTGCATTATCAGAACCGCCGCCCCGATTACATCAGTGCATTTTGGAATGTGATCAACTGGGAAGAAGTGAGCCGCCGCCTGGAAGCCGCTCTTTAAATCAAAATCAACTTTAGTAAAGCCTCGGATTTCCGGGGCTTTCTTTTTTTAAACCCTTATCCGTACTTCGATTTTATGAACCACAGACTGCTGCTTTTATTTCCTTTGCTCAGCATCCAGGGCCTGTTGCACGCTCAGGTTTCCCTTGGACCCGCTGGCAGCGCAGAATTCAACAACTACCGCATTTACTACGGTAAGTCGCTGGGCGATGATTATACCACCAGCAATACCGTGGGCTGGTCCGCGGGAATTCAAAGTCGTTTTGAACTGAACTACCTGCTGCACCTTCAGGCCGGTTTCTTCCAGGGAGAAGCCAACTACCGGCCTTACATCCAAACGGCGCGCGGGTTGCTCGAAAAAACCCTGGTAAAAACGTTCACCCTCCCTGTGGGCATTGGCTTGAACCTGGCAGGAACAAAAACCGTACATCCCTTTGTTCAGGCCGGTTTTGCAAATATCTGGCGTACTGCTCAGGTAGAATATTTCCAGGACCGGGAAGTGCGTGGCGGTGACGACCGAAGCTGGCCTGCCTTTTCCATGATGCCTTATGTGCGTATTGGGTTGGGCAAAGACCTTGGAACCAAATGCACCCTGCAGGCAGAAGGCAGCGTGCGGATGGATGGAAGCAACAAACCCGGATTCAACACCTTTGCATCACAAGTTGGATTTGGCCTGGCACTCCGTTATCGATGGAGCCCTAATCATAAAAAACCCCGGGTCCTGCAAGAGGAACCGGGGTCATCGGAGGTTCAGCCTTAAACTGATTATTTCTTGCCTTTGGCTTCTGCAGCGGCAGCTTGCTCTGCCTGCATGGCAGCACGGGTAATTTTACAGCTCACAATCGCATTTTCTTTGGCGTCCAGCACTTCAAAACCACTTACGGTAATGTCTTTCACCTTTACGCTCTGGCCAATTTCGAGGGTGTCGATGTTTACCGGAATGGCATCAGGCAAACTGCCAATGAGGCCACGAACGCGCAGCTTGGCGATTTTCTTCACGAGTTTACCACCCGCACGCACACCCGGAGCATTTCCTTCGATTTGCACGGGGATGTTCATCAACACCGGTTTGTTCGGATCTACTTCAAAGAAATCGGCATGCAGAATCACTTCAGAAACCGGATGGAACTGAATATCGGCCATGATGGCATTGTGATGCGCTCCATCAATATCCAATTGCACTTTGTACACATTTGGCGTGTACACCAAGTTGGTAAAGTCGGCTGCATAAACAGCAAAGTGGCGAGGCTCGCCCATGCCGTACATCACGCAGGGAACTTTGCCTTCGCTGCGCAGTGCTTTTGCTTCTTTGGTTCCGAGCGACTGGCGCGATTCTGCTTTCAATAGAATGGTTTTCATTTTCTTACGTTTTATGTTTTGAAGGGTCAGGGATTTCCCTGATTGTTCTGATTCAGGTTCAGTGTGCTTTGCACGGGCTGCGGGATGCGGAACAGCGAACTGATGCTTCCAAACTCATGTACATTGCGGATGGCGCGTGCAAACAAAGGAGCCACACTCAGCACTTTTATTTTGTCGCTGTGCCGCTGCAGCGGAATGGTATCGGTAACCACCAGCTCTGCGAGTGCAGAAGCTTCAATATTCTCATAAGCCTTCCCCGAAAGCACCGGATGGGCGCACATGGCACGCACGCTTCTTGCACCCTTTTCCATAAGCATTTGCGCTGCTTTACACAAAGTGCCTCCGGTATCGATGATGTCGTCCACCAACACAATGTCGGCATCCTTCACTTCGCCAATAACCGTCATGTTCGCAACTTCATTGGGACGGCGGCGCTCTTTATCGCAAATCACCATCGGCACATTCAACTGCTTGGCCACTTCCCGGATTCGGTTCGATGCACCCACATCAGGCGCGGCGATGGTGAGGTTGGGTAAATTCAGGCTGCGGATGTAGGGTATGAAGATGATGGCACTTTCCAGATGATCCATGGGAATATTGAAAAACCCTTGGATTTGCGGTGCGTGAAGCTCCATCGTCATGATTCGGCTGGCTCCCGCTGCGGTGAGCAAATCGGCTACAAGTTTGGCACCAATGGAAACCCTTGGCTTGTCTTTTCTATCCTGCCGGGCAAAACCAAAATAGGGAATTACGGCGGTGATGTAGTTTGCACTGGCGCGTTTCGCAGCGTCAATCATCATCAGCAATTCCAAAAGATTGTCTGCCGAAGGATAAGTGCTTTGAATCAAAAACAAATCACAACCCCTAATGCTCTCGTTAAAACTCGGCTGAAATTCCCCGTCGCTAAAACGGTTCACGGCCATCTGGCCTAATTCTTTACCGAAATATTCGGAGATGCTCAGACTCAGGTCGAGCGAAGCGCTGCCCGAAAACAGCTTTACTGGGTTAATGATACTAGACATACCTCTGAGAATTTACTTTCATCACCGAAAGTTAGCACTTTCAGTGATTATCATCAATGCAGGGTTTTTTTGTTGTCCGACTAGGGCTCGAACCTAGACTCTTCTGAACCAAAACCAGACGTGTTGCCAGTTACACCATCGGACAATCGGGGCCGCAAAACTATAAAAAATTATTCATTTGCCAAATATTGCGGAACTTCTTTAAAAAAAGTGCCTGAATGTACTGCCAATGATTGCCAGTATTTTTGCCGCACATGGAAATGAACCTGTCGCGCAACTTCGCCCTGGAGGCTGATGCCCAAGATCCATTGGCTTCATTCAGATCCCAGTTTTTGATTCCAAAACACCAGGGTCATCCGGTGGCTTATTTCTGTGGAAACTCACTGGGACTTCAACCCATTCAAACCGCGGAGTATCTTAAAGAAGAATTGGAACAATGGGCTGAACACGGCGTGGAAGGTCATTTCAAAGGAAGTCGGCCCTGGTTTCATTACCATAAATTCCTGACCGAACCTGCTGCGCGCCTGGTGGGTGCCAAGCCCACAGAGGTTGTGGTGATGAACAACCTCACCGTGAATCTGCACCTGCTGATGGTAAGTTTCTACCGTCCGGCCGCCGGCCGATTTAAAATTCTGATGGAAGCCGCGGCATTCCCCAGCGACATGTACGCCGTGGAAACACAGGTGCGCTTCCACGGATACAATCCCGAAGATGCCATTGTTGAACTGAAACCACGCAAAGGTGAATTTACACTGCGACCCGAAGACATCCTTGAAGCAATTGCGTTGCATGGGTCTTCGCTGGCCTTGGTTTTTTTCAGCGGCGTTCAGTATTACACCGGGCAGGCGTTTGACCTTGAGGCCATCACCAAAGCGGCCCACGAACAGGGGGCCCTGGCCGGTTTCGACCTGGCGCATGCCGCAGGAAACCTCAAGCTGGAACTTCACCACTGGAACGTGGATTTCGCAGCCTGGTGTTCTTACAAGTACCTCAACAGCGGCCCGGGTGGCGTAAGTGGTGTTTTCATCCATGAACAACACGGCATGAATCCCGAAACTCCACGATTTGCAGGCTGGTGGGGGCATAAGGAAGATGTGCGGTTCCTGATGCAGAAAGGCTACATCCCCGAACCCGGCGCAGCGGGCTGGCAACTGAGCAACGCTCCTGTGTTGAGTATGGCCGCACACCTGGCCAGCCTGGAACTCTTTGACCGCGCCGGAATGGATGCACTCAGGAGTAAAAGTGCGCAACTCACTGCATACCTCGAGTTCACCTTAAAAGCTTCCGCGCAGGAAAACAAACGCCTCAGCTTCAACATCATCACACCGCCGCCGCCGCATCGGGGCGCGCAGATTTCCGTGTTGTGCGGTCCGGAAGGCAGGGCACTGTTTCAACACCTCACCGAACAAGGCATCGTTGCCGACTGGCGCGAACCGGACGTCATCCGCCTGGCGCCGGTGCCCATGTACAACAGCTTTGACGATATATATCGTTTGGGCGCCGCGTTGCGCAGCTTCGCCTAAACACGCTTCTTGCGGTTGCGCTCGAAATCTTCCATGATGAATGAACCCAGTCCGTCGGCCTGGGTGTAGTATGCTTTTCCGGCATTCACCTCCGTAAATCGCTGCACAAATTCCTGCAGCCAGGTGTCGCGGGCAATCATGAATGTGGTGATGGGGATATGCATGCGGCGACATTGTGCGGCCATGTCCAGTGTACGGTTGACAATCTTGCGATCCAAACCAAAACTGTTTTTATAGTACTTCGCACCTTCCTTCATGCAGGTTGGTTTTCCATCCGTAATCATGAAGATTTGTTTGTTTGGGTTGCGCCTGCGCCGCAGCAAATTCATGGCCAGTTCAAGTCCGGCGATGGTGTTGGTATGGAAAGGACCGGCGCTCAGGTAAGGTAAATCTTTCACCTCAATAGGCCATGCATCATCGCCAAAGGCCAGCACATCAAGGGTATCTTTCGGATAGCGAATGCGGATGAGTTCGGCCAAAGCCATGGCCACCTTCTTGGCCGGCGTGATGCGGTCTTCACCATACAAAATCATGCTGTGGCTCACGTCAATCATCAGCACGGTGCTGGTTTGTGTGGAGTGTTCCTGTTCAGAAACGACCAGATCCTGTTCGCTTAAAGGCCCGCCGGCAGCGCCGTTGCGAATCTGTGCATTTCTAATGCTCTCGGTGGCGTTGATGTGGTCCGGGGCATCACCGAATTGAAATGCCCGGAAGCCTGAACCGGATTCTGAACCTGCACCGGGTAATGTGGTTTTATGCTGGCCTGCCTTGCCCTTTTTCAAGGTGCCGAAAACCTGCTCCAAAGCCCCGCGCCTCATGTCCTGCTCGGTTTTCGGTGTAGGTGCCAGGCTGCCGTCTTCCTGATCCTTTAAATATCCAAGTTCCTTGAGTTCCTCAATAAAATCACCAATACCGTACTGGCCTTCGGTAAGGTCGTATTGCTTGTCGAGTTCCGTGAGCCAGTCCAGGGCTTCGGCTACGTCGCCACTGGTATGCACCAACAACTCCCGAAACAACGGATACAAGGTGTCGAATGGGGTTTTACGGTTTCCCTTCAGGGGACGTGAAAAGATGAATCCGGGACGCATGGCTACTCAGGCTAACGCTTCGTGCAAAGAAACGTTTGCAATAACGTGCAAACTGCTGCAATTTTGACCGCTACGCCTATGAACTTCGTTAAGTACTTTGTGCTGGTGATGCTGTCGCTGATGGCCACCGTGCTCACGCTGGCTGCTTTGAAATCACCTGATTACGCAGTAAAAAGAAGCATCACCATAAACGCCCCGCGCGCTGTAGTATGGAACCAGATTTCGCGCTGGAAGCAGTTTAACAACTGGAATCCATGGGCAGTGCGCGACACCAATGCGGTGTACACCTATGCAGGAACAGATGGCAGCACGGGTTCCTCCATCAGCTGGAAAGGAAACAGCAATATGGGATCAGGCAGCATGCGCACCTGGCGCATTGAACCCATGAAAAGCGTTGGTGCCGAACTGCTGTTTACCGAACCTTGGGAAAGCCAGTCGAACATCCTCATCACCATGGATGGAAGCGACGGAAATGTGCAGGTTTCTTGGAGTATGGAAGGAACGCAATCGCTCTTAGAACGCAGCTTTACCTTGTTTTTGGGCGGAATGGATCAAATGGTAGGTAAAGATTATGAACAGGGTTTAATCAACCTGAAAAAGGTTTGTGAAGCGGGCGAAACTGTTGCCCTTCCCCAAGAATCCGCTCCGGTGGCCAAGGAGCAGGGAACCTCAATCTTCGAATGGAATTTACCCGCGCAGAAGTACGCAGGAATACGCAACGTGGTTACATCCGCCCAATTGGAAGATGGAACATTTTTGAAGCAAACCGTCCTTCAGCTGATGGCTGAAATAGCGAGAAATGAGTGGCGTGTAAACGGATCTGTATTTGTGTTTCACTACATGAGCGACGCTGCTTCCGGCATGATGGATCTTGCGGTGTGCTTGCCCGTAAGCATTCCCCAGGGAACAACCGCCGGAGGCAGATTATATGTATTTGACCTTCCACAACGCAAGGCCCTGGCTGCCGAACAAACTGGCTGGCATGCCCGCGGCGGTCCGGCACGACGCGCCTTAAGCGAATACGTTGCCAAAAAAGGAATTCAGACGGAAACTTTTACCGCCGAAGAATACCTTTTTGATCCTACCGCCGGCAAAAATCCAGAAGCCGTAAAAACCCGTCAATACGTGCTTTTGCCTTAACGACCCACCATGAAGAAACTCATATCCTTTCTGTTCCTGACCGCCATTTGTCTGACCATGGAAGTCAAAGCCCAAAAGGCTTCCGACAGCCTGTTCATTCGCCGTATCTATGATGAGGCTTTGTTAAATGGTCATGCCTACAAACGTTTGGAAGAACTGTGTAAAGGTTACGGAAGCAGGCTGAGTGGTTCGGATCAGGCAGAACGCGCGGTGTTCTGGGCTGGGAACATGCTGCGCAGTTACGGCTTTGATTCTGTAATGCTTCAGCCTTGTCTGGTTCCCCGGTGGGAACGAGGCTCTACAGAAGTTTTATCCGTGGCTTCACCTATGATTCAAAAGAGGCTCAGACAGTTCAACGATACCGCCGGATGGGCCTGTGAAACTTGGGAGGAGCAACACAAAAATGTCGCAAAAGCAAAGGAATTCCGTTTGCCCGCATGTGCGTTGGGTGGCAGCGTTGGAACCAATGGTGCGATTTCAGGACCGCTGCGTGTAGCTCGGAGCAAAGAGGAGCTTGAAACGCTGGGCAAAGCCGGCAAACTCAAGGGCCACATCGTGTTGTTCAACGAACCTTTTGATGAAACAAAAATCAACACCTTTTCCGCTTACGGTGGTTGTGTGTACCAACGCGTGGACGGCGCTTCCCTTGCTGCAAAATACGGTGCCAGGGCTGCTTTGGTAAGAAGCATGAGCAACGCCTGCGACCTGCATCCACATACCGGCGTGATGCACTATGCCGACAGCCTGCCGAAAATTCCGGCGATGGCCGTAGCTACTTCCGTGGCAAACACACTGGCTGCCGTTGCCGAAGATCCTAAACTGGTGCTCACCATGAACATGGATTGCCAAACCTTACCCGAGCGCTGGTCGCATAATGTGATTGCAGAAGAACGCGGATCCGAACTGCCGCAGCGCTACATCGCCTTCGGCGGGCATTTCGACAGCTGGGATCAGGGAGAAGGCGCACACGACGACGGTGCAGGATGCATGCATGCTTTTGAAGCTTTACGCCTGCTGAAATCACTGGGTTACACGCCGCGTCATACGCTGCGTTGTGTATTTTGGATGAATGAAGAAAACGGCGCGCGCGGCGCAGCAGCCTATGCGGCCGAGGCTGGAAAAAACGGCGAATTTCATGTGGCCGCTTTGGAAAGCGACCGCGGCGGTTTTACACCCAGAGGGTTTTCTGTGGACGCTGATGAAACCCAACTGGCCATGGTCAAAAACTGGGCACCACTGCTGATACCTTACGGAATACACCTGTTCGAAAAAGGCGGCGCCGGCGTAGATGTGGCACCACTCAAACACGGGCCAAACAGCATCCATAAAAACATGATCCAATTGGGGCTGATTCCGGATTCACAGCGCTACTTCGACCATCACCATGCCGAAACGGATGTGTTTGAATCGGTGAACCGCAGGGAATTACACCTTGGGGCTGCAAGCCTCGCAGCCATGATTTACCTCCTGGACCAAAACCTGGATTGATTTCATAGTAGAATTCACTGCTGTCCAAATCGTTTTTTATTGAACAGCTACTATACAGATTATCAAGTGGTTAGCAGTCTGTTTTTGACGATTTTGATTTTTACCCCCACACCGAATCAACCATATTCTATGTTCTTACTTTTTCCTTGATGAAAAAG
>CAZPHB010000017.1:0-48854 GCA_964586595.1 uncultured Flavobacteriaceae bacterium | reverse complement strand
CGAACCCGCGACCTCCGCCGTGACAGGGCGGCATTCTAACCAACTGAACTACCGATCCGTAAAAGAACAAAGTCATTAATTTTTAGAGTCTTGAGGCGACAACCGTTTGACTGTATTTTTAGTAGTTGACTCGAACCCGTCCCTACCTTGTAGGGATGACAGGGCGGCATTCTAACCAACTGAACTACCGATCCGTAAAAGAACAAAGTCATTAATTTTTAGAGTCTTGAGGCGACAACCGTTTGACTGTATTTTTAGTAGTTGACTCGAACCCGTCCCTACCTTGTAGGGATGCCAGGGCGGCATGCTGAGCAACTGAACTACCGATCCGTAAAAGAACAAAGTCATTAATTTTTAAAGTCTTGAGGCGACGACCGTTTGACTGTATTTTTAGTAGTTGACTCGAACCCGTCCCTACCCTGTAGGGATGCCAGGGCGGCATGCTGAGCAACTGAACTACCGATCCTTAAAAGAACAAAGTCATTAATTTTTAGAGTCTTGAGGCGACAACCGTTTGACTTAAATCCCTCCAACAATAGTTTTATTGTTACGGGAGTGCAAAGATAAAAAACCTGTTTCCAAAATTGCAAGACGATTTCAGAAATCCGAAGTTTTTTTTGTGTTAGGAGTAAAAAACCTGAGAAACAACAAGCCAAGAAGCGCCGCAGTGGCGCTGGCAATGAGGATGCTGATCTTACCTGTCTGAATGAACCTTGCATCATGAAATGCGAGGTTGGCAATGAAAATGGACATCGTAAAACCAATTCCTGCGAGCATTCCCGCTCCCAACACGTGGGTGAATCGTACACCTTTCCCGAGTTTGGTAAATCCAAACCAATTACTCGCATAAGCAAACAAAGTGATTCCCAAAGGTTTGCCAATGAGCAGGCCCAGGAAAATGCCCATGCTTTCAGGATTGCCAAGTGATTCCATGATTTCAGATTCAAGGATTAAAGCAGTGTTTGCAAGGGCAAAAAGTGGAATAATGATGAACCCTACCGGTTGATGCAAGGCATGTTGAAGTTTATAGGAAACGCTTCCTTTTGTGCCTTGTTCAAAAGGAATAACAAATGCGAGTAAAACGCCAGTAATCGTAGCATGTATGCCGGAATGCATCATGAATATCCACATTACCAAGCCCGCAGGTAGGTAAATCCACAAATTTGTGATGCCGCGCCTTGCGAGGATGAACAGAAAGGCCAGAATGGCCATGGAAATACCAAAATTCAAAAGTGAAAATCCATGCCCATAAAAAATGGCAATCACGAGAATGGCGCCAAGGTCATCGATAATGGCCAGTGCGGTGAGGAATACTTTAATACTCAGTGGAACCCGGCCGCCTACAAAACTCATGATGGCAATGGCAAAGGCAATATCGGTTGCCGTGGGAATTCCAATGCCGCTTAAGGTGTCCGTGCCACGGTTGAACAACCAGTAAATCAAGGCAGGAGCAATCATTCCCCCTAAAGCTCCGATTACCGGCAACAACGCCCGCTTTCGATCGCTCAGTTCACCGATGTACAATTCGCGTTCGATTTCCAATCCAACCATTAAAAAAAAGATGGTCATCAATCCATCATTAATCCAATTGGCGATGCTCAGGTTAAAGTCCAGCGGTCCCAAATTGAAGCCTAACTTGTATTCCCAAATGGAAGCATAAGTACTTCCGATGCTGCTGTTTGCAATCAATAATGATATTACCGTACAGACAAAGAGCAGAATGCCAGATACCTTTTCGCTTTTTAGAAAGTCTTTGAATAGTGCGGTTAACCTCAGAGACCTCTTGCTGTTTTTTCCACCGGACATGCGGCAAAATTAAAGGTTTGATTCAAGCGGACTCTATTTTTGAAGGATGGTCGATGAACGGCTTCACAATTTGTGGATGCGTCGCTGTTTTGAACTGGCGCAACGCGGCCTGGGATCAACTGCGCCAAATCCATTGGTCGGATGTGTGGTGGTGCAGGATAACCGCATCATCGGCGAAGGTTGGCACCAAATATACGGTGGCCCTCATGCCGAAGTTGCGGCAATATCTTCTTCCGGCTTGTCCCAAATTCCTTCAGATGCTACCGTTTATGTGAACCTGGAACCTTGCGCCCATTTTGGCAAAACACCTCCATGTGCCAATATGCTGGTGGAATTTGGCGCCAAACATGTGGTTACAGCCATGCAGGATCCTTTTCCTGCCGTTCAGGGTAAAGGCTTGCAAATACTCCGCGCAGCCGGTGTTGTTGTAGAAACAGATGTGCTTTCTGAAGAAGCCAGATGGCTCAATCGCCGGTTTTTGAGCGCAGTGACCCAAAAGCGGCCCTGGATTATTCTTAAATGGGCCGAAACAGCCGATGGTTTTATGGCTGATCTGCAAGTGCAACGCCGTCAAATTTCCGGCGCAGCCGCCCAAATCCTGCTGCATCAATGGCGCTCGGAAGAAGGTGCTTTTCTCATTGGAAGAACAACGGCCCAATCGGATCGTGCCTTACTGACCAATCGTTTCTTTGGAAGCCGTCAGCCCTTGCGCCTGGTGGCCGATCCTCAACTTTCCCTGAACCTTGACCTGCCGATCTTCAATGACCATGCGCACACCTGGATACTCAATGAACGCAAGTCGCATGAAGTGGATCACCTGCGCTGGGTTGCCTACGGTGATGATTTTTTTGGGGTGTTGTTTGCACGGCTGCTCGAAGCCGGCATCCAATCGCTGGTGGTGGAAGGAGGTCCGGAAACGCTACAGCGCTTCATCGCTGCGGGTTATGTAGATGAAGTCCGCATCATTCGATCAAGAAAGCAATATTGGAGCCATGGAATTCCCGCTCCGGTGGTGCATGGAACCCTGAAGGAATCCATGCAGTTAAAAGAGGATGAAGTCCTCACCTTTGTGCTATGATCTGGCTCATTTGTTCCATCTTGCTTTCGGCATCGCTGATGCTCTTGTTCCGATGGTTCTTCAAAGTTGGCATTCATACCCAAACGGCCATCGTGGTGAACTATTTCGTATGCATGGTTACAGGTACCGTACTCGCTGGTAAAAACCACATATTTCGTGTCGATTTGCCCGACAAGCCTTGGTTCTGGCCTTGTTTGCTGCTGGGCATTTTGTTCATTTTGGTATTCAGTGCCATGGGGAAATCTGCACGCATTGCAGGAAGCGCTTTAACCGCCATGGCCTCGAAAATGGGCTTGCTCATTCCGGTGTTTATGGCGGTGTTGTTCTTGGGTGAAGCATGGAATTGGACCATTATTCCGGGCTTGTTGTGCACCCTGTTTGCCTTGGTGATGTTAAATCCCGGGCGCAATGGTGCCGGTTCCGAAATGGGGATCCAGGCGCTGATTGTACTTCTGGTGGTGTTCCTTGGTTCCGGTTTTGTAGATGCCGGCGTGAAGCTCATCCAGCATTTTTATCTGGCAGAAAGCAGCGCCGATGAAACCATTACACTCATCTTTTCCGGAGCGTTTATCACCGGACTTATTCAGCAATTGCTCGCAAAGAAATCGGCCGTAAATAAACGCAGCCTGAAAGATCTGGGTGGAGGCGTGTTGCTGGGCGTGTGCAATTACGGTTCCATGTACACGTTGATCCAGGCTTTGGATACCAGCGGACTTCCCGGATCGTTTTTGTTTCCGGTGAATAACCTCGGAGTGGTCATGGTAACTACTGCTGCAGCCATGCTGCTGTTCCGGGAAGTGCTTACACGCCGGCAATGGCTTGGCCTGAGCTGCGCTGCTGTGGCCATCTTCCTGCTCAGCATGGGCGCGTAAATGTGCGGCGTTCAGCGGCAGATCTCGCGAATGGAACGCTTCACCGCCCATGTTGTGTACCACCACAAGATGGCCGACACCAGCAATACCAGCACGATGGCTTCCCAAGATGGCCAAAGGCTGGTTTCAAATCCTTTTTCTGTCAGGAACATTCCCATCCAAATCTGTGCCGCTGCCATACCCATGATGGAAATAAATGTAACTCCTGAGAGTAAACGGGTAAACGAACCTGCGATGGGCGATGCAATCATGTGTGGCCTGTATCCAATGAGAAACAACACGCGGATGTCACGGGCGGCGCGATAGGCAAGGATTTGACTGAACTGAATCAATCCGAGCAACGACAACAAAACCACCAGAATGCCAAGTCCCAGTACGATGCTCAGCACCACCAGAAGCAAGGTGTTGAGCCTGGATGTTTTCAATTTATCGCCACCTGCTATTTCGTAGGTTTGTTCGGAAAAAAAGCGACTTATTTCAGGGGAAGCAGGGTCTTCGGCGGCAACAATCAGGCGATCCGGAAGGTCTTTACTGCCGTTGCCATATTCCTTGTTGGCCCAGCTTAAAAACGCATCAGGCACTAAAACCGAAGGCACGCGCTCGGTAAACCCGGCGATGTAAGCTTTGAAGTACGCCGATTTCCCCTGACCTGTGATCAACACATCGAACCGGATGTTTTTCAGCACCGATTCGGGCACAATGGGCAGGCCCTGACCGCGGGCAAAGCCGAAATTATACATTTTGAGGTAATCGGAAGGTATGATCATGGGCAGCTCGGCATCGCCGGGTTGCCAGTCCCAGGAAATGTCATCCAGTTCCAGAAAACCATCTGGTACCGACTCGAAAAACAAGTCTGTGGTTAAACCCGGAATTTCTGAACCCATGCCCGCGTTGAACTGCGCACGCACCTTAAAGGAACTGCTTCTGAAGGCGCCAATCCTGCTTACACCTTTGACCTGTTGCAGCGCTTCAACGTCCTGTGGCGAAAACCTTCCGGCAGAACCGGAAATGGTATTCAGCAGCGAGACCTTTTTGTTGATGACCAGAAAATCAGCCCCGAGCAGGTCTTTTTGCCTGGACAGTATTTTGTGGAAGGTGAGGTAAGCCTGGCTGCAGGTTCCCAACAGAAACAACCCGGCAAACGCTCCACTCAGCGCCAGAACAAGCTGCTTTTTGCTGCCCGAACTGTTGATCAGCCGATGCAATAAGCTTTTCTGCTGTTTCATACGCTGAGTTGTTGAAAGGTTTCAGGAAGGCGGTGGTCCTGGTCCAAGCCGGTAATCATCACTGCAGCATGTTGCGCAGCGGCCTGCTCCATCACCAATTCAAGCACCAGTTCTGCATTGGCGCGGTCTAAATGGCTTGTGGGTTCATCTAAAAACAGGTATTGAAAAGGCTGGCACAAAGCCCTGACCACGGCAACTCGTTGCTGTTGGCCCATGCTCAGCTGTCCGCAGGGTTTGTCCAGATAGGGTGCCAGTCCAAGCCGCTCGGCCATGGTTGTTGCATGAACTATGGAGTGTGAAGCGCCAAGGTCACATTTCAATTTCAGGTTGTCATGCGCGCTCAGTTGCGGAAACAACTTCAAATCCTGAAACACACAGGCAAAGGTGTTTTGTCGCAGCATGGACCAGTCAACGGCATTCAATACAGAAGCCGGCCGTCCGTTAATTTCATAATTGCCGCTGTAATCATGCCGTATGCCGTAGGCAATATTCACCAAGGTTGATTTTCCCCGGCCTGAGGAGGCAATGATGGCAAAATGGTTTCCGGGATGAACCTCCAGCCTTGTGCGCCAAACACTGTTTTGTGCTGCCTGTTCCGCCAGAGGAACCGGAAGGATGTGGTCAAATATCAGCGCCATTTTTTGCGGCATCAAGGACCATATCCAGAATTTGCGCAAGGGCATTTTCTTTTTGATCCTTCATCACCAGTTTGAAGGTGCTGCGCTCCGCAGTGCCGCTCGCCTCCACGTGTGAAAAACGTTTCATGTTGCGCATAACAACCGCCCGCTCACGCGATGACATGTTTTGTTCCAGCATCCAATAAGGGAAATGATCTTCATCGAAATCAATCCAAAATTGAAATGGTTGATCAAAGAAATCATCCGACAGCCGCTTGTCACGCCACAACTTATAGCTTCCGTCGTGGTGAAGGCCTGAAACAAGTTTCATCATGCCGTTCTCTTTATTCAGGGAAATAGGTAATGGTGTCGCTGCTTCCGGTGCCTCGGTATCATCGAACTCATAGGCCGATGAATTGTTGGCAAGGCGTTGCATGTAGCTGTTCAATCCCAGATTAAACAAGGCCAGTGAAGAGTCGAGTTTTGGCGACTTTTCAGCCAAGCCTACCCGCATGGCCATGCCCAGGTTTCCGGAAAGCAATGGATTGTCCATATTCCGAACGCTTGGGCTTCCCTGATTCCACATCTGCATGCTGAAACCATTGCCCAGTTCTTTCAGGTACGACATGAATTCATTATTCATGATTCCTGAACCTAAAGATTCAGAATTGTTCTTGTCCTGAAGCAAGAATTCCATCATGGGATTGATTTTCAGCGCATACGACATGTGGAAAAATGGCACGATGCCGTTGGGTGTCGTGCTGAATGATTTTTCTGATTTAGACGCAAGGAATGACTTGGCGCCTTTCTGTACGCCTTCCATCAATATTTCGCCATCCTTGAATTCCAGAGTTCCTCCGGCAAAATCGCCAAACATTTTGCTTTGGAAGGGGGTAAATCCACCGCGCATGGATTCCAGTGCATCTGAAAGCGTTTTCCCATTGACGCAGAAAGAAACAGCAGCTTTTCTGTTGAGGATGTCAGCCATTTCTTCTTTGGAACTGATGTTGGCGTCATAAGTCAGATTCAGGTGGTCGCTGATCAGATCCTTCTGGCGACGGCCACGCATCGACAGGATCATCAACACTTCATTATTCCATCCCCAATATTCGGAACTGCTGACCTTCATGAAGTACTGATTGTCTTCGAGGTTAATGTCTTCATGGTCTTTGACACGATCGTTGATGCAGCCTTTCAGCTGGTTGGGGTCGTTTACCGACAGCAAAATGGCTGTGTAGGTAATGCCTTTTTCAGCGCGCATAAACACGTAGGACGGCTTCAGCCAGTTGATGCCTGTTTCTTTCGGATTGCTCATCGCCTGGGAAAGCAATGCGGGGAAAGGGTCTGATTTATCCTTCATATCCGCTATGGTTTTTTCAAACGACTCATTCTTTTTTAATGCCTCTAAATCCAATCCCTTCAGGATGGATTTTGGGTCAATTTTTACCACCAAAGAAGCGTTGTCCGGAATGTACTTTTGAAGCCTGTCTCCGCGGCCGGCAAAAAAGATTAAGTAAGAACCTGCGGCCAGAGCAACAAGGCCCACCCCAAGTAAGCTATATTTGAATACGGGTTTCATAGCGTTGAGGCCGCAATATCGCAAAACTGAATGAAGCCTTTAACAGGAACTTGTAAAGATTTCCATGCAACCTTTTAGGCCAAACACCGACTAATGCATGAACAAAAGGGTGGATGTCATCCAGTCGATTTTATCCGGATGCCGACAAGGGAATCGGAAGGCCCAGCATGAATTATTCTCCATGTTTGGTCCTCGGATGCTTGGTGTGTGCAGGCGCTATTGCGCCGATCCGGATGATGCCCGTGATGCATTCCAGGAAGGATTCATAAAAGTGTACGCAACCTTGGAAAAATATCGTGGCGATAGCGCTTTTGAAACCTGGATGACCCGGATATTCATCAATACCTCCATTGATCATTTCAAGAAAAAACAAAAACTTCAACTGAAGGAAACAACCTTGCCGGAAGAACTGGATACATCCTTGGGTGACCCGGATCCCGAAGAATGGTCCTTTCCTTGCAGCCCGGAAGCAGCTTTGGAAGCACTTGACCAGCTGCCGGCCGGCTACCGCATGGTGTTCAACCTCTTCGCCCTGGAGCAAATGAGCCATAAAGAAATTGCGGCCATGCTCGGAATAACCGAAGGTACCAGTAAAAGTCAATATGCGCGGGCCAGAAAGTTATTGCAACAGCTCCTCACACCTAAATCTTCTCCGTATTGAGTCAAAAACGGCAGGATATTGAACAAAAGTTTCTCGAGGCCTTTAAGGACTTCGAAATTCCTGTCAACTATTCGGATTGGAACCGAATTGTTTCTTCTTTACCTGAAAATCAAAACCTCGAAAAGGGTTTTCAGGACGCATTTCAAGGGTATGAGATTCCCGTAAATCAAGCAGATTGGGTCCGGATTTCATCGACATTGCCACAGAAGAATAAACGGAGGCGTGCAATCCTGTGGTATTCCTTCGCCGGGCTGTCGTTGGTAGGGGCGTTCTTTTTATGGTGGATTGTTCCCGCATCAAATCCTTCAACGGTTCAAAATCAAGTTGAGGACTTGAACGCCGGCACAAAACATAGCCAAACCGCCGGTATGCCTCATCAACCCGCTGCCGTCAATAGCGCAGCATCGATTTCAGGCAGGGTAAACTCTGGCATCAAACAGCACAATACTTCCACGCCAACGCAGCAGTCTTCCTTCCTCAATGGCCGTAATGATAATTACGACCATGGGTTAAATTATGTTGTGTTGTCAGGGGACATCGGTTTCTTTGGCCTCCATGATTCGCTGAATGTGGAATCATGGATGATGGATTCACGGAGGCCCAGGATACATAGCCTTGAGCGCTTCACCCCTGATGCCGGATATTTACGGACCACCGGAACATATCTTCCGGCAAAGGCACTTTGGCTGCGTAAGCCGATGCCTGCATTCTGGATCAGGAACGGAGCCTCCATGTTGTCCACAGCAGCATCAATTCCCCAAGACGCCGCTTGGCAAGGGAAAGTGCTGAACCGCACCCAAGAGCAAAAAGGCTTGGCGCATGAATATGCTGTGGGGCTGCAAATCCCAATTGGTTCCACCGCAATACAATTTGGACTTGGCGCAACCGAACCCATAACACCCTTGAAGCAACATTGGCGCATAAAAACCAGAATGGTTGCCGACTCCATTCCTTATCGGAACATGCCTGGAGATACTTTGTTCTGGATTCCTGTTCGTTTTACAGATACCCTGGTGGATGTGGTCACTCAATTTTCTGAAAAACGATTGTTGATTCCGTTCCAAATAAGTCAATGTATTGCAATTTCCCCTAAATTCGGAATATTATTCCAGGCCGGTGGGCAAATTGGAATTTTACAATCCATGAAGGCAACCATTCCATCACCATATACCGACTATACCTGGAGTCAGTTACAGCAAGGCATGGCAGGAACAGTTAATACCAATCAGCCGTTAAGGAGTACTGACGCAGCAAATATTATCCGCACCCGCCTGGACCTTAATGCGGGAACAGGATTCTATTACCGCGTGAATAAACAGTTGATGATGCGCACCAACCTAATCCTGGCGAAAGGTCTTGGGCCGCTCATGAAACAAGGAAGCTCATATCAACAAATCGGAGGGCAGTTTATGCTGATGTATCAATGGTAAAAAAGAGCCTGCAACATATATCTGCTATAGGCGCAGTCGTTTTTGCTGCGTTCCTTACGTTGAACAGTATTGTCCCTGCGAAGGCTCAATTGTTACTCCCATTGGAATCACAATTGCCTGCACCGCCGCTGCTCAGGCAAATAGAAGGCAACATTTATGCGGTTTGGCCCGAGCGCTACTCCGATACCATGGATGTGTACCGACTTTCAAGATACGACGGGCGCACCTGGACGCACATGCCTCAGTTATGCATCCAAAAGGGAGGCACCATCATGGATCTTGCCTTGTTCTCCGGGAAGATTTATGTTTCCGGGAACTTTAGGTTGTATGCAGATCCCCAGTACAATTGTCTGACCGTATTGGATAATCGCACATGGACAGGAGTAGCTTCTTTTACCGCATTCTTTACCCAGGTGCCGACCATTCAGACCATGACGGTGTTCAACAACCAGCTATATGCCGGAGGCCGTTTCAGCAGAATGAATGGCACGCTGGTGAACAATCTGGTGGTAAATACCGGAACTGAATGGGGTGCTGTTGGTTCTTCTGTGCCCGGTGCAGATGGTACGATTGTGCAAATGGCAACCCGCGGGTCGGATTTAGCCATATGCGGCAGCTTCAGAAAAATAAATGGTGCTACAGCGCCAGGTTTGGCTTTTTTTAATGGTGCACAGTTTACCACGCACTATACCCCGGTAAAAAGTGGAAGAAGGTTGTATGCTGTAGCCGGAGATTATTGGTACAGTGGACTGGATTCCAATGGCCGAATGATTCTGGCCAGAATGAATGGTCTTTCCGCCCTTAAATTATCCATGAATGGCCTCGACAGTATTGGTGCGGTAGATGGATTCTGCGAGTCATCAGGGAAGATTTATGCTGTAGGTCGCTTCTTCAAAACAGGGAGCAAAATGGTCATCAATACCATCATGCTTGAAGACCCAATCTGGGTGGCGCACCCCATTCTTACACCCAATCAATTTGTACAGATTGCTGCATCCAGAAACGAACTTTATTTTTCAGGAACCCTGAATAAGGTGCTTGGAAAGAATTTGGGTTATGGCTTGGTAAAACTTCTTCCGGATAAGGTTCAGGTGAGCGGTTATGTATATCATGATGTAAACAATAATGGTGTTAAAGAGTCGGGAGAGCGGCCTCTTGCGAACCGCAAGGTGAATATTTCCGGTCTTGGCAGCCTGTTTACCGATGGGAACGGTTATTATGAATTCAAAACCGTTGTAGGAAACAAGATAAAACTCAATCTGGAACCACAGGCGGGTTGGATCACCGCTCAAGAAGTTCAGATCAGCCTTACCGACAGTCCATGGGTTTATCAAATTGACTTTCCCCAACAAACACAGGAAAGTCATTATCGCGATGTGCGCGTGGACATTACTTCTGGTGATGGATGGAAGGTGAACCGCGATGCAACATCTGCATACATCATTAAAGTTGAGAATACCGGTCAGGTAAGTTCATCATCACGACTGGAGCTGGAGTACAATAAGAAACTGAGTGATTTGCAGGTAACTCCCGCCCCTGACATCATCAATACAGGTAAGTTTACCTGGAATATTGGCTTATTGGCTCCCGGGGAAGCTTTTTTGGTGAATATGGCCTCCTGGATTTCTTCCCAAAAATTCGAAATAGGGGAAGAACTGGGCTTTAAGGCGGTTGTTACGCCAAATGGGCTGACACCCGATGAAAATCCGGAGGATAACACCGATACGCTTCCCCAGATTGTTTCAGACCGTCCTTCGGTGAGTGTTGAAAAACTGCAGTTTCCGATCGTAAAACCGGGCGATACCATAGCGTATCTGCCCAATGGTGAAAATGTGATTCAATATGTGATTCGATTTGAGAATCAGGGATTAGATACCGTTTCTCAAGTACAGGTTACGGATACGATTGATATTTCACTCAACCTCGCATACATCCGTGAATCAGGTTCCAGTCATCCTTTCAGCAGAAAGATGATCCTCGATCCGGCTTTGCCGGGTAAGGCCATCCTCATTTACACGTTCAACAACATCAACCTGCCTCCTAATGCAGATGCCAATCCGGAATACACCTTATCCAAAGGTTTTTTTGGGTTGCATCTTGGCCTGAAAAGTGGAAATCCGGCGGGAACAATTATAGAAAACAGGGCTGGGGTTGCCTTCGATTTGGCCCCCGGTGTTTTGAGCAATACCGTTTCATGCATGCTGACTTCCAACATGGGTTCCTGGATCGCGGAAAAACCCCTACAGATAAATCATCTGCAGGTCTTCCCCAATCCAACGGACAACATGGCATTGGTGCAGCAACATTCGGAAATAGCATCACTTACAGTTTGTGACGCATGGGGCAGAACCGTGGCCGTGCCTGCACAAATTGAAGGAATGCGTGCAATCCTTTCCATGAAAGGGATGGCCCCCGGGCGCTACCTGATTATCGCCATGGGTAAGGATGGTTCATGTGCCCGGGCACAACTGCTTAAACATTAACCAGTATTGGGCATCCAACCTATAAATCCAACAATAACTACCCTATGAAAAAAATATACAGTGCAACCTTGGTATGGTTGTTCACGATGGCGGCAAATTTGCTCCCATCCGGAGCGCTCTTCGGGCAAACCCAGAAAGGTTGTGCAGATATGGCCAACTTTACCTTTAAGGTAGAATGCAAAACGCTCATTGCCAGCGGATTTGCTTCTAATACCCGCACCTGTCCTCAATACAAGTGGAGCTTAGGTAATGGAACCTATGCCACCGGTCAGCAAATCAGTTATGCCTATCCTTCCACAGGTACATACACCGTATGTCTAAAGGTTACGGACAGCTGCCGCTCTTGTGATACAATTATTTGTAAAACAGTTGAAATTAAAGGCTGCGCGAAGGATTCATCATGTGTGTTAAATCCGGATTTCAACTTCAAGGCGGATTGCAGATCTGTTTCTTTCGAAGCAAGATCAGCGCAGTCCGGAGCAAGCTATTCCTGGAGTTTTGGCAATGGGAGCAGTGCAAGCGGCAAAGCAGTAAAGCACGCATTCCTTAAAGATGGAACCTATCAGGTTTGCGTTACTGTGACCTGGAAGAATCCGGTAACAAATGTGGTTTGTACCGAAACCGTTTGCAAGAAAGTGACCATTCAGTGCGGCAGAAAAGAACCCTGCAACATCAGCGGAAATTATACGTTCAAGGTAAACCCGAATGGCATTGTAGGCTTTAGCGCCAACAGTGTGAATGGTGTAAGTTATGTCTGGGATTTTGGGGATGGTACCAAGGGACAGGGCCAGAACCCAAGCAAGCAGTACAAGAAACCCGGGGTGTACAACGTGTGTGTGACCATTTACGGGAAGGACCCGCGCTGCTTTGTGAAAATTTGTAAAAAGGTTGTTGTCGAACAGCGTTGTAACATCTGGGGCAACTTTGTATTCCAGGGCATTCCCGGGACAACCGGTTTTAAATTCACCGGAACCGCAAGTGAAAAAGGAGCTACCTTCTTGTGGTCGTTTGGAGATGGAACGGGCGCGAACACCAAAGATCCTCAAAAGTATTTTTCGAAGCCCGGCACGTACGAAGTGTGCCTCACCATCAAGCATCCCAACGGACGTTGTTCGGTGCGTATCTGTAAGAAGATAATTATTCCTGTTCCAAAGGGATGCAATATTCCCATGTCATTCGGCTGGGGCATTGATAAATCCAATTGCCTTAAGTACAACTTTGAAGCACCGATGGGCAACTGTGTTAAATACAAATGGGCCATCGGCGGACAGTTCATTTACAGCAGGATGACCAGCTATACATTCGCTAAAGCCGGTACGTATCAGGTGTGTTTATACTTGCTCGATTCCTGCAATAAGTGCGACACGGTGATTTGTAAATCAATCGTGGTGCCCGGATGTGATTCAACTAGGAAATACTGTAATATGGGCGTCGCAGTAACCTGGCCTGACGCAGTGAAGGATTGCAGTGATGCGTCGTTTAAGGTGCGTTATACAGATCAAAACACCAATGGTTGCCGCAAGGTAACCTGGGTTTGGGGTGATGGAACGGCCCCGACGCGCGACATGAGTGCGCTGCACAAGTTCAAAAAAGGCACCTACAATGTTTGTGTGCGGATTGTGGACTCCTGCAATAACTGCGATACCGTCATCTGTAAATCTATTTCGGTTGGTGCTTGCTGTAACTTGGTTGCACCTGATTTCACTTACACCATCAACTGCGATAAAATTACCTTCGAAGGGAAGTCTCAATCATGCGGCTTGTACGGCTGGACTCTTGGTAATGGCACTTCGGCAGGCGGTCGTTTAGTGACAGCAACTTATATAACTGGAAAATCCTACACCGTTTGCATGAAGGTTCTTGATACCTGCAATTCCTGCGATACAATGATTTGTAAGACCATTCAGGTCCCCGCCTGCAATCCATGTAAAATTGAGGCATACTTCGTGGTGGACAGCATCGTGAAAGGGAAGGTGTTTTTGACGAATAAAAGTTCTTCGAATGCAGCAAACTACAAATGGGATTTTGGTGATGCAACCTACTCATACGTGGCGAAACCCGGCAGCAAATCGTATTCGTCTGTTGGCACTTATAAAATTTGCCTGACCGTGTGGGATCAAATGAAAGCCTGCAGTGCCACGTTCTGCAAGACCATTACCATCAGCAGTCTGAGGTCTGGCAATAATGGAGGTTCAGCCCCGGATGTTGTGCCTGCAGATGTGCACGTATTCCCGAACCCGGCCTTTGACCAGCTTCAGATTGAATGGAGTGCCGGCTCCGGCCAAAAAATGGCAGAGGTGCTTGATATGAATGGACGCGTGATCCAAAAACACACATTCCTGGAGTCGGCATTGTTGTCAACAGTTGACTTGAGTTCTTGTGCCGAAGGGGTTTATTTGATCCGGGTACATCAAAACGGAAATACCAGCACGCACAGAATCAATCATTTGCGTTAATTCAGCTGTAAAAAATCATAGCAAAAGGAGGCCTTTGTGCCTCCTTTTGTGCTTTAGGTACAGGCTTGAATGCCTAAATTCGCCTTGTCTTATAACCATGATACGCGTAGCAAACAACAACAACATTCTGGTGCCGGTAGATTTTTCCGATACCGCCAATAACGCGCTGGAACACGCCGTGAACATTGCAAGGGTTTACAATAATGAAATCACCCTGCTGCATATTATAGATGAAAATTTTTTTCAGTCGATTTTCTCCGGAAGCCAGAATGACCTGATGGAAGAAGGGATCCACAGCCGTTTGGATAAAGTTATTGACGGCATTAAAAGGAATAATCCCGGACTTAAACTGCACAAGCGTATTGAGCGTGGTAAAGTGTATAAAGTGATTGCTCAGGTGGCCAATGACGGCAACTTCGACAGCATCATGATGGGCAGTAACGGCGCCAGTGGCCTGGAGCGATTCATCGGCTCCAATGCTTCTCGGGTGATTCAACTGTCTAAAGTTCCTGTAATCGTCATTAAATCGAAGCCCTTTGGCGACGGTTACAAGAAGATTGTATTGCCTATTGACCTTTCTCTGGAATCAAAACAGAAAGTAGGTTGGGCCATCCATGTGGCGAAGAAGTTTGATTCAACCATCCACATCATCTACGACAACAGCAACGACGAATTTCTGAAGGTGAAAATCAGGGCCAACATCCAACAGGTTGAATCCATGATTTCAGCACAAGGGGTGCGTTTTGTGAGTAAGGAAATTGAGGACAAAATCTTCGAGAATTTTGCCTCTGAAACGCTTACCTACGCCAATGCCATTGAAGCCGATTTGATTGTGATCATGACGCAGCCTGAAACCAGCATTGTGAGCATGACTATCGGTACCTTGGCCCAACAGTTGGTTAATGAAAGTGTACATGTTCCGGTAATGTGCGTGAACCCTGTGGAAACAGGTTATACGTTCGATTATTGATTGCTGCAGGAACTGGCATAAAAAAAGGCAACGTTTCAACGTTGCCTTTTTTTATGCCGGGTTGGGTGAATCGCCTGTTCAGAGAAACGCCGGGAACCGCATCGGGGCAGCTTCATGCATGATGTTGTACACTGCACGGAATACGTCGTCTGCGCTGGGTTTGCTGAAATAGTCGCCGTCAGTGCCGTACGCAGGACGATGCGCTTTAGCGCTGAGTGTGGCCGGTGCACTGTCCAGATGGCGATAAGCACCCTGAACTTCCAGAACTTGTTGCATCATGTACGCTGTAGCACCTCCTGGAACGTCCTCATCAAGAAACAACACACGGTTTGTATTTTGTATGTGTGCGGCAATGCTGTGATTCAGGTCGAACGGCAGCAAGGTTTGCACGTCAATAATGGCTACTTCTATGCCTTCCTTGGCCAGCAGCTCGGCCGCTTCCAGGGCAATTCTGCAGCAACTTCCATAAGTAACCAATGTGATGTCTGAACCTTCCCTGATTACTTCAGGCTGGCCCAAAGGAACTTTAAAGCTGCCGATGTTTGAAGGCATTGGTTCTTTCAATCGATATCCATTCAGGCATTCAACCACCAAAGCCGGTTCATCGCTGTGCAATAAGGTATTGTACATGCCTGCAGCCTGGGTCATGTTGCGCGGAACACAAACATGCATGCCCCGAACAGCATGTACAATCATGCCCATCGGAGATCCGCTGTGCCAAATGCCTTCCAGTCGGTGCCCACGTGTTCTAATGATTACCGGTGCTTTTTGTCCACCTTTGGTTCGGTATTGCAGGGTGGCAATGTCGTCGCTCATGATTTGCAACGCGTAAAGCAGGTAGTCCAGATATTGTATTTCGGCAATCGGACGAAGTCCGCGCAGGGCGCATCCAATGCCTTCACCAATAATGCTCGCCTCGCGAATGCCACGGTCGCCTACACGCAGCTCACCATACTTCTCCTGAAGACCGGCAAACCCCTGATTCACATCACCGATTTTGCCTAAATCTTCACCAAAGGCAAAAACACGAGGGTCGCGTTCCAAGTTCGCATCAAAGCATGCCTGAAGGATTTCCCTTCCGTCTTTCAATGGAGCATCAGGGGCATAAACCGCAGGTTCGGCCGCCACATTTAAGGCACGGGCAACCGACTGGCTGTGCAGGTTTGAACTATACCTGTCGTTGTTTTGGGCAACAAATGACTCATAATACGCCAACAGCGGAGCACGATGCAATTCCGGCTCAGATAAGGTCTCGCGCAGGGCTTCATTGATGGCATTTCCCACATCTTTCAACAGCGGTTCATTAAGTCCTTTAAGGCGCTGATTGATGGCTTGAAGCGCAGCGGTATCAGAAACCAGATTGATGCTGGCATCAATGGCGCTGCAGCATTCCTCAACATCATTTTTTATTTCCCGCTGAAAAGCATTCCATGCTTCCTTTTGCCACGTACGCACTTCGGCAGCATAGGTTTGTTCAAGGTCGTTCAACTCAGCTTCTGTGGCAATGCCGTTTGCCATAATCCAAAGCTTGAACTGGCGGATGCAGTCATATTCCTGTTCCCACTCCAAACGCTCTTTGCTTTTATAGCGCTCATGGCTGCCACTGGTGCTGTGGCCCTGGGGTTGGGTCATTTCTGTGACATGCACCAACACAGGGGTATGCGTTGCTCTGCATTGGGCAATGGCGTCGCGATAGGTTTCACATAAAGCTGGATAATCCCAGCCTTTCGCAGTAAACAATTCCATGCCCATGCCCTGCTTGTTGGTCTGGAATCCGGCCATCAATGCACTGATGTTCTCTTTGGCAGTCTGAAATTTCGCCGGTACGGAAATTCCATATCCATCGTCCCAAACAGAAACGGCCATAGGCACTTGCATCACGGCTGCCGCATTCATCACTTCCCAAAACATTCCTTCTGATGTACTGGCATTGCCAATGGTGCCGAACGCTACTTCATTGCCTTGGCGGCTGAATTGTGTTTGGTCCTGCAAGCCTTCATGTGAACGGTATATTTTCGACGCCAGGGCCAAGCCAAGCAATCGGGGCATCTGACTTCCTGTAGGTGAAATGTCCGATGAAGAGTTAAATGTTTCGGTTTGTGGAAGCCAGTTTCCTGCCTCATCCAACAGTCGGGTTCCGAAATGCCCGTTCATGCTTCTTCCGGCAGATGCGGGTTCCGCACTGATGGCCGGATGCGCATAAAGCTGAGCAAAGAACTCCCGAATATTGCTCATGCCGGTGGCAAACATGAAGGTCTGATCACGGTAATATCCGCTCCTGAAATCCCCCCGCCGGAATGCTTTGGCCATGGCTATCTGTGCCAATTCCTTGCCGTCGCCAAAAATGCCAAACTTGGCCTTGCCGGTAAGTACTTCCTTACGCCCAATCAGACTGGCCTGTCGGCTTTGAAAAGCAATTTTGAAATCGTTGATGATCTCACCTTTAAACTCGGAAAAGGTCATTGCGTCTTGTACGTTGTCCGCCACTTCCATGAAGACTGCAAATTTATGCATTATGATACAGTTGACCTCCCTTTGGTGTTGCCCCTTCCGTGGGAATTCTGTTTCTGTTTATATTGCAGTAGGTCAGGGCGTGAAAAAAATCCTATTAGTTTTCTGCGTGTTTTCGTTTGCGCTGATGGGCGCTGTGCTGAATGCGCAGGAATTCCTGCACCAGCATTTTTCAACGGCCAACGGTCTTGCCGGAAATAAGGTCTATTCGATTTGCCAGGACAGCAAAGGATATATCTGGATGGCCACCGATCGCGGTGCGGTGCGGTGGAATGGTTTTGAATTTAAAAGATACAGCATTGACGATGGTTTGCCTGACAATGAGGCCCTCCACATTTTTGAAGATGCCGCCGGAAGAATTTGGGTGCTTTGCTTTGGAAAAGAGCCGGCCTGCATTGAAAACGGACATATAAACAAGCGCTTGGTTTCTGAGCTGACCGCCGGATTCCCAACAGCAGATCTGTACGATTACAATTTCCTGAACGAAAAGAATGAACATTGGTTTGCGTTCAAGAACGATTCCGGACTGTTTTTGGTTGTAAGACCCGGAACCTCAGAACGTTATCTGGTGCAAATGCCGGGAAATCAGGAGAGTTTCCTCATCAACGATGTGGTAAAACACGCCGATGGGTCCGTGGAATTTCACCTCCCCGGATTCCTGATTTACCTACGGCCGAATTCGCGGGTTCCTGAGATGATTCCTTTGATTTTGCCCGGTGGAACCAATTTTCAGATACTGCACAAACGATTGAAATTCAGCTATAGAAATCATCATTTTACGATTTCAAAAGAAGGCTACCTGGTTGAATACAGTTTTCAAAAGCAAAAGCCGGTGCTGCATCAATACAAGAAATTACCCATTGAGGCCCGCAAGTATTTCTTCAAAGATGGAAAGCCTTTTTTCTACAACGCCGAAGGCAAAGTCTATGATTTGCTGGAAGATGTTTATGTGTCGGGTTATTCCTTTCTGGCGGACAAGGAAGCGCATGAGTTGTACCATGACCGCATGGGCAACCTGTGGGTAGCCACATTCAACGATGGCGCGTATCTTTATCCTGCGCATAGGTTGCCGTTGACCAAGATCGATTTATTCAAGGATGCCATCACGCATGTGCGCTTTGGTACCAAACATCTTTTTGGTACGGAATACCATGGGCTTTATGTGCTGGATGAACACTACCGGCTCTTGCGGCATTTTCCTGAATTGTCACGTCCGGTGCGTTTAAAATTGGCCGGCGACAAATGCCTGATCGCCTCAGATCAGGGCTTGTTTACCCTCGACGCCGCACTCAAACTCCGCAGGATAGGGCAGTTTCGTATTCTAAAAGATGTGCACTGGCATGGTGGTGATACGGTGTATGTGGCAACGCACCGATTTGCCTTCAGGGTGTTGCTTGGTACCGGTAAAACAGATACCCTGCATCATGGAAGAACCACAAGCATCTGGAGCAGTAAGGATGACCGTGTTTGGATTGGCGGTTTGAAGGGCATCATCGGTCTGGGAAGTGCCATCAAGTCGGCTCCCGGAATCGCTGATTCCTTGTTGCGACAGGCCCGCGTTACCGACATTAGCGGCGACGCGCAAGGAAGGGTGTTCATCGCTACGAACAACTATGGCCTGTTTGCCTGGCAAAGCGGAAGGCTGGATCAGATTTCCACCTCAACGGCCAGCATCAGTTCCGACCGGCAGTTGATACGACTGCATAACGACGGTTTGTACCTGTGGGTGCTTGGTCACAGTGGATTACGCCGCATGAAAATGCCGGATCGAGGATGCAAACCGCTGGAAATCAGGCAATATGGAGCAGTGCATGGTTTGAAATCCTGCATCTATTACGACATCAACGGAACGGCACAGGCGGGAATCCTTGAACTGCTCACCGACCGCGGATTGGTGCTCGTCAACAAGCTAGAGCCGCCGCCTGACCCTGAACTGGCGGTGGCGATTTATGGGCTCAGCAGACAGGGTGCGTACATTCCGGTGTGGCGCTGGCAGGAGCTGAATCCGGAGGAAAACGACCTGACCATCCACCACAACGCCATTGCCATTTTATCCGACCACCCGCTTGTGTATGAATACCGCATACCTTCAGTAGATTCACAATGGATTCAGACAGCGGCAAATCAGGTGAGCTTCAACGACCTGAAACCGGGACGATATTTATTTGAGGTACGGGTGCGCTCCGGAAACCAAGTATCTGTTCCTGTAGGTGCCAGTTTTTTTATCAAGCCGGCCTGGTATCAGCATACTGTAATTCAATGGTTGCTTACTGCATCTTTACTGGTGGGCTTGCTGTTTTTGCTGGTGTTTTTGTTTAGGCGTACGGCACAAAAAATCAAAAAAGCCAATGAGGAAAGCCAAAAGCTCGCTGCCTTGGAATTGCAGGCGCTCAGGAGCAGGATGAATCCCCATTTCGTGTTTAATGTGCTTACGGCCATTCAGAATTTCATCATGCAGGGAAGGGAGCAGGAAGCGAATTACTATACGGCGCAGTTTGCCCAACTGATCCGTCAAACATTTCATGGGTCAGCCAATAATTTCATCAGCCTGTCAGAAGAAATTCAACTGCTGAACAGCTACCTGGATTTGGAACGTATGCGCTTTGGAAACAGCATGGATTACCGCGTGGAAGTAGATGCGTCATTGGATTTGGAAAACATCCACATTCCTTCCATGTTGATACAGCCGTATGTAGAAAATGGCATCAACCATGGCCTCCGCAGCCTCAGAAACAATCTGGGAACATTGTTTGTAAGGATCAAGAACACCGGAAAGTCCCAAATGTGTATCGAGGTAGAAGACAACGGGATTGGAATCCTTGAGTCCCGGCGCAATAAAAAAAACCAAACACATTCCATGGGGCATAAAAGTGAAGGACTAAGCATTACCCAAAACAGAATAGAATTGATGAATCGAAGTTATCATACAAACATCCGCATCAGCATACAGGATTTGAGCCTTAATGGGGGAAGGGGAACATTGGTGCGCATTGATTTGCCCATTCAGCAGCTACAAGACGGAGCCTCTAACTCCAAAACGAGATGATGCGGGCACTGGTTGTTGATGATGAGCGTGCCAGCAGGGAATTGCTGAAGCATTTTATTTCCCGATACTGTGAGGATATTGAATTTACGGAGGATGCGGAAGATGTGGATGGTGCCCACCGCATCATCATGGAACATGCACCCGATTTGGTGTTCCTGGATATTTCCCTTCCGGGGAAGGATGGTTTTGAATTGCTCAAGCTTTTTAAAGAGCCACCATTTGAAGTCATTTTCGTGACGGCATACTCCGATTATGCCATTGCCGCATTGCGCTTGGCGGCTTGTGATTACCTGCTGAAGCCCATCGACATCAATGAATTGCAAATGGCGGTGAATCGGGCAAAGGAACGCATCATGCGGAAAGATCCGGTGAGCAGCCTGCGTGAGTTGTTCCAAACCCTTACCGGGAAAGGTCCCAGGCGGATTGCCCTGGCGCATGCTCAAGGATATACCGTAGTTGCCAGTAATGAAATCCTGCGCCTGGAGTCCGATGGAAGATATACCTGGGTGTTTCTGGAAGATGGCCGGCGAATTCTGGTTTCCAAAACGCTTAGGGATTTTGAGGGAACACTTGAAGACGCCGATTTTATGCGCATCCACAACCGGCACATCATCAACTTGAATTTTGTGCGCAGCTTCGACAGAAAAGGTCTGCTCCTCATGGCCGATGGTTCGGAAGTAGAGGTTTCCAAACGAAAAAAGGAAGCTTTGTTGAAACGTCTTGGAATTTAAACACTTATGCCGCTTTTCCGGCATTACAGAACACCAAGGGCCTCATTCGCAACATTGGCTGATTGGAATCCAATTCTTGTTGTAATCATTGCATGCTTTTTCTGTCTGAAGCCTAGGTTTAAGAAACACTGAATTTCCATTTGTTATGACGAAATGGGCCGGTTCCCCACCGGCTCATTTTTTTCGTGTTTTTGCCAATGCCCCAACTTCCGGAGCAACTTACATCTGTTCCGGGCAATGGATGCCCAGCAAGGTCATTCCCTGTCGGATGGACGTGGCTGTGGCCTGGATGATGCAAAGCCTGAGCCGGCGCGTATGTTCATCCGGCTCTTTCAAGATCGGCAATTCGTTGTACATGCGGTTGAATGCCCGGGCTGTGCTTATGCACCATTGCGCAATGACGGAAGGATCCATTTGTGTTCCGGCTGCGGCCACCACATCGCCGAAGCCATAAAGCTGGCGGATGATGTTTCGCTCCAAAGGATGAAGTGCCTGCATCTGTGTAGGAAATTCGGTTGCTTCGCTCAGATGGCGCTGCATGGACCGGATGCGCGCATAGGTGTATTGTACAAATGGCCCTGTATCTCCCTGGAAGTCAATACTCTCCTCAGGATTGAACAACATCCGCTTCCTCGGATCAACCTTCAAAATGAAAAACTTCAATGCCGCCAATCCGAGGGTTTCATACAAATCCTTCAGGTCCTCCGGGCTAAAGCCCTCGGTTTTTCCGAGTTCTTCTGTTTTTAACCTTGCAGCTTCCACCATGTCGGCAATCAGGTCGTCGGCATCCACCACGGTGCCTTCTCTACTTTTCATCTTTCCGCTTGGTAAATCCACCATGCCGTAACTCAGGTGGTAAATGCCCGATGCATAGGGTTTCCCCAGTTTTTCCATGATGCATTTCAGCACTTTGAAATGGTAATCCTGTTCATTGCCCACCACATAAATGCTCTTGCTGATGCCAAATTCATCGGCTTTCAGCTGTGCGGTTCCAATATCCTGGGTAATGTACACGCTGGTGCCATCGCTGCGCAGCACCAGTTTTTGGTCAAGACCTTCAGCGCTCAGGTCAATCCATACGCTGCCATCGTCTTTGCGGTAAAAAACGCCCTGATCCAGTCCTTCCTGTATCAGGTCTTTGCCGAGCGTATATGTATCTGATTCGTAGTAGTATTTGTCGAAGTTCACGCCAAGCCGGGCGTAGGTGCTGTTGAAGCCCTCGTACACCCATCCATTCATGGTGCGCCACAGCTGCAGTACGGCTTCATCGCCGGCTTCCCAGCGCCGCAGTAATTCCTGGGCCTCCAGGATGAGCGGAGCCCGCTTCGAAGCCTCTTCTTCGCTCATGCCGGATGCCATTAAACTGTTCACTTCCTCTTTGAAATGCACGTCGAAAAGCACATAGTATTTTCCGGCCAGGTGGTCGCCTTTGATTCCGGCGCTTTGCGGCGTTTCGCCCTGCCCGTATTTCTGCCAGGCCAGCATGCTCTTGCAGATATGTATGCCTCGGTCGTTGATCAGATTGGCCTTCACCACATCATAACCATTGTATTTCAGCAGTTCAGACACGCTCCAACCCAGCAGAATATTCCGCACATGTCCCAAATGCAAGGGTTTGTTGGTGTTCGGAGAAGAATATTCCACCATCACTTTCGCGCCCTTGCCCTCTAAGCCTTTGCCAGGTTCAGTTGCATTCCATTGATCGCGCAGGAAACCGGTCCATACCGAATCCTGAAGTTCCAGATTCAGAAAGCCTTTCACCACATGGAAGGCGGCTACATCGGCCACCTGTTCCTTCAGGTAATTCCCGATGGCAGCAGCGCAGGCATCAGGACTTTGCTTCATGAGCTTGGCCAACGGAAATACCAATACCGTGTAATCTCCGGGGAAATCGGGGTTGGTTTGTTCGATGCGAATGCTCGATGCAGCTATTTCGTTGCCGGAAAGCTGTTTCACGGCCATTGCTACCTGTTCCCTCAGCGACTGTTCCAAAAACATGGAGCAAAGATAAACGGCCAGGCGGCAGCGAAAACCTGCAGTTTTTGAACCATTTGCATGCTTATTTTTGCCGGCAAACAAAGCCGGGTGCTGTTCAATTCCATTCCCTTTCTGTTTTTTCTGCCGCTGGTTTGGGGTGTCTATTTCCTGTTGCCGCTCCGCTATCGCTGGATGTGGATGCTGGCCTCCAGTTATTTCTTCTACGGCTACTGGAAGTTTGAATTCGTGTTCCTCATGGCGTTTACCAGTTTGGTGGATTGGTACTGCGCACGCGGCATTAAAGACAGTACCAACCAGAGCAAGCGTAAAAGGCTGCTGTGGACTTCAATCTTGAGCAACCTGCTGATCCTGTTCTTCTTTAAATATTTCAATTTTTTCTTTGGAAACTCAGAACTGGCCCGTTGGCTGTACCGACAGGAATTAGCGGCCTGGGCCGTGGAACTGGCCCGTTATACCATTCCTGCAGGTATCAGCTTCTATACCTTCCAAAGCATCAGTTATGTGGTTGATGTTTACCGCGGAAACGACCAGGCAGAACGAAGGCTTCCCCGCTTCATGCTGTTCGTTGCCTTTTTTCCGCAACTGGTAGCCGGTCCGATTGAACGCTTTTCAAACCTTCAAAATCAACTGTTTGCGCCACAAACGGTGAATGTTCAAAACCTGCGGCATGGATTCCGCCTGTTGTTGTACGGCTTGTTTTTGAAGATTTGTGTGGCCGACAATCTGGCCGCCGTTGCCGATCAGTTTTACGGAGCGCACCACATCTACAATACCGCTGCTGCCTGGACTGCTGCAGGCGCGTTTTGCGTGCAGGTGTATGCCGACTTCTTCGGCTATTCGCTCATGGCTCAGGGTGCTGCAAGGCTTTTTGGCATTGACCTGATGGACAATTTCCTCAAGCCTTTCCTGGGCAGAAATATTCCGGAATTCTGGCAGCGCTGGCATATTTCCCTCTCTACCTGGTTTCGAGATTATGTGTACATCCCGCTGGGTGGAAGTAAAAAAGGAACTTCAAAAATGCTGATGAATGTAATGCTCGTATTCCTGGTGAGCGGGCTGTGGCATGGCGCCAATTGGACCATGATTCTGTTCGGTGCAGCACAAGGTGTTTTTTATTGGATGGATTATTTCTTCTTCAAAAAAGCAAGTAAAGCCACCGGCTGGTATGCCTGGATCAGCAGGATGAAAACGGTCTTTATCTTCATGCTCACATTGGTTTTTTTTCGTTCGGTAAGTTTACCTCAAAGCACAGAAGTGTACTGCATGCTCTTTGCCGGAGCTTCTGGAACAGCAGGATTGCATGTTCCGGCGATGACTTTGTTTATGGTGTTGCTGTTTCTTTTGTTGGATCTCTGGATCATCCGCAAGCGCTTTGATCATTGGATGGATGATTTCTCCTGGTACACGCGCTGGGCAGTGTACAGTGGATTGTTTGGCTTCATCTGGATGTTTGGCGGAACGGTTAATCACCCCTTTGTTTACTTTCAGTTCTGATGCGTATCTTGAAACTGATATTGCCCCGCCTGTTATTCATTGCGCTGCTCTTCCTGGGTTGTAACTTCTTCTATGCCCGCTATTTTTGGCCCGAGGAGCTGAAAAAACACGCGCCTTTGGTCATGCAGGTTCAAAGCCTCTCAGATTCCGCAGATGTGCTGTATTTCGGCGAGTCCAGCAATACCAGCTTCAATCCATTTACAGATACGCTCACCCAAAGCATGTCGCAGTTTCTGCAAAGCTATCTTCCTGAAAGCCGCGTGCGCGACATCACGCATTCCGGGTACCACTCAGGCATGTTTCTGGCATTGATGGAACTGATTCCGGAATCAACAGCCGTGCGCACCATCGTGGTAACCATGAACCTGCGCAACTGCGGCCCGGCCGCCATTCACACCACACTCGAACCATACATGCAGAAACAAAAGGTGTATTACAGCAGGCGTATGCCTTTGCTGTCGCGCCTGTTCCTGAGCATGAAGTACTACGACAACCGCGACAGTATGGAACGTGAGCGCCTGAAACTTCGCGCATGGCGTACAGAAGACATCCGCTATCCGGGGGTGAAGCACGTATATCCCAATGCGCGCGCCTGGTACGATGCCGAAAAATATCCTGATGAGCAAGGGACTAAACGCCGTAAGCGCATCCTGGCCGACGATTACATCAAGGCATTTGCTTTTGTTTTGGATGAGAACAACCCCCGTATGGCCGATTTCGATGGGATGGTGAAGCTGGCCGCAAAACGCGGTTGGAAATTGGTGTTCAACCTGGTCCCTGAAAACATGGAATATGCCGATTCGCTGCTGGGCGAAGCCATGACCGCACAAATCCGGCACAACCGCGACTTTCTGGTGCACCGCTACCACGGGCGTGGTGCCGAAGTAGTGGATAATCTTGAAGTGGCGCGCGGTTCAGAGTTTACCGATCAGTTCTGGACAACCGAACACGTGAACGGTCGGGTGCGCCGGGTCTGCGCCCAAAACCTCGCAAAAGCAATCCTGGGGGCAGAACCTAAACCACTTCTTTTGCAGCAAAACAACTGGCCGAATCCGGAAGTGTTGCAGCCCATGGCCGATACCCTGCTGGGTATTGTTTCACCGCGCTGATCAGTATTGTTTCAGGCTTTCCGGTCCGTGTTTCCGGTTCGCCGTGATGTTGTGAATGTCCCAGATGACCATTCCGCTTTGCGGTTTTTTTCTTTCAGCACAACCTGAAATTCCGCAAACAGTGCAGCTGTTGGGCAGACAGCCATCGGTATGCACGAACATCTCCACGCTGGTGCCGAAATGTGCGCGCACTTTGGCGTTGAGTTGTTCCACCACTTCATGCGCCTGATGCACGTTGAAATACCAGGGCACGGTGAGGTGTGCATCTACGTGATACACGCTGCCATAGCGGATGATACGCAGGTTGTGCAGGTCTATCCAGTTGGGTAGCCGGTGTTCGTTGAGCGTAAGTACCAACGCTTCCAATACTTCTTCGTCGGCTTCATCCATAATGCCGGTGATGGCTTTTCGGATGATTCCATATCCGGTTCGAATGAGCAACAAGGACAACAGCAGGGCCACTAAGCTGTCGATCCATTCAAGACCAGTGAGCTGAATCAGCAGCAATCCGATCATTATTCCAATGGTGGTCCAGGTGTCGCTTTGCAGGTGTTTGCCACCCGAAATCAGCGCAGGTGAATGGTTGCGGCGGCCTTGCCGGATGGAATACCAGCCCAGCAGATAATTTGCTGCCGCGGTGAAGGCAATGAGGTACAGGCCGGTGTCGGTGGCATGCAGCGGATGGCCATGGATGAAGTTAAGTACCGCCTCATACATGATGCCCAGCGCGGCGAGGATGATCATGGTTCCTTCTGCTCCTGAGCTGAGGAATTCAATTTTCCCATGTCCGTAAGGGTGTTTGCGGTCGGCAGGCTGCGAAGAAAGGTATAAGGCATACAGGCTTGTGGCCGCGGCAATGATGTTTACAATCCCTTCCAACGCATCGCTCAGCACAGCCACAGATCCGCTCACATACCAAGCGGCCAGCTTCAGCAGAAAAAGTATGATTCCGGCAAGCAGCAGTATTCCCTGAAGCCTAAAATTCCGTGCTGCCTGTGTATTCATGCCGGCTCAAAAATAGAAACAGGGGCGGGAATCCATGGCCGTTTGCGGATATTTGCGGCAATGAAAACCACAAGCGGCCCCAGGGTGCTTCACGCACCTACGGGAAATAAACTGAACTGTAAAGGCTGGGTGCAGGAAGCTGCGTACCGCATGCTGCACAACAATTTGGATCCGGAGGTTGCAGAAAAACCAGAGCAACTGATTGTTTATGGAGGCCTCGGCAAAGCTGCCCGCAACTGGGAAGCATTTGACAACATTTGCAAAGCCTTGCTTGAATTGGAAGATCACGAAACCCTGCTCATCCAGTCGGGCAAGCCTGTGGGTATTTTGCCAACGCATCCCGATGCGCCGCGCGTGTTGATTTCCAACAGCCAACTGGTTCCCAACTGGGCCAATTGGGCGCATTTCCGGGAATTGGAAGCCAAAGGTTTGATGATGTACGGACAAATGACCGCCGGTAGCTGGATTTACATCGGCTCGCAGGGCATTGTGCAGGGAACGTATGAAACCTACGCAGAATGTGCGCGTCAGCATTTCGGCGGCAGCCTGAAAGGCACCCTGAATGTGACCGCAGGGCTTGGCGGTATGGGCGGTGCCCAACCATTGGCCATCACCATGAATGAAGGTGTGGCCCTGGTGGCGGAAGTGGAGGAGTGGCGCATCCGCAAACGCCTGGAAACGCGTTACCTCGACCTGATGGCGCGCAGCGTGGATGAAGGCATCGATATGGCGCTTTCGGCAAAACAACAGGGTCATGCCGTTTCCATTGGGGTGTTGTGCAATGCGGTTGATTTGCTGGAACGCATGCTGGAGCGCGGCATCAAACCCGATACGCTTACCGATCAGACCAGCGCCCATGATCCGCTGATTGGCTATTATCCAAACCACATGGATACGGAAACTGCCGACCGGCTGCGCGAGCGCGACCCGGAACAATACCTCGAGCTGAGTTATAAAACCATGGTTCGCCATGTAGAACTGATGCTGGAATTCCAGAAGCAGGGCGCTATTGTGTTTGACTACGGAAACAACCTACGTGGCAGGGCTTTTGAAAAAGGGCTGAACCATGCTTTTGACTTCCCCGGCTTCGTGCCTGCGTTCATCAGGCCTTTGTTTTGCGAGGGAAAAGGACCTTTTCGTTGGGTGGCGCTCAGCGGTGATCCGCAAGATATTTACACCACCGATCAGGTGATCCTGGATTTGTTTCCGGAGAACGAAAGCCTGCGCCGCTGGATGACGATGGCGCGTGAGAAAATTGAATTCCAGGGCTTGCCGGCCCGCATCTGCTGGCTGGGACAAGGCGAACGTGAAAAGGCGGGCCTCGCCTTCAACGAGCTGGTGCGCAGCGGTAAAGTGAAGGCACCAATCGTGATTGGCCGCGACCATCTGGATACCGGTTCTGTGGCTTCTCCCAACCGCGAAACAGAAGCCATGCTCGACGGCAGCGATGCAGTTGCCGACTGGCCAATTCTAAATGCGCTGGTGAACGCCGCAGGTGGCGCCAGCTGGGTAAGCCTGCACCACGGCGGCGGCGTGGGTATGGGTTACAGCATTCACTCGGGAATGGTGATTGTTGCCGACGGAACGGACGCTGCAGAAGCCCGTTTGCGCCGTGTGCTGCGCAATGATCCGGGCATGGGCGTGATTCGTCACGCGGATGCAGGTTACGAACTGGCCAAAAAAACCGCCCGGGAACACGGTCTTGATCTTGAACAACGACTGCACGAATAAGAAATTACGGATGTGATATTCATAAAAAAACCGGCTCAGGGCCGGTTTTTTTATGGGGTTGTTTTATGCCTAGTGACTCATCTCATCAACAGCTTCCGAGGTAACTTCAGAGTTGTCGTATTCCATTTCTGATCCCATGGAACCTACAGGGCTCAGGCTGCCCTGATAAGCTACCCGCAATTCAATGTTTTCGTCGCTGAAGCGCAGGATGGCCTGATATTCGCCAAATACCTTAACGCCATCGGAACTATAACTGCTGTTCAGCGGGTAGCCGGCAGCAGTAAGTCGTGACTCGAGTTCATCGGCCAGCTTCTTCGATTTAGAGCCAAGTTTGCCATACAACCTGATGTTCAGGCTTATAGTATTCAAGGTGGCATTGTTGTTCAAACCATAGCCGGTTACCGATTCATAAGGGTAGCCATAGATGTATTCTGTGGAAGTAATGGGTTTCTTCAACTGGTCGTCAAATCCGCATTCAATACTCAGGCTCAGGTTGTCTAGCTCGTAGCGATATTTGGTGAAGCTGCTTCCGTAAGAATATAGATCGTCTTCACTTACCTCCAGCAATTGCATCATTTGAGGCAGGGTTTTACCCGTCAGCGAATTGATTTTCTCCATGCCTGCACTTACCAGAATGCTGCTGATGGTGGAAGCTGCATCTACATAGTCACTGTTTACCGTTGGGTACATGCCGGTGAGCCAGGCTTGAAGAAAGTTGTCGATTTTTTTAGATGCCTTGAAGCTCTTTTTGCTCACTTCCTTCCCTTGTTGATCAATGAGGATGTAATTGTCGCCATCGCGCGCCAGGGTGTTTTTGTTGAAAAAGGGCAGCAGGTCTTTGTATTCAGGGGCAATCAATTCTTTGCCATCCATATCTACAAAACCCCATTTTTTATCTTCTTCAACCATGACCATGTTGTTGTAGTAGATGGCATTGTCGTATTTGGCACGCAATGCAATTTCCCCTTTTTTGTCCATGATGCCCCAGCTTTCTCCATCGGAAAAGGAAGCATAACCCTGCATGAATGGGAACACACGTGCAAAGTCTTTGCGCGCCTTAATTACCCGCTCACCTTTAGGGTCCATGAAGCCCCACATGTCTTTTTTCTTGCCTTCATCGCCAGATTCTTCATAGTAGGCAATCAGGCCGTTGGAAACAGAATACAGCAATTTTGTTTTTTCCTTAGGTTCCAAAACGTATTTGCCGTCGGTGTCGATGATGCCCACTTTGCTGATTTCCTTGTAGCTGGAATCTCCGGGGTTTCCTTTTTTATCGATTTCCTCCACCACTGCATATCCTTCGCGGAAATCACCTGCCGAAGAAAACTTTGCTTTGATCACAACTTTTCCGTTGCGGTCAATATATCCCCATTTGCGCTCACTGTTCCGGAAACGTGCCAATCCACCACGGAAATGCCCTGCTTCCTCTACAATTTTACCGTCCGCTTCTTTCAAACGAAAAGCTTCTTTTCCGCTTTTGTCAATGTAGCTGATGGGTTGGTCGGGCTCAGAAACCGGTGCCAGGCCTTCCATGAAGAACCCTGCAGATTTATAAGCTTTGCCCACCTTTACGGGTTTTTTTTCAATGGTGAAAAATTCATAATTGCCGTCGGAATTTTCTACGGCAGTCAATCCTTCAAAAACCAGTGAAGGTTGCTTTTTCCATTCCCTGTCCACCACGATTTCTCCGGTTTCGAGGTCCAGAATGCTCCAGCGCTCTTCACCATCTTCTTTGATGGGAACGTAGCGCAGGGTAATGTCGTTGTTGCCCGGAAGAAACTTCCAGATGGCGAAGCCGGCCGCGGCTACTCCAACAACAATAAGGGCGATAATCAGGCCTTTTTTCATAAGCGATTTTTTGTAAGGATGTCGAAATAAAGCAAAAAAAATGGAGCAGCCAAAAAACACATTGGATTTAGCCGGAATACCTTTGTAGTTGTGATTCGCAGCAATGAGCCGCTTAAATCGTTGAATACCTTTGGATTGGATGTGTCCTCGCGGCTGTTTTATGCGTGCGCGTCTCCCGAATCGCTGTTCAGCCTCTGGAAGTCGAACCTGTTACAGCTGGCTTCACCGCTGGTTTTAGGTGGCGGAAGCAACATCTTGTTTACCCGTAATTATCATGGATTGATATTAAAGAATTTGATGATGGGACGGGAATTGCTGCGCGAAACCTCCGAGCATGTTTGGGTGCGTTTTGGTGGTGGCGAGCGCTGGCATGATTGCGTCCAGTTTGCCATCGCCAACAACTGGGGCGGCATTGAGAACCTCAGCCTGATTCCCGGTTCCATCGGTGCTGCTCCGGTGCAGAACATCGGCGCTTACGGCGTGGAACTGAAGGATAGTTTTGTGGAATTAAGCGCTTTTGACCTGGTGAACGGCAGGGTACAGACCTTCGACAAGGCCGACTGTGCGTTCGGGTATCGCGACAGTGTGTTCAAGCAAGAAGGGAAGGGCCGCTACTGCATCATTTCCGTCACGCTTCGCCTGCATAAAAAGCATGAATTCCACACGCAGTATGGCGACATAGCTGCCATGCTGGACCAGATGGGTGTGGCCACCCTGAGCATAAAGGCTGTTTCGGAAGCAGTTATTGCGATCCGCCGCAGCAAACTGCCAGATCCGGAGCAGTTGGGCAACTGTGGCAGCTTTTTTAAGAACCCGGTGATAGCAGCAGCTCATTTTGCTTCGCTGAAGGAGCGTTTTCCCGACATCCGTTCTTTTCCGGCGGGCGCAGGAATGGTCAAGGTTCCCGCAGGCTGGCTGATTGAAAAAGATGGCTGGAAGGGCAAGCGTGTGGGCAATACCGGTTGTCATGAAAAACAGGCACTGGTGCTGGTGAATTACGGGAATGCCACAGGTGCAGAAGTGGCGGCGCATGCCGCGCGAATCGTTGATTCTGTGGAAGCACATTTTGGCATTCGGCTGGAAACAGAAGTAAACATCATCTGATGCGGCCGGAACCGGAAGTGATTTATGAAGACAACCACCTGCTCGCGGTGAATAAACCTGCCGGAATGCCTGTTCAGGGCGACCAGACCGGCGATGAGCACCTGTTGCAATGGGCTGCCGCCTACCTGAAGCACAAATACCAGAAACCCGGCGATGCTTTTGTAGGCCTGATTCATCGTTTGGACCGGCCGGTGAGTGGTGTTGTGGTTTTGGCGAAAACCAGCAAGGCCCTTGCGCGGATGAATGAGTTATTCCGCAGCCGGAACATTGAAAAGGAATACCGTGCCTTGTGCACCCGACCACTTCCGGAGGCATCCGGGAAGCTCGAGCATTTTCTGGATAAAGACACCCGAAACAACCGGGCCATCGTGTACCGCAAGGAAAAACCCGGCGCCAAGCCAGCCATGCTGGAATACGAGCTCATGAAAAGCCGTTATGGCCATTACCTCTACAAAGTATTGCCACACAGCGGGCGTTTTCATCAAATTCGTGCCCAACTTGCTTTCAGCGGTGCGCCCATTGTCGGTGACCTGAAGTATGGTTATCCGCTACCGAATGCCGATAAAAGCATTTGCCTTCATGCAGCCGCATTGCGGTTTGTTCATCCCATTCGCCATACGGCGATGGAATTGAAAGCTTCACTGCCTGAAGGTAATGCATGGAACATGCAAGGCGTTTAAACAGGTTTTTAATTCTGCTCAGCAGAATAATTGCATTTATGATCGTCTGAAAATTTATTAATGATTATTTTGCCATTGATTCTATGTACTTCAATCATTTAAGGAAAGATATTCCTGCGGGTTTGGTGGTTTTTCTGGTTGCCTTGCCTCTGTGTTTAGGGGTGGCATTGGCCAGCGGTGCGCCGCTTGTTTCGGGCATTGTTTCGGGCGTAGTAGGTGGAACCATTGTAGCCATCATGAGTGGTTCGCATACAAGTGTGAGTGGGCCTGCCGCCGGATTAACGGCTGTTGTTCTTGCAGGTATATCCCAGTTGGGTTCTTTTGAAGTTTTTCTGAGCGCTGTAGCGCTTGCCGGCGTAATTCAACTGTTGTTCGGCATCATCAGGTTGGGGTTCATTGCCGATTACATGCCCAGCAACGTAATCAAAGGTTTACTTTCTGCCATCGGCATTATCTTAATACTGAAACAGATTCCTCATGCCATTGGATATGACGCCGTTCCGGAGGGTGATTTCAGCTTCAATCAGCAAGACGGGAATGATACCTTTTCCGAATTGCTGAATATGTTGAACTATGTTTCACCGGGTGCGGTCATCCTGAGCGTGCTGAGTTTGATGACCATGCTTGTGTGGGACAAAACGCCCATGCGGAAATGGAACCTGCTTCCCGCGCCATTGTTCGTGGTCGTGTTGGGAGTGGTTTTGAACTTGGCATTCATCAATTGGTTTCCGGACCTGGCGATTGTAAAAGAGGAACACCTGGTGCGCATTCCCGAAATCAAAGCCAGCACGCTCTTGCACCTTCCCGATGTACAGCATCTGCAAAACTCCATGGTTTGGATGGTGGCACTCACCGTTGCGTTGGTGGCTTCCATTGAAACGCTGCTGAACGTTGAAGCGGTGGACCGTATTGATCCGCACAAAAGGGAAACACCTTCCAACCGTGAATTGATTGCCCAGGGAACAGGCAATATAGTTTCCGGCTTGCTGGGTGGCATTCCTGTTACATCTGTGATTGTGCGCAGTTCGGTGAATATTTCTGCAGGTGCCATGACCAAAATGTCGGCAGTAGTGCACGGCATCTTCCTGATTCTAAGCGTATTGATTTTTGGAAGCCTGCTCAACCTGATTCCACTTTCTGTGCTTGCCGCGATCCTGATAGTAACCGGGTATAAACTGGCTAAAGTGTCTATATTCACAGATGTGTACCGAAAAGGATGGGATCAGTTTGTGCCATTCCTGGTAACAATTCTGGCCATCATTTTTACGGATTTGCTGAAGGGTGTGATGGTGGGCACAGTGGTGAGTCTGTTTTTTATTCTGCGTTCAAATTTTAGAAATCCGTTCATACGTGAAACCCAGGTGATGCACATTGGCGAGGTAATTCGACTGGAATTGCCCAATCAGGTGTCCTTCCTGAACAGGGCGTCCATCAAACGAACCTTGTGGGGCATTCCACCGAATGCAAAGGTGGTGATCGATGCCAGTGCTTCTGATTACATTGATCAGGATGTACTGGAGCTCATCAGGGATTTCATTGAAACCTATGCGCCGGAACATCAAATACAGGTGAATGTTTTTGGATTAGAACGGCACAATGCGGTGCGCGATTTGGTTCAGTTTCAGGAGGTGCTCGATGCGGAAACCCGTTCGAAGCTTACCCCTGAGCGCGTACTTGAGCTGATGAAGTTTGGCAACGAACGATTCCTTCTGGGCAGGGATTCCGGCCGCAGACACAAGGCTCAGGTGAGCCAAACAGCAAGTGGACAAGCACCTATGGCCGCCATCGTAAGTTGTATTGACTCACGTACGTCCCCAGAAATCACCTTCGATGCAAACCTGGGCGACTACCTGGCCATCCGAAATGCCGGCAATGTGATGACCGCAGATGCGCTCGGCAGCATTGAAGTAGCCGTGAAGCATCTGGGTGTAAAACTCGTGGTGGTAAAAAGCCATGCCGATTGTGGTGCAATCAAATTGGCCATGCTGGGCGAAAAGAGCGGCAACATCCATTACGTGACCGATCAGATTGGGGAGGCCATTCAGTCTTGTGGCTGCACCGAAGCGCATCCGGATGTGAAAGATGCAAACCTGGTAAATCGGGTGGCGCAGGAAAATGCACAACTGTCTGTGCGCCGCATGCTGGAATCAAGTGCCTATTTGAAAGAAATGCTGGAATCCGGGAAGATTGGTGTTGTATGTGCGTTTCACGACATCAGGAACGGCAAGGTTCATTTTGAACCACTGATGAAAGGTGCATAAGCTTCAATTCGGAAGCTGATAGGTTTTCCCGGAACCCGGCCAGGCGATGAGTCCATTCACGTCGGGCAGCAATTGGTAGAGGCTTTCTTCCGTGATGTTGTCCAGATCCACGAAGTAGCATTGTTTCCCGCCATCGTGGGTATAACCCAGCAGGTAGCCTTCATTCATGTTTCTCTTGCCCTGGACGGTCAGGTACATTTTTTTTGGCAGCAAAGCATAATAGGTTCCTGACCTTTCAGCCATGCTGCTTACATTCATCACCACCAGGCTGTCGATCCGAATTTGTTGTTGTTCCAGGTACGCATCTTCCTTTTTCAGGCGCTCAACAACTTTCTTTCGATGCGCTTCGTTGGTGCTCATTCCGGGCACTACGGCGTAGCGGAGGAATTGCTGGTAATCTTTGTGGTTGTGTGCGTTTTTCATGGCGATGGCCTGGGCAAAAAACAGCGATTCAAGGGTGGGTTCTTTGATGTTGCGACGCCCTTCCGTGTTTTTGGGTGTGCCCATTCCCAATGTAGGGTCGGCAGTGGGATTTTCCCCAACTGCGCCCCATTGTGGAGCGGATTTTTTTGTGCTGTCTTTTTGTGTTTGTGAATCCGTTCGGGTGCAGGCTCCAAGGAGCAAAAGCAGAAACAAAAAAGGGATGGCCGGGCGCATCAGCTGCATAACGCTGCAAATTAAATGGTGATTGTATCTTTCAAATAAAAAAAGCCGCCCGGGATAGTTCCTGAGCGGCTTTGATGAAACACTATTTGCGGTACTTATTTCACTTCTTCGAAATCAACATCCTGCACGGTGCTGTCGCCGGCATTCCCGGAATCACCTTTGTCTGATGCATTTCCATCGTTGGCGCCTGTTTCCTGAGCAGCCTTGTACATGTCTTCGCTGGCAGCCTGCCACGCCTGATTGAGTGCTTCCACAGCGCTGTCAATCGCGGTCAGGTCTTTGCTTTCGTGTGCGGTTTTCAGCGTTGCCAAAGCAGATTCGATGTTGGTTTTTTTCTCGGCAGGAATCTTATCGCCGTATTCTTTCAGTTGCTTTTCGGTACTGAAAATCAGCGAATCGGCCTGGTTGAGTTTGTCGGCTTCTTCTTTACGCTGACGGTCGGCCTCGGCGTTGTCGGTGGCTTCGCGTTTCATGCGTTCAATTTCGTCCTGGCTGAGTCCGGTGCTGGCTTCAATCCTGATTTTCTGCTCTTTGCCTGTGGCTTTGTCTTTCGCGGTTACGCTCAGAATACCGTTGGCGTCGATGTCGAAGGTAACTTCAATCTGAGGAACGCTGCGGGGCGCCGGCGGAATGCCGTCCAGGTGGAATCGGCCGATGGTTTTGTTGTCGCGCGCCATGGGGCGTTCTCCCTGCAATACATGGATTTCAACACTTGGCTGATTGTCGGCAGCGGTGGTGAAGGTTTCCGTTTTCCGTGTAGGAATGGTGGTATTGCTTTCAATCATTTTGGTCATCACGTTGCCCATGGTTTCGATGCCCAGGCTCAGCGGGGTAACGTCCAGCAGCAGGATGTCTTTCACTTCTCCTGTGAGCACAGCGCCCTGCAGGGCTGCGCCAACTGCTACCACTTCGTCGGGGTTTACGCCTTTGCCGGGCGCCCTTCCGAAGAAATCTTCCACCAATTTCTGTATGGCCGGGATACGTGTTGAACCACCCACCAGGATTACTTCATCGATGTCGGAGGGGTTCATGCCTGCATCAGACAATGCTTTTTTGCAAGGTTCCAGCGTGCGGCGAATCAGGCTGTCGGCCAGTTGTTCAAATTTCGACCTGGACAGTTTGCGCACCAGGTGCTTGGGCATGCCATCTACTGCTGTGATGTATGGTAAATTAATTTCTGTTTCGGTGCTGGAAGAAAGCTCGATTTTTGCTTTTTCGGCAGCTTCTTTCAGGCGCTGAAGCGCCATCGGGTCTTTGCGCAGGTCTATATTTTCCTCGGAACGGAACTCGTCGGCCAGCCAGTCTATGATTACCTGGTCAAAGTCATCGCCACCCAGGTGGGTATCGCCGTTGGTGCTCTTTACTTCAAATACACCTTCGCCTAGTTCGAGCACGGAAATGTCGAATGTTCCGCCACCCAAATCATACACCGCAATTTTCATGTCGCGGTTTTTCTTATCCATGCCATAAGCCAGGGCCGCGGCTGTTGGCTCGTTGATGATGCGTTCTACCTTGAGTCCTGCAATTTCACCTGCTTCTTTGGTAGCCTGACGGCTGGCATCGTCGAAATAAGCGGGAACAGTAATCACCGCACGGGTGATTTCATGACCCAGATAATCTTCAGCGGTTTTCTTCATTTTCTGAAGGATCATGGCGCTGAGTTCCTGTGGTGTGTACAATCGGTCGCCAATGCGCACACGGGGCGTATCGTTGTCGCCCTGAACCACTTCATAAGGAACGCGTTCGGTTTCTGTTTTTACTTTTGAAAAACGTTCACCCATGAACCGTTTGATGGACATGATGGTGTTTTTCGGATTGATGATGGCCTGACGCTTGGCCGGGTCGCCCACTTTGCGTTCGCCGTTGCCATTATCCATGAATGCTACCACTGAAGGTGTGGTGCGGCGTCCCTCGCTGTTGGGAATCACCACGGGTTCGTTGCCTTCCATTACAGCTACACAGCTGTTGGTTGTGCCAAGGTCAATGCCAATGATTTTATTGCTCATGTTTATTCCTTTCCCGCTTTCTTTCAATAGAAGTGCCAAAGCCGTTTTCTGTCAGCAGGCAGAAAAAACAGCGATGAAATCCGCCTAAATGTCAGCCATGCGTATTTTTAATGGGCAGATGCTGACCTTATGGCCTTCAATTGTCAGTACACAAAGTTCAAGGGGCGGATTTCCGGGCGACCAATGAGCAAGAGCAGCGAGTTCTGGTCAAATTTTACTTTGGGAATCCGGTAGATGTGGCGTGAAGAGAAAATGCCAAGTGCACCAGTGATGTTGCTGTATTCAGCCTGTTTCTGAACGATACCTATGCTGGGCTCGCTTACGGAAATATAATCAACCAGCTGTGGCGCACCTCCGTAAAAGGTGAATGCCACATATTTCGCTCTGCGCCTCAGGGTTGCATCAACTTTGATCTGGCTGGCAATGAATTGGAAAAATGCGGTGCGTGGGATGATGTTGGTGAGCCTGACATTCCCCCCATAGTTGTTGGTTCGCTGGTCTGTAATCAAACGCCAGGTGATGGTTTTTTGCGATTTTTTGGACGTGTCGGAAACCGAAAACTCATCATAAATGAAATCCATCCTGATGTCGTACGCCGCGGTGTTCAATCCGCTGTTGTAAATCACCGGGATGTTTTCCAGCTGCAGGTTGAGCGTGCTGAAGGTGTCGGCAATGGGGGCAAACACCGCCGGTTGTCCGCAAATCAGGGTGCTTGCTTCAATCTTTTTGCCGCTGGATTTGCGCAGAATTTCCAGACGGTAAGTATTGAATTGGCTGATTTTGGCTCTGAAGGTCCACAAAGTGTTGCGGTCATTGGCGAAAATGCCAGAATCTTTTTGGATGGAATTGTCCGCTTCACATGGATACACTGTTTGGTCTTCCTGTCTCACCACACGAACTTCCAAGTCTTCAAAAAACAGGGAGTCACTTACAGAGGCAGCCTCCAGCGCATTCGTCTTTTCATTGAGGAACGCCTTGTTGATTTTCAGATAATGAACGCTGTCTGTTGGGTTCAGCAGTCCATAAACCACCATCACCTCTTTCCAGTTGGCATTGATGTCGATATCATTGGCACATCCCTGGAAAAACAGGGTGATTCCTAAGACGATACGTACAAACAGACTTTTTAACAGGCTCATTTGGTGGAAATATGACTAATTTTGCCGTTTACGGCGGCACAAATATGAACAAAAACCGGCTGCTCTTGCTCAGCCTGCTGCAATTTTCCATCCTCGGTGCCCAACAGGTTACGAAGGATTTTCCCAAGCTACAATGGGATGAAGATTTTAATTTGGTCAATGAAAAGTGGCCACAAACCTACAATTCTGATAATTTCTTCCTGGTGCAGAATGGCAGCTATGACATGCAGCGCACCAATTTGAAAACGGGAACATTCGTGTTTCCTGCGGAAGATAAAACCTTTGGCTATTTCGAGGTGCGTTGCCGACTTTCTTTTAAAGAAGGAACCGGAACGCAGCCTTTGGCCGGTTTGGTGTTTCAGGCCCAGGCTGATGGCAGCGGCGCATTGGTGGTGGAAATCAACGACAAATACCAGTACCGTGTGCGGCGGATGACACGCGACGGTGCGGTGAACCTTACCGGTGCCGGCGAAAATGAAGGCTGGATCAAAGCCAAGCGCATGCTCCACAAAGATGCCAATACCATTGTGGTGAAAACCTATGAGAAGGTTTACGACCTGTATCTGAACGACCAATACGCCATTACCTTCACAGAAATAGAACTTTCTCAAGGGAAAATTGGCTTCTATGTAGGACCCGGAACTAAAGTGAGTGCGGAATATGTGAAGGTGATGGGCGACGAGAACTTTACCATGGTGAGCAGCGATGTGCAAAACCAGGCGGAAGAAAGTTTAACCTTTCAGCAAATCATCGTACGGCTGAAGGAAAGCATCAATAAAAAGGATAAGCGCATTGCCGAACTGGAAGCTGAAAACCGTCGCTTGGGATCGGGTCGCGGAAACGACACGCTTGCACAGCGCAAATTGCAAGAGGCAGATAAGCGCAATTTTGAATTGGTGCGTCAAATCGACAAATACCGTGTGGATCTGGAAGCATCCAAGTCCAGAGTTAATGAATTGGAACAGTTTCGCAACCAGATCCGCGATAATGAAAATGGCGACATTGTCATCAACCTGACCAACATCAATACCCGACAGCGGCAACAACTGGAAAAACTCGAACAACTGAAGCGGCAGTTGGAATCAGAAATTACTGAAATCAAAGCCGATCGTTTGAGGCTGGCCCAGGAAAATGAGCGCTTCCGCATGATGGGTTTCGAAAAGGATGAGGAGATCCGCTTGTTGAAGGTCCAGATGGCTGCACAAGACAGCATGCTCCAGGAGTCCAGGCAGCGGAGGCAAAAAGCAGACGCTGAAGGTGGCAATTCCAGAGGTAAGGTGAAGGAGGAGCGCGTGAAAACAGAACCTGAACCAAAAAACAAATCAGAACAGCAGCAAGATGCGTCCCTAAATGCTGATGAAATTCGCCGTTTGCAAGAACAGGAGCGCATCAACAACGGAAAACCATCCGATCCGCTGCCCGTAGGAAAGCTGCCCAAGCCCAAAAAAGTGAAGCGGTCCAAAAAAGAAAAAATCATCATTCCCGAAACCATCATCATCGACTGAACTGGCATGAGCGTTCATAAAACCATCAGAAAGGTCACCACGCATGTGCTTCAGGAAATGAAGGAACGCGGAGAGAAAATTTCCATGCTTACCGCGTATGATTTCTCCATGGCCCGCATGGTTGATCATGCAGGTATCGACGTAATACTTGTTGGCGACAGCGCCAGCAATGTGATGGCAGGCCATGAAACAACCCTCCCCATCACGCTGGATCAAATGATTTATCATGCCGGTTCTGTGGTTCGCGGAACCGACCGTGCGCTGGTGGTTGTCGATCTTCCCTTTGGAAGCTATCAGGGAAACAGCAAGGAGGCGCTGAACAGTGCCATCCGCATCATGAAAGAAAGCGGAGCGCATGCCGTGAAAATGGAAGGTGGCGAAGAAGTGCTGGAAGGCGTGAAACGCATCCTCACGGCCGGTGTGCCGGTGATGGGGCACTTGGGACTTACGCCCCAAAGCATTTATAAGTTCGGAACCTACAATGTGCGCGCTACCGAAGAGCTGGAGGCCGAAAAGCTGATCCGCGATGCCCGCTTGCTGGAAGAAGCCGGCTGCTTTGCGCTGGTGCTCGAAAAAATACCTTCGGCCCTGGCCGGAAAAGTGGCGCGCAGCCTGCGTATTCCCGTGATTGGCATTGGTGCCGGCGGCGAAGTGGACGGACAGGTGCTGGTGGTGCACGACATGTTGGGCATCAATAACGAGTTTTCCCCTCGCTTCCTCAGGCGCTACCTCAACCTGTACGACGAAATCAAACAGGCCGTGGGAAGCTACATCAATGACGTGAAGTCTGGCGATTTCCCCAATCAGCAAGAGCAGTATTAAGTCGTTTAATTATATTTCCGGCTTCAATACACCCACTCACTGCCCTTAAGCGCTTAAAATGTCAGTATTTGGTTTCATCCATCAGGCCATCTCCAACTTCAGAAATGTGGGTGCGGTAGCAGGAAGTTCACGTTTTCTGGTGAACCAAATGTTGCAGCCGGTGGACTTCAACCGAACGCTTACTGTGGTTGAACTGGGTCCCGGAAGCGGCAACTTTACCCGCGCCATCCTCAAGCACATGAACCCGCAAAGCAGCCTGGCGGCATACGAAATCAACGATGCGTTTTACCATTTGCTGCAACAGCAAATCCACGACAGAAGGTTTACGTTGAAACACGGTTCTGCCGCCGACATCGCGCATGATTTTCTTCCGGGAAGCGTGGACGTGGTGGTTTCCAGTTTGCCATTGGCTATGATGCCCACTGCGGTGAAAAACGAAATCCTTGAGGCCAGCGCAACAGCGTTAAAGTCCGGTGGCCTGTTTCTTCAGTATCAATATTCCAGAAGAGATCTTGGCCTGGTTCGCCGCTTTTTTCCGGCCTTAAAAACCAAATTCGCCTTACTGAACCTGCCTCCGGCCATCATCTACACGGCGCGGAAATAAAAGTCAACAGTTTTTCAGGATCCTTTCACCAGCCTGGAGCTGCGGATGTTGCCATCACGCAGGCTTTCCAAAAAATATACTCCGTTGGGAAGATGTTGTACATCAATATCGGACGTGTCCGTCAGCACGTGTTCGGAAATCAGGCGGCCCATCAGGTCACGGATGCGTATTTGATCTCCTGCGCGGCCCTCAGACAGGTGAATCAGGTTGATGCATGGGTTGGGATGCAGGTGCAGATCGTCCTGCGGCCCACCCAATGCAGCTTCCACCAGGTTTTGGGTAAATGCAAACGCACAGGAAGTATAAGCCGAAACAAGGTAGCGTGCCTTGCTTGATGTGTTTAGCGTATTGAATTTGCTGAATGTGCCAATAGGCGGCCAGGCCGTATTTGTTTTTGCGTAAAACGCTTCAGGTTGGGCACCGTACAGGCTGGTATCCGCTTCGTTGCCGGTTCCTGGGTCGTACAGCGTGCCTTTCACATTGTTCCCATACACAAAGTGATTGCTTCCGGTGAGGGTGAACATACCTTGAAGAAAGCCGGTTCCGGTAACCTCGTTGGCAATCAGGTTTACGCTGCTTCCGGCGCCATTGTTCATGAACACCCCGTACAATTCAGCGCGGTTTCGGTGGAAGGTGTTGTAAGGTCCGTTGATGCCGTGCGAATTGTCGATTACAATGTTCTGCACAATATTTCCTTCGAACAGGTTGCCATAGGGATAGTTTCCGTGCAGCACCAGGTCGCCCGCTGAATTGGAAGGAAGACTTACATCCGTCCAGTAAGGTTCTATGGAGTAGTTGTACCCGATTACGTTCCCATTGGCACCGGATTGTAGCAAAACGGAATGCCGCAGTTTGCGGAAAACATTGTTGTAGATGTAACAGTCGCTGCTTGCAAATTGTACCGCGGCACCATAAGCTTTTCCTCCGCTTCCATAAGAAAAGCCGTCTTTAAAATAGCTCCCTGTTACAGTGTTGAAGGCAGAATAAGAAAGGGCCACATGGGCGAAGTTGCAGTTGTAGCTTTCCACGCAGCGCACAAAACACTGGGTGGAGTATTCCATGTTGATGTTGCTTGTCTGCCCGCTGGTGGCATCTTCCCGAACGATGCTCAGGTATTCCAGGCCCGCATGCTCCACGGGTGTGATGCGCAAAATTTTCGCCCGTTTGTTCAGCAGAAAATCACGTCGAAGTGCGCTGCTCAGAAACAAGGTTTTTCCCTTCACGGAATCCACCTTCACCATCTGACCGGCTGAGCCAAACGCCCAGGTAGAAGTTACCAAAGTGCTGTCGTCGTCAAGCAGGTACACCAGTTCGCCCGGCTGCACAATGCCTGAATCCTTGAGTTTCAAACCTTGCGTGTTGCGCAGGGCATCAGCGTTCAGCATAAGGTAGTTGGTTTTGGGTTTGCCCGTGATTTCGATGGGGTTTCCGCTGCCACCCAGGTTGAATTTCAGGATGGTTTGCGACGCATTTACCCCTTGCAAAACCGTATGCGAAGGCAGGCGTATGTCCGATTTAAATCGATACGTGCCGGCGGGGAAATAAATCAATAATCCTGAATCGGGATTTACCTTAGACAGCAGGGCATCCATCAGCGAATCATTGAAACCGTTGCCTTGGTTGTTGCCGCCTGCCTGCAGGAAGTTGATGGTTTTCTTCGGAAGTTCGATGCGGCACTGCGCCACGCTGCGCTTCCAGTCTGAACTTCGTTCCGCAGGCAAGGATTGCGCCTTGGTCACGCCTGTGGTGAAAGGCAGGAACGAAACGAGGAACAAGATAATTACCGGAGCGCGCATGAGGTTTGTTATTTACCGGAAGCCTTGGCGTGGTCTGCCAGGAATTGTTGCAGGCCGATGTCGGTGAGCGGATGCTTGAGCAAACCCAGGATGGCGCTGAGCGGACAAGTGGCCACGTGCGCGCCGGCTTCTGCAGATTTTACTATATGCAATGGATTGCGGATGCTGGCTGCCAGAATCTGTGTTTCAAAACCCTGTATTTCGTAGATGTCGGCAATCTGGGCAATCAGTTCCATACCGTCCCAGTTCATATCGTCAATGCGGCCGATGAACGGAGACAAATACGTTGCACCTGCCTTGGCTGCCAGGATGGCCTGACCGGCGCTGAATACAAGGGTACAATTTGTTTTGATGCCGTTGGCGGTGAACCAGCTGATCGCTTTGATGCCGTCGCGAATCATGGGCACCTTCACTACGATGTTCGGATGTATGGCCGCCAGCTTTTTGCCTTCTTCCACCATTTCGGCGAAGGTGGTGCTGATCACTTCAGCGCTCACGGGTCCGTCCACGATTTCGCAGATGGTGCGGTAATGCGCCATCACAGCAGCATCGCCGGTGATGCCTTCTTTGGCCATGAGCGAAGGATTGGTGGTTACCCCGTCGAGAATGCCCAGTTCGTTGGCTTCTCTGATTTGTTCCAGGTTGGCGGTATCAATAAAGAATTTCATGTTGCTCTTGCTTCCACAAAGATACAGGTGGCAAGGATTGTGCAAAGGCCTCAGCGTGGTTTCCCTGCCGGCGGCGCATTGGTCATTTCCAGAAACCCTTTTCCCTCCAGGGTTCTTTCACCGTAAACGCCCCAAACGCTGCAGGGGCCTTCCCAATAGGTCATGAAATTCTGGCCCAGGGCATGCAACGCCAGCTCGCCGTTGTGGATGCGGGCATCTACGCAGGCACGCAGTTTTCGCGACGGAATGAGCACCTGCCACTGCATGGGATAGCTGCGGCCACTCTGCGGACTTGTCCAAAATTCATCGGCATGCAGCAAAATGGAATCACCGTTCAGGTAGCTGATGCTGCCGTCGGGATTCATCCAGCTGCCCTGCACCTGTTCTTCCCCCTTGCGTGCGTTCACGGTGCGGAATATCATCAGCTTGAATTGGTCTGTGCTGATGCTCAGCCAATCCCAGCGATATTTCTTTTTCGTGAGTTCAAGCGCATTCCACTGCCGGTCGAACCAGCCTTCGCCCTGAACCGTCACGGGTTTCCCCTGAAGCTGTAAATTTCCGTTCAGTTGCAGAAACGGATAGCTCAGGTAGCCTGCCTGCATGCCGTCCATGTAGGTCATCATGCCTTTGGGCGCCTGCGCCATCAAGGGCGTTTGCGGACGTGCTTCAATGCTTCCGCTGAAAACATCCAGCCAATATTGAGCCTTCAGTTGCTGCGGGTCAATCTGCAGCTGGTGTTGGTGGTTGCCAATCTGAAAGGATTTGCTGTCGTAGCCAAAGATGCTGCGCACCGCATGGCGTTTGCGGAAGATTTCGTAGCTGCGGTAAGTGGTATCTGCCGCGATATCAGAGAATGCCGTGTTCAGCATCCAGCGGTAGCCGTAGGGGAAGCTGTAGCGACGGAACAAGGCCGAATGAAAGGCGTAGCTGTTTTCGCTGCTGTCCTGCAGGTGGCCATTCAGGTACCACCATTCCAGGGAATTTCGCCTCAGTGGTTTTAGGAATATCGCGCGTACATCACCTTGATCACCTACCTGCCGGTGTTCCCGGTCGGCGGAAAAAACACTCAGGTGCATGCATGAACTCAGTCCTATGGCACAAAGCAAACCCACAAGAGCCGATACACCCGTTCGTTTCATATTGCGAAGTTAGGTTTTTTGCTGAGCGTGCGCAGGCGCTCATGCAGCCAAACCAGCGCAGGATCTATTTGTTTTGTAAAGAAAAACAGCACCATGAACCGGAAAGACGTACCCCGCAGAGGATTCATTGCCCGCATGGCTGCCGGTGTTTCTGCAGCACTTGTAGTGCCTGTTGCCGGAGTGTTTAAATTATTCGCCAAAGAGCAAAATGAAGCCATGAATATCCCCAGCGTCAAAAACATTCGCCCCCTCGGCTTTCAATGGGATACCGCCGATCCCTTTCTGTTTTGCGTACATCACGAGGACTTCTTTCCCAAAGGCAACGCGGAAATGGGCCCGGCTGCCTCGCTGGCAGGGCGCAGCATCGGTGATGATTTCATCATCAAAGACGGCTGGCGCATGTACCACGGCGACACGGTTCCGGGTTTTCCAGGTCATCCGCACCGTGGTTTTGAAACCATTACGGTGGTGCGCAAAGGCTTTGTGGATCATGCCGATTCCATGGGCGCTGCCGGTCGTTACGGCAACGGTGATGTGCAGTGGATGACCGCAGGAAAGGGTGTGCAACATTCGGAAATGTTTCCGCTGTTGAAGGAAGACCAGGACAATCCGATGGAACTGTTTCAGATTTGGTTGAACCTGCCCGCCCGGAGTAAAATGGTTGATCCACATTTCAGCATGTTGTGGGGCGAAACCATTCCAAAATTAAACGCAACGGATGCCGCCGGAAAAACCACCGTGGTGGAAGTGATGGCAGGCGCCCTGAACGGCCATAAGGCGCCCGCACCGCCGCCCAACAGTTGGGCTGCCGATCCTGTCAATGAAGTGGCCGTTTGGAACATCATCATGCAGCCCGGTGCCACCTGGACATTGCCTAAATGTTCCGAAGGCATCAACCGAACGCTGTATTTCTACGAAGGCGAAACGCTGATGCTCGGTGATCAGGAAGTGCCGCATTACCATGCCGCCGAGGTATTGCCCGACCGCGACATTGTGATTTCCTGCAAAGGTGAAAAAGAAGCGGGCATCCTGGTATTGCAGGGCCGCCCCATCGGCGAAACCGTGATTCAGTACGGCCCCTTTGTGATGAACAGCAAGGATGAAATCAGGCAGGCATTTGAAGATTACCATGCCACGCAGTTCGGAGGCTGGCCCTGGCCTAAATACGGACAGGTGCATGCCCGCGATCAGGGCCGCTTCGCCAAACACGCCGATGGCAGCACGGAAGTGCCGGGCTAAAGTTTCCCTGTAACATGGACGTAATGGGCTCAGCGCCCCGCAGCGCATGCAAATTAGTACTTCACTACCCGCAATACCCTGCTTTGCTCAGCATCTTTGATGTGCAATAGATAAGTGCCGGCAGACAAGTGGCTGATGTTGCATTGCCAGATTCCATCACCGCTCTGCACCCAGTGGATGCTGATGCACCTGCCGTCAGGACTCCACAATACCGAGGCGGGTAAATTGCCGGATGGACCTTCCTGCTGCAGCGTAATGGCTCCCGTTGTTGGATTCGGCCACAAACTGAAAGGCATGGCCGTGAGCTGTTCTACCGCAGTTGCATCTGCATCTGGCCCTTGTTGAAAGCCCTGACAAACCAACAGATTGCTGCCGTTAAATAATCCGACAACGGTTTCGCCAATGGTCCAGTCGGCCTGCAGCGTGGTACTGCTGAAGCTGCTTCCTCCGGAGGCCAGCACCGAGCGGCTCAGGGTCTGGGCGGAAATAGTCTGACCCAGGAACGCTAAGGCAAGAATGCCGAATAGGTGTTTCATGGTTCTTGTTTTCATGGCTTTTTGATATTTCCGGTATCTGGCTTGTGGTAATGGATGCCCTGCGTTTCCGGTTTGCCGTACACTTCCGGATTCAGGTATTTGCCTTTATCCTGCGGTAATTTTTCCTCTTCAGGAATGACAGGATGCTGCACTGCCCAGGGATCCTGACGCACACCGGTCACCTGCCAGCTTACTTTCACATTCGGCTTATCGGTTTGAATTTTGAATTGGTTCTCTTTGATTTCTTCCAACACCCAGGCCTGTGCAGGCTGCCCGATTACGGTGAGTTGGTAGCGGAAATCGCGGTTCAGGGTTTCGAAATAGGCGGGCAGGCTTACCAGAGCCTTGCCGTCTGCGCCGGTGATGATATTGCCGTTGTACACATTCATCATATCCGGGCTTTCCACGAAACTATGCACCAGGTATTTGTTTTCCGGGTCTTGCGGATGGTCAATGCGGAAGGTGCCTGAAGATTTAGAGAGTACACCGGAAACGAATACGTTACCCCCGAAAACGGCTGCGTATTTCGTACCGGTTGCCGGGCCACCTCCAATGCCTGAATAGAGTCCATAGCCGGTGGTATTATTGGTGGTGAGGTCCACGTAGTTGTATGATCCATAAACAACGTTTCCGCTGTGCCCGGAATTAATATTATAGATACCATAGGCGCCGCCTAAAGAACCCTTGGTCTCGTTGTAAATGCCAAACGAATTGAGCCTGGTCGTATCAACGTTTTCAGCATAAACGCCGAACGTGTAGGTGCCGCGTTTGGCTTTACCATAAACACCAACCGTAGCATCTGTATTGATTGTTGTGCCCTCTGCGTAACCAATAATGCCGCAACCTGCGCCAAAGGACGTTCCCGTGCGGAGATAGGAATAGCTTGCGCTCTAGGTTTTGCCGCTGCGCAACGCTGAAGGAAATGATGAGATATTTAGGTTAGAGGAATTACTGGTTTGCACATGCAATTTTGCCTCGGGTGCAGAAATACCGATACCGGCGCTTACGCTGTTGTTAGTGAAAATGTTGGTATTGAACGGGGAATTGGTATTCCATAAGCTGTGGATGCTGTCGCCGGTGCCGAAGCTGATGCCCCGTCCGGGTTTCATTCTGTATTCGTTGCCCGGAGTCCATTCTTTGCCATTCCACCGGAGTATTTGCTCCTTGCTCGCGCCGCCTGCTGTGATTTGGGCCGGGTTGATACTGCCGGTGTATTCCCTGGCGTTTTCTGCCAAACCCGATAAATCGCTGTAATTGGAACTCTGACTATATAGGGCGTAAGGAACACTCACCATCTGCTGAGTCCCAAGATCGATAAAGCCACCGCCGCTGTTCACCTCGGCCTTGAGGTTGTAAATACCTTTGGACCATTTGATGTCGTTCAGTGTGGTCGAGAGGACGGGATTCCCTTTCCCGATCTGGCAATGTACCACACCCTGCGCATTGGTGCTCAGTTCATGCGTTTCTTCAAAAACTTTAACCGTGCTTGCAGCGCCTTCATATATGCCCAAGCGCAGCGTAACCGTCTGATTGGCCAGCGCCTGGCCGCTGCCGTTGCGCAAGGCTGCCTGGTAGTTGATGTACTGGGGTGACTGTGCCTTGATCGTGAAAAAACAGCCTGAAAGGATGAGGAGGTGTAGAATTCTTTTCATAGCTAATTTAATACAAAGTTTAAGGACTTTGATGAAGAAATCAAAATCTCGAAATGATTATTTAATTATACATCTGTCCAAAATAATTTTTAGCCACTATTTGGTGTAGGGATCTGCTTTTGAATTGAAGAATGCAGGGCTTAACTAAATTCAGCGCACCTCAATGTCGCAAGCTATGACCAACAACGGCGTGGTTGTCTAGAACCATTTTGATACATTCCACCAACCTCAACTCAGCTACGCCGCAAAAGGATCGGCCTCAAATGATGGGAGGCGTTAAACGCCGCAAGAAGCCGCTAAATGCCAAGGAAGCTCCGAGCCTGCCCCGCAGGCTTGCGATGCGGGGAGGAGATCACCGATAGCCCTTCGATTTCTATGACCTACGC
>CAZPHB010000016.1:0-64925 GCA_964586595.1 uncultured Flavobacteriaceae bacterium | reverse complement strand
GAAACACCGGTTCGGTGACCATTACCCGCATGCCGCAACTCACCAAAACGGGCGTATGGCCGAATGTGATCTGCTCAACCGGTACGGTGACCCTATGCGTGGATTCGCTGCCTTGTGCCAATTTTCAATGGAGTGATTCTGTGGGTAATTTAGAACCAAATGGTGTCGATCCCGAAATTACCAATCGAATATACAACGGAAGGTGCTATACCCTTAATGTAGCGGCAAAGGGTAATGACAACTACGGTTTTGTGGACATCAACCTGAAAGCATCCTCTCCTTGCGGAGAACAAATCCTGAAGCACCGCATTAAAATTCCGGCGCGCGTCCCGGACATGCCTCAAATTGGCTGGGACGGTGAGCTGGGTGATCTTTGTGTTTGCCGTCGGAATGTGTTGTTCTGGACCACAAACGACGACCCAACGATAGAGGAATGGGAATGGAGTTTTGACAATGGCAGCGGTACTTATACCCTGAGTGGTCAGACCATCGGCACGGATTTTTGCGATTTTGGTTCGTCCTGGGCGCTGAATCCAAACAGCGATGTTACGGTGAAGGTGCGTACGCGCAATATCTGCGGCTGGAGCACTTATAAAACCATCACCATCAGTGCGGCGCGCTTCCGGAACATCAGCAGTTCAGACTGCAATCAGTATCCTGCCGGTCCGGCGCCGCTTTCTGCGGAAAAAAAGGAAATAAACCCTATGGGCCGGTTGAACATCACGCCCAACCCGGCTTCAGGCAAGGTCCAACTGAGCTGGGCGCCAGGTGAAACCGGCAGGCTGTTGGTGTATGACCTAAACGGACGTTTGGTGATGGAAAACCCAAAGCTGTTTTCCGGCAGTGAAATAAACCTGCCCGGCCTGCCTGCAGGCTCTTATATGGTGAAAGTGAACTCCGGCCATACATGGTATGTAAACCGCCTCATGTTACAGTAATGGCTCACCCCTTGAAACGCATAGTATTCGGACTCATGGCCCTCTTGGGGGCCATGGGTCCGGATATTTTGCAGGCGCAGCTCAGGAACCACAATATCTGGTCCATTGGCAATCGCGGGTATGTTGTGGATTTCAAACAGTATCCGCCAACGTTTTACAAGCCTACCGAATATAATTCCTCTTTTAGCCGATACATGTCTTATTTAACCGACTCTGCGGGTGATTTTTATCTGGGTGTAAAACTGAACGGCAGACAATGCGGGGAACGCATCGTAAACCGCTACCTGCAGGCCGACAGCGCCTTCCCCAAATATGAAGATTGCGGTTGGTGGTCCACCTTCATGCTACAGATGCCAGATCATCATCGTTCAAGTATATTGCGCTATTACAGCCATTATTATTATACCAAACGTTATCCTGATGGATTTCATTATCTTCTAAATTTGTCTGCGGATACTTCCCGTTTCACCGATACTTCCATAATTTTTTCAAATTATAATTTTAGTAATATTGTTAGAAATGTGATATACACCCCTGATTGTTCAAGGGTATTTCTATATGGCGGCGGCTCCAATAAAAAAGCCGGATTTCCTGAGGTTTATTTTACGGAGATGGCAGAGGTTGTGAATGGCAAATGTGTACGGCGGGTGATACAGTCTTTAAAAGGTTCACCTTCTACACCCGGTCGTGCAAAGATCTACGCATTTTCTCCAGATTTAAGTCATTGCATATTAGGCGGAGATGCGCGTGGTTTTGGCATACATCGCTTTGATCGGGAGAAAATGCTGATTGACCCGGAGTCCCTGATGCTGCTTCCCAGTCCGATCAGTGGCACGCTGAGTTATTCGCTGAATGGACGGAAGTTGTATTACATACATCGGGATACGCTGTACCAGGCCGATGTTACGGTGCTACATAAAGACAGCATCAAGGCCAGAACCATCGCCATCAGAGGGTATCAAAAAGGTTCGGTCGGCAGCCCCTTCATCCATTTACTGCCCACCGGTCAATTGTTGGTGGGCATCACTACCAGGAAATATCCGGACATTATTCCCTACCCGGATCGGGAAGGAGCGGCCTGCGGTTATGAACCTGAATCGTTTTACATTCCCTGGGATAGTATTGATCAAAGTGCTTACAATGGTTTCCCCATAGATTCATTTGATATTTACGACCCATATTTCCCTGATGAGGACTACATCCCTTTCGGCGCCTACTACAACCCTGGTGTTCAGGTGGTTCAAGGGCGCACGGCCTGTGCCGGGGTACCGCACGCGGTGAAGGCCGATTACTACCGCGATTTTATTCGTATGGAATGGAAGGTGAGTGACCCTTCGGGTAAAGTGGTATATGTGTCCTACGCGGATTCCTTCCGCTTTACACCTGCCGATACCGGCACCTACCGCACCACACTTTATTACCGCTGGAGCTGCAACCTGCTGGACAGCGCGCACAGCAACTTCCGGGTGCAAGCCATACGCACACCGCCGCCGCTGCCGGATACGGTGTTGTGTTACGGCCAGCAATTCCTGTTGCGCAGCGACAGTAGCTATGGTCAACGCAGTACCTCTTGGTACCACAACAACCGCTATGTGCAGCAGGGCGATACCCTGAGGGTTGGTGAGGCGGGTATGTATCGCCGTCGCTTAGACTTTGGCTGTACGGCCATGGAAGACACTTTTGAGGTGAAGGTGATTCCGGAACCTGCCCGGCCGGTGGATGAGATGTATGTCATCTGCAAAGACCGCAACAGCACATTTATCACGGTAAATCCACCGCCGGCCACTGCGGTGTCATGGAATACCGGCGCACGTGGCCGCATACTGGAGGTGGATACGCCCGGTAACTACTGGGTAAACTTGAAAAACAGATGTTACGACAGCACCTGGCAGTTTCGGGTGCGCGAGGAAATACCGGGTTATACGCTGCTGATTCCGAATGCGTTCAGTCCCAACGGAGATGCGCTGAATGAAACCTTTCAGATTACGGGTTTGGAGGAACTGGAATCCTACCGCTGCGAGATCTACAACCGCTGGGGCGAAATGGTGTTTTCCACTACCGATAAGAAAACATTCTGGGATGGCACCATCAATGGTAAACCCGCACCGAAAGGCGTGTACATATACCTGATAAGGGGCAAAAGCATCTGCACGCAGGTGAAACTGTTCAAGGGGGTGTTTCACCTGCTATAAGCAAGACATAAGTATTCAGCGCTTTTACACAGCCAAAAACAGAGTATTAGCTGTTTCATGGTCATCGTAGGTTTTGCGAATCCGCTTCGCCAAACACGCCGACGGCAGCACGGAAGTGCCGGGCTGAGGATTGTTTTGCTGGAAGAATCTTTGACCTAACTCATGAAGCGGGTTATTGCTGAAATGCTTCAAAAAGAATTTAACTAATTGAAAATCAATAACATAACCGATCGAAGGCCATCTGAATCAGCAAAATGCGCCTGGAAAAATAATTACGGCCTTGATTTCTAAAGGTGCTTACATTTGGAATTATGAATTAAAAAAAATATCTTGCCAATGCTAATATATACATATCATGAACATAAAATTTAATTTTTCGTTATTGCGGCCATCATTTTGGAAAGGCTGCATTCTTGGTCTGGTTCTTGCGGGGGGGGGCTATCGGCTCAAACCCTGTCGCTGAGCGGCGAGACTAATCCATGTAAAGGTGTAAATTATTCCTACACCATGAGTTTAACTGGCGCCAATTGTTCCGGGCAATCGTGCACAGCCAACGGCGTCACCTACAACCCGGAAACGCAATATGAATGGTCTTGCGGAGGAGGTTTGATTCAATCACAAAGTGCAACAGGTGCTGTGGTTAAATGGGATTGTCCGGCAGGTGGGAATTTCCTTCGTTGCGATGCCTATTGTGTGACGTATCAGTTGGTAGAAACCACGGATACTGCCGGAAATGTAATTTCTCGGATTTGTGTGTCTTCAAAAACATTCCTTGCCACAAAAACCATTTGGGTAACACCCAAATGTCCTCCGGAAGTGGTAAACATTGTAGGCCCAGATTACATTCCCTGTTGCGATAACAACTCATACTTTTTTTCAGCCGGAAGTGGTGGTGGTGACTATAACTACGAATGGACTCTACCCGGTGGCTGGACACTGAATTCAGGACAGGGAAGTCCTTCTGTGCTCGTAACGCCGGCCAATGGTCAAAATGGGGCAAAGGTACAGGTCACCGTATGGCCTAAAGGCTGCGACAAAACCCTTGCGGGAAACACCGGTTCGGTGACCATTACCCGCATGCCGCAACTCACCAAAACGGGCGTTTGGCCGAATGTAATCTGCTCCACGGGTACGGTTACCCTGTGCGTAGATTCGCTGCCTTGTACCAATTATCAATGGGATTATCAGGTGGGTAGTACTGATAGCGTTTCTCTTCCTACTGTTACTAATGCAATTGAGAATGGTCGTTGTTATACTTTTACCGTGGCAGCTAATGCTGGGAATTTCGGTTTTGTGGACATCGACCTGAAAGCATCCTCTCCTTGCGGAGAACAAATCCTGATGCACCGCATTAAAATTCCGGCGGGCGTTCCGGACATGCCTCAAATTAGCTGGGATGGTGAGTTGGGTGATCTCTGTGTTTGCCGTCGGAATGTGTTGTTCTGGACCACGAACGACGACCCAACGATAGAGGAATGGGAATGGAGTTTTGACAATGGCAGCGGTACTTATACCCTGAGTGGTCAGACCATCGGCACGGATTTTTGCGATTTTGGTTCGGCATGGGCATTGAATCCCAACAGCGACGTTACGGTGAAGGTGCGCACGCGTAATATCTGCGGCTGGAGCACTTACAAAACCATCACCATCAGCGCAGCACGCTTCCGGAACATCAGCAGTTCAGACTGCGATGAATACCCTGCCGGACCCGCCCCGCTAACAGCAGAAAAACGGGAAATAAACCCTATGGGCCGACTGCACATCACGCCCAACCCGGCTTCGGGCAAGGTCCAACTGAGCTGGTCGCCCGGCGAAACCGGCAGGCTGTTGGTTTATGACCTCAACGGACGTTTGGTGATGGAAAACCCAAAGCTGGTTTCCGGCAGTGAAATAAGCCTGCCCGGCCTTCCTGCGGGCTCTTATATGGTGAAAGTGAACTCCGGCCATACATGGTATGTAAACCGCCTCATGTTGCAATAATGATTCCCCCATTGAAACGCATGTTATTCGGACTCATGGCCCTGCTGGGGGCCATGAGTCCGGATATTTTGCAGGCGCAGCTCAGGAACCACAATATCTGGTCCATTGGCGATCGCGGGTATGTCATGGATTTTAAACAGTATCCGCCAAGATTTTACAAGCCTACCCAATTTAATACATCGTTTAACCAATGCATGTCTTATTTAACCGACTCTGCGGGTGATTTTTATCTGGGGGTAAAACTGAACGGCAAACAATGCGGGGAACGCATCGTAAACCGCTACCTGCAGGCCGACAGCGCCTTCCCCAATTATGAAAAATGTAATTTGTGGTACACTTTCATGCTGCAGATGCCCGATTATCATCGTTCAAGTATTTTGCGTTATTATGATAATTTATATTATACAAAAAAATACCCCTATTCTTTTCCTTATCTGATGAATTTCAATGATGATTCTTCCCGATTTTATGATACCACTATGCTGTTTTATAATTATAACTTATTCAATTATGTAGATAATGTTATATACACTCCTGATTGTTCAAAGATATTTCTATATGGCGGCGGCTCGAATAAAAGAGCCGGATTTCCTGAGGTTTACTTTACGGAGATGGCAGAGGTTGTGAATGGCAAATGTGTACGGCGGGTGATGCAGTCTTTGAAAGGTTCACCTACTACACCCGGTCGTGCAAAGATCTACGCGTTTTCGCCTGATTTAAGTCATTGCATACTAAGCGGAGATGTTCGTGGTTTTGGCGTGCATCGCTTTGATCGGGAGAAAATGCGGATTGACCCGGAGTCCCTGATGCTGCTTCCCAGTCCGATCAGTGGCACGCTGAGTTATTCGCTGAATGGACGGAAGTTGTATTACATACATCGGGATACGCTGTACCAGGCCGATATTACGGTGTTGCATAAAGACAGCATCAAGGCACAAACCATCGCCATCAGAGGGTATCAAAAAGGTTCGGTCGGTAGCCCCTTCATTCACTTACTACCCACCGGTCAATTGTTAGTGGGCATCACCACCAGGAAATATCCGGACATCATTCCCTACCCGGATCGGGAAGGATTGGCCTGCGGTTATGAACCTGAATCGTTTTATATTCCCTGGGATAGTATTGATCAAAGTGCTTATAATGGTTTCCCCATAGATTCATTTGATGCTTACAACCCATATTTTACTCATCAATACTACATCCCTTTCGGCGCCTACTACAACCCCGGGGTTCGGGTGTTGCAGGGCAAAACGGCCTGTGTGGGTATTGCGCATTTAATAAAAGCGGATTATTACCGGGATTTCATCCGCCTGCGCTGCAAGATTACCGGTCCGGATGGCCGGGTGTTGTATGAAACCGCCGGCGATTCGCTGCAGTTCACACCAATTGATACAGGTACCTACAAGACCACGGTTTACTACCGCTGGAGCTGCAATCTGCTAGACAGTTCCACTGCATCCTTCCGTGCGGTGGCCATACAAACGCCTGCACGGCTGCCGGATACACTGTTGTGCACGGGTGCAAGGTATGTGGTTGGCGGCAATGCTTTCTACGGGCAGTTGCGCTCCAACTGGTATCGCGATGGCCGCCTGCTGGGCAGCGGCGACAGTCTTGAGGTGAAAGCGTCGGGCATATACCGCCGCCAACTGGTATTTGCCTGCAAAGTGTGGGAGGATACATTTACAGTGAATTACCTTCCGGAGCCGCAGCGCCCGGTGGACGAGATGTATGTGATCTGCAAGAACCGCAACAGCACATTTATCACGGTAAATCCACCGCCGGCCACTCAGGTTTTGTGGAGCACAGGCGCCCGCGGCCGCATACTGGAGGTGGATACGCCCGGTAACTACTGGGTAAACTTGAAAAACAGATGTTACGACAGCACCTGGCAGTTTCGGGTGCGCGAGGAAATACCGGGTTATACGCTGCTGATTCCGAATGCGTTCAGTCCCAACGGAGATGCGCTGAATGAAACCTTTCAGATTACGGGTTTGGAGGAACTGGAATCCTACCGCTGCGAGATCTACAACCGCTGGGGCGAAATGGTGTTTTCCACTACCGATAAGAAAACATTCTGGGATGGCACGTATCAAGGCCGTCCTGCGCCCAAAGGCGTGTACATCTATGTGATCCGCGGGAAGAGCGTGTGCAGCATCACCGACCTGTTCAAAGGGGTGTTTCATTTGCTATAAAGCGCGAACATCGTTTGTATTCTTTGTGGTTCAGGATGATAGCAACAGATGCGGGGAGCCTGATTTGTCAAGGTATTTAAGCTGATGATTTACGGTTTCTCAGGCAAATTCATCAATACTTAGTGTTAAATAGACACTTATTTGATTTTTTACTATTTTTACGGCCTTAATCGAAAGAAATGATGCTTCGAACGATACGATTGCAAGGCTTGCTGCCCGGATTGCTGCTATTCTTTGGAGGTGCCAATCTGTGGGCTCAGACGGCGTCGCTGGCAGGTAAAGTGACCGGCGACAAAGGTGAAGCCCTGTCAGGTGTTACTGTGCGCCTGAAAGGTGCGAACAAGTCGGCGGCGACCAACGAAAGCGGTACTTACCTGATTCAGGGTCTTGCCGCAGGAACTTATACCGTGGTTTTTTCTTCCGAACAACTGGAAGCTTCCGAAGAAATCATCAACCTGAGCGATGGGCAGAGCCTTGTGCTGGATAAGCAACTCGTTGCCAAATCCGTAGGCGCAGATCCCATTGTCATCATTGGCTATGGCCGTCAGAACCGACGAGATCTTACCGGTTCGATTGCCCGGGTTTCAGGTAAGGAAATTGCTGAAATTCCGGCGCCCAGTTTTGAGGCGGCCCTGCAAGGCAAGGCGCCCGGCGTGCAGGTAGTGGTGGGAAGCGGTATGGCCGGTTCGGCTTCGCTGATCCGCATACGCGGGGTGGCGTCCATTTCAGCCGCCGGTGACCCCTTGTACGTGATTGACGGAATTCCGGTGTCGCAGGATTATTTCCTGAACCGTTCCAACGGCAGCAACTTCGGCTCCGGCTTCAACAACAACCCACTGGCTACCATCAACCCCGATGATATTGAATCGGTGGAAATTCTGAAGGATGCCGCCGCCACCAGTATTTACGGCTCACGCGGCGCCAATGGGGTAATCCTGATTACCACCAAGCGCGCCCGCAAGAAGGGTTTGAAGTTCGATGTTTCGACCCGATTCGGCATTTCCCAGCCAACGAAAACCCCTCGCATGCTGAATGGTCCTGAATTTCTCCAGATGTACCAGGAAGCCTGGGAAAACGATGGCCGCACCGGAACGCCGGATCTGGGGCTCATCAACGTGAACATGACCTGGCAGGAAGCCCAGAAATACAATACCAACTGGGTGGATGATGTGATTCAGACCGGATACAAACAGAACTACAACATCACCGCCGGTTACACCAATAAATGGTTCGGCATGAAGAGCATTGTTACTTATGACAATAACGAATCATTCCTTGCCGGCAACAATTATCAGCGCCTCAGCGGCAGGGTGAATACCGATTACAAACCGCTGAAAGGCCTGAACATCAGCCTGAGCAATTCGCTGAGCCGAGGCATCAACCGCAGGGTGGACGCGGCCTGGGCCGGTGGTCTGGGTTCTGCTATGAGCACCATGCTGCCCATCTTCCCCGAAGAACCATTGCTGAACAGCAATGGCATTGGCTACAGAACGCCGGTTGGACTTGGTACCATCCGCGACCTGAAAGACTGGCGCAGCATTGAAATGCGCAGCATCAACAACCTGAACCTGAATTATGAGGTGACTGACGACATCACCCTGAACGGCAGCGCCAGCTATGACTATATGGATTACGGCGAATTTCTGTACGAACCCCAGGAGCTCATTCGCTATTACAGTCCCAATTATGTGCAGAATGGCGTAGCCAAGTGGTTCCCCATCTGGACCTCCAACATGAACTATTACCTCACGGCCAACTGGAACAAGAAGATTACACCCGATCACGGTGTGAATGTGATGCTTGGTCATGAATACCAGCAATCCCGTACCACCAGCAAATCGGTAGAAAACCTGGATGCCACCGGTCCTACAGACAAGGTAGCGATTCCTGATACCGCTTTGCGCGCCTTCGGCAGAACGCCTTACGAGTGGGCCTTTTTGAGTTACTTCGGAAGGGCGAACTACAAGTTCAAGAACAAGTTCAACGTGCAATTAACAGGGCGCGTGGACGGGTCTTCCCGCTTCGGACGCAACAACCGCTACGGATTCTTCCCCGCCGCTGCGGTGGGTTATATCCTGAGCGATGAGGAATTCATCAAGCGCCACGACTGGATCAGCTTCCTGAAGGTGAAGGTAGGCATCGGAAAATCCGGCAATGCTTCCTTCGACAACTATGCCCGTTGGGGAACCATCACCCCATCCGGCAACCTGCCGCAGTACAATGGTCAGCCGATGCTGGCACCCGCGCGTCTGGAGAACCAGAACCTGCGCTGGGAAAGCACCCGCAACTTCGATGCGACGCTGGAAGGCAGTTTGTTCAAGAACCGCATCAGCTTCGAACTGACTTATTACGACAAAGCCACGAAAGACGTCATCCTGGATGTTACCGTGCCCCGCACCACCGGCTTTTACAGCATGTACGACAACGTGGGCGGCATCATCAACAGGGGCGTGGAGTTTGTACTGAAAAGCAAGAACATCCAACGGAAGAATTTCCAGTGGAACACCGATTTCAACATTGCCCGCAACTACAACGAGATCACCAGCATCGGCGTGTACAGCGAAGATGCGGTTTCCGGCGGAACCAACGACACGCGTGTGGTGGTTGGCTATCCCGTGGGAACGAACTTCCTGGTCCGCTTCTCCCATATTGATCAAGCCACCGGACTTCCGGTATATCTGGACAAAGAAGGCAAGGAAACCAAGAGTTGGGATCCGGCCAACCGCGTTCCTGTGGGCGATGTACTTCCCGAAGCCATAGGTTCATTGAACAACAGCTTCAGCTATAAGAACTGGGATCTGACCGCGAATATTTACTACAGCATTGGCGGCGACATCTACGAATCTTCTGCCAAGCGTCAGTTGGGTGTGCAAACCGACTGGAACAGCGATCCCCGCGTATTCGACCGTTGGCAGAAGCCCGGTGATGATGCGAGGTATCCACGCCGCACCCTGAACACCTTCACTTATGGTTCCACCACGCCCTGGATCAATACCACGCAGTGGCTGGAAGACGGTTCTTATGTACGTTTGCGCTCCTTGTCTGTGGGCTACAGGCTTCCTTCTTCCGTAGCGAAGAAATACAACCTCGATGGGGCACGCATTGCCTTCATTGCCACAAACCTGCTCACCTGGACCAATTATACCGGCCTGGATCCTGAAATTGCCCGCGATTTTGAAAGTCCCACAGACCGAAACATGAGCGGCAGCATTACCTACCTCACCGCGCCACAGGAGAAATCCTACAGCATCTCATTATCTGTAAACTTCTAAAGCAGCGAACGATGAACTACACGATTTTCAAGAACCGCACCCTCACCGCCGCTCTGGCTGTATTTGCACTGGGCGTTTTTGCAGCCGGCTGCGATAAGATGATTGATACCCGTCCGGAGAATGAACTCTTGGTGGAAGATGCCGTAAAGACCAGTGCTGACCTTCAGAAACTGCTCAATGGCAGCTACAATGAAGTGGCCAATACCTACGGCGGTTTTGCGCAGGTGATTTCGGAATTTATGGCCGACAACCTGAGCCTGCCGAACAACAACGACTACCGCGAGGTATTCAACCACAATACCCTGTTCTTCAATACCACCATTGGATCGCTGTATGGCAATCTGTACCGCGCCATTTTCCGCGCCAACTTCGTGATGGAGCGCTTTCCGCTGGCGGCTGATTTGAATGAAGCAGACCGCAACCGGATGGAAGGCGAAGCCAAATTCATCCGCGCGATGTGTCATTTCACGGCGGTGCGTTTGTTTGCGCATCCCTGGGGCTATTCGGCGGACAACAGCCATCCGGGCATCGGGTTGGCTTTGAAGGCAGACCGCACACCTTTGGCGCGCAGCAGCGTGGCTGCGGCTTATGCGTCGATCATCAGCGACCTGAAGGACGCTGCGACCCTGCTTCCGGAAAGCAATGGAAACTATGCGACGAAATATGCGGCGCAGGCCTTGTTGGCAGAAGTGTATTTCCAGCAGGGTGAATACGGCGATGCCGCTGCGCAGGCTTCTGCAGTCATCAACAGCGCACGTTACACCTTCTCTGATACCCTGAACCGCTTCACTCCGAAAGGCGCTACCGAGGCCATCTTCTCGGTAGTGAGCACAGGGATTAACGACAACCGGGGCGGCGGCTTCCGCGACAACTACTCACCCGGATTGCCGCTGTGTCAGGTATCCAGGCAGTTTTTCAGTACCGTAAACACCGATACTGCCGATAAACGTTTGGCGTACTATGAAACCCTGAACAAGGGTCAGGCGAACGAATTGGTTAAAACCAATTTGTACAACGCTCCCTTGTTTGATGTGCCCGTGCTGCACCTCACGCGCCTCCACCTGATCAGGGCTGAAGCCCTGGCCCAAACCGGAACAGACCTGAGCACCGCCATCGCCGACATGAACGCCATCATCGGACGCGCCTACAAAAACAACAACCGCATCCTTGCTGCCGGCTCCACCGCTACCCAAATCATCGAAGCAGCCCGCTACCAGCGCCGCATGGAACTGATGTTTGAAGGCGACCGCATCCACGATTTGAAACGTTTGGCAGCCGTAGAGAAACAGAACATCATCGTGCGTGGGCACGCCTGGGATTGCAAGGGCTTCATCCTTCAATTCCCAATTTCCGACCAAACCAGCATCTTCCCCTTAAACCCAACCGGAGGCTGCGATTAATAAACTTACCAGGATATGAAAAAGTTTACCTTTATATGCATGACGCTGTTGTTCTTTGGACTGACAGCCTGCAAGAAAGAAATCAAGAAAATCGGGGAGCCGGCCAGCAAGCTGGAAGGCATCAACGCCAACTGGGTACTTACCCGTGTGGACCAGATTGATGTGACCAAAACCCTGGCCTTCGTAGAAAGCGATACCTTGCTGGAGGTGAGCGATGTGTTTCTGGGCAGCAATCCCATGACCCTGGACATCAAATCGGCAGACTTCACCTACACGCTGGATGCAGGAACCTCGTACAACCTGTTTCCCAAGGCCAGCGGCAGTTGGAAGTTCGACGATGTGCAATATCCCTCAAGCGTAATTTTTGACGAAGCCAGCGCTGAGGAACTCAGCATGAAGCTGCTGCGCCCCGTGCGCCCGCAGGATGCCAATTTGGTGTTGAAACTCGACAAGCGCTGCAAGGGCAAACGCACCACCAGCTATCACCTTTGGTTCACCCGTAAATCTTAAGCAACATGAACAGGATTATACTCAGTGCCGCCTTATTTGCCTTTGGCAGCTTCGCGGCCTCAGCCCAAAAAGCCTGGATTACCCCGGATCCCATCAATCCGGACGATTCCATCACCATTTGGGTAGATATCAAGAAGTGCGATTGCCAGCGACTGATAGGCAGCGCGGAACCATTGTATATCTGGACCTGGTCGCCCAAGGACCGGGCCGCTTCCGATCCCACCTTCAACGGACAATGGGGCAGCAGCAACGAGGAGTTGAAGATGACCCCCGCCGGAAATGATGTGTGGTATTACCGCATGGTTCCTACGAAATTCTACGGCGTCACCGCAGGTGAAATCTACGACAAAGGCTTCATGTTGCTGGTGAAGAAAAAAGACGGAACCGGCGCCGGTGGCGGAGGCTGCAACGAAGACAAAACCGAAGACCTCAGCATCAAAGTTGAGCGTCCAAAAACCGAAGCACTCAAAGTATCCAGCTTTCCGCAAACCTTGAAAATGGATACCGTGCCTACCAGCAGCAACGACGTATTCACCTTGATTTACAACAACAACATGGAAGAAAAAGCGTCCATGAAAGGAGTGAAGGACCTGTATGTTTTTGCGCAGGGCTTGGGTACAGACGGGCTTACCTACCAAATTGCTTCCATCCTGCAAACAGGGAATAATCCTCAGTTGGCCATGAAAGAAAAGTCATCCGGCTTGTTTACCTTTCAGCTCAGGCCTCAGGTATTTTTCCCCACATTGCCTGCGGGTGTAAAAATCAAATCCCTGCGTTGTCAGATCGTGCGCAAGGACATAGGCAGCAGCGACGATACCGTGGACGGAATCTATCTGTTCCATTTCAGCAATGATTGCGACTGAAGATTCATCTTTCGCCACAATCAAGAAAACAAAAAAAGACCGCCTTCGGGCGGTTCTTTTTTTATGTGACTCAGGTGCGAAGTTGCGCATGGTGAAACAACTAATTTTGCCACATGAGCAATACTGCAGCAGAAAAAGTGGAATGCCTGATTATTGGATCAGGACCGGCAGGATATACCGCGGCTATTTACGCGGCAAGGGCGGACATGAAGCCTGTGTTATATGAAGGATTGCAGCCCGGCGGGCAACTCACCATCACCACCGATGTAGAAAATTATCCCGGATTTCCGGAGGGTGTGATGGGTCCCGAAATGATGGAATTGTTCAAGAAGCAGGCAGAACGATTGGGTACAGACATTCGCTATGGAATGGTTACCGCGGTTGACTTCAGCAAGGGTGCGCCTCATAAAGTGGTGGTTGACGACAGCAAAGAAATTATTGCAGAAACCGTCATCATCGCCACCGGCGCCAGTGCCAAGTGGCTTGGATTGCCCAGCGAACAGCGACTGAACGGCAGCGGTGTGAGTGCCTGCGCCGTTTGTGACGGATTCTTTTACCGCGGTCAGGATGTGGCCATCGTGGGCGCCGGCGATACCGCCTGTGAAGAAGCCAGTTACCTGGCCAAAATATGCACCAAGGTGTACATGATTGTGCGCAAGGATCATTTCCGCGCCAGCAAAGCCATGCAGCAAAGGGTACTGCAAACCCCAAACATTGAAGTGTTGTTCAATTCCGAAACCGACGAAGTGCTGGGTGATAAAATGGTGGAAGCCGTTCGGGTGAAAAACAGTCAGACCGGTGAAATGCGCGAACTTCCGGTGAAAGGCTTCTTCGTGGCCATTGGCCATACACCCAATACAGGCATCTTCAAAAATTTCCTGGACATGGATGAGCAAGGTTATATTCAAACCAAGCCGGGAAGTTCCTATACCAACGTAGCCGGGGTGTTCTGTTGTGGCGATGCTCAAGATAAAACCTATCGCCAGGCGGTTACTGCAGCAGGCAGCGGATGCATGGCTGCCTTGGATGCCGAGCGTTGGCTGGGTGCGCAAAAAGCAGGCATTCCGGAGCATGAATAAACCAAAGGCATGCGTTTCGGCCACCTGTTCCTTTGCGCTGTAAGTTGCTGCCTGCACCAGTTACAGGCGCAGGTTTTGCTTACTGCACCACCTGAATCATCCAATGAGCCCAGCCTGGCCCTGCATCGCAGCAATCCGAACCTGCGCCTTATCGGAACCAACGTAAATCAGGTGTATCGAAGTGAAGATGGCGGAATTACCTGGGAAAAGCGCGAAGTGAAATCTGATTTTGGCTTTTACGGTGATCCGGTATTGCTGTCTGCCGCCTCAGGCAGTTTTTACCTCTGCCACCTTGCCAGAAATTCAAAGCTTTCCTGGCCTGAATGGTTTGACCGCATCGTGGTGCAGCGCTCCGACGATTCCGGAAAAACTTTCACCTCCGGCACCGGTGTTGGATTTCAGGCCGGGAAGGTGCAGGATAAGCCCTGGATGGCTTTGGATGAACGCGCAGGCAGTCCGTATCGCGGGCGTCTGTACCTTTCCTGGACGGAATTTGACCGCTATGGAAGTGCCGACCCGCGCGATTCTTCCCGAATCCGTTTCGCGTACAGCGACAATCAGGGCGATACTTTTTCGCAGCCCGTGGTGGTTTCTGATGACTTGGGCGATTGTGCCGACGGCGACAGCACCGTAGAAGGTGCAACCATAGCGGTAAACCGCGAAGGAGTGGTGTATTTATGCTGGGCTGCGCGAAATAAAATTTACCTCGATAAAAGCACCGACGGTGGCAAAACCTGGGGAACAGATCAACTTATTGCCATTCAGCACGATGGATGGAAACAGGATTTCTCTGGTGTGATGCGCGCCAATGGCATGCCGTTCATCACAGCAGATGCACATGGAGGTATGTATATCGTTTGGAGTGACCGACTGATTTTCAGGGAAAAAAATAACGAACTTACCAGTGATTGCGATGTGTTTTACCGCTACTCAAAGAACGGCGGTCAGGATTGGGGTCCGTTGGGGCGCCTGAACAACGACGGGTACAGCGGCACCGACCAATATATGCCGCATCTCAGCGCTGACCCTCGCAACGGTAAGGTTTATGTGTTGTTCTACGACCGCAGGCATTCAACAGAGAACATCTTCATGGATGTGTATCTGGCAGCGCTGAAAAAAGGTAAAAAGTTACGTCAGGTCAGGGTAACCGATGTTGCTACACCTCCTGCCGGAAAAGACGTGTTCTTCGGAGATTACATCTCCGTAGCAGCCTCCGGAAAGCAAATAGCCACCGCCTATACGGTGCTTCGTGAACGCGTGGCCACCGTTGAAACAAGGAATTTTCGCAGCAAAGACCTCTCTGCCCGGGAAGCGTATATACCCCAGCCTTACCTCGATGTGTATATGGAAAAGCGGAGCGAGCACTTCTACATTCATTATGCTTACCCCGGCGTGAAAACTTTTTCACTCCGTTTGTACCGCATGAATGAACTGGTGTATTCCCAGGGATTCAACAAACCCTTTGCGGCAGAAGGTGATGTAAAGCTGCCCAGAAGCCGTTTTCGCAGCGGTTTGTACGAAGCAGTGATGGAATCAAACCTCGGAAAAGTGAGCACGCGTTTTTATCTGGATTAATGCCTTGAATCAATCTTTGCATTTTTGTTGCACTCGGCCTTATTTTGCGCACCTTTAGCGATATGGCTGTAATTACCAAGCTGCGCAATTCCGGATGGGTGGTGATCGTTGTGATCGCAGCCCTTATTCTGTTTGTTGTAAGCGACCTATTAACCAGTACAGGCGGCAACTCCGGTCCCGCCGACAACTCCGTGGCCGTGATGAACGGCGTGAAAGTCAACATTGAAGAGTTCAACCAGTTGAACGAAACCAATGAGAAAAACTACCTTCAAAACACCGGTCAAAAGGAGTTGAATGATCAAATCCGCGAATACATCCGCGGTGTAACATGGGGTCAACTCGTGGAAAAATACGTAACGGAGGAAGAATACCGTCGCGCAGGCTTCACCATTGGCGAAGACGAATGGGTGGAACTCCTGCTCGGAAAAAATCCGCACCAGCTCGTGAAGCAATACTTCACAGACGAAAAAGGCGTTTTTTCTCCCAAAACCGTTCGCGATTTCCTCAACAACCAATACCAAAGTTCACCCTTGGCTCAGGAGTTCGTAAACAACCTGAAGAAGCAAATCGAAACAGAGGTGCTGCGCGAACGCTACCTGAACTACATCAGCAAGTGTAACTACTATTCCAAAGCATACCTGAAGCAAGATTACATCAACAGCAACAGAACGGTGAATGGAAAGGTGGTTTCGCTGAATCTGAATTCCATTGCCGATAAGGACATTAAGATTACGGACGAAGATTTGGAAGCCTACCTGCGTGAACACAAGGAGGAATACAAACAGGAGGAATCTCGCGATCTGGATTACGTGGTTTGGGACATCAACCCTACCCGTGCCGATACCGCTGAAAACCTGCGCGCAGCGCTCACCGTTGCCGACAACTTCCGTTCGAACAAACCCGATACCAACGACAGCCGCGTGGAAAACCGTTGGGTTCCACCCGGATCACTTCCTGCTGCTGTGGAAAACATGGCCATTGCTGCGCCAATAGGCGAAGTGGTTGGCCCGATGTACGCAGATGGCGCGTTCTACGTGTATGTGAAGGTGGATCAAAAAGCCGATTCCATGACGCGGTACAATGTGGCACAGATTACCTTGTCGCCAAATGCAGCGAATATTCCGGATTCTGCTGCCGCGCAAAGGTTGGCTGCTGAAGTATTGGGCAAAGCCCGCGCCGGCGAAGATTTTGCCAAACTCGCCGCCAACAACAGCACAGATTATGCTACTTCTTCCAATGGCGGTAATCTGGGTTGGAGGTCCTCGGGCGAAATTGCCACGCAATATGGTCCTGCGTTTGAAAAAGCTGCTGCTTCACTCAGCGCCGGAGCAATCACCCTGGTACGTGGAATGAATGGCGCTTTGCACGTCATCAAGGCATTGTCTGCGCCGAACAACCTGGTGTATAAGTTCGCTTCCACCAAACAGGACATTACCCCCGGAAGCCACACCATCGACAGCGTATCGAACATCAGCAACCAATTCCGCTCAGCGCTCAATGAGTCTGATCCTAAATCGTTCGAGAAACAAATAGAAAAGCAGAACCTGAATCCGCGTGTGGCCAAAGACCTGAAACCCGGAGATCGCGGGATTCCCGGAGCAGAATCAGCCTCTGATGTGATTCGTTGGGCTTTTGATGCGGAAACAGAAGAAGGTGCCATTTCTCCGGTATTCAACAGCGGCAGCCGCCAAATTGTGGTGCGCCTCACTACACTCAAGAAGGAAGGTTACGCCCGTGTGAAGGACATTCGCGAACGCATCGAACCTCTGGTCCGCAATGAAAAGAAAGGTGAAAAGCTGAAAGAAAAGATGGAAGCAGCCATGAAAGGTGTGAAAACCATGGAAGAATTGGCCATCAAGCTGCAAACCATTGCCCAGCCAATCGAAAACCAAAATTTCTCCAACGGTTCATTGCCATTTGTAGGTGCAGATATGCGCATCATAGGCGCGATCTTCGGTTTGAAGGAAAAAGTGATGAGTCAGCCCATCATTGGCGCGAACGGCGTAAGCGTCATCATGATTGATAAGGTGAACAATGTGGAAGCCCCGAAAACCGGCCTCGAAAGTCGCCGCATCATGTTGGACATGCAAAACTCCTCGCAACAAATTGAAGGTAAGATTACCGATGCCATGCGCAAACTTGCGGGCATTAAGGATTACCGCTATAAGTTCTTCTAAGCCAAGAAGCGCTGCACAAAAAAGCCGCTCCATAATCATGGAGCGGCTTTTTTTATAGGCAATTACGCAGGTGTATATCAACCGTGTTCCGGGCGCATTTGAGGGAAGAACAATACTTCCTGAATGCTCTGCTGATTGGTAAGCAACATGGCAAGACGATCGATGCCAATGCCAAGTCCGGCGGTTGGAGGCATGCCGTATTCGAGTGCCCTCAGGAAATCGTGATCCATGGCCATGGCTTCCTCATCGCCACGGGCCGCCAACTTCAGCTGTTCTTCAAAACGTTCAAACTGATCCATGGGGTCGTTCAGCTCGGTATAGGCATTGGCCAGTTCCTTGCCGTTGACGTATAGCTCAAAGCGCTCTACCAAACCGTTTTTCTCCCGGTGTTTTTTGGTAAGTGGGCTCAGTTCAAGGGGATAGTCCAGGATGAAGGTCGGCTGAATCAGATTCTTCTCTACTTTTTCGCTGAACAGTTCGTCGATGATTTTGCCGGCACCCATTTTCGGATCCACTTCCACACCCAGTTTTTTTGCGGTGTCGCGCAGTGCAGCTTCATCCATGCCGCTGATGTCCACGCCTGCATATTCCAGAATGGCATCGTGCATCGTTATGCGGCGGAAGGGCCGCTGAAAAGAGATTTCATGCACCCCGCAGCTTACCGTGCTGCTGCCATTCACGTCGATGGCGGCTTTCTCAAGCATCTCTTCCGTAAAATCCATCATCCAGTGGTAGTCTTTGTAGGCTACATAGATTTCAAGTCCGGTAAACTCCGGATTGTGCGTGCGGTCAATGCCTTCATTCCTGAAGTTCTTGGCAAATTCATAAACGCCGTCAAAGCCGCCCACAATCAAGCGTTTCAGGTACAATTCATTGGCAATGCGCAGGTACAAAGGGATGTCGAGGGCGTTGTGGTGCGTGGCAAAAGGACGGGCTGCAGCTCCGCCATGAACGGGTTGCAGGATGGGCGTTTCCACTTCCAGGTAACCTTTGCTGTTGAATAAATCGCGCAGGCTTTGGATGATGCGGCTGCGCTTGATGAAGGTTTCCCTGATGCCCGGATTCACCACCAGATCCACATAACGCATGCGATGTCGGGCTTCCGGATCTGTAAATGCGTCGAAAACCACGCCGTCTTTTTCCTTGGGCAAAGGGAGCGGATTCAGGCATTTGCTCAACAGGCGCAGGCTGTGCACGTGCACCGACGTTTCACCTGTTTGTGTGGTGAAAACATGCCCCAGCACGCCGATGATGTCGCCAATGTCCAACAGCTTTTTGAATACCTCGTTGTAGAACGTTTTATCTTCCCCCGGACAAAGCTCATCGCGGTTGATGTACAGCTGCACCCTGCCGGTGGCATCCTGCAAATCGGCGAATGAAGCCTTGCCCATGATTCTGCGGGTCATCAGTCTTCCGGCCAGTGCCACGGCTTCAAAGCCGGATTTTCCCGGTGTGTAGTTGGCGTGTATGTGCGCTGCCGTGCAGTTCACATCAAAACCTTCTGCCGGAAACGGGTCAATGCCTAATTCACGAAGCCTGCCCAGCGATTGTCTGCGCAGCAGTTGTTGTTCATTCAGTTCCATGGAAATTCCCGCAAATATACTGTCTGCAGCAGGGCTCTTGCGGCTTGCACCGCGGTGATTGGTATATTTGGCTAAATTCGTACATTGATGCGCAGGCGCTTGCTGCTTTCTCTTTTGTGTTTGAGCCTTTTTGCGATGCTCAAGGCGCAGGGCGTATTCATGCCCAATAAAGGTCAATGGTCGGGTGATTATGCTTTTCATGCCGGAATCAATGGCGGAGGGTTCTTTGCCCGTACCAACGGTTGGACCCTAAACCTGTTACACCGCGATGACCACCATGCCGCCTGGAACCATTTCCACCGACTGAAACGTTTTGATTCCACTTTTGTGGTGCGCCGCCATGCCTTGCGCGTTACGTTTTTAAACTGCACACCGGTGCAGCCTATAGCCCTTGAAGAGGGTCCTGCGGGCTATAATTATTTTCTGGGGAATGACCCTTCGCACTGGAAAACAGATCTGCACGCGGCGGCCCGCATTCGTTGGAACAACGTTTACCCGGGAATTGACCTGGAGTTTGATGCACCTTCCGGTTTTCCGCGCAGCACCTGGCTGCTTGCACCGGGTGCCGACCCAAACCGTATTCAAATGCGTTACGAGGGTCAGGAAGGCATGTGGCTCGACGAACAAGGTTCGCTGCGCATACGCAACAGCCTGGGCGACTGGATTGAAACCGCCCCACTGGCTTGGCAGGTGCGGCAACAGGATACCGTTCCGGTAACGGCCAGGTTTCAGACCAATGGACAAACGGTTTCATTCATATTAGGGAATTACGACCGCAGCCTCCCGCTGGTCATCGATCCAACGCTGGTGTTCAGCACCTACAGCGGTTCTGTAGGCGATAACTTCGGATTTACCGCAACCTATGATGAAGAAGGAAGTCTGTACGCAGGTGGTATTGTGGACAATTCGGAAGGGGAATACCCCGTCACTGCCGGCGCTTATCAGACAGTTTATGGCGGAGGAATAGGTGTCACCCCTGCCAATTTGCCGGCAGATATCAGCATCAGTAAATACAGCAGCGACGGGAAGCAGTTGCGCTATGCCACATACATTGGTGGCTGGAACGATGAATATCCGCACAGCCTGGTGGTGGACCGCAGCAACAACCTCTGGATGCTGGGAACTACCGCCAGCAACAATTTCCCCGGAAAAAAAGGATACGATACTTCCTTCAATGGCGCATTTGACATTGTTGTGATGCGCCTCAATGCGCAGGGGAATACATTGCTTGCGGGAACATTTATGGGCGGAAGCAACCGCGATGGCTTGGTGACCGGTGCGCTGCGCCACAACTATGCCGATGATTTCCGCGGTGACATCATCACCGATGATTCCAACAACGTGTATGTGGCTACCTGCACCCAAAGCAGCAATGCCACTACAACTCCGGGAGCTTTTCAAACCACGCATGCCGGCGGGCTGGATGCCTATATGTTCTCGTTCGACAGTACTTTGAATCAGCTGCGCTGGAGTACGTTCTACGGAACAGCAGGCAGCGAAGCGGCGTACAGCGTAAAACTGGACCGCTCCGGCGGTCTTTGGGTGGCCGGTGGAACAACCAACCGCAGCCTGGCCATGGTGGATTCAGGTCTGCAGATGACCTATGCAGGTGGTTCTGCCGATGGATGGATCGCCCACCTGAACAGAGAAACAGGTGATTTCCTGAAAACCAGTTTCTATGGAACCGCCGATTATGACCAGGTGTACTTCATCGATTTTGATGTGGACGACAAGCTTTACGCCATGGGCCAAACCACCGGTGTAATTACCCGCACGCCCGGAACCTACGGCAACGACCAAACCGGTCAGTTTGTGGCGCGTTTTACCCATAACCTCGACTCGTTGGAATTTGTAACCACCTACGGCAGCTTGGCACGCATCGCGCAGCTCTGTCCCTCGGCGTTCATGGTGGACAATTGCTACAACATCTATGTAAGTGCCTGGGGAAGCAATATTCCACCGAATACGTCCAGCACCACGGACAGGCTGGAGGTGAGCAGCAATGCGCTGCAATCCACCACAGACGGCAGCGACTTTTACCTGTATGTATTGGGTCGTGATGCCAAAGCACTTCAATATGCAACCTTCTTCGGCGGAGATGAAAGTGAAGACCATGTGGACGGTGGAACCAGTCGCTTTGATAAATCCGGCGTCATCTACCAGAGCGTGTGCGCCAGCTGTCCACCTGAACCACCCGGCCTCAACGATTTTCCGATAACGCCCGGTGTGGTATTCCCCAAGAATTTGAGCTACCGATGCAGCAATGCCAGCTTCAAAATTGATTTCAACATTACCTATGCTGTAGAGGCCGATTTCGACCTGCAGCCAAAGACAGGGTGTGCGCCGCTTACCGTCCGGTTCACCAACAAAAGCCGAAATGCCCGCAGCTTCCTGTGGGATTTTGGCGATGGAACCACCTCGAACCAGCGAGATCCCGTGCATCAATACAGCAAGGGCGGAACGTTCAGAATTGTGCTTAGGGTGCTGGACAGTTTCAGCTGCAACGTCAACGACAGCGCCGTGTACCAGTTAATACTGGAAGATGGTGCGCAGGTGGAACCGGTTTATGACATCCAGCCCTGCAGCCAAACGGTAAACTTTAAGGTGAATGGCACCAATGTGGCCAATCCCGTATGGTTTTTTGGTGATGGAGCTTCGGCCAGCGGCTTTGAGGTGAAACACGCTTACACAAAGGGTAATTGGATTGTGCGTTTGAAGACGACTAATTCCGCCGGGCGCTGTCCGGATTCGGCAATATTCCCCGTGGCTGTGCTCACCGATTCCACCGGGATTCTGGAAGTGCCGAATGTATTCACACCAAACGGCGACCTGGTGAATGATTGCTACCGTTTGGCAGGCATCAGCAGTTCCTGCGATGAGCTGGATTTATACATCTACAACCGATGGGGTTTGCTTGTTTTCCATGCAACTGCTCCGGAAGATTGCTGGAATGGGCGCGTGGACAATACTGGTGCTGAGCTGCCGGAGGGCGTTTACTATTATCTGTTCACGCGCAAAAGAAAGGATGGCCCAACCGAACGCGGAAATGGGACCATTCAGCTGATCCGCTGAACGGAACAAGCACATGCCGTATAGCCATTGTTCCTGCGGGGTCAGATTTGCACAGCTTGTACCAACCGCACGGAATTCCAGCCCGAATCAAACACTTCCCAGCAACACGCATAGTGCTGCGCGGGCTTCGCCCTGGTCGAGCAGGCGCATGGCCACATCTTCAGCGCTTGGATGCGCTCCAAACGTGCTGAGCGCTGCCTGTATCTCTTCTTCGCCCGGCCAGGTTTCCTGATTGCCCAACATGCCCAGGTGGTTGCCCGTAAGTCTGTGGCTTAAGCGGATGTGCTCCGGCAGCGCATCAACACCCAGCCCTACCGTTGTGAGTGGTTTTGCAATGCTGAACAGCGCATCGCCATGTGCGCGGCAGTACCAGTCGCCGCCCATACGTGCCACCAAATCGATTTTGGTCTGGTCGATGCGGCCATCGGCATCCAGAATTTCGTCGTTCACGTGGATCAGTTTCACCTGGCAAATCACCAGATTCCCGCTGCCTCCGCCATCGCCTAAAGGTCGTACTTCCAGTACATCGCATTCCATCTGCACCGGACTTTCTGCAACCCTCCAGGGCCTTACCTGTTCGGAGGCCAAAGGTGTGAAGCCTGTTTTTTCGAATTCATCAACGCCCTTGGCAAAGGGTGAACTGGCCAGGCTGGTTTGATGCACCATGGCATAGTTCACTACGTTGATGACCACCTCGGGAACTTCAAGCACATTCTCGTAAGTATGCTTGTTGCTGCCGTCGCGTCCGCTGCGGGCAGGACTGAACACCACGATGGGCGGATTGGCACTGAATACATTGAAGAAGCTGAAGGGAGCCAGGTTGCGCCGGCCTTCGGCATCTACGGTGCTGGCAAAACAAATAGGTCGTGGACCAATGGCGCCCAGCAACAGCTGGTGCAACTTTTGAACAGACAAGGATGCCGCTTCAACTTTCATGCGGCAAAAATAGGCAGCCCCGGGCAGTACACGTTAATTCAACGCTTCGTACACCAAACGCTGCAGCTCCGTGCGGAAGTTGTTCTTGGCCAGGCTGTTGTTGCCTTCATCCGGGTACACACGGTTGCTCAGGAACACAAAAATCAATTGTTCTTTTGGGTCGGCCCAAACAGCAGTTCCGGTAAAACCCGTATGTCCAAAGGTTTCCGGAGCACAATAACTGCTGGCGGGGCTGGCCAGTCGCGGATTCGTTTCCGGTTTGTCGAAGCCCAGTCCGCGGCGTGATGTGTTGTGCTGTTTTTTGGTGAAGCGTGCAATGGTTTCCGGTTTGAGGAAACGGATTCCATTGTAATAGCCTCCATTCAGCAGCATCACATAAACCGCCGCAAGGTCGGAGGCATTGGAAAACAACCCTGCATGCCCGCTCACGCCGCCCAGCATGGCTGCAGCAGGGTCGTGCACAAATCCACGCAACACCTGCTTTCTGAAGGTTTGGTCGTCGGTGCTTGGCGCAATCATGTTTCGGTCGTATTTCTCCAGCGGAAGAAAGCTGATGCGCTGCAGTCCCATCGGTGCATAGAAGTGTCGGTGAACATACTCATTCAGCCGTTCCCCGCTGACGCTTTCGATGACGCGCTGCAACAGCATCATGCCCAAATCGCTGTACACGTATCGACCGCGTTCCTGCACCGGCGATTCCAATATGCGTTTGTGGATGAACCGCAGGTACGTAGAGTCCATGTGCACGCCTTCTGCAACCTGCAAACAGCCACAACCTGCATGGCTGCGGTCAAGCAAGTATTCAGGATGCGCCAACAAATCCTGATAAAAAGGAATCCACGCCTGAAGTCCGGCTTCATGCAGCAACAGCTGTTCCATGGTGATGCCGCTTTTGTTGCTGCTGTCAAACTCCGGAAGGAATTGTTCGAGGCGGTCGCTCAGATGTAGTTTCCCTGCTTCGTACAGCTTCATGAACGCCAGGGTTGTCGCAGCTGTTTTGGTGATGGACGCAACATCGTACAGGTCATCGGCACTCACCGGGCGTTGTCCTGAATAATCAAAACTGCCGAAGTTGCGTTCCAGCACTTTTCGGCCTTTTTGTACCACCAGCAGCTGTCCGCCCGGAGCCGCTCCTGAGCTGGTGATGCGCTGCAACATCGCATCAATTTTGCGCAGAATGAGGCTGTCGGGTTTGCAGTCCATGGGGCCGGCGGCCGGGATTTTTGGATGCAGCATTTTGGCGGTTGAAATACCCGTGCCGGCATGCCAGGCTGCACTTACGCCAGCCGGAAGCCTGCCTGCGAAAGGTTCTATCCCAAACAGCGCAGCAGCAGTATGTACATGAAAGGCCGGATGGTCTTCAAAAGCGGAAATGGCGTTGTTGATGTTGGGCATTTGCCCCAGCTGATACAGGTTGCCGAAGTTCACCACCATCAAACGTGTGCGCTCATTCAGGTTATGGATGGTTTGCAGCAGGGCCTGCGGCACCTGAACAGCCTTTTTCCCCCATAAACCGGCGTCATGTAGTGAAAGCACCACCAGGTCGTAGGAGGCCAAGGTGTCTTCCAGCGCTTTGAAACTGCCGTAACCATCATTGCGGTCTGCCAGAAAACGGTCGGTTTTGTGGTAGCGGTTCAGCTCATCCTGAAAGCGGTAATAATCTGATTTGCCCACGGCAAGGCTCGCCATGCGGAACGGATGGTTGGCATTCAGGGGAATCAGCTTGTCATAGTCAGAAACCAGCGTGATGCCTTTATTGGCGGCTTCCTCCAGAAACTGTCCTTTGTTGTTGAAGGAGAAGGAAAGGTCCAGATGGCTGGTGATTGCCGGCTTGTAATCATTCAGGCCTTGCCTGCTTTTTGCACACAGGATGCGAAAGGCGCGGGCTGCCACCTCGGAGCTGTCCACCAAACCGCTGTCCACAGCCGCTGTGATCAGATCCAATGCCAAGGGAACATTTTCCGGAAACAGCAGGATGTCGTTTCCCGCCATAAAGGCTTCATATTCGGCATATCCCGGAGGGAAAAAGCGTTTAACCCCTTTCATGTTCAGGGCGTCGGTGATGATCAGTCCTTCAAATCCAAGCTCCCCGCGCAGCAGTTCCCGGACTACTTTGGATGAAAGGCTGGCAGGGAGGTTCGGCGTGCTGTCCAGCGCAGGTACTTCCAGATGACCAACCATGATGGAAGCCACATCCTGCGCTATGGCGGCGCGGAAAGGCGCCAGTTCCAGGCTGTCCAGTCGCTTTCTGTCGAACCCCAGAAAAGGCAGGTCCTGGTGTGAATCCGTTTCGGTATCACCGTGTCCGGGGAAGTGTTTGGCGCAGGCCATCACGCCCTCGCTTTGCATGCCGCGTATGAATGCATTGGCCAGCCTTTGCACCTCTGTGGCGCGTTCGCCAAAACTCCGAAATCCAATGATGGGATTCGAAGGGTTGGTATTGACATCTACCACCGGCGCGAAGTTGATATGCACGCCAATACGCCGGCATTCGCGCCCCATGGCTGCGCCGGTGCGGAATGCAAGCCCTTCACTGCCTGCCGCACCAAGGGTCATGGCATATGGATAGCGTTCTAAATCCTTGAGCCGCATGGCCAGACCCCATTCCCCGTCAATGCCGATGAGCATGGGCGTTTTGCTGATTTGCTGGTAATAGTTGGTAAGCCAAACTTGTTTTTCGGCAGTGCCCTGGAAAAAAATCAGTCCTCCAATGCGCTCGCGGTGAATCAATTCTTCAATTTGTGCCGTATGCGCTTCGTCTTTATTGCTCCAGGCGGCCACCATCATCATCTGCGCAGCCATCTCGCGAAGCGAAAGTGTGCGCAATACCGAATCTGCCCAATATTCATGATGGGTACGTAAATGCTGGGCCTCCACCTTCTTTGGAAGCAGCCCGAGCAGCAACAACAAGAACCCAATTCGGCGCATTTCTATGAGGCTGCAAATAACGCCTTCCTGATCCGTTTTTATTCCTGTCAGAAAAACGTCAGGAACAACCGGGCAATATGACGAATATCAGTTTTTGTGCTGAAACAAGTATCTTCGTTGACCAAAAGGAGGAAGGAAGAGGAGATGCAAGCAGAGACTCCGCACAGTTCGGTTCCCTCGGCGGAACTCAGTTTAAATGCGATTTTTCACACCCTCGTTGACGCCATCATCGTGATCAATTCCAGAGGCTTGATTGTAGAATGCAACCAGGCAACACTGAACATGTTTGGTTACGAAAGCGGTGCCTTACATGGAATGAATGTTCATGTTCTGATGCCTGAACCGGATCATTCCAGGCACAATCAGTACATCAGGAATTACGAAGAAACCGGTGAGCGAAAGATTATAGGTGTTGGCAGGGAAGTGGTAGGAAAACGCAAGGATGGCAGCCTGTTCCCGCTGCGCCTGGCGGTGAGCCACTTTGTAGAACACGGACAGCATTTTTATGTGGGCATCATTCATGACCTGACCGAAGAAGTGCAGTCGCGCGAGCTGAAAGAGCATTACCATATACGTTTGCACGAAGAAGTAGAAACGCGCACCGAAGAATTGAAAAGTACTTTGGAATTGCGCCGGAAGGCGGAAGAACAACTGCTGCAAAGCCAGAAGGTGTACACCACCATTGCGCGCAATTATCCCAATGGAACCATTACCATCCTGGATGCCGATTTTAATTATGTCTTTGTAGAGGGAAAGGGCCTGAGTGATTTAGGAATTGATCCGAGGTTCCTCATTGGTACCAACTACCTGAAACGCCTTCGTCCGGAATTGCGCGAGCTGGCAGAAAAACACCTCAACAAGGTGCTGCAGGGCGACCCTCGTTCCTTTGAAATTGAATTCTCCGATCATTGTTTTCTGATTGATGCCGTGCCCATTAAGGAACGCAACCTGGTGCAAAGCATCCTGATGATCGAAACCAATATTACACACCTCAAGCAAGCGGAGCAGGACATGCTCAAAGCGCTGCACAAAGAGAAGGAACTGGGTGAATTGAAAACACGTTTTGTGAGCATGGCCTCACATGAATTCAGAACACCCCTGAGCACCATCAACAGTTCAGCCGACCTCATCCGCCGATACAACGAACAAGGCAATACAGGAAAAGTGCTGGACCACGTGCATAAAATTCGCAAGAACATCACACACCTGAACCAATTGCTCAACGATTTTCTGTCATTGGGCAAGCTGGAAGAAGGACTGATCCGGAACAAGCCGGTTCCTTCCAATGTGTCTGCCCTGCTCGATGAAATGTGTGAAGATGCGGAACTCAACCTGAAGCCCGGACAACAATTGCTGAAACAGTATCCGGAAGCGTTGACCCTGACGCTTGATCCGGATTTATTCCGGAATGTATTGTTGAACTTATTGAGCAACGGCATTAAATATTCAGAAGCCGGGAAAGGGGTGGTGATTTTGGAGGCCGTTCATGAAGAAAACGTGCTCAGGGTGCGGGTTCGCGACAATGGTATGGGCATTCCGGAGGAGGATCGGAAGAACCTTTTTTCCCGGTTTTTCAGGGCCCGGAATGTGACCAATATTGATGGAACCGGCCTGGGACTGCACATCGTAAAACAGTACCTGGAACTGATGGGTGGCCAGATCAGCTGCAACAGCAGTCCCGAAACCGGAACAACATTCGAAGTTTTTATACCTTTGAGCGCGGATGAAGAAGAAAATTCTGGTCATTGAAGACAACGTGGATGTTCGAGAGAACACCGCTGAAATCCTTGAACTGGCAGGTTATGAGGTGGTGGTGGCTGAAGATGGCAGGAAAGGTGTGGATCTGAGTTTGAACGAACGCCCGGATCTGATCATCTGCGACATCATGATGCCCGGCCTCGACGGCTACGGTGTGCTGCACATCCTGAGCCAAAGGCCGGAAACTGCAGGCATTCCATTTGTGTTTCTTACGGCCAAAACAGAAAAAACGGATGTGCGCTTCGGAATGAGTTTAGGCGCTGATGATTACATCACCAAGCCATTTGAAGAAACGGATTTGCTGCGCACCCTCGAAAATCGCCTGAAAAAATCTGATGCCCTGAAAGAGCGTTTGTTGGGCCAGGCAAATGTTCAGGCCGCTGCAAACCGCGAAATCCAAACACATCAACGCCATTATTCCCGCAAAGACACCGTGTACCACGAAGGCGATCCAAGCATTTATGTGTACAAACTGCTGAAAGGAACGGTGCGCCTGTATTGCTACAATCAGGATGGAAAAGAATATACCACCGACCTTGTTGGCTCCGGCGGATTCTTTGGATATGTAAGCAGCATGGGTGGAAACCCGCGTGAAGAAAGTGCTGAAGCTTTGGAAGATTGTGAGATTGAACTGTATCAGTCCGATGACTTCCTCCGCTACATCACCGGCGATACCGCTACCATGGTTTATTTCGTGAAACTGCTCAGCAACAACATCGCCTCCAAGGAAAAGGAACTGCTCAAGCTCGCTTATGATACCGTGCGCAAACGGGTTGCCGAAGCTTTGGTGAAGTTGTTTGAAACAGTCAGCGACAGCGACAGCCGCTACGGCGTGGCTGTTTCCCGGGAACTGCTTGCAAGTATGGCCGGTACGAGCACAGAGTCTGCCATCAGGGTGCTCAGCGGCTTTAAAGCCGATGGGATCCTGGAAATCAGTGGTTCGCACATCAAACTGTTGTTCCCTGAGAAACTCAAGGCCCTGAAGTGGTAAGCCCCACCTGAGTCATGTATCATCCGTGACGCATTTTTGACCTTTATCAGTCACTTGGGTGACTGGCGTCATGTGTTTCCTGAGGCTGCCGCTTGAACTTTGCCTGCATCAATCGTTTAATATTTTACGTTTATGTCATTAGCAAGAAGAAGCAGCATTTTGGACAATTGGGTCGATGATTTGTTCGCAACCCCATTTATTGAATTACCCAGGTTTTTCAAAAGCAACGGAGATGTTCCCGCCGTGAACGTGCGCGAAACACCCGACCACTACATCCTGGAAGCAGCGGTGCCCGGGTTTCAGAAAAATGAAATCGAAGTGAGCCTGAAAAACGGCCAACTTACCATCCGCGGTGAAAAGAAGTCACAACAAAACGGTAAAGACAACGAACGTCTTACGCGCAGCGAATTCAGCTACCAGATGTTCAGCCGTTCATTTTCATTGCCCGAAGACGTCCTGGAAGGGCAAATCCATGCGCACTACAAGGAAGGTGTTCTTACCTTGGAACTGAACAGGAACAAGCAATTGGCTGAAACAGAAAAAAAGAAACAGATACCGATAGAATAACAGAAGATTCAGCCCGGGCAGCCGGTGTTTGAATCGTTTAGGGGGATGATTGCAATACTGCCAATTGATATTATCAATAAAACCGAATTGGTGGAGCCCATTTTTGAGGCTCTTGGCAACCGCATCAGTACCCTGGTAATTACGAGTTTTTCACAGCTGTCATCCACCGGACAAGCCGTAATGCTTGACCTGCAGGATGTATTCAGGCAAAGCCTGCAACAGGAAGTATGCCGGGCACGCACATTGTTGCAGGCCCGGTATCCTTCCATGAACATTGAAGTAGATAAAGGTTTGTGGAACAAGCCAATCGAACTGCAAAAAATGCCCAATGCGCTGGGGCGTGTGGTGCTGCTTTTACACAATACCGAAGTGGATACGCCGCTTCAATGGCTCCGCGAACGTGGCCTCAAGGGAAATCCAAATTTGTGGTTGCTGTCCTGGCGCTGCCCTCTGGAACTGTTCAAAGGCAAAAAACTGCTGGAATATGCGCGCATCGAAGTGCGGAATAATCAACCGCCTTTTGATTTCAAAAATGAAGAATCTGCCCTGAAAAGAATGTTCCCGAGCTTCATCTTTCAGGCCGCTGCAGAAAAGCAGGCCGACTTTGGATTGTTGTGCTGGAAGTTCAACGGCGCCCGCGCCTCTTCACTGGAAAAAGTGCTCCGGGAAATGCTGGAAGCAGCTCCTTTGGTGATCACACACCTGCTGCCCGATATCAGGCAGTGAATTGACTCAGGTCAGGATGTAATCCTGAGCATCCCTTCAATTTTGAAGCAGGGATGAAGAAGGAGTCAACAGCCGTAGCACATGCCTGCCATCATTGTGGTTCAGAGGCATCCGGCTACCCCATTTCTGACAATGGACTTCAGTTTTGCTGCAGGGGTTGTGAAACCGTTTATCACATCCTTAAAGACAACAACCTCTGTGCGTATTATCAGTTTGATGCAAACCCGGGCATAAAGAAAGGTCAGATCAGCCTGCCCTCGGATGATGAATTGATGGTGCTCGCATCTGAATTCACTACCTATCGCGATGCCCAAAGGCAACAGTGCACGTTCGAAATTCCACAGATGCACTGCGCCAGTTGTGTCTGGCTGCTCGAAAAGTTGCCATCCGTACTTGAGGGTGTGTACAGTGCGCGTGTTGATTTTGTAAAGAAAAAACTCGATGTGGCGTTTAATCCGGAGCGCACTGGATTTCCTGCTGTGGTCAGGCTCCTGGACAGCCTCGGATATACACCTGCGCTTGTGCCCGATGCCCAGACCAATACCCGCAAAGATGAGGGAAAAACCATCCTGAAACTGGCCGTTGCAGGCTTCGCCTTTGGCAACATCATGTTGTTCAGCTTCCCGGAATACCTGGGACTTTCAGAGGCAAGCTTCCAGAAATTGTTCTCCTGGTTGAATGTTGGATTGTCTATTCCCGTTTTGTTCTTCGCTGCAGGTCATTATTTCACCAAAAGTGCCCGGGCACTTAAAGCCAGGGAACTTTCGGTAGATGTGCCTTTGGTCATCGGATTAACTGCGCTTTGGTTGCGAAGCATCTATGAAGTGGCCACAGGTATAGGTCCGGGGTATTTCGACAGCCTGAGCGGCCTGGTCTTCTTTCTGTTGATTGGAACCTGGTTGCAGGAACGAACCTGGGAAGCCATCCGCTTCGACCGCAGCGCAGAGCGATTCTTTCCTTTGTCGGCACTGGTGGTGAAGGATGGGAAAACGCAGGCGGTGCGCGTGTTTGACCTGGTTCCCGGCGACAGGGTTCAGGTGCGCAACGGAACAATCATTCCCGGCGATGGCATCCTGATGTCGCACAGCGCATTGATAGACTACAGCTACGTAACCGGTGAATCTGCACCGGTGTATAAAGTGGCAGGTGAACTGCTGTTTGCCGGCGGCCGCAGTGTTCAGGGGATGCTGGAACTGGAAGTGGTTCGCCCATTTACCGAAAGCAGGCTGCAGCAGATGTGGAGCAATGCCAGCCAGAATGGTCGGCCGGTTTCCCGCATCGGACGCTTCGCCCAACGGGTGAGCATTTGGTTCACCCTGGGAACTTTGGCGCTGGCGGCAGGCGCATTTCTGACCTGGTGGCCCGTAGATCTCGGCAAAGCCTTGTTTGCAGCCACCGCCGTGCTCATGGTGGCCTGTCCGTGTGCGCTGGTCATCGCAACGCCCTTTGCCTACAGCAACGCAACCCGCATCCTGGGGAAAAACGGGTTTTACCTGCGCAACCCGGAAGTGGTGGAAACGCTGTCCGGTATAGATCATTTGGTTTTTGACAAAACCGGAACCCTTACCGATCCTAAAGAGGCGGAACTGGAATGGACCAGCGCGGTGCCAGATGCAGCACTCAAAAGCCTCATTTTTACTGCTGCCACAGCGTCAACGCATCCGGTAAACCGCGTGCTCGCCGAAGCCTGTGCCGGAGTTGCCACGCTTAAACCTGATTTCTATGAAGAACAAAGCGGACGCGGACTGCGCATGCAGTACGGCGGCCATGAACTGCGCATCGGAAGGGAAAGCTGGGCATTGCCAAACGGCAGCAATCCGGGTGAACACCTCCATGATGGCGCGGAAACCTACATCACTTTAGACGGAAAACCTGTAGCCACCTTCATCACCCACCACCGACTCAGGAACGGCGTAGCCCGGATGTTGCAGCAACTGCATGAACGTTACACCATGCGTTTGCTTTCCGGCGACAGCCAAAAAGATGCAGCTTATATCGAAGCACAAATCCCCGGGGTGTTTCAACAAATGCAGTTTCGGCAGGATCCTTCGATGAAGGTTGCAGCCCTGCAAGAGTTGGAATCACGCGGTGCCACAGTAATGATGCTGGGCGACGGACTCAACGATGCCGGTGCGCTCAAAGCCGGCCATGCCGGAATCGTGCTCGCCCAGGACATGACACAGTTCACTCCGGCTTCATCAGGCATTTTGTTGCATGATGCGCTTGAAAAACTAAATGTCTTTATGCGCTTTGCGCGAAATACAGCCCGGGCAGGCAGGGAAAGTTTCTACCTGAGCCTGGGCTACAATGCCTTTGGCCTCTATTTCGCGGCCACCGCTCAGTTGTCGCCGCTGATTGCCGCAGTATTGATGCCCGTAAGCAGCATCTCTGTAGCGCTTTTCGCTGTTTGGCGCACCCGTCGTTTTGCAGCAAGGGAGGGTTTGATATGAACATCCTGCCACTGCTGATTCTGTGCAGCCTTTCCTTAGGCTTGGTTTTCCTTGCCGTGTTCTTCTGGTGGGTGAAATCAGGGCAGCATGAAGACCTCGTGACTCCGGGCATGCGGGTGCTGTTTGACGACATGCCTCAGGAACCAATGACCCAACAAACCAATGAAATGACTTCTATAAAACCCAAAACTCAAGATACTACCCATGAATAAAGAAAGCTTCTTTTACGACAACCGGATTGTGCGGGCATTTGCCTGGGCAACCCTATTGTGGGGTGCGGTGGGCATGCTGGTTGGATTGATTGTGTCGATGCAATTGTTCTTGCCGGAACTCAACTTCGCCTCCTGGCACACTTTTGGGCGTTTGCGCCCGCTGCATACCAATGCGGTTATTTTCGCCTTTGTTGGCAATGCCATCTTTACCGGTGTTTATTATTCCCTCCAGCGTTTGCTGAAGGCACGGATGTTCAGCGATGTGCTCAGCAGGGTGCATTTCTGGGGCTGGCAGCTCATCATCGTTGCGGCGGCTTTAACCCTACCTTTAGGATACAATACGTCAAAAGAATATGCTGAATTGGAATGGCCTATAGATATCGCCATCACGCTGATATGGGTGGTGTTTGGTATGAACATGTTTGGAACCATCCTGAAGCGCCGTGAGCAACACATCTATGTAGGCATTTGGTTTTACATCGCAACTTGGGTAACGGTAGCCATGCTGCACATCGTGAACTCTTTCGAGCTGCCTGTAAGTTTTCTGAAGAGCTACAGTGTTTATGCCGGCGTGCAGGATGCCCTGGTCCAATGGTGGTACGGGCACAATGCCGTGGCGTTCTTCCTGACCACGCCTTTCCTTGGACTGATGTATTACTTCATGCCCAAAATGGCCAACAGGCCGGTGTATTCCTATAAGTTATCCATCATCCACTTCTGGTCGCTCATCTTCATTTATATCTGGGCCGGCCCGCATCACCTGTTGTACAGCTCATTGCCCGATTGGGCACAAACGCTGGGTGTGGTGTTCAGCATCATGTTGATTGCTCCGTCATGGGGTGGCATGTTGAATGGTTTGCTCACCTTGCGCGGAGCCTGGGATAAAGTGCGTGAAGACGCCCTGCTCAAGTTTATGGTGGTGGGACTCGTGGCTTATGGTATGGCCACCTTTGAAGGTCCATTGCTTTCCCTGAAAAATGTGAATGCCATAGCGCACTTCACAGATTGGGTAGTTGCGCACGTACACGTTGGCGGATTGGGCTGGAATGGTTTCCTCACCTTCGCCATGCTCTACTGGATCATTCCCCGGATGTGGCAAACCAAATTGTACTCCAACAGGCTGGCAAACATGCACTTCTGGATAGCCACCCTCGGAATTTTGTTCTATGCAGTCCCCATGTATTTCAGCGGCTTTTCTCAAGGCTTCATGTGGAAAGAATTTGATGCTGATGGCAACCTGAAATACAACTTCCTTGAAACCGTGGAACGCATCAAGTTCCTTTATGTGCTCCGCTCTTTCGGTGGTTTGTTGTACCTCAGCGGCGTGTTTGTGATGGTGTATAACATCGTGAAAACAGTAAAACAGGGCAGCTTCCTGGCCAATGAGCCCGCAGAAGCCTATCCGCTGAAAGCTGCTGAAGCTGTGGAAAATCACGGCAAACCCGCATACTGGCACAAGTGGATTGAATCTCGCCCCATGACCATGCTCGTGTTTTCATTAATCCTTGTTTCAATGGGCGGTATGGTGCAGCTGGTACCCATGATTTTTGTGAAAGAACAGGTGAAAACCATTGCCAGCATCAAGCCCTATGCGCCACTGGAACTGGAAGGACGCGACATCTACATCCGTGAAGGCTGCAACAACTGTCACAGCCAACTGGTCCGGCCCTTCCGCAGTGAAACCAAACGTTACGGTGAGTACAGCAAAGCCGGCGAATACGTATATGATCATCCATTCCTGTGGGGCAGTAAGCGTACCGGTCCGGATTTGGTGCGCGGTGGTGAGCCCGGCGGAAAGGTGAATCGCGGCGCTGCCTGGCACTATGCCCACATGATGAACCCACGGGTAACTTCTCCGGGTTCCATCATGCCGGCGTATCCATGGCTGGCAGAACAAGCGTTGGATCTTTCCCTGCTGGAGCAGAAAATCAGCGCCATGCGCACCCTGGGTGTTCCCTATGCACCGGGCTATGAAAAAGAAGCAGCTGCAGATTTGAACAGGCAGGCTGAAGAAATAGCAAGCACGCTGAAAAAAGATGGCTACAAAGTGAAGCCCAACAGCGAGATGCTGGCCCTGATCGCCTACCTGCACAAGTTGGGCCGTGACCTTAAACCTGCGGAAACCACAGTGTCGGCCCAACAGTAATTACGCAATTCGCTATGATGAACAAAATGATTGGCAGACTGGAAGGCGTGGACGTATGGCTGGTGCTCTCCCTGATGATTTTCCTGCTGTTTTTTACTGCGGTGTGTATCTATCTGGTCAGGATGAGCCGCAGCCATGCCGAGCACATGCGCATGACGCCGCTTGCTGATGAACCAAATGAAATGGACCTAAATCTTTGAAAAAGCTATGAAACGCATTCTGAATATCATGTTTCCCCTTATTGGGATATTGCTGCTGGGAGGACTCGGTGCCATGGTGGTGCCCGGTTTCCTCGAAAAGCTCAACCCTTCAGGGGCAAGTATCTCTAACTGGTGGCTGTTGTTTTTCGCCATCGCCATCTTTGCTTTGTTCCTGTCGGTTGATTTACTGAACAGGGTTCAGGTGTACACGGCCTTCAGGCGACAGGGTGAACAAAGTGCTTTCTGGGAAGCACAGTTTCCTGCCTTACGCATGAAGGTATTGCGCTTGTACCTCACCGTTGTGCTTGTGGCTGCCATTGCCGTGCTGATGATGGTGTTCTGGGCCGGCGGGGAAGAAGTGCTGAAATCAAAAGTGCGTACCGCCTGGATCTGGTGGGGCATTAAAGTGTGCAGTATGGCGATTGGCCTGGGTGCGGTGTTTATGTACAACGCCGTAAACGGTCTGAGCAAAGGCGCACAATTGGTATTGGGCAAAGAAGCTGCTCCTGAAGCTGCAACGGAAGGATTCTGGACCAGGCTCTTGCAAATCAGGTCTTCAGCAACCGATAAGGAAGTGGACCTGAACCACGATTTCGACGGCATCCGAGAATTGGATAATCCGCCTCCACCGTGGTTTATGTACCTGTTTTATTCGAGCATTCTATTCGGTGTGGTGTACATGGTGCGCTACCAATGGACCGATCAGGGCCTGCGCCAGGAACAGGAGTATGCCGTGGAGATGAAGGCTGCCGAGGCAAAAGAACAGGCGATGCTGGCCAGTGCCGCTGAAAAAGTGGACGAAACCAACGTAACGCTCATTACCGACAAGTCGAAGCTCGATGCAATGGCTGCCGTGTATGCTAAGAACTGCGCCGTTTGTCACGGCAAGAATGCAGAAGGACTGGTTGGGCCAAACCTTACCGATGAATACTGGATTTACGGAGGCGATGTGAAAAACCTCTTCAAAACCATCCGTCACGGTACGCCCAACGGCATGCAAAAGTTTGAAGGAGTGCTGAAGCCTTCGCAAATTCAACTTATTTCATCTTACGTGTTGAGCCTGCAGGGAAGCAACCCTCCGAATCCAAAGGCGCCACAAGGTGAAAAATACATCCCTGCCGCCGCAAACGATACCACCGTAACCGCTGCAATAACCAACATCCTGCGCCCATAACAGGCGCCGACAATGGCCAAAAAAGACACTTCAGATTTCAGGGAACACCTGAGCAACGTAAACCAGCGTACCGGTAAAAGAACCTGGATATACCCCAAGATTATCGCAGGGCGCTTTTACCGGTACAGGTCATGGTTCAGCGCGGCCTTGCTGCTGTTGCTGTTCATAGGTCCCTGGCTCCGTTGGAACGGACATCCGCTGTTCCTGTTCAACGTACTGGAACGGAAGTTCATTATTGCCGGTATCCCATTTTTTCCGCAGGATTTTTACCTGCTGGCCCTCGGACTACTCTCGTTCATTGTATTCATCATGCTGTTTACCAGCATCTTTGGCAGACTGTTCTGCGGCTGGGTTTGTCCACAAACCGTGTTCATGGAAATGGTGTTTCGCCGCGTCGAAAACTGGATTGAAGGCAATGCCGCGGCACAAAAAAAGCTGGATGAAGGTCCGCTGAACCTTCGAAAAATTTGGAAGAAAACCGCCAAGCATACCTTGTTCTGGCTTATTTCCTTCCTGATTGCCAATACCTTCCTTGCCTACCTGATTGGTTCAGATGCCCTGCTGAACATCATCACCGAACCCATTGCCCTGCATACGGGCGGCTTTGTAAGCATTCTGGTGTTTACCACAGTGTTCTACCTGGTGTTTGCCAAGCTTCGTGAATTGGTGTGCATCATGATTTGTCCGTACGGTCGTTTGCAGGGCGTACTGCTGGACCAGCATTCCGTGGTGGTTGCCTACGACCATCAACGCGGAGAACCGCGGGGCCACCTGGTTAAAGGCCAAACGGCAGCAGGGAAGGGCGACTGTGTTGATTGCGGACTGTGTGTGGAAGTTTGCCCAGCCGGTATTGACATCCGCAACGGCACACAGCTGGAATGTGTGGCCTGCACCGCCTGCATGGATGCCTGCGACAGCGTGATGCACAAAATCAACAAGCCGCCAGGTTTGATTCGTTATGCCAGCGAAAACCAAATTGTTGCCCGCAACGGGTTTACCTATTCCTCAAGAATGAAAGCCTACACCGCATTTTTCGTGGTGCTGTTTGGTGTTTTTGCCACACTTTTGGCGCTGCGTAAGGATTTGCAGGCCTCCGTGCTGAGAACGCCAGGAACCACGTTTGTGCGTCAGCAAGATGGTACGGTGGCCAACTTTTTCTTGCTGAAACTCACGAATAAAACCTTCCACAACATGAAGGTTCAGGTATCGCTGGATGGAATTCCTGCGCGCATTCAGCTGCTGAGCGATCACATCGATATTAAAGGAGGTGAGCACCTGTCGCTTCCTGTTATTGTGCACATGAAACAATCCGATATTAAAGAAAACACCATGCCCTTTCAGGTCTTGGTTTCCGCAGAAAATAAAGAAATGAACAGGGTGAAACTGTTCTTTAACGGTCCTGTTTTTGATTGACGAAAAGCCATGAATTGGGGGAAAGGAATCATCATCGCCATGCTGCTCTTTATGGGGTTTATTGGCTTGCTCATTTCCATGATGGTGCGCCACGGCGACGGTTTGGAAGAGTCTTCGTATTACGAGCAGGGAAATAAGTACGACGAAAAGCTGCAACGCCTGAGCCACGCCGCCGCACCCGGTAAAGGTGTTGAGCTGCGCTGGGATCCGGCACAGCGAATGGTGCGTCTGGTGTTCAGGGTTGCCAACCTGCCCGATTCAGGAAATCTTCGGGTACTTCGTCCCAGCAACCTGAAGAAAGATTTCGCGTTGCGTCTGAATGCCGCTCAGGATACCCAATTTGTGTCTTGGGAAGGCCGACAGCACGGGCTCTGGAAATTCCAGTGCGAATGGTATTCAGCCGGTAAGCCATACCTCCACGAACAGGAAATCCTGATACCATGAACAGTTTTTACTTTGCTGCGCTGGCCACAGGCCTGGCGGGCAGCATGCACTGCCTGGGAATGTGCGGTCCGCTGATGGCAGGTATTGGCGCGGCGCATGCCGGATGGAACAGCCTGTTTCGGCAAATGCTGTTGCACCACAGCGGAAGGATCGCAGGATACATGTTCATCGGAGTGCTCATGGGGGCTGTGGGTCAGCTCGCATCTATGGTGCTTGTGCAGCGTTGGCTGATGATGTTTGCCGGTCTCGTCATCCTGGCAAGTTTGCTGTTTTCTGCAAAAGCCGTCTCCGGAACGGCCTTCGCCCGCGTTTTTGCTTCGGTGAGCCGCTTTGCCGGCATCAGGGCGGGAAGTGCCGCCGGGATGCTTTTGTTGGGGTTTTTCAATGGCTTGCTGCCCTGCGGTTTGGTTTATGCCGCCGCCGCCGGAGCTATGGCCACCGCTTCCTGGCAGCATGGATTGTTGTTTATGGCTTTGTTTGGTTTGGCCAATGCGCCCGTGCTGATGTTTGCGGCATCCTGGAATCGACTGGCGCCAAAACCGTTGAAGCAATACCTGCGCAGCAAATGGTGGAAAACCATTCCCCTCGCGGTGATAGCAGTGTTTTTTATTCTGAAGGGCGCCGGCCTCGGTATTCCCGGAATCAGCCCGGCCTTTGAAACAGCATCGCAGAAACCATCTTGTTGCCGCCCCGCACATTGACATCACTCAACAGTTTCTTTGATATTGCTCACCACCGGATTTAAGCAGCAGCGGGTACTTTGTGCCTGATGTTCAAGTGCATTCTGATTCCGGTTGATTTTTCTCAAGCGTCAACGCGTGCGGTGCAATATGCCGCTAAAATGATGTCGCTGCACGGCGGTGCGCTGCACCTGATGCATGCGGTAAATGCCGCCATACCGGATCCGTATGTTCCAGCCTATTATACCCTTGACGCTTCGCGGGAACAAATGGCTGCCAGCAGTGCCGACCTGGAGGCAATGGCAAGAAGCATCCGCGCCGATTACGGCGTGAAGGTGGAAACTTCAGTGCTTGTAGGGGATTTATCCGGTTCCTTGAATGATCAGGTGCAAAACCATCAGGCAGATTTGGTGGTGATGGGTACCCATGGGGTCCAAAACTGGTTCGATCGCCTGTCCGGTACCCATACAGAACTGATGGTGAATCACCTTTCTGTGCCTTTGTTGGTGGTGCCTGAATCGGCCTCGTGGACATCTTGGAATGTGCTTGCCTTTGGCACCGATTACAGCGGTTCGGAGGAAACACTTTCCGAGTCGTTGCTGGCGTTCGCAGCTGCAGATCATCCTCAAATAGTATTCATCCATGTGCGCAACAGTGACAAGCCCGAGTCGTCTTTTCCCAAAAAATTGCTTCAGCAATACGTGAACAGAAACCTCAACCTGGAACTTTTGGAGGTAAACGGAGAAAGTGTGGCCCGTGAACTGCAGGAAGCAGCCAAAAGCAGAAAGGCAGCGCTGCTTGTGGTTCAAGCCCGGCATCGGGAATGGTCCGAGCGTCTGCTGCATAAAAGTGTGGCTAAAACCTTGGCAACAACTACTGAAATTCCACTCTTAATCATTCACTAATCATCAAAAGAAACATTATATGAACGACACCAAGTACATCCACGAGCTGCACGCCGAGCACAAAGCCTGGCAGGAAACGCTCAACTTCGCATCCGATGAAATCAGAACCTATGAGAACAGGTTGTCAGAATTGCTCCGTGCCAACACCAAGTTGGAAATCACTTCAAAAGCGGAACATTTTCAGAATCAGTTCATCCGCCATCAGGAGGTAATCGATGAGTTGATCCACGACATCCGCGAAGATGAACACCGCATTGTTGAAGAAGCCAAAGCCAACAACATCGCAACCGATCACCGCCGCACGCAGGATCACGCCGGTTTGCGCGACCGCATGGAAACCTTTGCGAAGATCTTTGCCGATCTGAAGCAGGAGTTTTCCGCGTACCTCGCCGCCGCATTGTAAATATTTGCTTGTTCGGGTTTTGTGAATGGAGTGCGATTTTATTCAAGCTGCCCAATGCCCGGGCAGTCAAGGATACATCCATTCTCTTGGGATCTGAGCATACATCATAAAATTCCTCTATATTTGCACCCCCGGAAATGGAGACCCCGGGACTTTAAAGACCCAAACTAAATGTCAGTAAAGATCAGATTACAAAGACACGGCAGGAAGAAGCGCGCCTTCTTCCACATTGTGGTGGCGGATTCACGTGCTCCGAGAGACGGCCGGTTCATTTCTAAATTGGGATCGTACAACCCTGTAACGAACCCTGCAACAATTGACCTGAACCTGGACAAGGCAGTGGAATGGTTATTCAAAGGTGCACAACCTACGGATACCGCCCGTGCCATCCTCTCGTACAAAGGAGCTATGTACAAGCACCACCTGCAAACAGGCGTAAACAAAGGCGCCATCAGTCAGGAACAGGCAGACGAGAAATTCAGCAAATGGCTGGAAGAGAAGACCAACAAAGTAGAAGCCAAGCGCAACAAGCTTGCTTCTGCCAAAGCTGATCTCAAATCCGGCCTGATGAAGCAGGAAGCTGTCAAGCGTCAGCAAATCGCGGAGAAAGTAGCAGCCAAATTGCTCGTTGCCAATGAAATGGTGAGCGAAGAAGCAACGGAAGCCGAAGAAATTCCGGCCACCGAAGAAATTGCTGCCGACAATCCCGAAACTGCTGCCGACAGCCCCGAAGCTGCTGCAGAATAAATTCATGGAGTGATGCACCCCGGCGTTATTCCCCGCCTGGTAAAAATAGGCAGGATCGCACGGAAGCATGGGTTCGATGGAACCTTGCGGGTTCAACTGCTCCCTGAATCAATCCCTGAAGCCATTCAAGAAAAGGAATTCCTTTTTGTCAACTATGACGGAAAAGGGGTTCCTTTTTTCGTTGAATACTGGGATGCACACTCCGGCCTGTTGCGGCTGGACCACGTTGCCTCCGAAGCAACCGCCCGCGCCCTTGAAGATCGTGAAATCCTCGTTCCGGGCGGGGAAGTTCAACAGCCATCCAAAATCAGCCTTGTTGGCTGCAAGGTGTATGATGAAACCCTCGGATTCATTGGTGCCATCACACGTGTAGAAGCTTTTCCCGGTCAAATCATGCTCGTAGTATGGGCGGAACAGGGCGAAATACTTATTCCCAAAGGACTGGTAAGATCGCAGAACATCAGGGAGCAAAAAGTTATGGTGCAACTCCCTGAAGGTTTTCTCGATATTTGAATCACATGCGCATAGATGTCATTTCGGCGGTCCCCGGAATCCTTGACGGGGTATTGAATCATTCCATCGTGAAGCGCGCGCAGGATAAAGGACTGGCAGAAATTGTCGTTCATAATCTGCATGATTTCGGCATCGGAAAGTACCGTCAAATTGATGATTACCCTTTTGGAGGAGGCGCCGGTATGGTACTCATGGCCGAACCCATCAGCCGTTGCATCGAACAACTGAAATCGGAGCGCAGCTACGATGAAGTGATTTACCTTACGCCCGATGGCCAAACCCTGAATCAGGCTGCTGCCAATCGCCTGTCGCTGGCAGGTAACCTGCTCCTGTTATGCGGCCACTACAAAGGCATCGATCAACGCATCCGCGACCTGTATGTTACCAAAGAAATCTCCGTGGGCGATTATGTGCTTACAGGTGGCGAATTGGCAGCCGCCATCGTGATTGATGCCGTGGTGCGCCTCCTGCCCGGCGTATTGGGCAATGAAGAGTCGGCACTTTCTGACACCTTCCAGGATCAGTTGCTCGCACCTCCCGTATATACACGCCCGGAACTTTTTGCAGGTTTGCAGGTTCCGGAAGTGCTGCTCAGCGGCGACCACGCAAAAATTGCCGCCTGGCGCATGGAACAAAGCCATGAAAGAACACAAAAACTACGTCCCGACCTGTTGGACGGTTTGAATGAACAGCTATGATACACTTAAAACTACAAAGGCCCCTGGTAATTTTTGACCTGGAAACCACCGGTGTGAACTTCAGTCGCGACCGCATCATCGATATGTTTATGATTCGTGTAATGCCGGACCAAACAGAAGAACGCCGCTATTATCGTTTTAATCCCGGGGTTCCCATTCCGCCTGAATCAACCGCCATTCACGGCATCAGCGACGACGATGTGCGTGAGGCGCCTTTCTTCAAGGATAAAGCAGGAGAAATCCATCAATGGTTCGCCGATTGTGATTTTGCCGGCTTCAACAGCAACCGCTTCGACTTTCCCATGTTGGTGGAAGAGTTTCTGCGTTGTGGCATTTCCCTCGAATATGAAAAACGGAAGTTTGTCGATGCCATGCGCATTTTTCATGCCATGGAACCGCGTGACCTCAGCGCGGCATACCGATTTTATTGCAATAAAGAATTGAAAGATGCCCACAGTGCCGCCGCCGATACCGAGGCAACTTGGGAAATTCTATGCGCCCAGCTGAGCCGCTATCCGCAACTGGAACCAACCGTTGAACACCTCCAGAAAATCAGCGGTCAGGACGACCGTGCAGATCTTGCCGGACGCATGGTTTACGGCAACGATGGCGAGGTGTATTTCAACTTCGGCAAGCATAAAGGCAAGAAGGTGAAACAGGTGATGCGCGACGAGCCTTCATACTATGAATGGATGATGAACGGAGAGTTCTCTCTGCAAACCAAACAGGTGCTCACCCGAATTCGACTCAGTCTGCGCAGCGATCAGGCATGAACAGGTTCCGCGAGTGGATCATCCGCGAAGACGCCGATTACCTGGTGATCAACAAGCCACCCAATGTGGCATCACTGCATGAGCGGCAGGACAGTGGCGTGCCCAGCGTGCTGGAGGCGGCCCGTGTCGCATATCCGGATGCCCAGCTGTGTCATCGGCTGGATCGCGAAACTTCAGGTGCCATGGTCATCGCCCTCAATCCGGAAGCCTACAGAAACCTCGCGCTGCAGTTTGAACAACGCACCGTAACAAAAATTTACCACTGCGTGGTAGAAGGGCAACTGCCGGTACAGGATTTTGTGGTCGATCTGCCCATCAATACCGATGATGCCGAACACATCCGCATCGACAAGAAACGCGGAAAGCCGGCACTGACGGTATTTTCTGCTTTGGAATTGTTTCGTCATTTCACGCTCATGGAAGCCCGCCCGAAAACCGGACGTATGCACCAAATCAGGGTACATCTGGCCTCACAAAATGCACGCATTGCCTGCGATACCCGCTATGGCGGCCGCGAACATCTGCTTTCTTCCATCAAAAGACATGTTCATGGCGAAGACTCGCCACTCATCAAACGTTTCGCCCTGCATGCCCATACCATCCGCTTCAAAGCCCTCGATGGCACCGAAGTTGAAGCAACGGCGCCTTACCCGAAAGACCTTGAAGTGTTTGTGAAGTTGCTGCGGAAATACGACCGCGGCAGCTGAAGGATGTTGAAGGAGTTGGCATTTTTCTGCCTGTATAGGTTTGCGCCCATCCGGTTTGTTTCAGCATAAATTAGTCGGTTTGGCATCTGTAAATCAGTTCTAAAACAGCGCAACAGCAGCCCAGGGTAAAGTCAGGCCATCGTTCTTTGCCATGCCTGAATTTAAGTTTCCTGGAGGAAGGTTTTGTAATTTCGCAACCACTTGAGGACCCGGGTCCACATACGATTATTTCTGGCAGTGCCGGGCCTTTGGTTGGCATCGGTATTCTTGTTCGCGTCCAATCAGGATATTCCGCAAAACGAGGTGGACTTGGGAAGGAAGCTCTTCTTCGACCCCATCCTGAGCAAGAACAGAAGCCTGAGCTGCGCCGGCTGTCATATTCCGAACCGCGCCTTTTCAGATACCCTGCCATTGTCCAAAGGCTTCAACGGCGGCTTCACGCAGCGCAATACGCCCGGATTGGTTGCTGCGTCTTCACGTACCTTGCTGTTCTGGGATGGCAGGGCCGAAAACCTGGAGGCTCAGGTGATGCATCCGGTCACGCATCCGGTGGAAATGGGCATGACTGCTGCCGAAGTGGAATCCCGCCTGCGTCAGGATCCGGTGTACAAAGCGGCCTTCCGAAACATTTATCGCTCCAGCCCTTCAGCCGCGCTGCTCTCCAAAGCCATCGCCGCCTATGAACGCAGTCTGGAATGGTACGATGCGCCGTTCGATCGATTCATGTTCGGCGACAGCAATGCGCTGAGCCCCGCCGCGCAACGGGGCCGTGAACTGTTCATTGGCAAGGCCGGCTGCTTCGATTGTCACTTTTCTCCCGATTTTACGGTGGATGAATACCGCAACATTGGCTTGTTCAACGGAAAGAACTGGAATGACAGCGGACGCATCCGGATCAGCGGAAAGCCTGAAGATTTGGGCAGTTTTCGCGTGCCCGGATTGCGCAACCTCACGCTCACCGCACCCTACATGCACAACGGTGCATTTCCCACACTTGAATCGGTAGTGGCCTATTACAACCAACCGGATGTCCAGGTTCCCGGTGCCATCAACCGCGATCCGCTCATCAAGGCAAACCTGAACCTCAGCGCACAGGAACAGGCAGACCTGGTGGCCTTTCTCAAATCGCTCACCTCATCGCATTTCAACCCGTGAGTCATCCTGCCGACGGATTGCAGGAAATGGCGCGCAAAAAGCGCGAAGCCTTCCGTAAAACCGTGAAAGCCATCAAAAAACGCCCGCCAAATCGGGTGGACGAATGGTTTGAGGAAGCGCATGAAGAAACGTTTCAAACGATGGATTGCCTGCAATGCGCCAACTGTTGCAGCACCACAAGCCCGATGTTTTTCGACAAGGACATTGAACGGCTGGCCGCCCATTTGCGCATGAAACCGGGCGCTTTTATCGAGCAATACCTGTTTTTAGATACCGACGGCATCTATGCCTTAAAACAAACACCTTGTCCCTTTTTAGGCGCCGACCGCTATTGCGGCGTTTATGAATACCGTCCGAAAGCCTGCCGGGAATTTCCGCATACGCAGCACCGGAAAATGGTACAGAAGCTCGATCTGGCGGTGACCAACAGCAGTATATGTCCTGCGGTGTTTCGCATCCTGGAAATGCTGGAACAGGCGCTGCCTGCTATGAAATGAATCCTTCAAAAACCTTTACTGCAGGGCCGGTGAGCACAATGTTGCGGTACATTTCCTGTTGAAAATCGAAGGCCACGTGCAGGATGCCGCCCGGGGTATGAACATGCACTTCATGATGTCCTTCATTGCCTTTATTCCGGGCATGGGTGCCTAAAGCAGCCGCAGTAACTCCTGTGCCGCAGCTCAGGGTTTCGTTTTCCACGCCGCGCTCATAAGTGCGCATGAACAGGGTATCGGGGCTGCGCTGTTCTACCAGGTTTACGTTGATGCCTGCTTCGGCATAAGCCTCTGAATAACGCACCCGATGTGCCAGCGTAAGCAAGTCGTAGGCGTTGGGGTCGCGGTCGGTGAAGATGAGGTAATGTGGAGAACCCGTGTGCAGGATCAGGTCTTCGCCCTGTTGTTCCACATGGCGCACGTCGTTCATCTGCAGCGCGATGTTTCCGTCAGGAAGTAGTCGTGCTTCGTGCGGACCATCTGCCGCCGTGAACCGTGCTGTTTGTCCTTTGATCAGGCCCAGGTCGGCAGCGAAACGCGTGATGCAGCGGGCACCATTGCCACAAAGCGTGCTCAGTTTGCCGTCGCTGTTGTAATAAACCATCCGGAAGTCCAAAGCAGTGTCTTGTTCCAGCAACATCAGCCCATCTGCGCCGATGCCGGTATGACGGTTGCACCAGTCCTGAACGGGAAGCGGGGCAATGCTGCCGTCGCGGTTGTCCAGCAGGATGAAATCATTGCCTGCGCCGTGGTATTTATAGAATTTCATTCGTTGCCGAATTCATTCAACAGGGTTTTGTCTTTTAAAGCCACAAGCGGCTGCCTTCCTTTGGTTTGCATGTTCAGTTCATACCATTGGCCCGCACTTTTCAGGAAGTAACGCGACCGATATCTGATCAACAGGGGGTTCAGATAATCGAGGTTGTTGATGACGATCTGATTTCCGCTTTTGATTTCATAGCTGATTCCGGGTTCGGGTACCTTCAGGAACACCAAATCGTATTGGGCTTGAATGCTGTTGTCTCTTCGGATGGTCTGAGGTGCCGATGCAAACGATTCATCCGATGTAGTTGGCGCCTTTTCAGGAACCTTCTTCATCGCTTTTGTGGTGCTTACCTGATCTGCCGTATTGCCCGCCGTGGTTTCATTTTGTTCCCATTCTGCGAGGGCTAAGCGAACGCTGGCCACAAGTTCAGGAGCGGGTTCGGCCGGAGCCGGAAGTTGCATGTCAGATTCAGGAACGCCGGCGTCATCCTGAAAATTTGTGGGCGCATCTTCCGCCAATTCCTGGTTGGCATCCGGTGTGACTACTGCGACGACTTCTTCCTGTGTTCGGCTGAGTGTATGGTCTTTCTGGGCGTTGGATTGCGGAGGCAATGCCGAAATCCCGGATTCAGGCGCATTGGTTCCCGGTGCAGGATTGTTCGAGGCAACTACAGAGGTTTCTACCTTAGGCAAAACGGACTTCCAACCCAGCCATCCGGCGGCGAACAGCGCAATGGATGCAGCGATGCCAATCAAGAAACTCCGGTTGCGTGGAAGGGTAATCACCCGTTGACGGGTTCTTTGGGCGATGTAGCGTTTCAATTCATCCCTGCGCGCCTGGCGGATGCCTTCGGCAAGCAGCTTTTGGGTGTTGAACTCCAGAGAAAAAGCAGCATCCTGCCTGAGCCGGCGTTCAAACAATTCCAGCTCTTCACCCCGCAGTTCCCCGCGCAGGTAGCGGTCTATCCATTCACTATGATCTACGGGATTGGTCATGACTTCAGCCTAAAAAATCTTCTTTGTTGAATTGAGCTTTAACTTTTTCTTCCAGTCGTTTAAAACATTGGTATTTCTTCGCCTTGGTGGTTGCGGCATTGTTATAACCCAACCGCAGGGCAATTTGTTCCATGTCGAGCGACTCGAAATAGAACAGCGTAAGCAGCTTGCGGCAATTCTCATCCAGTTGTTCCACCATTTGTACCACTTTCTTCAGGTCGAGGCGATCGGTGCTGACATTGGCTGACATTTTTTCAGCATCTGCAGGATCCTGGTCGCTGAAGCGCAACTGTTTCCGCAGTTGTTTCAGCCATTGGTTCCGCCCGATGGCCATCAGATAAGTACCCCAACCGGCGCTGAGGGTGAAGTCGGCTTTTTGCGCATTTTGCCAGGCCGCCACCAGAACTTCCTGGATTAAGTCTTCAGCATCTTCCCGTGATCCCTGATTGTTCAGCACATATTTCCGGAGCATCTGATGGTGTTTGCGGTATAGAATCACCAGGGCTTCCTGGTTGCCTGCGCTGATCATGGAGCGAATCTCCTCGTCTCCCGGTGTCCTCGAACCGAACATTTCACGGATATTTGATACCTTTTCGTCGATAGAGGTAAAAGGCAGCCTCGAAAATAAAATAAGTCTGCTGTATTTGGGTTTATCATGCACCTCTTTGGAATAAAAATTGAAAAGGCCAACAAGAAACTTAAACACTTTTGAACCATGAACGGAACACTAAAGAAAACAGGAATTCTGATTCTGGCCGCCTTTTTGGGTGGCGCCGGGGCTCTGGCCCTGAATCGCTGGGTCAGCAACCGCGCCGTTTTGGGTTCCATTGAAGCAAGGCAGCAGGCAGCTCCTTATGCCGCACGTTTCGCCAGCATCAACGGTACCCCGGCGTTTGATTTCACCGCTGTGGCAGAAGTAGCCACCGCAGCCGTGGTGCATATCAAAACCATCAGTGCCGCTCCAAAATCTGCACAAGGCGGTATGCCGCCACAAATGGATCCTTTTGGATTCTTTAACAATCCAAACTTCCGCTTTGAAATGCCCAATACCCCGCGCAGCGGCAGCGGTTCGGGGGTAATTGTTACCGACGACGGGTACATCATCACCAACAACCACGTGGTGAATGGGGCCAGCAAAATAGAAGTGGTATTGAACGACAAACGCACTTTTGTGGCCGATTTGGTTGGCGCCGATCCGAATACCGACATCGCGCTGATCCGCATCGATCAAACCGGATTGCCGTTTCTGAAGTACGGCAACAGCGAAACCCTTAAGGTTGGCCAGTGGGTGGTTGCCGTAGGTAATCCATTCAACCTGACCAGTACCGTTACCTCAGGCATTGTGAGCGCCATGGGCCGCAACATCGACCTCATCCGCAGCCAGGGAAATAAATACGCCATCGAGAACTTCATCCAGACAGACGCCGCCATCAACCCCGGAAACAGCGGTGGAGCATTGGTGAATACCTCCGGTGAACTGATCGGCATCAATACAGCCATTGCCAGCGAAACCGGCAGTTATGTGGGTTATGGCTTTGCCATTCCGGTGAACCTGGTGAAAAAAGTTGTGGATGATCTGCTCAACTTCGGCAAAGTGCAACGCGGATTGTTGGGTGTTTCCATTCAGGACATTACCCAGGATCTGGCCGACCGCGAACAGCTGAAAAGCCTCAATGGCGTTTATGTGGCAGAGGTGGTGGACGGAGGCGCCGCCAAAAAGGCGGGGGTCAAGCAAGGCGATGTGATTCTGGCCATCAACGGCGTGGCGGTGAACAGCTCAGCTGCACTGCAGGGCGAAGTAGGCAAATACCGCCCCGGCGACAAGCTAAAGGTTAAAGTGCTGCGCACTGGTTCTGAAAAAGAAGTGGAAGCAGTGCTTCAAAGCGAAGACGGGAAAACGTCCACAGAAGCGGCGAAACAAGCCAACAATGCGGAATTCAAGGGTTTGAAACTCCAGCCCTCCACCCGCGAAGAACGCGCAGCGCTGAACCTCAAAAACGGGGTTCGTGTGGAAGCTGTAGATGGCGTATTCAAAGATGCCGGCATCAAGCCAGGGTTCATCATCACGCATATTCAAAATGAGCCCGTGTACAGCACATCCGGGGCAGTACTCGCCCTCGAAGGTTTGAAAGGAAGCATCACCATTGAAGGAAAATATGCCGATGGGAAAGAACAGATTTATGCCGTGAAACTCCCCTCGGAAAAAACACCTTAAGGAAAAACATCACGAGCATATTTTCATCTTGATCAAACCTCTGTCATCCTGCTGAAACCTCTGTCATCCTTGCTTGTCCCGGGGGAACGCAGTGGGTCCCGGGCTGCTTGCCCCGCAAGCGAGGTGATGCGCGGAAGCCTCGGGGAAGCTTGTCGAAGGATGTTGCCCCCTAAATGACAACAGCCATGTGACGCGGGAGCACTTCGCGAAGGCCACAAAACGAACCTGGAGCAACTGCAGGATGCACATTGATTGACGAAAACACCACAACAAAAAAGCCCCGGATTCCGGGGCTTTTTTGTTGTATCAAACTTGGTGTTAGAATGGTGGATCTTCAACAATCATGGCGCCGAAGGAGCCGCCGGTATAGCCGCCACCTGCATCGTCATCATTCATCTTGCTGGAGAAGGTCATGATGCCGCTGTTGTCGTATCCATTGTTCATGGTATCGCTGCCCAGATCTTCAAACCTGGAGTACTGACCCACGAAGCGGGCAGGAGCAGATCCTGTTTCGCCGTGGCGGTGTTTTGCCAGGATGATTTCACATTGGCCCTGGATGTTGTTGCCCTCTGCATCATGTGTATTGCCGTGGTAATCCTGGCGATACAGGAACATCACCAAATCGGCATCCTGTTCAATACTTCCGGATTCGCGCAAGTCGCTGAGCATGGGTCGTTTGTCCGCACGTTTTTCAACTTCACGACTCAACTGTGCGAGGGCGATGACCGGAACGTCGAGTTCCTTGGCCAGGCTTTTCAGGGAACGCGAAATATGGCTGATTTCCTGTTCGCGGTTGTTGATGTTCTTGTCATCGGCACGCATCAGCTGCAGGTAGTCGATCACAATCATGTCGAGCCCATGCTGGCTGTGCATGCGCCGGCATTTCGCCTTTAGGTCGAACACGGAAAGCTGTGGCGTATCGTCAAGGTAAATCCTGGATTTGTCCAAACGCACGGTGCGTTGGTGCAGGCGGCGCCATTCTTCTTCGTTCAGGCTGGCACTGCGGATGCGGTCGCTGGCGATTTCTGCTTCGGCGCTGATGAGTCGGTTCACCAGCTGCAAATCCTGCATTTCCAGCGAGAAGATGGCCACTGCCTTGTCGAAATTCACCGCCGCATTCCGCGCTATGGAAAGGGCAAAAGCCGTTTTACCCATGCCCGGACGTGCCGCCACGATGATCAGGTCACTCTTCTGAAATCCGCTGGTAATCCGGTCCAGGTTGGTAAACCCGGAGGCAATACCGGTCAGGCCACCTTCGGTTTTCTCCTTGCTCTGGATGTCGGTGATGGCCTTGTGCAGCAAGGTGCTGATGGAAGAAAAGCCTTTCTTCAGGCTTCGATTCTTGATGTCGTACAAGCCGCGTTCGCTTTCATCCAAAAGCTTGAAGGCATCGGTCACATCTTCGTAAGCCTCACGGGAAATTTCTCCGGAAACCCGGATCAGCTCGCGCTGGATGAACTTTTGGGTAAGGATCCGCGCATGGTATTCCACGTGTGCGCCGCTGGTAACCCTGTTGGTCAGCTGCGCCAGGTAATAGCTGCCGCCTGCCAGTTCCAAGGTTCCGGAATTTCTTAGTTTTTGGGTAACGGTAAGCAAATCAATGGCTTCGCCGTCGCCAAACATTTCCTGAATGGCCTTGAATACGTATTTGTTCTGATCTACATAAAAGTGGTCCTCGGAAAGGATTTCAATGACTTCAGTAATCTTCTCTTTCTCCAACATCATGGCACCCAGTACGGCTTCTTCCAGTTCTCTGGCCTGGGGCGGTAATTTGCCTCCCAGTTCCATTGGGTTGATGTGTGTAGGTTTTAATCTTCGCTTTTCTTTCTCCATGTTGAACCGTTCCGAACCATCAAAAGTACCGGTAAGTTGCCGAACCCGATGCGCCTAAATATCCACGGAAACTTCTTTCCACGACAAGTTTTGAATATGTGTTTAAAGTGTGGAAAACCGCAATTTGGGTTCCGTAGATGCCTGAAAAAGCTGCATTTGTTATGCACATTCGGGCCAAACGTCTGTTTTTGTGACAAGGCGATCCTGGGCTTGAATCACATACGAAATTTCAGTCCTGTACAGCGGCAACACATGCGCAAGGGTGCAACTTTGTCAGCGGCCTGTGCATGGTACTGAATTTGCAATGCAACGGCGAAAGGGAATTTCTATCCACATTTCTGCTGCGTAATTTTTGATTTGCATGGCATGCATTTCTTAAACAGCCGCCAACAGACACAAAAGATGAATTCCTGTATGAATAATCAACTATTTTTGAGGAAGAAACATGGAAGCCAAATTTTCCCCCCGCGTTAAGGAAGTCATTCAGTTCAGCCGCGAGGAAGCCATTCGCCTGGGACATGACTATATCGGGACCGAACACCTGCTCCTGGGAATCATCAGGGAAGGGGAAGGCAAAGCCCTGCAAACGCTGCGGGTGCTCGACATTGATCTGTTGCGACTGAAAAAGGCAGTAGAAGACACCATCAGGCCAACCGCAACCCGTGCCGCCAATCTGGGCAATATTCCTTTGACAAAACAGGCCGAAAAGGCCCTGAAAATCACCTACCTGGAGGCCAAGATATTCAAATCAGACATCATCGGAACCGAACACCTGCTGCTGAGCATCCTGCGCGACGAAGACAACATCGCTTCGCAGATCATGAATCAGTTTGGCGTGAGTTATGATGCGTTCAAATCTGCTGTGGAAGAAGGTTTGAACGGTACAACACCAGAGGCGGAACATCCCTCTGACGATCAGGAAACGCCGGAGGACTTCTACCGGGAAGAACAGAAAATTGCCGAACAGCGCAAATCCGGGAAAGGAAATGCCAAGAGCAAAACCCCGGTGCTCGACAATTTCGGCCGCGACCTGACCCGCATGGGCGAAGAAGGTAAACTCGACCCCATCGTGGGCCGTGAAAAAGAGATTGAACGCGTTTGCCAGATCCTGAGCCGTCGGAAAAAGAACAACCCGGTGCTGATTGGCGAACCCGGTGTCGGCAAAACTGCCATTGTGGAAGGTTTGGCGCTCCGCATCATTCAGCGCAAAGTGAGCAGGGTGCTCTTCAACAAGCGCGTGGTTACCCTGGACTTGGCCAGCTTGGTTGCAGGTACCAAATACCGTGGGCAGTTTGAAGAACGCATGAAAGCCATCATGCAGGAACTGGAAAAAGCCGATGATGTGATTTTGTTTATTGACGAAATCCACACCTTGGTCGGTGCCGGAGGCGCCAGCGGCTCCCTGGATGCAAGCAACATGTTCAAACCCGCGCTGGCCCGTGGCGAAGTGCAGTGCATTGGCGCCACCACGCTGGACGAATACCGGCAGTACATTGAAAAAGACGGCGCCCTTGAACGCCGTTTCCAAATGGTGATTGTAGAACCGGCCACCGTGGAGGAATCCTACGAAATTCTCAAGAATATCCAAGACAAATACGAAGACCACCACGGCGTGCGCTATACGCCGGAAGCCGTGAAGGCCTGTGTAGACCTGAGCGTGCGCTATATGGCTGACCGCCACCTTCCGGATAAAGCCATCGACGTGCTCGACGAAGCCGGCGCCCGCGTGCACATCAGCAACATCCATGTGCCGCATGAAGTGGCTTCCCTCGAAACACAGATCGAAGAAATCAAGCACGAGAAAACCCGTGTGGTGAAGAGTCAGAAGTATGAAGAAGCTGCCAAGCTGCGCGACCGCGAAAAGAAACTGCTGGAAGAACTCGAACAGGCTAAAGCACGTTGGGAAGAACAAAGCAAAACAGAGAAATTCACCGTAGGTGAAGATGACATTGCCGCTGTAATGGCCATGATGACCGGCATTCCCATGAAACGCATCGCCCAAAGCGAAGGCACGCGACTGCTGAATATGGGTGCAGACCTCAAAAAACGGGTTGTTGGTCAGGACAAAGCGGTTGAAAAACTCACCAAAACCATTCAGCGCACCCGCGCCGGACTGAAAGACCCGAATAGGCCCATCGGCTCGTTCATCTTCCTTGGCCCCACAGGCGTGGGTAAAACTGAAATGGCCAAGGCGCTGAGTCAGTACTTATTCGACACCGATGATGCCCTCATCCGGATTGACATGAGCGAATACATGGAGAAGTTCGCAGTCAGCCGTCTGGTTGGCGCCCCTCCCGGTTATGTTGGTTATGAAGAAGGTGGTCTGCTCACCGAAAAAGTGCGCCGCAAACCTTACAGCGTGGTCCTTTTTGATGAAGTGGAAAAAGCCCATCCGGATGTGTTCAACCTCATGCTGCAGGTGCTCGATGAAGGTCGCCTCACCGACAGCCAGGGACGTAAGGTGGATTTCCGGAATACCGTCATCATCATGACTTCCAACATCGGTTCGCGACAGCTCAAAGATTTTGGCACAGGCATGGGCTTCGCCACCGGAAACAAGCAGCAGAACGTGGAAAAGGAGAGCAAACAGGTGATTGAAACCCAGCTGAAGAAGTTCTTCGCCCCCGAGTTCCTGAACCGGGTTGATGACATCGTGGTGTTCAATTCTTTGGGTAAAGAGGAAATATTGCAGATTCTGGACATCCGGATGCAAAAAATGCTGAAACGCATTGTTGACCTTGGCTATAAAGTAACACTTACCAAGGCCGCGAAGGAATGGCTTGCGGAAAAAGGCTTCGACAGCGAATTTGGCGCAAGACCCCTACAGCGCGCGTTGCAGAAATACCTGGAAGAACCCCTGGCCGAAGAAATCCTCAAAGGACAGGTGAAAGAAGGCGATGAAATCCGCGCCGACCACAAGAAAGACGCTGAAGAGCTGAAGCTTACGGTAGTGAAACCCAAAGAAAAAATTTCCGAATCATAATTGCTCCGGGGCGGCGGTGTTTCTGCGAAGTGCCGTCGCCCTGCTTATACACACTTTTTGAATCAACCTTTGCACGACCAAATACGCTATACCTGCTGGGGCGCCGCCCGACAGGTTACGGGCAGCATGCACCTGCTCACCACGCCATCCGGATTTAACATCCTGGTAGATTGTGGTCTCGACTACGAAAAACGCGATCAGTTTGAAGCGCGAAACGCAAGCTTTCCTTTTGATGTTTCCGCCATCAATCTGGTCATCCTCACCCATGCCCACATTGACCATTCCGGGAATATGCCGAACCTGGTGCGCCAAGGGTTTCACGGTCAGGTGCTGTGCACTGGTCCAACGAAGGAATTGTCGGAGTTTTTGCTGAAAGATTCCCTGAACATCCAACGCGCCGAGCTCGCCAAACATCAACAGGGCGGGCATAAACCCGGCAAGAAACGCAAAGGCCGGAAATTTGGTCCCGAGAAACAGCCGCTGTACAGCGTGGTGAACATCCGCGACATGATGGCACAATGTGTGGAAATGCCTTACAGGCAGGTACGGCGCATCAACGATGAAGTGAGTGTGGAGTTTTTCCCCTCCGGACACATCCTGGGGGCTGCCAGCGCCGTGATCAGCATCCATACTTCCGAAGGTGTGCGCCGCGTGGGCTTTACCGGCGATTTAGGGAACTGGAACTCGCCACTGGTGGTAGATCCGGAACCCATGCCTGACCTCGATTACCTGATTTCGGAAAGCACCTACGGCGGCCGTCTGCACCAAAACCTCAACGACCCGATGGATGAACTCGCGCAGTACATTGAAGATACCTGCGTGAAATACAATGGGAAACTCGTCATTCCTGCCTTCAGCGTGGGCCGCACACAAAGCATCCTCTATACCTTAAACCGCATGCAGGCCGCCGGCAGGCTTCCAAAGCTGAAGGTGTTCACCGACAGTCCGCTGGCCATCAAAAGTACGCAGGTATATGCGCGTTATGTGTCGCAACTCAACGAAGATGCCCGACACTTCGCACAAGATGGAAGGGCCTTGTTTGAATTTCCGGGCTTGCAGGTGATTGAAGACGAGCTGAGTACCGAAATCATCAGCAGCTACAATGAGCCGGTAATCATCGTTTCCTCCGCAGGAATGGTTGAAGGCGGTCGCATACAGGAACACGTGCGGCGCAACATCCAGAATCCCTTCGCCACCATCCTCATCGCAGGTTATTGCGCTGAAGGGACTTTAGGCTACCGTTTGCTGCACGGACAGCGCACCGTAGAAATCAACCGCACCGAGCGTGAAGTATATGCGCGCGTAGCCCGCACCGACGTGTTCAGCGCGCACCCCGACCACAAAGGGCTGATGCGCTATCTGGAAGGTGTGCGCCACCCCGGACTGAAAGGGGTTTTCCTGGTACATGGCGATGCCACCTGCATGGAAGCCTTACAAAAAGACATAGACTTCACCCAGGCACATATTCCCGGCAAGGGACAACAATACGTGCTGAATTAAACGCACCTGCTGTTGGGTTTGGTGAAAACCGGTCCGCAACAGCAATCATTGGATGTAAACTTCGCCCACAGATGCAACCCAATATCTTTAGCTTTTTTCAATGGCTGCTCTTGCCCTTTGGCTGGCTTTGGGGAGCCGTGGCCTGGCTGCGTCGCTGCTGGTACCTGCTGCCCGGAAAACGTTATCAGCCTCCGGTTCGCGTGGTATGTATCGGAAACCTCAGCGCCGGCGGCACCGGGAAAACGCCCATGATCAAATGGTTGCTGGGCCGAAGCCGCGTGCCGGTTGCCGTGTTGAGTCGTGGCTATGGCCGCCGCAGCAAAGGGTTTCGCGAGGTGCAGCCAATGGACGCCGCCGTGCTGGTTGGCGATGAGCCCCTGGAAATACGCAAAATCTGCCGCAGCGATCAGCGGGTATTTGTGTGCGAAAACAGGAAAGAAGGCATTGAACGGATTATGGAAGCGTTTCCGGCCTGTCGCCTCATCATCATGGATGATGGCTACCAACATTTACGCATCAAGGCCTCCGTTTATGTGCTGCTGAGCGACATCGGCAGGCCTTTTTTCAAGGATTACCCAATTCCGGCAGGACTGCTGCGTGAGTTTCGCTTCAATGCCAAACATGCCCAGGCCCTGATCTTTACCAAATGTCCGCCCGAACTGGACGGGCAGCGCAGGCAGCAGCTCAACAAGAAAGCTGCACGCTATACACAGGCTCCTGTAATGTTCAGCAGCCTGAGCTACAGTGCGGCCCTATGTGTGCAGGGAAATCAGGAGCCCGAAGCTGAGGCGCCGGTTGTGCTGGTTACCGGCATTGGTCAGGCTTCTTACTTCCGCCGGCAGGCAGAACAGCAATATCAGGTAATGGAACACCTGGAATATCAGGATCACCAGCCTTACACGGAACAGGATATACAACAATGGCAGCAAACCCTGAAAGCCACAGGCGCCAAGGCCATCCTTACCACGCGAAAAGACTGGATGCGCATGCTTGAATTGAATACGGATGCCTGCAATATCTGGGTGATGGATGTGCTTCCCGAATTCACCCATGAAGAAGAACAGCGCCTGCTTCAGCTGTGTGGAATCTGGTAAGGTTGCAGGCTTTCTGCACACGCAGCGCCCGGCCACATTATTCAGGTACAGATGCTAACTTGCGGGGGTGAAACGCTTGAAGTTCCTTTTGCCCTTGGTTCTGCTGGCTTCCTGTGGATTGCCGGAAGGAGTGGTTTTCGATGAAACCAAACCGGTACGCAACAGAAGCTGGCATTGGAACGACAGCCTCAGCTTCACGGCAAACCTGGACGAACCGGCCTATGAATACCGTCTGATCCTGACCATGCGCGTAACCGGGGCCTATCGCTACGCAAACATGTACATTTTGCTGCATACGCAGGGGCCCGATGGTTCCGGCGTGAAACAATATCCGCTGATGCTGGCCGACAATACCGGTCGCTGGCTGGGCAAGGGCGTGGGTGATTTAATCAGCTTCGAACTTCCGCTGGAACAGCGCTACCGCATCCTGAAAAAAGGCAGCTACCGTTTCAGCATCAGGCAAAACATGCGCGATGAACAGCTGCTGCATGTAAGCGATGTAGGCCTGCGTATCGAAAAGGGAGAAAAACCCTACTGAACGGCTCAGGGTTGCAGTTTTACCGGAATTGGCGCATCTTCGCAAGCGTACTCTTAGCTATTTGTTTTATGATTTACTTATCGTGTTTTGATTCCTTCTGTATTGTTCATCCTGCATCCGCCTTCTGCGCAATCAGGCTTCCCGGTTCCTTTGGCCTTGCATCATGCTGGTAAGAACCTTTGGCTCGGCCGTTTCCGGAGTGGATGCCATCACCATTTCGGTGGAAGTGAACATAGGAGAAGGGCTGGGCTATTTTCTTGCCGGCCTGCCCGACAACGCCATCAAAGAGAGCCAGTTGCGCATCGAAACGGCCCTGAAGCACAACGGCTGGAACATGCCGCGCCGCAAGGTGGTGGTGAACATGGCGCCGGCCGACATCCGCAAGGAAGGTTCCGCCTACGACCTCACCATCGCCATGGGCCTGCTGGCTGCCAGCGGACAGCTTCCCGGTGAAGAAGTTTCAGCCTACATCATCATGGGCGAACTCGGACTGGACGGACGCATTTTGCCCGTGAAAGGCGCCCTGCCCATTGCCATCCAGGCACAGCGCGAGGGATTCAAAGGCTTGCTGCTGCCTGCCGAAAATGCGCGCGAAGCCGCGATGGTGAAAGGACTGGAAGTGTATGGCGCGGCGCATCTGAATGAAGTAATTGATTTTTTCCGAGGACAAGGGCAGTTGCAACAGGTATATGCCGATCCGCGGCAGGAGTTTGCCGAGGCTCAGGAACAATGGGATGTGGATTTCAACGACGTTCAGGGTCAGGAAAACATCAAGCGGGCCATGGAAATCAGCGCAGCGGGCGGGCACAACATCATCCTCATCGGGCCTCCCGGCGCGGGAAAAACCATGCTGGCCAAGCGTTTGCCCACCATCATGCCGCCGCTCACCCTGCACGAAGCCCTGGAAACCACCAAAATCCACAGCGTGGCCGGAAAGTTGGGCGCCCATGCTTCGCTCATCGCACATCGGCCGTTTCGCGCACCGCATCATACCATTTCGGATGTGGCGCTGGTGGGCGGAGGCAACCATCCCCAGCCGGGAGAAATCTCCCTGGCGCACCACGGCGTATTGTTTCTGGATGAACTGCCCGAATTCAAACGCACCGTGCTGGAAGTGATGCGGCAGCCGCTCGAAGAACGCAAGGTGACCATTTCCCGCGCACGCTTCACGGTGGAATATCCGGCCAGTTTTATGCTCGTGGCGAGTATGAATCCCTGTCCATGTGGGTTTTACAACCATCCGGAGAAAGACTGCGTTTGCGCGCCCGGCGTGGTACAGCGCTACCTGAGCAGAATCAGCGGTCCGTTGCTGGATCGCATTGACATTCATATTGAAGTGACGCCGGTGGGGTTTGACGCGCTTACTACACGCTCCAGAAGCGCTGAAAACAGTGCAGCGGTGCGCGAGCGGGTGATCAGAGCCCGGGAGGTGCAGCAGCAGCGCTATGCGGAATTACCCGGCGTTTATGCCAATGCGCAATTGCCTTCCAACAAGGTGCATGAATGGTGCGCCATTGATATGGCGGGGCAGACTTTGCTGCGCGCGGCCATGCAGAAGCTCAGCCTCAGTGCCCGTGCCTACGATAGAATCTTAAAAGTAAGCCGCACCGTGGCGGATCTGGCCGGCAGCGAACACATCAAAGTGGAACACCTGGCCGAAGCCATCCACTACCGAAGCCTGGATCGGGAGAATTGGGGGAATTGAATTTCGGAAGGGTGAAACTCACCCATTCATGCTCACCAGGAACTCAATGTTGTCCTTGGTGCCTTCCATGTACTTCAGCATGGTATTCATCGCTTCTTCCGGCGTCATGTCGCTGAGGTAGTTGCGCAATACCCACATGCGCTGCAGCGTCACTTTGTCCAACAACAGGTCTTCGCGACGGGTGCTGCTGGCGGTGATGTCTATGGCCGGGAAAATACGCTTGTTCGACAGCTTGCGGTCCAGTTGCAGTTCCATGTTGCCGGTGCCTTTGAATTCTTCAAAAATCACCTCGTCCATCTTGCTGCCGGTTTCGGTCAATGCCGTGGCGATGATGGTGAGGGAACCGCCGTTTTCGATGTTCCTAGCTGCGCCAAAGAAACGCTTGGGCTTGTGCAGCGCATTGGCATCCACACCGCCGGATAAAATCTTGCCGGAGGCCGGTTGCACGGTATTGAACGCACGGGCCAGTCGGGTGATGGAATCCAGCAAAATCACCACATCGTGGCCGCATTCCACCAGGCGCTTGGCTTTCTCCAGCACCATGTTGGACAGCTTCACATGCTTGTCTGCCGGCTCGTCGAAGGTAGAAGCAATCACTTCTGCCTTCACGTTGCGGGCCATGTCCGTTACCTCTTCCGGACGCTCATCTACCAGCAAAATCATCAGATACACCTCGGGATGGTTGGCCGCAATGGCATTCGCGATGCCCTGCAGCAACCAGGTTTTACCCGTTTTGGGCTGGGCCACGATGAGCCCGCGCTGCCCTTTGCCAATGGGCGAAATCAGGTCGATGATGCGGTTGCTGTAGTTTCCGGCTTTGTCGCAGAGGTTCAGCTTTTCCTGAGGAAACAGCGGCGTGAGGTGCTCGAAGCCTACGCGGTCGCGCACTTCCTCCGGGGTTTTCCCGTTGATCTGTTCCACCTTCACCAGGGCGAAATACTTTTCGCCTTCTTTCGGTGGACGGATGCTGCCTTTTACCGTGTCTCCGGTTTTCAGCCCCAGGCTTTTGATGACGTTTCCGGGTACGTACACATCATCCGGAGAAGCCATGTAGTTGTAATCGGGGGAGCGCAGGAAGCCGAACCCGTCGGGAACCAGCTCCAGAACGCCCTGGGTGCTCACCACGCCTTCCAGTTCCAGCAGGTTGTTGAAGTGCTCCTTGCGGCGGCGCTCCTGTTCGTTGTGCTGTTGTTGCTGCTGTTGTTGTTGTTGCGGAGGTGTTGCCGTTTGGTCCTGGGGCTCCTTGGCTGGCGGCTGCTTCCGTTCTACCACAAATTGTTTCCGGGGCAATTCCGGACGGTTGCGGTCTTTACGCGCCACACGTGGTTCGGTGACTTCCGGAAGCGCAGCTTCCAGGTCTTCAGCCGTAATCAGGGTACTGATGGGCGGTGTTACCGGGCTGACTTCCTCCGGTTTCGGGGTAACTTCCGCTGCTTCGTTCTGGGGAACGCGTTGTCTGCGGCGGCCCTGATCGCGCGGTGCCGCGGATTTATTGGTGTTGTTCGCTTCTTTGTTGAGAGGTTCCGGCTCGGCTTTGGGTTCTTCCGCAGGAACCGGAGTTGCTTCCTGCTTTTGCAGGATGGCCTGAATTAAATCCTGTTTCCGAAGGGTTTCATGGCCCTGGATACCGGCGGTTGCTGCGACTTGTCGCAAATCAGCAACTGACATTGACGTCAGTTTTTTTCTGTCAAACATGTGTGTTGAAAAGAATAAGAATAAAATGAAGCCGCCTGAGGCAGCCGGCTGTTTCCGATAGGAATACGGTACTTGGCCGCTGCAACAATAACACAAATTGTTGAACCTGCCAAGTGTCTAAGCGCGCCGGGCGTTATCCGTCGTACGATTCGAAGAAATACTGCCTGCGGTTGTAGCCCATTTCCTTGAGGTTTCTGCGTGCATCGGTCAGCATGGCGGTCCAGCCGCATACCAGGAAGCGTGCATCGCGGCGGTCGGCAAACAGCTGCTGGTACACAGGATGCACGTAGCCATGGCCGAAGCCGGGAACGCTTTCGCGGCTCAGCACAGGATGGTAATGCAGGTTGGGATATTCCTGCGCCAGGGTAAGCATTTCTTCGTGGTACAGGGCTTCGGCGCGGGTGCGGTTTCCGGATATCAGGTGGAATGTGCGTGTGTCGCCGTGCTTCAGGGCCTGCAGCAACATGGAGCGAAAAGGCGCGATGCCTGTGCCTGTGCAGATGAAACATACGTCCACCGAATCGGCAGGGAGCAGGAAGCTGCCCCGGGCTTCGCTGAGGAATATGCGGTCGCCTTCGCGCAAGTTGAACAGGGCAGGACTCATCAGTCCCTCGGGTTTCAGCGCGATGCAGAGTTCCAGCAGCGGCGCATGAGGTTCATTGGCAATGGAATAGCTGCGTTCCACGCCGCCGTCTTGCAGGCTGAGCGCCACAAACTGTCCGGCCTGGAAGGGAATGGGCCTTTCCGGCTCCAGGAAGAAGGAACGCACAGCGGCATGGTGCTCCACAATACGTGCAATACGGGCGGTTTGCATGGAGGCAAAGTTCGGGAAAAAGGAAGCTGAAGCATCTGTCACCCTGCCTGCCCCCACCGAATTGCGGCAGCAGTGAGCTGTGGGGGAGCTACGTCGAAGGGCTGCCTTCCCCCAACGAATTGTGGCAGCAATGAGCTGTGTGGGAGCCTGTCATGGTGCTGAAAGTCCCGGGCGACCGCAGGAAGTCCCGGGCTGAAAGTACCGAGCACAGACTCGGTGAAGCCTGCCGAACCACGAACCACAAAGCATTTCACCCGCCCCTAACTTGTCCAGATTTAAACGGATGTTATGTAAAGCACGTTAATACAGCGCTCACTTTTTCGCTCTTACTTTTTCCTTGATGAAAAAGTAAGTAAAAAATCAAGGCTGAAAAGTCTGGAAGGCCTTACGCTTGCAAGCAGGCGAATGTTATAGGTGATCTCCTCCCCGCATCGCAAGCTTGCGGGGCAGGCGCAACGGTATATACCAAAAGTACATTCATTAATCTGCGAATAATTAGCGCCTTCTTGCTGCGCTCCTGGCCTCCCATCCATTCTTGCCCCGCAAGCTTGCGATGCGGGGAGGCCGATCCTTTTGCTGTGGCTTTTGAAAGAGAATCTTGCCATACTGCGTGTCCCTAGTCTGCGCTCGGAGCATCCTAATTGCTTAACATCTTTCGGAGGTCCGCAGAGAACGGCGCTGTTTCGGTCAGGCTATTTGAATTTCACTGCAGTTCCGTACATCTGAAGATAGAAATACTGGAATCCATTGGTGTCAAGATCAATGTCTTGTCTCATCGAAACAATGGCATCGGCATGTAAAATCGCCGCTCTGGACTTTAACTCCTGAACGGCTATGTAGAATGCCTTGTCAAAGTCGTTTTGTCCGGCTGAGAATTCGCCCCACAGCACGCCCCAATCCGTCCTTTCGGGCGACATTAATGCTTCGTTCTTGAGGGCTTCAATTTCACTTTTGTACTTTTTGATGAGTGAGCCCAATTGGCTTCCAAAAAGTCCTTTGTTTGATACGGAGAAGTAAACCGGACCGATTACTTCATAATCTTCTTTTAGATCTCCGGTTGTTACGATTATTTTATTTGACATAATTTGTTGTTGGTATGGGTGCTGTTGGGGGGACTTACATGTCAGTTTAAAAAGAATTACTGCTAACGTTTTCGGGCTTTGCGTTCGGGCGGTTTTGGGAGTCGCGAGGCATGCTCGCGATGGCGAGTCTAACCTCGCCACACAAAATTGTCAACCCAGCACTGAATCCCGAAAGCTTTCGGGACACAAAGCTCCAAGTTTGCCCCGTGAGGTACGAAACGGGGGCACCCCCCCTGACGCAAAACCCGTGTTAGCGGGTCGGCCTTCTGCTTATCCGTATGGTTTATTCTTCCCCAAAATAGTCGCTGTCGATTTTTTTGAGTTCATAAGTTTGCTGTGTTGTGCAACCAAGATTGTAGTCAATCATCAGTTGAGCCAAATGTTCTCCGTCTATAAGGACGATTTTCGTTTCGTTTCGTGGGGTATATTCCAATGCTTCTTTGGTGAAATTAGATGTCGTTATGAAAATACCCTTTTTAGCACCTTGTCCGGCAAGTGCGCCAACGAATTTTTGAAGTTCTGGCCGTCCAACGATGTTTCCCGGTTTCCAACGCTTGGCTTGGATGTAAATGATGTCCAGCCCAAGTTTGTCTTCCTTGATGGTGCCATCTATGCCTTCGTCACTGCTTTTCCCCATTGCCTTCCCTGCGTCTTTAATCGAGCCACCATATCCCATTTTTACCAAGAGTTCAACTACAAGGCGCTCGAAAAAAGCTGGGGAGAGGGCAACAACTTTGTTCAGCAGTTCAGAGGCCAATGATTTTCTGATGCGCTGGTAAGCCTTGTCCAAAAGTTCTTCAGGCGTTTGTTCGATGCCCTCAATAACCGTTGATTCGTCTTCTTCTGTTTCGTTGTTGTTCCTCGACGCGTTTTGAAATTCTAAAAATGCAGGAAACTGTCTGAGGTATTTTGCATCAACCCGGTCTGGATTCTTCGCCAAAGTTTGTCTGCCAAGCTCAGTGATAACAAACGTTGCACGTTTTGGGGCGTCAAGTAGTCCCGCTTTTTTAAGATAAGTCTTTGCCCAACCCACCCTGTTGTCAAAAATGGCCTGGTTTCCACTTGCTAAGAGTTCCTTTCTTTCTTCGTCTGTTACTTGAAATTTAATGGCCAAACTTTCAATCATGTCTCGGTATTTGTGTTCTTGACCGTCCGAAACAAGCTTGAGTATGGGAAGCATTAAGGATTGGTAGTCTGGGATCATGTTTTTTCTGTTTGTGGTCTATATGGAAATTCATTTTGGCATTTTTTCCAAAAAGAATCACCGTTCACTTCGGGTAAATGTTCTCTAAAAAAATTAATCGTTTCTTCCTTCATAGTTTCAATGGCTCCAATAAACTTGTCGTAAAAAACCAATTGTTTTTCAGTTGCTGAACGTCCCTTATTCAATGCAAAAAAATGTCGCTTGGATGATAGTGATAGTTGCAACCACTTGGGCAAATGCCAATAAACTTTGGATATCGTGTAAGATATCTGAATTTGTTGTAATGTAATTTAAAGTGCGTGAAGCAAACCATGTCAGTCAAGATTGTGAAAAATAGCGCTACTGCAAACAACTCTTTTTCTTCCTTGTTTAAAAAATCAAGATGGTCAAAGATAGGTGTTAGTCTTTCGTATTGGATTGAAAAAGTCTGTTTATTTTAAGGGTCTTCTTGAAACTTACTTGCATCGGGAATAGTCGAGAAGAACCGATTTATGTCGTCTCGAAATCTTGAATTGTAATATGTTTTGAAGTCTGTCATTTTTTTACTCTGTCGTCTTTTAGGCCGCCCGATAACGTTTTGCAGCTACAAGAAGTTGGCGATTTCGGAGACGAAAACTGTCTGCCACCACTGAACTTGATACGAAGCAC
>CAZPHB010000015.1:65035-65469 GCA_964586595.1 uncultured Flavobacteriaceae bacterium | reverse complement strand
GCGAACCAAACCGTTCCGTCATTCGACGGAATCTAAGGAAAGGGTCGCATCTTCCGGCCGTAAATGAAAAATCATGATTATTCTTTCCGGATTAGCTCCCTTTGGTCGCTGAACTTGATGGGTGAGGAACACAACAACACCGCACTGCAAGCCGCCGGAGGCGGCCTTGTTTGCATTTAAGCCAAGCTTTTTACCATTGCTTCGCATGGCAGACGCATTGGCTATAAATGCAAACTGCCCTGACAAGTGTCAGGGCAGTGCGGTGTTGTTGGTAGGGATGACAAGATTCGAACTTGCGACCCTCCCGCCTTGCGGGATGCGCTACCAGGCATAAAACAGAAAAGGCTTCCAGTTTCCTGAAAGCCTTTTACCATTAGTCGGGATGACAAGATTCGAACTTGCGACCCTCCCGCCTTGCGGGATGCGCTACCAGG
>CAZPHB010000015.1:39436-64935 GCA_964586595.1 uncultured Flavobacteriaceae bacterium | reverse complement strand
TTTCCTGAAAGCCTTTTACCATTAGTCGGGATGACAAGATTCGAACTTGCGACCCCTTGCACCCCATGCAACAAAATGACCTTTATCGATACTTATCGATATTAGCTAAAAGCTTGATAATCAATAAGATAGTATGTTTTGTGTTTGTGCTTGTTTATCGATAAATTTGTGTTTTTAGGCACTTTGTGTAAACCAGGTGTAAACCAGAAAATGAACAAATGATTAAAGCAAGAGCCCTCTTATACCGCTCAAAAACCCTGTCAAATGGGGAACATCCCATCATGATCTGTTTGGCACTCGATAGAAAACGGAAATATTTATCTACCGGATTGAACTGTTGTGTAAACCAGTGGGACGAAAAAAAGAACGCCCCGGGACGAAAACACCCCATGCAGCGGGAAATTGAGATTTACCTCACCGAAAGGCTTAACCAAATCAACAGGATCATCCTGAAGGCCGAATCAGATGGGCAGGAACTGACCCTCAATGCTTTGATGTCTGCCTTAAAGAGGGAAGAATCTAAAAGCCAGCAGCTTAGTGATTACCTGGAAACCACCATCGCTCGATTGAGGGAGAGCGGACGGATTGAATCGGCAAACATCCTGCAGGCCACAAAGAATGCCTGGTGCAGGTTTTTTAAAAGGGAGCATTTTTCGTTTGAAGACATCAACTTCACCAGCCTTCGGAATTTTGAAGACTTCTGCGCTGCAAACGGGAATATGCCCAACACAATCTTCCTTTATCTGAGGACCTTGAAAACTGCCGTGAATACCGGTATAAAAGAAAGAGTAATATCTGAAAAGTACCAGCCATTCAAGGAGTTCAGTTTGGCCAAGTACCGAAGGGTAAAGACACAGAAGAGGTCCATCAGCAGAGAGGAATTGAAAGCCATAGAAGAATTGGACCTGAAAGAGGGTAGTTCCGTGCACCACAGCAGGAACTATTTCTTATTCAGTTACTATACCGGGGGCATGAACTTCATCGACATGGCATGCCTTAAATGGGAGAACATCTATAAGGATCATCTGAGCTATGTGCGCAGAAAAACGAATGAGGTCATCAATGTGCCTCTTGTAGCCCCTGCCAGGGAGTTGCTGGAAAAGTACCATGCAATCACGTTTGAGGGTAAAACCAGCTATGTCTTCCCCATTTTAGGAGCAATACACAAAACACCGAGTTCAATCGCCAACAGACTCCATAAGGTGAATAGTATGGTAAACCGCGACTTGCGGGAAATGGGCGAAATATTGAAAATACCGATAAAACTCACGACCTATGTGGCAAGGCATACTTTCGCCACCACTATGAAGAGAAATGGGGTTCCCGTTTCCATCATCGGGCAGGCTCTGGGCCATGAAGATGAAAAAACAACCCAGATCTACCTGGACAGCTTCAATATGGATATCCTCCAACAGGCATTTGATAAAATCTTATGAACGATTTCTATAAACTTTTCGAAGAAGAAAAAAAGGCACTACTCAAGACATATCAAACTGAGGTAAAAAAAGCCCTGAAAAACACTCGGGATGAGTTTATGACATCAGGCATTTTGCTGAATGCGTATAGAGAAAAATCTCATGAAGTCGCTAAAGCCATATCAAAGGAAGGTCTGAGTCAAGTATTGCCGAAATATGAAGAAATACTGCTTATGGATGCGTCATATTCCAAACCCGAAGCCTTCCTTCAAGCCATAGCCGAGAACCATGCATCAATGACAAATGATGCGGTTCTTCTGCTTTCTAAACGGGAGGCCCTGAGCGGCGTGATAAGAATTCTGGAAGATAAAATGAACCATCCTCTGGGGAAAACTAAATACCCTGCGGCTTCATTAGCGAAGTACTGGATAGGCAATGAGGAAACAGAATTCCTGCAACTCATATATGCCCTTATTGAATCCGGCCGTTTGCCAAAAAAAGGCAAAATAGAAATGGTCAAGGACATTGCCAGGTTCTTTGGTATAAAGCTCTCGAAGAATTGGCAGAGCAATTTGTCAAAGTCGGTACATGAGCGAAAAAACAATTATGGACCGTCTATTTTTGATGAATTAAAAGAGGGATGGAATATGTATGTAGAAGGGCTGATTAATCGAAAAAAGTAGAACACAGTATTTGCTTAGATGCAAAAAATGCCGCTATCCGGCTTTTATTGACAATCTGATTGAAAGTACTCGAACTAATTGATGTACGCAAGATTAGTGGTTTGATAAAAATACTGCATTCTCAGGCTGCTCGTCATTACTCAAAACCCGGGAAGGGGATGTCCATTTGGATTACTTTTCATCAACCGCTCATTTTCTGCTTTGGCAAAATGTTCCAGGGCTCTTCGTATGATGTCTTGCCTTGAAGTGCCGTGTATCTGCGACAAGGCCTGGAGTTGAGCTGCCTGGTAGCGACCAAGGCTTATTTTTAATTGATTATTGTATTTCAGTGCCATTCTTTTGGGTGCTTTTAGGGTACTTATGGGGTACTTTTGTATGTACTTATGGGGTACTCGATTGGGCTAATCGGATGAATTTTCACGTAGGGAATGAGCAGGTATATGGACCTTCATTCTTTTCCTCCCTTTTGATTGAACCTTCCTGAACCTTTTGCCTTGATCTCTTCCCGTGTCAGTTTTCTCCCTGATAAAAGCCAGTTCTCAAGATCTGTTTCCCTGAAGTAGAGCCTCTTTCCTTTCTTAAAGAAGGGTATGCTTCGCTTTGAGGTCAACCCATACAAAGTTTGCTTTGCGAGGTTCAGGTATACTGCAGCCTGTTCCACGCTGAGAAAACGTCGCTCCACCTTCTGTGGTTCATCATGCCTCACAGATGACTTTACTATGCCTTCCACCAGTTCTGTGAGTTCATTCTTGCTGATTACTATGATATCATTCATATGCCTTAGGATGTTGCTGCAAAGTTTTGGCAGGCCAATCAATGGCTCATCCAAGTACCATCCAACTTGGATGAGTTTTTCTTAAAACAACCTGCTATGGGTTTAAAGGAATAGACCTATAGGGTGGGGATGAGCCCGGGCAAATTTGAGGTGATGGGACCTTTGGGCTTGAGGTCAAAAGTGGAACGCTGAGGAGGCTTTGTGTTCCTTTGGAGTTATGGTTTTCTGTTTAAGATGGACCTGTATTATCACTTCCGGGATTGAAGTGGTCGATTCCATGCCCCTTGACAGTTTATATTTGTGAGTAGTGGATAGATGCCTGAAGTTGGCACATAAAAACGCATGACAGAGTCCCATCGCCTGGAATATAAAAGCGCACTTACTCCTGATTTGGATATCGAGAAGGAAGTAATTGCCTTTCTGAATTCATCGGATGGTGGAGTGATTTTCATTGGAGTTCGGGATGATGGCCATGCTCTTGGGCTCAATGACCCTGATGGAGATATGCTGAAATTGAAGGACCGTATTAAGCACAATATCGCTCCTTCGGCCATGGGGTTGTTTGATTTGGTGCTGGAAACTCATCATGGCAAGCCTGTTATAAAGATCATCATAGCCGGTGGGTATGAAAGACCCTATTTCAAGAAGAAATACGGGATGACGGAAAGAGGTTCTTTTATCCGCGTAGGGACGGCTACCGAACCAATGCCTCAATCTATGATTGACAGATTGTTCGCCGGCAGGACCCGCAATTCCATTGGTAAAATCAAGTCTCCCCGTCAACAGCCGGGGTTTGAGCAGCTGCGCATATACTACCTGGAACAAGGAAAGCCCTTAAACGAGCATTTTGGCAGAAATCTTGAATTATTGACCGAAGATGGGGAATGGAACTACGCAGCTTATCTGCTTTCAGATGAAAATGGTATATCCATTAAAGTGGCCAAATATCAGGGCAAAACGCGGGCTGAACTGATAGAAAATGATGAGTATGGCTTCTGTTCGCTGGTGAAAGCGATAAAAAGTGTTTTAGCAAAACTGGAAGTTGAGAATAAAAATACAAGTGTCATCACGGCGGGAGCCCGAAAGGATATTCCAATCTGGAACCCCATTGCCATTAGGGAAGCTGTCATCAATGCTTTTGTGCATTGCGACTACACGCTGGAAAGCCCACCGAAAATTGAAATATTTTCGGACCGTATTGAGATAACCTCAGCCGGTGGCTTGCCATATGGTCTCAGTAGGCAGGAGTTTTTTGAAGGCTATTCAGTTCCACGAAACAAAGAACTGATGCGCGTTTTTAAAGACCTAAAGTTGGTAGAACAGCTCGGATCGGGTGTTCCAAGAATATTGAAGTGGTATGACCAGAGCTGTTTTCATTTTACCGATCATTTCCTGCGCATGTCTTTTCCAATGTCAGCTGAAACGACTGACGTAGGTGGTCAAATAGGTGGTCAGATAGGTGGTCAAATAGGTGGTCAGATAGGTGGTCAGATAGCCCTAACGGAAAGGCAAATGGCAGTTTTTAATTTGATCAGGGGGGATGTCCGGATTACACGGAAAAAAATTGCCGAGGTTATGGGAATTGCGGAGTCGGCGGTTCAAAAACACATAAAGGCACTGGTTGACATGGGTATGATTAGGCGAGTTGGGACTAATAAGGGGTATTGGGAAATACTGTAAAACTCCCGGCTGTTTTCTGAGCAAGGCTGTAAAATCTCATTTGATATTAATAGCTTAACATAAATTTATCCTGCCATGTGTATAGCCATGAACGCATGAATCTGGTCGAAAGCCTAGCCGTATAGTATAACATCACATTTAGTTCACTGCTGCGAATTTTACCACCTTAAGCAATAACCTGCGAGGCCTTACGTTCTAACTATATTGATGAATGCACCGGGTGGTTCCGGTGAGCCGTTAGCCCCCGGATGAAGAGGGTTTCAGCTTGCGTAAAAGAAAGGATAATGTCATGAAACAAATGGAATGCAACATCTTAAACACAACGAGCGCAGGTTTCTTAAAGGCTATATCCGCATTGAATCCGGCATCCGGGTGTAGTGCGCTCCCTTGTTTCAATCTTCAGGAAGTCACTGATTATTTTGCTTTTACGTCTTCCGGTTCCGGTGGAAATGTTCCTACGGCAGGTAAGGCACTCTTGCCACAGGCCGTTCGGGCAGACTTCAATACACGCGTCTTCTGATCGGTGAACGGGATACTCTTTGAAAGTATCCTGCCTGAACACGCTGCCCATGAGTAGCATACTTCATGCTGCTCTGTTTCGAAGCAATGATTCACTATTTGACGAACCTTAAAAAACAGAAATGCCATGAAAACAGTCATTACCTGCGCCATCCTGCTGCTTGCAGCCCTCCAGGCTGAAGGACAGGTCCGCGTGCAATTCAAGAGATATTATGCCTTTTGCCATGATACTTCAATAAACACAGTTGACGCCTTTAATAAAAATCTGGACAGCAATATGGGTAGTTATCGCATGGCCGCCAAGTTTGTATTTGATGCGAAAAACAGCACCTTTCAGATGACCAAGGCTACAGAGCTTTATACCAAATATGAACATGGCATCATCTACGAGTCAACAAGTCTGGATAATATATACGGCGGCAAAGACTTCGGTTTCCTGATTCGGCACCCTCAAAACAGCAACCCCACAACGGTGTACATCTTTCAGAACACCCCCACACAGCGCCTGTATATGGAAGCAGCCCTCAGTGAAAAATATCCGGGCAAAAGGTGCGGTATCCAGGCGGTTATGGAAACCAATCCATAAAACAGGAAGGGTTGAAAAGAATCAATATATAATAAAAACATAAGCAATAAAAAGCGGAAATAACTGTTATTCAATAAATGAACAATAGGTAAAGATTAATGGCGATGATACATGTATCTGCTATGGATATACTTTACAGGAATTCCTTGGGTGCCGTTGCAAAAAGCATTTAGCCAACCTATAGAGTGAGGTTCTTCATTTGCTGGATCATCTTGTATAAACCATTGCAGGGGCTGATTAAATAAGATAAACACTGCAGGGCAATATCAATTTTAAAACAATCAAGAAAACCATGAAAAACGCAATTTTAATCCTCTGGCTCTTCGCATTCAATTATTTAGGAACTCTGGCCCAGGTTATCACCATGAAAGTGGACACGGCTCAGTTATTTGAATATAGCGCCGAACTCGGATTTGAACGAGCAGTGAAAGAACAAAATATCGACTACAAAGGGTCTCGTTATTATAACGAAAAAGGCTGTAATTGGACCATTAACCTGTCTATGGGTTATGTAAAATTTTTTGAGGATAATTATGAAATTGTCCGATATGAGGGTGACAAAATTGTTTATCAAACCAGTATTGGAGCGTTTAAAATATTCATGATGACCAACGCTGAAGATGGTCGTGACATGATATTTTGGCTGGAACCAGAGAAAGAAGGCAAGGTTCGCGGAGGCTTCGCTTATCCGAAAAATGTGGTCACAACAGCCGGGCAATAGGTACAACAAAGGCAATTTTACTTACAGATCGTGAACAAACAGTATTTCTCAATATGTATAAAAAACCAATAATCATCCTCCTGTTGCTGCTGTCGGAGCCTCTTTGCGCGCAGCACTACATCGGCGATTCCATTGTATCGATGGTATGTGACTCCATCAATGTTTACCGGAAATCATTGGGTTTGAAACCTGTGGCCATTGAACCCAAATACAAGAAATTTGCAGATATACAAAGCTATAATCAATCCCGTTATGGCTTTACTACGCATGGTATTGGCAACAACACGATTGAAAACAGAATTAAACGTGACCCTTACATGTTGGGGAGGGCGTTTCAAGAAAATTGTACTAGAGTTTTTTATTCTGACAGTGACAGACTAACTTATTTGGCGTCACAAATTATGTTTGGATTTAAAAGTTCTAAGCCACATAACGCATCACTCATCAACCCTGATTATGAAAAAATGTATGTTTCTTGTTGCAAGAGCGGCGAACATGTGTACATTACATTACTCGTCGGCGAATAGCGTATAAATGCGCTACTCCGCAGCAATATATACACACCGGGCATGCTGTTATCCTTAATTCCATTATTTTCGAATAAAATAAATGAAGAAACCCATGAGAACCCAAGCATTGTTATGTGCGTTGCCCATACTGCTGCTTTTGAGCGCAGCCTGCAACCGGACTATGAGCCGGCAAGACCTCAGCGCGGAACAAGATTCCATCCTGCAGCGGCTGGAGGCCAATATGGTTTTGGTAGAAGGCGGCACGTTCACCATGGGTTGCACGGAAGAGCAAGGAAATTGCGAAGACAATGAGAAACCTGCCCATGCGGTAACCCTGAGCAGTTTTCGCATCGGCAAGTATGAAGTCACTCAAGAGGAATGGGAATTGGTGATGGGTGATAACCCATCAACATTTCATGGTCCGCGCAGGCCGGTTGAAGATATTAGCTGGGAAGATGCGCAGGAATTCATCCGTAAGCTCAACAAGCTCAGCGGCAAGCAGTACCGTCTGCCCACGGAAGCAGAATGGGAATATGCAGCCCGGGGCGGTCGTTTGAGCAAAGGACATCTATTCAGCGGAGGCAATGACCTGGATTCTGTGGGCTGGTACAACGATAACGCAACCGAGCAAACCCATAAGGTTGGCCAGAAATTGCCGAATGAGCTGGGCCTTTACGACATGAGCGGTAATGTATGGGAATGGTGCAGCGACTGGTATGATGGCAAATATTACGCCGTTAGCCCCGACAACAATCCGCAAGGGCCGGATAAGCAAGGGCCGGATGCCCGTGTGCTCCGCGGCGGCAGTTGGTTCATCAACGCCAGGAGCTGCCGGTTGTTGTATCGCAGCAGACTCTGGACTCCAGGCTACCGCTCCGAAGACTGCGGTTTCCGTTTGGTTTCCCCGAATTTATAAGCGCGGCATCCACCCTTGTGAGCTAAAGGGCTTCCCCCGGGCAGACCGCAAGCCCGGAGGGCGGGGCGGTCGGCGAGGGGGAAGCAGGTTTTTGTTTTACCGGTTTTGTGCTTGTTGGCTTTTGTGGGATACGAAGGACACAAAATACATGAGCGCCGCCAGTGCCACCTGTACCCGGGCGTCAATGTTTCCCCTGCGTCGCCAAAGTCCCACAAAGCTTTTAAAGCGCATTGCTTACATTGAATCTGGCAGTTATTGCGCTCAGTCGGGGTGAAAACAAAAACCGCATGCCGCAAGCGGTGTTGGTTGACGAATGAGGACCAGATGAGTAATACAAAAAAACTCTGAAGAGTACTTTATTTATTTTGGACAATATTTAAATACAATAATAGATACAAAAATTAGTTTAGTAAATAAAAACTCTTATGAAAAACGCTGTCTTATTCCTGATCTGTATCTGCTGCCTCTCCATAAATGGTTTCGCCCGGAATGATGGAAACCGGGAGTACCATAGTCATGAGGATTTTGTTGAACCTCCCGAAATAAAAACCATTCAAATAGACAGCCTAACCCAATTTCTGGATTACTTCGGCTATTTGTATCAGGTGGAACTCAAACAATGTAAATACCTGGGTAAAAGGTTTAACCCCTCCACCGGTGATTCGACGGGGCTCCTGCTTTGTGGTCCTAAAAGCGCACGTGGACGATTACATCCGGGGCTGAACGACATGGGAGACATCAGAAACTTTGATTTTAGGGGCCTGAAGGTAGAAATCAAAATAGATTATGAAGAAATATTCAACTTGGTGGAAACCAACGATATCCGTGTTGCCAGCGAGTATCCGAATACCCGGTTTATCATCAGCGAATCATTCAAATTTTGGACGCTTAACGCGTATTTTGGGAATGTATGGTTGGAAATTAGTACTCAGATGGATTTTAGCATCCTTGACAGTGAAGGAAACCGATTGCTTGATTCCAGTTATCTGGCCGCGGCGAATAATCCATTTATATCCTTTAGCGCCGATACCATGATGAAACCGGCATATGTCAGTTTTACGTTTAATCTTCCACGGGTGCATCTGTATTTTGATTATGATCCCTTAGATGATTATATTCCATACCATCAGGAAATTGCTAGCCCAAAAGATAACATCAGGTTGATATTCCGGTATCCTGAATACCTCAATCTGGCCATAAATAATGAACAGCATTAATGTGACCACATTTAGACTTCTTCATGGGCTGTTGATGCCCGAAGGAATGTCTTTGCCACCTAAATAATACAAAACACCATGAAAAAGCACTTTGCAATAATCGCACTTGCCATCATGTCATTGCAGACAGCTGTGGCCCAGGTAATCACCATGACCATTGATTCCATGCAGTTGTTTTCTTATCAAACCGAACTGGGAATTGAAAAAGCAATCCGTGATGAATTGATTGAAAAGACGGGTGTCATCGTGTACAGGGAAATAGCGAAACACTGGACCATCAACAAGGAACAAGGATACGTTCATTTCTGGGGCGAAAACCTGCCCATTCTTCGCTATGAAAACGAGAAAATAGTGTATCAAACTGGTGATGGATTGTTCCGAATCCTGATGATGAAAGACCGCAAAAGCGGACGGGATATGGTGGTATATCTTGAACCGGATTTAAATGGCATTACCCGAGGCGGTTATGGCTATCCGAGGAATCTGACCACTACAGGCGGGCAATAGGTACAGTTGAGGATGATTTTGATAATCCCATTATTTTTGAACAAAACAACATCTGATGACACGCAACAAAACTGGCCAAGGCGAATCTTTCCTAAATGCACTTGTCACCGCTGTTAAAAGTCTTTTCGGATTAGGAAAACTAAGTCCGGAACTAGAATCAATGCTACAGCGCTTGGAGGCCAATATGGTTTTGGTGGAAGGCGGCACGTTCACCATGGGTTGCACGGAAGAGCAAGGAAATTGCGAGGATTATGCGAAACCTGCTCATAAGGTCAGCCTGAGCAGTTTCCGTATGGGTAAGTATGCGGTAACCCAGGAGGAATGGATATTGGTGATGGGGGATAACCCATCAACATTTCAAGGGCTAAGCAGGCCTGTCGAAAATATTAGCTGGGAAGTTGCGCAGGAATTCATCCGGAAACTAAATAAACTCAGCGGCAAGCGGTACCGCCTGCCCACGGAAGCAGAATGGGAATATGCAGCCCGGGGTGGCCGTTTGAGCAAAGGGTATCGATTCAGTGGTAGTAACAACTTGGATTCTGTCGGCTGGTTCGTAGAAAACTCAATTAAACAGACACATAAAGTGGGCCTGAAATTACCGAATGAGATAGGGCTTTATGATATGAGCGGCAATGTCTGGGAATGGTGTAACGATTGGTATGAAGACACGTATTACGCGGGCAGCCCGTATGAGAATCCGCAAGGCCCCAAAAGGGGTACTTCCCATGTGTTAAGAGGCGGTGGCTGCTTGACTTTTCCAAATGCTTGTAGTGTTTCAAATCGGTGTAGATTTGACAACCCTGGTTTAGATTCAAGCGTATCAGGGGCTCTGAATCAATTAACCGGCATCATTCATTGTGGTTTTCGTCTGGTTTCCCCCGAGCAATAGTGTCGGATCTGTCCTTTTCAGCTGCGGCGCTTCCCTCGGGCAGACCGCAAGCCCGGAGGGCGGGGCGGTCGGTAAGGGTTCTAGGGCGAGTGGTTTTCTTTTAATTTGGTAGCATGATTGCTTCTGTAGTGAACCATATAATTTAATTTCAAACTTCAATATAGGGTAAAAGTGTGGCCTTCAGCAATGGTGATGAAAAATCACTTCGAATAAATGTGCAATATTTTGATAATTAAGCATTGGTATTATTTTTGTAAGGAAACCTAAGATTATGATTAATATAGGAAACAACAAATACAGCGTCAATAGGCTTGTGCTGGAATTATTCCTTCCGGGCTTTTTTGCCACTTTCCCGTACATCTATATCATCTTTTCGAATCCTAAACTGCATGAGCTTATAAACAGAAGCGATGGTTTGTTTCTAGCTATTGTCTTCGCCCAATCACTAGCCATAGGTATGGTGCTTGAAGATATAGGTACACGTGTCGAAGATTATTTTGATAAGTTTTACAGGGGCAGTAAAGGTTTTAAGGATTATGACGAAGTTTGGGATAAATATCTTAAACTTAAGTTGTCCGGCAATAGCTTCTACATTGGAGAGAACTACATATCCAAAGTAGTCAATATGCTAAAATTTGAATTGTCGTTTTCATTGGCTTTGATCCCCATGTCGGTAGGTTTGCTTGTTTTAAATGCACAGGAGAGTTTTATTTCGAATCCCTATCTTATTTTTCTATGGTTTGTTTTGCTACCCTTGGGTCTTTCATGCTACCTGATCTTTGAAGCAAGAAGCAGTGTTTTGAATTTACACAAAGAACGTAAAAGAGTAATAGAGGCTTGTAAAGATTGATACATGACTATGAAAAATAAATTTTTAGCAACCGCATTGATTATTGCTACTGCATTTTTTATGTTGTTCTTGTCGGGGAAGTTTTTTAATCGAGATGTTCTTCTCATAGCGCCTCAACTTGTTATTTGGGGATTAATTATGAATGTTGGTGTAATTATGCTTCTTGTTTATTATCCATTGGCTGTTGTTTACAATGCGCTTCATAACGTTTCATTGCAGCGAATCGCAAGCTTATCTTTGTTTGTGTTTATTTGCCTTATTTTTGTTCTTTCTTCTTTAATGCCCATTAAACAAATAACTTTATTAAGTATCAACCATATATTGCAACAGAAAATTGAAAAGCGATACCTTGGAGGTATGGGTGAAGCGGTTGACGATATAAATACACTAAATGCAGATGTATTTTTAGATGCGATTTCTAATAAAATATTAACCCCACCCAATGATTATTGGAAGTTGAATGATTCTATTTTTGGCCGAAACGTCATTGATAGTGTCGTACAAATAAATAGTGCGGAAACTAAATCCTTAATTGCTGCATTATGGGAAAAAAAAGATTCAATGAGCAATGAAGAACAAGATGCCGTTGAAAATATTTGGTTCCTGCATCAAAAAATATTCAAGGATTTTAAAGTGTACTATATAGGCAATGAGAATAAAAAAAAGAAGGGATTTATCCTCCTTGGAAACAATGTGAGACATGGGTTCTTGCTTTCTAATTTATTTATTATTATTGGTTCAATACTAGGAATCTTATTATCTGCAGCTATAATGAAAGTAGATCTTTGGAGATTTTTATTTAAAACAGAAAAAGATATTAAAAAAACTGAAACTTCCGAATGAGAAGGTCAATATCCTTTCATGTTATGGAGAAGAAAAAAAAGTTCATCATCACCTGTGCGGCGATTATGCTTTCGGAGGATGCCTTAATATCCATTATTGGATCTGATTCGTTTCTCGCAGCATTACAACCAATCACAAGAGTTGTTATGGCTATATCTATGCTGTTGGTATTCTGATTACCGGAAAGCTTATTTATTTCTGAGGATAAGCTGGAGCAAAGGAACAACCTGCTGAGACGTCTAGATACTAATATGGTTTCGGTATAGGGCGGCACGTTCACCATGGGTTGCACGGAGGAGCAAGGAAATTGCGAGGACAATGAGAAACCCGCTCATTTGGTTACCCTGCGCAGTTTTTGTATTGGGCGGTATCCGGTTACCCAGGATGAATGGGAGGCGATTATGGGTGAAAATCGTTCTTGTTTTCCCGGATCACGAAATCCGGTGGATAGTGTGAACTGGGGTGATGCGCAGGTCTTTATCCAAAAACTCAATGCGCTCACTGGTAAAAACTATCGCCTACCTACGGAAGCAGAATGGGAATATGCGGCCAAAGGTGGTACTCAGAGTAAAGGGTTTATCTGTAGCGGCTCCAATAATCCGGATGAGGTGGCTTGGTATAGTGTAAACGCGGATTCGAAAACCCATACTGTGGGCCTGAAAGCACCCAATGAGTTGGGTCTATACGACATGAGCGGCAATGTATGGGAATAGTGCAGCGATTGGTACGGGGAGTACAGTGGTGGTGCAGAGACCAATCCGCAGGGCCCTGGCATGGGTACCCAACGTGTGCTCCGCGGCGGCAGCTGGCACAACGTTGCCGGCGGCTGCGGGGTGTCGATTCGCAACTCCCACACTCCAGACAACGACTGCATCAACTATGGTTTTCGTTTGGTGTCCCCGAGTTTATAAGCGCGGCATTCGCCCTTGTGAGCTGAGGGGCTTGCCTCGGGCAGACCGCAATGGGGCGGTTGGCGAGGATTCTAGGGCGAGTGGTTTTCTTTTAATTTGGTAGCATGATTGCTTTTGTTGTAATCATACTTCAGAATAAGGCAAAAGAGATAGTGGATGTATTTTGAGCAGGATTGTTTAACTTGCAAATTATATGGAATCAACAACAACTGAAACAAAACCTCCTTTTTTAGGTGGCCTGTGGGCTAAAATACTATGGATTGCAACAGGCCTGTTTGGTGTAGCTTATTTGATTGCCTCTATGAATTTTCATGTACGTAAATGGGAATTAGAAAAATATTATGATGCAGTTAAGAGAACATGGCCCGAAATATCTACAGATTTTATTGACCTTGGATTTAAATCGACGGTGTTTTTAGTTTTGTGGTGTTATTGGTACTTTTCAAACCCCAAGTGGAAAGATATTTCAAACCCCAAGTGGAAAGATATTTCAAACCCCAAGTGGAAAGACTTTAAAAAAAATATTGATGAGAAATCGATAGAAATCGTTTATAGTTTTTTTTAAAAATGGTTTTATTTCTCTTATTCATAGGAGGTGGAATTACGGAAATTTACGACCGCTGCTGGGAATTTCCTAGCCTTATTGTAAGTTTAGACCCCACAGAATTTAGCGACCGAGGCAAATTCTTATTGCCTTCATCCAAATCTCCTATGGAAATGTTTCAAGACTTTATTTATGGGGTTTTGTTCGTGATGGTTTCAATATATATCAGGAATAAATTAATCAGTAATAAAATAAAATATAGCTCTGAATTATGACAATCATAAAGCCTGCCTACTTAAAAATATGATATAATTTGGTTGAATATAAGTTGTTATGAATTTTCACATTTGTCCTTAATAATTTTCAGGCACAGTTGGTAAATATGGAGCTATTGCCCTGCCTTCAAGTTGCAAAATGAAACCAAATGATGTATCCGGTCAATGACCGATCCGGGTAGCAGGCAGGTATCCGGTAAGAGTAGCGTCTCCTACATCAGCCAGAAACGCGATAAGAAGGTCTTTGAGACATTCCTCCATTTAACGCTTCAATATCTTGGACAGCATATTGGCTTTGAACGAACCAAGCAGCGGCAATTGAAACGGAAGGTTTTCCTGATGTATTCCACCGTTGTTCCTCTATGCAGCACTGTTTTTGACTGAACCACTTCCGTAAGCACAAAGGGGCTGTAATGCTGCAAAAAGGCCAAGGACAACATGGTTTTTGAGGTGATAATATCCTTCGAAGTCGATAAGGGATCAGGCATCCAAGCGGACGAAAACATTAGGCTCATAGGCCCTAAAAGTGCCGAAGATTATCCAAAAAGCCTGCGCACGGTAGTTTTTATGGACCCTGTAACCGTCCAGGAACAGGTGTTTCTGACCAGCAACTTGTCTTGGACAGCAGAAACCATTGCAGCCCTTTACCGGGAACGCTGGCATATCGAAGTGTTATTCAAACAAATCAAAACGCATCTGCGCATCAAAACCTTTGTTGGCACGTCTGAAAATGCGGTATGAATCCAATTATTGACGGCGCTGATTACCATTTTACTTCTGAAGGCAATGCAAAGAATAGCGGAATACCAATGGCATCTGTTCAATTTGGTAACATTTTTTCGCATGAAGCTGTTGGTTAATATCAAACTCCCAGAGTATCTAAATAAACCTTTTGAACCGGGAAGCGTTCCTAAAGCGGATATTCAACTCAACTTGTTCACAGAAATAAGGGGGGGTAATAATAAAAATCGCAAAAATTAGACTGCTAAACCCTTATTATCGGCACACTAAATGTTCAGTAAAAAAAGTTTTGGACGGCAGTGATTTATTTTTAAATTTGCCACCGTTCCAAAGAAAGAGAGATAACGAAAAAAAGAAACTAAGATGACCAAGAATAAGATTATTTCAACTTTTGCATTATTATCACTCATTGTTAACAATTATCACCTCCAAGCTCAAAATGCTACTCAATTCAAAAACTGCCTGTATATGCTATGCGAGGTAGCCGTGAATAAAGAAAAACCCTTAAAAACACTTAATGGTGATTTCACGTATTACTTATTAAAGCATGATTCTGTTTTTGAATCATATATTGGGAAAAACTTTACTGAAGCTTTTTTTCGAGGACCAACGGCAATTACAACATACAGAGAAGAATCAAAATACATTTACGTAAAAAGATACAACAATAATAAAGAAATAAAGTATGAAAAAGATTTAGTAACGCATAACTTAATATCAATGAAAATCGTTCTTTTAAAAAACATGGGTTATTATGCCTCTAATATAGATTCTTCTGTATTGTTGTTTTTAGCAAATTATGGCAATCCCAAGAAGATTAGTTCTGGAACCTTTAATGATCCTCACAAGCATGAAACAATTGAATACAAATCATTTTTAGCTTTATTAGTTAGAAATGAACCTTATAATTGGTCGTCAGCAAATGACTCATGCGCCAAAATGGGCTTGGGTTGGAGACTGCCTAACAAAGCAGAACTATATCAAATATACACTAATAAAGATAAATTCGATGTTAGGCAGCGTTATTATTGGACAAACGAGCAGGCTACGTACAGTTACGAAAAGGTTACATATTGGGTTTTAGACTTCCTCAATGGAACATGGGTGGATTTGGGGAGTGGCATGTATGGTATTGGGATTGCTGCTGTAAGAAATATTGATTAGACTAAGTGCCTTGCTTTTCGTTTGAAAGTACGAGGGTTCTCCCGAAAAACGGGGTATCTTCAGTCTGGTTCCAGTTATGTACCGGTCTGTTCCATTTGGAGCAGATGTTTTCCTGAGCAAGGAACAACAGTTTTATCAGAGCGTCTTCAGAGGTAAAGGCTCCTTTGGATTTAGTCACAGCGCGTAGCTGCCTGTGGAAGCCTTCAATGATGTTGGTTGTGTAGATAATGCGCCTGATTTGCTTGTTATACTTGAAGAACGCGCTTAACCGATCCCAGTTCTTTTTCCAGGATTCTATGACCTTGGGGTATTTTGAGCCCCAGGTAGCTTCCAGCTGTGACAAGTGCTTCTCTGCAAGGTCTTTGGTCGAAGCCTGGTGAAGGTAACCCGTTTTCCGAGCCACCTAAAAGTTAGAATTCAAATATTATCGTTTCGTTTCAGAAAAACAATGGGGCTTACGCTTAAACTGGCCAGCAGCATTGTGGTTCAAATGCTTGGGTAAAAACGCTACTTTGTTCTTTCTGAGCCAGACTTAGTTAGGGTATTTTGGTCGTTTGCCGCAATAGCATGAGCATTCATCAAGTGCTCAGGTCTCAGATCCGGTTTACCGCATTTGGTCATTTTGTGTAAACCCTGTGTAAACCGCCCTAAATGAACAAGGCTCCCAGATGTCTGGAAGCCTTGTATTTACTGGGTCGGGATGACAAGATTCGAACTTGCGACCCCTTGCACCCCATGCAAGTGCGCTACCAGGCTGCGCCACATCCCGATTTTATTGCTCATTGCTGAACTCCTGGTACTTCAGACAGTTGCCTGTCCACGCATGGGAACGGGTCTCCCTTTAAGGGGCTGCAAATATAGTATTTCGGGCTGTTCCGACAAATCTTGCCCTGGATTCATTCCACGCCCTACATCAGTGCTTCTTCCAGCAATTTCAAATACTCCGCCTGCGGAATTTCTATGGCTCCGAAGCTGCGCAAATGCTCTGTAATGTATTGCGTATCCAATAAGGTGAATTGTTTTTCCTTCAGGAATTCCACCAGAAACACCAAAGCGGTTTTGGAGGCATCGGTCACTTCATGGAACATGCTTTCTCCGAAAAAAGCCCTGCCCATCGCCACGCCGTATAAGCCGCCAACCAGCTTGCCATCATGCCAGGTCTCGAAGCTGTGTGCATAGCCCATGTCGTGCAATTGCAGGAATACCTGGATGATTTCTTCCGAAATCCATGTTTCGTCACGGGCGGCACAGGCGCGGATGACACCCTCAAAATCGCGGTTGATGTATTGGTCGAACTTTCCGCTGCGATACAATCGGCGCAGGTTCTTCGATACTTTAAACTCCTCGAGTGGAATGATGCCCCGCATGATGGGTTCATGCCAGTAAATGGCGTTGTCCTCATCGCTGTGCGCCATGGGGAAAATGCCCTTGGTATAGGCATACAGCACCATATTGGGATCCAGAATATCCACGGATTTTCGGAAGGTCCGCGAAAATATGTGCAGAAGGCTGTTTTTTTGCGGCTTCATGAGCAAAGCCAAGCTGCAGAAATTCGCAGAATTTGATGCCTTCCCGAATACCTTCGACGCTCAATGCACGTTGAAGGGACAGTGGAGCGGCCATTTTCAAAACCAACATCCGCTGGTATTGGAACTGGCTTGCGGCAAGGCAGATTACTGCATCGGTCTGGCGCGGCTACATCCGGATAAGAATTACATCGGGGTGGATGTGAAAGGTGCCCGTTTGTGGCGCGGTGCCAAAACCGCCCTCGAAGAGCAACTGCATCACTGCGCCTTCCTGCGAATTCAGATTGATCACCTCGAGAATTATTTCGCTCCGGGGGAAGTGGATGAAATCTGGATCACCTTTGCGGATCCGCAGCCGGGCAAGTCACGCAAGCGACTCACGCATCCCATCTTCCTGGAACGTTACCGCAAGGTGCTGAAGCCGGGCGGCCTCATCCATCTCAAAACCGACAGCGAACTTTTGTTTGAATCAACGCTTGAATTTCTGGAGGAAATGAAAATCCAGCCGGAACGGATGGTGGGCGATGTGTATGCCCAGGGTACTCCAGAACCGGAACTGGCCATCCAAACCTATTACGAGCGCATGTGGCTGGCGGAAGGCCGAACCATCCGCTACCTGAACTTCAGACTTCCCTAAGCGGTTCCAGCACGTCCATCCAGGAATCCCAGAGGCTGAAATCAGCCATGCCGGGCGCCTCTTCTCCCATGCCGTTGATGCTTACGGCGTAAGGTGTTGCATCGTGCAACCAAGCCGTATCATCCGGATTTGCATGTGTGATGTTCACCATCCACAGGGTTTCCGCCGGGTAATCGCTTTTATACTGCAGGTATTCCGGCACACTTGACACATGGAGGATGCTGTGGGGAGAAGCAGGTTGGATGCCCGGTTTAAACGGAAGTATCCAGGGAAGATGCAGTTCCTGTTCGGGAGTGCATTCCACTGCTTCCATACCTAAAACGCTGACGCTGTCCAGAATGCTGTCGCGGGTTGTGCCTTCCGGAAATTCGCCTGTACAAAGCGGGCCGTTGATCCAGGCGATGATGCCTTGAATCTGCGCAGCGGCCAGCGCTTCAGGGTGCGCGGCATCCATACGGAAACCGGTGAAATCAGCCAGAACGGCGGCAGCATAGCGCGCTTCTGATAAGGAGCGGATGCTGTTGAACTTTAGCTTTAGGGTCATCTTACTGCTCAGCGCAGCAAAGTTACCGTTCCGGGGAATTTGTACACCTTTCCGTCTGCACTGCTCACTTCAATCACATAAGCATACACATCCTGCTGCACACTGACGCCCTTATAGGTTCCGTCCCAGCCGGCTGTGGCATTCGTGGTTTCATACAACTTCTCGCCCCAGCGGTTGAAGATGGTCATACGGAAGCTCGCAAAGTTCTGCACCAGCGGGATGAAGCTATTGTTGCCATTCGGTCCGGCCTGGTCGGGTGTGAATGCGTTCGGGATGAAGACGATGATGTCAGGTCCAACCTTCACCGGGCGCATCATGGTATCTGCACAACCTTTGTCGGAAACCACGATCAGGGTTACATTGTAGATGGCCGTATCTTTTCCATACGCATAATTGGGGTCGCGTTTGGTGCTGGAATCTTTTCCGGTTCCGGCGCCAAAGTTCCAGTAATGCTTCAGGATGCTGTTGTCCGCGATGCTGCTTTTGGTGAAGAATTGGAATTTAGGCAGCGCGATGGTGGTGTAATAGCTTGGATCGGAGGTGAAATCAGCCAAGGGAACCGGCCATACATCTACATAAGCGGGTTTGGATACCGTGGTGCTGCACGGTCCTGCGGTATTTACCATGGTGAGGCGCACATTATATTTTCCCCAGTTAGGATATTGAATCCCCTGCGGGTTGGCGTCCGAGGCGTTGCCTCCGTTGCCGAAATCCCAGCTGTAGCTGAGCTGAGCAGCGGGAATATTGTTGTTTAATGTGCTGCTGAAGTTTACGGTATGAGGTTCACAAGCTTCCAGAAGGTCGCCGCTGAAGTCAAATTGCGGATAGGCATGGATGAACAGCTGCATGCTGTCTGCCACGGCCGGACAAACATTGCCTGCCGGAGCCACGTTGCGCACCTTCAGCCATACGCTGCCACTGGTTTTGTCCGTGGTGCCGGGCGTGTAAATGCTGCTGGTATCCTGTGCGCTGAAACTGCCGTCGCCGCTGCTGCTCCATTGCACGCCGGGTGACCATTGCAGCCTGCTGTTCAGGTTCAGCGTCTGGTCGTCGCATATTTTGGAAGGATTTGTGGTGAGGATGTTGAGGGAAGGTTGGCTCTGCACGAGGATGTCGAAGCTGTCTTTCATCTTACAGCCAAAGGGATCGGTATAGGTATAAACCAGCGAATAAGGTCCTTCCACAGTAGCTTTCTGATCGCTGCCAGGAGTGAATACGCTGTTGCCGCTGCCGCTCAGTCGCTTGCCGCTCCAGGTTCCGCTACCGCCCACAGGACTTACGAAGGTTGGTGCGAGGTTGATGGCAGGATCGGTGCTGCATACCTTCATGTCGGCGGGCATGGTCACCTTAGGCAGAGGCTTCACTACGAGCACGCCACTATCGGCGGTATAGCAGCCGGATGCATCATGTACATAGCGGAATTCCCAATCGCCATCGCCATTGGCCGGAATGAACAGGTGATTTTTCAAAACGGCGCCAATCAGTTTGGGGTCTGTACGGTCGCCATCTTTACTCACTGCAACCCAGCGGCCATCCGGAGGATTGGACATGCCATTCAGGGTCACGTAGTCGTTCAGGTCGATGGTGTCTTCGTCAAAACAGAAGGTTGGGAAGGGCTGAACCTTCACTTTTGGTTCTGGAATTACCTTCACCGCAGAGGTGTCGCGGGTGAAGCATCCGCTGATGGGATCCTGGATAAAGAAGGCCATCTCGTAATCGCCCGAGTAATAGTCTTCCGTAGGATCGCCAAAGCAGAATTCCCAATTGGCAGGCAGACCGGAACCTTGGTTCTTGTCTTTAATCAGGCTGCCGGTAGGAACTCCCGAAGGCGCTTTCAGCACCGTCCAGTTGTACATGGCACCGGTTTTGACCCTTGGCAGGATGATGGATGAATCCATCAGCGCGCAGCCAATGTCCTGACACCAGATGCGGTCCCTGAGTTGGACAATGGGATTTCCCTGGATGACTACGGTGAAGCTGTCCTTGTTGTAGCAACCTGTTTTGGGGTCGGTATATTCACAGATGATGACATCCGATTTGTTGGTGCCGCCTTGCAGGCTCGAATTGCTGATTTTGCTGGTGCGGTAGAAATAGCTGTTGCCAACCTGTTCTATCAAGCCAGGCGTGGTGCGGCAAGAATATATTACGGCATTGCCGAATTTGGTGAACAAACCGGACTCCAGGCCAAGGTTCAGATCACCGTAATCGTAACAGCGTTTGGGTACGGTGGTTTTCAGGTCGGGCAGCGGTTTCACCTTCAGACAAATGGTGTCGCGGTCTTCGCAGGTATGGCCCACCTCTGTGATGTTCAGATAAACTTCATAGCACTGATCCACTTTTGGTGAAACTTTGTAGGTGGCTTTGGTGCCCATGGCCTGGCTGTTCGCCAGATTGGTCCAAAGGAAGTTGGGGGTCAGCCATCCGGGTTTAGCTGTGGCTGTGATGGCCACAGAATCGCGCAGGCAGAAACTGAAGTCTTTACCGGCATCGGCAATCACGGTGTCATTTACAAAAAGATCTGCGGTATCGCGGCCAATGCAGTTCCATAAGGTTTCCTGGACTTCTACCCAGTATTTATCTTTCTTGTGTACGGTGATGATTTGCGTGGTATCGTTGGTGGGAAACCAGCGATAGCGCACCGTATCGGCATGTCCGGCGTCGAAGGTGGTGCGTTCATAGGTGCAGATGCGCTGATCCGGACCAATGTCCACGATGGGCAGCACCTTCATCAGGATGTGTACTGTATCTGTGGCAATGCACCCGTTGTTGTCGGTGAGGCGCAGGGCAATAGACGTATCCTGGGTAACAACAGCATCGTAAAATGTATTTGTATCTGCCGCGTCATGGTCATGAGGCCGGGCCCAACGGTAGTTATACGGACTTACCCCATTCACAATGATTGGGCTGAGCCTGTATGAGCTTCCATAACAAATAAACGTATCCTTGCCAAGGTCGATGCCCAGCACCGGTGGGATGATTACCGTGTCTGAGTAGAATGTTGCACAGTTCGTCAGCGCACTGTTGATCATGTGGCTGATGATGTATTTACCACCGTATTTAAACTGGAAGGTGTCGGTTTGTTTGTTGTTGCTCAGGTAAATCGGGTTTTTACCGGTGCTGTCCAGAATTTGCCAGCGGTACACGGGTTTTCCTTTAAAGTTCAGTGCAGGCGTGCTGTGCATGCGCAATCTTCCGCAAATCAGGTTGGTATAAGTACGCGAAGCCACGCTGCGCGGCTTCACTTTCACACGGAAGGAGCGGATGGCTGTGCCCGGTGTTGGGCAATTGTCGTCACGGGCAATGGCCGTGAAAGAATACAAAAGGTCGCTGGCCTGACCATCTTTGGGCGTCCAGCAGAATTTACCCTTTTTTTCGCGGGCTTTGGGATCCACAATGGTGAATGTGGCACCGGGAATGCCTCGGTTCCAGGTGAGCGTAACCGTATCCGGTTTGGACTGATGCGGGGTAAATTGAACATCTTTGGTGACGACTTCGAAACACAATTGTTCACCCTCACAGACCTCGTAGCTGTAAGGTCCTGCAATTTCCGGCGGGTTGTTCGGCCCGCAGTTGGTTGCTATGAACTGCATGTCCCTTCGCGTGATGCCAATGATTTGCATCTTCCCGTTCTTATCTCGTCGCCATTCTTTGATTTCCATCACAATGATGCCGGTCCAGGGACAATTCCCTCCCGGGGTGAAAATCAAATCGCCGGTGATGGAATCGCAATACATGCCAATGGGTGGTTTGGCATTTGGGTTGGTGGAAGACTTGCCTGTGGGGCCTTTGTACACCGGAACGGGATCGGCAGGCGTTAAAGGAGAGTTGTAAGAAGCGAGGTTTCCCTGAGAGCGGTATGAGCCTGCCAAGGAAAAGGACAAGGAATCGCGGTCGGTGCTGTCGAGGGCACCGTTATTGAATTGATATGGTTGATTACAGCAGATGATGGCTACCGGGTCGTTGGTAAGCACTGGCGAATTGTTGCAAGGGGCGCGGCAAGCGTTGATGTCGCACCAGGTATAAAATGTATTTCCGGATTGTCCTGTGGTGATGCCCACACTGCGTACATACAGCAACATGGAAATGGTGAATTCGCAACAGCCTGCTTTCATGGCTGCGCGCAGGTCTAAAGTGCCTTTGAAGGTGTGTTTTTCGATGCCATACGGGTAAGAACTTCCGCAAGGCTGCGCGCAGCGGCTGCGCTCCTTTGAACAGGTTTTGGTAATGTCCACGATGCTGGTACGCGTCATGGCAAGGGTAAATGAAGTATTGCAGCTGGTACCTTTTCCGGTAACGGTAACTGCTGTTGGCGCTGTAAGGTTGCTGTTGCAGTTTTCGCTGGTGCCGCACTTCGGGCTTTGCCCAAGCACATAACAGCCGTTGCAGTCGCGGTAAAAGTTGTAAATCACCTCAAAGACGCTGTCGCGAATGCAGCGATAAGTGATGTCCGAACCCACAATGTGGTCGGCGCGAAGGGTTCCGACAGCAGATGCTGCCAATAGTAAAAAAGCGGTTATTCTGGCCTTCATGGCTTCCTGTTCAGGATTTAGACATTGATGATGTGTGAAACGTTGCCCGGGGCACGGGATGTTCAAAAATAATCAAATTCGGCGAGCATACACTTCTACACGTCAAAAGCCTGCTTCATCCAAAACAATGAGCGATTGTTCGGGGCCGCATGCAGGCCTTGCCTGAGGCTCTTTCAGTTCCATGATGCCGCTCCTGCCTTTTTACCGTAAAATTGCAACTCCTTTCGATGGACAAAGAGCTACTTAGCAAAGCTTTTCGCCTGATGTGTGAAGCCAGAGCCATGGCGCGCATCTATGACGAAAACCGACAGATCACCAAATATGTGCACAGCACCAGTAAGGGCCATGAAGCTATTCAACTTGCCCTTGCCTTCCAGCTAAAACCAGAAGATTATATTTACCCGTACTACCGCGATGAGTCCATCCTGTTGGGCATCGGCATGCAGCCGTATGAACTGATGCTGCAGCTGTTGGCCAAGGCCGATGATCCGTTCAGCGGAGGCAGAAGCTATTACAGCCATCCTTCCCTGAACCGTCCTGATATGCCCAAGATTCCGCATCAAAGCAGTGCTACCGGGATGCAGGCAATTCCTGCAACGGGCTGTGCCCACGGCATCAGCTATAAAGAACACCAAGGGCTGCTCCCCGAGGGTCAGCTGCCTGTAGTGGTTTGTTCCCTTGGCGACGGTTCTGTTACTGAAGGTGAAGTTGCCGAGGCCTTGCAGATGGCGGTGCTGCGCAAGCTGCCCATCCTTTTTCTGGTTCAGGACAACGATTGGGGCATCAGCGCCAGCGGCGATGAAATGCGCGCCATGGATGCCTTCGACTACGCGCTGGGTTTCAAAGGAATCCGCAGGATGCGCACCACCGGCTACGACTTTGCCAAAAGCTGGGAAGATGTACAAACGGCCCTGAATTATGTGCGCAGCGAACGTGCACCCATGCTGCTTCACGCCAAAGTTCCCCTGCTTGGGCACCATACCAGCGGCGTGCGCAGTGAGTGGTATCGCGACGACCTGAAACAACATGAAGCGCTGGATCCATTTCCGCGTATGCGCGATTTGTTGCTGCAACATGGGTTCTCCGGTGAAGAACTGGATGCTGTTCAACAGCAAGCCGATACCTTCATTGCTGATGCGTTTCAAAAAGCCGTTGCAGCTCCCGATCCCGCTCCGGAAACAGCCACCTTGCATGAGTTTGCACCAACACCGGTAATTGAAGAGCGCGGCGTGCGTGAACCTGAAGGCCGTGAGCCCATCATCATGGTTGATGCGGCGCTGTTTGCGATGGATGAAATTCTGAACAAACATCCCGAAGCCCTGCTCTACGGACAGGATGTGGGCAAACGACTGGGAGGCGTGTTCCGCGAAGCTGCTACACTTGCCAAGAAATACGGCGACGAACGTGTATTCAATACGCCCATCCAGGAAGCCTACATTGTGGGTTCTACCCAAGGCATGAGCGCCGTTGGACTTAAACCCATCGTGGAAATTCAGTTTGCCGATTATATCTGGCCCGGCGTGAATCAGCTAGTGACGGAATTGAGCAAAAGCTGTTACCTCACCATGGGTAAATATCCCGTAGGTGCTTTAATACGTATTCCTACCGGAGCTTACGGCGGCGGCGGGCCCTACCACAGCGGTACCGTGGAGAGCAGCATCCTGCCCATCAAAGGCATCAAGGTGGTGTATCCAAGCAATGCTGCGGATATGAAAGGGCTGATGAAGGCCGCCTTCTACGACCCGAATCCCGTGGTGATGTTTGAACACAAGGGTTTGTACTGGAGCAAAGTGCCCGGCACCGAATCGGCGCGCTGTCCGGAGCCCGACGCTGATTATATCATCCCCTTGGGCAAGGCCCGGGTGGTGCTGGAAGCGGATGCACAGCAACGGAATGCAGGGCGCAGTCTGGCCATCATCACCTACGGTATGGGCGTGTACTGGGCACTGGCCGCAGCAAAGCAGTTCCCGGGCAGCCTGGAAATCCTGGATCTGCGCACCCTGAACCCATGCGATGATGAAGCCATCTACGCATGTGTAAAGCGCCACGGTAAGGCCATTGTGCTTACTGAAGAAACCTTGCACAATTCCTTTGCGGAAGCCATCGCCGGAAGGATCGGCCGGGAGTGCTTCCAGTGGCTCGATGCCCCGGTGCAAACCATCGGTGCTTTGGATGTTCCGGCCATTCCCCTGAATATGGGCCTGGAGAAGGTTATCCTGCCCGGTGCCGACAGCGTGGGCCGCGCCGTGAAGGAACTGTTGGATTATTGAGGAAAACTTGCAGCAGCTGCACGCGATAAAAGCCTTGGCAAGACGGCAGCATTGGACAGGTAATGTTGAGGATTGGATTCATGCCCCTGAAGAAATTCAATTCCGACTCTTACCGATTATGGGTTTCGCAGTTTAAAACGGACCGTTGAAGATTTATGTGCTGATTTGTACTTCGGCATGCTGATACATCGTTATGCTCAGTATGACATTGGGGCCAGGTGTTTATGCTCCGGCCAGCTTTCCAGACC
>CAZPHB010000015.1:0-39336 GCA_964586595.1 uncultured Flavobacteriaceae bacterium | reverse complement strand
ATGCTCAGTATGACATTGGGGCCAGGTGTTTATGCTCCGGCCAGCTTTCCAGACCAGCGTTGCCGGCCACTGCGCAATTCCCAGAATAGGATGCCGCTGCCCTGGGGTGCTGTAAATGTTGTTGTTGCTGGTCCTTGGTACAAGCAACGTCCATCTGCTTGGTACAGTTTGATGTTGGCACCGGGAGCCAGCCCACGGCTGTAAATGTAGTCGCCGCTTCTCCAGATTTGTGGCGTTTGAAGATTGACCATGCCTGTATTCATCGGCTTGGCTTGTTTCCGTAAATCGTAACGGGCGTAAACGGGGTAGTGGTCGCTGGTGTTGTTTCCGTAGCCGCTGATGTAATTCTGCAGGTAAAAAACCTTTGCAGAACCTGGTACGTAACATGGTTTCAAACGCCGGTTCACCAGATGATGATCGATCATGTTGCTGTAGGAAACCGTGCTTCGCTGTCCGCTGAGTGTCAATTCCCTGCTGGGCCATAGGTAGCGGGCGGTGTCGGCAAGCAGTCGGCTGAAGGGTGTGGCGAGGTTGTTGTAAATGCTCAGATCCAGATCGTCGTTCCAGTCGCCCAGCAGCATCACCTTGTGGCCTGCGTGTTCGGTATCGAGCAGGTCTTTTAATGCTTCGGATGCGCGTTTGCGCAGGTCATAGGCTTCGGCTTTTTCGCTGTTGCTGCCTGTATTTGCTTTCATGTGCAATACCACCACCCACAAGGTGTCCGGTTGGTCACCCTTGATGGAGAGCATGACTTCCAAGGGCAATCTTCCACCGGCAAATTCTCGCTCATACACGGGAAGCAGGTTGCGCACCCGCAATAGCTGAAACATGCTTTTGCGGTACAGCAGCGCGGTTTTCTGCACCTGTGCATAATTGGTGATTACGCCTCCGTATTCGGGCATGTTGTTCAGCAATGCCTTCCAGGCATTGGAATCGGCTATTTCGCACAGCGCCCACAAATCCATGCCTGTGCTTTGCAATACCTTGGTAACATTTTGTTGCTGCAGTGCTTCGTTGGCAGGTCCGTAGCCGGGATTTCCATACCACTCGATGTTCCAGCAGGCTGCCTCCAGCAGGGTATCGCTGCCCAGATTGGGTATGTTTTGGCTGAAGCTGTTCAGCGATCGGAAAATCAAGAGTAACGCAATCAGGGGGAAGCGCATCTTGCAAAAATCGTTTAAAATACGGTTTGCAAAGGCTTACTTTGTATTTGAAATGAAACGGCTGCTTCTTTTGCTGCTTTCAGGCTTACTGCTTGGGTCAGCCTCTGCTCAGATTACCAAGCTGACCATCTGTAAAGGGATGTCGATCAATTATTTCAGCATCATCACTACAGGAAATGCGGTTGCCTGGACCTGGACGTTCCCGGGTGGTACGCCGGGTACTTCTACCCAACAAAACCCCAGGGATATTACTTATCCCAACGCCGGTCTTTACCGCACGGTGGTGGTTACGAAGTTTGATACCGGTAAAGACACTACGCAGTACATTGATGTGGACGTGATCGATGGCGACATCAAGAGTATTCCTATTGGCCGCGATACCACTGTTTGTGGCAACGTGAATCTGCTGCTCGATGCAGGAAATCCGGGTGCTACATACATTTGGAATCCCGGCGGTAATGGAAACCGCACGCGGCTTATTACCAGTCCCGGCAGGATTGGGGTGAGTGTGGTTACTTATGCCGGTCAGTTTCAGTGCGATAGTCAGTATCGGGAAATCTTTATCAAACAATCGGTACCGCCGGTGGTAGATTTGGGCGCAGATCGTTTTGTGTGCAACAGCAATCCCATCACGCTGGATGCAGGACCCGATGGTGTTACGTATGCCTGGTCTCCCGGTGGGGAAACTTCCAGAACGATTCAGGTGGCTTCGAGTGGTATTTTTAGTGTTACGGTGACCAATTCGGATGGCTGTAAGACTTTTGATCAGGTGGAAGTTAAAGACAGCTGTCCGATGTACGTATGGATGCCGGATGCGTTTACACCAAATACAGACAATCTTAATGATGTATTTATTTGGAAAGGGAACATGAAGTTCCGCTCCTTTGAGTTCGCGATTTACAATCGCTGGGGCATGAAGTTGTTTGAAACTAAAGATCCTGCTGAAGGTTGGGATGGGAATGTTTCCGGAAAACGTGCTCAGGATGGGGTATATGTTTACAGGCTCACAGGTGTGGATACCAATGGCAAGCGACATTCCTGGAAGGGAACGTTTACCTTGCTGTATTGAAAATTTGCCGGCTATGGCTTTATCCCACGGTTTAAACCGTGGGATAAATGGCATCAAATACGCTGTATATTCCTCTTGAAACGACTGTTTTCGGTGGTGCGACTTTTGGTTCTTAATGTGTTTATACACACGTTCTAAACTCGAATCAGATACAGAAAAGGCTGCATAGCCGGGTTGCCATGCGAACTTTTCAGGAATGATGTCGTGTTGGTTGATGAAATGGGCGCTGCTGCCCTTGATTTGTTTGATTACGTCTGCCATGGTTTTTTGGGCATGCAGCAAGAACAGGCAATGGATGTGGTCTGGCATCCCATTGATGATGCGCACGGGGCAGCCAATGGCGTCGAATTCTGCGGCAATGAATTGATGAATCCTGAATTCGGTGTGGTCATGAATTAAGTGCGCCCGGTCTTTGGTTGCCCAAACGGCATGCACCCAGATGTTTACAAAAGAATGAGACATAAGAGAACATATTAGGAAATTGAATTACCTCAGACGGTTTAAACCGTCTGAGGTAATGAATCAGTCATCAGGCATAAAGTGGGAAGCCAGCCATCAGCGCGTGTACCTTTTTCTGCACACCGCTCAGGATGGTTTCGTTGTTGTGGTGGGTCAGGGCTTCGTCGATCAAAGCTGCGATTTGTCCCATCTCTGATTCTTTCAGGCCGCGGCTGGTAACAGCGGGTGTTCCCAGGCGGATGCCGGAAGTAACAAAAGGCGAACGGGTTTCAAAGGGAACAGTATTTTTATTGATGGTAATACCACATTTCACCAAGGTGTTCTCGGCGAGCTTACCGGTCAGGTCATCACCTTTTGGGCGCAAGTCAATCAGCATCAGGTGGTTGTCAGTTCCACCGCTGATCACCTTATATCCATGGTCAACCATGGCCTGAGCCAGTGCTTGGGCATTGGCCATCACCTGTATTCCGTAGGTGCGGAAATCTTCGCTCAGTGCTTCGCCGAAAGCAACCGCTTTAGCAGCAATCACATGTTCCAGCGGACCACCCTGTGTGCCGGGGAATACCGCAGCATCCAAAATGGCGCTCATCATTTTCGGTTCACCTTTTGGAGTCACCTCGCCCCAGGTATTTGCAAAATCCTTACCCATCATGATGATGCCACCGCGCGGGCCGCGCAGGGTTTTATGCGTAGTGCTTGTTACGATATGGCAATGCGGCATTGGGTTGTTCAGCAAACCTTTAGCAATCAGGCCGGCGGGGTGTGCAATATCGGCGAGCAGCAGGGCGCCCACTTCATCGGCGATGGCGCGCAAGCGGGCAAAATCCCAGTCGCGACTGTAGCTGCTTGCGCCACAGATCAGCAGCCGTGGTTTCCATTCGCGGGCTTTAGCGGCCACCTTGTCGTAGTCGATCAGTCCGGAGTCAGGTTCCACCCCGTAAAATGCAGGCTGATACAATTTCCCTGAGAAGTTCACCGGCGACCCGTGCGTCAGGTGACCGCCATGGCTCAGGTCGAAACCAAGGATGCGGTCGCCGGGTTTCAATACACCCAACATTACTGCGGCGTTGGCCTGAGCACCGCTGTGTGGTTGAACGTTGGCCCAGGCGGCGCCAAACAGTTCCTTCAAACGGTCGATGGCCAGCTGTTCCACCTGATCCACCACTTCGCAGCCACCATAGTAACGCTTGGAAGGCAAACCTTCCGCGTATTTGTTGGTAAGCACACTGCCCATGGCCTCCATTACCTGGCGGCTGACAAAGTTCTCGGAGGCAATCAGTTCAATGCCTTCCTGCTGTCGGTGTAATTCCTGTTCGATCAGGTTGAAGAGTAGCGTATCGCGCTGCATGCCGCAAAGTAAGCAACATGCCGTCAAACGTCAAACCTGTGCATGGGTCTATTTATCTGGACAATGTAAAGGGATGATGGCAAGCGCAGCGGCATGGAAGCCACCGCATGGAACTAATTTTGCTGCCTGTTGTTACACCTCTTGAAACTTTGATCATGCACATCATGAACCATTCGTTAAACCCCAAGGCAGCCATCTATTTGCTGATTCCGCTGCTGGCCATGAGCGCCACTTCCTGTGTTTCCAAAAAGAAATTCCAGGCACAGTTGAACAGGTATGAATACCTGAGCGACTCATGCGACAAAATTCGCTTCATGCTGGACCAGTGCCTGAGTGAGAAATCAGGTCAGGTCGGCAAAATTCATGAGCTACAGATGGAAGTTGAAGCGCTGAAGAAGAACACCACCAGTCTGGTGAGTCAGCTTACAGACTTATCCATCATCACCAAAACCCAGGCGGAAAGCATCAGCCGTTCGCTGGAAAACATCAATTCCAAAGAATCATACATCCGAAACATGCAAGCGGCCATGGCGCGAAAAGATTCATTAAATATGGCTTTAGTACTCGCATTGAAAGGTGCATTGAAGGATGTAAACGATAAGGATATTGACATTCGCATTGAGGGCAGCGCGGTATTCATCGCAATATCTGACAAGCTGCTGTTTCCAAGTGCCAGCATTGAGCCGGCTGCGGCATCGAGAAAGGTACTCAGCAAGGTAGCTACCGTGCTCAACAGCCGTCCGGACATACAGTTCATGATAGAAGGGCATACCGATAACAAACCCGTGCTTGGCGGTACCATTCGCGACAATTGGGATTTGAGTGTACTGCGTGCTACCGCTGTTGCCCGCGTGTTGCAGAACGACTTCAAAGTAGACCCCAAGCGCATCACCGCAGCCGGACGCAGTGAATACCTTCCGGCGGCATCCAACGATACCGACCAGGGACGCGCGGAAAACCGCAGAACACGCATCGTTATTTTACCCCAGCTCGATCAGTTTATGAAGCTGATTGAAGATGGAACCCGCTGATTTTTGCAGGGTGATGAACAACAGAAGAGCCGCCCTGGGGCGGCTCTTCTGTTTTAGAGGTTTATGGGTTTTTTACTTCCGGGTCGTAATCGTAATTGATTTGACCGGCCATGCGCAGGTATAGAACCCGGCTGTATCTGAAGAAAATGGGCAGCAGCAGTGCCAGTGAGCCCAGAATCACTAAAAACCAGGTATCGGGATTTTGAATGTCCAGTACACTGGTAAGAAATAAAAACTCGCTGACCAGTGTGCCAACAGTAAACGCATAACTCACGTACATCGCCCCATAATAGAAGCCGGTTTCGCGTTCAAACTTCAAACCGCAGACTTCGCAATTCGGGTGCATCTCCAGCAATGATCCGAGCTTCCAGATGGGATGACGAAACATCCTTCCCCGGCGGCAGCGCGGACAACGTTCACCTGCAAAGGCGCGAAGCCAGGATGGTTTTTTGGAATCGTGTGCACACATGGTTTTCTGTTCAGGAAAGCACCTTTTTAACCGCTTCTTTCAACGTTTGTACCGGCACTGCTCCGCTGTGTTTCCAGGCAATGTTGCCCGATTTAAACAGCATCAATGTTGGCACTGCCTGAACCCTGAAACTTGCCGCTGCCTCAGGATTGCGGTCCACATCCACTTTGATGACCCGAACCTTATTGCCCATTTCCTTTTGAAACTGCACGAGCATGGGGGCCATCGCTTTACACGGGCCGCACCATTCGGCATAGAAATCAACCAATACAGGGGTTTCACCTTTAATGATCTGTTGAAAGCTTTCTTTAGCTGCCATAATGTGTTCAAAGTTCTGTTCTAAGGAAAAAGTATATTGTGATGCAGGTCACCTGAAGTCCTTTATTTCAAGCGATTCCGCAGTGAGGACCAGCCTCCGCCGTTATATACCTCAACACCTTTTTTCCGAAGCATACCTGTGGCCATGCCACTGCGTGTGCCGCTCTGACAGCAGGTAATGACCGGTTTCTTCCATCCCTGGATCTTTTTCAGGTTACCGGATAGTTTATCCAATGGAATGTTTACTGCACCATGCACATGGCCGGCGTTGAATTCGCCTGGCGTGCGTACGTCCAGGATGACAGCGCCCTGCTCATGTAAGGCTTTGAGGTTGACGGAGGGCCCAAGACCCAAGAGTTTTTTGATGAATGTTAGCATGTGTTCTTTTAGGTATTAAAAGCAGCCAGGTTGCCATAGCACCTGATTGCAATGAATGCATTTTTTTTAGAGTAAAGTGCTGGGGCAAACATATTCAGAAATAGTGAACAGTTCTGATTCGCGAATAGCTTTAAAACCGCCGCGCACATCAATAAGCTGTTCATAACCCCGGGCCTTCAGGATGGAGGTGAAAATCATGGAACGATAACCGCCGGCGCAATGTATGTATGCGGTTTTGGCGCGGTTTACCATCGATTGGCTGTCGTTTACATAATCCAGCGGCGCGTTGATGGCACCAATCACATGTTCGCTGTCGTATTCACTTTTCTTGCGCACGTCCAACAGTTGCAAATCAGGCTGCGTCTTCATCAGTTGATGCAGTTCAGCAGCGTCAATGCGTTTTACAGAATCCACCTCGTTGCCGGCTTTTTTCCAGGCCTCAAAGCCACCCTCCAGGTAACCGATGCAGTTGTCGAAACCAACCCGTGCAAGTCGGGTGATGATTTCCTCTTCGCGACCGGGTTCGGCAACAATCAGCAGTTCTTGTGTTACATCCGGAACAAGGGTTCCCACCCAGGTTGCGAAACTTCCATCGATGCCAATATTGATGGAATTGGGGATGAATCCGCGGGCAAAAACTTCCGCATCTCGGGTGTCAATAATCAGTGCCTCTGTTTCGTTCGCAGCGGCTTCAAAAGCAATCGGCGACAACTTTTGCAGCCCTCGTTCCATCACCCGGTCCAGCGACTGATAACCTTTGATGTTCATCAGCACGTTTTGCGGAAAATAAGAAGGCGGAGGTGTCAGTCCTTCGAGTAAGTCGCGGATGAATTGCTCCCGGCCGAGCAGAGGGTTCAGCGCGTAGTTTACCTGTTTCTGATGTCCAAGGGTATCGCTGGTTTCTTTGCTCATATTCTTGCCGCAGGCACTACCCGCACCGTGGCCCGGATAAATAATGATGTCGTCAGATAGGGGCATGATTTTATGGCGCAGCGAGTCGAACAAGTGCGCAGCGAGTTTTTCCTGGGTGAGGTCGGCAATCACATGCTGGGCAAGATCTGGGCGACCAACATCCCCGATGAACAGCGTATCGCCGCTGAACAGGCTGTGGGCTTTGCCTTGTTCGTCGTACACCAGGTAGCAGCTGCTTTCCATGGTATGTCCCGGGGTGTGCAACACTTCGATGCTGATGTTTCCAAGTTTCAGCCGTTCGCCATCTGCAGCAACATGCGCTTCAAACTGTGGTTTCGCATTCGGACCAAAAACGATTTGCGCACCGGTTTTTGAGGCCAGGTCCAGATGTCCACTCACAAAATCCGCATGAAAATGGGTTTCCAGCACGTAGCGAATCTGAGCGCCACTGCGTGCTGCCCGGTCAATATAAGGTTGCACTTCACGGAGTGGATCAACAATGGCAACTTCCCCCTGGCTTTCAATATAGTATGCGCCATGTGCCAAACATCCGGTGTAAATCTGTTCAATCTTCATGGTAGTAACTTTTGTTGTCACAAAGTTGACCCTGCCATCGGGCCCGGGCCGTGACTTGAGTTACTTCTGCCCTTGATTTACATCAGCAATGTATGCTGACAAGGCTCAGGGTTTCATGCAGCTTCAACCAACCATTGAAACGCCGATGAGTTTCCCGATGCCAAAGGTGATGGCTGCGGCAGCCAGTCCGAACAAAACCTGCCTCATACCCGAGAACCAAACGCTTTTTCCGGTGAATAATGTTATGGCCGAACCAATCAGAAACAGGCCGCCGGCGCTGAGTATGGCACTGAGGCCAATGGCGGTCCAGCCACCGCTGAAGAAAAAGGGAATAACCGGAATGATGGCGCCAAGGGCGAATAGGAAAAATGAAGCAAGCGCTGCTTCCATGGCTGAACCTTTCAATTCTTCACTGTTGATGCCCAACTCCTCGCGCACCAGCATCTGGTGGGCTTTGTCGCGGTCTTGCATCAGTGTTTCGGCCATCTCTGCGGCCTGTTCTTCGGAAATGCCTTTGGCCATGTAAATGAGTTTCAGCTCATGCTGCTCGCCTTCGGGGTTAATTTCCAGTTCTTCCATTTCCAACTCCATCTGGTTTTCGTAAAGCTCTTGCGAGCTTTTTACAGAAATCCATTCGCCCAAGGCCATCGATAAAGCTCCTGCCAGCAAACCGGCCACACCTGCCAGCAGCACCTCCGATTGACCTCCGGTGGCACCGGCAACACCCATCACCAAACTGAAATTTGAAACCAGTCCGTCGTTCCCTCCCAGCACAGCCGCACGCAGCGCATTCCCGCCCACCGAGCGGTGTCTTTTTTCGAAGCGCGCCAGCTGTGTGCCGGAAACATCTTTATGGTTGTTCAGGATGTTCTTCAGGATGGCCACATGGGTGGTGTCTGATAAACCCGGTGCGGTACCTGTGCTGCTCCGCGCTTTGGAAATGTTCGCTGCCAGTGATTTTTCCGTGTCCATCAACACGCCCAGGATGTAATCATTGCCGAAAATTTTGCCAATGCGCCGTAAGGTTTTCGCCCTGCGCGAAGGCGGCGGCAATACCGTAGCATCCAGTCCCTGGCTTTTTAGAAACGCTTGTGCATGCCCTGCTTCGATGTTGCTCATCTCCCTGAAGATGCGCGCTACAGCAGGATCTTCTTCGGTATCTGCTAGGATGCCGTAAAGGTATGCGGCGTCAATTTCTGTCTGGATGCTGGCGTTCAAAGACATAAGGATTGTATGTGCGAATGTAGGGAATCGAAGTTCAAGGCATGGCTGGAAGACTCATCCGTAACCTTCAAACAACCCGGCTGATGCGGTAAATACGCAGGGCGCCGTGCAGCACCAACAGCAACACCAGGGTGCCAACCACCAAATCAGGAATTTTCGAATTGCTGTACCAAACCAAACCGGCAGCCAACATCACGCCCAAGTTGGCCAGGATGTCGTTGGAGGTGAAGATGACGCTGGCGCGGATGTGTGCTTTGGAAGATTCCTGCTGCCGGAGCAGATACAGGCAGGCAATATTGGCGGCCAAGGCACCTATAGATGTGTACATCATCCATTGGATGTGGGGCAGTGAAGAAGGATTCAGCCACCGTTCCAAAACTTCATAAAAGGTGTATAAAGCCACGGCAAACTGCAGCAATGCTGCGGCCAGTGCGGCATTACGCTGTTTCGCTGTGCCTCCGCTTACGGCCAGCAGTGCCAGTCCATAAACCAGCGCATCGGCCAGCATGTCGGCTCCGTCCGCCATCAGACCGGCAGAGCCTGCCCAGCATCCGGCGAAGCCTTCAATGAAGAAAAACCCCAGATTCAACCCAAGCACTGCCCAAAGCAGATTGCGCTCCCTGGAAACGCTGTTTTGTATTGTTGTTGCTTCAACGTTCCATGGTTTGCTTTCCAACAAGCTGATGCCGAGCTGCAGCGGCTGTAACGCGCTGAGGATGGCTTCGGCTTCGCCGGAATGAATCACTTCAGCTGTGCGTTCGGCTACGTTGCACTGCACCGATGTTACCTGTTCTTTGCCCTGCAGCTGCATGCGTATCATCGCCGCTTCCGACGGGCAATCCATGAGTTTAACCAGAAAAATGCTCTTGTTGGGCATGCATGTGGTTTATGCACATAACGCCTCCCGGCGTGAAGTGTTTTTACAGAATGGCTATACTGATCCGAAGGGCAGCACATGTTGGCTGCATGCCATCAGGCATTCGGTGCCTGCGCGGGGGGCAGCGCTGTGGATGCAAGCCATAATCTGTACATGTTGAAACTGTTCCCCAAACAATGCGCGGTAATCATCGGCATGGCCGCCGAACGGTGGGCCTTCAAACGGGAATAAGGTATCGAACAACACACCGGCAAGGATTCCGTGTTCGGCCAGCAAAGCATGCATCTTTTCAACGTAGGCCCCGCGCAGTTCGGGCAAGATGGCGCAGAAGAAGGTTTGTTCAAGCACCAGATCGTAGGGGCCTTCAAGGTCGAAGAAATCCATGCAGCGAACGGTGATGGCCGGAGTTTGGGCGAAGCGCTGTTCCAGCTGGCTGCACAGCTCAGGTGCGATGTCCACCAGTGTAATGTCGGTAAATCCGTTTGCAGCAAGCCATTCAGCTTCCCAGGCATTGCCGCAGCCCGGAATCAGGATGCGGCTGTTTTTGGATGGATGCAAGCTTTGTATCAGGTGCAGCAAGGGCGGTGAAGGCATGCCCAAATCCCAGCCGGTTTTTCCTTCTTTCCAGCGGCTGTTCCAATAGTCCTTCCGGTGTAAATCAGTCATGGGCGCTGAATCGTTCGTTCAGGATGATCTGGTTGCGCTGCAGGGTCACCAGGCCTTTCTGTTCCATTTTTTTCAGCAGTCGCGAAATCACCTCCCTTGAGGAATTAAGGTCGTTAGCAATATCCTGATGTGACGCTTGTATGGTGCGGCTGTTGCTGTGTTTAGCCAATCGCTGCAGGTGAAATTCAAGCCGTTCATCCAGGCTCCGAAAGGCAATTTGATCCACCACCTGCAACAATTCTTCAAAACGCTCGCGGTAGTTGCCCAGCACGAAATGGTTCCAGCTGGTATAACGCATCATCCAGGTATCCATCCGTTCCAACGGAACCAACAAAACTTCACTGTCATCAACGGCAATGGCGCTGACCTCACTGGTGTCGCGTTTCATGGCACAAATCATGCTTACGGCGCAGGCATTTCCGGGTCTGAGGTAGTACACCAGAAACTCACCGCCCTCTTCGCTTTCTCGGAAAATCTTGATGTTGCCGCTGATCACCAAAACGGTTGAGCGGATGTACTGACCGGTTTGGATAAGTACATCACCGGCCTGAACGAATTTGATGCTCCCAACAGCAGCCATTTCTTCCAACAGGGGAAGCTCCAGCATGGGAAATCGTTGCTTCAACTGTTCAATCATGCGGTAAAACTAACTTCAGAAGTCAATAGCAAGAATGACCTGAGTCACAAAAGTTCTTTCCTTCCCAAGTTTAACTTGCGTCTCGATGGCAAACAATGTTCCGCTTCCCGATGTGGCAACCCGTTCCGATGTGCAGCATGTAGTTCAGGTTCAATATGCTGCTTTGCTGAAGCACGCCCATACCGCAGGTAAGTTCGCGCACCTGAACCTGGAGGAACACCTTCCCAACATCCATGATTTCTGGTGCTTTGTGCTGGGCATAAATGCAGCAGCGCATCCTTATCGCGGCAGCTCTTTTGAACCTCATGTGAAACTGCAGCTGGACAACGAAGATTTTCAGTTGTGGATGCAGTTTCTCTTTGAAGCAATTGACGGGACATATTCTGGGCCGATGGCTTCCGAATGGAAGAAGCGTGCCGAACAGATGGGCATCCTGTTCAGGCATAAATTGGGTTTGTCGCTGGATTAAAACTCCGGCTTCCAGATCATGATGAAATCATTCATGAAGTAGCCGTTTCCGATGTCAAAATCGGCACAGCGTTCAATCCAGAAACCTATGGAGAAGTAAAAGTTTATGGCCTTGTAGTTTTGTCGGTTTACCTGGAGGCGCATGCAGTGAATGTTTGGGTAGTGCTGTTTCAGGAGCAGGAATGAGTTTCTGCCAATCCCTTGTCCGTGGAGTTCGGTGCGGATGTACCATTTGGAGATGAACAGTTCATTGTTGTTGCGCGGGTAAACACCCAAAAAGCCCTGGATTGCCGCTTCTGATGTGCCAATCAGGTACAATTCCTGGCCTTCGCGTTCCTGCTGCATCAATGCTGTTTGGCTGTAATTTCTTTCCAGCATGAACGATATCTGCTCTTGGCTGATGATGCCCGGATAATGTCGTTGCCAGATGTCGTGCGCAAGCTGTTGCACCGCGCCGAAATGTGCCTGGGTGTTGCATGGGATGAGTTGAAGCGCCACGGGACGAAGTTCACGATTAATCTTCATCTTTGCAGGGCTTTGAATGGCCTACAGGCAATAGCACTTCAAACCGGTTATCCGGGCGCAGGGAAACCACTGCTTGCCGAGCCACTTTCTTTTGAGGCTGCCCAAGGTGCGCTTTGGGTGCTGGCAGGTCATAATGGCGCCGGGAAAACCACGTTGCTGCATACTTTATGCGGATTGTTAGCCCCTTACAGCGGCGCCGTTCTTTGGAATGAACAAGCGGTGGCGAGCCTCGATCCGCTGAGCCGCAGCGCGGTATTCTCGCTTGTTTTTACAGCCCGGCCTGCAGCATCATCGTTTACCGGAGCTGAATTGGTGGGCACAGCATTGTTTCGACAGCGTCATCTATCCGAACAAGAACGACAGGAACGCATCATGATGGCACTTGAAACCGCAGGGGCGGCGCATCTTTCAGGGGCGTATTTTGGCAAGATGAGCGATGGTGAAAAGCAGAAGGTACTCTTGGCACGTGCGCTGGCTCAGGATACTCCGGTGCTGTTGCTTGATGAACCCAGCGCGTTTCTCGATTTTGCCGCCAAAAGGGAACTCGCTGAAATGTTGCAACGGCTCGCCCACGAATTCCAAAAGCTGGTCATCGTCAGCACACACGATACCGAGGTCTTTTTGCCACGTGCCGACGATTTATTGTTCCTCGACAACAATCGTTTGGGCAGGCACCTGCCCGGCCCGGCCGGCAATCCCGAAGCAGCCAAGCTGTTCCTCTTTGCCGGTGGGCAATGATTACTTTGCAGGATAACCCGCGTCGTACCAGGCCTTGAACGCATCAAGCTCAGCCTGTGATGCGCCGCCTGGCGGCATCGATTTCTTGTTGTACACCTCGCTGTAAATCTTGCTGATTTTCCCCTGGATGCTTCCCGCATAGTCATCGGGGTTGTATGCCCAGGAAATGCGGTTGCTGCCTCCTTTTCCATGGCAGGATCCGCATTTGCTGTCGAACCAGGGCCGCATGGCCGCATGTTCAAAAGCAGTACTTTCCTTCTTGCAGGAAGTGGTCATCAGTGCAGTAAGTAAAGCGCATCCAAGCAGTGCGCCGGCTGTAAGTCGGTTCATGTTCATCACCTAAATAATACACCACAGGCGTAAAATTGTTCGATGGGATGCTTCAACTTGCAATTAATTCTAAAACCGAGGATCCTTGGCTCAGTCGTATTTCCAGTTCAGGCAATTTCACATGGTACAAAATCATGCAGCGATGCGCATCAGCACCGATGCCTGCTTGTTTGGTGCCTGGATTCAGTTGCATGTTGCGCGCAGGGTGCTTGATGTAGGCACCGGAACGGGTTTGCTGGCATTGATGCTCGCTCAGCGTTTTCCCCATACACATTTTACGGCGGTAGAAGTAGAAGCCGGGGCCTGTATAGATGCCGCCGCTAATTTTAATGCTGCTCCCTGGAAGCAACGCTTGCAGCTGTTTCAGGGAGATGTGCGCCATTGGCAAACGGGAGAAACTTTTGATGCCATCGTGTGCAATCCGCCGTTCTTCATGCGTGATTTGCCAAATCCTGAGCAGCGGAAACAGCTTGCGCGGCATGGTCAGTTCGGACTGAGTCCGGAAGCGCTGGTCGAGGTGGTGCAACGCCTGCTCAGCCCGGATGGGCGATTCCATGTCATGCTCCCTCCACAAACAATGGCCCTTCTGGAACAACAGGCTTCAACAGTTGGCTGGTTCCCCGTTCGGCGCTGTGTGGTGCGGCATGCGCCGGAAAAAGCTGCGCATCTGCATTTCGCGGTGTTTGCCCGGGATGGGCAGCCGCCTGCTGCCGAAGAACAGCTCCTGTTGAAAATTGGCCATGAATACAGCGCCCGTGCCACTGAATTGCTGGCACCTTATTATCTGTTTCTGGATCCGCCGGCACGTATTTGATTCCCAAAGGCAGGTCTTAAATTGCAGGGCCTTTATCATGATGATGAATAACCTGTCTCGACTGTGTTTCCTGGGATTGGTGGTGATTGGTGGCTGTAATTTCCACCGCAGTGCCCGCATTCCCGAAGTTGCCCTCATAAAAAGCCTCACTTCGGTGATACAGCTGCAACCTGTTCCCACTGTTTTGTATCTGAATGATGTAGTTGCCGATGTGCGCAAAGTGGACAGCTTGAGCAGTAGTTCCGGTTATAGGGTAAGCTGGCTTCCCGGCGCCGATACTGCCTTGCTTGTTGCCGACAGCAATGCTCCTGCCATGGGCGCTTTGCATTTTTGGATGGGCGGATACGCCTATACTGCCCCGCTGCGGAAGAGCCGTAAATCCTGGCAAACATTTTCCTTTGCCGACCCTGAACAGCGCCGTGTTTCCATGGCCGTAAAGGGCAGTTTCAACGGCTGGAATCCGAAGGCCGGCGTCATGGAATGGAAGCAGGGGCGCTGGACATATTCCTGCTGGCTTGGTCCCGGAAACCACCAATACGTTTTGGTTGCCGATGGCGGACATGAATTCCGCGATCCTTCAAACAAAGACAGCATCAGCAATGGCATGGGCGGCTGGAATTCGCTGCGCCGAACAGGTTCCGCCGGCACCGCGCCCTATATAGCCACCAAAGCATTTACCGGAACGCAGGTGCGTTTGAGCATGACGGCAGGCGCAGGTATTTTGGCCCTTTGGGAGAATCATGAATTGCCCTGGGACAGCGCTCAGGGTTTTGTCACTTTCGAAATTCCGAAGCAGGCGCGTACAAAAGAACGCAGCCACCTGCGCATCTGGGTGTACGATCAAAACCGCAGCGGCAATGATGTGTTGATTCCGCTGGAACGCGGAAAGGTACTTGTTGATACCGCTGCACTGAAACGCAGTGACCTGCACGCAACGGTCATCTATAATCCGATGATTGACCGCTTTTTCAATGGCAATCCATCCAACGACCGCCCACTGAATCGCCCTGATGTGCATCCAAGGGTAGATTTTCACGGTGGCGATGTGGCGGGCATCACCCGCAAGATCCGCGATGGATATTTTTCCGGATTGGGCATAAGCACCTTGTGGATTTCGCCGGTGATTTTAAACCCGGAAGGTCCTTATGGCCAATGGCCAAAGCCAGCTACAAAATTCAGTGCCTACCACGGCTATTGGCCCATCAGCAGTACGCGCACCGATCCGAGGTTTTGTACACCCGAAGAGCTGAAAGAACTCATCAGCGTGGCACACAGCCACGGCATCAATGTACTGCTCGATTATGTGGCGCATCACGTACATCAGGAACACCATTTGTTCCGTGAACATCCGGAATGGTTCAGCAGCCTCTTGCTTCCCGATGGAACAAAAAACACCGAACGCTGGGATGAATACCGCCTCAGCACCTGGTTTGATGACTTCCTGCCCACCTTCAACTTCAGCAATCCTGAAGTGGTGGCCCGCTTGTCGGACAGCGCTGTTTGGTGGCTGGAACAGTTCCCGGCTGATGGCTTCCGCCACGATGCCACCAAGCATATTCCTGAGGCGTTCTGGAGGGCACTTACCCGCAAGCTGAAGCAGCGCATCAGCGAAACGGATTCAGGACGCGCTTTGTTCCAGATCGGTGAAACCTACGGAAGTCCGGAGTTAATCAGCGGTTACCTTGGCAGCGGCATGCTCGATGCCCAATTCGACTTCAATCTGTACGATGCTGCTGTGGCCGCATTCAGCAAACCGTTTGGCATGAAGCATCTGGAAGAAGTGCTGCGGGAAAGCATGGAATGGTATGGCAGCCACCACCTGATGGGCAACATCACCGGTAATCAGGATCGGCCCAGGTTTGTGTCGCTGGCTGATGGCAGCATTCCGGAAAGCGGCAGCACCAAACAGGCAGGCTGGGATCGGACTATTGTCAACAGCAATGAAGCATCCTTTCATCAGTTGCAGGCATTGTTTGCGTTTATGTGCGCGGTACCAGGCATTCCCGTAATGTATTACGGCGATGAGGTTGGCATGCCCGGTGCCAATGACCCGGACAGCCGCAGGATGATGCGCTTTGATTCACTGAATTCCATGCAGCTGGCGCAGCGCGACATGTTTGCAAGGCTGGCAAGGATGCGGCGGAATCACCTGGCCCTGAGCTATGGCGATGTGCGCATCATCAGTGCCGATCAGGAAAGTCTGGTGCTGGAACGCAATTACTTTGGCAAGAAGATTGTTTGTGTGTTCTACAGCGGGAAAACACCCAGAACTTTTTCCCTGTCTGATGCGCCATCGCACTCCCTGTGCGGCAACAAAGTGCAGCGCACGGGCAATGAAGTACGGTTAACGCTCGCCCCAAATCGATTTGACTATCTATACTGAAATGAAACTTTATAAATCAATACTTGCAGCAATCGCACTGCACTTTGCTGGAATCATCATGGCTCAGGACACCATGACGCTGTTGAACAAGGAGGTAATCTTGTGTAAGGTGAAAACCATCAACCGCAGCGATGTGGATTATGTGCTTTGGACCTCTCGTTCAGGTCCGGTGTATGGAGTTTCTAAATCCATGATCCACAAAATCCAATACGAAACAGGTGGTGATTTGATATTGAATCCGATGCCTGCTGAAGCGCCAAGATCTGAGGTTCGCGATTCTGCTGTTCAGGGAACCTACATGCAGGGGGTGGAAGATGCGCGCAATCACTATTTTGGTTATGGACCGGCACGTACGGTTTCTGTGGGTATGGGTTTTCTTGCACTCTTCACCAGTGGGCTCAGCGCATTGCCTTCAGCCTTGATGTCGGTGAAAACGCCCGACAAACAAAGACTTGGCTTGCCGGATGAGGCATTGTTTGACAACAACAAATCTTACCGCGATGGCTACCTGTACGAAGCGAAAAAAATCAAGAGTAAGAAAATCTGGACTTCCTACGGCGTAGGCGTTGGTTTGTTTGTGGTTACGGTGGTAGGATTGGTGATTCTGCTGTAACAGCATGCAACCAGTGGTTCCAAATTGCTCAGGCAATATTCCCGGCAAGCCGGTGAAGCGCAGCGATGCGGATCCTCGAAACTGCCCGGGTTAAACCCAATTGATGTACACGAAATAATTTGAAGCAGACCCATTGAGCGCAGCTGTGCTGGCTTCGTGCAGCGCGCTGGGTAAAGCGGTTTGCCTATTTGCGCAGGATGTTCAGCAGGTCTGCCTCCAGACTCTTGCGGGGCGTTTCGGTAATGCGGCCAATTTCTGAGCCGTTCCGGTACACTGCAATCAACGGAACCAGTGTAAGGCCAGGTTTGGCGGCAAAGCCATTGGCATTGAGTGGCTTCTTGGCCCGGTTTACCCCGCTGTAGTGAAATTGCTCCGCAGGGAAATTACATTGATCCAATATGGAAGCAAGCTTGGGCACTTCTCGCCTTGTGTCGTCGCACCAGGCACCACCGGCAACAAAAATTTCGGTTCCCTGAAGCGCGTTCTGAAGTTGTTCCTGCATCCTGGAATCGAGGTTGAAGCCAGGATACTGAGCAGCAAGCACTTCCATGAATTGATCGCGGTTGCTGGGCGACGCGGCATCTTCCGCATCCCATTCCAGGTTCAGGTCGTTGAGGAGTTTGTTATATACAGCCATGCTTTTGGAATTGGCGGCAATGGAAGGGAAGGTGTCGGGTTTCACATTACGCGCAGCAGCAGTATCCGGCATGATGGGACGGTGCAGGCTGTCGTGGATCATGGAATCTCCCGGGGCAGGCATCAGGCGCACAAATCCGTTGGACGGAGCAACGGTAACAACATCTTTTTCAGGAACAACTTTGCGGCTCTTGCAGGATGTTGCGGCAACGAGCATGATGAGAAGGATGATGCGATTCACACCACAAAAATAGCGCGGCTGAAGAGGAATTGTTCTATTAGTTTTGCCGCGCATGGCCATCACCCTAAAAGAACTGCAGGCGCCCATAGCGCAGGATCTTGCTGCTTTTGAACAGCTTTTTGCCATGAGCATGAAGAGCAGGGTGCCACTGCTCAACACCATCATGAACTACATCATCAGGCGTAAAGGGAAGCAAATCAGGCCCTTGTTCGTGATGTACAGTGCACAACTGTGCGGCGGAATTAATGAACGCACCTACCGCGCTGCAGCACTGGTTGAACTGCTGCATACCGCTACACTGGTCCATGATGATGTGGTTGATGAAAGCTATGCGCGCCGCGGGTTCTTCAGCATCAATGCGCTATGGAAGAACAAAATAGCCGTGCTGGTGGGCGATTATCTGCTGAGCCGGGGCTTGTTGCTGAGTATTGAACATGATGATTTTGACCTCCTCAAAATCACCAGTCGGGCGGTTCGCGATATGAGCGAAGGTGAGCTGATGCAGCTGGAACGCAGCCGCTTCCTGGACATTACCGAAGAAATTTACTTCGAGATTATCCGTCAAAAAACAGCATCGCTCATCGCCTCCTGTTGTGCCATTGGCGCTGCTTCTGCAGGTTCCGATGTTGCCCGGGTGGAACAGTTTCGACTGTTTGGCGAACGCATCGGCCTGGCTTTTCAAATTCGCGACGACTTGTTTGATTTTGGAGATAACGAGAGCGGCAAGCCAACAGGAATTGACATCCGCGAAAAAAAACTCACCCTGCCGCTGATTCACGCATTGAAACAAGTTCCGTCTGCAGAGGCTAAATCCATGCTGCGCCTCATAAAAGGGAATAAATCAGATCGGGAAAAACTCAAGCAGGTTACAGCGTTTGTAACGGCGCAGGGTGGTATGGAATACGCGCGTGCGGTGATGTCAAAATTGAAAGCAGAAGCTTTTGCAGCCATTGAACCTGTGTTGGAACAGGATGGATATCCTGTGGATATGCGCAAGCTGGTTGATTTTGTGATTGACCGCCGTCATTAACCCGCGCTGTGCATTTTCCTTATGTTTGCAGCTATGCTGACGGCAAAACTCCACGGAAAAGAAATAGCGCTTGGCGAAGCCGGGGGCCATTGGGTCGCGGATGGTATGGATTCACTGGACATACATCCAATTTCCGAGCGCAGGTTTCACATGATTGCCGGAAACCGCAGCTACGACGTGGAAGTGCTCGCCATTCATTCCACGGAAAAGAAAGTGGTTTTGCGCATGAACAACCACCTTCATGAAGTGGTGCTTTCAGACGCATTTGACCGGCTGCTGCACGACCTTGGTATGGATAAAACCACTTCCAACAAGGTGAACAACATCAAAGCGCCAATGCCCGGCCTGGTGCTTCGTCTGGAAGTAGCGGAAGGCGATACGTTGAACGCCGGCGACAAGGTGCTGGTGCTGGAAGCCATGAAGATGGAAAACGTAATCAAATCGCCGGGTACTGGAAAGGTGAAGCAGATTCTGGTGAAGCCGGGTACACCGGTTGAAAAGAACCAGGTGCTTATCGAGCTGGAATGATGTGTGGCGGCGCCTGGTCGCCTGACTTCGCATGATGAATCTTCGCCGGCAAAACATATTGCCCTTCCTGCTGCTCACAGTCTTTGCCTTGCCTGTGCTCATCAATCTGGCGCAGGTTCCGGTAGCCTGGCTGGATGAAACCATGAATCTGGACCCCGCGGTCCAATGGCATCTGAAAGGAACTTTCTCGAGTGTATTGTGGCCAAATCAAGGTGCCGAACAGAAGTTTATGTGTTACCTGCCCCTCGTTGAGTGGTTCCACATGCTCAATTTGCAGTATTTACCCTGGGAGCTTTTTTGGGTACGCCTTCCATTTCTTCTTCTGTTTCTCCTCGCGGCATTCAGCTTTTACCTGCTGCTGAACCAGGTTTGGAAACTTCATCCTGCCTGGTCTTTGTTGTTGCTTGCCATGCTCCTGTTTGATAAAGCGGTGTTTGAAATCCTGCGCAGTGTGCGCAGCGAAACGCTGGAGTTGTCGCTGTTGTCGCTCTGGCTGTTCCTGAACTTCAAACATCCAAAGCATTTGGCTGTGCCCATCCTTGCAGGATTGCTGTTTATGGCGCATCCGAAACTTTGGCCCGCCATTGGCGCAGGCATGCTTTTCCAGTTGCCGCATTGGTGGGGAACGTTTCGCTTCTGGCTTGCACCGATGTTGTTCGCCGCCCCAACGTTGGCCTATTTCCTTTGGCTGGATGCGCCATTTACCGCATGGTGGCAACAACTTCAGGGACAGGCGGCCATGCATGGTGCCTCCACATCCAAATTATACGATCATGTTGTGGCGCGCTACTGGCCGTACTTTAAAGAACAGCCGTGGATGCCCTTGCTCCATGTGTGCACCTGGATTCCTGCCATCCGGCTGGCCCGTGTTCACGGACGAACACTTCAGGCCATGCCGGCCTGGATGTGGATGCTACAGGATCTGACATGGCTGCTGATTTTGGCGCCACACCATCGATATCTGCCCCCGCACCACCTGCTGATGTATGTAGTTTTGGCGCAGTGGCTGCTGCTGGAAAAACTTCCATGGAAAAAGTCCTACCGCCTGGTGCTGTTGCCCGTGGCTTTCTTGATGGTGCTGCCGTATTCCGGCAGGATGGCACTGGGGATTTTACAACGCGAGGAGCGCGATCCGGAGCGTGTACTGCAATGGCTGGAGCGGGAATTGCCACCCGGACAGCCCGGAACAACACTCATCATTGGCCACAGCATCGCACATTATTACCTGCTCCGGCATCGGGATACCAACATGCATTTTGCCTTGGAAATTTATCCGCAGAAATTCTGGTTCCGTGATTATGATCGGGTCTATTACCTCGGACCTGGCCTGCGTTCAGCGCCCGGCAAAGCTTATCAGCTCCCTGATCCGAAATACGGCATCCCGGAATCTTGGAGTGCTACCTACCGTGGGTTGGTACTGACTCCCGTGCAGACCGAAGCGCAGATGGAAGCACTTGTTGGCCGCTACCGCATCCCTTACCCTTGAAGGTTGATGCTTAGTCCGGGTTGTTGCTGTAAAAGGAATTCTTCTTCAGCACAGGTGTATCGGAACCTTCTTCCTCCGCCAGCACCATCTTTGAAATAAATTGCTTGTCGCTTTCGGGAACCACTTCCAACTGTACGCCCATACGCAGGTATGCCGGTGTATTCAGCTGGTCGTCAGGGCCTGGCTGCTGATAAGGAAGATTGATGGTTTGTTGCTTCGGATACTGGACTTGCTTGAGTTGGGGCGCAAATGGCGGTTTGGGAACCTGCGCTTCGCTGTTTTCTTCCAGGTCAATAGGGATGTGGACCAGATCCTCGGGTTCGGGCACTTCCTCTTCCTGATTTGCTCCGGAAAACTTATCCTGGAAGCTGGTGGCAATCACCGTGACACAAAGTTCTTCGCTGAGTTCGGGATTGTGTGTGAGCCCCCATTTCAGCTTGGCGGTTTGACCGGCCTGATCCTGGAGGTAGCTGGTGATGGTTTTGATTTCCTTCATGGTGGGCTCGCTGTTGCCGTGTACGATGTTCACCAACAGGTGTCGGGCGCCTATGAGCCGGATGTTGTCGAGCAAAGGAGAGTCCAGCGCGTTGCTTACCGCCAGCGCTGCGCGACGTTCACCTGCGCCGGTGCCCATACCCATCACCGCCCTGCCGCTGTTGCGCATGGCCGTTTCCACATCCTTGAAGTCCACGTTCATGTAGCCGGTACGTGTGATGATTTCGGCAATGCCCTTGGCGGCCGTACACAATACATTGTCCGCACTTGCGAAGGCCTTGCTGATGGGCAAGTCCTCGTACATTTCCAGGATGCGGTCATTGATGATGACCAGCAGTGCATCTACATGTGGGCGGAGCTTTTCAAGACCTTGTTCCGCCTGATGTCTGCGCTCCGGACCTTCATCTTCAAAAGGGATGGTAACAATACCCACGGTGAGGATGCCCATCTGTTTGGCTATTTCCGCAATCACTGGCGCAGCGCCGGTTCCGGTGCCGCCGCCCATTCCGGCAGTGATGAATACCATTTTGGTTTGCTGGCGCAGCATTTCCGCAATTTTATCGGCACTTTCCAGCGCTGCTTTCTGCCCTTGCTCCGGCTCTGAACCGGCACCCAAGCCTTCGGTGAGTTGTGCGCCGAGCTGGATTTTGTTGGGAACCGGACTGCTGCGCAGCGCCTGTGCATCGGTATTGCATACGTAGAACTGTACGCCTTCAATGCCTTGATTGAACATGTGGTTTACGGCATTGCTTCCACCGCCGCCCACACCGATGACTTTGATGATGGCCGGGCTGAGGGCGGGAATATCGGGGATGATGTTGTTTAATGGCATGGGTTTAACTTATTTGAAATCGTCAATGCTGCGGTCGTCTAAGAAACCTGTAATACGGCCAAAAAGTCCGTTGAACAGGCCTGTTGTTTTTTTGTCTTTTTCCGGTTCTGCAGTGGTTTGAACAGGATGATGGTTCTGAAGGCTGGTGTCGTATCCCTTCAATACCAGGCCAACGCCGGTAGCGTACATGGGACTTTTTACTTCATCCACCATGCCCATGCCCAGGTGTTGGTTCGGAATTCCCATTTGGGTATCCAGGCCGGTGATGCTTTCCATCAGCAGGTTGATGTATTGCAGGTTGGCACCACCACCGGTAAGTACGATTCCGGCAGCCAGTTTGTTGGCATAACCCGACATCCGTATCTGATCGTAAATCAGGTTGATGATTTCTGTAGCGCGCGCATGAATCACCAGCGACAGGTTATACACAGAAATCTCCTTGGGTTTGCGTCCCGGGAAATCCTGAATGCTTTGTATTTGGTTCTTTTTTGATTCTTCAGGATAAGCACTTCCGCACTTCACCTTCAGGGCTTCAGCCTGTTCTTTTCCCAGCTGAAACGCTTCGCGGATGTCGGCAGTGATGATGTCGCCGCCGTATGGAATAACGGCAGTATGCCGGATGAGGCCATTGTGGAAGATGGCAATGTCGGAAGTACCTCCGCCAATGTCAACAAGCGCTACGCCTCCTTCCATTTCTTCCGGACTGAGCACTGCTCTTGCGGAGGCGACCGGTTCAACAAATAAACCGTCAACTTCAAGGCCCGCGCGCTGAACGGCCTGGGTGATGTTTCGCGCTGCAGTGGTTTGTCCGGTAATTACATGATAACTCGCTTCCAGCCGCATGCCGGTCATGCCAATAGGGTCGATGATGTCGGGTTCTCCATCTACCCTATACTCCTGAGGCATGATGTGGATGACTTCAAGATCGTTCCCGAGGTAAATGTTATGCATTTCCTCCTCCATGCGCTTCAGTTCGTCGGCACTTATTTCTTCGTGGCTGTTGGTGCGGATTTTTGTTTTCGGGAATTGTTTGCTGTTGATATGGTGTCCGGCGATGCCCACATGCACCCTGGCAATGTCGATGTTGCTTTGTTTGCTGGCAATGGCTACGGCCGCTTTGATGGCATCCACGGTTTTTCCGATGTTGCATACCATACCTCGGGCCACACCGCCCATGCTGGGGGATTTTCCAATACCCAGTACATTGATTTTGCCGTGTTCGTTCATCTGCCCGACAATCGCACAAATCTTGGTTGTGCCTATGTCCAGTCCCACAATAATTTTCTCTGATTTTTCCTTGCGCATGGGTATTTATTTATTGTCCAGTATTTTGTTCGTTGTTCTGACCTTCATTCAGGTCGCCGGATGTGATGGCCGCATTTCGGCGTGTGGCTACTACCTGACCCCGGTAGCTCAAATTGATTTTGCTGTAATGGTCCCAGCCCACGCTGGGCAAGGCTTTCGTGTAGAAAATCCTGAGTTTTTCCATTTTTTCTTCCAGTTGTTCACAGGTGCCCAAAACAATGCTATGGTTTCCCACCCTTGGTATCAAAAGAAACTCGGAGAAATTATCTACATACACCTGTTCAATTTGAGCCGCCCACATGGGATGCTTGTTCAGAAATGCAGCCAGTTCTTGCAGTTGCTTCAGCACCGGGGTTTTGGGATATGCACTGTCTTGAAACTGTTCTTCGATATATCCGGTGGCCACCGGTACATTGGGGGTGAACATGTTGCTGAAAGGCAACTTTTGTCCGTTTTCACCCAGATAATAACTCTGTCCGGTTTTGTTGATGATGCGCAGCAGCGCATTTTTTTGGCGGATGCGCACCTGAATATTGCCACTTAAATCGGCATGTACTTCACATGCTGCCACATAGGGGTGCTCTTGCAATTTGGCTTCCAACCTGTCCAGATGTAGTGATGCAACGGTTTTGCCCTTATATGCGCTGCCATCGGGCGCAAGTGCCTGCACCACATCACGTGGTGTAATGAAGTACAGTCCTGTATCCGGTGTGATGCGTATGTCCAGGTTTTTCACCAATTGTTTGCCTTCGGCACCTGAAGCCATCACGAGTCCTGAAACCACGGCCAGCAGCAGGATTCCGGCTGTGGTCAGCTGCAGCCATTTTTGTTTTTTAGTTCCGCGCAGCAGTTTCATAAATAGCTTTTACAGGTGAGGCCAAACGGTCTATATCGCCGGCTCCGAGGAGCAGCAGTAATTCAGGCTGGGTATTGCGCACATGAGCCAGGATGGCATCGTGGTTCATCAGCTTCTTGTCCTTGTGGTTGATTTGTGCCAGCAGCCATTCGCTGTTGATACCGGGGATGGGTAATTCCCGGGCAGGGTAGATGTCCATCAAGATCAGTTCGTCGGCCGTAGCCAGGGCTTCTGCAAAACCCTCGGCAAAATCACGGGTCCGTGTGAACAGGTGTGGCTGGAACACGGCGGTGAGTTTGGCATTTGGATACAAGGCCCGTACCGATTGAAGGATGGCCCGCAGTTCTTCCGGATGGTGCGCGTAATCATCAATCACAATATGCTTTGGCTGTTGCACCAGGTATTCAAACCTGCGTTTCACCCCGGCAAAGGAATTCAGGCCTCTGCGTACGTCTGATGGGTCGAGTTTCAGAATATTCAGCACCAGTGCAAGCGCTGCTGTGGCATTTTCAATATTGTGGAATCCGGGCAGGCCGCAGTATAGGTTTTGTTCGGTATGTGTTTGGTTTCGGTAGTTTCCGGAATAATCAAAATAGAAATGTCCTGCTTCTATTTGGGTGGGTGAAGCCACGCTATCAGGATCTTTTCCGGCCGTTTTTAATCCGTAGTGAATCACTTCAACATGCGCTGGCCACGACTGCTGCAATGATTGCTGCACAACGAGGGTTCCGCCCGGTTTGATTTTGCTGCTGAAGGTTACGAAGGCTTCCGTGAAAGCTTCTTTGGTTTCGTAAATGTCGAGGTGGTCCGGGTCTATGGCCGTGATGATGGCGTAATCTGGATTGAGCCGGTGGAAGCTGCGGTCGAATTCATCGGCTTCAAGCACCACAATGGGGCGATCCGGAAATAAGTCGCGGCCATCGGTTTTGTGGATGTAGTTGTTGTTGAAGTTGGCTGAAATGCCGCCCAGGAATGCCGTGAAGTTGATGCCGCAGGCGTCGAGCAAGCAGGCAATGAGGCTGCTGGTGGTGGTTTTCCCATGTGTCCCTGCCACGGCGATGCAGCAGGCTTGCCGGCTGATGAGGCCAAGCACTTCGCTGCGCTTGTATAGTTGAAAACTGCCTTGCTTCAGGTATTGCAGTTGTGGATGTTCGGCCGGAATGGCCGGGGTATAAACAAAAAGCGTTTCTGTCGGATGTTCGTGAACAAAGGCGGGAAGGGATTCCAGGGCATCATCAAACTGCACGGCGATGCCTTCTGCCTGGAGGGCGTCGGTGAGCGCCGTCGGTGTTTTGTCGTAACCCCGAACCTGCACACCCTGGGCGTGGAAATAACGCGCAAGTGCGCTCATGCCAATGCCGCCAATGCCGAGGAAGTATGCGTATTGATATCCGGTATTGTTCATTTTTCCATGATGTTTAATACCTGGCTTGCGATGCGCTCGGCTGCATCGGGAATGGAACATTGCTTTACGGCTGCTTGCATGCGTGCACGTGCTTCGGGTGCGGCCATAAGTTTGATGATTTCTGTGCACAGCGCATCTGCTGCGGTGGCGTCGGGCATCAGGAAGGCCGCGCCTTTTTCGCTCAGTTTCCGGGCATTGCGGGTTTGGTGGTCGTCGGTTACGTTCGGGCTGGGAACCAGGATGGACGCTTTTCCGCAAACAGCAATTTCAGCGACGGAAAGCGCGCCGGCTCTGGAAACCACCAGGTCGGCAGCGGCATACGCCTGTTCCATGTGCTGGATGAATACCGATTGAAAAACGCCGCTTCCGGGCGTGTGCAGCCACGAAGGTTCTTTAGAAGGGCTGTAGTTTTTACCTGTTTGCCAGATCATCTGAATGCCTGCTTCGCGCAGTCTGTGCAGGCCGGCCTCTATGCTTTGGTTCAAGGTTCTTGCACCCAAACTTCCGCCAACCACCAGGCAGACAGGCTGGTCTGCGTTGAGTCCAAAACTGTTACAGGCATTTTGCCTGTCGGGAAGCTGCAGCATTTCTCTGCGCACGGGATTGCCGGTATAAACGATTTTCTCCTTGGGGAAGTAAGCTTCCATACCTTCAAAACCGGTACAAACACAATCCACTTTCTTCCCCAGCCAGCGGTTGGTCAATCCGGCGTAGCCGTTTCCTTCCCAAATCAGCGTTGGGATGCGCTGAGCGTATGCGGCATAGAGGACTGCCGCGCTGGCATAGCCACCTGTGCCAATTACTGCATCTGGTTTATAGCTGCGCAGCAGCTGATGCGCCATGCGCAAACTTTTCAGGAATGCGAAGGGAATGCCCAGGTTAGAAAGGCTGAGTTTTCGCTGCAGACCACGAATGGGCAGGCCTGTAATCGCATAGCCGGCGGCCGGAACCTTTTCCATTTCCATACGTCCGAGTGCGCCCACAAAATGAAATTCGGCATCGCCCAATTTCCCGCGCAGCGCGTCGGCTATGGCCAGTGCCGGGAAGATGTGTCCGCCTGTGCCACCTCCCGAAAGGATGAATTTATGCGGCATGCGCTGCTCCTTCCATATTTGGTGCTTTAGGTTCTTTGGAGGCAGGTTCCTGTTCTTCTTCCAGCCCACGACTCACGCTCAGGATCACGCCAAAAGCAATGCTGGTGAATACCAAACTGGTGCCGCCCATGCTTACCAGCGGCAGGGTGAGTCCGGTAACCGGCAGCAGTCCAACGGCTACGCCCATATTGATGAATGCCTGAATGACCATGCTGATGCACAGCCCAAATGCAAGGAAGGCGCCATAAGCACGCGGTGTTTTCACCACAATCAGGAGGCATCGGTATAAAAGTGTGAGGAAGAGCAGGATCACAAAGAGCCCGCCCATCAGGCCATATTCTTCAACGATGATGGCGAAAATGAAATCTGAATAGGGGTGGGGAAGGAAGTTTCGCTGCGTGCTTCCGCCCGGTCCCTTCCCGGTAAAACCTCCGGTGGCAATGGCAATTTTTGATTGTATGGCCTGGTCGCTTTCCTGACTGTTGCCAATGAAGGCTTCGATTCTTTTTTTCCATGTGGGAATACGACCTGCCGAGGCCCAGCCGTCGGTATCCACATTCAACAGGATAAAACCGGCCAGGGTGAGCAGGAGCACACCACTTCCCAAAACCATGATCAGGTATTTGATGTGGATCCGGCCAATAAACAACAGCAGCATACAGGTGCTGAACAGCACCAATGCGGTACTAAGGTTTTCCGGAGCAATCAACAGCACTACAATGCTGATGATTCCGGTGATGCGCCAAAATGCTTTAGGTGTTTCTATATGGTCCTGATTTCTGGCCATATACCTGGCGATATACATGATCAGCACCAGCTTCGCCATGTCTGATGTCTGAAAGGTGATGCCCAAACCCGGAATTGGCAAAACGCGTGTGGCGCTGTTCACTTCGCTGCCAATGGCCAGGGTAACGCACAACAAACCGATGGACACCCAAAGCATCCATTGACTCAGGCGGGCGTAATACCGGTAATTCACCAAATGGGTGAGGTACATGAAGAACAAGCCAATCACCAGGAAGCCGGTATGTCTGAAAAAGTAAAATTCTGTATTGCCCCCTTTTTTGTTCATGGCCAGGGAGCTGCTCGCCGAATAAACAGCAAGGATGCCCAGCAGCGAAAGGGCTGCCACAACCATCCATATATATTTATCCCCGCGAAAAATTCGGGCAGGCTGCTGCATGGCTGAAACGTGATTAGAGGTTTCTTACCGCTTCCTTGAACAGGCGACCGCGTTCTTCGTAGTTGTGGAACAGGTCGAATGAGGCACAGGCGGGCGAAAGCAACACCACATCACCGCGATTGGCCAGACCCGAAGCCACGTGCACGGCTTCTTCCATGCTGCCGGTATTCACAATCATGTCCACGTCTTTTTGAAATGCTTCGTGGATTTTGCGGTTGTCTGTGCCTAAAGCTACGATCACGCGCACCTTGTCGCGCACGAGGGCCCGCAGTGCATTGTAGTCGTTGCCTTTGTCCACGCCGCCGGCAATCCAAATCACAGGGCGTTCCATGCTTTCCAGCGCATACCAGGCCGAATTGACGTTGGTGGCCTTGCTGTCGTTGATGTATTCTACGCCCTTGATTCTGCCCGCAAACTCAAGTCGGTGTTCGATGTTTTGGAAGTTGGCCAGGCTTTCGCGGATTTTCTCTTTCCTGATGTCCAGCAATCCTGCAACCACAGCCGAGGCCATGCTGTTGTAGGAGTTGTGGATGCCACGCAGTGACAGTTCATGTATGGTCATGGTAAATGGGGGATTTTCGTTGGTTTTTACGTAGATAGAGCCCTCTGAAATCCAGGCTCCGTAATCGAAGGTTTGCTGATTGCTGAAGGGCAGCAGCTTGCTGTTGATTGGGTGTTGCGGCATATACTCCCGGGTGAGCGGGTCGTCGGCACAGTAGATGAAATAATCCTGCTCCGTTTGGTTGTTGGCCAGTCGGAACTTGGATGCGGCGTATTTGGCCACATCGTATTCGTAGCGGTCCAGATGGTCCGGGGTAATATTGGTCAGCACGCTGATGTGCGCGTGGAAGTTGTACATGCCATCGAGCTGAAAACTGCTCACTTCAAGCACGTAGTAGTCGTGTTGTTGGGTAGCCACCATTCGGGCGAAGCTGTCGCCGATGTTTCCTGCACAGCCTACGTTTAATCCGGCCTCTTTCAGGATGTGGTAGGTAAGCGCGGTGGTGGTGGTTTTTCCATTGGTGCCGGAAATGATGATTTTCACGGCATCGGTGAAGCGCCCGGCGAATTCAATCTCTGAGATCACGGGAATGCCTGCCTTGCGCGCAGCCACGATGATGGGTGCGGTATCGGGAATTCCGGGACTTTTGATGATTTCACGGGCGGCAAGAATGCGTGATGTGCTGTGGGTTCCGCTTTCATAGGGAACACCCATCGCTTCCAGTTCCTTTTGGTAATGCTCCCGGATGGTTCCGGCATCGCTGACAAACACGTCATACCCTTGCTGAACCCCGAGGAGGGCAGCACCACAGCCGCTTTCGCCGGCACCGAGTATCACGAGTTTATCTTTCATTCAGCGCAGCTTGAGCAGGGCTATGGTGAAAATGACGAGGATGAGGGTTACGATCCAGAAGCGCACCGTGATTTTGCTCTCGGGCATATTTTTCTTCTGGAAATGATGATGCAGGGGCGACATCAGGAAGATGCGTCGTCCTGCTCCGTAGCGAATGCGGGTGTATTTGAACCAGCCCACCTGCAACACTACGCTCAGGCTTTCGGCGAAATACACACCGCATAAAATGGGTATGAGTAATTCCATCTTGATGACGATGGCCACGGCCGCTACCGCGCCGCCCAGCGCCATGCTGCCGGTATCGCCCATGAATACCTGTGCAGGAAATCCATTAAACCAAAGAAATCCGATGCAGGCGCCAATGAACGCTGCCAGAAACACCACCACTTCGCCGCTTTCAGGCACGTACAGGATGTTCAGGTATTCGCTCATCCGGGTATTGCCCGCGGCATAGGCAAGGATGCCAAGTCCGCCGCCAACAATGGCTGTGGTTCCCGCTGCCAGTCCGTCGATGCCGTCGGTCAGATTCACCGCATTGGTCACCGCGATGACGATGAATACAATGATGGGCACGAATAGGAACCAGGCGTTTCCTGCGCCAAAAACACTGCTGTAATCGAAAGGTTCTTTGATGAAGGGCACGTTCGTTTCCAGCGGCAGCTGATGGAAATGGTGGTTGATGTCAATGGTGATGGCGATGATGGCGCCCAAAACCAATTGGCCCAGCACTTTAAACCATCCTTTCAGGCCTTCTTTGTCTTTTTTGAATACTTTGATGTAGTCGTCAATCAGGCCAATGCCACCCATCCACAGGGTGCTGAGCATCATCAGCAGCACATAGGGATTGCTCAGTTTGGCGAAGAGCAGGGTTGGCAGCAGGATGGCAATGATGATGATGATGCCGCCCATCGTAGGCGTTCCCTTCTTTTGCATCTGTCCTTCCAGACCCAGGTCGCGGATGGTTTCTCCAATCTGCTTTTGCTGCAGCCAGTTGATGATTTTCTTTCCAACCAGAAGTGTAATCAGCAGGCTGAGGATGGCTGCCATGGACGCCCGGAAGGATATATACTGGAACACACCCGCCCCGGGGAAGCCCAGCTTATGTAGATATTGGTAGAAGAGCCAGTACAGCATCAGTAGTGGTTGTTAAATAGTTCTGTGATGATTTGCCGGTCGTCGAAGGGGTATTTCACGCCTTGGATTTCCTGGTATGTTTCGTGTCCTTTGCCGGCAATCAGGATTACATCGCCCTTCCCCGCCAGTGCCAGCGCTGTTTTGATGGCTTCTTTCCGGTCGGTGATGCTCAGTATTTTTTTGTAATCCTGCGGTTCCACACCGGTCTTAATTTCTTCGATGATGGCGGCGGGATCTTCCATCCTTGGATTATCAGAGGTCAGGATGACCCTGTCGCTGAGCCTGCCTGCTATTCGGCCCATCTCCGGACGTTTGGCGCGGTCCCGGTTTCCGCCGCATCCCATCACTGTGATGAGTTGTTCGTTGCGGCTGCGGATTTGGTTGATGGTTTCCAGCACATTTTGCAACGCGTCTGGCGTATGCGCGTAGTCAATGATGGCGGTAATGCGGTTGGGCCCGGATACAGGTTCAAATCGTCCATGCACCCTGCCCACTTTGCTCAGCGCAACGGTGAGGTTTTCGCTCCCTTCGGTCAGCAGAAAGGCAGCTGCATACACCGCCATCAGGTTGTATGCATTGAACGCGCCAATCAGCGAGAACCAGGCCTCCTGGCCATTCATCTGCATGAGCATGCCGCTGAAGTCGCGCTCCAGAATTCTTCCGTTGAAGTCGGCATTGCCGTGCATGCCGTAGGTATATCGCGAAGCTTTGGAGTTTTGAATCATCACCTGTCCGTTGCGGTCGTCGCGGTTGGTGATGGCGAAGGCATCGCGATCCAGATGGTCAAAGAAGCTTTGTTTGGCTTTGAGGTAATGGGCAAAGCTGCCGTGGTAATCGAGGTGGTCGTGGGTGATGTTGGTGAAGATGCCTCCGGCGAAGTGCAAACCTGCGATGCGTCGCTGGTCGGCGGCATGTGAACTTACTTCCATGAAGCAGTAGCTGCAACCTTCGGCCACCATGCGTGCCAGCAGTTCGTGCAGGGAAACCACGTCGGGCGTGGTATGGGTGCTGGGGAAGCTTTCCGTGCCTATGACATAACTCACGGTGCTGATGAGTCCACATTTGGCGCCCATTCCTGTAAACAGCTGATACAGCAGGCTGCTTACCGTGGTTTTGCCGTTGGTTCCGGTTACGCCGACCAGGGTGAGTTTACGCGAAGGATCGTCAAAGAAATTGCGGCAGATGCCACCAAGGGCTTCACGAACATCTGGTACCAGCACATAGCTAACCGAGTCATGCAGTTGTGCCGGAAGGGTGCTGCATAATACAGCCCGGCATCCCTGGGAAATGGCAACATCTATAAACTGATGGCCATCGTGTTGGGTTCCCGGAACGGCCGCAAACAAAACCCCGTCTTGAGCTTTTCTGGAATCGAGCGTGATGGCGCCGATTTCTTTGGTTGCGGGCCCGTGAATTTCACATGGTCCGATACCGCGCACGATTGCCTGAAGGTTTTTCATGGTTCGCTGCTCAAGGTTAAGGTGATGGTCATGCCCGGTCTGATGCGCGTTCCGGGGATTAGGCTTTGGCTGTACACCGATCCATAGCCGCTGCTGCGCACGGTTAAACCGGCGTTTTCCAGCAGGAACAGGGCATCGCGGAGGCCCATGCCTCGGGTATCAGGCACAATTTTGTCTTCTATGACAACCGGATGCAACGCCACGGAATGTTGTTTTGGCGTAACGCGCACCAGTTGGCTGCCTCTGGATCCGGCGCTGTGTGCGCTGATGCCGAGTTCGTTCAGGGTGATTTTCGTCTGACTGCGGTCGCCGGGTTTGATTTCAGGCATGTGTGGATATACAGGCGGCTTCAGTCCGGGATGCAGCTTGTACGAGCTGCTGTAAACCCGGTCGGCGATTTCCCGGAATACCGGTCCTGCCACAGAACCGCCGTAGTAACCGCTGTCTTTTGGGTCAACCACCACCACGATACAGGTGAATTGTGGGTTGTTGGCCGGGAAGTATCCCACGAAGCTTGCCTTATGCCGGTCTTTGGCATAGGTACGGTTGATGACCAGCTGGTTGGTTCCTGTTTTGCCAGCCGTTTGGTAGTTGGGGTTGCGCAGGTTTGTGGCGGTGCCTTCTTCCACCACACCCAGCATCATGGATTGAAGGGCTTTCAGGGTTTCCTGCTTGCAAATTTGTTTTTTCAGTACTTCGGGCGCGCGTTGTTCGATCAGCTTGCCATCCAGCCTTATTTCTTTCACCAGAAAAGGTTTCACCATGATTCCGCCATTGGCGATGGCATTATAGAGGGTGAGCATTTGCAAGGGGCTGAGGCCGGTTTCGTATCCGATGCTCATCCAGGGTAGGGTGGTGGGATACCAATGTGTGCTTCCCGGGTTTTTGATGGTGGGACGGCCCTTGGCCTTGATGTCAAAATCCAGGGGCTGATCCAGTCCAAGCGCCTTCACATATTTCACGAAAGATTTGGGCTTGTTGCCGTAGGCATCCATGATGAATTTGCTGATGCCCACATTGCTTGACTCAATAAAGCTTTCGCGCAAGGTGAGGAAGCGTTTGTCGGGCCGTTTGGAATCTTCCATTTTGGTGCCGTTGATGTAGGCTTCACCCCACTGCGCATCTACACTGTCATCGGGGGTGAAGTAGCCTTCATCCAGCAGGGCCATCACGCTCAGCAGCTTGAAGGTGGAGCCGGGGTCGCTGAATTCATCTACTGCATAGTTCAGCGATTCGCTGAAGGATCCGTTGCCGTTGTTTTTCAGGTTGGCAATGGCTTTGATGGCGCCGGTGGAGGTTTCCATCAGCACGGCGCAGCCGTGGTCTGCACGGTGTTTCGCCAGTGCTTTGCGCAGGGCAAATTGTGCCACGTCCTGAAGGTTTACATCCAGGGTGGTTACAATGTCCATCCCGTTGATGGCTTCTAATTCATCTTCGGAGCGCACAGGCCGCCAGGCGCCGCCATACATTTTCTGTTCCGTGCGCAGACCATTGCGCCCGCGCAGCAGGCTGTCGAAGGCGCCTTCCAGGCCGTAATACACGATTTTCCCGCCGAGCTTTTTAAACGCACCTACGCTGCGCTTGGCCAGGTCGCCCATGAAGTACACACGCTGGTTGTATTCGCGTGTCCAAAAGCCGCCTTTATATTTCCCCAGCGCGATGAGCGGCCATTTCTTCATCATCCGGATTTGCTCGAAGCTCAGTGCTTTGGCAACGGTAATGCCCCGCATCCGGCGTGCGCGGGCTTCCCGGAAATAGCGGCGCCATTGTTCTTCGCTCTTGGTTGGTACATGCAGGGCAAAGAGCATGGCCAGGGAATCAATTTTGCTGTTGAACACGCCCTTGTTCAATCCATCGGCCAGGGGGTCGAAAATCAGGTCGTAGTAGGGAACTGAAGTGGCCAGCAAGTTTCCGTCGGCGGCGAAGATGTTTCCGCGGATGGCTTCTACTTCATTGGTGCGGAAGCGCTTTTCCCTGCTTAAGGAATCGTAGCGGCTGCGTTCCGTCCATTGAAGTTTAGTCACCGAAAAAACAATGGCAAAGCCAAAGCCCAGCACCAGGGTGAACGCGATGTACGCCCGGATCAAAACCACTTTGCGGATATTTACCTTATTTCCGGTCATCTGCTTTTGGGGTTTGTTCCAGTTTTACCGGTGGCTTATCCAGAGGTTTCAAGCCTGCTTCTTTAAGTTTTTGGGCAACCTCGCTCTGTCTGGAGCGAACCATCATGTCGCTTTCTATACTGATGAACTCGGCACGGAGTTCCTTGATGCTTGTTTTCAGTTGATCTTTCCTTTTCAGTGCTTTTCCGGCATGCAGCTGGTTGGCCAGGTAAAGCAGCATCAGCAGGAATACCAGCAAGCCGAAGGGAATCAGCACGGCAGGACGCAGCCAGCCCTTCAGCGACTGCAGCGTTGGCTTGTCGAAGGGTGCGCTTTCTTCTGCAGTAAGCCCCTGATTTCTGGTTTGAAGCAATGATTCTTCTTCTTTTTTCATCGCTTTATCTTTTGATGCCAATGCGCATTTTCGCGCTGCGTGCGCGGCGGTTGCGGTTTATTTCTTCATCGTTCGGCATGAGCGCACGATTTTGTGCCGGGTCAAAGGGGCGGCTGATGTTTCCGAATACATCGGTATCGCGTGTTCCCTCCATATTCCCGGTAGCCAGGAAATGTTTCACCATGCGGTCTTCCAGAGAATGGTAGCTGATGATGACCAGCCGGCCTTCCTGCCGCAGCACTTCAGCACTCTGTTCCAGCATGGCTTCCAGTGCGTGCAGTTCGCCGTTTACTTCCATTCTGATGGCTTGAAAAACCTGACTGAAATACTTGTTTCTGGTATGCGCAGAAGTGCAGGTACTCAGGATGTCGCAGAGGGCACCGGTGCTCTTGATTTCGTGTTGTTTGCGCGCATCTGCGATGCGGGATGCCAGCTTGCCGGCATTGCTGATTTCGCCGTAGTTTCTAAAGATGCGCACCAGCTCGGCCTCTGTGTATTGATTGATGACCGTTCCGGCGTGTAGCGCGGCTCCTCGGTCCATCCGCATGTCGAGCGCCGCATCATAGCGATGTGCAAAGCCGCGGGTGGCTTCGTCAATCTGATGGGAAGAAATGCCCAGGTCGGCAAGGATTCCATCTACGGGGATGCAGCCGATGTAGCGCAGGAAGCGGTACAAATGCGCGAAGCTGTGCGGAACAAAGTGCAGCCTGGGGTCATCTATGATGTTGGCGGCGGCATCTGCGTCGCGGTCGAAGGCAATAAGTTTTCCTTCGGGGCCGAGGCGCGACAGAATTTCGCGGCTGTGGCCGCCACCTCCAAAGGTGCAGTCCACGTACACACCATCGGGACGGATGTTCAGGGCATCCACCGATTCCTGCAACATCACCGGAAGGTGGTATGCAGCGGTTAGTGCGTCATCAGGCGGAAGTTCCATCATGGCTGCGTGTGGCTGAACGGTTGAAAAACTGCTGTGCCAGCCTGCTCAGTTCGTCAGCGTCCACATTGAGTTCGCTGTCGTAAGCCTTCTGACTCCAGATTTCTACTTTGTTGCCATACGCAGTCAACACCACATCGTCCTCAAGGCCTGCGTATTCAAGCAACTTCTTAGGGATAAGGATTCTGTTGGCATTGTCCAACTGCACCGGGGTGGCCCCATTGGTGAACAGTCGTTTAAACCGACGCACTTCCGGACTCATAAAGTCGTCCAGGTGATCCAGTTTAGCGGTTTCAGCCAGCCAGTCCTCCCGGGTGAACAGCACAAGGCACTGCTCAAACCCACGGTTCACCACCACTGTATTCCCGGCGCTTTCAGGAATCTGCGCACGCAGACGTGCAGGCAGCATGATCCTGCCCTTATCGTCCACTTTGCAGCTGAATTCGCCGATGAATTGAGTCATGGTTGTTCCTAAGACTTCTGACCTGCTAAATAAAACCAATGCTTCCCACTTTTACCCACAATTTCCCCCAGCTTTTGCACATGAACGTGGAGAAACCCTCTTTTCGTGTGTTTGTGCCGGGAGTTTGTGCCATGAGATCGAAGCTGAAAGCCTTGATTTCCAGCGAATATAGAGGCTTTTTTAGGTTGTGGGAAAATGTGGGAAGAAATTTCTTCCGCAAATGCTATTCTGCACCCAATTTTGGAACTTGTGGGAATGCGTATTTGTCTGGTAGAAAACGGGCAGCTTCCGGTATCGGCCTACGGTGGAACCGAGCGCGTGGTTTGGTATTTGGCGGCTGAACTGCATCAGCGTGGCCATGAAGTTACCTTGCTGTGTAAGCCGGGCAGCAGCTGTTCTTTTGCCCGCGTACTTCCGCTGAACAACAGTCTTCCACTGGCTGCACAAATTCCCACCGATTGCGATTTGGCACATCTGCACTTCCCCAGCACGGAATCGCTGCCCATTCCATCCCTCACCACCAACCACGGAAACCGGAACAGCTCCGAGCCTTTTCCTGTGAATACCGTGTTTCTTTCAAAAAACCATGCGGCCCGTTATGGCGCAGACACGTTCGTACACAACGGCTTGAACTGGGATGATTATGGACGTCTGAATTTGGAACAGCCGCAGCGCAGCTACGCGCATTTTCTGGGTAATGCGGCCTGGAGGGTGAAGAATGTGCAGGGGGCCATTCAGGTGGCGCGCAAGGCGCAAACCCGGCTGAAGGTGCTGGGCGGAACGCGTTTGAACCTGAAAATGGGATTTCGCTTCACCCTTGATCCCCGTGTACAGTTCTACGGTATGGTGGGAGGAACGCAGAAGCTGGAACTGCTGCGGGATTCTTCCGCCTTGATCTTTCCCGTGCGCTGGCATGAGCCCTTTGGCCTGGCGGTAATTGAAAGCATGTTCTTCGGAAGTCCGGTATTCGCAACACCGTACGGCGCGCTTCCCGAACTGGTGGACGAACACAGCGGAACCCTGAGCAGCAGCGCCGATGAGCTCGCATACAGTCTGAAACACGTGCAGCGATTCAACCGCAGTTATTGCCACGAACGCGCCCGCGATTTATTTCATGCACGACGCATGTGCGACAACTATCTAAAACTCTATGAACGCATACTGAACGGAGAAACCCTGAATGCGGCGCCGCCAGTATTGCAGACCCTGCAAGAGGAAAAGTTCCTAGCCTGGAATCAGTAAGTGCGCGTCATCCGTTCGGGGATGATGATGATGAAATCACCTTTACCCTTGTGTTCTGAAGCGAGGGGCGCGGGTTGTTCCTGCATCTGACTGCTGATGGTCACCACCTTTAGACCGGGCTTGTATTGCTTCAGATACCATTCAATGCCTTCGTGGTTGTCGCTGTGGTAGGTGCCGTTATAGTGGATGAACAGGCCGCCGGGTTTGAGGTTTTGCGTGATGAACCAGCCCATGGTGGCGTCCTTGATGGCCTGGGCTTTGGGCAGATTCGGCGTTCCGTGGCCTCCCACCGCCATGAAGATGTTTTTGTAGCCTGGCAACGTGCTGTCGTAAGGAACCGGAGCAGGTGCGATGAATGCCTTCACGGAAGCGGGCAGCGTATCTAATGCTTCGAAGCCGCCGCGATATACGGTGCCGGCGTATTTGCGCGGGATGTTGGTGGCGATGAACGGCAGTTTGTGCTGCATGGCCAGTTCCACCAGCGGACGGTAATCGGTTTGGTAATTGGGCCATGCGCGGCACAGCTTCTTCATGTCTTTTTCAGAAAGCGAGGTGTCGCCTGCCAAAAAGCGGTTGAAGGCAGCCTGCACATCGGCCTCGAACATTTCCGCGCCGAGCACCACTGGCTCCGCGCCGCGTTGGGCAATCAGGTCGCGGGTGGCTTCAGCCTGCAGCCAATGCACAATGGGATTGTCGTGCAGTTCGCCGAACAGCACTACATCGGCCGTAGCAAGTGTTTTCACCATGTCGCGGTAAGAAACGGCTTTGCCTTTGGCATTGTAGAGGGCGTATGCGGGTTTGTCCTGCGCGGAAATACCGGCAATCCAGCAAAGGGAAAGGCAGATGCTGAGGAGTTTTTTCATGAAGTGCAAAGAAAATAGAACCACCGTTCAATTTGACGGAATTGTTACCTGCACGCTTAGGCGCCAAGCATTCGATTGCGGTGGCGCTCCAGGAAAGCGTGATTTTCCGCGCTGAAATTCTGAATTTTTTCTTTGCCACTCACGCCGATTTGTTCAAATGCACGCGCTTCAATCTGTTCTGACAGGATGATGTTCCCTCGATCTTCAAAGCTAATCAGATGCCGGTCGAACAGAGCATCATAAACCGGTGAAAGTAAAATGCCGTTGTGTACGTTCAGCCGTTCCTCATTGCTGGCTTCTGCCCAGGGTACAATATGGGAGGCGATTAGCACATCCAGTTTGTTGAATGAAGTTACGGCGCATTGATATTCCCAACGGTGGATGATGCTCGAACGGAAGGCACCCTGCCCAACGCGTGAGGTTACCAAACCTTTTCTTTCCGTGACATTGGGTTGCAGTATTTTATATAATTCCTGCGGTGGCTTATCTGCATAAACGGCTTCCCCCAATATCTCTGTTTTGGGAATATATAAACCTTTGCGTTTGAAGAAGAATTTAATTCCCGTTCTGATATTTTTATTGCTGTCGTGGGTTTCAAAAAAACCGATTTCATGAATCTCGACCTCAGCAATGAACTTCACAAACCCTTTTCCGGCCTGCTCAAAAAGAAATACGCGTTTTCCTTGATTCAGATGCTCACGCAGGGCAAGGTTGCCGCGTGTAAATTCCATATCTCCGCTTTGGCCTTCGCCGGTGTAAGAAAATACATTATGATTCTCCCAGCGATCTGCATATCCATGCTGGGCGCCCGCTTTTCCGGTGAAAATAAATATATAAGGATGGGTTGCGCTTGTGGAAATTCCTGATTGCCAATTACCTCCATACCTGCCGTGGATGTCCCGTCTTCGGTTATAAATATGTTCGGGTATGAACGGCAGAGTATCCATTCAATAAATACAGGCCAAATATAAATGTAATTACTTCAGACCACATCTGTCCAAAATAATTTTTGCCACTATTTGGGATAGAGACCGGCCTTTGAATTTAAGAATCATTCCAAAACAGTGGCAACTCTTCAACGGATTAACTAAATTCATGGCACCTCAATGTCGCAAGCTATGACCAGCAACCGGGTGGTTGTCCAGAACCATTTTTATACATTCCACCAACCTCAACTCAGCTACGCCGCAAAAGGATCGGCCTCAAATGATGGGAGGCGTTAAACGCCGCAAGAAGCCGCTAAATGCCAAGGAAGCTCCGAGCCTGCCCCGCAAGCTTGCGATGCGGGGAGGAGATCACCG
>CAZPHB010000014.1:75804-77870 GCA_964586595.1 uncultured Flavobacteriaceae bacterium | reverse complement strand
CACAATGCGCAGCAGATAGCTGCCGGGCGGCAATTTTGCCACATCAACCGCGCAATGTGTGTTGTGCTCAGGCTGAGCGAGCACCAACTTCCCCAAGAAGTCGAATACTTCCACGCGCTGCAATGGCGTGTTGCCTTCAACCGTTAAAACGGTTTTGGCCGGGTTTGGGTAAATGATCATCGAACTCATGTCAAGTTCATTGATTCCTAAATTGTTTACCGCAATGCAGCTGCTGGTTGCCATGCAGGTTCCGACCGTTACTTTTACCTTGTATTCACCGTTTACTGTGGCAGTGAATGACCGGGCCGTAGCCCCGTTGATGGGATTTCCTGTAGCGCAGTCTATCCACTGATACTGAGCTCCACTTTCGTTCACCGTAAGGGTTTGACCAACGCGTGTAACACCCACATCAGGCTGGTTTTGCAAGGTTACAGTAACCGCAAGCCTTTCGCTGCTTTCGCATTGCACGGTCTGTGAGGCATAATAGGTTCCATTGGTGAGGGCCTTGCCTGCATTCAGTTTTGTAGTGCTGTCGGCACCGGAATACCAAGAGATCTGTACACCCTTGGCCGTGAGTTCGGCAACTGTTGCGCCCGCACAGAGGGTGACACTGGACGCCCCTGTTGGCTTTGGGGTAATACAGGTTTCAATAAGGCCATTGGTGGGATAGGTTCCTTCACCCGTGTTGAAAGCGTAGATATTGGTCATCACGCCCGTGGTCAGGTTGTACCGGGTCATACATCCGCGACCCAAGTTGCCACCGAATTTAATGCTGCTGTAGATGTTTCCATCGGCAGAAAGAATTGGCCTGTTTTCAGGGTAAGAGCCAATGGGCGGCTGAATATCCACCAACTTGGTAAACTTAGCCTGCACCAGGTCATATTTGAAAAAGGTGCCGTAGGTATGGTTTCCTCCCCGGTACGTGAATCCATAGAGGTTATCACCCACATGCACCAATCCATTCTGCGGCCAGGAACCATCTGCCCCACCCTGAAAAAATTTGACCGTGGTGAAGGAATTGTTGCGCTGGTCGAAACGAAATATCGTTCCTTCTTCCTTCCCGCTCGTGCCTCCATAGCGGGTGGTTCCGTAGAATACTGAATCTTGTACCTCAATCAGCTTGCCGAATGGAGCCCTGCCTCCGTTCGAGGATGGAAACGGTTGGATGTATTTTATCGTATTGTTCGCAATATTGAATTCAAAAATGGCCCCGTAGTAAAAGCTAACCACTCCATAGAGGTTTCCGTTTCTGCCCATAATGAGGCCAGCCCTCGGATTTAGGTATGTCCCCGAACCAAATTCGATGAGTTTGGTCAGGGCTTTTGTAGATGGATCAAAGGAAAAGAGCACGCCGCGGTCTCCTTTCCCACCACCGGAGGTAACGCCATACAATTTTCCATTGGGCGCATATACCATATCATCTACAGGAAATCTGCCGCTCACACTGTCAAAATCAGCGAGTTTGGTGAACGAGTCGTTCAAGAGGTTGAAACTAAATATCGTACCGCCGTTGTAAGCACCTTCTTCACTCGTGGTGCCGTAGAGCAGGTTGCCCACGCGCACCATTCCTGAAATTTTGTTGCCATCCGCAACGCTGCCGAAGTAAGGTGTTGTATAGGTGTTGGTGCTGGGAACATATCGAAAAATACCACCGTGGTTGTCCGCTGTACCAATGTTTGAGTGATTGATCCCATAAAGCGCAAGTTGTGCATTGCACCATCCTGGCGACAAAAGGAGCACCAGGGAGGCAGCAATTGCGAACATGAGGCAAGGTTTCTTTTGCATATTAGGGTAAAGTTCCATGTTTGGTTATTGGCGGTGAAATTAGGAAATACCTTTCCCGATAGCAACGAGCCGGTTCATGATGCACATCAATAGACTTCGTTCGCGTTCTGCCGGACAAACTTGTACAGCATGTGCTTCCCCGGATTGCAATCCCATCTAAGTTGCCGTTGAAAGATTGCCGCCATGCAGAAAAAAAGAAAGGACTTATGCCCCTGAGGCGAAACCATTCAATATCCAAGTCGATTCGAATTTCGTGCCCATCATGCATGAGCATGCATCTA
>CAZPHB010000014.1:0-75704 GCA_964586595.1 uncultured Flavobacteriaceae bacterium | reverse complement strand
TTCAATATCCAAGTCGATTCGAATTTCGTGCCCATCATGCATGAGCATGCATCTAATGTACATTGGAAAACACTTCACCGTATCAACTGCAGCACCCCGTTCACCTGTTTCCGATCCGTGTCACGGCGCGCCCAGCGGTAATGGAACTCCGGCTTTCCCCAACCAGCAGCCTTGCGGAGATTAAGCGCTTTATTCGCCGCAAATATGCGGTGATTGTTTCCTATATTTGGAGCAGGAGTGACTTCAGAAGTGGGAAGATACATTTATGAACATGTGCAATGGCCGCACTTTACCTGGCGTGAGGTGGATATCAATGCCCTTTTTGGGGCAGTCCGCCACCTCCAGGGGAAAATACTTGCCCACATGAGCTCCCTGGGTTTTGCAGGCAAGGAAGAAGCAACGCTCAACAACCTGACACTTGATGTGGTCACTTCCTCAGAAATTGAAGGGGAAAAACTCAATTACGCACAAGTTCGATCATCCATAGCCAGACAATTGGGGATCAATATAGCCGGATTGGTTCCCTCCAGCCGAAACGTAGAAGGTGTGGTATCCATGATGCTCGACGCCACCCGAAACCACAACAAGCCCCTCACCCATAAACGCCTCTTTGGTTGGCACGCAGCATTATTTCCAACCGGCTACAGCGGAATGCAAAAGATAGCCGTGGGATGCTATCGTTCCGGTGAGATGCAGATCGTTTCAGGAGCTTTCGGAAATGAAAAAGTTCATTACCAAGCCATTCCTGCGCATAAGGTTAAAGCAGAAATGGATGCCTTTTTAACATGGTTCAACAACCATGATTCATTAGACCCTGTGCTTAAATCCGCCATCGCCCACTTTTGGTTTATCATCATCCACCCCTTTGACGACGGGAACGGACGGATGGCCAGAGCCATTTCTGATTTCATGCTTGCCCGCGCCGACCAAACCAGTGAACGATACTACAGCATGTCGAGCCAGATATTGCAGGAGCGGAAAAAGTACTACGCTGTTTTACAGAGCTTACAGCACAGCACAGGCGATATTACCGAGTGGCTGAATTGGTTTCTGCTTTGCCTCAAGAATGCGCTGCTGGCCACAGAGATGATGCTTCAAAACACATTGCGTAAAGCAGCGTTTTGGAAGCTGCACGAATACACGACTTTAAACGCCCGACAAAGAATGCTCATCAACAAACTCTTAGGCGGATTTGATGGGAAACTGCAATCGTCAAAGTGGGCTAAAATCGCCAAATGTTCTACCGACACTGCCTTGAGAGATATCAAAGACTTGTTGGACAAAGGAATTTTGCGGCAAGAAGATGCCGGCGGAAGAAGCACAAACTACGAGCTGACATTTTAAATCCCTCACCTAATCAACTGCACCACCCCGTTCACCTGTTTCCGATCCGTGTCACGGCGCGCCCAGCGGTAATGGAACACGTAATAATACGTTCCTTCCGGACAATCGGCGCCGGTATTGAATAAGCGGCCGTTCCAGCGCAGCTTGTCGGTGTCGGAATGGAACACCGGCTGTCCCCAGCGGTTGTATATGTGCAGGTCGTATGCCTGTTCCCCAACAATGTCTATATAAAAACCCTCATTGTACGCATCGTTATTCGGTGTGAACACGTTCGGAATAAAGATGTGCCGGTAATAATCGTTGTAGAGCCAGCGACACACAGAATCCTCGCAGCCATAGGCATTCCGGATTGTCAGACAAACCCGGAACCAGCCCGTATCAATCCCGTAATCGTGGAAGCCGTCGCGGTCCGTGCTGCTGTTCGCCCTGCCGCTAGAAGGCTGTCCGTAATCCCACACATAGCTGCGGATGCCGCCCGTGCTGCGGTTGATGAAGCGGAACTCAGGCGTGTCGGAGGCAGGATCTATGATGAAGTCCGCTTTGATGCGTACCACACGGATGCTGCGTTCGGCACTGTCCGGACAAAACGGACGGAATGTGTTCACGGGATAGGTTCCCGACAAACGCAGGCGGTAGCTGCCCGTATCGGCATACACATGCGAAGCGCGGCTGCTGCGGGCGGTATCGTCAGCACCCTCGCCGAAGTTCCACCGGAAGCGGTTGTACAGGCTGTCGTAACGGGCTTCTGCATCGAACGGCGTACCCGCGCAGATGGTATCCGGCGCAAGGATGCCCAAAAGCTGCTTTGGGAACACCACCACCCTGCGGAACACTCCCGGATTGCGGAAGCTGTCAGGGAACACCGATGAACAGTAATAATATCGGCCCGTACTCGGATTGTAGGTGCTGTCGCCCGCGTAAAGACGGATGTAATACACACCCGGCTTGGTATAAGTAAACTGCACCTGCGTATCACGGGTGGTATAGTACAAGGTGTTTGCACTGTCGCCATAATACCAGATAAAGCGCGTGGCGTTGCGGGTTTTATTGCTGAAGCGGGCGGTGAACGGCACACAACCCACGCTGTCGCCATCAATAATGAAATCGGGCTCCGGACCGTCCAGTTTAATCACCTGTTGTACGGTATCGCGGCAGCCATTGCTGGTCACCACGGCATGGGTGATTACATAGCTTCCGCTTTGCGTGAATGATTTGAAAGGATCTTTCAGCGTAGAGAAATTTCCCGTGGTCCCAAAAGACCACCAATAGCCCGTGATTTGCTCACCCGGCGCGGGGAACAGCATTACCGAAGAATCGTAAAACTGAATGATTTCGCTGCACAGAAATCGCCGCGAGGGAAGGCGGATGCCTGCCCGCACATCGGTCACACGAAAGAACGCAGAAACGGTATCCTTACAACCTGCGCTGTCGGTCAGTTCCACCTGTACCAGATAATTTCCTCCGCTGTTGAAGGTATGTGTCAGTGTGCTGAAGCTGTCACGATATACGGTGCCATCACCCATAAACCAACGAATCCCGGTAGCGCCATTACCGGGTTTTGTGGGTGCGCCACTGTAGCTTCCTGTTTGCACGCTGAACTGATACGCCGCACCCGGACAAGATCCGGATGGCGTGGTGATGTTGATGAAGCTGCCCAGTGCAATTTGGTTGTTGTGCCGGCCTTCGCAGCTGCGTACATTCTCGGCAAGGCCGAACAGGTCGTAGCGCCCGGCTTGGGCATAAATGTGGTCAATGCTGTCCAGCGTGGTATCGCGGCCTCCCGGATTGATGTAGGTGATGTTTCCATCGCCCCAGTCGAAGTAGAGGAATTTCAGGCTGTCGAATTCGCGGCTGCGGAAGTAGGCGCGCACCTTATAGGGCTTACAGGCATTCAGGATGCGCAAATCCGCAGACGGATCAGGCGTGCGCAGCAGATGGAGCATGCTGTCCTTCCACACTGTGTCCATGCAGTAATTGTTTCCCGGCGTGAACACCAATGTATTACCCAGAATATTCGCCTTTTGCAGGCTGCCTGCCATCAGGATGAAGCCCGGCGTTTGCCAGCCCTTCCCTTTCTGGTAGCGGTACGAATTGTTAAACGGAACGAAGGTATCTGCGCTGTAGCGGTCGCTTTTGAACTTCACCACGGGAACCTCGCAGAGGTCTGTTTTGGCCGTTCGGAATTCCACCAGCTGGCCGGTACAAAACAGCGGAGGCTGTTTCACGGTGTAGATATCTACCGATTCCAACCGGCGGATGCGCACCACCAGGGATTGCGTGTCGCTGCAGCCGGTGGCTGAATCCACCACCACCAAACGCGGAAACCAGCAGCGCTGGCTGTCGGCATACCAGTGTCGGGCCAGTTTCTGGAGGCTGAAGTTGCAGCTGTAATCGGGATTGGCACTGTTCTGTGTGGTGCAGGAAGCCGCCTTGGCATCGTTGAAATACCACAAACGCCCCGGCCGCGTCACGCCCCAGTAATCGCTGCGGTCGTCGAAATACACAGTGTCGCGCAGCCTGCACTGGATGGCATTACCCAATCTGGCCAGTGCCCTGGGACCAAGCACCAGCAGGGTATCGTCCACGCGGGTAACACAGTAACCCTTCACCACCTGCAGCGTAACGCGGTAGCGTCCGGGTTGTTCCACCGCAAAAACACCAACGGTATCGTTCGAGTAGATGCGGTTGCTCGATTCGCGCACATCATAAAGATTCCAGAAGTAACGCGCACCCGGAATGCTGTCGGTTTCCGTGGTGAACAGATCGTGGTTGCCATAACATGCGCGGTGCAGGTTCATCCGGATGGGCGGACGCAGCACCGTCGGCGCATAGCGGATGGTATCCGTGAAGGTGTCGCGGCAGCCATATTGGTTTTCCGCCCAAAACTGAACCCGATGAGCACCGGCGCTCTTCAGCGTGGTGCACCAGGAACGCGGTTCATTCAGTGCCTGGGCATCCCAAAACCATTGCCATTTCTGCAGATTGGCGCTGCCAGTATCGCTGGCATTGTCGAGGCAAACCACGGCTGAATCGCAATAATCGCGCAGGTTGTAATTAAATCGTGCCTTGACATCGTCCACCACTGCAGCGCGAATGAAGGCTCGGGCCTTGCAGCCTTTATTGTCTTCCACTTCCATCAGCACCTGAAACACGCCTTTCCGCGCATAGCTGTGGCAACTTACGGGATCGGCTGCCGGAGTGCTGCTGCTGCTGGCCGCTCCATCATCCCACAAGATAATCCGCGAGCGAATGCTTTGGGCAGCACTGGCGCCGGTGGAAAGGTCCTTCAGGCAAATGCGGTTGCTGTACAAACAGCTGTCGGCAGAAACCAAAGACAGTTTCGCATTCGGGAGCGCATACACATCTATACTTTTCTGTGCGGTACAGGATCCCCCACCGGCAAGCTGCACCGTCACCTGAACGGTGTAGGCGCCGGCTGCATTGTAGCGCGTTCCGGGCTCACTCAGCGTGGACGTCTGCCCGTCGCCGAAGGCCCAGGACCAGCCCGTTGCGGTGCCGCCACTCACCTGCACTTTGAAGGAAATCAATTCTGAAACGCATACATAATCCGCCGACTGTATCTGACAAGTCTGCGCCTGTACCTGTGCAACACAGCACAGCAGCGTAACAGATAACAAGTTGCCAAAGAAGCGCATGCAGTTGAATAGACGAAAGTTCAGACAGAACGTTGCACGGACTTGCGCAAAAGGATGCGGAAGGTGGTATGGCCCGGGGCAGATTCCTTGACAAAAATTTGTCCGCGGTGGTAGTTTTCGATGATGCGCTTTGCCAGCGAAAGGCCAAGGCCCCAGCCGCGCAGGCGCGAGGTATAACCGGGTTTGAACACGGTTTTGAACTTGTTGGAAGGAATGCCTTTTCCGGTATCCGTTACGTCCAGTGCAATGTATTTATCCTTTTCGGTAAGGTAAAACGTGATTCTTCCTTGACCTTCCATCGCGTCCATGCTGTTCTTGGACAGGTTTTCAATCACCCAGTCGAAGAGGTTGTGGTTCAAAGGGCACATCACCGTTCTGCTCAGCGGATGAAATTCGTACACCACACCTGAACCGCTGCGGGTTTCCATATAGCTGATGGCGCGTTCTACCGCTGCATTAATGTCCACATCGCGGATGATGGGTTCGGAGCCAATTTTACTGAAACGCTCGGTGATGATGTTCAGGCGGATGATGTCCTTGCGCATTTCGGCGGCGGCATCGGCAGGCAGGGAGCCAAGTTCCGCCTCAAGGTAATCTATCCATCCCGCCAGGCTGGTGATGGGTGTACCAAGCTGGTGTGCGGTTTCCTTCGCCAATCCAACCCAAACCTGATTCTGTTCGCTTTTGCGGGAATAACTGAAGGCGAAATAGGAAACCAAGGTAAACACGGCAACCAGGCCAAGCGCAAACATCGGATAATAACGCAGTTGGCGCAGCAGCAGCGATTCACCGTAATAAACCCTGTTGCTGGTAATTTCGTCAATGCGGATGCTGATGGGTTCATTTTGCTCCCGAAACAACAGCATCTGCTTCCGAACCCATGCCGTATCTAAGGAACGCAGGGAATCGAGGTTTCGAGGGATGAGCAGTCCATCGCTTTCCAGAATTACCGGAATGGTGGTGTTTTCCTCCAGAATACGCAGGAAAAATCCCGCTTCTTCTTCGCTGGCAGAAACAATTTTCTTCTGAGCTTCAGCCCAAAGCGCTACTTTTTTGCGTTCTTCTACGGCCAGTTTCCGCACCAGCCGATTGCTGAAATACAGCGTGATGCTGCCAATCAGCAGGGCCAATAAAAACAGGATGACCTTGAAGAAGCGCTTCAGCTCATAGGCATTCATGCGTTTCCAAAGGTACAGCACAGGACATTTGCAGCAAATGAAGCAATCCGGCATCTTTGAAAGGTGATTGTGCAGTTAAGCATTCAGGGAACAGCATACCATTGCACGCTTTCCGCCGGTTTTGATTTGTCGTTGCCGGTGCACTCCGAAGGTGGCGGCATCCGCGCCTTCGGACTGGGCCCGGTGCAGATGACGCCTTTTCAGGCGGGAAGTTTCATCGGAAATGTTGCTGCAGGCGGCTCAGCCAACTGCGACCTGCTGTCGTTTTATCCTCATGGCAACGGCACCCATACCGAATCTATGGGCCACATCATGCGCGAGCCGCTGAGCGTGCACCGCGCGTTGAAACAGTTCTTCTTCCGCGCCCTGCTCATCAGCATAGAACCGGAACAACGCGGCGAGGACAGGGTCATCACTGCTTCACAAATTCGCCAAGCCCTGCAAAGCCATCCGGGCGTGGAGGCGCTGATCATCCGAACCTTACCCAACGATGCCGGAAAGCGCACGCGTGATTACACCAACACGAATCCTGCCTGGTTTGAAGCCGAAGCGCTGGCTGCTGCCGCTGCCGCCGACGTGAAGCACTGGCTCTGCGATGTACCTTCCGTGGACCGCGAAGACGATGGAGGACTGCTGCTGGCACACCACGCCTGGTGGCAATATCCCGAAACACCGCGCACCGATGCCACCATCACCGAACTGATTTATGTTCCTGAGGAAGCTGCCGACGGTCACTACCTGCTCAACCTGCAGGTGGCGCCCATCGAAAGTGATGCCGCTCCTTCCCGGCCCTTGATCTTCCCGCTGCATCCTGCACCATGAAACGCTGGCTGCCGGACGCAGAACAAAGGCTCTACCTGGCCAATATGCTGCTCAGCAGCCTGATCCGTCGTTTGCGCAGAAAGAATCCTGTTGTCAGGCATGTGCTCTGCGTGAAGCTGGATGAAATCGGCGACATGGCCACCTGTACCCATGTTTTTTCCTTGCTGAAGCAACGTTTTCCGGAGGCGAAACTCACGGTGCTCTGCAAATCCTTCAACCGCGAACTGCTGGCCCACGACCCACATGTTGATGCGCTACTTACCGATGTTGCGCAATGGAACCGGCGCTTCGACCTGGTGGTGGAGCTCCGCGGCAACTGGCAAACCTGGCTGAAGAGCCTGCGCTACCTGCCGAAACTCCGGATGGATCGGGGAAGCGTGCGTTTTGCACAACGCGGACGGCAGGCACATGAACTGCAAACCAATTACCGCATTGTAGCACCCATTCTGGGTGGAATTCCCTTTGAGGCGGCGCGGCTTTATCCGGGGAACAAAGCTCAGGATGAAACCAAAACGTGGGTGGACACGCAGGTTGCCGCGCCCTTTGTGGTTTTGCATACCGGAGCCCGGAAAGAACTTCGTCGCTGGCCGGCTGCCCGTTTTGTAGCCCTCGCCGAATGGCTGTTTGCCGAATACCGCTTGGTCGCCGTGCTTCCCGGAAGCGCCGAAGAGCATGACGAACTGCAGCAGCTGGCCGAAATCATCCGCACACCCGTGCATCTGTTTCCAAAGGAGTTTACACTGAACCACCTCGCGGCGTTATGCGCAGAAGCTGCACTGTTCGTGGGCAATGAAAGCGGACCGCTGCATATTGCCTGTGCGATGAACACCCCGGTGACAGGCATATACGGACCAGGCGTGCGCAATGTGTTTTATCCATGGTCCACGCAGCATGCACTGGTGCATCATGTATTGGAATGTAACCCCTGCGACCAGGTTCACTGCGTGCATCCGGAGTTTCCTTGTATTCAGCGTGCAAGCCTGGAAGAAGTGAAGCAGGCCGTGAAACCGATGCTGCATTCTGTTGGCTAAACATGCAGGATGATAAAATTCCCCTGAAAAAATGCGCTGGCCATTAGGGGTTTCAGCGACTTTTTGTTGTATTTTGAATATCCATTGTTCGGAAGTTATGAGTCATACCCTGGAAGCCCACGATCATTACATCTACGTGAAAATGACCTCACCCCGGTTTGAGTTTCACGACAACAGCCGCTTTGTTGCCTCCCTTACCGAGGCTGCACACAGCAATCCAAATTTGGTGATTAACTGCGCCAGCATTGAAGAAATCAGCGATGAGGCACTTTTCCAGGTAAAAGAATTATACAACCGAAACAGGCAGCAGGCAGGCATCATCGTGCTCAGCGAACTCAATGAATCGCTGATTCCCAAGATGGAAATGATTGGACTGCACTGCATCCCTTCCGATGATGAAGCCGCAGATTATGTGTTTATGGAACAAATTGAACAAGATCTGTTGCGCAGCTTCGACGATAAGGGAGAATGAATCCGCCGTTTGAAGTAACCATACTCGGATCCAGTTCTGCGTCGCCAACCAAAACCAGACATCATTCTGCGCAGTTCGTAAGCCTTGATGGCGCGCATTTTTTGGTAGATTGTGGCGAAGGAACCCAACGTCAGCTCTTGCTGCACGGGATTCGTTTTTCGCGCATACGCTACATCCTGATCAGCCACCTGCATGGCGATCATTTCTTCGGATTGCCCGGGTTGCTCAGCACCATGAACCTTGGCGGGCGCACAGAACCCTTATGGATTGCGGGCCCTTCCGGACTGCAATCGCTGATGGAACAAATGCTCAGCGCCTCGCATGTGGAGCTGAACTTCGAGGTGCAGTACCACGATACGAACCCAAATGAATACAGCCTGCTGCTGGAAACGGCACAATGCGCGGTGTACAGCATTCCCCTGGAACACCGGATTCCCTGCACAGGTTTTCTGTTCAAAGAACAAACCGCGGCGCGGCACCTGAACCGTGAAGCCTGTGATGAATACCATATTCCCTACACGGCCTACGACGCATTGCTTGCCGGTGAAGATTTTACCCTGACCGACGGACGTACCATTCCCAACGAGATGCTCACAGAGCCCGGAAGAGCCCCTCGTTGTTACGCCTACATCAGCGATACCATCTACATGCCTTCCCTGGCTGAACAAATACGCGGAGCCGACCTGCTGTACCACGAAAGCACCTTCATGCACGACCTGCTGGAACGCGCCGTGACTACATTCCATACCACCTCAAAACAGGCGGCCATGCTGGCGCGCGATGCCGGTGTGAAACAATTGCTCATCGGACATTTCTCTGCGCGCTACCGAACCACGGAAGGCTTGCTTGCCGAGTCACGGGAACTGTTTCCGAACACCGAAGTGGCCGAAGAAGGCGCGACATTTCGGTTTTAAGTCTTGACATCCGGATCTGCTTCCGGAATAAACCCGGCCTGCTCAGATATTCTTTCCAACGCTTGTGCTGCCTCCAGGGCATTTTGTGTACCCACGAGGATGCGTTTCCCGTTTTTGAGTACCAGCTGAATGCCGTAATCTCCACTCATGGAATAAGCCCTGCTGCGCGCACCCGGCAATCCGCGAATTCCCCAGCCACCGTATTCAGCGATGGGCCTGTATTTCCGCACCCAGGCGCGTTCTACCTCTGACCAGTCAACTTTTTGCCATGCGCGGTTAAGCGGAAAATACCTGAAAGAAATACCCTTTGAAGACAACTTCGTTTCCAGCTTCATCACAAAAACAAACACCGGAAACAACAACAAAAACAACAAAACCAGCGCCAGCAGCCATTCAGGAGTACGGTTGTTCCCCCAAGCTCCTGCACCATACCATTGCCGCAATGCTGCATACACGTACATCAACATTAAAACGCCCATCAAACCCCAAACCCACCAGATGCGCATTTTCTGAATCTCATAATATTCCCGGGTCCTCATATTCCTGCAAAGTTCTGTCGGTAATTAGCATGCATCACGCTTTACCTTTCGTTTCTTCATGAACTTCACCAATTCAAATATGAACAGCAGTCCTGTCAACACCAATGGCACCGCAATGAACTGCTGCATGTTGGGTTGTTCCATGGACAATAACTTACCGGCTTCCGGCCAAAGCAATGTCAAGGCCAGCATACCACCGGCAACGCCAAGAATCAACCACAAAGCTTTATTGCCTTCAGCCAGTACCTGCCAAATGCTGCGCTGGTAGGACAAACCACTGAGGATCAGCAACATGTTACCCATAATGAGTGCGCTGAACGAATTGGCCCGAATGATTCCTTCGGGATATGCATGGTAGCTGCTCCAGAAAAACACCACCAAAACAGCAGCCAACAACAAGAAGCCGTAGCGGATGCTGGCACCCACCTCCTGCCGTCCGAAAAACTGCTTGCCGGGCTTGACCGGCGGGCGGTCCATGATGTTGGGTTCTTCGCGTTCAGATTCGAACGCAATGGAACAAACCGGATCAATGATCAACTCCATAAACACAATATGGAGCGGCAGCAACAGCACGGGAAACCCTTCCAAAAAAGCGGGAAGCATGGTCAGGACAATGATCGGCAGATGAATGGCCAGGATATATGTCATGGCTTTGCGCAGGTTGTCGTTGATGCGTCGGCCCAGTCTGATGCCGGCCACAATGGACCTAAAGTTGTCGTCGAGCAACACGAGCGAAGCGGCTTCCCTCGCCACATCAGTTCCCTTTCCGCCCATGGCCACACCAATATCCGCTGCTTTAAGGGCCGGTGCATCGTTCACCCCATCGCCGGTCATGGCCACCACTGCGCCCTCAGCCTTCAAGGCCGAAACGATGCGCAACTTCTGACCCGGAACCACACGCGCACAAACGGAAACAGCTTTCAAACGCTCGCGGAGTTGAGCATCATTCATGGATTCAATATCCGAACCGGTTAACACTTCACTCCAGCCCAAAATACCGGCATCCCGGGCAATGCAAGATGCGGTAATCGGGTAGTCGCCGGTAATCATCAGCACGCGTATTCCGGCGCGGCGACAATCGTTTACGGCCTGAGGCACCTCTGTGCGCACAGGATCTTTCAATCCGGCAAGCCCCAGCAATTCAAAGGCAAAATCGCGCTGATGTTCGGGCAAAGAAGCAGCTGCATGATTGGCAGAAGCAACGGCTATCACGCGCAGGCCATCACCAGCCATAGCGGCAAGCGCATCTTCCCAAAAGGCACGTTGCGTTGGGTCGTGCAGACATAATTCAAACAGCAGTTCCGGCGCCCCTTTGGCATAAACCATTTGCGCATTTCCCTCGAGGTACACATGCGACATGGCAGGGAAGTCGTGTTTCAGCGGATATTCTTTCACAGCCGAAGGAATCTCGGCATCAGCAGCCCAGTTTTTCCACGCATCATGGATGGCATGTTCCATAGGATCGGAAGAGGAAGCAGGCATTGCCTTACGTAAAGCACACAACAGCGAATGCGCTTCCGGATCTGAAAAGGAACCTTGTCTTTCTGCCGTAAAAAACCGCTGCAAGCTCATCTTGTTCAGGGTGATGGTGCCTGTTTTATCGGTACAGAGGATGCTGGCAGCGCCAAGGGTTTCAATGGCCGCCGGCTGTCTGGTGAGTACCTGCGATTGCGACAAACGCCAGGCGCCCAGGGCCATAAACACAGTCATCACCACCGGAAACTCCTCGGGCAGGATGGCCATGGCTGCCGAAAGCCCGTGCAGTAACGAGGGAAGAAATGCGGTGCCGTTGGCAAAAAAAAGAAGAACCATCAGGATGCAAATCCCTACCCCAGCCAAACCTAAAACACGAATGAGTTTTTTCAGTTCCAGCTGCAGTGGCGTGGGGCCAGTCTGAATGGCGTTCATTGAAGCGCCAATATGGCCAAAGCGTGTTGCGGCACCTGTATGTGTTACCCTGGCGAACCCGCGTCCGGCAACCATCAAGGTTCCGCTGAACAGCAATTGATGTTCCGGGGAATCAAGGCGTTTATGCACCGGAACCGATTCTCCGGTAAGCAGCGATTCATCCACCATGATGCCTGCGCCTTCCAGTAAGACTGCGTCTGCCGGAATGCGGTCGCCTTCATGCAATTCCAATACATCGCCGCGCACCACCTGATTCCCTGCAATGCGCAAGGGTTTACCGTCACGCCATACCAGCGCCCGGGGCGAGGCCAGATTCCGCAGCGCTTCCAGCGCGCGTTCCGTGCGTTGGTATTGGAAGAAGGTGATGCCAATGATCAACAGCATGCCCGCGAGCATGAGCAGCCCCTCGCGGTAATCACCCAAGGTCATGTAAAGCGCACCGCAGGCAATCAGCATCAGAAACATGGGCTCACGGAGCGCTTCCGCCGCAATATGCCACAGTGTTTTTGGACGAGCTGCCGGCAACTCATTCAAGCCTTCCTGCTTCAGCAGCTTCGCTGCTTCTGCCTCACTGATTCCTGAATGCCTTGCCACAACGGCAAGTTAATTCATTGAAACAGGCCCGGCATCTGATTTCTGTCAGCAACGAAGCCAATGATGCCCATTAAATTGCCGTCGAAATTTCGATACTATGAACGGTGCGCACATCCATTTAATGTTGAACCACCTACCCATTGTAGGCATGGTCTTCGCAACCCTGACCCTTTTGGCTGGTTTTCTGTTGAAAAACACCACGGTGAAGCAAACCGCCTTGGGTTTATTCGTGCTTACGGCAATCACCGCCATCCCTGCCTATCTTAGTGGAGAAGGCGCTGAAGAAATTGTGGAAGGCATTGCCGGCGTAAGTCATGAAGACATTCACCACCACGAAGACGAAGGGAAGGTGTTCCTCATTGCGGCAATCCTCACCGGTATCCTGGCGCTGGCCACCTTTTGGCTGGAACGGCGCAAGCACAACATGAGCAACATGGCTTATGTAGGTGTATTTGTTGCCGCGGGAGCTTCCTTGCTCATGGGACAAAAAACCGGAAACAGCGGAGGCCAGATCAGACATACAGAAATCAGGCCTGGTGCCGTCCCGGCTGCCGCACCGGAAGGTTCTGTACACGACGACGACTGATGCCGGAACAGGCTGAAGTTGCCGCAGAGCGGTACTGCATCATGCGCCCTCCTCAGCGGATAAGCTTCAGCAATACAGTGCCTGCATCGGTATGAAACTGCATCCAATAACATCCACTGTTCAATTCGGACAGGTTGAACGCATACTGACCGGAACGGCTGATGAAATCCTGTTTCACCATCTGGCCCTGCGGATTGAACACTTGACACAATACAGATTCCTGCTGCAATCCCCGAACATGCACCACGCCGTCCGCACCTGTAGGATTTGGATACGCCGAAAGCTGCGGCACAACGGCATATTTGGCTGATGTGCTGCCGCTGCAAAACACCGTGTTCAACCGATCCACCAAAGGCGTGCGTTCAATGGTTCCAGGCGTTACGGTGCTTTCAATCATGTCGCCGGAGATTTCCCAGATGATTACGCCCCGCAGGTTTTTGCTGTTCACGAACAGGGCTTTTTGCTCCATGGATTGTTCATCGTCGTAGGAAACAAAGGTATTGGCCTGTTTTCCGATTAAATAAGGAACTGCTGCAGCGGAATCCCAGTATGCCTCAAAATTGGGCAAAGCTTTAAGTACATTGTAATACAGCGGAGTCCCTTCATCGGCGGCGAAGTTGACCAAATCCGCATTTCCGGTACTGGCTGCATATAAAGCAGGTTTGGTCGTGCTTGTTTGCGAACGGCCGTAGAAAGCCACACCGGCGGTAATCTTGTTGGCCGGCACGCCTTTCGCCAAGAGGTTGTTCACAGATTCTGAAACGCTAAACCCTGGCTGTCCGGCGGTTTTCACCGGATACAAGGGCGCATTGTGGCTGTTCAACTTGTCCCAGCTGCCGTAGTAATCATAGCTCATGAGGTTTACGATATCTACCAGGCCGGTCACCGCGCTCCATTCAACATCGAGCATGCGCGCCGGAGCGGCGCCAACGGCAATGGTGAGCATGAGTTCCACACTGCGGCGAGATTCCAGTGCATCGAGGGAATCACGCACCTGGCGCAGCAGTATGGTGAAATTCTGTTTTTCGGTATTACCGGAAGGATATTCCCAATCTATATCCACACCGTCCAGCCCATACAACTCAACCATTTGCACGCAATCGTGCGCAAATTTGGCTCTGTACGCGGCGTTTGCTGCAATGCCGGGAAAATTGGCAGAATAGGTCCAGCCGCCAATAGAAACCAACAGTTTGCATCCACCCTGATGCGCATAGTCGCTCAAACGCTGATTGGGCTGATGGTAGGCGGCATTGCCGAAATCGTATTGGGTATCGTAGCCTGCCGGAGCCGTTGCCCAATTGATGGGCCCAAGCAATTGATTCTTGTCGCCCCAGGGATCTGAAATCTTGATGCTGCCATCGGTTTGGGGCTGGAAGAAGGCATAGTTCAGGATGGAGTATTTCTTGTACGGAACAGATTTGGGATTCATCAGTTTGTTCCGGTCGTACCATTGCCATCCTGCATAATAACCCACCACTTCGCGGCAGGTGTTTTGTGCTTCAGCTGCGATGGGCGCAAGGAGCAAATAAGCACATAAAATCCGGGTGAGTTTACGCATCATGCGGTGCAAGATATCAATTTCCCCAACTAAACAACACATAGAATGCAGATTGACTCAGCAAGGGCATGCCAAGGTTGAAAATCAGCTAATCTTCTGAAATAACTTAACTATTCATCACACTGCCGCCGTTGATGTCCAGCGCCTGTCCGGTGATGCTGCGCTGCCGCAACAGGTACGCCGTGAGTTCTGCGATTTCTTCCGGCTGACTCATCTTACCCAAAGGCACAGATTTCATGGCCAGGTCGTGAAAGGCATCAACCGTTATTCCCAAATGCGCTGCCAATCCTTCCATACCCTCGCGCGACATGTCGGTGGCTACCCAACCCGGACAAATGGCGTTCACCAGGATGTTTCGGGGCGCAAGCTCCACCGCCCAGCTGCGCATCAGGCCCAGAAGTCCTGCTTTGCTGGCGCAATACGCCGTATATCCAGCCACGCCCAAACGCGCCAATACGCTGCTGGTCATCAGCACGTACGCCGGCTGCTTGGGCGTAGCATTCATTATTGGCAGAAAGGCCTGAACCAGTTCATAGGTGCCGCCAAGGTTGGTGCTGATGATGTCGTCCCAGCGATCTTCCGGACCGTAATGGTTCTCGCCGCCCAATCCGGCGTTGGCGATGACCGCACGGATGGGAAAACCTGACCACTGCGCAGCAAGCTGTTGCATGGATGCGCGGTTGCGCACATCGGCACCGGCCATTACATGCCCGCTGCCTTCCAACAGCGACAAGGTTGCCTGCAACGCTTCTTCACGCCTGCCCAGCAACAAACATTGCCAGCCATCCTGCGCCAGTTGCTGTGCCATGGCTCTTCCAATGCCACTGCCGGCTCCGCTGATGACTACCGCACTGCGGCTCATGCCTCAGGATTTTTGGGTCCTTCGTTTCGCGGTGGGCGCTCCTCGTTTCGCGGCGGACGATTGTCCGGACGCGGCGGGCGCTGCTCGTTCCGAGGCGAACGGTTGTCGGGGCGCGGTGGGCGCTGCTCGTTCCGCGGCGGACGGTTGTCGGGACGCGGTGGGCGCTGCTCGTTCCGCGGCGGACGGTTGTCGGGGCGCGGTGGGCGTTGCTCGTTCCGCGGTGGGCGGTTGTCGTTACCTGGCGGACGCTGTTGCTCGTTCCGCGGCGGACGATTGTCCGGACGTGGTGGGCGCTGTTCGTTGCGTGCGGGTCGGTTTTGTGTTCCGGTACCGCGTGATTTATCACCATCCCGTTGCTGAGGGCCTCGGTTTTGGCCACGGTCGCCACCGCGTTGCCTGTTTCCTTTTTTCTCCTTTTCCTTGCGGGAAAGCTGCTCGCGCACTGATTTTTCGAAGGCTGCTTCATCGTCTTCAGCCGCACGATCTTCGGTAGTAACGCGCTCCAGGATGGCTGCTGCGGGTGCAAGATCGCTGAGGGATGCAACCTTTTCGCCCCTGCCGTTGGCTTCCATCAGTTCCCGAACCTGCTGCACGGGTAAGGCCACCCAGTTTTGATCTTCTTCATAACAGAACCAGATCATCCGCTTGAGCACATCGGTTTTCTGAGACAGCGCCAATCCATTCACCGTATCCAATTTGATGGTTTTTGCCTTCGGAAACTCGCTCAGCGCCTCCATGTAGTTGTCGAGTTCAAAGTTCAGGCAGCACTTCAGCCTGCCGCATTGTCCGCTGAGTTTCAGGGTGTTGATGCTCAGGTTTTGATAGCGCGCGGCGGTAACGTTTACCTGGCGGAAATCCGTGAGCCAGGTGCTGCAACACAATTCCCTGCCACAGGAGCCAACGCCGCCCAGCCGGGAAGCTTCCTGGCGGTAGCCGATGTGGCGCATTTCAATCTTCACCTTAAAGGTTTCCGCATAGCGACGGATCAACTCGCGAAAATCCACCCTTTGTTCTGCGGTATAGAAAAACGTAGCCTTTTTGCCATCCGCCTGAAACTCCATATCGCTGATTTTCATGGCCAGTTTCAGTTCCATACTGATGCCGCGGGCGGTTTCCAGGGTTTCGTTTTCCTTGTCCTTCAGCTCCGCGTATCGCTCCATTTCGCGTTCGCCGGGAACCCGGAGGATGTTGCGCATTTCAGGGTGGTTTTCTTCCACGCCGTACTTCTTCAGCTGAAGCCGCACCAGTTCACCTTTCAGGGAAACCATTCCAATGTCGTATCCATGCGCGCCTTCCACCACCACATAATCGCCGGTGTATAAAGGCAGTTGATCTACATTTCGGTAAAACTCCTTGCGGCTTCCTTTAAACCGCACTTCTACGATGTTGAACGGAACATAGTCTTCAGGAAGTTCCATATCCTTCAGCCAATCGTACACATTTAATTTATTGCAGCCATCCGTGCCGCAGGTGCCGTTATTCCGACAACCCTTGGGCGAACAGCCGCCTCCTTTGGTACCACATGAGGAACAGCTCATATTTAAAAATAGTGTGAATAGTTTGACTGCGAAAGTACAAAAGCCGGCCCGTAATCGAGTATGGCCAAGATGTCTCAATAATCGCGAACTTTGCGCCTTCGGCATGGATACTTCACCAAATCAACACATCATACATCCTTATTTGCGCCTTAGCGGACTTGAACCTTTTGTACTCACGCCGCTAACCAATTTTGTCAATATCGGAGAACGCACCAACGTTACCGGGAGCCGCAAATTCGCGAAGTTGATTCTGGCCGGCGACTATAATGCAGCGCTGGATGTTGCGCGGCAGCAAGTAGAAAACGGCGCGCAGGTGATTGACGTGAACATGGATGAAGGCATGCTTGACGGCGCGCAGGCGATGACCACCTTCCTCAACCTCATGGCTGCCGAACCGGACATCAGCAGGGTTCCCGTGATGATTGACAGCTCCAAATGGGAAGTGCTGGAAGCCGGTCTGAAGTGTTTGCAGGGCAAGGGCATTGTAAACTCCATCAGCCTGAAAGACGGTGAAGAAGAATTCATCCGCAGGGCCAACCTGATCCGCCGTTACGGAGCTGCCGTGGTGGTGATGGCCTTCGACGAACAAGGGCAGGCCGACAGCTATGAACGCCGCATCGCCATCTGCGAACGCAGCTATAAAATCCTCACTGAAAAAATCCAATTCCCGGCCTGGGACATCATTTTCGATCCGAATATTCTTACCGTAGCCACGGGAATAGATGAGCACAACAATTACGCGGTTGACTTCATCAACGCTACTTCGTGGATCAAGCAAAACTTGCCTTATGCCCGTGTTTCCGGAGGTGTTTCCAATATTTCCTTCAGCTTCCGGGGCAATGATGTGGTACGCGAAGCCATGCACAGCGCGTTTTTGTATCATGCCATCCGGGCCGGCCTCGACATGGGCATTGTGAATGCGGGCATGATTGAGGTGTATGAAGAAATTCCCAAAAACCTGCTTGAAGCGGTAGAAGATGTGCTGCTGAACCGCAGGCCCGATGCTACCGAACGCCTGGTGGGGCTGGCAGATTCCTTTAAAGGAAAGAAAGAAGAAAAAACCGAAGACCTGGCCTGGCGCAACACACCGGTAGAAGAGCGCCTGAAGCACGCGCTCATCAAGGGCATAGACGCCTTTGTGGCCGACGATACCGAAGAAGCGCGTCAGAAATACGGCGCACCGCTGCAGGTGATTGAAGGCCCGCTGATGGACGGAATGAATGTGGTTGGCGACCTGTTTGGCGCAGGAAAAATGTTCCTTCCGCAGGTGGTGAAAAGCGCCCGCGTGATGAAGAAAGCCGTTGCGTATCTGGAGCCATTCTTGCAGGCAGCCAAGGATGCAGCCATGGCCGAAACCGGAACGGCGGCAAAAGGAAAAGGAAGAATATTGTTGGCCACTGTGAAAGGCGATGTGCACGACATTGGAAAGAACATCGTGGGCGTGGTGCTGGCCTGCAACAACTACGAAATCAAAGACATTGGCGTGATGGTTCCCGCCGAGCGCATCCTGCAGGAAGCCCGCGACTGGGGCGCCGACCTGATCGGACTGAGCGGTCTGATTACGCCAAGCCTGGACGAAATGGTTTATGTGGCTTCGGAAATGGAACGCCTGGGCATGAAACAGCCGCTGCTCATTGGCGGAGCAACCACCAGCAGGGTGCATACCGCAGTAAAAATTGCACCTAAATACAGCGGCCCGGTGGTGCATGTGCTGGATGCAAGCCGCAGCGTTCCCGTAGCAGGCAATCTGCTGAGCGATGAACACGCTTCCGGCTTCTCCCAAAACATCAAAAATGAATACACCAAACTGGCTGAAGACCATGCACGCAGACAGGAAGACAAAAACCTGCTGAGCTATGAAGCAGCAAAGGCGCAAGCCCTGCAGGCAGACTTCAGCCCGGAACACATAGCTGTTCCTGCCTTTACAGGCAACAAGGTACTTCTGGATTATCCTTTGGAAGAACTGCGCGAAACCATAGACTGGACTCCGTTCTTCCAAACCTGGGAACTGGCCGGGAAATATCCAGAAATCCTGACCGATCCGGTGGTGGGTGCGGAAGCAAGCAAGTTGTTTGAAGATGCCAACCGCATGCTCGACGACATCATCAGCGAAAAAAAGTTGCGCGCCCACGGCTGCTTCTTCATCCTTCCCGCGTATCGCAATGGCGAAGATGTAACGGTATTCAGCGCCAACGATCCCAACCAAAAACTGGCCGAATTTCACTTCCTGCGCCAGCAGCGTAAAATGAGCGCGGGCGTGCCCAACCTCAGCCTCGCAGATTTTATTTCGCCACAAGGAGATTACCTCGGCGGCTTTGCCGTGACCGCCGGCATCGGGCTGGATCAAATGGTTGCAGCTTATGATGCCGACCATGATGATTACCACAGCATCCTGGCCAAAGCACTGGCCGATCGTTTGGCGGAAGCATTTGCCGAAACCCTGCACCGCCGTGTACGCACCGAATTCTGGGGCTATGCACCCGATGAACAGCTGAGCAACATGGAACTCATCAGGGAACACTACCGAGGCATTCGACCCGCACCCGGTTATCCTGCCTGCCCCGAACATACGGAAAAGAGCACGCTGTTTACCTTGCTTCAAGCCACAGAAACCTGCGGCATTCAACTTACGGAAAGCATGGCCATGATGCCGGCAGCTTCAGTAAGCGGCTGGTATTTTGCCCATCCTGAAGCACGTTACTTCGGCCTGGGTAAAATTGGCAAAGACCAGGTTCAGGATTATGCCCGCCGCAAAGGCTGGACTTTGGAAGAAGCAGAGCGCTGGCTCAGTCCGGTACTGGCTTATTGATGCCGCCCTTGTAAGGCTTGGATTCCGGGCTCCGCGCAAAAGTTGATTTGAGAAATTGTGCAATCATGCACTGTAGATATATTTGTGTTTATGGAAACAACTCAAGATGACCTTTTAAAACAAGTGGCTTATGTTAAATTAGGAGATAAAGTGAAGCGTATCCGGGAGATGAAGGGCATGAAACAGGAAAGCGTGGCACGCGAACTTGGTCTGAGCACTGGCGGTTATGGGCGCATCGAACGCGGGGAAACCTCCCTGTCTTTGGACCGTCTGGAAAAAATAGCCCGCGCCCTTGATGTGTCCGCGATGGACATCCTGCGGTATGACGACAGCATCGTGTACAACATCAACACCATGAACAGCTCCGCACCCAACGGTATTGTTCATAACTATACCCTCAATGAAGAGGAACGTCGCCTGTTGGTGGACCAAATCAAAACCCTGAACAACCTGTTGAACAGCCAGGCTGCGCTGATTGATTCACTGATGAAAAAGCAGGCCCGATAACAAACAAAAAACCGGCGCAAGGCCGGTTTTTTGTTTGTGTAGTTTGAATGTGGTTCTTGTTACAATCGCACCAACTTACCCTGAACGCGCAATAGATTTCCAAGCACTTCCACCTGATAAGTTGCGGGAGGAAGTGATCTTAAATCCATGGCAAAGGGTCGGCCTGGAAGCCATTCCTGTTGATGTACGGCCACACCGAGCATGTTGTACACCTGAACAGTACAAGACTCTTTCATTCCTTCCCATTGCAAAAACACCAAACCGGTGCTGGGATTTGGGAACAGCATGATTCCCATATCGGATAAAGAAGTGATTCCTGATCCGGACTGGGTTGCTGCCTGATGATACCCCTGTTGGTACAGCACGCCCGCAGCCGTTGCCGACTGAACTACGGTTTCGCCGATGGTCCAGTCAACCTGCAAGGTTCCTGAAACACCCGAACCCGCACTTGCAACGACTTGACGTTCAACCACTTGTGCATCAACAGCAGGAACCGCGAGGATGGCTGTGAGCATCCATAAAACCGTTTTCATCAGTGTGCGATTTTAGTTGCCGGAGCCGCAATTCCATCCCGGTTTTGGTAGTGGATGCCTTTGTTTACAGGCTGTCCGTACAGTTCAGGATGCAGGTATTTTCCGCGTGCATTCGTTTCTTTAGTTCTTTCAGGAACAAACCTGTTGGCCTGTGCCCAGGGGTCATTACGAACACCGGTCACCTGCCAGCTCACCTCTGTATTTGGCTTATCTGTGCGGATTTTAAATTTGTTGCCGTCGATTTTTTCGCTCACAATGGCCTGCGCGAAATCGGGTCCTACTACCGTAAGCTGATAGCGGAACTCCATATTCAGGGATTCGAAGTAGTCGGGCAGCTGAACGGTGGCAAAGCCTTGCGCATCGGTGGTGATGTTTCCGTTGTAGATGTTCATCATGTCCGGGCTTTCCACAAAGCTGTGGATGAGGTATTTGTTCTCCGGATCTTGTGGGTGGTCAATCTGGAAGGTACCGCCCGATTTGCTCAGTGTTCCTGTAACGGTTACGTCGCCACTGAAATAGCCTGCGTAGTTGGTTGCGCCATTTGCCGCAGAGGCGTAAATGCCGTAATTGCTTGCGGAAGAATTTGAAGGAGACGCATCAAAATAGCCTGCCATGCTTGTGGCAGCCGCGGTACCGGAAATGGCGGTGTACAAACCGTAGTTTCCATTGGTTGAATTGGTGGTTGCTGTCAATCCGGTAAACATACCCACGCCAAACACGTAACCGCTGGTCACAGAGTTGTAAATGCCGTAGTTCCTCTTTCCGCTGATGCCCGGAGCTGTTGACTCAAACAAGGCGCCTACGTTAAACGTACCTGAGTTTCCGGCAACGCCGGCCACACCCGCGTTAAACGATGCAGAACCTCTTCCATATCCCAAAAGTCCTGGCATGGCCACGCCTGCAGCTGTGGTATCTCCCACACCATATACAGGTGTGCTGAAGTAATATGCGGATTGCGGAATGTCAATGATGCCGCGGCCATTGCCTATTACGTGTAATTTACCCTGCGGGAATGTACCGCCAATGGAAACACCGCGGGAAGTGATGCGCATGCGCTCGGTTGCACCGGTAGCAAAGCCGATGGAATCGGCAGTATTCAGAATCAGTGCACCGGCGGCGCTGTTGTTCAGGATGCCCAAATCTTTGCCGGGCCATCCTGCAACGGTACCTGTGGCAGAGGAACCATAACGGAACAAATCCATATTGGCGCCCGAGCCACCGAGTTTCAAACCTGCGTGGCCAGTTGAAGCACCTGTTTGGGCGCGTATTTCAGTGTTTCCGGTAGATTGATACACATCTAATGTTGTGGCCGGAGCCGTAGTTCCGATGCCCACATTGGCCGTATTGTTGTTGTGGATGTTGTTGCCACTGGTAGTCCAAACGCTGTTGATGGCACCGCTGTTGATGGTGATGCCTGTGCCTCCGGTAAGTACGGTATTGTCGTCGGCTGATGGCACCCAGTTGGATCCATTCCATTTCAGCACCTGTCCGTTATTGGCTCCGCCGGCTGTAATCTGTGAAGGATTAAACGTGGTAGGACCGTCGGTAGAGGGCACCCAGTTCGTTCCGTTCCATTTCAACACCTGTCCGTTGCTCGCACCGTCGGAAGTAAGCTGGGAAGGCGCCAGGCTGGTCACACCAATAGAAGAAGGCACCCAGTTGGTTCCGTTCCATTTCAGCACCTGCCCGTTGGCTGCGCCGTCTTGGGTAAGCTGAGATGGTGCCAGGCTGTTCGGACCGTCGTTGGAAGGCACCCAATTGGTTCCATTCCAGCGGATGATCTGACCATTGGTTGCAGATCCTTGTTCCAGCTGTGTCAGTGCCACGGTACCTGAAGTTCCGCCGGCGCTGCCGGGTACCCATGCGCTGCCGTTCCATTTCAATACCTGACCATTGGTAGCGCCTCCGGCCTGAATCTGACCCGGGGTGATGGTGGCTGAAGGCGACAAGGAAGCCGCCGAACCTGCGAAATTGCTATAAGGAACAGACATCAGCTGGGTATTGCTGATTTCTGTATAAGATGAACCGCCTGCAGCGTCGGCTTCTACCTGAAGAAACTTTACACCTGTGCCCCATTGAACGCCTGTGGGATAGGCTCCCTGCAGCAAACTGCCGGCACCTACAATGCAGGAAATCATGCCTTGAGCATTGGTGGTTTTGTTATGGGTTTCCTGAAAAAGAATCGAGCCGGCTACTCCGCCATCGCGGATGGTGAACCGCAAACTCACGTTCTGGCTGGCCAATGGCGACCCGGAAGTGTTCCGCAAAGCTGCCTGATAGTTGAACCCGGAAGGTGCTTGCGCCCACAGCAGTCCTGTTGTTGCCGAAAGAGCGGCAAGAAGTGTTAATAGTTTTCGTTTCATCGCAGTAATTTGTGCCTCAAGTTTAGTGAAGTATTCTGAATTAACTATTGACAAGTATCATTCATGACAACAGCGTTAAATGACTAAGGAAACGAAACCAATAAAGGCAGCTGTATTCTTGAGTTGCTGCATTCTGTTCATTATTCCGCCCATGAAATTACCAGGCCAGGCTATTCCTCAGGTTTCCCGCGGAACCATCGTCCGTTTGGATTCCATGGGTGGGCCGGATTTGCTGCCCCGGCCTGTTGATGTATGGCTGCCGCCGGAATATGCCCAGGATTCCCAACGGCGATTTCCTGTGTTGTACATGCATGACGGACAAAATCTGTTCGACCCCAAACTGGCTTATGGCGGGAATGCCTGGAACATAGATGACACCCTCAGCACAGGAACCCTTCCGCCCTGTATTGTTGTTGGCATCTGGAACAGCCCGCACAGACGCAGGGAATATGGGCCACAGTCGTGCTACGAAGCGCTTCCCAAGCACATACGCGACAGCATTCACAGGCAATTTGGCGGTGCCCTGGTTTCCAATGCCTACCTGAACTTTTTGGTACAGCAACTGAAACCACTCATCGACCAGAAGTTTCGCACCTTGCCAGACAAAAAACACACGATGGTCGCAGGTTCGAGCTTTGGCGGCCTCATTTCCATGTACGCCATCTGCGAATACCCCCAGGTGTTTGGCGCTGCAGCCTGTATTTCAACGCATTGGCCAGGCAGCATCAGCTATGCTCCCCGGGAAATTCCTGAATTGTTTCTGCATTATCTAAAGAAAAAGAGTTCATCCCTGCGGAGGGCAAACAGCCATATCTATTTCGACTGCGGCAATCAAACCCTGGACAGCTTGTACCCGGAGTGGCAACAGAAAGCCGACCGGATTCTGAGCCACAAACTCGACAGCAAACAATGGCTGAGCCTGTACTTCGAAGGACATGCGCACAACGAATATTACTGGAGCCGCCGACTCAGACAACCTTTGGCTTTTATGCTTGGGGCCGTCAATGCTCACCATTGAATGCATATGGAACACAAGTGCTATACTTGCCTTATGAAGCAGCTAGTTTTCGTCATGCTGATTATGCTCGGACCATGTTCTGTCTATGCTCAGGACGATGTTGTTCCTGTGGCAGTTCCGCCTGTGCCCTCCAATCCACAGACTGAAGTTCAAAAGCCCGGCACCGAAGCCCGTGCCAAAGCCAATGTTGAATGGATGTACAACAACTTCGGCACATTAGAGGCTGAGCGAATTCAATGTCTGCTGCATTTAAACCGCTCCTATTTAGATTCTTTTGCTTTTGCTGAACCATTGGATGCCAACATACGGCTTAAGTTGCAGCAAAAAGCTGTGGAACAAAGAGAAACCGCACTGAAAGATTGTTTGGGTGATCGGTGGTTTGAGGTATTGAAGGAACTTCGAGAGAAGAATAATTACACCCCGGGAAGTGCGGCAAAAGCATTGGCCACCGCACCCCCCGACGCGCAACCGGCAATTCATGCCAAATTAAAAAAAGGTAAAAGTGCTCCAGTGGCAGTTCCAGCTACAGAGGCGGTACCACCCACGCTCCTGAGCGATGCGCTGGAAGGAGAATTACAACCTTAAAGGTTGCTCGAACCTTTGAAGGGCTAAATACCGTCCTTGGGTTTACTTTCCGCTTCTGAAGGCCGCTTCATAACAGGAAATCCAATCCTGTGGCGTCATCTTGCTGCATAGATCGCCAATCAGGTCCAGTGGCAAGTTGTCGTATTTCTTCATGCGGATACAGCTTTTGCCCATGTCGGGTTTTCGGTGGTAACGTGCTTCATATTCCGCAGTAAACCAGTCCAGCAAATCTTTACGTGCGTACACACCCATATGATACAGCGCAAAGTGACTCTTCTGCGCAGCGAGGGTGACAAACGGCAGCGGCTCTTTGGGATCGCAGTGGTAGCCCTGAGGATAGGTTTCCAGGGGCACAGAAAAATTGATTCCATAAGAACCTTCATGTTCCAGAAAGCCTGCCGGCATGTGGCTTTTTACGGCATGGTACAGTTCCAGAAAGGCTGCCTGCCGTTCCGGCGCTACACGTTCTAAATATGCATGTTCCATTGAGCTTGGAAAATTAAAGATGAATTACTAGTTCCTGCTGCGGTGAATCTTTGGTTTTTTGCACAAGCACAAACCCGGGATTACCCGTTCAGACAGCCGAGCCTAAGCAACTTATGACACCTGCGCGTTCCAACAGAAACGAAGTGCCTTCGAGCGGTTCACCATCTGTGTGCACCCGAATGGACTTCGAGGTATGCAGTTCCAACCGTGACGCCTGAAAATATCGTGTAACGCGCAGGCGCACGTGTGCACCGCTGCGCACCAGCAAAACGTACAGCAGCCGCTGAAACAGATGAATCGGTTCCACCAGCAACACATCCATAAGGCCATCATGTACCTGCGCCCGGGGCCACAAACGATAACCGCCGCCGGCAAAGAAGCCATTGCCTACGGAAGCCATAAACAAAGAGCCGTTCCAGACTTCCTTGCCGTCGGCCAGCATCCTGGCCTGAAAAGGTTTGGCGGTAAAAATGTACCGGGCTACCGTGAGGCTGTAGCGCAAAGGCGACGGAAACCAGCGCGCCAGGTTTGCAGCTTTATAGGCCACCCAGCCGTCGAAACCCATCCCGCAGGCTTCCAGAAAACGGTGGCCGTTCACGCCCCAAACATCCAACGGCTGAGGTATTCCCTGTTTCAGGGCACCGCGCAATTGCTCTTCGGGACGCAGGTTTCGGTGCAGCATGCGCGCCAGATCGTTTCCTGATCCCGCCGAAATGGGCAGCAGGACCACATCGCTACGCAAGGGCAATTGGTTGATCAGGTGGTTAAACGTACCGTCGCCGCCAATGGCGATGATCGTACATGAACCGCCTTCAGCGAAACGGGCTGCATCAGCAGCCCGTTCGGTAATGGTAAAAACATGTTGTTCCTGATTCAGGATGCGGCAAACCAGTTGCTGCACGCGGATGGCTTTTCCGCCGCCGGCCTTTGGATTCCAGTACACCAGCAGCCTGTCCATGCGGCAGGATTACTTGGCGAAGCCTACAGAGCGCTTCTCCCGGATGACGGTGATCTTGATTTGTCCGGGGAACTTCATCTCTTTGGTGATGCGCTGTGACAGGTCGAAGGCAATGGTATCGGCCTGTTCATCGGTCACTTTATCGGCGTTGAGGATGACACGCAGCTCGCGACCGGCCTGGATGGCGAAGGAGCTTTCCACGCCCGGATAACCCAAGGCCATGGTTTCCATGTCGCTGATGCGTTTCATGTAGGATTCATCTGCGCGACGGGCACCGGGGCGAGAGCCACTGATGGCATCACAGGCCTGCACGATGGGCGCGATGAGGGTTTTCATTTCAATTTCATCGTGGTGTGCACCAACAGCGTTGCAGATGTCGGCATGCTCGCCATATTTCTCACACAGCTTCATACTCAGCAAAGCATGCGGAGTTTCTTCATCAAAATCAGGCACTTTGCCAATATCGTGGAGCAATCCGGCGCGCTTTGCCATTTTCGGATTCAGGCCCATTTCTGCGGCCATGGTAGCGCAGAGGCGCGCCACTTCACGGCTGTGTTTCAGGAGATTCTGTCCGTATGAAGCGCGGAAACGCATTCTTCCTACGTAGCGAATCAGTTCAGGATGCAACCCGGTGATGCCGAGGTCAATCACCGTACGTTCGCCCCAGGCGAGTACTTCTTCTTCAATTTCGCGGCGGGTTTTTTCCACCACTTCTTCAATACGTGCAGGATGCACCCTTCCGTCGGCGATCAGGCGCTGCAGTGCAAGGCGCGCCACTTCGCGGCGCACGCTGTCAAAGCAACTCAGCATGACCATTTCAGGCGTATCGTCAATCACGATTTCCACTCCGGTAGCAGCTTCAAAGGCTTTGATGTTCCGTCCTTCCCTTCCGATGATCCGTCCTTTGATTTCATCGTTTTCGATGGCAACGGCCGTAACGGTATTGTCGATGGCCTCTTCTGCTGCTGTGCGCTGAATGGTTTGCAGCACAATTCGTTTGGCATCGCGGGTGGCACTCACTTTCGCTTCGTCGAGGATGTTCTTGGCCACCTGAAGCGCTTCCGTTTGGGCAGTAGCGCGGATGGTTTCAAGCATCTGCTCTTTGGCGTCTTCCTGAGTAAGACCCGCAATCTTTTCCAGTGCCTTGATTTGCTGTTCGCGCTGGGTTTCGAGCTCCTGGCGTTTCACGGCAAGTACATCGTTTTGCTGGTTCAGCTTGTGCTTCAGTTTTTCAACTTCTTCCTCCCTGGATTTGGCATTTTGAATGCGCTGATCGAGGCTCTGTTCTTTCTGTTTGAGTCTGTTTTCAGCAGTGGACAGTTCCTGGGTGCGGCGGTTCACTTCTTTTTCGTGTTCGGCCTTCAACTGAAGGAATTTCTCTTTTGCTTCAAGGATCCGGTCTTTCTTGATGTTTTCAGCCTGTTGCGTGGCTTCACGGATGATTTGCTGGGCTTGGTTTTCGCTTTTTTTCGTTTGCAACAGGTTGGATATAAAAAATCCTAACCCACCGCCGGCGATGAGGCCTACGGCGACAAACAAGATGATTTGTACAGTCATTTCGTAACTCCTTTTTTATGTGTTTAAGGATGTAACGACGGGATTCTGTATAAGCTATGGTTCAGACGATGTTGAGCAGCTGTTCCATGTGACTGACCGCCCGTTCCAGCGATTGATTGTGTTCTTCCTTGCGGATGTTCAGTCGGGCCATATCTGTGGCCACATCAAGGGTAACCAGGGCAAGTGCGTCCTGATCATCTTTGAGGGAATATTGGGCTTTAACCTCTTGCAGATTGCGCTGCATGAGCATTGCTGCACGGCGAACATACGCTTCCTCATTCCTGCGGATTTTCAGCACATAGGGCCTTTCTGCCAGTACAATGCGGATGGGTATGTATTCATCGGGTTCCATATCTTATGCATTCAGCACGTCGATACATCGGTCTATCTCCCTTATCAGTTCGTTGATCTTCAATTTAATGTCTTTCCGATCAACACCTTCAGGTTGTAAAACCTTTGCAAGTTTAAGCAATTTAATTGATTCATCCCGCTGATTTAAGTCTTCCCGATGTTGTTCTGCCTGCTGTTCCAGCGCCCAAATGCGCTGCTTGGCCTGTTCCAGCTCTTTATGCAGACGACTGCGCTCCGCCAACAAACCTTCAATTTGTCGTCCAATGCGTTCCAGTCGTTCCTGCAAGTGGTCCATCAGCGCCTCACCTGTGCTTTTAATTCCTGCTCAAAAAGTTGCATCAGCTGCTGCATCACCTGATCACATTCCAAATCGGTAAGGGTGCGCTCATCCAACCCAAAACGGAATCCGATCGCATAGGATTTTTGTCCGGGTTCCAATGGTTTTCCCTCGTACACGTCAAAAAGTCGGTAATCACGAAGTATGGGGCTTTCCAGTGAAGCAACCAATGCTTCAATTTGAGGATACGTGCAGCCAGCGGGAAGCACCATGCTCAGGTCGCGGCGCATCAGTGGAAACCTGGACGGCTCCTTCAGGGCGAATGGCTTTTGTTGGGCCTCCTCCACCAATTGATCCCAAGGCAATACAGCATAATAAACCGGAGTGTTGATTCCGAAACGTTCCAGCTCCTGCTTTGCAGCCATGCGCACCTCGGGAATGAACTGCGAAACTCCAAGCTTGCGCAACAATCCCGCCACTGCCGACTTGAGGTCATAGGGCCCGGTAGGATTTTGCGGAAGTTCCCAGGTTTCCGGCCAACGGTCGCCTGCAGCAACCACAATCAATTCCCAATGTTCTGTGTGCTCAGCAGCCTGGCGTTGATATACCTTACCCAACTCAAACAATCGAATTCTGCTGCCTTGCCTGTTGCGGTTGTAGGCCACTGCTTCCAGCGCTTGATATACCAGGGTTCCGCGCATCACATCCAAATCACTGCTTAATGGATTGCTCAGGCGCACCAACGAGGCCTGTTGCGCCTCCGGATAATGCGCAGCAGCGGTAAGGCTGTTGCTCATCATTTCGTGAAAACCCAGTGCGGTCAGGTACTCGCGCATGCGCAGTTCGGCTTCGCGGCGGCGGTGGCCGTTTCCGGAATGAAGCGAAAACTGCATTTTGCCCGGCATGGGAATTTCGTCATATCCGTAAACACGAAGCACTTCTTCTACCAAATCTATTTCCAGACTGATGTCGTGCCTCCAGGAAGGAACCTGCACCTGGATGCCTTCCGCCTGTTCTTCAGGTTTCATCCCCAGCTGTTCCAAAATATCCAGCACGCGCTTTCTGGGGATGCTGATGCCACTGATTTTTTGCAGAAAACGATCGCGCAGCAGGAGCAAACGTGGTTCGCGCGGCGGTTCATAAACCGCAGGACTGCCATCCAATGTGCCACCAGCCAGCTCTATGATCAATCCGGCGGTGCGCAAGAGCGCCTGCATGCATGCATCAGGATCGGTGCCGCGTTCAAAACGGAAAGACGCATCGGTAGAAAGTCCATGTGTACGCGCTGTTTTGCGGACCAATCCCGGATGAAAACAGGCACTTTCCAATACGATGGCAGTGGTTTCTTCGGCTACGCCGGAATCCAATCCGCCAAAAACACCCGCCAAGGCAAGCAATTGGATTTCATCTGCAATGACCAATTCTCCGCCCTTCATTTTGCGTTCCTGTTTGTCGAGGGTGCGTAAAGTTTCACCCTCCCCTGCCAGTCGCACCGCAAGGGTTGATCCGGCAATCTTGGCACGGTCAAAAGCATGGATGGGCTGACCGGTTTCGTGGAGCACAAAATTGGTGGCATCCACGATGTTGTTGATGGGATTAAGGCCAATACTCAAGAGCCTGTTTTTAAGCCAGGTTGGTGAGGGTTTTACCTGTATCCCATTGATGGGCAAGGCCATATATACCGAACACAAATCAGGATGTTCCACCTGCACCTGCAGTTGGCTGGCGCCTTCAGGTTCAGGAAGCGTGATGTGTGTTTCAGCAACCGGAAGATGGGCTTTCAGTTCCCTGATGATGCCACGGTGGGAAGCGGCATCGCCGCGATTGGGCGTAAGGCCAATATCAAGCACCACATCTTCCGCCACCCCATGATAATCGGCAAAGGCAGCACCAATGGGTGCATCATCGGGCAAAACCATGATGCCGTCATGTGCGCTACTTAAACCGATTTCGTCTTCTGCGCAAAGCATGCCGCAGCTTCGTTCGCCGCGAATTTTGGCCTCTTTGATTTCAATAGTATTGCCTTGAAATGGATGTAACTCTGTTCCAACGGGAGCCACAACCACTTTCTGACCAACGGCCACATTGGAAGCGCCACACACAATGGGCAACAGTTCACCACTGCCAACGTCCACCAAGGTACAGCGCAGGCGGTCGGCATTGGGATGCGGTTGTACATCCTGCACTTTTCCAATGACAAGTCCGCGCAATCCACCGCGCACCGATTGCCAGGTTTCGGCATGTTCTACTTCAAGCCCGGCGCGGGTGAGCAGGGAATCCAGCTCTGCCGGAGAAGCCTTGAAATCGGCCAGGGAACGCAGCCAGTTGTAGGCAACTTTCATAACCCGCGAAATTAGCCATCCACCATCAATAACTGCATGAATGCACGTTTGCCCTGCTTATTTTGCCGCAATGAAATGGATACAGGCCCCGGCCTGGCTGATCAGCGGCCTTTTTCACCCCTTGTTGCTTGGCTGGGGGCTTCCTGCCTTTCTGTGGGCGCAAGAACAGCATCCATGGCAACGCGGCCCCTTTATCCTTCCACAATGGTGGCTGTTTTCGGGGCTGTTGTTGATCCCGGTTTTGTTGCTGTTTTTGTTGAAGCGGCAGGGCCACATCGGCAGTTATCTGTTGTCGGTGCGCACAGAAAGAAACCTGGTGTATGCAGTTTCATTATGCTGGTTCATTGTCTTTGCTCTGGGGATGGAGTGGCTGCAGGTTTTTGGCAAGGGAAGTCAGGTTTATCATTTTCTGTGGCTGAATGCCGGGTGCCTCCTGTTGCTGCTGCCACTTAATTTAAGAGTGAACAAAGCGAGCGCCCACGCGGCGGCGGGCAGTGCCCTGTTCGTTTACCTTTCCACAGGAACAACCCAGGAAATTTCCGTGTGGCTTATGGCCGGATTATGGGTTTTAATCCTTGCATCGCGGTTTGTGCTGAAGGCACACAGTGCTGCCGAATTGTTCGCCGGGAGCCTGTGCGGCGCCACAGCAGCATTGCTGGTGCTTTGGCTGCGCTGAACGCGTTGCCATTTTGCGCCTGTATATTCGCCCCTTCAAGCATTCATCCATGGAATTTACCTGTATCCAATACGCAGTTGAAGGTGGCATTGCCCGCATCACCCTGAACAGAGCAGAAGTTTTTAATGCTTTTAACGACGCACAGAGTTATGAATTACAGGACGCATTGAAGCAGGCCACCCGCGATGAACAGGTGCGTGTGGTGGTGCTCACCGGTGCAGGTAAAGCCTTTTGCAGCGGACAAGACCTGAAGGCCATTGCCAACAGCGGACAACGTTCCCTGAGTGAGTCGCTGTACAAGAGGTATAATCCCATCATCCGCGCCATGCGCGACATGCCCAAGCCCATCATTTGCCGCCTGAATGGTGTTGCCGCCGGCGCCGGTTGTTCCCTGGCCCTTGCATGTGACATGATTGTGGCTTCAGAACAGGCTTCGCTCATCGAGGTATTTGTGCACGTCGGACTGGTGCTGGATAGCGGTTCTTCCTACTTCCTGCCAAGGGTTGTGGGAACGCAACGCGCCTTCGAACTGGCTACTATGGGCGGAAAAGTGAGCGCAGCACAAGCACTTGAATGGGGTATGGTGAATCGTGTAGTTGCACCCGAAGCATTGGATGAAACGGTGAATGAACTGGCCGCTTATTACGCTTCTGCCCCAACCAAAGCCATTGGCCTGATGAAAAAGATGCTGAACCGCAGTTCTTTTTCAGACCTGAACGACATGTTGGAATACGAGGCGCATTGTCAGGAAATTGCCGGCCGCAGCGAAGATTATCGCGAAGGTGTTCAGGCCTTCAACGAAAAAAGAAAGCCGAATTTTAAGGGTCGTTAAACCCGTTTGCCCCCTCGGAAATCAAGGCTCTTTGCGGACGGTGGTTCTGGCAAGGCAACATTTCCTTTGCTGCAAGTCGGCATGGCGCTTTGGGAAAACATGAGGCACATGCTGTAAATTTGTAAGAAAGCTTCCCTCTTGAAAACAACATTACTTCTAAGTTTCGGTTTCTTGCTTGGTGCACCGGAAGGTTTACGTGCCCAACAGCAAACAGAACCCTGCGGACAGGTTGAATATCAAAATCAACTGGAATTAAAGCATCCTGGCTTCCACGAACAGATGGACCGGGTGTACCGCATGGCTCAAGATTATGCCAACGGCATCGGCACGCGCAAAAAAGTGGTGGCAGATACGGTGTTTACCATTCCCGTAGTGTTTCACATTTTGTACAGCAATGCCGCCGAGAACCTGAACGACTCGCTGATTTACAGTCAACTGTTTGCGCTGAACCGCGACTTCAGAAAAAGAAATTCAGATACCACCAGCATCCGCAATTTGTTCAGAGGGCGGGCTTCTGATACAAAAATCCAATTTGTGATGGCCACGAAGGATCCTTCCGGGAACCCGAGCACAGGCATCAACAGGGTGGCCACCACCAAAGCCAGCTTCGGCAACCTGAACCTTACCGACGACATGAAATTCCGCAGCCGCGGCGGAGCAGATGCCTGGGACACCAGAAAGTACCTCAACATCTGGGTTTGCGACCTGAGCATTCAAAACATCGATGCCTTGCTGGGCTACGCTTATCCGCCACTGGATGCGCCCAACTGGACGGCAGGTTCATTCCCGCCCAGCCCGGATCACGAAGGCGTGGTGCTTCATTACAAAGTGGTGGGCATCAACAACCCTTATGCTACAGGTTCATTGGCCAGCAGCCGGAATGGCCGCACCGCAGTGCACGAAGTAGGGCACTTCCTGGGCCTGCGCCATGTTTGGGGTGATCCGCCAAATGGCGTAAGCGGCTGCGCTGTAGATGACGGCATTGACGATACCCCGCTGTGTGCTTCACGCAGCAACTTCGACTGCAACAAAACCCGCAATACCTGCAATACCGGCGCCAATGATGAACCCGACCAGGTAGAAAACTACATGGATTACAGTTCGCATACCTGCCAGACCATGTTCTCCAAAAAACAGATGGACATCATGCGGTTTTGCCTCGTTACCTTCCGCAGCAATCTTTATGAAGCAAGCATCAGCAGAGACACCCTGATCAGCGGCATCCGCATGTTCCCGAATCCAAGCATCGATGGATTCATTACGGTGGAGATTGAAGCAGATTTGCTCCAAAAGCACCGTTACTCATTGACCCTCACCGACATGAACGGTCGTGTGGTCATGGATGCCCGGCCCTGCACCCAAAGCAGTCAGCGATTGGATCTGAGTCGGTTCAGCCGGGGAACATATTATGCTGAATTGCGCGATGAACTTGGTCAGCCCGTGATCCGCGAGAAGTTATTGCGCTTCTGATTGCTGCTTTGTTGTGCGCTGCTGCAGCCATTCCGTGATGTAGAAATACAGCACGAAGCCAATGCCGGCATAGAAGAAGACGGAAGCAAGCGGCCTGGTCGTATCGTCGAAGTAGAATTCTCCTGCCATCCAGATGGAATTCCCCAGAATCCAACTGGTAACGGCCAGGTTGTGAAACAGTTCACTGCGCAGATGCCGGCTTTTCCAGCTGAGGTAAAACGCGAGAAACACCGTGGGAAAAACCATCATCATGCCCAGGGGCTTGTACAGCATCAGCCAACAGAAGTCCTTGAATAACCAGAATACAATGTGCAGGTTTTCTTTGGCCCTGAGTTGCCAAGGGGTCATGGTCATGCTTTCAAAGGAAAAACAGCCAAAGCACAAACGAAAGCGCAAACCGAATGTTCAAGAAGAAAGAGCCCTAACCATATCTTTGTATGATGCGCAGAAGCTTACTGTTTGCCCTGATCTGGCACTTATATCCCAACGTACTTCAGGCACAATTGCTTACAGGCGAGGAGCTGATTAAATCCGAACAGCGGAATTTCACACAATCGCGCACGCTGCGCAGCAACAGCAGTTCCGATTACGGTTTTAGCGTACACCACCAAACCCTGAATTTCTTGCTCAATCCAAGGGTTTCCGATCGTTTGGATGCGGTGGTACAGCTGCGCTTCCAAACGCTGCGCACACTGGATACCGTGAAGGTGGACCTGCGCGATGAACTTAAAGTACTTAAAGTTACCAGGGGCACAGATACCCTGAAATGGCAACACCAGAACCATCAGCTGCTTGTATTTCCGGACCGAAGCCTGCCCGCCGGCACTTATGATTCATTCAGCATTCACTACGGAGGAAACCCTGCCCGGGGCAGTGGTTTTGGCTATTATGTGCGCGACCGGCACCAAACCGGAAACATCATCCACACGCTTTCTCAACCCTATGGGGCTCCTTATTGGTGGCCCTGTAAAAGCACCCTCGACGACAAGCTCGACTCGGTGGATGTGCTTGTTCGCACCGCAAAGGGTTTGCGGGCCGCTTCCAACGGCTTGCTCGCAGAGGAACGCGACCTAAACGACAGCATGGTCCTGTTTCATTGGAAGCACCGCTACCCTATTGCGCCATATCTGGTGGCGATTGCGGTCAGCAATTATGTTCCCTTTACCGATCATGCGCATTTCCACAACCGCACCGATTCGCTCCCGGTGCTGAACTATGTATTCCCCCAGAGTTTTTCATCGGCGCGTATAGAAGCCCGACAAACCTTGCCCATGCTGCGGATGATGGACAGCCTGTTCGGCGAATATCCATTCATGAAGGAGAAATACGGTCATGCTCAGTTTACCTGGGGTGGCGGTATGGAACATCAGACCATGAGCTTTATGGTGAATTTTTCCTTTGACCTCATTGCTCATGAATTGGCACACATGTGGTTTGGCGACGCGGTTACCTGTGGCAGCTGGGAAGATTTATGGCTGAATGAAGGATGGGCAACTTATGTGAATGCGCTGTGTTACGAGTTTCTGAAAGGAACACCTGCCTTCCACGCGCGCCTGGAAGACATGCAGAAATATGTGATGAGCCAGCCCGGAGGTTCGGTGTTCCCTACGGACACGCAAAACATCGGAAGGCTGTTCGACGGCAGGCTCACCTACAACAAAGGCGCACTGGTATTGCACATGATGCGCTGGCAGATGGGCGACAGCTTGTTTTTTGCCGGCGTGCGCAACTACCTGGCCTCACCGGCACATAAATACGGTTTTGCACGCACCAAAGACTTCCAGAAATTTATGGAAGATGCTTCAGGAATGGATTTAAATCCCTTCCTGAAAGATTGGTACACCGGCGAAGGTTTTCCTACCTTCCACATCGACTGGCTGATGACAGGAACCAAACTGAAGGTGCATCTGCGGCAAAGCACCAGCCATCCTTCCGTTCAATATTTCGACCTGAATGTACCCGTGCTGTTCCGCGGCTTGCCATCTGATACGCTCTTGGTGCTCAGACCCAAAGATGGCGATGAAAACTTCGAATTTACTTTGAATACCCAGGTTGAAGATGCCTTGTTCGACCCTGACCAGTGGCTGCTGGCGCAATCGGTAATCACCGGACGCAACGCCAATCTGGGCGGCCTGGGAAGCATACAGGTGTACCCAAATCCAGGAAAGTCCAGCATCCAGGTTTATTCCAAAAATCAGCGCATCAGCGCCATCGAAGTATGCGACCTTTCCGGACGGCAAATGATGCGCAAGGAATTTCCGGAAGGACTCTACGGAGGTGAACTGGATCTGCGCGGCTTTAGTCCTGGTATTTATGTGATGCGCGTCACCGCATCGGGCGGCATTTATTTCACTAAATTTGAAAAACAATAATTCAACACGCCATGAAAAACCTGAGAAACACCGGCTATATCCTTGGAATTGCAACAGCGCTGTTTGCCGTTTCTGCATGTGAACCTGACAATCCGCCTGCACCGCCCGCAGGGGCATCCATGCTGAGCCTGCAATTTGAAGGCACTTTCGGCGCAAAACCCTTAAGCTTTGGCAATCCCGACTTCGTAAAGGCGGATGGCGAAACCCTGATTTTTGATCAGTTCAAATTGTTGTTTTCAAATGTGTCGCTGATCCGTGAAGACGGAAGCCGCGTGAAGCTGGGCGATGGTTTTGCCTATGCCGATTTCAAAGCAGGCGCCACCACCACTCCGCTGAACGAAGTTCCCATTGGAACCTATAAAGGCATTTCACTGACCATTGGCCTTGACTCCGCCACCAACCACGGAGATCCTGCACAATGGGCGGCAGACCATCCGCTGAGTCCGTTGAACAACGGCATGCACTGGGGCTGGGCCGGAGGGTATATTTTCTCCATGCTCGATGGAAATTACATCGCTAAAAACAGCACGCAGAAATCTGCCTTCAGCTTCCACATGGCCACCTTGCGTTATGTGCGCACCATTGACCTGATGTTTCCCTTCACCAAAACACCGGGCAACAATGTACTGCATATCCGTACAGACGTTGAGGAGTTCTTCAAAAACCCCTATGCCATCAACTTCGTGAAAGATGGAAGTTTCAGCCACTCCACAGGTTCAGAAATCAGCCTGATGGATAAGCTGTTTACAAACATGGAAGACATCTTTGTACCTTACAGCCTGAAGTGATGAAGCAGCGCCTGAACCTCGTATTGCCGGCGCTGCTCGCCTTGGGAATGATGTCCTGCAAACGGGAAGCGCCATTGCCAGATAAAAGCCCTTTTCAACCTACACCCGTAAATCCTGCGGAGATTTTTCCGGCGACGTTTGGGATGCCTTTGATTCCCAAAGACAATCCGCTGACCGAAGAAGGTATTTACCTGGGCAGGATGTTGTTTTATGATCCGGTGCTCAGTGCCGACTCGTCTATTTCCTGTGCTTCCTGTCACCGGCAGGATTTCGCTTTCAGCGAGCCCAAAGCGGTGAGCAGAGGCATCTTTGGAATTACGGGTACCAGAAACGCATCGCCCCTCTTCAACCTGGCCTGGCAGCGCACCTTTTTTTGGGATGCACGCCAACGGCGCCTCCGCGACCTGGTTTTCGAACCCATCCAGGACCACCGGGAGATGGCCATGAATGTGGTCAGGCTGGAAGAGAAACTTAGAAAAATTGACCGTTACCAAAGCGGATTCCGCCATGCCTTCGGCGAAGCTCCAAACCTGCACCACATGTCGCTGGCCCTGGAACAGTTCCTGATGACCATCGTTTCAGCGAACAGCAAATTTGACCAGTTCTTCCCCAGAAACCTAAACGCATTTACGCCCGAAGAACGCGAAGGGTTTTTCTTGTTTAATGGCATGCCCGACAGCACCACCAGACCGGCAACAGGTGCCGATTGCTTCCACTGTCATGGCGGCATTCATACACAGGCCATCGATCCTTCCATCGGCATTGTAAGCAATGGCCTGGATGAAACCATTACCGATAAAGGGTTTGGCAACATCACGGGTAAGGAATACGACCTCGGGAAATTTAAAACACCTTCCCTGCGCAACCTGGTTTATACAGCGCCCTACATGCACGATGGTCGCTTTAAAACCCTTGAAGAAGTGATTGACCACTACAGCGACAACCTGAAGTTCAATGCACCAAACCTCAGTCCGCAGCTGAACCACGGAAACCTGCATCTGCAGCTAACGGCCAAACAGAAAAGTGCCCTGATCGCCTTTCTGAAAACCATGACCGACAGCAGTCTGCTCAGCAACAAAGCCTACAGCAATCCATTCCGCTGAATATTGCTTTACGGATTTGTTTCGATGAACGTTCGATTAAATTCATCCTACCCCCAAAAACATTTAAACCATCGGGTCGTTTTTGATAGAGGGTAGATTTAGTTTTCATAGCGCAACAAGGCCGGGCAATTGTCCGGCTTTGTTGTTTATGGGCCTGTAATTCCCAAACCTGCGCCCTTACTTTGTGCCATGTCATTCGTCTGTCTTCGCTTCAGCCTGAAACCGCCGTTCGAGGCGCATGCTGAACTGGTATCCGGCATTCTGGGTACCTATGCATTCAGCGGGTTTGAATTGAACGGAAATCAGGTGCTTGCGTATCTGGATGCCGCGGAAGAAGGCCCCTGGCTTCAGGATGCAATGGAATCCGTTCAGGCATGGACAGAAGGTGCTCCACACAGGAGCGAACTGGCCGACAGAAACTGGAATGAAGAATGGGAGAAGCACTATTACCAGCCCTTAATCATTGCCAACGCTTTATACATCCGGGGTTCCTTTCATCCGCACGCGCCGGATTCGGGGATGCTCGAACTTACCGTAGATCCGAAGATGAGCTTTGGCACCGGACATCACCCCACCACGGCGCTCGTAGCCGAGCAGCTCCTGCTTACCGAACTGAAGGGCCTTGACGTATGCGATATGGGCTGCGGCACGGGAATACTGGCCATACTCGCCCTGAAAAGGGGCGCAGGTTCTGTATTGGCCATGGACTTTGATCCCTGGAGCGTGGAAAATACCCGCGAACACCTGGTACTCAATCAGGCAGAAGCCATTGAAGTGGCACTTGGCGACGCCGGTGCATTGGAACCTTACGCGGATCGGTTTGACGTATTCATTGCGAACATCCAGAAAACCATCATCTTGCGCGACGTTCCCGAATACGTAAAAACCATGAAACACGGAGCACTGCTGCTGGTCAGCGGCTTTTTTACCCCGGATCTGGATGACATCAAAACATGCTTTGCCACGCAAGGACTTCATTTTGTTTCGGCCTCTGATCGGGAAGGCTGGTGTTGTGCCACCTTCCGCAAACCATAAGCAGCAGTTGTGGAAGTTTCAGCATTACAACAGCTAAAGGCACAGATTCTGGAGGCCTGCAACCAAAAGGTTGAAGCGCGCATAGCGGAAGCACTTGCTGCGATGAATCGCGCAGCCGACGCTGCCCTTTCAGAAGAAAAAAGCTCTGCCGGCGACAAATATGAAACCGGTCGTGCCATGGGTTATCTGGATCGTGAACGCTATGCCCAAGTGTTGCAACAAGCCAATAAGGAACTGCAGTTTTACCGGCAACTGAAATTAGCACCGCATCCGGAGCAGGCCGCACCTGGTGTGCTGGTATGTACTGAAAACCAGTTCATCCTGCTTGCCACAGGCATCGGCAAACTGAACGTGGAAGGGCATGCGGTATTGGTGGTTTCGATGCTGAGTCCACTGGGACAAACAGTGCGCGGTTTAAAGCCGGGCGACACCTTTAGCGCAGGCGGGGTGAAGCACAAGATCAGCTTTTTGGTTTAAGTTGGCGCTTTCCTTTGTTATGCGTCTGTTAGAACTATACCTTTGCCCCCCGTTAAAGTTCTATGCTTTCAAGGAGGTTGATCAGGATCAAGACACTGCAGGCTTTGTACAGCTACAAGCAGCAGGAGTCGGACCAGGTGCAGAAAGGAAAAGAACAATTGCTCGAGCAGTTGTTTCAATTTGAAGCTTACTACCTGTTTTTACTACAGTTTCCGGCTGCATTCAGAGATTTTCTGAACAGTGAAGCCGATTTGGAACGTCAGAAATTCTTTCCCGACAAGGACCATATCCGCCAGTGTATGGTGCTGAACAACAATGGTTTGGCTTCCACCCTGGAAGAATCGGTAGCCAAAAGTGGCAGAAGCAGCGTGTTTAGCTGGGATCAGGCCGCAGGATCATTTGATACACTCTGGAGCGACCTCAAAAATCAGGACTTTGTACGCGACTATCTGGTATTCGACAAACCGGATTTTGCCATGCAAAGGGAATTCCTGCTGCAGCTGATGGACTACCTGATGAATGCCAGCGAGTTTTTCAACGACCTCATGGAAGAAATTTATCCTGCCTGGTACGATGATGAACAACAGCTGTGGCGGGTGGTTTACAAGACCCTTGAAGCTGCGAAAGGCGACCAGGTAACCCTGGCAGCCACCATGCGCAAAACCGACGATGAAATAGAATTCTCCACCACCCTCTTTGCCCTGGTTTGCAACCGCGAAGACGCCCTGGAAGCGCACATTAAAAAGGCCTCGAGCAACTGGGATACCGAACGAATTGCGCTGGTGGACATGGTGATTATGAAAATGGCCATCGCAGAATTCCTGTTCTTCCCGCATATCCCACCCAAGGTGAGCATCAATGAATACCTGGAAATAGCGAAAGAATATTCTACCCCAAACAGCAGCCGCTTCATCAACGGCATTCTGGACAAGCTGCGCATCAGTCTTCAGGAAGAAGGACACATGCAGAAAATAGGCAGAGGCTTGCGCGAAAGCTGAGCATCTTCAGTTCCCGCCTTTGGTTAAATTTGCACAACGACTTTTATGAAATTCAGCACCGTAATACTCATCTTGACAGCAGCATTTGCAGCTGCGTGCAACAGTGGCAGCAATAAGATCAGCGCCGATAAAATAGACAACAATACGGCCAGTGCAGCAAATCCACAGGGCGATACCAGCAATAGAGGTTGGGCAAAATTCGAATCCGAATACCACGATTTTGGAAAAATCACCGATGGTGAATCCGTGCGCCACAAGTTTAAATTCACCAACGTAGGCAAAGGAGATTTGGTCATTTCTGATGTTCAGGCCGCTTGTGGATGTACTTCCCCCAGTTGGTCAAAAGAAGTGATACCTCCAGGTGGTGAAGGCTACGTAGAAACTGTGTTTAATTCTTCCGGTCGGGGTGAACCCAATGGTATTGAAAACACCAAATACGTAGATGTATTTTTCCAGAACTCAACCGTAGAAACAGTGAAGCTCACGTTCCGTGCGCTTGTTGTTAAAAAATAAAACTATGAACCACATGATGTTAGAAGCTGGAAATACCGGCGGATGGTCGCAGATGCTGCCCCTGATTTTGATTATGGCCGTTTTTTACGTGTTCATGATCATGCCTCAAATGCGCAAGCAGAAAAAACAGCGGAACTTCCTCAGCGAAATTCAAAAAGGCGATCACGTAGTGACCACGGGCGGCATGCACGGAAAGGTGGTTTCCATCCAGGAGCAAACCTTAACCCTGGAAACTGAAAGTGGCAACCGTGTAAAGTTTGAAAAAGCTGCGGTAAGCTTCGAAATGACCAAAAGCGCTTATCCGGAATCCGGAAAGGTGGCCAAATCAGAGGAAAAAGGCGACTAAAGCCTTGTTGCGCGTAGGCATAACCGGCGGAATTGGCAGTGGTAAATCTACCGTATGCCGCCTGTTTGCGCACCTGGGCGTGCCTGTGTACGCTGCCGACCAAGCGGCGAAAAGACTGATGCGCGAAGATGCGGCATTGATCCAAGGCGTGCAGGAAGCTTTTGGTCCGGAAAGTTATTTGAACGGCGAACCCAACAGAGCGTTCCTCGCACAAAGCGTTTTTGGCAATTCCGAGAAACTTGAACTGCTGAACAACTTGGTTCATCCTGCGGTATTTCAGGATTTTGAAACTTGGTGCACCCATCAAAAAGATGCAACCTATGTGATTAAAGAAGCTGCCATCATGTTTGAATCTGGCAGCTACAAACAAGTGCATACGGTTGTGGTTGTGGCCGCACCCTTGGCCTTGCGGATGCAGCGCGTCAAAGAACGCGACAAGCTTTCTGACGATGACATCCTCAAGCGCATGGCCGCACAAATGCCCCAGGATGACTTGATCAGGCGCGCCGACGCTGTAATCCACAACGACGGGAGCCATTCACTCATCAAACAAGTAATGCAGATGCATCAGCAGTTCCTGAAGCTTGCCAAGGAAAAACCGGAATTCCCATAAAGACCGAAGTCCCGTTTCCGGGACCTCGATCAAGTTTTATGAAGAACCCCTCAAGGTAAATAAGCCCGCGGGATTCCCAAGGTGAAACCTTGTACATTGCAAACGTAAGCATATTTTCGACATCTTAGTGTACATGAAACACTTAGGTGTTTTTTAACCTGCACCTATGCCATGGTGCTGTTTTGATTCCACAAAACCAAGCATATTGCATCTTGATGATGAATTTCATAGAACTGCGCAGCGATACCTTTACCCGTCCCAGCACCGGCATGTTACAAGCCATGATGCAGGCACAGGTTGGCGATGATGTTTTTGGTGAAGATCCCGGTGTCAACGAACTCGAATCGTATGCCGCATCCTTGTTCGGCATGGAAGCAGCCCTGTTTTGTCCGAGCGGAACCATGACCAATCAGATTGCCATCATGGTACATACCCGCCCTGGCGATGAAGTTATTTGTGAATCATTGTCGCATATTTATGTGTACGAAGGCGGCGGCATGGCGAGGAACAGCGGCGTGCAGCCCAGGCTTATTTCAGGCGACCGCGGTCGAATTTCTGCCGCACAGATAGAAGAAGCCATCAACCCGGACGATGTGCACCGTCCGCGCACCGCGCTGGTTAGCCTGGAACACAGCGCCAACCGTGGCGGAGGCAGTTGCTATGATTTGCAGACATTGCAGGAAATCAGGAACCTCTGCAATACGCGCCATCTGCCGCTACATCTTGACGGTGCACGCATATTCAACGCCATGTTGGCCACAGGTCAGGAGGCAACCCGGCTGGGTCAGATCTTCGATTCGATTTCCGTGTGTTTAAGCAAAGGTTTGGGCGCACCGGTGGGCAGTTTGCTGCTTGGAACTTCTGCGTTCATTAAAGAAGCCCGTCGTTGCCGCAAATTGATGGGTGGAGGCATGCGGCAAGCCGGATTCATGGCCGCCGCCGGACTTTATGCCCTGAAACATCAGGTGGCACGCCTGGAAGAAGACCACCGGCATGCACGCATGCTTGAAGCGGCTTTGCAGGAAAGCGCCGCGGTTTCCTCCGTGATGCCTGTGGAAACCAATATCGTTATTTTTAACTTAAAGGCGGAACACAGCGCAGCTGAAATCATTAAAAAACTGCATCAGCAAGGCATCCGGGCTGTACCAACCGGAACACATCAAATACGGTTTGTTACCCATTTGGATGTGACCCCGGAAATGGTTCAGCATGCCTGTTCCTGCATCCGCGCATTATAAGCGTTTGTGATGCGCAGACGACAAGGCGTGCCATTGAACCTTTTATACCGGGCAGCATCAAAAAAACTCCAATACATGAAAAAACACATCCTACTGTTGGGCGCGGTACTGGCACTGCTGCCCGGTTTATTGGTTTCGCAACGCAGCGTGGTGCTGATCATCGCCGACGACCTCAGCCCTGATTATTTAGGATTCTATCCGGAACATGCCGACACCGTTGCCGTGCCGCAATTACGTTCATTATTGGCGCAAGGTGTATTGTTCACCCAGTGCCGCAACAATCCATTCTGTTCATCTACACGCGCAGCAATACTCACAGGAAGGTACGGATTCCGAACAGGTATTGGCGCCGTGGTTAGTCAGGGCAGCAAAGCGCTGGACAGCAGCGAATACACCCTGGCGCAGCGCATACGCGACGCTGCACCCGGCATAGGCAGGGCGCAAATCGGCAAATGGCACCTGAGCAATCCATCGCCCATCAGCAATTTAAAACTGCCACTATACTTCGGGTTTCAACATTTCGAGGGCCCATTCATTGGTGCCCTTCCCAGTTACACCAATTGGACCAAAAACACCAACGGCGTGAACAGTACAGTCACCACTTACGCCACCACAGAACAGGTGAACAATGCCATCAGTTGGCTCCGTGCTCAGGGAAGTAAGCCTGCCTTTCTCTGGCTGGCCTTCAACGCGCCCCATTCACCGTACCACCTGCCCCCCGCTAACCTGCACGGATACAGCGGCCTAAGCGGCACCACACAGGACATCCGGGCAAAACCTAAGGCCTATTTCAAAGCCATGGTTCAGGCCATGGATCACGAAATAGGCAGGCTGTTTGATTCCCTGAGGAGCATGAATCGATTAGACAGCACCGACATCATCTTCATTGGCGACAATGGGAATTCCAAACAAACAGCACAAATCAGCGACACTTCCCGGGTGAAGGGAACCATTTACGAGTATGGTATTCGTGTTCCGCTGTTGATTTCAGGTCCATCTGTACAAGCTCCGGGGCGTATTGCTACTTCTTTGGTTCAGGCGGTTGATTTGTTCGAAACCATACCTTCCCTGCTCGGCATAAGCAATGCTTTGCCGCCCGGCATCCAAAGCGATGGCCACAGCTTGTTGCCCATCCTGCAAGCCAAAACTGATTCCATACGACCCTGGTCGTTTAGTGAAGTGTTCCAGAGTCCTTCCACTGCAGAAGACGGCAAATGCATCCAGACCGGCGAATACAAACTGATGCGCTTTGACCAAGGGCAGGAAGCCTTGTACCACTTATCCCAAGATCCCGACGAACAGATGAACCTGTTGACACAATCCATGGACAGTCGTGCAGCACAGCAATACGCGTACCTGTGCAGCGCGCTTGAACAATTAACGGCCGGAAGCAGTAGGTGCAACAGCAATGGAATACCGCCAGCGGAAACAACAGAACCATTTCAGGTGTTTCCCAATCCCGTAGCCGATATCCTCACAGTAAGCGGCGTTGCGCCGAAAAGCACCTTGCAACTTTTAGACCTGAACGGACGTGTATTGATGCTTCCAACTGCAGGAAACACTTTCGACGTCCGGTTCCTGAGTCCGGGCATCTACCTATTGCGGCATGAACACCAATTGCTGCGCATAGTGGTTACGAGCGATTGAATACCATGTCTGACCGTATATCGAAAAGCTTTCTGTTTACATCTTCCCTTGCAGGATTCTGTGCCAATACAGCCAGGGCAAAACGCGTTTTTTCAGCTGATACATGCTCCAGCGTTCCTTGCTTTGGTCAAATGGAAAGGTTTCTGTAGGTTGATTCTCATAATTAAACTCTGCCAGAACCAGCTTGCCATAACCTGTGATGAGCGGGCAACTGCCGTAGCCGTCGTAGCTGGCTGACAAGGTTTTCCCTTCGATGGCTGAAATCAGGTTTGCTACCAGCACAGGCGCTTGCTTGCGTATGGCTGCACCGGTTTTGGCATTGGGGGTATTGGTGGCGTCACCCAATGCAAATACTTGTGGAAACCGCGCATGACGTAACGTGTGTTTATCCACATCAATCCAACCCAAAGGGTTACCGGGCATGGCCAGCGGACTGTTCTTGATAAAATCAGGTGCGCTTTGTGGTGGCACTGCATGCAGCATGTCAAAATGTTTTTCCACCTCATGCGTATTTCCGTCGGCATCGCTTACGCGGAACCATGCTTTGTGTGCAGGGCCATCCACGCGGATCAGCTCGTGCTTGAAGTTCAGTGTGATGTCGTAACGACGCACTGCCTTCATCAAGGTATCTGCGTATTTCTTGATTCCAAATATCACCCCTCCGGCACTGCAGAACTCGATGTTCACCTTGCCCTTCAGTCCTTTTTTGCGGAAGTAATCTCCGGCTAAATACATGATTTTCTGCGGCGCACCGCCACATTTTACAGGAGTACCCGGATTGGTAAACAGCACGGTACCTCCGTTCATGCCTTGCAGCATTTGCCATGTATACGGTGCGTAATCGGGGTGGTAATTAGAGGTAACTCCATTACTACCCAACGTTTCCTTGAGGCCTTCAATCTTATGCCAATCGAGCTGGATGCCTGGTGCGGCCACCAGCCATGTATAGCCAAAACTGCCTTGAGTGGCGGTATGAACGATATGCCGTTCGGCGTCAATTTCCGTAGCCCGGTCGCAAATCCATTCCGCTCCCGGCGGAATAAAATCCACCTCGGGTTTGATGGTTTCGGCCATATCAAAGACACCGCCACCTACCAAAGTCCAGGCCGGTTGGTAGTAATGATTCTTTGATGGTTCAATGATGCCCAAACTGAGCTCAGGCTTTCTGGAGCGCAGGCGCGAAGCAACGGATAATCCAGCATTGCCGCCGCCAATGATGAGGATGTCAAAATGTTTCATAGCTGGTAGTTTGATGCATCATGCACATGCATCAAAGGATGCAGATATCCACCGAAAGCGTGCTATCACGTTTTTTAATGGACATAAACCTCCAAAATGACCATGCATGATGAGCTTCCGAATTAACTAATTATCGAACCCCAACACTCGTGACTTCAGTCACGCATGAAACCTAAATACATCAACATATCGCATGACGTGCATCATGGCACAGAATGAACGCCGTTGGATTTACAGATGTTCATCCAACTCATCCACCCGAAAAGTGCTGTGAATCAACTCAATGCGCTTCCAGCCAGTTGTTCCCCTGGCCGGATTCTACCAGCACCGGCACATGCAGCGGAAGTGCAGATTCCATAAGTGCGCGGATTTTGGGTTCCACACGTGCCAGTTCCTCATGTGGCACATCAAACAACAATTCATCGTGCACCTGCAGGATCATGCGGGTTTGGAATCCTTCTTCCTGCAACATTTTGTGGATGTTGATCATGGCCAGCTTGATCATGTCCGCTGCCGAACCCTGTATGGGCGCATTGATGGCGTTTCGCTCGGCGAAGCCACGCACCGTCATGTTGCGGCTGTTGATGTCGCGGATGTAGCGCCTGCGGCCCAGCAGTGTTTCCACATATTCATGACTGCGCGCAAATTCCATGGTTTCATCCATATAACGGCGGATGCCCGGGAACTCACGGAAGTAGTTGTCAATCAAATCTTTGGCGTCTTTCCGTGGAATGCCTATGCGCTGACTGAGTCCGAAGGCACTGATGCCGTAAATGATGCCGAAGTTGACTGTTTTTGCCTGTCGACGCATCTCTTTATCCACCTGATCCAGCGGCACACCAAAAACCTTTGCTGCCGTAGCCGTATGGATGTCCACGCCCTGTTTGAAGGCATCCATCATGGCTTCATCGCCGCTCATGCTGGCAATCACGCGCAGTTCAATCTGCGAGTAGTCGCAGCTGAGCAAGGTGTGATGTTCATCACGCGGGATGAATGCCTTGCGCACTTCCTTGCCCAAATCGGTACGGATGGGAATATTCTGGAGGTTCGGGTTGTTGCTGCTCAGGCGACCTGTGGCAGCCACTGCCTGATTGAAGCTGGTATGTACACGCCCGGTCCTTTCAGAAACCATGACCGGCAGGGCATCCACGTAAGTGCTTTTGAGTTTCTGCAGCTGCCTGTAATCAAGGATGCGCTGCACAATGGGGTGCGCCGTGGCCAGTCCAAGCAATGTTTCCTCATCGGTTTGATACTGGCCGGTTTTGGTGGTTTTTGCCTTATCGCTGAGCTTCAGCTTGTCGAAGAGCACTTCTCCAACCTGGCGTGGACTGCCAATATTGAAGCGCACTTCCGCCAGTGAATAGATTTCCTGTTCAATGCTTTTTGCTTCCACTTCCAGTTGCCGGCTGTATTCGTTCAGGAAGTTCGTATCCACGCGGATGCCCTCCTGTTCCATATCTGCAAGCACCTGAATCAGCGGAACTTCTACCTCGTTGAACACCTGAGCCACCTTGCCTTCCTTCAGTTCATGCTGCAAAACCGCATGCAATTGGAGGGTGATGTCGGCGTCTTCCACCGCATATTCTTTCACCTTTTCCACCGGCACATCCGCCATGCTGAGCTGGTTCTTGCCCTTCTTCCCGATCAGCGTTTCAATGCTTACCGGACGGTAATTCAGGTAATGTTCGGCCAACATATCCATGTTGTGTCGCTTGTCGGGTTCTACCAGGTAATGCGCCAGCATGGTGTCGAACAAGGGGCCTTGTACCGCAATGCCGTAGCGGCGCAGGATGAGGATGTCGTATTTCAGGTTCTGCCCGATTTTCAGCGCTGGGCCTTCCAGTGCAGGTTTGAATAAGTTCAGGATGCGCTGACTTTCGGCTGCATCTGTTCCAAAGGGAATATACCAGCCGTGGTGTGGGTTGATGCTGATGGCCAGCCCTACGATATCCGCGCTGTGGGCATCCAGGCCCGTTGTTTCTGTATCGAAGCAGAACTGTTTTGCCTGGGCAAGCTGTTCAGCCAGTGCTTTACAGGCAACTTCACCGGAGCAGATTTCGTAGTGGTGTTCTGTATCTTCGATGCTGCGCAGTGGTGCAGGCGGTTCCGCTTCTTCGACAGGGGCATTGTTTGCTGCGGAAGGCCCTGCGGGCGCATCGAAGAGTGAGGTTTGCATGGAAGCGGACGCACGCACTTCTTCACCGCCAAACACTTTCTTGATGAGTGTACGGAATTCCAGTTCTTCAAAAACCTGCTTCAGCTCAGGCTTCACCGGATCGACGGTGATGTCGAAATCTTCCAGCTTCACCGGAACCTGCGTATCAATGGTAGCCAGACTGCGGCTCAGGTAGGCAAGCTCTTTATGCTGTTCAAACTTCTCTTTGAGCTTTCCCTGCAATTTGTCCAGATGCGCATAAATCCCATCCATGCTTCCGTATTGGGCCAGCAGCTTTTGCGCTGTTTTCTCTCCAACACCGGGGATCCCGGGAATATTGTCCACCTTGTCGCCCATCAGCCCCAGCATTTCCACCACCTGTTCTACCCGTTCAATATCCCAGCGCTTACATACTTCCGCGGGGCCCATGATTTCAAACTCGTTGCCCATCCGTGCGGGTTTGAAGATGAACACATGGTCGCGCACCAGTTGCCCGAAATCTTTGTCGGGCGTCATCATATACACTTCATATCCCTGATCGGCGGCCTGCCAGGCCAGCGTTCCGATGATGTCGTCGGCTTCGTAACCGTCTTTGGTGATGATGGGAATCCCAAAGCCTTCGATGATGCGGAAGATGTAAGGAATACTTGCCGCCAGATCTTCGGGCATGGCTTCACGATGGGCCTTGTAGTGTTCGTAGGCTTCATGACGCGCCGTGGGCGCTTCGGTATCAAAAACCACCGCCAGATGACTGGGTTTTTGGTTGTTCAGCACATCCAGCAGCGTATTGGTAAACCCGAACATCGCGCTGGCATTGATGCCGGTGCTGGTGATGCGCGGATTTTGGCTGAAGGCAAAGAATGCGCGGTAGATGAGCGCCATGCCGTCCAGCAGAAATAATTTATGATCAGCCATGATTGGAGGGGTAAAGATAAGCCCCTAACGGAAATCCACAGTCCGGCGCCTACCAGTATTCTTCAGGGTGTTGCTTTTTAAAGCGGCGCAGGGTTGCCACAAAATCCACGAAGGAAGGAGCTTCTGCCGATTCTGTTTCGAGCGCTTCCAGCGATTCCAGCTCGTGGTAATCGTCATCCTCCTCCACGCTGTCATCCTGAGCCAGTTTACCCTGAGCGAAGCCGAAGGGAAGGACATCCAACCCTTCCTCCCTGTCATCCTTGCTTGTCCCGGGGGAACGCAGTGAATCCCGGGAAGCTTGTCGAAGGACATCCAACGACGGTAACCCAATCCTGTTTGGAATAAAAAACACCTCGCCAATCAACAGTGGCTCGAGCATACTCATGGCCTGTTTTACGCCCAGTTGTTCCGGGTTGCTGAAGTCGAAACTGCCGGAGCTGACCTGATCGGCATCGTCGCGGTACTGGTAATGCAAGCGCAGGATGGGCGTCATGATGCGGGCAAGTTAGTCAGAATTCAGGGCATGAAAAAAGCCGCCCCACCAAAGTTGTGGAACGGCCTTTCTGCGGGATTTGCTTTACTTGGCGGAAATATATTGCCGGCGCAGGGCTGGCCACGACAGCAGCAGCGCTGTTGCCAGGATGCCGGCCAGCAGGAACCACAGCGGACCCTGACCACCTGCGGGCGGATCTTTACGGGTGTTGAAGCGGACGGGAAGCATGCCTTGTTCTTCACCATCGCTGATGCCGGGATCCATGCCGGTTTGCTCATATTTCTTGTACAGGCTGATGTCCCAGCCGGTGAGCGCGCCCAGCTCCATCAGTTCCATGCGCCGGCGGTTGGGCAATCCGCTGAGGTATTTCCGGGCTTCCGGGCAACTCATGTCGCCACCGGCAGGCCAGTTGATGATGTAACGCGCCTGGTAGTTTTCGCGGTTGGAAGTAGTGGCAAACATCAAATCCTGAGGAAACTGCGCCCTGCCGTAACGCACATGCATTCTGGTGAAAAAAGCGCCGTTGCGTCCTTGTGGGTCGTTCATGTTCAGCCAGTTCACGCCTGCGCTGATGAGGTCGTTGTACTGCGGCGGGTTGCCCACGCAGGGATCGCATTTGATGCCCCAGTTCGGGGTAACATCCCAGGCGTATTCGGTAAACACGGCATTGCGGCCTTCGTTGGCATGTTGCCTGGCGAACATATCGGTGTAAAAGCGGTCAAAATGGGTTTTCACGAAGGTTGGTACTGTTCTGGAAGTGACCATACGCAGGTTGCGGTAATTGGTGGTTTCCACGGCGCCGGTGCGCGTGATGGCATAGATGATCAAATCCTGTTCTCCCTTGCTGTTGGCCATGCCGAGGCGGATGGGCAGCATGAACTTATCGGTATTCATGGTAATCTGTATGGGCCTCAGGTATTGATAGCCTGTTTGCGCGGCTGCTTCCAGGTTTACCTTCACCACAAAGAACTTCATGCCGCTGTTGATGTATGGTTGCAATACTTCGTTTGCCGACTCGGGAATCTTGTAGCCGTTTTTGATGAGCCAGGTTTTCAGGCCATTGCTTTCTTCCGCAGAAAGAATCAAGATGTCGTATTCACCAACGGTATAGCTCGCTTCGATGTGTACACCCAGGTCAACCTCATCTTCTTGAACCGAAGAACTCATGGGAACATCCCGATTCGCAGCTACGCGTTTGGTTATAGAAATGGCCTGATTGTAGCCGCAGGGTGCAGGATCATAGTATTCCACCAGTCGCGGTGAAGAATAGGCATCAAAGCGGTCAAACAGACCTCGGTCCACCACGCGGATGTCCTGTTCTTTCAGCAGGTGCGGCACGGGAACCACCATGGCGAAATCGGTGGCAGCGCCTTTGAAATCGTTGCTCATGGTGATGACTGTGCGTTGTCCGTCGCGCACCATGATCACTTCACTTTTCTCATTGTATAGCGAGGCACCGGCCTTCGCCACATAGAATCCACAAAAGGCGTGGGTTTCGCCTGCGCCGAGGCCAATCATCAGGGCAGGCAGGAGGAGTTTTTTCAGCATGTTCATATAGTTTGGATTTTGGTTGTTCTGTTGGGAAGCCATTGAAAGCGTTCTCCCTTGCGCACTTTGTCAAACAAGGGCGTGGCGAGACTCATCACAAAAAGTGCGGGCACAGGTGCATTCTGCAGGTACATGAAGTTGCCGAGCAGGAAGGTAATCAGCGCGATGCAGGCGGCCCAGAGCATACGCGCCATGCGGTCGTCGGGCGTGGTCATGGGATCTGTGATCATGAAGAAGCTGAACAGCAGCAGGCTGCCATTGGAAAAGCGGTGGAAGAGGTAATCTGCCGGCCAGCCCAGATAGAAGTAGTTGCGGCCTGCTTCCAGCAGAAATAATACGCCGAGGAAGCTGAAAGCCGTATCCACCCGTGCCGAGCGGAACAACACCATCATTCCTGCGGCACCGATGAAATACACCAGCATGGCGTTGCTGCCCCATTGTCCGGGTGAAACCCAGGCCTTTTGCAGCAGCAAAACAAACACCGCCAAAGCCAGATTTGCGGGATTGAATACGTGTTTGCCGCGGTAGCGGATGAGGAATTTAGATGCAATGGCCACGACTCCGGCGGCGGCATAAACCCAAACATCACCGGAACGCATCAGCAATGTGAGGCCGAGTGCCGTAATCATGGCACTTTTCAGCGCGTCCAGACTTTTTTGCTTCCACAGACAAAACAGGTATTGTGTACCCAGGCAGGAAGCCCAGAGCACCGCTGTTTGCAGCACATCGCGGTGCCAGCCCAGAAAGGCCATGCCATAACTCAGGAACAGCCCGAGGTACAGCAGCTGGAAATTGCGGGGATCTTGTTTTTGTAAGCCTGTAATTGCGAGCGCCATGTTCCTTGATACAGGATGCGGCGTTCAGGTAAACGGGCGGGAACGATTATGTGAAAATTTCCGTTTGCACGGATGTCCACCTTACAACAGCCCGAGGATCAGGTCGTCGGCGCTAAGGCCTTCGGCTTCTGCGCGGTAGTTGCGTACGATGCGGTGACGCAGTACGTTGAGGGCCACGGCGCGCACGTCTTCCTCGTCGGGTGCGTATTTCCCGTTGGCCAGCGCATGGCACTTGGCGCCAAGCACCAGGAATTGTCCGGCACGCGGACCGGCACCGAAGCTTACGAATTCCCTGATGCGGGCGTTGCTGTGTGTGGAATCGGGACGGGTAGCGCTTACCAGCTTCACGGCGTATTCCAGCACATGATCGGTGATGGGCACCCGGCGCACCAGCTGCTGGTAGGCAATGATGTCGCGGTCGTTCAGCACCGGCTGTGCCTGAAGTTGCGCGTCGCCGGTGGTATTGCGGATCACGCGTACTTCATCTTCAAAGCTGGGGTATCCGAGGCTGATGTTGAACATGAAGCGGTCGAGCTGCGCTTCAGGCAACGGATAAGTTCCTTCCTGCTCAATGGGATTCTGGGTAGCCAGCACGAAGAAGGGATCGGGCAATCGGTGGATTTTTCCGGATACAGTAACATTGTGTTCCTGCATGGCTTCCAGCAGGGCGGCCTGTGTTTTGGGAGAAGTCCGGTTGATTTCATCCGCCAGCACGATGTTGGCGAACACGGGGCCGCGTTCAAAACGAAACTGACGGGATTCATCCAGGATTTCATGGCCGGTGATGTCGCCCGGCATCAAATCGGGGGTGAACTGAATGCGGCTGAAGCTGAGGTCGAGCGACTGTGCCACGGTTTTCACGAGCAAGGTTTTCGCCAGGCCGGGAACACCTACCAGCAGCACGTGGCCATTGCAGAAGATGGCGCTGAGCACGCCCTCCACCACCGCTTCCTGGCCGATGATTACCTTCCCTGTTTCTGCCTTTAGGCGCCGGAAGGTTTCCCGGAAACGCTCCGCCAGTTGCACATCGTCGTTCATTGTTCGCTGCTGTTGTTGGTCCATTCAGCTACATCAGGACAGGTTTCAAAATCCCTGCTGATGCTGATGTAGGTTTTGAGTCGGGTTTTCCGGACCCATGTGTTCAAGGCATCGTCTTTTTTCTGTTGCAGGGCTGCCTGCTGAATTTTCGGGTAGTCCTGAATCATGTTGGCCGTATGAGGTTTGGTTTCCGACTTCAGGTACACCAGTCGGTAGGCGCGGGCTCCATCGGGAAAGACGGTGAGTTGTGGTTCGCCATAGGTTCCTGCCGGCATGTCCTGAATCATCTTCACCAGATCTTTTTCCAGCGCATCGACGGCTACTTTTTGCATTCCGGTACTTTCATCAGAATAAAAGCCGCATTCTCCTTTGCGTCCTGACTCCTGGTCGCCGAAGCGTTTTACGGCATCGCACCAACTGATGCTGTCGGTCATGAGCATATTGTACGCGCTGTCCACACGGCGTTTGGCCTGCAGCAGGTCTTCTGTGGTGATTTGCGCGCGCACCAGAATATGGCGGCAGATCAAACGTTCTCCGCGGCGACTCACCATTTTGATGATGTGGTATCCGTAAGGGCTTTCAATCACCTTGCTCACGCTGTCCTGCTTCAGGCGAAAGGCCGCGCGTTCGAACTCGGGCACCATATCGCCGCGGCCAAACTCGGGAAGGAGTCCGCCCTGCAGTGCCGATCCGGGGTCTTCGCTGTAGGCCGAAGCCAGCTTGTCGAAGGACGCCCCGCGCAGGATGCGGCTGCGCAATTCCTCAGCTTTTTCTTTCGCATACGCTTTGGCATCCGCAGAAACCTTAGGAACTACAATAAGTTCAGCCACTTCCACCTCAGCGCCAATCAGCGGGAGGCTGTCGCGGGGAATGGAAGCGTAATATTCCTGCACTTCCTTTGGGCTGATTTTCACGTTCTCGAGCACCTTGTTTTCCATGTCGCGGGAGAGCATTTGCTCCTGTACCCGCGGGCGGATGTCGCGTTTGTATTCAGATAAAGATTTGCCGAGGAACTCTTCCAGCTTGCGCTCGCTGCCCAGCTGACGGGCGTAGTAGCGCAGCTTGTTTTCTATTTCCGCGTCGATGCGGTTCTGATCCACAGGCAAGCTGTCCAGCTCAGCCTGGTTCATCAGCAGTTTCCTGATGAGGAGCTGTTCAAAAACATAACATTCACCTTCCCTGCCCGGGCCGGTTTGCTTGCTTACCTGATCGTATTCGGTGAGGTAATCACTGTAGGTGATGATTTTTTCGCCCACCACAGCAAGGATGCCATCTACATAACGTTCCTTTTGAGCCTGTAAGGAGCTGCTTCCCAACAAGACCAGGAGCAAAGGCAAAATCGCTTTCATGGGCATATAACGCACGGATCTGAACGGTGGTTACCGCGTAAGGCGCTCCTTCAGCTGCCTGTATGCCTGTTCGTTCACCTTCAGTGGATAACGCGCTGCAACTTCATTCACCCAGGCATCTTCCAAAACTACCTGATAATCAGAAATCACCGGGCCGCGTGTTTCGTCGAGCGCCTTAGGCCCGGCAGGCAAAAACTGATGGATGCGCATCACAATCCACTGATCGGTTCCGCGCTGGCCCATCACCCAGGTATAATTCTTCTTGCTGCGGTATTTGGCACCGGCGGCAAACAGCTCGTTTACAAAGACATTGCTGTCTTTCGATTCAAACTTGCCTTCCTGAATGCTCAGGTTCAACAGACTTTCCTTGGTATGGAAGCGGTAGATGGAATCATCGCTCATGCGCTTTTTCAGCATTTTGGCCACCGACTTCATGATGCCTTCAGTGCGTGCATTGTAAATGGTCACCTGAAAACGGTCATTCCAGGAATAGCGTGATGCATTCTCTTTGAAGAAAGACTCCAGACCTGCCGTATCGCGGATGGCTTTATTCCAAACTTTATCCTGAGCGAGGTTGAACAGCAGAATGCCTTCGCGGTATTCCTGATACAGCGCAGCAAATTCTGGATATTTTTGATTGAGGTTTCGGTCCAGGAAGTCGATGCAGCTGGCGTCCACCCAGTTGTTGTAGTAGGTATTCACCACGTTGCTTACCTGCTTCAGTTTGGACGGACGCTGCATGGCTACGAGGTAACCGGCAAAGCGGTCTGCAGTAAACGATTCATTGCCCAACTGAAACAGAGGCAACTGATATGCCGGGCCTGTACCTTTCATCCACATGGCCTTCAACAGGCTGGAGTCGAGGGTTGCGGTAAAGGTTTTCAGGTTTCCGGGAACCTCTTTGAAGCCGTATTCCTGTTTGATTTTGGCAATCATCGCCTGTGTGCTTTTGTAGGAACGGCTGTCGCTGGAGATGTTTTGCTTCAGCACCGGCTTCATTTCTTCGTAGGAAGGAAGCGGTTTCAGGTCGAGGCGCTTCAGCATGTGGTAACCATAAGGCGTGCGGAAGGGCGCGCACACGTCACCGTCTTTAATGAGGGAGAAGGCTGCTTCGGTAAATTCAGCGGTGAGTTCCCCGTTCAGGTGGGCGGTGGCATAGAAATAATCCAGTTCGCCGTTCATGGATTTCGAGGAGTAATCTTCGCTCCAGCGGGCCACCATCTCTTCGAAGGGTACTCCTTTGCGGATCTCCGCATAGATTTCATCGGCCTTCGCCTTTTTCTGTTGCAGCTCATCGCCATTCGCATTGGGAGAAAGGCGGAGCATGAGGTGTGCCACCTTCATTTCACCTGCATTGGGACGGCGGTCGAGCACCTTCAGGATGTGGTATCCGTAGCTGGTTCTGAACACCTTGCTGATTTGACCGGCAGGTGTGTTGTATGCAACAGTTTCGTAAGGATAAACGAATTGGAAAGCGGTAAAATAACCAAGGGTGCCGCGGTTGTCTTTGGCGCTTGGGTCTTCACTTTTTTCGAAGGCGATGTCGTTGAATTTTTCAGGATTTTTTTCCAGTTCGGCAGCGATGGCCTGGATTTTATTCCAAGCCTTCAGGGTATCTTCAGGCAAATCATCCTGGCGTGACAGGATGAGGATGTGGGCGGTACTCACTTCCCATTTCATCCGTTCATAGCCTTCCTTCATGAGCTGGTCGGTGACTTCGCGGTCGCTCAGGTAGGGCTTGGCCAACTGGCGGCGGTAGCCATTCAGCTCCTGCATGAACTGAGGAACGGTATCCATTTTCAGGTCATAGGCATCCTGCACCTTCAACTTGAAGCGCTGATACAGCCGGAGGTAATCATCGATTTCGGCAGCGTCTGGTTTTTGAGTGTTGAGGTCCTTGTTTTTGAGGAAGCCACGTTCAAACTCTTCCACACTCACTGCGTGAGGTCCGAAGGTGAATAAGGTGTCGGTCGGATTCTGGGCCTGAACAGCCTGCATGCCGAGCAGCACCAGGGTGAACACAGAGATATATCCTTTCATATACAGTAGGCAAAGATAAGTAAAAGCAATACCGGGCTGCTGTTTAGGGAAGCAAACGCCCGTACATACGTCCGAAGGGAATGGATTCGCGCACATGCTTCAGCTTGCACACCCAGGTAACCACGCGTTCCAGGCCGAGGCCAAAACCGCTGTGTGGCACGCTGCCAAAGCGCCTCAGGTCGAGGTACCATTCAAAGGCTTCCATGGGCAGCTGGTGTTCGATGATTTTCTCCTGAAGCAGCTTCAAATCGGTTTCGCGCTCGCCACCGCCCACAATTTCGCCGTAACCTTCGGGGGCCAGCACATCTACGCCGCGAGCCTTGGAAGGATCTGCGTCGCTGCGCTTCAGGTAAAACGCCTTCACCTCGTGCGGCCAGTCGTACACCATCACCGGCACATCGAACAGGCGCGTCAGCACGGTTTCATCGCTGCCGCCGAAATCATTTCCATAGCGGAAATTCTCGGCGCTTTCGATCCACTGCGGCATGTTGCGCAGGTCTTCCTCCAGGTCGCGCAGTTCGGTGCGCAATTCCTGGATTTTATTCTGGTGGAAGCCAATTTCGCCCTTCTTCATGCCGGGCGTGGCAATTTTGGCTTCGCGTTCTTCAATTTCCTTGAGCACGGCATCATGGCGTTCCTGGGTTTCCTTCAGGGCTTCGCGCAGCGAAACAATGCTGTTCACGCCGTTTACATCTTGTTCTCCTTTGATGATGCGTACCGCTTCGTCGTAGGTGATGCGTGGAAACGGCTTGAGGCTGCTTTCCAGCATGGCGGTATCACGACCGATGAGTTCCAGCTCGGCTTTATTGGTGTTGAGCACGTCACGGATGACGGTATGCAGCATGCCTTCAATCACATCCATATTCTGGAAGATGTCATAGAACGCCATTTCCGGCTCTATCATCCAGAACTCGCTCAGGTGGCGACGGGTTTTGCTTTTCTCGGCGCGGAAGGTAGGGCCGAAGGTATAAATGCGGCCAAACGCCATGGCAAGCGCTTCGCCATAAAGTTGTCCGCTTTGGCTCAGGTAGGCAGGATCGCCGTAGAAATCGGTTTCAAACAGGTTGCTGGTTCCTTCGCAGGCGTTGCCGGTGAAGATGGGCGCATCCATTTGCAGAAAGCCTTGTTCCTGAAAGAATTTATGGATGCTGAAGATGATGGTATTCCGGATGCGCATGATGGCCCACTGCCTGCTGCTGCGCAACCACAGATGCCGGTGGTCCATGAGGAAATCCACCCCGTGTTCTTTTTTGGAAATGGGATATTCTTCAGCAATCTGAAATACTTCAACTTCCTGAACCTGAAGTTCTACGCCGCCGATTTGCTTTTCGTCACGGACAACCAAGCCGCTCAGTGCCACACTGCTTTCCATGCTGAGGGTGCGGGCGCGCTCAAATACCTCTTCGCCGCATTGATCCAGTGCCACCACACATTGACAAAAACCCGTTCCGTCGCGCAACACCAGGAATACAATTCCTTTACTCTCGCGTTTATTGGTTACCCAGCCTTTGATGGTGGTGCTTTGTTCCGCTGCTGCTGCTAAATCTTTTATGTACATTTGCCTGTAATCGGTTCTTTTTAAAAACCGTGCACAAATTTAGGGTGAGGAATAACATTTAGGTTGAGGAAGGGCACATGAGTTCAATGAAACAACACCTGAGTCAGAAGATGCTGCAGCGACTAAGTCCGCAGCAGATTCAGTTTATCAAGCTCTTGCAGCTCAATACGCTGGATTTTGAAGAGAAGGTAGATCAGGAGTTGCTCGACAATCCCGCGCTGGAAACCGGCAAAAACGAAGAAGAAGACACCTTTTCCAATACCGAGGAAGAGTTGGCTCCGGAGGAAGAACCCTTTTCCCGCGATGTGGACATCGACGAACTGCTGCGCTACAACGATGACGACGGTGGCTTCCGCCTGAATGAAGATTACGGCGATGAGGAGCAGCGCGAGATGCCCATTGCCAATTCCTACAGCTTTCAGGATTACCTGCTGGAACAGGCCAGGGCCACTTTCCCCAAAGAGGAAGACCTGATCCTGGCCGTACACCTGATCAACAGCATCGAAGAAGACGGCTATTTGCGCAGAGAACTGCGTGCCATCGTGAACGACCTGGCATTTTCGGAGAACATCATGACCACCGAAGAGCACCTGGAACGCATCCTCATCAAAATTCAGAATTTCGACCCGGCCGGCATTGGCGCCCGCGATCTGCAGGAATGCCTGTTGTTGCAATTGTATAAGAAGGATTACGGGAATAACCCCGCCCTTTCCCTGGCAGAGCGCATCATCGCCGATTATATGGAAGCCTTTGGGAAGAAGCATTACGAGAAGATCAAGCGCTCCCTGAAGATTGACGATGATCAGCTGCGCGATGCCATCAAGGAAATCACCAAGCTCACACCCAAGCCGGGAATGACGCAGGGTGGCGCTTCCAAAACGATGTACATCGTACCCGATTTTATTGTGCGCAACGACGAAGGGCGACTGGAAGTTTTGCTGAACTCCCGAAACGCACCAGAGCTAAGACTGAGCCCGGCCTATGCTGAAACCCTGCGCGCCTACGAAGCGGCCCCTGAGAAAGACCGCAGCATGAAAGATGCGGTGCAGTACATCAAGCAAAAGCTGGAAGGAGCGCGCTGGTTCATTGATTCGGTGAAGCAGCGACAGCATACTTTGCTCAGTACCATGCAGGCGATTGTTGCCCGGCAACATGAATACTTTCAAGACGGCGACGAGGCCAAGCTGAAACCGATGATCCTGAAGGACATTGCCGAGAAGGTGAGCTTGGACATCAGCACCATCAGCCGCGTGGCCAACAGCAAATACGTGGAAACGGATTTCGGCATCATCCCCTTGAAGTTCTTCTTCAGCGAAGGCATAGCCACTGAAGACGGAGATGAGGTTTCCAACCGCGAAATCAAGAAGATCCTGAAAGACGCCATCGAGGCGGAAGACAAAACCAAGCCGCTCACCGACGAGGCATTGATGGAGTTGCTCAAGCAGCGCGGGTATCATATTGCCCGAAGAACCGTAGCGAAATACCGGGAGCAGTTGAATATACCTGTAGCCAGGTTGCGGAAGGAGTTGTAATCCAGCTTGTCATCCCGAGCCTGCCGAGGGACATCCCGTTAAGCGCATCGGTAGAACCCCACCATTACATCTGCTCAAACTTATCCTGTTCACAGGCTTTTCGTGCTTTAATTGGATTTTATCTAAAGCACGTTTATACCGCAATTACCTTATTTCCTCTTACTTTTTCCTTGATGAAAAAGTAAGCAAAAAATCAAGGCTGAAAAGTCTGAAAGGTTATACGCTTGCAAGAAGGTGAATGCTGCAGGTGATCTCCTCACAGGCTCGGAGCTTCCTTTGCAATTAGCACCTGCTTGCTGCGCTCCCAACCTTCCAGCCTTATAGGCCGGTCCTTTTGCTATGGATTACTCGATTGAATGAGCTCAAATCTACAGTGATGCAAGAACTAATATGGTGCTGTAAGTCCCGAGCTTCTTGTCTGTCATCCTGCGACCGTAGGGAGTCCCGGGCGAAGGTAGTGAGTTTCCGGGCTGCAAGTCCCGAGCAACTTGCCCCGCAAGCATAGCGATGCGGGGCAGCCTCGGGGGAGCCTGCCGAGGGACATCCCGTTAAGCGCATCGGTAGAACCCCACCATTACATCTGCTCAAACTTATCCTGTTCACAGGCTTTTCGTGCTTTAATTGGATTTTATCTAAAGCACGTTTATACCGCAATTACCTTATTTCCTCTTACTTTTTCCTTGATGAAAAAGTAAGCAAAAAATCAAGGCTGATAAGTCTGGAAGGCCTTGCGCTTGCAATCAGGCGAATGCTGCAGGTGATCTCCTCTCAGGCTCGGAGCTTCCTTTGCATTTAGCACCTGCTTGCTGCGCTCCCAACCTTCCAGCCTTATAGGCCGGTCCTTTTGCTATGGATTACTCGATTGAATGAGCTCAAATCTACAGTGATGCAAGAACTAATATGGTGCTGTAAGTCCCGAGCTTCTTGTCTGTCATCCTGCGACCGTAGGGAGTCCCGGGCGAAGGTAGTGAGTTTCCGGGCTGCAAGTCCCGAGCAACTTGCCCCGCAAGCATAGCGATGCGGGGCAGCCTCGGGGGAGCTTGTCGAAGGACATGGTGCCTGCCCCCAAAGAGTTGCGTTAGCAATGAACAGTGGGGGAGCTTGTCGAGGTGCGCCCTCAAAAAATTAATAAACCGTTAAAACACCCCTTAACTCATTCATTATCAATTCATTAGCGCGCAACAATACTGAATCCCAGGCAGCGGTGTAAGGGACGCCATTGACTAATTGAAATAGAAGCCCATACATTTGTCTTTCCTCCATGATGCACTTTGTTTACGATACCTTTATGCACCTCCCATTAAGCGGCAGCTTTAATGGAAGTACAGGCAGGGGCAGTGCATCAAGGCGCGAAATAATTTTTAACACTAACTCCTCCCAGAACACTGCGAATCAACAAGTTCAAAACAGAATCCTTGGAACCAGCCTGCAATCATCCTCTGAGCCGGATAATCATAGCGCAAATAGGCAACAAGGGATAGCGCCTATTGTGCCGAAATGGACAGATAAGCGCCAAGAAATAGCGGCTATAAACGAGTTAGGGGTAAGCTTAAAGACGAAAACTATATGACAAAAGACGAAATTTTAGAAATGCATAAAAACTTGCCCGAAATAAATTCTGTTTCTGTGGACATGACTGAAGCAAATTCTCCCATAAAAATATTTGAAGGAGAATATATTCTTAAAGACGAACAAAATGAAATCAAATTAATTGGAAGTATCTTTTTTGATTGGTTTCCAAATTCTGGCGCACACTTTTATGGGAAACCCCTTGTTGACACAATTGACTTATTCAAAATTGCAAATAGAGTAAATTCATACAGTATTATTATTGACGGGCTAGAATTTGGAAAAGGCTTTATAACAAACACTCATTTTGGTAGCCTTGACAACAATTCCACCATTAAAGGAACATTATCACAGCAAGCAGTATTGGGTGACAGAACTATCGCGGTTAGCAAAGTGCATTTTTCCATTCCGAACCTAAGAGAATTTCATGGACTTCCAGTAAAGAGTATCACGGAGAAAAATATATCAACCTCCATGAATAGACTAAGATTTGAGGATGACGATTTTGTTATTACTATTGACAAATGTAATGACTTCAAGGAACGCAAAAAATCATTAGAAGAAAAAGGTGGCTACATAATTTTATATGCGGGAGAATTGACTTGTAAAAAAGGATCTCTTTCTCATTCTGACTTTAAAGAAATTTTTCACTGCCTTGACACATTTCTTACATTCTTAAATGGGAGAAGAACTTCTGCTTTATTTATTAGGGGTATCCATGACGACCAAGTAATTTGGAGCGACTTTACGGATTATTTTGTTGACACCGATAAGGCAGTTCAATCATGGCCACAACGACATTCAATTATTGGGCTTAATGAGTTATGGAAAAATTTCAAATCAATTTGGCAAGACAATGATAACAAAGGATTCCTAACATCTTTGATTCATTGGTATGTTGAAGCGAATGGACATGCAGGATTTTCAGAAGGCTCTATAATCATGGCTCAGACAGCTTTAGAATTGATATATAATTGGTGGATTATTGAACAAAAGAAAATGATATTAGGAAAGGACTCAGAGAATATCAGTGCATCAAATAAAATACGATTAGTATTATCCCAGTTGAATATTAATTACAGTATTCCTAGTGGTTTCACATACTTACAAGAATTTCTTGACACTACCGAAAATGTAATAGACGCACCTGAAGCTGCTGTATATATTAGAAATGCAATTGTTCATTCTCAAGAAGAAAAGAGAAAAAAATTAAGTCAAATACACTACCGAGCAAAATATGAAGCTCTTCAACTCTACATCTGGTATATTGAGATGTCATTACTCCGTATACTTGACTATGACGACCAATATTATAACAGATGTTCAAAAGAAATGTATGCAAGTAAAGCAGAGGAGTTTGTTCCTTGGACAAGAAAAAGCAACAGTGCAAATGGAAACTAAAAAGCCTACCCCTAACAGCACCTACCCAAAAGTGGCGGTTCAGTGGTTAAATCAAGCTTTGTGCTTCTATCAAAGTTTATGCTTGGTTGACAGTGAAGTGCTCCGATATCGCCACCTTCGGGTAGCTGCCAAACGTTATAGGCAACCATAGGAAAATGACAACTAAAAAGACACACACTAAAAATGGACTGGAAAATAGGACTTAATTTTTATGCTACAAAAGCAATCCTCTTTACACCAAATGATTTGGACAATGAAGAACTGAAGAAGGAAATTGAAAACGACAAGTATCATATTTACTTGATTTGCAAAAGAAAAAAAATCTTCTTTGAAACTTCATACATAGACGGTGATTATACAAAAACCATTCTTTATTGGCTAGACGATAAACACAATAAGCAATACTTGCCTTATATTTCTCCTTCAGTATTTAAAATCAATTCATTTAATGATGGAATCTACAACATTGATAATAATGTTTCCAAAAATGCACTTATACGAGATTACGACTTAATAAACCTTTTTACTTTTCTTGACAAAGACTTTTTTGGAACTTCGATTGAAGAACCATTACCATCAGATTTGGAAGTGATGTATATCGGACAAGCCTTTGGCAGGACAGAAACCAAAAAAATAGATTACAGATTAGAAAATCACGACAAAATTCAAAAAATTGCCATTGATATTCTGAATAAAGGGAGTAATGAAGAAGTCCTTGTTATCGGAATTAAAATAGAAGTTAAAGACCTTGCTACTTCATTTGTAACAATTAACTCTAATACAAAAGCACCGACAGTTGAAGATTTATTAGAGTTGCAAAAAAAGGCTACAATGAGAATTCCAGAAGCTCAAGAAATTACAGTTTTTGAAGCATCATTAATTCGCTATTTTCAACCAAAATTGAATACTGAGTATAAAAAATCTTTCCCATCTCCCCATATTTCATACGAAGAAATATTCAATACAGAATTTGATTATTCAGATATGGAAATAAACACAAGACCTGTATTAGCAAGAATTTTTTCAGAATTTCGACCTGAACGAAAATATCACCACACACAACATTATCCGTTAAAAACCAAGAGTGATAAGGAGACTCTTTTTGAATTTTTAATCGAAATTTCAGATGACGGAGATGCATCAACAAACAAGGTCAGCGAATAACAAGCAAGAATAGGAAGACAGTGCAACAAAAAATTAAAGACAAAAAAGTATGACATTTTTAGAATTAGCCGAAAGAGTTTTAAGAGAAGAAAAACGACCGTTGACCGCCAACGAAATTTGGACTTTAGCGACAGAAAAAGGTTATGACAAACAACTTAACAGCGAAGGTAAAACTCCTTGGGCGACACTTGGTGCACAGATTTACGTTAACGCAAAAGACAATCCAAAATCACCGTTTGCACAGACAGACAGCAGACCGAAAAAATTCTATCTAAAATCGCAAGCAAGCCAACTCGACTTATCAGAAACAGCAGTTTCAAAAGAGCCGACAGTTGTTAAGAAAAAACGGTTTGACTTTTTAGAGAAAGACCTACACCCATATCTGACATATTACGCTTATTACCATTTACATTGCTACACCAAGACAATAAACCATTCACAATCTTCAAAAAAGGAATTTGGTGAGTGGGTTCACCCGGATATCGTTGGTTGTTACTTTCCGCTTGACGATTGGAAGCAAGAAGTTTATGAATTAAGTTCATCTATTGGTAATATTTCAATTCGACTTTTATCATTTGAACTAAAACGAGAATTAAGTTTTGGGAATTTAAGAGAAAGTTTTTTCCAGACAGTTTCTAACTCATCTTGGGCAAACGAAAGTTATTTGGTTGCTGCCGAAGTTTCCGAAGAAGAAGAATTTAGAAGCGAACTATCTCGACTATCTACATCATTTGGTATTGGAGTAATCAAACTTAATCTTGACGACCCTCATTCATCAGAAATTATTTTTCCTGCAAAATATCGTGAAGCACTTGACTGGGAGACAATCAATAAACTGACAATGAATTCCGATTTCAAAGAGTTTATCTCGACAGTTAAAATTGACATTACAAGCAAGAAAATTCACAAAAAAGAATACGACCAAGTTCTCGACATTGAAACACTAAAACGTAAGACAAGTGCTTAACTCGACAGGACAACATAACGATCGGAGAAGAATGGCTGCCTATAACAGGCGTTTGGCTCAATGGCGGGTGACGTGGTTAATTGAAAATTCTACCTCGCATCAACTTTTGTGGTGTATTGACAGTTTTGTGCTCCGAAATCCGCCACTGCGCCAAGCGCCAAAACGTTAGCGGCAACCTTTGGTGAGAAGCCCTCATCATAAATTATAACTCAAAAAACAAAGACAATGCAACACTGGAGCTTACCTGTTAGACTTTTCTTTTGGTTCTTTATCTACTTACTGACTTTTGCTGTTTTCTATTTTATAGCAAAAGATGATATAAGTAGGATTGGCATTTCAAGTTTACTACTTGGGGCAGCAATTCCATTTTTATTGTCCGCTACATTATCAATTTATCTCTCTCATGAGACATCTTCAGACTTTACTCAACTTAAAAAAGACTTACAACAGCAGACGCAGACACTTAAGAACGAGATAAGTAAGAACAGAATACTTTGTCACGGCTCAAAGCATAGTGTTCCCAACAAGGAAGTATTTTGGACAAACCTAATGAAAGATGCGGAGAGCAGATTTGTGCTTATTGGTCGTTCAAATAAGTCATGGATAGCAAAGTCAGATGAACAATCAAGGGTTTTAGGTCAGGCTATTATCAAAATCACAACTGGTGACGGTAAAGTTTACATCATGTCCGAAGATGTTGAAGCCAATAGAAATAGAACCATAGACTTTTTCAAAAATCATGTGCTCAACGAGATTTATAAAATGAAGCCCCCCGAAGCAAAGAAGCATTTAGAGAAAATTGAGGCTAACTTAGTCTATGCTGTTACAGAGTATAAAGATGTAAATTATGCAGGTGTGGTATCGGACAATAGAATGCTTATAATTCCAACGTTGAATTCTCAAAATTTCAGAGATAGTGGGATGGTTTTAGAACTCATCAAAGAACACAATCCTACTGAATTTGACACATACAATAGCGATATTACAAGGATTTTTACAGGCAAGGACAACTTGTTTCTGCCATTAGTTACGGAAGCAAAAGAAAGGGTAAAAAAATGAGCCAACAAAAGGCAATAATACTTCCTGCTGAGTTTAACGGCTTTTTAAAGAAGCTAAATTTCAACATAAAAGACCTTGTGTTGTATATCAACTCCAAATGCAACTTACGATGCAAGCACTGCTACATTGGCAATGAACTATTGAATGAGAATTTTGAACTAAACGTTTCTTCTATTGAGCCATTCATTAGCGAAATTCAAGAGTTTGACAGAATAACAGTTATCGGTGGCGAACCGTTTTTACATTCCGAGGCTAATAAAGTTTTCAAATTGATTGCGAATACAAACACTTTAGAAAAGCGAATCACAACAAATCTTACAGTAACAAAAGGGATTGACTTCACTCTATTGAAGACCGCAAATTTTAGAATTTGTGTTAGTCTTGACAGCTACAAATCAGAAACACATAATAAAATACGAGGTAAAGGTGCATTTGAAAAGACTATTGCTAATATTGAAAAGTTGGTTTCCGACAATCAAGATGTTGAAATAACTCATACCATCACCAGCTTAAACGTTGACGAATTCCCAAATTTCGTTTCGTATATCAAGAGCAAAAATATTCACAGATTAAATCTGCATAAAATCTCAAAGCAAGGCAACGCAGAAACAAATGACTACCTACTCGTGTCACCGACAAGGTGGAGATTGCTGACAGAACAAATTGAAAAAATGGCACTTAGAAGCTCTATAAAAACACTTGCTATTCGTTACCCGTTGGCATATGTGACAGAGAAAGAATATGACAATCTGACTTCGGACAAGACTTATCACCAACACGCTTCAAGCAGTTTTTATTCGGACAGCGATGGACAAAGAATTATAATTTATGTTGACGGTAAAGTTTACATCTCATCGGAAGCATTCGGAACGGAAAACTACATCGGACAAATTGCCAACGGTGCATTCATATACAATGACAATCCTCAAAATGAGATTGAATTATACAACAGAATAAAAGACTCAAAGGATTTTCTAAAATCACTAAACTCTGTATTTGAGGGTGACGAAAACTACCCTATTTCAATTTCAGTGTCATTCAAACGCTCAGTTGTAGTATGAAAACTCAAAATAAGGCAGCCGCTAACAAGGGGTTTGCGATAGCGGGGGTTCCGTGCTTCGCAGACACATTTGTGCAAAGTGGAAGTTCAGTTCTCCGAATGAAGTTTAGTGCTAAAACTCCCCGCCATCGCAAACCCCCGAAACGTTACCAGCAACCAAAATAAACTGACATGAAACTATATCTTATATTTCTTACAGTAATTCTTGTTGGCTGTGACGCTGTCCAAGAAAAATCAGGTGTTGTCCTTAACTCAGAGACTCGAATACCATTGGAGCGCGTTGCAATAAGTAAGTATGAACAGGAAGACTCGACAAATAGTTTAACAAATAGCATATATTCTGACGCAGACGGAAAATTTCAATATAGAAGCATTGGATGGTCGAATTCATTTGAACTCTTTTTTAAGAAGGAAGGATTTAGGATTAAGAAAATTAAAAACGAAGATTCAGATACGATTCTACTAGAACCTTTAAGGTAGTTGCAATGAACTTCGGATAGGAAGCCACTAACAACACATCTGCAATAGGCGGGGTTTCGTGCTCAGCAGACATTTCTGAAGTAGCAGAAAGTTCAGAGCCACACTTCAATATTTGTGGTAAAATTCCCGCCCATCAACCATCTGCGAACCTTTACAAATAAAGGCTGCTGTGCTCGGGTATTTTTCGCTTTCCCGCCGTTTTCCGCAAGGAATAAACACCCGACACAGCTCCCTTCCCTTTTCAACCCAAAAACGCCCGCACTTCGTGCATGTAGCGCGTCACGTGGGCGGCGAAGGAAAACTCGCTGAGCACGCGTTTTTGCGCAGCCAGTCCGATGTTTCGGGCTTCTTCAGGATGTTCCAGCAGGTAGCGCACCTTGCTTTTCAACTCATCCACCGTGCGGAAAAACACCGCTTCTTCGTCGGGTTTGAAATAAGTTTCCGCATTCGGTTTCCAGTCGATGAGCTGACAAGTGCCTACGCCGCCGGCTTCCGTGAGGCGCATGTTGCCGATGTTCTGAACCTGGTCGCCGTGGATGTTGATGGTGAGCTGATACTGCGCCATCGTTTGATACATCTCCAAGCCGTATAGCTTGCCGCGGTTGTGCAGCTCAAAGGGGATGTTGTTCCAGAAGGCTCTGAAATTGCCATAGGCCAGCTCGCGCAGCTTGGAGCGGGTAAACAAACCCTGCCCGATGTTGCCGATCCACCAGTCGAGCACCTCTTCACGGCGCAGCTCATTCAGCACGCGGTTGCGCATGTTGTGGATGCCCGAGGACAGAGAACCGACAAAACATACCCGGTTGATGCGCTCATCTGGAACGTGAATACGTTCAAGCAGGGAGGTTTCAAAACCGAAGGGATTGATCGTGCAGCGATGTCCCACGGCAAGATGCTTCGCCAGAATCTCAGGCACACAAGTGAAATACAGGTCGTAGCCGCGCATCTGCGCCGGTTCGGAGGCAATCCATCCATCCCAGGTGGTGGTGCAGCGGATAAAGGGGAATTTCTTTTTCAAGTCGCCGATGACGGGCAACAGCACCCGGGCCTGGTCGAAAACCACATCGGGTTTGAAGTGGGCAATCTGATCCAGGGCGTATTGCAGGGCATCGCCTTCATGATACGCAGGATGTTCGGCGTACCAGCGTTGCTTCAGGGCGGGCAGGTTCACCAATACTTCTTCCGTTTCGCATTGGTGCCCGGCCTCGAGATGCTTTTTGTAGTAGTCGGCGAAATCCACGGCATGCGCATAAATACGGCGTTGTGCCTCGCGATAATCGCAATCGCCCCGTAACTCTTGTTCGAGGAGGCCGGCGATTTGCCCGCTCAGGGAAGAAAATTTGATGAGTTTCACGCCGGCGTTCTTAGGTGGCAAAGTTATAAACCAGCTTTGGAACGTGCTTGATAGATTGAAAACTGTACAACATATTTGATGATGCCTAAACTTGCTATTTACAAATTTCTTACTTTCTTTATCTTTGCTTCAGATACTGTCAGAGAACCACCACATCTTCACGTAGTTCGGGAAAAAGGAAATCGTCAACGCTCAGCAAAAATCTGGCTGGAGACTTTCTTAGTCGCTGAAAAAGGAACTTTGAGCGACAAGGAGTTAAATAAAGCAATTAGTTTAATCAAGACCAATCAAGCAGCCTTGATTGATGCCTTCAACAGGGTTAAACAAGGTCAGAAAATAAAAACAATACAACTAAAATAAATGTCAGATAAATTAAAAGTTCTAAAAATTAGTATCGAAAAAATAAGTTTCGATTTAGCAGGTAAAATATCCATAAAACTTGAAGATGGCAGGGTACTTATTGTGCCGCTGAAGTACTTCCCGGAAATTCAGAAGTTACCTGTAGAAAAACGTAAAAAATACACGATTGTTGATGATAGAACGGTTTTATTTCATCATTCCAACTTCGTATATCATCTCGAGGATTTCATGGGATTGGAAAACAAGTGGAGGGACCGCTAAGGAAACGCTTCATCAGGTACCTGTATCCATCCTGAAAAGCTGAAACGCCGCTTTCATCCGAATTCCGCGCAAGCTTGCAGGATTGCAGCGTAATATTGCGTTGCCATGGGCGTCATCATCCGTCAGAGCATCAAGGCAACGGCTTCCAACTACATCGGAACACTGCTTGGTTTTTTAAGCCTGTTTCTGCTGTTTCCCTTATTCTTTGAACCCACAGATCTGGGGGCGGTGCGTTTTCTGCTGGAAGCCGCAGCGGTGTTATCCACCTTTGCCCTGATGGGCACACACTACAGCATCAACCGCTTCTTTCCCTATTTCAAAACAGAAGATCGTCGTAACCATGGTTTTTTCTTCTGGGTATTTGTGCTGCCCGCCACCGGTTATCTGTTGGTGCTGACCGGCTTGTTGTTCTTTCGTGAGCCTTTGTTGGCGCTGTTTCGCATGGATGCACAGAAGCTGGAAGCCTTGTATCCCATGCTCATTCTGCTGGTGCTATTCAGCTTGTTTCAGGTAGTTACCGAATCAGCTTCTGCCAACCACGGACGCATCGCCATTCCGAACTTTCTGCGTGAGATTTTCATCCGGGTATGCCTGATTGCTGCAGGCTTTGCTTTTTTCAAGGGATGGATTAATTTTCAAACTGCGCTTTGGCTGATGGTGGCAGCTTACGGCCTGGCGGTGGCCGGTAACATCCTGTTCCTGTCGCGGCTGACCCCTATCCACCTGAAACCCGATTTCAACTTTCTGAAAGAACATCCTGAACTGCGCAAAGAGATGCTGCGCTTTACCGGTTTCCTCTTCCTCGGCGGGGTTACAGGACTCATCATATCCAAGTTGGACTTCATGATGATTACTTCCATGAAGCAATTGTCGGATACCGCCATATACAGCATCGGCTTCTATCTGGCCATGCTGATAGAAATTCCGAAACGCACCCTATTGCAGGTAAGCGCTCCTATTATTTCTTCCCACATGAAGGAAGGCAATCTTGCTGAAGTGCAGGATTTATACCGACGCACCACCCTGAACCAGTTGTTAGCCGGAGCCACGCTCTTTTATCTGATTTGGCTGAATATTGATAATTTATATGACATCATGCCCCGGGGAGATTATTACCGCAGCGGCAAAATTGTGGTGCTTATTCTGGGTGTGGGGAGACTGTTTGATTTGCTGGGCTCTTCCTCAGGACCGGTTTTGGCCAATTCCAAATACTACGCCTGGACCTTTGTAAACTTCGGAATTGTAGCCGTGCTGGCTGTAGTGGGCAACTACCTGCTTATTCCCCTTTATGGAATAAAGGGCGCAGCTATTGCCACCAGCCTCACCATCATGGTCAATCATATACTGGTTATATACATTACCTGGCTGAAGATGGGTATTCATCCCTTCGACCGCGGACAACTGCGCCTGCTGCTGATCATGATACCCATGTTTGCGCTGACGCTGATCCCATATCGCCTGGAAAACCCCTTCCTGAATGGGATTTTGCGCACCGGAACGGCAGGATTGCTGTTTGTATATTTACTATACGCCTTCAGGGTATCTGAAGACATGAACGAAATGCTAAAGCGCTCTTTGGGCCGCTTTGGAATTCGATTGAAATAAGCCCATGCTGATCGGGCCTTTAATAAGCCTTCTTTCAGAATTGTATATAAAACACATCCGCCGTATAGGCGCCAACCACCCCATATCCACCGGGAACATTGGAAAAGATGCCTCTGCCCTACCGGACTTCCCAGCAGCGATAAGTGCAGGGCGCGGTCGTTGCAATAGCGCTATAAAGACTGGTTCAAACGCTCCAGAACAACCTTCATGCCCAGGGATTTGATCGTGAGCTATGCTGGGGATTGGTTTGAAAATGCTTCAACGGGTTCTAACCGATTACATTCCACAAGACCGTTGGCAAACAAGTCAACTCCTTATTCGCTGCGTTTAATAATCGTTGCGGTGTTTACGCCTTGGGCATGTACCACGCGAATCAAATAAATGCCATCGGGGAGATGCCCCATTTGGAGTTCCATTTCGGATGCTCCCCTGCTGATTTTTTGCAGTAGTTGGCCCTTGGCATTCATCATTTCAACCCATGCAGGTTGCCCACGCATGGATAAGCGCAGCAACCCGTCGGTAGGATTGGGCCTGATCCGCAGTATAAAGTCCGATTCGTGTAAAGGCTTATTAAGCGGGGCCTGCTTTTGAAGGGTTTTGGTATCTTCCCAGTTATTAGAAGCGACAGAAGCGCCCCTGCGAAGCGTGCGATTTCTTTCGGGGCTCCATTGTTCTGAGAAGGTCGAATCCCATCTGCTCATGCTATCAAAATTCATCAGGCAGGTATCAAGATTTAACATCCAATAGGGAATTAAGGAATCCAGACATGCCTGTTCTTTTTGAATCAGGCAGCGCCAGGCCTCAAGGCTTTGTATATCATTGGGTTTACTAAAAGTGGGTATAGCCATATTCAGTTGCATGATGGATTTATGCCTTTGGTTAAACGCCCGCTGAATCAGTGCTTTATCGCGGTACAAAGCAAAGCGGTATTCGGTCCACATTGATGGATCTGTGCCGTTGGCACGGTCTATTAACCTGTCTTGCATGATGTTCAATTCCTGTTGTATGGAATTGAGGGTCGCCTGCCTTGAAGCTGCCGAAATGTTCGTATCTGTAAATGCAAGCGGATAAAAAGTATGCACCCGGCTATAGACCTCAAACACAGCGGCACCTACTTCTACAGGAAAGGGTGTATTAAAGAAATTCGAGGCCGTGCCTATGAGCTGAGGGTAATTGATTACTGGCCGGTTAAATTCTGTCTCCAGGTCAGCAGACCTCTGCCTGACCAATTTGACCAGATCGTAATTGCCTGTGGCCGTCAGTTTGATGATAACTCCCTGGTTTATAGGCCAGTCATTGCCCGGATATTCCGGAGCGATGCGGCGTCGGGAGGCACAGGCAGTTTGCTGGTCTGTTTTCCAGTTGACGCCTGAATACTGCGGCAAATAATTAATATCCAGATGATCTACCGGTACTGGTACATTGGAATACTTTACCAAAGATGCACATGCATCATTGACGGTTACTTTGGCGTTGGTGGTGCGAAGTTTACCTGAACTGCCTCCAATAACCCATTGGTTACCTCTGGCCATGATGGCCTCGGCATTGGTTCCGGTGCTGCGATCGGAGGGCACCAGCGGCTGCGTGCGGAGGATATCGGCAGAGAAAAAGTAGTGGCCATTTTGGTCATTAATGCCCTTGATATAATTTCTTCCGGAATCGAGGTAGATGTTTACGCCATTAATACCCCGGAAAAACACCTTGTCGGTATCGGCTGTAGTCCAGGTGAAACTGTTCCAGGCGCCCCCTTCTGCCACCATTCGTGAGCCTTGCATCATGTAAACCCCGGTTGTATTGTTTAGATATTCCGAACACTGCGGAAACAGATATGACTGGTTCATGATGCAGCCGTATTTGGCATGCTCCAGGTTGCATTTGGTTAAATAATACCTGCCCGTGCCATGATCCCATATATTGGCTATATTGGTAGCAGCAGGCGCACTGTAGCGTACTTTGGGATTGTTGACACCCATCCAGGTGTAATCATTCACACTGATGGTTACATGGTGCAGGAAAGAAGGACCCTGTGTGCCGATGCCGGTAATCCCGGTGCGCAACTGGGTAACGGAAGTTCCGTTATTGTGATCATCAATGAGCCCATCTTCCCAGATGATACGCCCACCGTGGTTTCTGATGCCGGTTTGGTTATTTATCAGGGTTACATTTTTCAATTTGAGGGGTTGGTTCGCACCCCAAAGGTTTACAATGGAAATAGCTTCCTGACAATCAAAAATGCGCACATTGTTAAATTCATTTTTTTGCGCCCATACCTGGATGCCGCGGCTGCTGGGCTTATAATCAAATTCGGGGTTCTTGTGTCCGTCGTTATGGCCATAAACATCTAATTTGCTAAAACGGGCAAATTGGGCATTGCAGGCAATGAAGGCCTGTTCTTTCAGGTTGATGCGGCAGGTATCGGCGAAGAACGATTGCAGGGTGTTGGGCAGATACATACCTGAGAAACCACGTACTTCCAGAGCCAGTTTATTGTTGTCGTTTTGTTTGAACACCATTTTACTGCCGGCACCAGCCTGCAGGGTGGCGCGGCCGTAGTGTGGGCTGCCCTCGCCACAATCCCATATTACATAGCCCTTGCCGGCGGGGCCGCCTTCTATTTGAAAAGTTGCGCCGGGCGCCAGTTCCAGCTTGCCTTTGATGTGCAGTACAGCGTTGGGGCCATTGAGGATGATGCGGGCGCCGGGTGAATACTTAAGTGCCCCCCCGGCTTCAATAACCAATTGGGTATTGTTTTCTATTACAACAGAACCGCCTGCATTTATTTCAAGAATGGAGTTTTGGCTAACTTCAATTAAAGAAGGAAAGTTAATATTGTTGTTTGGTAAAGTTTTAAGTAAGGCATAATTATTAATTTTAAGATGCGCATTGCACAATCTGTAATCCTTCGCAACACTTATGGTATTCTTTTGCCTGAGTGTACCGGTCATGGATAGATTATGTAATAAATAAGCCGGTGTTCTTAAATAGTAATTTACGTAATACATATAATGAGGTTTTATTGTATCGTTCCCATTGGGCTTAACCTTTAAACCGTAAATACCTTCTTGTCTTGTGATTTTTCTACTGCCATAAGAAAAACTTGCCAAATTATCTTCTGCATCAAAAGTGCTGTTAATCAGATTAGCTCTGGAAAAAATAGTATCTTGTCTGCAGGGGCACTGTTTATTCACTGTAGGAGCATTGTTTTGCCCACCCCAATGGAGTACATTGGCCATTTCATAAAGGTTATACAAAAGCATATAATCACTGCCGTCTCTGTGTTCTGTTATACTTGCGTAATGGTTTTTATTATTTACAAAACGTTTTGTGAATAAATTATCCACCACAAAAGGTTTATACATATTTTCCTTTTTTACTAATGTACGCCATTCATCTGGATCGCCAAAGCTGTAGTTTCCCTCACATTGCGCTTTATTTAGTGCACCTTCATAGTGCTGTTTTGATTTTAAGGGCTTTTTATTATTCATCATGGCATAGAGTATTTCGTTGTACTCATAACCATGATACGTGCACCAGTCTGCGTATGTTTCGTGTGACCATGTTCCGCTGGCAACAGCCAGATTATTCATTAAGTTGAGTGGTATTGTTTCATAGGTTGCAACCTTTAGTACGTTAGATTCCGGGAATCTATCCCATAGCGCCTTGTACATACCTGATCCTTTCAGGTTTAACCCATGCTTAAGAATACATAACGCATATAAGTCTGGCGAAGGGGCTGCCAATGGGCAACCTGAAGTTACCGCGTTATAAATATCCAGTGCTTTTTCCCAATCGTCCTTTAAACTGAGTACAAGCGGTATTGCAACGTTGAGTGCAGTGAGCACTCCAGGTAATTTACTGCTCAATGCGACAAATTGTTTCCACCTGGTAATTTTAGCAGCACTCCATCCGGACGTAGCACCTGACGCTGTATAAAGAGCCATCATTTTTGCTACCCAAGCTGCATTTAAGACCCACCTGTACACCTGGTAGTTATCCCTTAATTTCATGAAAGGCTCAGGGTAAACACTATCTGTAATGGACTCCCCCAATGATTTTAATGCATAAGCAAAAGGCGTGGCGACCGCTCCCCGGGTAACCAATTTGTCGCCATTAGCCGGATTGGTGATAATGTAATTAGCCTCCTTAAACAAGTAGTTACTCGCTTTTAATTCTTCCAGTTTGTCCCATACATTGCAGGTACGGATTTTGCTTCCGGCAAACCAGGTCGAAGATATTGTGTCCTTCACAAAATATACAGTATCTATAGTTGAATCAATTACTTGATTATTGTCGTTGTCGTAGAAATAAGTAATCAATTGTTCGGATCCTGTGGTATCAGTTCGATAATAGGGATTTTGGGTAATGGTGGCACAGGCCGCTCTTGCTTCTGCTGACAGATCATCCTGGTCTGCCAAACCAAACAACCCTGTGTGGGTTTTACTCACATGCGTCATCAAACGGTGGGTGATGATTTTGATCCACTGGTGCAGGTTTTTGGATTGGAGTGTAGGGTCACTTCCATCAGGGTCAACCGTTAAATCAGCATCTACCCAGTTTAATATGGCTTTGAACCCCATAAGCAAGCCATACAGTTGGTCCTGGCTCATTTCATTGAGCCAATTTTGATCAGCTCCGAAATGACCGGGGCCACCCTGCCAAAAGCAGCGATTGTTTGTGTTGTTAATATCTATTCTAAAACTATCCTGATCATAGACGCGCAAGCCATTGCTGCTGTCAATAAAACTAAACTCCGGCCCTGTCATGCCGCCGCTTTTTAACCACTGTATGGGATTCAGGGGCACATTTACTTTATTTAGGCCGTTGA
>CAZPHB010000013.1:63336-78128 GCA_964586595.1 uncultured Flavobacteriaceae bacterium | reverse complement strand
TACGCCAACCGCAATCCCGATCAGGTTATATTCAAAAAACAATGGGCTGCACTCGAACAGCAATACGGGGTAAGGCTCAAAGTATTTCTTTCATACGATCAGGCACCCTTTACCTGGTTCGGACTGAAAGGTGTGCTTACGCCGGATAAGGTGCAGCAAATCATCAGCAGTAAAATCGGCGGCGACAATCCAAATCAGGATTATTTCATCTGTGGCCCCACGCCCATGATGGATGTGGTGAAGCAGGGTTTACAGCGCAGCGGCGCCGATGCATCCCGCATCCATATTGAATATTTTACGGCTCCTTCGGCAGACAAAGAAGAAGCTGTCACGGCCGTTGGTACTGCTTCCGAAGATGAAACGCCCTTTCACGGAACAGCGCATGTGAAGGTTACCGTTTACGGACGGACCTCCGACATATCTGTAAAAGAAAACACCTCCATCCTGGATGCTGCCATCAAAGCAAATCTGGAACCGCCATATTCATGTACCGTTGGTGTGTGCACTACCTGCCGGGCGCGTGTCGTGAAAGGCAAAGTGGAAATGCGTGAGCGGGAAGGGTTGAGCGACGAAGAAATTGCACAAGGTTTTGTGCTTACCTGCCAGAGCTATTGCCGCAGTGCCGATGTAGAACTTGTTTATGAATAAGAAAGAAGAAGGGTTTCCTGCTTCTGATTAACTTTGCAATCTGGATTATGCAAAACGAACTGGCAAATGAACTCCTCGAAGGCATGTTGGCTGAAATTCGGGAACAGGGTATAGATGCTGCAACCTTAATTCCACGCATTAAAGAGGTGCGCGAACTGGCGCTGAAAGAGGAAGACCCTCTGTTGGCCCGTGCCCTCAGGCTTTGCTGGCAGCACATCTCTGAAAACGACGGTTTTCATCTGGCCTTTGTGGAAGAAGCCGAAACTCAGGAAGAAAACCTTAGCTACATGCTTGAACTCGCCCTGCGTTCCGAAAATAAATACAACCGCGATGAATTGCGGGAAATGACCAACATGCTGCAGCAGATGGCCTGATGTCCAACTGGAAGTCCATAGCAAGTTCTGTCATCTGGCTTTTGCTGGCACTTCCTGTTTTGCTACCTGCTCAGGTGCGCCCTCACGAGCATCTGGAAATACATGCTGCCGATGCACAGACAAACCATGAAGATGATTGTGTGGTCTGTGACACGCCCATCTTGCTCGATTTGCCAAGCTTTTTTCAGGTGGCGGGTCCTTTGGATCTTCCTTTCGTTCCTGCAGCAGCTGCCAAGGTTCCCCTTTGGGAATCACCAATTACCTACCTGCACGGAGGCCGTGCTCCGCCTGTACGGTCCTGAATGATTAGGAATCAGGACCTTCTGCCGCTTACCCCGGCAGGCATGAAGGCATGTAGGTAGGGGTGTCTAAAAACATTGATTGTTAAATACATGCGCCGGTTGTTGCCGGTCTGTTTGTGCTGGATTCCGCTTTCCGCACAACAAAGCAATTGCACGCTGACGCTCAGCGGGCGACTGCAGGATCACGCCTCACACGCACTGCAGGGTGCATTACTTTACCTGGAGCCGGGAAACAACAAGGTGCTGAGCGATGAAACAGGAGCCTTTCGTTTGGTACGGATCTGTCCTGGAACATACACGCTTCATGTGGTGCATCATCATGATGAAACGCTTCGGTTGCTGCTCAATTTGCACCGTGATACTGTTTTGCAATTGTTCATGGAACATGGTGAAGAACTCATGCACGAAGTGGTGGTACACCGGGTTCGTTTAGATGGAATCATCAATGGTGATAAAATGCGCGCTTTGGCTGCAGATCCGGGCACTTCCGGGTTAGGCAGGCTTTCGGGTGTTCAGTTGCTGCAAAATGGCCCAGGCATCAGCAAACCGGTGGTGCAGGGCATGTGGGGACTGCGCGTGCCCGTATATACAGGCGGAATGCGTCTGGAAGGGCAGTCCTGGGGCATGGAACACGCGCCGGAGGCTGAACTTCTGGCCTTCGGAGCGTTGAGCATATTACGCGGAGCCAGATTGCTTACCTTGGGTCACGATGCCTTGGGAGCAGCCATCCGACTTGATCATGAATGGAACCTTAATCCCGGAGACTCCAGATCAGTGGTTCAAACCGCATTGGCGAATAATGGCCGTAGCCTGGGACAATTTGTAGATGTTGAGCGGCGCAGCCACCGAGAATCCGGCTGGCAATGGAAGGCACACGCCGGATTCCGGCGTTCAGGCAATATGTTCACACCTGATTATTACCTGTGGAATACCGGCAGTGAACGCGAGAACTTATTGTTCGCAGCACGAAAAACGGGAACAGTGAATACAGACTGGAGTTTTTCTGCCCTGCGCACCCGTCAGGGTATTTTTTCCGGCGCACACATAGGCAACCTTACGGATTTATATGCCGCCATGGCCCGGGAAAAGCCAATTACTCCCGACCGGTTTTCCTACCGTATAGACAAACCCTGGCAACAAAACGAACACTTTACTGCAGGCTGGAAACGCGAAGGTTATTCATCGCCCGGCGTTTTCCACAAGCTTGCCGTTTCCGCCCAATACGACAGGCGCCGCGAGTTTGATTACAACCGCCGCAGCAACGACCCGAGGCCGCAACTGGATCTTCAACTGCTCAACCTACAAATCAATGGCGAAAGCGATGTAAAGTGGGGCGAAAGAATCTTTCGTATTGGAGGCAGTCAGCGCTTACAAGTTCAGGAATACAGCCGGGTGTTCCTGGTTCCTGCATACAGGGGCTGGAGCAGCGGTGCATGGCTTTCCCGCAATGCGTATTGGCATGGCTGGTCGCTGGATGCAGTAATCCGTGCCGATGCGCATGCGATATGGGCTTCATGGGTCCGTAATAACAAAAGCGATGCAGATTCCCGGCATTTTGCCAATGTTTCCGGTGGGATGAGCGCAACGCGTAAGGTTTCCCGACAGCTATACTATGAGCAGCATTTGTTGAGGCAATGGCGGAATCCATGGCTGAACGAATTGTACAGCGACGGCGTGCATCGCGGCAGCGGTGCGTACGAGCGCGGGAACCGCAATTTAAAGTCCGAACATTCACTGAAATGGGAACACCGCCTGCGCTATCAGCGTTACGATTTATTTGCAGAATGGAGCCTGTTTGGCAGCATGGTGCGGAATTTCATGAACCTCGAACCAACAGGGAATGGCATATTGACGGTTCGAGGTGCCTTGCCCTTGTTCGAATACCGTCAATTTCATGCGGTATTTGCCGGCACAAACCTGCAGTTCCGAAAAACCATAAATAAATTGTGGGAGCTGAATGGCAGAATGGATGCTGTTTATGCCTGCAACCTTGATTCCAATCGGGCAGTACCCATGCTGCCACCGATGCAGGCTTCCCTTTCCCTGAGCAGGAAAATGGGTGCATGGACCTTAAATCTAAATCCTGCTTATACCGCAAAAACCTTCGGCTACCAGCAAGGATCCGATTTCTTGCCACCACCCGCCGATTACCTCTTGATCCATGCAGATGCTTCCTTCCATAAAAAAATCGGAACGCATAACCTGACACTGCAACTTGGGGTACACAACCTGGGGAATAAACGCTACCGTGATTACATGAATCGCTTCCGCTATTTCGCCAATGAACCCGGAAGTAACATCTGGGTCCGCGCAGTTCTGGAGCTTTTCAGGCCAGGTACTTCTGATGATCAGGATCTACCCGACAAAATTCAAGTCATTCCTAAAATCCAATAACCATTAAAACCTTATGAAAACCACAAAAAAATTCCAATTATTGATGCTCGCTGCGAGCTTCCTATGCGCATTAGGTTCACTTTCTTCATGCAAAGATGACCATGACCATGACGAAGGGGAAGTCATTACCACCGTGAAGTTGATTTGTCAGGATTCTGCCAACACAACCTTGCCCGTAAGCGAGTTTCGTTTCGACGACCCTGACGGACCGGGTGGAAACAACCCAACCCGACTGGATACCATCTACTTGGATTCCGGCCGCACAACCCTGGTTTCTTTGCGTTTTGAAGATGCTTCTTCCGGCTCTGTGAAAGACATCACCACCGAAATTCGGGCTGAAGGGAATGACCATTTCGTTTGTGTGAATCCTTCCGGCATCAGCCTTCAGGTAACTGCCGGCGATTCGGATGGGAAATACCCCATTGGTCTGGAATCTCGCTGGAAGGCAACCAGCAAAGGCTCCGGCAACGTTACCGTGGTGCTCAAACATCAGCCTGGTGTAAAAAATGGAAGCTGCGATCCGGGGGATACAGATGCTGAAGTAGTATTCCCAATCGTAATCCGGTAATCCAACACCCAATCCTTCCTTGTGAAGAATCTAAGCGCCTGGCATGTATCTTGCTTTTCTAAATACATGTTCAGGCGCTTTTATTTATTGATCGCTTCGGTTCTGGCCGGTGGATGCTTACTGTACCTTGCTTCCTGCAGCCCGGAGGATTTGTTTCCTGTAGATCCTAAAGCGAAACTGAAAGACACCGCCACCACGTTTACGCTCAAGTACACCCGCCTTAGCGACAACAACGTAGATTATGCCAATTGCTACGATCCCGATGGAGCAGGGCCGGAATCGCCCACCTTGCTTACACAGCTGAAACTCAGCACCAATGCTGAATATGATCTGGAACTGGAAGTGCGCGACGATACAGATCCGCTGCGCAGCGTGAACTATACCGACACCATCAGCAAACGCCCCGGCGCCTTCCGCGTATGCATGTCGTCACCACTGAACCTTACGCCGGTTCCCCTGGATTCCGATGGTAAATATCCAATTGGACTGAAGTACCGCATCAAAACAGGCAATGCTGCCACTTCAACCTTTAAGGTGAGCCTGCGCAACCAAACAGGCGTTAAGGACGGTTCCTGCGATATTGGCACACTGATGCTGGAAGTGAATTTTCCGCTGCGCGTGAATTGAATGTTCCGCTGCTCAAAATCTGCAGGATGTAAAGCAGCAAGCGGTCGTGGATAATTATCTTTGCGCTTCAGGCATGAGGCGTGAAGGAATCATCAGGTTTCTGGGAGTGGTAATATTGACACTGCTCTTTGCCTCGTTTATCGGCATGTATTCGTGGCTGCAACTGCAGAAGTACCGCGCCAGAAAGGAAGCCAAAGCCATCATCATCAACAGCACCGCACCCGAACAAATTCGTGTGTTCGCATACCCTGAATCTTCGGAACCCGCCGGTTTGCGCTGGGTTCATGAGGATGAATTTGAATGGAACGGAAGCCTGTACGATGTGATCAGCGTCGAAACACGGAATGATTCGGTATTCCTGCATATTTGGGAAGACAGCAAGGAAACTGCACTGAATCAAGAGCTCAAAACGCTGACCCGTCGTTTGTTGCAGGCAAACGCTGAAACGCCCGACGAGGAAACCCGCTGGGTTCAGTTTCTGAAGCAATTGGTACCTGCTGCGGAAGCTTTTCGGTACTTTGGCATTACCGGGTTTGTCAAAGTAGATCACTTGTTGAAGCCCATACGCACGCTTGCCGGACATGCAAGTCCTCCGCTCAGGCCCCCGGAATGTTGAGGTTTAAGAACTGGTAAGAACGGATGTTCTTGCTGTTCCGGAAATCCTGCGATGCATTCATTGCAGCGATTGAGGTATTTGGGTGCCGCTGCGCGGTACTCGTTTCTTTCATTTAAACCCAAACATACCATGAATTTAGTACTCAAAGGCCTTTGGGCAGGCCTGATTGCGCTGCGTTTTACCTCGCTGGCGCATGCCCAGAAGATAGATACCACAGCAGCGGAAATGGACCCCGTTGTTTTAAGTGCCTGGAGGTCGGGCGAAAAGCAATCGCGCATTGCACAACAAAGTTTGGTGATGACCCAACGCGACATCCGTTTTGTGGGTCAGCCCACTGCGGCAGAATTGCTGCAAAACACGGGGCAGGTATTCATACAGAAAAGTCAGCTTGGCGGTGGCAGCCCGATTTTACGGGGATTTGAAGCCAACCGCGTGCTGCTGGTGGTGGATGGCATTCGGATGAACAACGCCATTTACAGGGCCGGACACCTTCAGGATGTAATTACCCTGGATCAGAACATGCTTTCCCGCATGGAGGTGTTGTTCGGTCCGTCGTCTGTAATGTATGGCAGTGATGCCCTGGGCGGCGTGATGCACTTCTTTACGGTAAATCCTGAATTTTCCGAAAAAGCCCGAAGCCCCAAGGTGAAGGCCGGCGCCATGACCCGCTACAGTTCTGCCATGCATGAACAAAGCCTCAATGCGTATCTGGGCATAGGCGGCAGAAAACTGGCCTTCAGGCTTTCTGCATCTTACAGTGATTTTGGAGACTTGCGCGCAGGGAGCAGGCGCAACTTCGACGATACCTCCTTCGGAAAGCGTTTCTGGTATCAGGCCACAGTGCAGGGTAAGGACAGCTTTCTGCGGAATGACAATCCATTGCTGCAACGCGGATCTGCCTACAGACAGAAGGATTTGTTCGGAAAACTGAGCTATCGCCGGGGCAATCGGGCCGAGCATACGCTGAACTTCCAATATTCCGGAAGTGAAGATGTTCCCCGCTACGACCGGCTTTCTGAATGGCGCAACGGAATGCCCCGCTTCGCCGAATGGACCTATGCGCCTCAAAACAGAATGCTGCTGGGTTATCACCTAAACCTGAAAGGGAAGAATGGCGGCATCTATGATGAAGGACGCATCGTGGCCGCATATCAGCAGCAGGAGCAGGGCAGGGTTTCCAGACGATACCAGAATCCGCTGCAGTTGTCACAACAGGAAGTGGTGGATGTGTTTAGCGTGAATGCCGACTTTAACCGGTTGGCGGGCAGACAGGAATGGCGCTATGGTGCCGAACTCACGTACAACAAGGTTCAGTCAACGGCTGCAACCATCAACATCAACACCGGCTTGCGCACTCCGGCGGGGACTCGTTATCCGGATGGTGGCAGCGGCATGATACAAGCTGCGGCATACGTACATCACCTGCTGAAAAGCAACAACCAGCGCTGGGTGTTCAACTCAGGAATTCGCGCATCCTACATCGGTTTGGACGCTTCCTTTTCCGCGGCCAGCCTGATCGGTGCTTATGATGTTCGGCAAAACTATCCGGTACTTACTTTTTCGGAGGGTGTGGCCTTCAGCGCCGGCAAACGTCTGCAACTTAAAGGATTGCTAAGTACTGGTTTCAGGGCTCCCAACGTGGATGACCTTGGAAAGGTGTTTGAATCTCAAACCGGTTTGCTCATCATTCCTAACCCGGATGTGCGCGCAGAGCAGGCGCTCAACATGGAACTATCAACCCTGTGGAAGCCGCGAGATGGTATGCGCATTGAAATCGGTGCCTTTCAAACCTGGCTCAGCAATGCGCTGGTGTTGATGGATGATCGGCTGAACGGGCAGGACAGTGCCGTGTTTCAGGGAAGTATGAGTAAGGTTCGCAGCATGCAAAATGCAGCAACGGCAAGGGTTTCCGGAGCTTGGGCCAGCATGTATTGGAACCTGGGAAAGGGTTTTGAAACACGCCACACCTGGAATTATACCTACGGTCGTTACCAGGCTTCTGAACAGATTCAGGAAGTACCAATGGATCATATAGCTCCGGCCTTCGGACAATCTTCGGTGGCTTGGCAAAATGCCAGGTGGCGCGCAGAATTTTTTATGCGTTGGTCTGCGGCCAAACGTTTGGAAGATTACAGCCCCAGCGGGGAAGACAACCTCCAGTATGCTTTGCCCAGCGGCATGCCCGCCTGGACAACCTTTAACCTTCGTGGCTCCAGACGATTGGGGAAATACGTGATGGTTCAGGCCGCCGTGGAAAACATTGCAGACCTGCACTACCGTCAATTTGCCAGCGGCATCAGCGCGGCAGGACGCAATTTTTCTGTTACACTGCGCGCAGATTTGCGCTGAGCAATAAGCACCATCTTTTAAACAGAGGCAGCGTCAGACTAAGAGGTTTGGCGCTGCTTTATTTTTTGAGCAGTCGCAGGATTAGGGGAAGTCGGTTGATGCGCAGGGCATAGTAGTGCTGAGGCAGGGCGCCAAACTTGGCATAGAAATAAGCCACGGAAGGGATTTCAGAACCTTCAAAGTCCAGCGTGAATGGAGTGCCGGCGTATTTGCGAACCAGGGCGTCAATGATTCCGTGCACGCCGCCTGAATCTGCGCCTGGCACCGGTGCGCCCATCACGTAGTGCAGCAGTTTTTTGCTTTTCAGAAATAAACCCGTGGCCAATGGTATTCCGTTGCGGTCAGTGAATTGCAGCGCCTCCAGCTGTTGCCGTGCTGCAGCGGCCTCCATCGCGCGGCGAAACCTGCGGTACGCCTCGTTGTCCAGGTTGGGATTCATGGCGCCATACGCTGCGCGGTAATGCGCAATATGCAGGTCGAAGTCAAACAAATCCTCCACCCGGGTTGGCCCTGAATGCGTCTCCAGCTTGCGCAGGTTTTTGTGTGCATCCTTGCGGTAGCCGGCGCAGATTTGCATGTAAGGCCGCTCCAGATTCAGCCAATATGTTGTTCTTGCCTTTAATCCTTGAAGGTTTCCGGGAGTTCCGGTATGTAGCTGAAGATCGGCCAGCCGATAATTTCGGGGAATGGCATTCAGGAATTGCAGGTATGCTTCCGCAGAAACCAATCCAAAAACACCCAGTTGTTGTGTAAAGGCAGGTTGGCTGAGGTAATCAATGCCCCATTTCCGGCGGTAGGGAAGAGGCATCACGGCGCGGTAATCGTCCATAACCAATGCATGCCATGCTCCTTCACACATGGCATCCAGATACCAGCTCTTTGCGTATGCGAGCGAAACAGGTGCTGTTTCCACGCAAGCATCCCAGGCCACGCGGTCAATCTCATCATTGCGCAGGAAGTGTATGCTCATGACATCCAGGCCTCCGCAACCTTTCGCCAGCCATTCCAGGAACCGGTTTCGCTCATACTTTCGTTATGAACAATAAAACAAAAAACACCTCCTTCTCGCCGGGTTTTGTCTTTCAATTCATTACCCAGCGCTGTAGCTTCCTCGGTGTTCAATCCCATATAATCCTTCAGTGTAACGTCCATCGCACAGCTGGGGATGAAACACAGCGCCTCCTGCTTGTCGCGCAGTACATCGTAAAAGGCAAACGGCCAGGATGTAGCCGCGCGGAAGCCTGCCTGTTCCGGCCAGCCCAGAGAATAATCTTGCGTGATTCCCGCCTGCACAAGGTTTCTGAATGTTTGCGGAAAGCTGAACGCGAGGAAATGCTGACGGCTGTCGCAAACCTGTTGTCCAATGCTGCGTTCCAGCGCGGTTTTTTCCTTATGCAGTTGTGCGGCGTTGGTTTTGCTTTCCCATGAAGGGTGGATGCCCGGTTTTACCTGCGCAGCACTGGTTTTGAGCCGCTGCAAAAACAAGGGATGTCGGATGTGCACCTGCCGGTCTTTTCCATTGCGGCTGCGGTTCATCTGCCAGAAGATGCGTGCATCCGGAAACTTGTGAAAGTGCGCACACAGCCAATTGAACACATCGAAAGGATCGCGTTTTTGAAGGCGCATCTGCTTGCGTTCGGCAAGGTTTTGTCGGGAAAAGAGCAGATCGCGGAGCAAGCCCGCGAAGCGGATGTGCCAAGGCCTTCCTTGAAACTTAAAGGCGATGTCAATGTCGGCCGTTGGAATGATTCGGAATTCATTTTTGGGCTGTAGCCCCAGTTGGCTCAGGAATTTCCGTATGTGGATGTCGAGGTAGGGTTCAGAGGTCCAGTCGGCGGGAAGGCAGGAGTCCTGCAGGGAAAAACGGCCTTCGGCATCGCCGCGAAAGGCTTGGTATTCTTCATAACGCGACAGCAGCCAGAAGCAGGCGGCAAATAGGTCAAAACGGGTGTTGCCGGTATCGGGAAACAGACATGGAAGGCCCGACTGCAGCGAATAGCCCGGTTTAAAATGCGGATCCAGTCCTTCATGATGCAGCCAGCCGGATTGATAAATCTGGATTCCGGGAAGTTGCTCCCAGGAATAATTGATCTTAAGATGGGTTGCTGTTTGGACAAAAAACGCTTGGTCGCAGGTGATTTGGAAAGGCATTCCGCACCTGCGCACAAAAATTTCCGACAGCACAAAGTGCAGCTTTTGATGATTGAATGGGCTAAACACCAAAACCATAAGACGTGAATGCCTATTTTTGCCGCAAGTTATTCATTTCTCTACCTCTCTGATGAAAGTTGCCCTCATCACCGGGATTACCGGTCAGGATGGTGCCTATCTGGCAGAATTCCTTTTGAAAAAAGGATACCAGGTTCACGGCATCAAGCGTCGCAGTTCACTGTTCAACACCGACAGAATCGATCACCTCTATCAGGATCCGCACCAGCCAAACGTGCAGATGAAGTTGCACTACGGTGACATGACCGACAGTACCAACCTCATTCGCATCATTCAGGAAGTGCAGCCCGACGAAATTTACAACCTGGCTGCCATGAGCCATGTGCATGTGAGTTTCGAAACCCCTGAATACACGGCCAATGCCGATGGTATCGGAACCCTGCGTATTCTCGAAGCGGTGCGCATATTGGGCATGACTGCCAAAACCCGCATCTATCAGGCCAGCACCAGCGAACTCTATGGTTTGGTTCAGGCGGTTCCACAAAGTGAAACTACTCCGTTCTATCCACGTTCGCCCTACGCAGCGGCCAAACTATACGCATACTGGATTACCGTAAACTATCGAGAGGCCTACGATATGTACGCCTGCAACGGAATCCTCTTTAATCATGAAAGTCCCATCCGCGGCGAAACATTTGTTACCCGGAAAATCACCCGTGCCGCTTCACGTATTGCCCTGGGCATGCAGGATAAATTGTACCTGGGCAACCTGAACAGCAAGCGCGACTGGGGGCATGCCAAGGATTACGTGGAAGCCATGTGGCTGATTCTGCAGCAAGACCGTGCAGAGGACTACGTTATTGCTACCGGACATACCACCGAAATCCGCGAGTTTGTGCGGATGGCATTTGCGGAAGTAGGGATGCAATTGGAATTCAAAGGCAAAGACGTGGATGAAACCGGTATTCTTTCTGCCGTTGACCACGAAAAATTCCGCGCCATCACCGGACAGGAGTGCCACCTGAAGCTGGGCAGCACCCTGCTCCACGTAGATCCGAAATATTTCCGTCCTACCGAGGTAGAACTGCTGATTGGCGATCCTACCAAAGCAAAAACACGCCTCAAATGGGAACCCAAATATTCGCTTCCCGCACTGGTGAAGGACATGATGGAAGGCGACATCAAGTTGATGCAGCGCGAGCGCTACCTGAAAGATGGCGGCTTCTACACCATGAACTACTTCGAATAATCGCATTTCCTGATGGAATTAACAGCCCGAATTTTTGTTGCCGGCCACCGCGGAATGGTAGGTTCTGCCATTTCCAGGGCCTTGACGGCCGCGGGATATCAGAACATCCTGACGCGCAGCAGCGCTGAACTGGATTTGCGCAATCAGGCCGCGGTGGAAGCATTTTATGCCCAGGAACAACCGGAATATGTATTTGTGGCTGCGGCAAAGGTTGGCGGTATTTTAGCCAACAACACCTACCGCGCAGAGTTTCTGTATGACAACCTGAGCATCCAGAACAACCTGATACACTTCGCATGGAAATACGGCGTGAAGAAACTGCTCTTTTTGGGCAGCAGCTGCATCTACCCAAAGCTGGCGCCTCAGCCACTGAAGGAAGATTATCTGCTGACCGGCCCGCTGGAACCTACCAATGAACCATATGCCATCGCAAAAATTGCCGGTATAAAAATGTGCGAAGCCTATCGCGACCAGTATGGTTGTAATTTCATCTCCGCCATGCCAACCAATTTGTATGGGCCGAACGACAATTATCATCCTGAAAACTCCCATGTATTGCCTGCCCTCATCCGCAAGTTTCACGAGGCCAAGGTGCAGGGGAAACAGGAAGTGGAAATTTGGGGAGATGGAACGCCGCTGCGGGAATTCTTGTATGCCGACGACCTCGCTTCAGCCTGTTTGTTTTTGATGAACCATTACAACGACAAGCAGTTCATGAATGTAGGCTGTGGCGCAGACATCAGTATTGGCGATCTGGCTTCTCTCGTAAAGAAGGTTATTGGCTTTGAGGGAAATCTGCGCTTCGATACTTCCAAACCCAATGGAACACCGCGCAAGTTGATGGACGTGGAAAGGCTTTTTGCCACCGGCTGGAAACCCAAGGTAGATCTTGAAGCCGGCATTGCGTTGGCATATCAGGACTTCCTGAGTCGTTATTCCTGAACTCCGCGTATCTCTGCTTCTGATTATCTTGCAGGCATGCGGATGCTCTACCTGTCGCATGGTTCCCTGCACACCGGTGGGTATGCCCACGAGAAAGAATTCTGTGCAGCGATACAGATGCATGGGTTCAATACATTCCGTGAGGTTCGGTTTACGCAAAACTTTAAAGGACCATTCGCCTGGTTACAGTTGGGCCTCAAAACCTTCCGCGCAGCGAAACAGGAAGAACTCGTTGTCACCGTAGCGCGTTTGGCATGGCCTGTTTGGTGGGCCATCAGGCGAAATCCAGCGCAAAAAATGCTGTTGGTGCTGCACAACTACGATCCGCAAGACGGAAAGCCGCAGGCGTATTACTGGCTGCTGAATCGATTTCTGGGGCATGTAGCCCGAAAGAATCAGGAGCGGATTCGTGTGGTTTGTGTGGCGCCATACTGGCAGCATTTATTTCGGGAGAAATTCAGTATTGAAGCATTTCACTTCCCCAATTTTTTCCCTGATGAACCCTACCAAAGCATTCGGGCTTCTGCTGAAAAGGATCCGAAGCTGATCCACCTCGGACAATGGTCTGCCAAGGCCGATTTGAACCAATACCGGCAGTTGCTGCCAGAGTTGCAGCGTCTGGGTTATACCTGTTTCTTTTCCAGTCCGGAAGCAGTTGATAATGACACATTTCCCGTGCATCACTTCGCCTTAAAGACCGATTATCTGAAAATGGTGGCGAGCTCGGCCGCAAGCATCATTCTGAACAAGGTACAGGAAGGTTGGTCGCGGGTGGCTCATGAATCTTTTTTGTTGGGAACTCCGGTGGTTTGTTTGCCGGGTGGTGGCTTGGAAGAACTGGTGGTTTTGGGTGGAGGGCTTAAGGTGCGCCACTGGAACGAAGTACCCAACATACTGCAGCATCCGGAACAGATGCAGACAAATCCGGAGGCACTGAATATCTTCCACAGCTCTTGCACTGAGCGCTACATGCAACCCATGCTGAAATGGCTGTTTTGAAACCAGAAATATCTGTTTTAATGATTGCGCGGAATGCGGAAAGTACTATAGGTGCAGCCGTGGAAAGTGTTTTAGGTCAAACCATGACCCAGTTTGAATTTCTGGTGTACGATGACGCATCTCAGGATGATACGGCTGGAAGGGTGGACGCATTTCAGGATCGGCGCATCAGGTTGATCAGAGGTTCCGAACATCTGGGTATTCCGGCGGCGAGAAACATCCTGCTTCGCGAAGCACGCGGCAACTATGTAGCATGGTTGGATGCCGATGATTTTGCCTTTCCTCAGCGACTGGAACGGCAATGGAAGCATTTTGAACAACATCCCGAAACGGAATTGTTGTTTTCATGGATTGCGGTGCGCAATGGGTCTGTTCCTGTGGTAAAAATGCCTGCCAATCGGCAGCTCCTTCAGGCCTGGCTCATGTTTCGCAACCCCTTTGCCCACAGCAGCCTGATGGCGCGTAACTTTTTTGCTGTGGAAGGCTTGTTTTACGACGAAACCATGGCCCGCGCACAAGATTATGAATTGTACCTGCGCTTGGCCACCGTGAAGCAATTCGACTTAATTCCTGAAATACTGGTAAGCTATGACGCGCATAGCGGGGCAGCGGAACAAATGGCGTTGCCGTTTCTTCCCAAATTGTTAAACCGCAACCTCGAAGCAGCCGGTGTTGCGCTGAATCAGGAGGAACTAACGGTATTTCTGAACTTCCTCAGACTGAATAAGCTCCTGAACCGGGAAGCATCCTGCCTTGTTTGTCGCGTGTTGAATGATTTGAGTGCTGCATATTGGCCGATTCCTTCATCAGCATCAGATCAAAGGCACTTACTGTTGAGACAGTGGTTTCGTTTGATGCACCTTGCCACGGGCTCATCCAAGCGTGTAGCGCTGTGGAAGGTGTTGATGGCCGGCCCAATGGGTTGGTGGGGGCTGTGGTGGAAGAGGGTGAGGTATGGGGGTTAGGGTTTTGGAGTTTTGGGGTTTGGGAGTTTGGGAGTTTTGGGGTTTGGGAGTTTTGGGGTTTGGGAGTTTGGGAGTTTGGGAGTTTGGGAGTTTTGGAGTTTGGGAGTTTTGGGGTTTGGGAGTTTGGGAGTTTGGGAGTTTTGGGGTTTGGGAGTTTAAGCGTGTTTGGGTTTGGTGAGGTTTTTCATCAAGCTGCTGAGCATTCTGCCGATTTCTTCCGCGGTTTTCAAGAGTTCATTTTTTGTGTCTTCACTGATGTAGTTCAGACGATAAGTAAGAATGATCTGTGTTTCCAGTTCGGACAGTGAGCCGCGGGCTATGCTCAGGAATTGAAAGAATTGCTTAACCGTATGTCGAGTCTGTCCCTCGGCAATGTTGGAAGAAATAGATACAGCGGCCCTGCGCATTTGTGATATGAGGCCATAGGTTTCTTCCTGCGGAAATGTTTTGGTGTAACGGTAAATGGCAATAGTAAACTCAAGAGATTTCTGCCAAACAATAAGATCCTGATAATTTCTAACGGTAATCATAATGGGGCAACATTAGTAATCGCTGCAGAAATTCCAAATTAATGTGGGGATTTTGGGTTT
>CAZPHB010000013.1:0-63236 GCA_964586595.1 uncultured Flavobacteriaceae bacterium | reverse complement strand
AACTCTAAAACATCTTTACGCTAAAAAAAACAACCCAATCAAAACGGCCTCCCCATCTCGGATCTACCCGAAGGAACCATCCCACTCCGTTTGAATTTCCGAATATTGTAGGTGAAGTTTAGCATGAAGTAGCGTTGTAATACACGGGTTTGAAGGTCTTCAACATAAGTTTCAGTGACTGTGCGGGCTAGACTGTTGTTTTGTCCAAGAATATCAAAGGCTGTTATGCGAAGTTCTCCTGCCTGGTTTTTCAGGAATTTCTTGCCGATACCAATGTTCCAGAGCACAAAATTCTGCCGGAAAGCACTGCCAAGTCCATTGAAGCCGGTATAGTTCAGGTCGCTGCTGAAGACCCATCCCTTGGTATTTTGCAGATTGCTCCGGAAGCTGCCTGTTTGCTGTAAGAAATTATTGTTGATGCTGCTGCGCACGGTATTGCGCACCAAATTGTAGAACGCGGAATACGCAAAAGTGAAATCAATCTTTTCGCTGATGTTGCTGCTGATTACCGCTCCGGCGTTCAGATTCCAGGTATTGGCAAAATTCGTTATGCCGTTCACCAGTCCGGGTACCCGTGAATAGGTTACTCCTCCGTTGGCATTGAAGTTTGATTTCATAGCCTTGATTGGTAAACCGTAGTTCAGGAAGGAACGAATGCTGCGATACCCGGATAGGTTTACCGGCATATTCAGCTGCGCGCCGCGCAATAAGCTGATGCCATTGCCAAGCAAGGTGTCGCGGGATGCAATCAAAGTAGCGTTGGCAATGTAATTCATGGTGGTTTGATACATCAGGAATCCGAAGAAATTGCGGCCTTTTGCGTTGTTGCTCCAACCATATCTGGTGATGAAAAACTGACTGAAATCTTGTTGCAGCGCTGCATTCCCTTTGCTCAGCAGCAGCGGGTTGCTGTTGTCCACCACTTCCTGGAGCTGCTGGGCATTGGGCAGGTTGGTATTGGTGCGGTAGTAAATCCGCATGTTGCTGCTTTGACTGAAACGATATTGGAACATGCCCGTGGGCAACAAGTTGAAAAATTGGTAGGTGTTGATTACCGAAAGCGGGTATCGCTGTTCACCGTTCAACGTGGTCCATTGGGCGTTCAATCCAATCATGGCATTGAAATTTGTGCCCTTGCGACGATACATCAAGCCAGGCTTATGGGTTAGGAATTTGCTGCTGAAATCATTGCTCAGCAGCGGATCAATACGCACAAGACTTCCGCTCATACTGTCGGGTGTAAGCGTACGCCTGTTGGCATCATTCACAGAAATGCTCGGCTGGTAACTCAATTGCCATTGCCCGTATTTTCCTGAAGGCTCAGTAAACGTGAGGTTTCCCGAAACAGAAGTACTGTTGTTGTCAGCATAGCTCACCTGACGCAGCTCAATAACCGTGTCCGGAGCTTCGTAAAAGCGGTTGGTGCTGCTCAGGAAACTTTCTGAATGTTTAAGATTTTGGTCATGACTCACGGTTGCAGAAAAGGTGCGCCAACGCTTGGTGAACCTGCGTTTATACAAAAGGCTTTGCGACAGATTGCTCCCGTTTCCAACAGTTCGGTTGTCCGTGAGGGCACTGTTCAATTGCCTGTTTATATTCAGCTCTTTGTTCACCAGATTATTGTTCGCAGTAATCAGCGAATTTTGGGTCTGGTTCTGGAAGCTCAAGCGGTTGGTATAGGTGAACGAGTTCATTGAATCCATCATGAACTCGAGGCGCATATTCACCCGGTGGTGGGGATTGGTGGCATTGCTGACGGATTCTTCGAGGTAATTCTGTGAATTGGAGCCGAAGGTATAGTAATCGCGCTCAATGGTCGATTGATTTACATTGCTTCCATTGTTGAAGAAATAGCTGGTGGTCAGGTTCAGTTTTTTTCCAAGGGTGGTGCTGTAGTTTAGTCCACCGCTGTGGGTTGTGTTGATCCCACCGCTTTGGTTTACCATGAAGTTGTTGTTCCCACCGCCCCAGTTTCCCCAAGAACCGCCGCGCATGCCGCCCATCATCCCCCGCATCCCGCGCATGCCGCTGAAACCTCCTCCGGTGCCGCCGCTCATGCCCAGCAAATCCTGGGAGCTGAAATTCTGCATGTTGATGTTGTTGCTCATGCCCAACAGGGTGAGCCGATGAATTCCCTTGAACCAGTTGATTACCGCTCCCGACTGATAACGGAGCTCATTCTGGTCACCGCCCAAACCAGCGTAAACTTTGCCGAAGACGCCATTATTTCTGCCACTGCGGGTAATAAGATTGATCGCTTTCTGGCTGTTGCCATCGTCAAAGCCGGTAAAGAACGACTGGTCGCTCATGCGGTCAAAAACCTGAACCCGGCCAACCACTTCCGAAGGCATGGAACGAAGGGCCATGCTCACATCATCGCCAAAAAACTCCCGACCGTCTATGGTCACACGTTGTACATTTTCACCCTGAGCCTTCACTTGTCCGTTTTCTACAGTGATGCCGGGCATTTTGCGCAGCAATTGTTCCGCATCAGCATCCTTGTTCATCTTGTAATTCGATGCATTGTATTCAGTGGTATCGTCTTTTTGTCGCGCACCCTGAACGGCCCTGATGGTTATGCTGTCCAGGCGTGTTACCGCATTAGGCAAACGAATGATGCCAAGGTCTGTAAATCCTTCTTCCAAAGAAAAACTGCTGTCCCAGGGTTCAAAGCCACGCGCCGAAATACGAAGACGCACATTCCCGGTTGCGCTGCTGCGCATGCCGAAACTACCGTCAGACTTGCTTATACTGCTGTCCGGAGCGAGTGTTCCCGTTTCCTGTTCCAAGACGATAAGGGCTTTGGAAACCGGTTTATTCCCGGAAGCGCCGTAAATGTAACCGCTGATTCCGGTTTGGGCATGGGCTGAATTAGCCGCCAGCATCAGCGCAGGCAGCAAGATGTTGATTAAACGCACGTGTATTTTGGATGCAAATTGCTCAGTATCTAACAAAAGAAATGTCATTTTGGATGAAGTGCTTGTTGGGATTGTTGCCTTTATCTGTTCAGGTGGGAAGTATCATTGTTCAGAACCACGTGGAATGCTTCATCCCGATACTCCAGAATATACAGGCAAACATTGCTGTGCCCGAACTGATCCATCTGCGCAAGCGGGCTGCCTGTGAGCAGGGAAAGGAAGCTGCGCATGGCCCTGCCGTGCATACAAATCAGAATGTTCTTTTCTTCTGTTCGTGTCATAATTTTCTTCAAACCCTGCTGCTGTCGTGCAAACATTTCATTGGGGCTCTCGCCGCCAAGCACACATTGGTCCAGGTGTCCGTTCCGCCAGGCTTCCAGCATGTCGGCGAATAATTGACTGCTTTCAGGCGTGGGTGTTGCGCCTTCTATCACACCCCAATTGATTTCATTCAATTCCGGAATTACCTCAAAAGGAACGGGCAGCTCAAAAAAATGCTGCACCGTTTGGCGCGTCCGCTTCAGCGAGCTGATGTAAATTTTATCGAAAGGGATGTGCCGATAATGGTTGAAAAAAGCCTTCGCCTGCGCTTTTCCTGTTTCGTTGAGGTCGGTATCTACGCCAGAGCCCTGCACAATGCCCAGTCGGTTGAAGTCTGTTTCGCCGTGGCGAATCAGGTAGATTGTTTTATTGATCGGGTGGGAAGTACTTTGCAGCAACGTGAACAGTATTTTTTTTGAAGCCGCGAATATAACCCCGGAGGCGCTGAACGAACGCTGTGCCCATACCATGAATACGGCCTTGGGTATTCAGTTTACTGAAGTGGGCAACGATTATTTGAAGGCGGTGATGCCCGTATCTGAAGCAAGCATACAGCCCTTGGGCATGCTGAACGGCGGCGCCAGTATGGCCCTGGTAGAGATTGTAGGCAGTATGGCGGCCAATCTTGTGGTTGACCGCAGCCGCTTCGTGTGTTTCGGACTCGACATCAACGGGAATCACGTGCGCCCCGCATTTAAAGGTCAGGTTGTTTCTGCCACCGCACGTGCGCTGCATTTGGGCAGTACCACGCAGGTTTGGGAAGTGCGGGTTGAAGATGAACGGGAACGGCTGCTCTGCATCGGAAGAATAACCATGGCCGTGCGTCCGCTGGAAGCAAAACCATGAGCAACGCCAGGGTTTGGTATCGAATTCCCGGACGGGAGGTAGCCTTCATGCAGGGACGACTGCGCGAGGTCGATATGCTGCCGGAAAAACACTGTTTCCTCATCGCCCCGTTTGACCGTTCCGGAGCCTGCCTGATGCTCGAACCCGATCCGGCGCTAATGCAGCATGGTTTGGAAACATACCAATCCTGGAATTACCGTGCATCCACGCATGAAGCAGGTGATCCCTATCCCGGCGATGCATACGTGCATTGGGTGGAACATGTTCAGGCGCAATTGATTTCAATAGCTTATGAACCGACTGCCCCCGCAGAAACCGGCTCTGCGCTGAAAGTGGTTACCTCCCGAAGTGTGTTCCGAAGATTGCCACCTGAGCCTGTGCGTTGGTTTGAACGGGCTTGTCGTTTGTATCCGGATGCAATGGTTTACCTGCTCGACGCCGCAGAAACCGGTTGCTGGATTGGCGCCACGCCCGAACAGCTGCTCAGCTGGGAACACGGGCGGGGTCAAACCGTTGCACTCGCCGGCACCAAAAACGCTTCACCCGAGGTGACTTTCGGCGAAAAAGAACAGGAAGAACAAGGATTCATCCGCACCTTCATCAAGGAACACCTTCAATATTTGAATATCCCCTTTCAGGAAGCAGCGATTCGGGAATTACAGCAGGGCAACATCCGGCATTTGTGCACGGAGTTTCACTTTGATATTACCACAAATCAGTTGTGGGATCTGGCAACGCTGTTGCACCCAACTCCTGCACTGTGTGGTTATCCGCGCACCGCGGCACTCCGTATTCTTGAAGCTGAACGCACGCAACGGAGGTTTTATGGAGGATTCCTTGGGCCATGGTCACCGGAGCAAGGTTCGCTTTGGGTGAATATTCGCTGTGGGGAAATATTTGCCGATGGCATCAACCTCTACGCCGGAACGGGCATCACCAAGGCGTCCGATGCGCGCGCCGAGTTCCAGGAAACCGAACACAAACTGCGTGTGCTCGGCGCAGTTTTGTAAGGATTAAATCTCTTTCTGAGTGCGGGTCTTACGCCACAGGACGAGGTTGTAATCAACAAATTGTTCCAGGCCTTTGTCGTATTCGGCATTGCCCAGGCTTCCACCAGCTTCGTCCAGTGCTTTGGTGGTGAATTGGCTTTCAAACATCTTCGGACTGACAATGCTGTGCAGGTTCATCACATTCAGCAGTTTGTTCACCACATAACTCAGTTGCACGGCGGGCATGCGTCCACCGCGACCTGTACTTACGCCACAGGTGGCAAATACTTTATCTTCCCATAAATCCCTGAAAGCGCTGCTGCCAAAGCGGTGAATCAGGTTGATGATTTCTGCGCTGGGAAACCAATTGTATTCCGGAGAGAGCAGGAATATGAGGCTGGAGCGGCTCATCGACGAAGCTACTTCCTCCTGAAAACTGCTGAGTTGGCCCCGTTGCAAGTCTTTTCCGTTGTAGAAAGGAATATCGTAAGGTGCAAAGTCAATAATTTTTATTTCTGAAACCGGGATGTTCGTTTTTGCTTCAAGAATGCGTTTGATGGCTTTGGACACGCGCAATGTATTGCTGCCGGGTCTGGCCGAGCCGCTGATGATGGTAATCATGAACAGGACTTTAACAAATCCGGTTCGTTTTGGTTTAGCCCTGCCCCAGGATTTGTTTGGTGAAGCGGTATAGATTGAAATCGGGCGCGTTCATTTCCTTGCTCAGGCGTTCCCTGATCTGCGGTACCTGCACCTTTTTGGCCAGGGCTTCCCGAACAAGATGCGCTGTTTTTTCTGCCATCAGATCCAGTTGTTTCTCTTTGGAAAGGTTGAGCAGATGATGCGTATTAATGGCTTCTGCCAATGCATCCGCACCCACATTGCGATGTGCTTCAGTACACAAAACAGGTTTCATCCATTGTTCGGTATGTTGCTGTGCGCTGAGGCGTTTCAGGTGTCCGGCAAAGGCATCGGCACCTTCGCGGTCGGCTTTGTTCACCACAAAAATATCGGCGATTTCCATCACGCCGCTTTTCATGGTTTGCACCTCGTCGCCGGCTTCCGGAACCATCACCACCACGGTGGTATCAGCAATTCCGGCAATTTCTACTTCACTTTGCCCCACGCCTACGGTTTCGATGATGATCAGGTCGTAACCTGCATTTTTGATCAGGTCGATGGTTTCGTGGATTTTCGGGGCCAACCCGCCCAAACTGCCTCTGGATGCCATGCTGCGGATGAATACACCCGGAGTGAGGTACAGTTCTGACATGCGCAACCGATCGCCCAATAAACTTCCGTAGTTGAAGGGTGAAGTGGGATCTACAGCAATGATGGCCACCTTTTTTCCTTCAGCCACGAAATTTTGCGTAAGCGAATTCACCAGGCTGCTTTTCCCTGCGCCCGGAGGCCCGGTAATGCCGGCTACCGGTATTTCCGGATGGTGCTTCATGGCAAAAAGCAAAGATTCAAAAGGCCCGCTGCTGTTTTCTACCAGCGAGATACAGCGTGCCAGACTTTTGGTATCGCCTTGTTTCAGACCGGAAATCAATGCCGAGGCATCCATGGTTTATCGCACAGCCAGGTTGATTCGTCCCAGGCGCAAGCCCCCCCAGCCGGCCTGGTTCACCACCACCTCTTTGCCCTCGGCGTTGGTGAGCACTTCCGGAGCCGGAAGAAAGGTATGCGTATGGCCGCCGAGGATCACATCGATATTTCTGCTGGCAGCAGCCAGTTTGCGGTCGTCAACTTTTTGGTCGTCGTAGCGATAGCCCAGGTGGCTCAAACAAATCACCACATCACAACCATGCTCCTTTTTCAACACTTCCGCTTCGCGGTTTGCTGCAGCCACCGGGTCGGTATAAACCACGTTTTTGCACAGCTGCGGCGGAACCAGTCCCTCCAGTTCAATGCCAACGCCAAGCAAGCCCACTTTGATGTCGTTCACAGCCACCACTGCAGATGGTTTGATCTTGCCGGCAAGCGCGGTATTGTCAAATCGATAGTTGGCATTCAGCATCTGGAATTTGGCGTAGGGCAGCATGTTTGCCAATCCGTCGATGCCATTGTCGAAGTCGTGGTTGCCCGGCGTCGATGCCACATAACCCATGCTGCTCATCAGTTCATATTCCGCCTTCCCGCCAAAACGATTGAAGTAGGGCGTTCCCTGAAAAATGTCTCCGCTGTCCAGAAGGATGACGTTTGCCTCGGCCGCACGCACTTGTTTCACCAGCGTGGCAATCCGAGCAAGTCCGCCCTGGTTGGGGAACTTAGGGTCGTTGGCCGGAAACGGATCCAGGTGGCTGTGGATGTCGTTGGTATGCAGGATGACCAGGTTTTTGAGGCTGCCCGCCTGAAGGCTGCGCATCCATCCCGGAGTAAGCAGGAAGGCTCCGCCAAGGGCGCTGCGCCTTATAAAGGTTCTTCTATTCAACATATTCCAGACGGTTAAGGGCAGGAGCAACTATATGCAGTCCGTCCGCATATTGCCCGCGCAGGTGTTCAATGAGCGCATCGCGTACTTTGATGTGCAAGTCATAGCGTTCCAGCGGCTGATTGAAGAACGACATTCTATCGCCGCCCTGCGCCAGATAATCATTGGTGGCGATGTAGTAATTCTGCCGACTGTCGAAGGGTTTGTTGGCGATGCTGGCTTCTACCCAGGTGCCATCCTTGCGCATCAGCAGGTGCAGGTTGCTTACCGGTTCACCGCCTTTTTTGGCGATGTAATTCAACAAATCGGCCATCTTCGCTCCGCTGATGCGCAGCACCACCAACTCGTTTTCAAACGGTGCGATGCTGTAAATCTGCCCTACGGTTACCGGTCCTTTGGGCAATGAAGCGCGGATGCCACCGGCGTTGATGATGCATGCGTGTGTGGGCAATCCGAAGCTGTCCAGCATCATCGATTGCGCCTTTTGGTACAGGATATCAGCAATCAGATTGCCCAGAGTTCCCTCCGGACGGCGTGAAACCAATCCGGTATCGGCAAATCCGATGACTTCATTCATTTCCGCAGCAATCTGATTTCTGTAGGGCGCAATGCGTAAATTTTCCACACTGTCTTGCCGGATCAGGCTGTCGATGCGCGTGTAACCGCCACCGGTAAATCGCACACTCGGCCCGCAGGCAGCCAACAGCAGCAAGGAGCTTAACAGCAAATGTATTCGCTTCATGTACTGCAAATTTGGTGAAACCTGATGAACCAAAGGCAAGGAATAATCCCCAGCTTCAGAACACCTGTAAATTCCTAAGCTCTTTTTCGGAAATTTGCTGCTTCAACGATTATGGCAAAACGTTTCATCTTTGGCATCATTACGGGCCTCCTGTTGCTGGGTTCCGCCCCTCAGGCTGCGGCTCAGTGCAACGAACTCTTCCTCAGCGAATACTGCGAAGGAAGCGGCAACAATAAGGCGCTGGAAATTTACAATCCCGGCACAACGGAAGTAGATTTATCCAAATACCGCCTGACCCGCTGGCAAAATGGGCTTTCAACCTGGCAAAGCAATTACAGCGATACTTTGAGCGGCATGCTTGGTGCAAACAATGTTATTGTTACCGTAATTGACCGCCGCAATCCTGCGGGAAGTGGCCCTGATACACCGGTAGCCACCGCGCTGCAGGCCAAGGCAAACCTGTTCCTCAGCAAGGATTACAACCGCAACTTTTCCATGAGCTTCAACGGCGACGATGCCTTGAGCCTGGATAAGCTTGTAGGAGGTGCCTGGGTTCCCGTGGACATCTTCGGAAAAATCGGAGAGCGCCCGGTGAACGCCTGGACAGATTCTTTTCCATACAACCTGGGAATTGGCCTGTGGCTGTCGGCCAACAAAACCTTGATCCGTAAGGCCAGCGTGAACAAAGGTGTAACAACCAATCCTGCCCGTTTCAACGCCAAAGCAGAATGGCTGATTTATCCTTCCAACATGTGGGATTCTCTTGGATTCCATCGCTGCGACTGCAACCAGTTTCCTGCATCAGCTCAGGAAGTGGCGGCACCACAATGGAACATCTTCCCAAACCCTGCAAGCGGAAATCAGGTGTTTGTATTTACACCCGGTGCCGCGCGCATCAGCGTGTTTGATGCCTCCGGCAGAAGGGTGGAAGTTTCAGCCAATGTTGAGGTGAACAACGGTTACCACATGATGCGCCTTGAAGGCTTGAAATCAGGTGTATATGTGGTGCAGATGAATCTTGCCGGCGGCGTTAGCGACCATAAAACGCTCATCATTCCCTAAAGGGTTTATATGCGATTGTTACTGCTGATGCTGTTGGGTTTACCGGCAGCAGCCCAGGCTCAGGGGAGTCTTTGGGGAAGGGTAAGCGACGAGTTGAGCGGCGACGCCCTGCCCGGGGCCCAGATCATCATTGGAAACCAAACGTATAAGGCAGACAACAACGGACTTTTCCGTGCCCAAACCGCCAATGGTTACCGATTGGTAGTTGTCAAACATCCGGGTTACCGCACCGATACATTTGATGTTCAGGTAGATGGAGAAACCAGGGTGGATTTCTCCCTGGAACCCCAAAGCCGTGCCCTTGACGCCGTGAAGATTACTGCGAGCATCGCAGGGAAACGCAAAACACCCATTGCCTTTTCCAACATGACCGGTCGTAAAATGACCGAACTCCTGGGAAGTCAGGATATGCCCATGGCGCTGAACTATACGCCCGGCGTTTATGCCACGCAACAGGGCGGCGGCGCCGGCGACGCGCGCATCACCATCCGCGGATTCAACCAGCGCAACATCGCTGTGATGATCGACGGTATTCCGGTGAACGACATGGAAAATGGTCAGGTGTATTGGAGCAACTGGTTCGGTTTGGCAGATGTAACGGCGCTCACGCAGGTGCAACGCGGACTTGGATCTTCGCGCATAGCCAATCCTTCGGTGGGTGGTACCATGAACATCATCACCAAAGGAATCAGCTCTAAACCCGGGGCCCGCATCACTACCCAAATGGGCGACAGCCGTTTCCGCAGCACTTCCTTCGCCCTGAACACCGGCAGGCTTAAGGGCGACTGGGGTCTAGTACTGGCCGGAACCATGCGCCAGAGCAATGGCTACGTGGACAAGCTCTACGATCAGATGTACAGCTATTTCCTGAAGGCAGAGAAGAACATCAATGATTTTCACTCAATTTCCTTCACGGTGATTGGTGCACCCCAAAGCCACGGACAGCGCAGCTTCCGTGCAAGACTTCCTGTTTATGATGCCGGATATGCCGCTGAATTAGGCATTGATACAGTCATTTCGAATTCTGCCCGAAACATGGGCAGACGCTACAACCAGCATTGGGGCTGGCTGGATCGCTATACCATCAATGGGCCTGGCGATACGGTTTTTGCCGGAAAAGAAGCGATGAATGAACGCGAAAACATGTTTCACAAGCCACAGGCCTACCTGAAACATACCTATACACCCAACAAACGTTTGCTCATCAGCACCACCGTTTACGCTTCCTATGGACGTGGTGGCGGAACCAGTGGCAGAGGGTTGGCGCAGGTGCCCTTTGTGAATGGTAATTACAATTACCAGGATGCATACCACCAGAACGTGTATGGATCGGCCTTCGTTTCTCCCATCGATCCCGATTACAGCGAAACAGAAAAGAAGTCGCGCAGCATCATTTCCCGCGCAGTAAACAACCACAACTGGTTTGGCGCCTTGTCCACCTTCCAGTATAAGCTGAAGGCAAACATGAACCTGTCCGGTGGCGTGGATTTGCGCACCTATCGCGGCATCCACTACCGTGAAGTACACGATTTGCTGGGTGGCGATTATTACCGTCCGGATGGAAGAGAACTCTACCCCTTGGCCAAAAGTCCATTATACCGCAAAGGCGACATCTTCGGCTATTACAACGAAGGATATGTGCGTTGGGGCGGCGCTTTTGCCGAATGGGAATACAGCCGCAAGAAGTTCAGCACTTTTGCCAACCTGAGTTTCACCCGTTCCAATTACCAACGGAGGGATTACTTCAAGGCGGATGCCAACGGAAATCCTGCGGCTACGCCCTGGATTGGCTATACCGGTTATACCGCCAAAGCAGGCTTCAACCGCAACTTCAGCCGCAAGGTGAATGCTTTTGTGAATGTGGGAAGACTGGTCAGGCCGCAGCGATTCAACAATGTGTTCGACAACCAGAACCGTTTGGTGCAGGGCGTGAAAAACGAAGAAGTGCAATCTGTTGAAGGTGGCCTTGGCTTCAAATCACGCTATTTCTCTACCGACCTGAACCTGTATTACACCACCTGGCTGAACAAACCCGTGGACAATCTGCCGAGTTATATCGACCCCGATGGCAATCAGTTCAGCTACAACATCAATGGATTGAAAGCGCGTCATAAAGGCATCGAACTTTCTGCAGCTTTAAAACCCGTTTCCTGGATTTCCCTGGAAGTGGCGGCAACCATCGCCGACTGGATCTGGAATTCAGGTTCCGTGGCTGAAGTGCGCGACGACAACGGCAACACCATCGCCCGTGTGGATTTCAGCGCCGTAGGCGTGCATGTGGGCGATGCCGCGCAACAACAGTTCAGCTCTTTGCTGCGCATCGAACCCGTAAAGGGCGCATACCTAACACCATCGCTGATTTGGTTTGGCAAACAGTTCGCCGATTTCGACCCGACGGCATTGGTGGGTACATTCAAAGACAGTGAAGCCTGGCGCATTCCCAATTACCATACCTTCAATCTGGCCTTTGGCTACAACAAGCGCTTCAAAGGCATGGAGCTGGGCATCTTCGGGAACGTGTTTAACATCGGCAACCGCTTGTACATCAGCGATGCACAGCACAGAAATCAGGGTTCACCTGCTGCAACCCTGAATCCCAAAAACATCGAAGTGTATGTGGCGCCCGGCACCCGCTGGACGACAGGCATCCGCCTCGGCTTCTAAACCATCAGGAAATCATGAAGAACATCATAAAATTTGCTACACTGGCTGTGATGCTGATGTTGGCATCCACCAAAAGCTACGGCCAGGCAACCCTGCCCGCATTTTGGGATTTTACCAACATCACCACACCTCCGGCAGGATGGTGGAAAGCACTCAGCGCCAATCCCGCTGCAGAAACCTACACCACCAGCGCAAACTACTTTTCGGCACCGCTGAGCTGCCGCCTCGACGGAACCGGCGAACACGTTGGTGTGCGCTTTGCCACCAAACCCGGAAACGTAAGCTGGTATGTGCGCTACACAGGCACTCCCGGGCCGTTTAACGGTACGTTTACCGTGGAAGAAAGTTCCGACAGCATCAACTGGACTGTGGCGAAAACCTATACCACGCTGATGGCTGCTTCCATGACCAGGGACAGTTTTATGGCGCAAAGCACTACACGCTACGTGCGCTGGCATTTCAAAACCAAGCAAAGCGGCTACAACGTGGCTTTGGACGATGTGAAGGTGGACGCGGCCATTCCTACCGATAATCCGGAAATCAATGTGTTTCTCAACGGCAAACAACTGTTGAACGGTGCAGAGATTTTTATTGGCAACACGGCCAAAACGAGCCTCAGCGTGCGCAACCGCAGCAATGTAAAAACACTAAACATCAGCGAACTGTCCAGCTCCGGCGGTGATTCTTCCAATTTTAGCTTAACCGGTGCGGCCTTCGTAGCACCAGGTGCAGATTCTACGTTCACCATCAATTTCCAGCCTTCAGCTCCTTTAGGCTCTAAGAAGTCCAGCTTGGTGCTGAAGAGCGATGATCCCGACAATGGCACTTTTGTCATCCGTGTTTATGGCGTGAATGGCGCCTTAGCCACAGAACCTACGGGCACACCTGCCGCGGTTACCTTTGACCAGGTTACCGCCTATAAAGTGCGTGCAACCATAAGCGCCGGAAGCAGCAATGCAGAGCGTTTCATTGTGTTGGTGCTCAAAGGTGCTCCGGTAAGCAGCGCGCCTGTAGATGGAGTTTCATACGATAAAGGCATGTGGATTGGCGGTGCGCGGGTGGCCTATATCGGCGCTCCCGGCAGCTTCCTTCTGGATCAGGTGGTGGCCGGCACCGACTATCATGTTGCCGTTTTTGGATTCAATGGCCGCGAAGGTTTTGAAAACTACAACAGCAGCAATTCCGTTGGCAACCAAACCACGCCAGGCAAAACGCCGGCAGGTTATTACAGCAATATCGATGTGAATAAGAGCAGTTTCCCCAGAGACCTGCGCTCATTGATTCGTCCGCATACACAGATTTTCTACAGCAACTATGCGCCGGTATTTGGTGATTACATGCACGGATACGATACCACCGGTGGTCGTCGTGTGTTGACCTGTCACTACAGTGGATTCAAAGGCGTTTACAATCCTCCTTTGCAATGGACACCCGGTACGCCCTTTAGCCGCGAGCACGTGTATCCATACAGCTGGATGGGCATTTCCAACCAAGACTCCGCAAACTACAGCGACCTGCACATTCTGGTACCTGTGCATCAGGACAGCGTGAATGCTGTGCGCAGCAACTTCCCTTTGAATGAGCTGAAGAGTGTGGTGGTGCGTTTCCGCGATGGGGCCTTTGGTTTGGACAGCAGCGGAAATCCCGCTTATGAACCACGCGATGAAGCCAAAGGGTTTGCCGCCCGTGCCATGTTCTACATTTGCGCAACATACAACCGCAGCGGTGCCGTATTCAGCATTCCATCGCCTTTGGATCAGGCACTGAACCGTCAGAATCAGTGGATTCTGAAGCGCTGGAACCGCATGTATCCGCCAACAAACTTTGAAATTGCACGCCATGAAATGGTTGCCGATTTGCAGAAGAACAGGAATCCTTTCGTGGACAACCCCGACTGGGCCTGCTATATTGATTTCAGCAGCATGACCTACACGGCCACTCCACGAATTCCCTGTGAAGCACCCGAACAAGGTTCAGCCGTGCAGCAGATCAGCATCCGCGAAGCTGCGCTGGCGCCAAATCCAGCCCGCGAAGTATTTACCCTGGATGCAAATTCCTTCACGTCTGCCAACCTCAAGCTCCGCATTTACGATGGCGGTGGAAGGCTGGTGCTGGAACAAAACTGCGCCAAAGGCATGATCAGCATTCCCTGCCGTGGCTGGGCCAAAGGCATTTACCTGCTCACCCTGGAAGGCGAAGCAGAAGGCAATTACCAGAAACTGGTGGTTGAATAAAATTCAAAACAGCAAGTGCACAAAAGAGCGGCCCGCGGGTCGCTCTTTTTTTTGACTGACTATTAAAATTGTAGGTGTTGTGGCTGATGCGGAAGCACGATTGCGCCTGCTGTGATTAGTATTCCCTGATGAGTATTTCCGTGGGAATGCCCAAGGCTGAATGCAACTTCCTGATCATGTCAACCGTGAGCTTTCGTTTTCGGTTCAATACTTCGCTCACCCTGCTTTTAAGCCCGATGACTTCTGCCAGATCTTTTTGCCTTAGTCCCAGTTGTTCCATCCGGAATTTAATGGCTTCAATGGGGTCGGGAAGGTCTATGGGGAAATGTTCCTGCTCGTATTTTTCAATGAGCAGGCTGAGCAATTCCAGTTCATCGGCATCCGCAGAATTCTTTCTGGCATCAAAAATCACTTCCAGACGCTTCAGTGCATCCTGATATGCTTCTTCGGTTTTAATCAACTTGTACTGCATCTTTCTAAATGTTGGTGGCATTGATTTTATCGTATGCGGCGTGGGTTCCTATAAATCTTATCCAGACAATGGAGAAGTCGTAATTTATTTTCACAATAAGCCAATAGTGATTCCCTTTGATGTTGAAAACAACCCTGTTATCAGCAATGATACTTGCAGAAGGGTACGCTTTCTTCACGTCCTGTGGCGTTTTCCAGAGTGATTCTGTTGCTTCCTTGTGCCATGTCTTGAGTGCTTCTTCACAGTCTTTGTGTATGAACCAGAAAGATCTCAAAGTACTTTTTGCAATAATCCTCATAACCTAAAAACATGTCAGAAAGGTAGCAAAGAGTTCCCCGATTGGGAACAAGGCACTCGTTTTTTTGCGCTGATTACAATCTGTTCGGTTTTCAGGTTCACTGTGAAGTAGTTTTGCCCTTCATGGCTTCCGGCATCCGGCAACTGGCATCGCAAACCGCCATCTATGGTTTGAGCAGCATGGTCGGCAGGTTCATCAACTTCCTGCTCGTGCCGCTTTACACGGCGCGGCTGGCCGAAGTTTCGGATTACGGAGTAGTGAATGTGATGTTCAGCTATGCCTCGTTTCTGGCTGTGCTGTACACATACGGCATGGAAACGGCCTTCTTCAGCTTCGCACGCGAGGAAGGGAAGGAGCAAAGTGCTTATGCCACGGCATTTCGTGCCATCCTGGTCAGCACCTTGTTGTTCACCTTGCCCGCCTTGCTGTTTGCAGAGTCCATTGCTGGTTTTATAGGCTACCCTGGTCATGCATTCTACATCCGCTGCTTTGCAGGAATACTGGCTGCAGATGCGCTGGCAGCCCTTCCGTTTGCCTGGCTCAGACAAAAGCAACAAGCTTTACGCTTTGCCGGCATCCGGCTTACCGGCATTTTTGTGAACGTAGGACTGAACCTATTCTTCCTCATTGTCTTGCCGCAACTGGCAGACTTGGGCTGGGTCAACCCCGAATTCGCTCAGACAGATCATCTGGTTGCCTATATTTTCCTATCCAACCTGTTGGCCAGCCTGTGTACGTTCATCCTCTTGTGGCCACAATGGAAACAGGCCTTTGGCAGTTATGACCGAGCGTTGCTGTTGCGGATGCTGCACTATGCCTTACCCCTGGTTTGGGTAGGATTGGCAGGAATGGTGAATGAAACCTTGGATCGGATTCTGTTGAAAAGCATGCTGCCTGCGCAGGAAGGCGATACACAGGTGGGCATCTATGGCGCATTCTACAAACTGGCGATGGTGCTCACCATCTTCGTTCAGGCATTCCGTTTTGCTGCCGAGCCGTTCTTCTTTGCCCGAAGCAAAGAAAACAATCCGCAGGAAACCTACGCCCGTGTGATGTCCATATTCATTTGGGTGGTATGCGGAATGGCACTTGCAACCCTCTTGTTGCTGGATGTGTTGGCACCCTTGCTGATCCGCAACGAAACATATTTCGAGGACCCACGCGGATTGGCCATCGTACCCATCCTGCTGGCAGCCAACCTGTGTCTGGGTGTTTATTACAACCTGAGCATCTGGTATAAACTCACCGGACAAACCCGCATGGGTGCGCGTATAGCCCTGGGCGGGGCACTGCTTACCGTTGTGCTGAACCTGCTGTTCATTCCACGCTGGGGATTTGTGGCTTCCGCCTGGACCACCTTTGGCGTTTACCTGCTGATGATGTTGGCTTCGTATATCCTCGGACAGAAGTATTATCCGGTGGCTTATCGAAAGGGTTCTGCACTGTTGGCGGCAGGCACTGCGGTGGTATTGTATCTGCTGTGGCATTTCTGGAACATCAGTCGGAGCGAGGAACCCGCTAAATGGTTGCTGACATTATTGGCCATGGGCACAGTGTACCTGTTGCTCATGTTAAAAACAGAATTATGGAACAAGAAACCCAACTGACCATCAAGGTAGTGAACAGCTCCGGCAATCCTTTGCCTGAACGGCAAACAGCGCATGCAGCCGGGATGGACCTGCTGGCCTTTTTAACCGAAACATGCACACTGGAACCTGGCGCACGCATGCTCGTGCCCACCGGATTGTTTCTGGAAATACCTGCCGGCTTCGAAGCGCAGGTCAGGCCGCGCAGCGGACTCGCCCTGAAATACGGAATAACGGTACTGAACAGCCCGGGAACCATTGACAGCGATTACAGGGGAGAAGTAAAAGTATTGCTCATCAACCACGGGAAAGAGGCATTTGCCATTTCCAACGGCGACCGCATCGCTCAGCTTGTAGTGGCCAAACATGAACATGTGCGCTGGAACCTTGCAGAAACCCTTGACCCAACCGAAAGAGGCTCAGGAGGTTACGGCTCCACCGGTGTTTAGTAAAGCATACACTTAAGGCTGGGTTTAAGGTATCTTAACCTTAAAAGCCCGTTATTTGCAGGGTTAATCTTGCAGTAACAAATTATGAAGGTAATAGTGCCAATGGCGGGAATGGGAAAACGCATGCGTCCGCATACCCTCACCGTTCCCAAACCCTTACTGCCGGTAGCTGGAAAGCCCATTGTACACTGGTTGATTGAAGATATCGCCCGTGTATGCCGTGACCGTATTGAAGAAGTAGCGTTTGTGATTGGCGACTTCGGAGCAGAAACAGAGCAAAAGCTCCTGGATGTTGCCGAAAGCATTGGCGCCAAAGGAAAGATTTTCTACCAGGATGAACCTTTGGGAACCGCGCACGCTGTCCTTTGCGCCGAAGAATGTCTGGACGGTGAAGTGATTGTGGCTTTTGCCGATACCTTGTTTCGCGCCGACTTTGAACTCGACAAAACACGCGATGGCATCATCTGGGTGCATCGCGTTGAAGACCCGCGCATGTTTGGAGTGGTGAAAATTGACGAGGGAAACAACATCACCGATTTTGTGGAAAAGCCTGCGGAATTTGTTTCCGATCTGGCCATCATCGGCATTTACTACTTCCGCGATGGTGATAACCTGAAGAAAGAATTGCGCTACCTGCTCGACAACAACATCCGCGAAAAAGGCGAGTATCAGCTCACCAATGCGCTGGAAAACATGAAAAATAAAGGATTGCGTTTTGCGCCCGGTGCCGTTGAAGAATGGTGGGACTGCGGCAACAAAGACGCAACCGTGTTCACCAACCAACGATTGCTGGCTACCAGAAAGGACCATTTTGCCGTGGATAAAAACCAGTACAACGGTGGTACCGAAATCATCGAACCCTGTTTCATCGGAGCCAACGTGCGCATCAAAGGAAGCCGCATTGGTCCGTATGTTTCCATTGGCGACAATACGGAACTGGAAAATTGTGTGGTGGACAACAGCATCATCCAGAGTCACAGTACCATCCGCAACCTCACTTGCACCAACAGCATCATCGGAAACCATGTGCGCCTTGATGGAAACAGCCACGAATTGAGTATCGGGGATTATTCCACCCAGCATTAATCCATGAGGGCGGCCGCTGCCATATTGCCGCTCATCATTGCCACGCTGAGCACATCCTGTGGCCTCCTCAAAAAGCCTGAGACAGCATCTGCCGGCGCAGCCATACAAGCCGACGGTGCCGAAGTTTCTTTTACCAATGCCTACCTGCAGGCAGAAGCACAGTTTTTAAACGGCTCCGGCGACCTGGGATTGGCCGCATTTATGGCCCTGGAGCGGGAACGGCCCGACAACGATGCGGTATTGTACCGAATAGCCAGCATCCACGCCAGGGAAAAACGCAACAGCGAAGCCCTGTTTTTCATCAAAAAAGCACGGAAACTGAATCCTCAGAACCGCTGGTACCGCGAGCTGGAGGCCGAAATTATGGAAGCCCAGGGTTTGTATGCGCAGGCTGCAGAAGTTTATGAACAACTCATGCGCGAAACGCCCAATCGCTTCGCCCTGTTTCAGGAAGCTTTGCGGTTGCAGCTGCGCGCAGGCAATCGCGGCAAAGCGCTGCAGCTTATTGAACTTCGAGAATCTCAAGTTGGCCTCAGGCCTTATACTACGGAAGAAAAAATTCGCTTGCTGAAGTCCGAAGGGCGCTACGTGGAAGCAGTGGAAGCCATGAAGAAACTGCGGGAAAAATACCCCGACAGAATGGCTTACGCCTTCCGGGAGGCTGAATTATGCATGGATGCGAATATGCCCGAACGCGCCGTACCGCTCCTCACAGCTATTCTGAGTCAAAACCCTGCGAATGCCAAAGCCGAGTTGTTGCTGCTGAACATCCGCCTGAACCGTGGCGAAACAAGCAATACCTACGATGCCATACAGCATTTGGCTGCAAGCACCGATCTGGAATTCGCCAGAAAGAAACAACTGCTGACCCTGTGGGGCAGAAACGTTCGTCTTTCCCCAGACAGCACCAGCCGCGTGCTCAACGCCTTGCAAGAAGCTCATCCCGATGATGTACATGTGCTGGAATATTGCGGGGACCTGGCCTCAAAACGACACATGGACAGCCTGGCAGCGGCTTGTTACCTGCAGATGATTCGGAATGTTGCGCTGCTTCAGGAAGGCACTGCCTTCCGCGCTTTTGAAAAAACTAATCGTGCTTTGCAGTGGACAGCAGACTGGAAGAACTTGTCTGAAACCGCAGCTGACATGGTTTCTTTATTTCCCGTCAGTGCCGTGGCACATTATTGGGTGGCTTACGCTGCCTTTCAGCAGCAAAAGCTTGATGTAGCCCTTGAATCTGCAAGCTATGGCGCAGGCATCGCCTATGAACGAAACGACCGCCTGGCGCTGAGTGCGCTCCAGCAGCGTATTCTTTGTGCTCAGGGGAAATTGGATGAAGCCTTCAGCCTGGCAAACACGAACCTGTTGCAATGGCCCGAAGTACCTTGGGCAGAGGCCCAGCTTGCCTATGTACTGGCCCTGCAGGGCAAGACTGCTGAAGCGGAACAAAGGGCACTTGAGGCTGCGGCAAATCCGGGTACTGATTTAGAAGCAGTGCAGTTGATACTGGGCTGGGTTTTGTTTTATGCACATAAACCAGAGGGTGCAATCAACGTTTGGCTGGCACTCAATACTCCTGAAACCAAAGAACCGCAGCTTTTGGAAGCACTGGGAGACGCCTTCAATCAACTGAACCAAAAAACACAGGCAAAAAAATACTGGCTGCAGGCACTAAAGGCCGGGGGAGATGCCGTTAAACTCAATAAGAAACTTTATGAACCATAAGATTACAGGCCTTTTGTTATTGTTTGCGCTTACAGGAACATCCTGCAAGGTGTTTAAATCTGGGTCGAAAAAGGCAGCGCTCCGCGAGGAGGCTGTGCCAACGGTCGTTGCGCCAACAGCAGCGCGCTTGGAACAAAAAGCTGCCGATTTGGTTTCCAGCAACTGGAGTGCTTTTTCAGGAAAGGGCGACTTGAATCTGGACATGAACGGATCCGACCTCAGCCTCAATGCCACGTTTCGCATGAAACGCGATTCTGTGCTGTGGCTCAGCATCAGTCCCGGCATGGGCATCACTGCCGCCCGTGCGTTGATTACCCGCGATTCCGTGAAGGTGGTGAACTACCTTCAGAAATATTATGCCGTGTACAGCATCGCCTACCTTCAGGAATTGCTGGGCGCCCCGCTTTCCCTCAGCGAACTGCAAAAGCTGATGCTCGGTTTGCCGCTTTTTGATACCGCAACATATCGTTACGACAGCCTGAACTTCCAATGGATGGCTAAACTCAGCACCTGGACCAATAGGCTGTTTTTTGATGCAGGTACTTTGGTTTCTTCAGCATTGGCCGATCAAGACAATGCGCGATCCATCACAGCGAATTACCAAGGACAAATGCCCAGCAGGGAGCGTCCGGATCTGTTTATGCCGAAGAACATTCGCGTAAAGGTTCTGGCAAACAACAACAAAGGTGCCGACCCGTCTGTACAGGAATCCTCGGCTTCACTAACGATCAACGAATTATCCGCTGCGCTAAACCTTCAATTTCCACTAAACATCCCCGCCAGTTATGAACGTCGCTAAGATCCTTTTGTTCCTGTTGCCCTTGATGTTGCTGCATCCGGCAAAAGCACAATCGCGCAAAGAACTGGAAGAAAAAAAGCGCAAGGCACAGGAAGAAATTGCCCGTACACGCAAGGTGCTGGAGGAAACCCAGAAAAAAAAGAAGCAAACCTTGAACAACTTGGTGCTGCTGGGGAAACTCATCCGCAATCAGAACGACCTGATTGAAACCATTCGCGAAGAAATAAGCAGCGTGGATCAGGAAATTGCCATGAAAGCTTCATTAATTGATGAATTGGAATTTGCCCTGGATGAGGAAAAGAAGCGATTGGCCAGGGTGATGGTTCAATCATATAAAAGCCGAAGCAAGTTCAGTAAACTGGCATTTATCTTTTCTTCGGAAAGCTTCAACCAGGCGGTCAGCCGCATCAAATACATCCGCAAGTTGGCTTCCTTTCAGAAGGAACTCATCCACGACATCCGCGACCGGAAGATGGAGGTGAATGCCCGGCTTTTGGAATTGGAAGGGGTGAAGACGAAGAAGAGCAGCCTCCTGGGCGCAGAAGAAACAGAGCGCAGGCAGCTGGAACGGGACCGGCAAAGCAAGGATGAACTTGCCAAAAGTTTGGGCGGGAAGGAGCGCGAATTGCGCAAAAAACTCAATGCACAGCAACAAGCCCTGAAACGATTGGATCAGGCCATCCGCAACCTGATTGCCAAAGAAATGGCTGCCCAGCGGAAGTCGGCTGCAGCACCCGCACGAAATACCGCCCCCAAATCTACCGGCGGCAGTTCGGGCACCACCTCGAAGACCAGTTCTGCGGCGCCCGCTACGTCACTCACGCCTGAAGCGCGCGCGCTTTCCTCGGCATTTGCAACCAATAAGGGCAAATTGCCCTGGCCCTTGGAGCGCGGGGTAATTACCCAAGGCTTTGGCACCTACCAACATCCGGAACTCAGGGATGTTACCCTGGTGAGCAATGGCATCGACATCAGCTCTGTTTCCGGGGCGCAGGCGAGGGCGGTGTTCAAGGGCGTAGTAAGCGCAGTGCTGAGCATCCCCGGTCAGGAACAGGCGGTGCTTGTGAATCATGGCGAGTACTTTACCGTATATGCCAACCTGGGTAAGGTGCTGGTAAAAAAAGGCGATCAGATTGATACGCGTCAACCGGTGGGCGTGGTGTTTACCGACGATGACGGCAAAACGGAACTGCAATTCCAGGTTTGGCAGGGACAGAAGGTACAGAATCCTGTCTTCTGGCTGCTGGCACGCTGACCGCCGCACAGGCAGGTGGTGCAGCTCGTTTCTTTGCGGTAAGTTTGCATGATGTCCCAGATAAAAACCGTTGGTATTGCTGGTGCCGGAGTCATGGGCTCGGGTATTGCCCTGTGCGCTGCCAAAGCAGGTTATCAGACCATCTTGTTTGATACGGGTTCAGGTGCTTTGGAACGTGGCCTCGCGTACATCCGCACCGACCTCGAGAAATCGGTTGCCAAAGGAAAGCTTACCCAAACAGAAATGCAGGAAGCGCTGGCACGCATTCAAACATGTGGTGATGCAACCTCTTTGCAGGCAGATTTAATCATTGAAGCCATTGTGGAACAGCTGCCGGTGAAGAGAACACTGTTTGAAGTGCTGGCCCAAAACAATGCGGCACATACCATTCTGGCATCCAATACATCTTCCATACCCATTACCCAAATCGCTGCTGCGGTGCCTGATCCGGCCCGATTTGTGGGCATACACTTTTTCAATCCTGCTTCCTTGATGAAGTTGGTGGAAGTAATTGCCGGTGCCCACAGCAGCAGGGAAACCGTAGCAGCGGCGTCGCAATTTGCCGAATCCTTGGGAAAAACTGTGGTGCTGGCGCAGGATGCACCGGGCTTCATCGTGAACCGAGTGGCCCGTCATTATTATGTGGAAGCGTTGAAAATCATGGAGGAGCAAGTGGCCGACTTTGAACAGATCGACCGTTTGATGGAAGCCTCCGGGTTCCGGATGGGGCCTTTCAGGCTGATGGATCTGATTGGCGTTGAAACCAATTATTCCGTCACAGAATCGATGTTCAACCTGTTTCATCAGGATGAGAAATTCAGACCATCACGCATCCAGAAACAAAAGGTGGATGCCGGATTGCATGGGCGCAAAAGCGGTAAAGGATTCTACAGCTATGAATAAGATTTTACTTTTAGCGGCCATTGTGCCTGTGCTTTGTTACAGTTCCTGCGACCGCAACAGACCTCCCGTGGAACCAATTCCCGGTGGTCCGGTGAATACGTCCATAAATTTATCCCTTCCTTCTTATTTGTACCTGCAGCAGCCCGGAAGCTGGATGTTTCTGAATGGCGGAAGCCGGGGCGTATTGCTGGTGCATGATTTCAATGGCGACTGGAAGGCTTTTGAACGAACTTGCGGCTATCAGCCCACCAATCAATGTTCCTTGATTCAGGTGGACAGCACCTTGCTGCAATTGCGCTGCGGAACCTATACAACAGGAAGCTTCAGCCCTTGCTGTGCTTCCAAATATGGGTTCAATGGGATGCCTTTGGGCGGCCCAACGCCCCAACCCCTTGCTACCTACAGGGTGCAGGTGATTGGTTCGATGCTGTACATCAACAATTGATTCGTCGGGTAAAAAATGACTTTTATCAGCCCGATACCACTTTTTTTCTATAATCCATTTTCTATATTTGTCCACCAATCATTAACCTAAGGTGTAAAAAATAAAACCCTATGATAAAAAACTACTTGAAAGGTTTACTTGTATCTGGTGTTGCGCTGCTTAGCGCCGCACAGGGTACGGCCCAAACGGTGTACAAACCCATGGGCATTGAAATCAACGCCGGATGGCGTGAATACCTCGGCGATCTCGGTTCTTCGCTGTTTTTTGCCCGCAAGCCTATTTACAACGGCATCGGTGCACAGTTCGGGTATTACATCAGCCCATCTTTCGATGCAATCGTGCGCACCTCCGCCGGAGATGTGGGTTTCTACAATACCATCCAGTGGGAAATTGATCCATGGAAATATGCAGGCTTTAAGGCCAGCACGTTTGAATTTGTGGGCGGCGCCCGCTTGAAACTGAACAATGGCCGCATCCTGCAGGAAGATGCCAAGCTGTCTGCCAACATCATTGGCGGATGGGGTGTGTTCTACGTGGATTCCCGCATCAACAACATCAACAAGCATTACATCGGCTTCAGCGGATTGGTGAACGGTGGCCTGAGCGTGAATTACCAGGTTACCGATGCGGTTTCCCTGCGCGTTTCGAGCATCTTCAACTACACACACAACGATATTTGGGATGGTCAGGCACGCACGCCAAACCACAGCATCATTCATGGCCGCAGCAAACTGTTCGATGCCTACATGTACCACTCCTTCGGTATTGCTTATTCCTTCGGAAATGGCGGAGCTCCACAGCCCGGCAAGAAGATGAAGGACGAGGACGAAGACGGTGTTCCCAATAAATACGATAAGTGCCCCGGAACTGAAGAGAAATACCGCAACAACGTCGATTCTGTGGGTTGTCCTATGGATTCTGATGGTGACGGTATTTTGGATGCCGACGACGCTTGCCCAAATCTGCCAGGTCCTGCGGAATACAATGGTTGCCCCGACTCTGATGGCGATGGCGTGGAAGATAAAATGGACCAGTGCCCTACAGTCATGGGGTCTGCTGCCTTCAATGGCTGTCCCGACTCTGACGGAGACGGTATTGAAGACCGCAAAGACGAGTGCCCTTCTATGGCAGGCACAGCTGCTTTCAACGGCTGTCCCGATTCTGACGGTGATGGCGTAGAAGACCGCAAAGACAAATGCCCGCTGAAGGCCGGTCCTGAAACATCAGAAGGTTGCCCCGACTCTGACGGTGACGGCATCTTTGACAATACCGACCGCTGTCCGGATAAAGCCGGTATCGCTGCCAACAAAGGCTGCCCCGAAATCAAACAGGAAGTGCGTCAGCGTATTGCGTTGGCCGCTAAGGGTATCAACTTTGAAACTGCCAGCGACGTAATCCTCGCAGAATCTTTTGACGACCTGAACAGGCTTACCGCCATCCTGAACGAATACAAAGAAGCCATTGTTTCTATTGAAGGTCATACCGACAACGTGGGTGATCCTGCCAAAAACAAGGACCTTTCACAGCGTCGCGCCGATTCGGTGAAGCGCTACCTCACCAGTCAGGGTGTTGCCGCCGAGCGCCTCACTGCAACAGGTTTTGGTCAGGAGAAGCCCATCGCCGACAACCGCACTGCTCCCGGCCGTGCCAAAAACCGCAGGGTTGATTTCGTACTCAGCTACTAATAAGCACCCAACCAACCTATATCACCTATAATTGGAAAGGCTTCCCGAGGGAAGCCTTTCTTTTTAAACGCTGTTGCTGTTGTACTTTTAGGTGGGAATTTATTCCCACACAATTTCACGGAAGCGTTTTCTGCCGCGCAGGTAAAAGTCCCAAACAATGGAACCATCATAGCGGCCAGTCAGTTGAACGGTCTTGTGGGGCGATTCAGGACGGAATTTATGGCGTTGGGTATGGAAATAACGGTGGGCTTTCCAAATGGCCCAAACATGACTGAATTTAGCAGCTGCCATGAATTTTACTGCCGCGAGTCCATCCAACAGCAGCCTGCGAAAAATGATGCCCGAGCGTTCCTTTTCAGAGAGGTTCTTTTCCAGCATCAGCAATCCATTGCGAAAGTTGAGGTATGTTTTCCGTGCACTTTGGTGGCTCAGTGTTCCACCGCCAATGTGGTAAATGGTTGAATCAGGGCAATACACGATGCGTTTACCTGCCAGTTGCAGGCGCCAGCACAAGTCAATTTCTTCCATGTGGGCAAAGAAATGTTGATCGAAGCCTCCGGCGGCGTGAAAGTCGGCAGCGCGGATGAACATGGCAGCGCCAGATGCCCAGAAGATATCGGCCGGCGCGTCATATTGCTGGTCTTGCGCTTCCAGCACATGAAAAACCCGTCCGCGGCAAAAAGGATAACCATAACGGTCGATCCAGCCACCGGCAGCACCGGCATATTCAAAATGCGACTTCCGGTGGAAATCCAGAATGGCCGGCTGTATGGCGGCAACATTAGGATCGGTTGCAGCGAGCGCCACCATAGGTTCCAGCCAGTTTGGCGTTACTTCTACATCGCTGTTCAGCAGCACGTAAAAATCTGCTTGCACCTGCCGAAGTACATGGTTATAGCCTCCGGCGTAACCCAGGTTTGTGCCTGTTTCCAGGATGCGTACTTCGGGAAATTTCTGCGCACAAACTGCTACACTGTCGTCGGTGCTGGCATTATCAGCAACCACAATTTCCAAATTGGCATAGGTGCTTTCCAGCACCAGCGGCAGGAACCGCTCCAGCAAATGGCGGGTATTGTAATTCAGGACAACAACGGCAACCCTTGGATTCACGCGTCGATTTGTGAAATGGGACTGTAAGGTATGAAGACAAAATGTGCCCCTGCGATGGGACTCGCCAGCAGGAAGCACATGTAGTGTGCGGGATCTTTGTAAGACGACTTGAAGGCTTCGATGCGGTCGGTACTGATGAAACCCTGTTCGGCAAAAGTTTCCAGCGTGGAAGCGTTGATGTTGAAGTGGATTTCGTACTCTGAACGCTGGAATAAGGGTTCACCGATGCGGAGCGTTTCGGCCGAGGCCAAAAAAACCGGATAATTGGTAAAACCTTCACGAATCATATCTGCACTCACTTCCTTCAGGGCGTCTTTTACAAGCTGCAGATCTTCTTGCAACAAGCGCAGTTCCTGTTGAATCTGGGCTTCCACGGGTAAATCAGGGATGTGCGATGAGTGCTTTGAAGGTGCGGCTGCCCACTTCGTTCTGAACCTGAACCAGGTAATAGCCATTGCGCCAGGCACTGGTATTGAGGCTTAACGGCCCGGATTTCACGCTGGTTTGGTAAATCTGTTGCCCATTCATGTTGAACACACGCACGGAATAACTTCCGGAAACAGCGTCAATGCGCAGCGCATCATGCGCAGGATTCGGACCATAGCGCAATGCGGGCAGGGAGCGTACCTCTTTCACGGAAGCCGTTGGGTCAACAGCCACTTTAGCAGCAAAAATGCCACGGCCATGGGTGATTATGAACAGGGTTCCATCTTCGCGCAACTTGATTTCCGGGATGTACACATTGGGTACACGTGTTTCTTTCGACCAAGTGGCACCGCCATTGGTGGTGTAATACAAACCAAAATCGGTGGCAGCGTACAAGATGCTGTCCGGCTTATATGGGTCGCACTGAACAAAATTCACGGGCAGGCTCGCCGGTAAATTGCCGGAAACATTTTCCCAAACAGGATTGGTCGTATTGGCTTTGCTTACCCTCCAGATGCGTGGCTGTGCGTTGATGTTGTTGAATGAAACGTACACCGTGTATTTATCCTTTGGATGGACGATGATGCACTTGAGCATGTCGTTGGTTACAGAGGAAGGTACGGTACTGCTCAGGTTCACTTCTCTGAAGAAGCCCTTGGTGAGGATTGAATCTGCGCGATAGAATGAAGCAGAAGCGCCGCCGAAATACACGGTGGGGTTCTTTTCGTTGGAAATACCGATGGCCTTTTGGTTGACCAGGCGCTTGGTGATTTTCCTCCAGCTGTCGCCTCCATCCTGTGTGAAATGAATACCTGCATTGGTGCGGTAAAACAATTGATATTGATCTGCCTTGTTCATCTGATAGGCATTGATGAAATCCACACCTTCAATGGTAAAGCTGTCGCTGCTGATGCCACTGATAAATTGTCCGGCCTGTTCGAAGTTGTCAATCCTGAAGATGCCGTCATTTTGGGTAGAACCATAAGCAATGGTTCCATCTTGCAATCCGATGTGCGCATATGCGCCATCGGCACCGTACAACTTGGAAGACAGTAAATTACCTCTGGTCAGGTGCGTACCATTGTCCTGTGTTCCACCAATCACTTTATCGCCACTCATGCCAAAACCGCCCGCATAAAACTGGGTGGTGCGGTAACCACTGTTCAGGTCCACAGGATTTGCAGAAGTTGCAGACCATCGATGCCTCCACACCCCGCCGTCGCTGCCAACCAGATAGTTGTCCTGGTTTACACTCATCTTCGCCACCACGTGATGGTCTGCATGCCCTGTCGGACTGTTTGACCAGGTGCTGCCACCGTTGGTGGTGATGGCCATATTCACGCCTCCGGTAACCAGGCGGTTGCTGTCGGTAGGCGAAACTCCCAACATCACACAAAAGTTTTGGTATCCACTTCCAATAGACGTGGGAACGGTTCTGCGGATCCAGGTTCGTCCACCGTCAGAGCTTTTCATGAATGCCGTGGCATTGCTGCTGAAGCTGGGGCCTTCAAACAGGGCATAAACTACTTTTGGGAATCGTTTGCAGTAATCAACTTCGATGCGGCCGTAAGCGCCCTGTGCCGGAATATCGGCATCGCTGATTAGTTTGAATGTGCCAACTTTGCCGGCGCTGTCGCTGATGTAAATTCCTGTGCTGATGCGTGTAAACAACACACGGCCATCCGGAAAACAAATGATGTCTGAGGCGCGGGCATTGTTGTACACCAGTTCCCAGGTATTGCCTGCATTGATGCTTCGGTACAAACCTCGTTCGGTACCTGCGAACAGGGTGTTAGAATCTGTAAGTGAATGTTCCAGTACCCAAACTTCATCCATGCCGGCAAGACCTCTGCTGGAAGCAAGTTGCTGGAAGCTGCGTCCACCGTCGGTACTCTTGAATATGCCGTCGCCGGGAACATCTACGCCTGCTTCGCGTGCTTCGCCAGTGCCAAAATACATCACATCGGGATCGAACGGATTTTGCACCAGGCAGCTCACCAGCATGCTGCTTTGCTGGTCGTTCAGGGGAACCCAGGCAGAACCTCCATTTTCAGAGCGCCAAAGGCCGCCGGAAATACCTCCGGCAAGTATGATGTTGTCGTTGCGTCGGTCAACCAGCAATGCGCGGGTACGTCCACCTGTTTGTTGCGGGCCCAATTCATAAACAGTGTCGATGGGATTGTTGCCACTTCTTAGGCTGATCAGTCGTTGGTCTGCGCGATGCCATGCCGCATGCAGCCAAGGCGGAATGACACCATTGGCGTCCTTTTTTTCTTCAAACCACTGTTGGAAATACCCCGGATTGGTTCCCCGTTGGTAAGGTCGGGTCTTCATCAGTTGATGAACCTGGTTTCCAATAGAAATTACTGATGCCATCATCAGTATGAACCCTAAGTATGTGTATCCTTTACGCACGTTTTTTTTTGCCGCCTTGCAATGGGCGCAGCGGACTATCCACAAAGATAAACAAACTGCAAGCCGGCTTGGTGTTTCAGAAATGGCACAAACATGAAAAAAGCCATACCGGGATTTCCGATATGGCTTTTACCAGGGATCTGTGATGCCTTAAGCGCCTACAGAGCGACGAATGATATTCAAAGCTCCACCGGCCTTGAACCATTCAATCTGCTGGTCGTTGTAGCTGTGGTTTACCTGAATGGTTTCGCTGCTTCCATCGTCGTGATGCAGTGCCAGTTGCAGGGGTACGCCCGGTGCAAAGCTGGTCAGTCCGATGATGTCGATGCTGTCGTTTTCGCGGATCTTGTCGTAATCTTCTTTGTTGGCAAAGGTGAGCGCCAGCATGCCCTGTTTTTTCAGGTTTGTTTCGTGGATGCGCGCGAAGCTCTTCACCAGCACGGCACGAACGCCCAGATGACGGGGTTCCATCGCTGCGTGTTCGCGGCTGCTGCCTTCACCGTAGTTTTCGTCACCAACTACGATGCTGCCAATGCCGGCTGCTTTATATGCGCGCTGGGTAGCGGGTACAGCACCGTATTCACCGGTAAGTTGATTCTTCACTTCATTGGCTTTTTCATTAAAGAAGTTTATGGCGCCAATCAATAAGTTATTTGAGATGTTGTCCAGGTGTCCACGGAACTTCAGCCAGGGTCCGGCCATGGAAATATGATCTGTGGTACATTTTCCTTTTGCCTTGATGAGCAGCTTCAAGCCTTTCAGGTCGGTGCCTTCCCAAGGAGCAAATGGATCGAGCAATTGCAGGCGGTTGCTGCTTGGGCTTACGGCTACATTTACGCCGCTGCCATCGGCGGCAGGAGCCTGATAACCCGGGTCTTCCACGTCAAATCCTTTGGATGGCAATTCATCGCCACTCGGAGGATCCAGTTTCACCTGTTCGCCTTTTTCATTGGTCAGGGTGTCGGTCAGTGGATTGAAGGTCAAATCGCCTGCAATGGCAAGAGCGGTCACCAATTCAGGGCTCGCCACAAATGCGAAGGTATTGGGGTTGCCGTCGGCACGCTTCGCGAAGTTGCGGTTGAAGCTGTGCACGATGGTGTTCTTTTCCTGCTTTTCAGCACCCATACGGTCCCACATGCCAATGCAGGGTCCGCAGGCATTGGCAAATACGGTGGCGCCAATCTTGTCGAATACATCCAGGAATCCGTCGCGTTCGATGGTATAACGCACCTGTTCGCTGCCGGGCGTGATGGTGAATTCTGCCTTTGTTTTCAGGTTTTTGTCTGCCACCTGACGTGCCAGGCTTACCGCGCGGCTGATGTCTTCGTAGCTTGAATTGGTACAGCTGCCAATCAGTCCAACTTCCACTTTGGTGGGCCAGCCATGTGCAGCAGCAGCTTCTTTCATTTTACTTACAGGTGTTGCCAGATCCGGAGTAAATGGTCCGTTGAGGTGCGGTTCCAGTTCGTTCAGGTCGATGTCGATGACTTCATCGAAATACTGTTCGGGGTTGGCATATACTTCGGGGTCGGCGGTGAGGTGTTCGCGAACGCTGTCGGCAAGGCTGGCAATTTCTGCGCGGCCTGTAGCACGCAGGTAGCGCGCCATGCTGTCGTCGTATCCAAAAGTGGAGGTAGTAGCTCCGATTTCAGCACCCATATTGCAGATGGTGCCTTTACCGGTGCAGCTCAGCGCAGTTGCGCCTTCGCCAAAGTATTCCACGATGGCACCGGTGCCGCCTTTTACGGTGAGGATTCCCGCCACCTTCAGGATGATGTCTTTAGGAGCTGCCCAGCCGCTCAGTTTGCCGCGCAGACGGATGCCTATCAGTTTGGGCCATTTGAGTTCCCAGGGAAGACCGGCCATCACGTCGCAGGCATCGGCACCACCAACGCCAATAGCCAGCATGCCGAGGCCGCCGGCGTTCACGGTATGGCTGTCCGTACCAATCATCATACCGCCGGGGAATGCGTAGTTTTCCAGCACCACCTGGTGGATGATGCCCGCACCGGGCTTCCAAAAGCCGATGCCGTATTTATTGGAAACAGATGCAAGAAAGTCATACACTTCGCGGCTTTCTTCATTGGCGATTTTCAAATCAGCATCAGCGCCAGTTTTTGCCGTAATCAAGTGGTCGCAGTGCACGGTGCTGGGCACGGCCACCTTCGGGCGACCTGCCTGCATGAACTGCAACAAGGCCATTTGCGCGGTGGCATCCTGCATGGCCACACGATCAGGGGCGAAGTCAACATAGGAGCGACCCCGTTCGTATTGCGTGGTGGCATCGCCGTTCCACAAATGGTTATACAGGATTTTCTCTGAAAGGGTCAGCGGACGGCCAACCAGGTTGCGCGCAGCCTGAATGCGGGCCGGCATCCTTTCATACACGGTTTTGATCAGGTCAAGGTCGAAAGCCATAGGTCTTTTTGAATCTTGGTGCGAAGGTAACAGATTTCAATGGTCAACGGACTCGTGCAGCAGGCCGTTCCTCTTGTTTTCCTGTGAACCGAATTCAAGATCATCAGGCACGCAGCCCAACGCTGCCTCGAACATCTCATATCGTTTCTTCAAAACCAGCTCATCGCCCGTGTCTGACGTTGTTTCCTTTAGAGTGTAAAAAATATATAATTTTGTATTACGCAAAAATAATTTAGACAATGCGAAAAAAGTTAGTGCTGATTCCTTTCTTCTGTGGAATTTTGCTGGCCCAAACAGATAGTGCTTCCATGAATGAAGTGGTGATTACCGGAACCATGAGGCCTGTTTTGCGGCAAAACAGCCCTGTACCGGTTGCAGTGTTGCAGCGGTCTTTTTTTCGTTCCAATCCGGGCGCGCACCTGTTTGAATCGGTGCAGATGGTGAATGGCTTGCAGCCTCAGGTGAATTGCAATGTGTGCAGCGCCGGAGATATTCACATCAACGGGATGGAAGGGGCTTATACTCTGGTGACCATTGACGGCATGCCTTTGGTGAGCAGTTTGGGCACTGTTTACGGCCTCATGGGTTTACCCAACAGTTTGCTGGAGCGCGTGGAAATCATCAAGGGTGCGGCATCGGCACTGTATGGTCCTGAAGCCATGGCCGGAGTGATAAACCTAATCACCCGCAGTCCGCAACGGCGCAATCAGGTGCATGCGGACATGAACAGCACGAGTCATGGCGAACATTCGGTGGACCTTGCCGGACTATACCGCTGGGGAAAAGTGAATATGATCAGCAGCCTGCATGGTTTTTTAATGAATCAGCCGTTCGACAACAATGGTGATGGATTTACGGATATTCCGGTTCAGGAACGCTTCAGCTTCTTTCAAAAAATGAGCATCAACAGGAACAGTAAACTTCCTGCAACATTGGCCGTGCGCAGGTTTGAAGAGTACAGATGGGGCGGACAGATGCATTGGGAAGAGCGCTTTGCAGGTACTGATTCTGTTTATGGAGAACGCATCCGTACTACGAGAAACGAACTGCTGGGCGCGTATCAGCTCGCATGGTTCGGGAAGCCCTTGATTCAATGGTCAGCGACCGAACATCGGCAAAATTCCGTTTACGGCACCATGCCTTTTCAGGCGTTGCAGCGTGTCGGATTTCTTCAGTTCTTGTGGTCTGGCAAGCATCGCGGATTAAACTGGCTGGCCGGTTTGCCGCTGCGCTATACCTTCTATGATGATCAAACCGTGGCCACACCAACAGCGGAACGACGTTTCCTTCCGGGGTTCTTTGTGCAGGCTGAAGGGAAGGCCAAAGTGGGGATAGACTATAACCTCAGCATCCGTGTTGATGACGATCGCGTGCATGGTATGGTGTGGAGTCCGCGTGTGGCTTTGCGCTATCAAACATCTTCAGTTTCATCGCTGCGTTTGAATGTGGGTACCGGATACCGGCTGGTTCAGGTGTTTACCGAAGATCATGCAGCCTTAACCGGTGCCAGGGAAATTGTTTTTAAAGAAGCATTGAAACCCGAGCGATCCTGGTCGGCGCTGCTCAACTATGCACTTTCAGCCAGTCCCGGGAGGAGTGCGCTTCGTTCCGAGGCTGGCCTGTTCTACACCCGTTTCAGCAACAAAATAGTTGCCGATTATTTCAGCAACCCGAATCAAATCATTTATACCAACCTCAATGGCTTCGCGCGCAGCGCCGGACTGAGCCTGGACTTTGAACTATTCACCGTAACGAGGCAGCGCATAAGCTTGGGCATTACCGCCATGCAGGTTGGCATCATGCGTCGCGACAGCAATGGCGCGATGGATTTTGAACAGCAGGTGCATAGTCCGCCACTCAGCGCAGCGCTGCAAGTGCAGCAACCTTTACCTCGAAACTGGATGCTTGATGTCGGTGCAAAGTTGTATAGTCCCATGCGCCTGCCTGTGGTACCCAATGATTTCCGTCCCGAATATTCACCCTGGTATGTGCTGGTGAATGTTCAGGCAACAAAGAAGACAAAACGCAGGCTCGAGTTTTATACAGGCGTCCGCAACCTGCTCAATTTTGTACCAGGGAATCCACTGCTTAGGCCATTTGATCCTTTTGACAAACAGGCACAGGTCAATAATCCGGAGGGTTACACCTTTGACGCTTCGTACAATTATGCCAGCCTTCAGGGTCGCAGGATTTTTTTTGGAATACGCCTGTGAAGATGAAAAACCAGCAAGTCTTTGGCTCATTAAACCAAGAAAATAAGCTACTTAGGTGTTTGCAAATGTTTACAAACATTTATTAAAAGTAAAATGCTTAGTTCGTATAATATATAAAGTATTCATTATCAATAATTTGTGCAGGGTGATGACGGTAATGACCGATGTATCTGTGCATGAAGCAGCTTTTTGCCATTTGTAATTTTCAAACATCAGTTCTTAACATTGTATGGCATAATTGTTTGTATTATGAGACGTTTTATTATTTTTTCCTTGTTGTTGCTTGCGGGAGTGCAAGAAAGCAACGCCTATGTTATTTACAGTGCCGAGTTCCGAAGCGTGGATCGTGTTCGGAAGGGCTACAGTGAAACCAGTAAGTACATTGCTTATTTGCCGGTCCCGGGTTCTTGGGGGCTGTTGCAGGTAGAAGTGCTGTACGTGTCGTGCAAGGGCGAGGGCTACGAAATGTGTCCAGCTACCGCGCAACCCGGCGATTACAGCGACCCGGTTGATGCGGACCATGTGAACAAATTGTCGCGCTACGCTACCGGTCAAATGGCACTGGGCCAGTCCAATGGTTCTCATGTGGTCATTCATGAAGACGCACAAACAGGCAAACGGTATCGGTATGTGGTGTTCTGGGAGTTGGATGGTGAAGACGTACGCACCAGAATTGAGAAGGAGGAAGTGATATGAATATCAAGTTCCTAAGGCTGAGTTTGCTCTCTTTGTTGTTGCTGGGCACAGCCGCATCTTCACACGCCTGGATCATCTACTCCAGAACCACCAAAGACGGGGGACCAAGGGGCTACAAACAGGTGAGCGATCAGAAAATCGGTATTCCGTATGTGGATGTAATGCGCGTAATCAACTGCACCGGTCCCGGCATTTTCAAATGCCCTACGCTGGTGGACCCAACCTACCAGAACCATGATGTGCAGGAAGGTATTACGAATTTACTGCTCGAGTTTGTCCTGGAACAATTAAACAAAGGTGCCATGCAGGGTGCGGAAATTCGGGTGTTTCTCGATCCCGTGAGCGGTAAGAAATTTCGATATACCCTCGTTTGGAACCACCAGAATCTGGAAGATGGAACCATCACCATTGACAAAGATGAACTTATCTGACGCCATGAAACTTTGTTTGTTTACCGGTTGCCGCCTCGGGGTGGCAGCCGGTATTTTACATGCATGGACCCTGCCCGCTGCTCATGCCCAGGAAGTTTTGATTTTGAAAAACTCATTCGTAAATCCTAAAGTAGCAGTACCAGGCCTGATCTATGCCCAGGATTTTATTGGCTTCACGGTGGAAGGACAAAAGTTGGCGTTTCTGCATCGGCAAAAAACCGGGAAGGGCCCAAAATACTCTGTCCACACCGTGGCTACCGATGGAACCTGTTCCCGCCGAAAGCCGGAATCCTTGCTTTTTAAAGGTCAGGTGCTGCCAAATGTGGATGTGTATGAAGGACAGGTACAGATGCAACAACAGCGATTGATGCTGGTTACGGACTCCTTGCTTCAGGTGAACAGCGCAATGTTTCCTGCACTGAATCTTCCGAAGGGAACTGCCACCGGCGATAAATACTTCATGAGCGCCGACGGGAGTATGATTTTTGGTCATTTCGCTTATCCGTATGCCGATGGGCCATTTGAATCAGGAGTTATTCGCTACCGCCTAAACAGCCTGCACACCGATACAACATGGTTGCCGCGCGGTCACATGTACCTTACCCGCAGCAAATTCGACAATGCATTATGCGCGCTTTGGGGCGACAGTACCCTGCTCATGACCGATATCGTCAATTATAAAATTTACGCCCTGAATCCGCATGGAACGCTGCAACTGCTCTACGAAGCGAAGCCTGAATCCTGGAACCAATATCCCGACAGTCTGGAAGCCGAGTATATATCCCTTGAATTTACCAAGGGCATGATGACCGCCTGGGACACCATGGCCAACTGGATGGGGCGCTATTCCCGCGTGGAGAAAATCATGGCCAATAGCCGCGGTGATGTGGTGGTGCGCTACACGCTGTATGAAGAGGGACAACAAATCTGGGCGCTGGACTTTCTGAAAAAAGAGGGCACTGGGCTGCGCCTGGATACCAGCATTCTGGTGCGGAACGCCGGACCATTCGGATACAATGCTAAGCTGCTTGAACTGAGTATGCTGCGCACGGGTGGTCCTACCTTCCTGATGGATGATGGTTCCATCATGGCCCTGGGCATTGCTGCAGGAAAAGAAACCATGCTTGGGAAAACACCTCAGGAGCTGATGCGGTTTGTGACGGAAAAGCTTCCAAAGAGTAAAAAGAACATGGCTGTTTATGTTTTTGAGCGGAATTAGATGGCTGTTGTTGGTCTCCTGCGCAGCCTGCAGCACGATGCAGTCCGGCATCCGGGTGCTCGACGAACAGTGCCGCACAAAATACATCCAGCGCAACCAACGGCAGCTTCTGGTGTATATGAGCTATCCGTATTGCAGTGGATGCGTAACACAGTTGAGCGAGCTGCTTCAACAGGAAGCGGCCGCGCATCGACTCAAGCCCGTGTATCTGGTTTATGAACCCAACAGAAAACTAAAAGCACCAACGGATTGTGTGTACAGTCAGGCATTGTTGGCACAAACCAAACAAAACTATCCGGCGGTGCACAAGGCCTACATGATCCGGGACAGCAGTGTGCTTTCCGGAATCACACACGGTATGGTGTTGCAGTGGAACGACAGTATGCGGCTTTCCCACGACAGCATGTTTCATGGAATCCAATTGCAGGCGGAACGGGTCAAGGAGTTTTTGGATTACAGGCACTGATGACATGCTTGCAGGGTGTAAGTCGGTTTGTGACAAACCTGAACATCATCAAACCCATGTTGATTGCTTTGGCAACCTGATGCTCCTTCCATTGAAGCGCCTGAATTTGTTTTCTGGCCATGCCAGATTCTGTTTTTGCCAACCCAATGCGCCAAATAATGACCAGCTGTTTGGTGAATCACGCGGATTTTTTTGACGCGTCCTGCAGTTGCCGTGCATCAGGGTTGTACAAACAAATGTAGATTGGTGGCTGTTTTTCAATCGTTATGATGAAGCCTTTTCTCTTCTTTTTCACCTGCACATTTGCGGTACTTTCAGGGAGTGCGCAAACACCGGAGTTGACTGTTGACAAGGTATTGCTTAACAACAGCTCCGCGCCTTGGGGTTTTACTTTCCTGAACAGTGATGAAGTGCTTTTTACGGAAAAACAGGGTAAACTGTTCCGCTACAACATCAGTGGTAATGTCCTCAAGGAAATCAGCGGAGTACCACAAGTTTCTGCAAGTGGACAGGGCGGTTTGCTCGATGTAGCCCTGCACCCCGATTTTGACAGCAATCGCTTGGTCTATCTCAGCTATGCTGTAAATGCTACAGGTGGACAGACGACAGCTTTGGGCAGGGGTAAATTGGTTGATGACCAATTACAAGATTTCGCTGAATTGTTTCGAGCTTTACCGGTTCGGAACTCTGGCCAGCATTTTGGCAGTCGCATAGTCTTCGATCGGAATCACCATATTTACATGTCTGTTGGCGATCGCGGCTTGCCCGAGAATGCGCAAAATACCAATAATCACTTAGGCAAGGTGCTGCGCTTAAATGATGATGGAACAGTTCCTGATGACAATCCATTGCGCGGAGTGCCTGACACCAAACCGGAAATATTCTGTTGGGGCAACCGCAATATTCAAGGCATGGCTGTACACCCGGAAACCGGAGCAATCTATGCCCATGAACACGGCCCACGCGGAGGCGACGAACTTAATCTGCTTCGTCCCGGAATAAATTATGGCTGGCCTGCGGTCACGTTCGGGATCAATTACGATGGAACGCCCATCACTCCAGATACAACCCTGCCGGGCATGGAGCTGCCTTTAACGTATTGGGTGCCTTCCATTGCTCCCAGCGGGATGACATTTATCAGAAATGGTCAGGCATCCAACGAAGCCGATATCCTTATTGGTGCCTTGGCCGGAACCCATATCCATTGGCTTAAAATGAAGGACGATAAGCGTGTGGCTTCTTATCGCAGCCTGAGTGGTTATGCGCGTTTTCGCGACGTGCGACAGGCGCCCGATGGCAAAATTTACGCCTTGACGGAATCCCCCAATAGATTCGTGTTGCTGAAGGCGAATATTCCGATACTTGCTTCCACCGATGCCGGCTTCAACAGCACAGCGCCAGAACTAAACATTACGCCAAATCCGACAACCGCCGGAGCATACCTTACCTTTAAATTGGAAAGCCAACAGAATATCCAGATTCGGCTGTTAAATGCCGGTGGAATGCTGGTTCGTAAAATCACAGCACAAACTTTTCAGTCCGGAATGCATAACATCAGCATTCCTGTTGAAGACTTGCCCCAGGGGGTGTACCTCGCAGAACTCAGCGTCGGAGGACAGAAACACTTTGTCCGCCTGTTGAAGATGTAATGATCAAGGGAATGCCATGGTTTGTTCCTGAATCAAGTGATTCCCAATCCCATCTTTTTCCTGAGGGGCCGGCAACTCCTGATGTTTTTGGAAGCGTACATTTCATTTTGGTTGTAAAGGAAACCGGGCATCCTTTGCTTTGTCATGCCATCATTCCGATTTACCTGTTCAGAAAAATCTTCGTCGCGGAATCTCAGGCCGCATTTCGAAATGCTTAAAAATTCGTACTCACCGTAAACCTGAACCCGCTGAACGCCGGTTCCACGCGACAAATACCTCCGGAACAGTTTACACCGGCCTGTTGCTTCAAATACGCCAGGGTAAACACTGAATTCTTCGCAGTATAACTGGTGAAGAAGGTAGGGTAGTGGATGACCTTGTCGGCAATGATCATGTTGGCATACCGGTGCGGCTTGGTATTGATCATGTCGCCGGCAGAAATATTCCAATACGGCGAAACATTGAATTCCAGCATCGCATTCAGAAAAGAACCCTGGTCCTTTGTTGTTTCCAGATATTGGAGCTCCAAACGCATGCTGCGCTTTTTGGGTAGTTTGATGCTCAGTTCTCCGAAGGGTGTTAAGGTGTTTACCGGTTCGTATTCCGGTTCCTGCTCGTAACGCGCCTGGTTGTAATACACCCTTTGAAGGCCCAGCTTGGTCTGTATCTTTTTCTTCGCGCCCCACCTCTGTTGCCATTCAGCATAGAATTCCCGGTACAGCTGCAGCACTTTGCCATCTACACCATTGCTTTTCAGGCTGCGTACATCTGAATAGTTCAGGTTGAAGTTGGTGCCAAACTTGGGCGTAATCACCCATTCTGCCTGAACCCCGTTCTCCCCAAGGTCCTGTGTGGGCGCCTGATACCTCGCAAGTAAGCGATACGCATTCTGGCGGGTCAATGAGGGAAGGTAGGTGATGAACCCGTACAGCGGCTGTTGCACATTCAGGAAGGGCTGGTAGCGCAGGGAATAATGATCTACGTGACGGTATTGCGCGTTGAAGCCCATGCTGCCGCCTCCGTTCTTGCCAAATCCGGCTGCTGAATAGGCAGCATTCACCAACAATACCCTGCCATTTCTGTTTTCTAAATCTCCGCGCTGATTCCTGATGGCTTCCGCACTCTTGTGGTTGTATTCCACGCCCAACGAGAGGTTGCCCACCGACCAGTTGCCATAAGCATTCCAGGCGTACACGTTGTATTTCGGAATGAATTGCACATCAATAGGGTAAGAACGAATGTTCTCTACAATCAGATTCATGCTTTCACGGTCCAGGGTGCGGTTCAGAAACGAAGCACCTAAATCCAGATTCCCCAAGTTTCCAAGATCGGCCCGGTGTTCCAGATTGGCGCCTTTCATCACCTGTGGATTGACCCCGAATCTGTTGCCAATATCGCCCTTGGGCATGCCGGTGAACGCCTTGAGAACCGTCTTTTTGCTGAAGTTGTACTGCAGGCGCAGGCCCTGCGTGGCAAAGTCCAGACCTAATGGTCGAACCTCGTAGCTGCGGTAAATGATGCCGCTCCCAAACTGATCGTAAAAATAACCCGCCGTGATGTTCAGCTTGTCTATGTCCTTGGCAACCTGCCAATAACCAATGCCATTCTGGGTATAAGTTCCCTGCGGATTTAACAAGGGCGAATTGTTGAACAAATCGTAACGCATGGAAAAACTGTAACCCCGAACCTTGTAATTCAGATACAGCCAGGCTTCCGCGCTGCTTTTGGTCGTTCTGTACACCTGTGTGCTCGCGCCAATGGAATCATCGCGGTCGTACATCTGCTGATTGACCAGCAAATTTCCGCTCAGCACACCCTTGTCATCTTTACTTCCTGAAGTATTCTTTTGGGCCGCCAGCGACGTGCTAAGGCTCAGGGCGGCAAGGATAAACGTAATCCGTTTCATGCAGAGACTGCGAAGTAAAGCATTTGCCGCCGGAATTTGGTTTTCAGTAGAATCGGTAGTGCCGGATTTGAAGCTCCCGCTTCCCTGAAAATTCATCTTCCCTGCGCAGCGGCAAACCCATTTCAAAAGTGCACAACGACGCAGCCGTTTGTTCCGCCTTGCCTTTTTTATACTGAATCGTTTGGGTGGCTACCGTATTTTTTCCCGAAAGCAACCTTGTGTACAAGGTGACGATGCTGTCCCTTCCGCGATAAACATCCCAACGGTTCACCTGCCGTTCAAAAATGGTATCGCCCTCATAACGGAAGGTGGAAACATAATATGGTTCAGGCTTTTCGTTCCAGTTTTCCATGAACAAAATCCTGTTCTGGGCATCATAGCAATACACATACTTTGTAGTGTTTCCGGGCTGATCCGAATTCCAGACTTCCAGCCTCCGGCCATCAGGTAATACCTCCTTTTTGTGACATACCAGGGCAGTCTTTTTGGAAACGGCACTCCCGCGCGGATTGCATTCGAAACGCTGCACCTGCGCCAGTTTCCCCTTTCGGTAATAACGACTTTCGCTCATGCTCCGGTCCGGATGGTAATCATATTCCCAACGGCTCATTTCCTTTCCTTTTTTATAGCTGACCTTTCCGCTGAGCATACCGGAATCGTGGTAGCGGTAAAGGGTTTGAAAACGCAGGCCATCTTTGCCGGCAACTGAGGTTTCTACGCGTTCGGTCTTGCCGGCGGCATTGCGGTAGTATTGCGTCATTTGCTCGGCATCTTTCCCAAATTTCCAACGCATCGATTGGAGCATCTTGCCTTCAGTCCAGCTATAACTGCGCCGGAACTTCAACTTCATGATTCCATTCTTTCCCGCAGTGTAATACACATGTTCCTGTATCAGCCCGTCAGGTCCAAACAAATAAAACATGCTGTCCGAACTCCGCCTTTTCGTCGGGTCAGAAATCTGCACGGTATTGCCGGTAACAAGGGCCTGTTTGATGCCTCTGGCGGCAAACAAACTGTCAGCGTTGCGGTCCATGCCCAATTGCTGGTAGCCGTTATACAGAAACATGCCCGACGGTTCTGCAAGTTCGTTCATGCGATAATACCGAGGCTGCGCCCCGAGCATCAGGGGAAGGCAGCAGGCGATATATAGTATGGTTAGAAAACGCATGGCTACCAAACGCTGAAAAGACAGCAGTTGTTGCTGAATGAGGTGAAAAAAACGCATGGCTAGGAAACGTTGAAAAGGCAATATTATGCAGCGCGGTGAAAAAATGAGGGACTTATCTTTGCCAAATTACACATGGAAACCGCAACGCTCAACGAAACAGAAAGTACTACCGGGCAACGCAAGTTGTACATCGAAAGCTATGGTTGTGCCATGAATTTCAGCGACAGCGAAATCGTGGCTTCCATCTTACACGAGCAGGGCTTTCACGCTACCACCGATGAAGCCGAAGCGGATGTAATCCTGCTGAATACCTGCGCCATCCGCGACAACGCCGAACAGCGCATCCGCGAACGCCTCAAACACCTGCGCGGCAACAAAAAGAAAAATGGCGACCTGATCATCGGCGTGCTTGGCTGCATGGCCGAACGCCTCAAAGAAAAACTGCTCGACGAAGAAAAACTGGTGGATGTGGTGGCCGGTCCCGATGCCTACCGCGAACTGCCCCAGCTCATCGCCGATGTGGAAGATGGCAAACGCAGCATCAACGTGCTGTTGAGCCTCGAAGAAACCTATGCCGACATTGCGCCAACCCGCCTCAACAGCAACGGCGTGAGCGCCTTCATCAGCATCATGCGGGGCTGCGACAACATGTGCTCCTTCTGCGTGGTGCCCTTCACCCGAGGCCGCGAGCGCAGCCGCGCGCCCGAATCCATCGTGGCAGAAGCCGTAGAGCTCCGCGATCAGGGCTTCCGCGAAATCACCCTGCTCGGCCAGAACGTGGACAGCTACCTGTGGTTCGGCGGAGGTCCCAAGAAAGAATTCAAACAGCTCACACCCGAAGAACAGGCTTCCTCCGTCGATTTTGCCGACCTGTTGGAAATGACCGCCCGCGCCGTTCCCGAAGTCCGCATCCGCTACAGCACCAGCCACCCCAAAGACATCACCGAAAAGGTAGTCCGCGTGATGGCCGCCCATCCAAACGTGTGCAAATACATCCACCTGCCCGCCCAAAGCGGAAATACCCGAATCCTGGAACTCATGAACCGCAACTATTCCCGCGAATGGTACATGGAAAAGGTGCAGATGATCCGCAACATCCTGCCCGACTGCGGCATCTCCTGCGACATCATCTCCGGGTTTTGCAGCGAAACAGAAGCCGAACACCAGGACACACTCAGCCTCATGGAATGGTCCCGCTTCGACTTCTCCTACATGTATCAGTACAGCGAACGCCCCGGAACCCTCGCCGCGCGTAAATACCCCGACGATGTGCCCGAAGACGTGAAACTGCGCCGCCTCCAGGAAATCATTGCCCTGCAAAACCGCATCAGCAAAGAAAAAAATCAGGAGTACATCGGCAAAGAAGTTGTCGTGCTCGTAGAAGCACGCTCCAAACGCAGCGACCAGGACTGGATGGGCAAAAACGACCAGCATGTGGTGACCGTCTTCCCCAAAGAACACTACAAGCCCGGCGACCTGGTGCGCGTGCGCATCAGCCAGGCCACAACCACCACACTCATCGGCACCGCCCTCGGATACGCGTCCTTTTCCTGAAAATTGATTGTTTGGGCGTGCCCCCGCCTCCGGACGGGGTCGGGCTTTATGTTGCAAGTCCTCGCTGCGCTGCGGGCTTTCCACGGCAATCCCTCACGCAACCCACAACCAAACATCTGCCCAAATCCCCCACGGCCAAACGCCTACAAACACTTGTAAACGTTTGTACCCTTTTGTAAACGCCTACCGGGCCGCCTCCTGTTTTAGTCTTGTGGCATCAACCACCACGACTTATGAAACATGTTTTAGTTTTAGGAATGCTTCAGCTCTGGCTGCTCCAGGGATTATACGGTCAATGCGGAACAGCGCGCATCCTCACCTGGGACGGCGGCGGCTCGGATGAACGCTGGCACAATCCCCAAAACTGGTCCACCGATTCAGTGCCCGACTGCAACGACCAGGTGGTTTTTGACCGAACCGTATCCACCAAAACCTGTCGCATTACCGCCGCTGCGCAAAGTGGCAACATCACCATGAAAAACGGTGCAGGCCGGCTGTTGCTGGAGCAGGGCGCTACACTTACAGCCGCGCACCTGCGCATCAGCGGAGCCATGTTTGTGTGTGATGCACAGGCAGGCTTGTTGTCCATCACAGACCTTACCCTGAATTTCAATGGCTACTGCGCCTTGGCCAATACCGAATGTTCGGGAACCATGAGCCTTGGGTCCGGCAAGCTGTCGGTGCGTGCAGGGCGGCAACTGAGCACCCTGAACCTCAACATGCAACGCTATGCTTCATTTACGGCGCCCGATGGCATTCAGGGCCTGGTGACCATCAATGGAAATTTCAGTAAAGACCCCATTTCCGCCTATGCCCATAAAGACGGAATCCTGCGCTTTGGCGGTGCAGCCCCGCTCAACCTGAACCTCTACAACAAACCATTCACCGCATACATCATCGAATTCTGCAAAACCGGCCCCACGGCAACACAGCCGGGCAGCGCCTTCTCACTGTCCAAGGACACGATGCTGGCCTTGCGCCGCATGACCTTCCACGAGGTTGCGTTCAAAGACCAGGGCAGCAGCGTCTGGTCCGCCGATGATGTGCTGATGGTGCGCGATACGCTCGAATTTGCCCCCGGCATGGGCGACAATTCCGGAACTTTTGGGTTTCATCCGGGTACCGGAAGCACCGCGCCCATCACCCTGGCATTTACAGGCAAGGGAAACTCCTGCTTCCTGCAGCGACAATCAAACGGCATCAATGGACGTCATCGCCTGATCATCCACAAAGCTTCTGCCTCCGATGAAGTGCAGCTGCGCGGCCAGCAAATAATCGGAACTCCTTCAGGAACGGTGTACGAACGCCTGCGTATTGAACGCGGCCGCCTGGTGTTTGAAGATTCCGTCGGCGCCGTCATCCGCGTAGTCAGTGGAACTTCCAACAAATCCACCGTTGGCCTTTTTGTGGGAGCTCAGGGCGCCTTGTGCGCACCCGATGGCGATACCCTGAACTTTTCCGGCACCTGGGAAGTACTCGATTCAGCCGGTTGGCAAATGAACCATGGAACCTTTCGGCTTCAGGCTGCCGGAATTTGTTTCTCCAATGGCAAAACCCTGCGCTTCCACCACTTGGATATGGCCGCCCGAACCAGCAGCCTGAACCTCAGCGACGGCCAGGCGCATATTGCCGGAAACCTCGTGCTTTCTTCCGCAACTACCAGCAGCTCCAACGGAACCCTGCGCGGAGGCATGCTGTTCCTGGAAGGCGATTACACCTCGTTCAGAACCACAGGCAGCAATCCAACCGGAGCTCCACTTTGCTTCATCGGCTCCCGAAATCAGTCGGTGCGCAATCCCTTGCCGGGTGAATTGGCCCGTGGCATCATCCTGCAAAAAAGCAACGGCACGGTAAGCCTGCTGGACAGCGCAGCGCCTTTATCCCGGCTGGAATTCAAAGGTGGCATCCTGCACAGCGCAAAGATGTTACAAACCGCTTCAGGCCTCCTGTCGGGCGGCAGCGCAACATCCTTCCTGCATGGCCGCCTCATGCTGCTGAACTCCGGCAGCGACAACCTGAACATTTTGTTCCCCATCGGCAAGGACAGCGTGTACCGTCCGCTGCGCATCACCCATCCGGCAACTGTAGGAACTGCACGCACCTGGATCGCAGAATACTACCGAAGCAATCCAACATCCGCGCCCCGGGGAAACTGCCGCAGCTTTTCCCTGGATACCCTGGCAACTTCAGGTTACTGGTTCCTGAACAACAATTACGAACACAGCAGCACCCGTTACCACCTCGGCGAAACAGCTGTTCCTTTTGAAGGCGGAATGGCGCGCATGGCGCGCTGGGACAGCCTGCAACAGTGTTGGATGCGTACATCTGATGCAGGCGTCAGCAACGGATGGCTCAGCAGCGCCGGAACACTTGGAACCGCCCGAACTGCAGGATACCATTACCTGGCGGTGGCCAGGCTTGTGGCTTCAACGCCGCCCGACAACAACGACCGCGAAATCAGCGGAATCTCAGCGCCCGATGCGCTCCAGGCATGGAACATCTTCCCAAATCCCATGGGCAACCACATGAGGGTGCGTTGCCCGGGAACAGAAACAGCTCAGCTTGAGCTGCACGACCTGAGCGGCAGGCTGTTCCGGTCGTGGGATGTTAGCGATCAGCAGCAGCTGGATGTATCGGAACTTCCTGCGGGAATGTATGTGTACAGCCTGAGCAACCGAGAAAGGTGCTGCACAGGAATTTGTATAAAACTGTAGCGTTCAGGGTTTGGGAACCACGCTGAAACTCAATCCGGTTTGGATGAAGCTTTTGGCCATCCCTGTTTCTACATAGAGCCCGAGGTAGGGCATGGGCATCCAGCGAAATCCTGCCGTAAGTTCCAATCCCACGGGAAACATAAACGGGAACGAAAAGTCCTTCATCATGGGGTCTTCACTTTCCAGTTTCGGTCTTCCGGTTTTGAATCCAATGCCTGCACCTCCGTAGATGCTGGTGGTTCTTCCAAGAGGTACCTGTCCGTTCAGGCGCAACAGGAAACTGCTGCTTGCATAACGCAGCCTGTAATCGAAGTACTGCGCCAGCTGCGGATTGTTTACCCTGAACCGCGCATCAAAGGCCACCCGGTTTACGCTGATGCCAATGCCAAGGTTTTTCAGCAGGGCGTATTCGGCCTTGAAGTGAAACGGCCCACGGCCCTGATAGCTGAAATCCTGCTCGTTCAGGATGGGTTTGAGGATGAGGCTGTTCTGATTGGGAACACCGGCGCCAACGCTGAGGTACAGATTCCCTTTCTGAAACGCATATGTTTCTTCATCCTGCGCGGATAGCATGAAGCTGGAAAAGCCAGTGAGCAGCACCAGGCTGCTGAAGAATCGGAAGATGGGTTTCATTTCGGTGCGCTGAGTTGGTTGGGGTATGCTTCGATGGATTTACCGCCTTTGAGCAACACCTTATACCGAACATAATAGTTCCAGGGATTGCCACCTAAAATCACCTCGCTCACGATGCCTGCCACAGAGTCGGGAAGCACCATCACTGGATCTCCGTAGCGCCAGGGCATGGCCAGGTATGCTTCGTCGCGGTGTTGGTTCGCCCGGATCAGTGCTTCGTACTGCATCATAGGGTCAAGCACCCTGCCCAGGCTGTCGCTCTTGTACACGAAGCGCCGCTCGGATTTCCTCAGCGCATCCAGTTCACTGCTCAACTGCCGGATCTTCTGTTCCATGCTGTTTCGCTCGCCCTCCAGGATGCGGTTGTTCCTCTTAAAAACCACAATCACAATCGCAAAGACACCAATGACCAGCAAGCTGTATAAGATGATTTTTGCACGGTTACTCATGGGGTCTAAGGTAAGAAGAATTTGTGTAGGACTGGGTAGTTGATCATTTCTAGTTGGTAGCGACCAGCAAGTAGAAACTTCCAACTACTCCCACTAAAACGCCGTCCAGCCTTGTGCCTTCAATGCGTGTCGATTTCCACTTTTGCTGATGAGGTTTAATCCCAAGTCGGATTCCGTGGCATAACCTATCATCACCACATCCTCAATGCCTTCGATCAGTTTATGGTCTTCCTGAGCAATGGTAAACAGCAGCTCGTAATCTTCTCCACCCTGCAAAGCACAGACTGTCGGATCCATTTGAAAAGCCAGTGCCTGATGGAACACATCTTCGCTGATGGGCAGCCGTTCTTCCATGATGGTGAAGCCGCATCCGCTGTGCTTGCTCAGGTGAAACAGTTCTGAGGAAAGTCCGTCGCTGATGTCAATCATGCTGGTCGGACGAATACCGGCTGTGCGCAGGGCCTTCACAATGTCCAGCCGTGCTTCGGGTTTCAATTGTTTTTCGATGATGCGTGCGTGCTGGCTGAGGTCCGGTTGCATGTTGGGATGTTCCAGAAAAACGCGCTTCTCACGTTCCAGCAGTTGGAGCCCAACGAAGGCACGCCCTAAATCGCCGCTCACGCAAACAATATCGCCGGGTTTGGCACCTTTGCGCAGTACCAGATCTTCATGGGCCACGCTGCCGGTGGCGCTGATGCTCAGGATCAGTCCCTGCCTTGAGGATGTGGTGTCGCCGCCCACCAGTTGCACACCATAATGGGTACAGGCCATGCGGATGCCTGCATATAATTCCTCTACTGCTTCCAAAGAAAAGCGATTGCTCAGACCAATGCTCACGGTAATGGCTTCGGGTGTGCCATTCATCGCGCATATGTCACTCAGGTTCACCACCACACTTTTGTAGCCCAGGTGTTTGAGTGGCGTGTAGCCCAAGTCGAAATGCACACCTTCCAGCAGCATATCGGTGCTCAACAAGCTGAAATGTGTGTCGTTGCGTTCCAAAACCGCCGCATCATCGCCAATTCCGATATGTACCGGCAATTGAGGTGCCGGGAAGGCTGCCGCCAGATGATCGATGAGGCGAAATTCGCCCAGGCTGCTGATTTCGGTTCGTTCTTGTTGCGCGTCCTGTTCACTCATGCCGCAAAGATATTCCGCAGGCAGGCAGTGCCGTTGGTTTTTCAACGAATGGCGGTGCCGCTTCCGAGCTCCTTTCTTATATTCGCCATCCTATGAAGGCGGTTATTCCTGTAGCGGGTATTGGAAGCAGGCTCAAGCCACATACCCACACCCAGCCTAAATCACTGATTCCGGTGGCGGGAAAACCCATCCTCGGACACATCATGGATCGCCTCACCAAGGCCGGTATCAAAGATTTCATCCTGATCATCGGCTACATGGGCGATAAAATTGAACAATACATCAGCCGGGAATATCCCGATTGCCGCTGCACCTTCGTGATTCAAACCCTCGGCAAAGGCACCGGTCATGCCATCTGGCTGGCCCGCGAATTCATCGAACCTGATGAAGAACTGTTCATCGTGCTTGGCGATACCATCTTTGAAGCAGACCTGCGCACCGTGCTGCAATCGGAATGCTCCACCCTTGGCGTGAAGAAGGTAGAAGATCCCAGGGTTTTCGGCGTAGCCGAAGTAAGCGATGACAACTACATCACCAAGCTGGTTGAAAAACCCAAAATTCCTAAAAGCAATCTGGCACTGGTTGGCCTCTACAAAATCAAGGAAAGCCGCGCCCTGCTGGATTGCATCCAATACCTGCTGGACAACGAAATACGCACACAAAACGAGTTTCACCTGACCGATGCCCTCATGTGCATGATCAGCCGGGGAATAAAAATCCGGACGTTCCCGGTAGAGCAGTGGTTCGACTGCGGCAAGAAAGACATCATCCTGCAAACCAACCGCATGCTGCTGGACCGCATGGATGGCAGCAAGCTAAACAGTCCGCCGTTTTCCGGAACCATCATCGTAGAACCGGTGTTCATTGGAAAAAATGTACAGATCAAAGACAGCATCATCGGTCCGCATGTGAGCATCGGCGATGATGCCATCATTTCCCGCTCCATCATCCGCAATTCCATCATTGGTCCGTATGCCGAACTGCTCAACGCCATCATGGAAGATTCGCTCGTGGGCAGCGATGCCACCCTCGTGGGTGCCGTGCAAAGCCTGAACCTGGGCGACAGCGCAGAAATCAAGCTGAGCTGACATGAACTACCGCCCCGAAGCCATCGCAGCCTTGTGTGGCGGAACGCTGTCCGGAAGTTCCTTGCAATCCGTGGTGCGCGTGGCCTTCGATACCCGCCGCCTTGTGGATGCCCGCGACGCCCTTTTTGTCGCACTGAAAACCGAACGCAACGACGGTCATCAGTACATCCCACAAGCACTCGATGCCGGCGTGCGTGTATTTCTGGTTTCCTCGCTGCCGCAAGACTTGCCTCCCGACACAGCCTGGATCTGTGTGGATGATACCACCGCCGCGCTGCAACAATTGGCCGCAGCCCACCGCAGCTCCTTCCGCATTCCCATCGCCGGAATTACCGGCAGCAACGGGAAAACGATTGTGAAGGAATGGCTGTATCAGCTGCTCTCGGATGATTTTCGCACCGCCCGCAGCCCCGGCAGCTTCAATTCCCAGATTGGCGTGCCCATCAGCGTGCTCACCCTGAATCAGAACGACCAGCTCGGGCTGTTTGAAGCCGGCATCAGCCGGGAAGGGGAGATGCAGCCGCTGGCCAACATCATCAAACCCAACCTGGGCATCTTCACCCACCTCGGCCCGGCGCACCAAAGTGGATTCCCAAGCCTGAAAGCCAAACTCGAAGAAAAATTCCGGCTTTTTGCAGATTGCGATGTGCTGGTCTGCGGCACCGATCAGCCCGAAGTGCGTGAGGCAGCTTCAGCCCTGCGCTCCCGACAGCCGCTCATGCAGCTCATCACCTGGGGAAGCAGGGAAGGTGCCAAGTTTCAGCTCGTGGCCGCCGAAATACAGGGTCCGTTCACGCTGCTAAAGATCAAACACCGCGGCTCCATCCTGGAATGCAGCATTCCGTTTTCCGATCAGGCTTCCATAGAAAATGCCCTTACCTGTTTCTGCGTGCTCTATGCCCTGGAACGTCTGGATCCGGAGCACATCGAACGCTTCAAACGTTTACAGCCCGTTTCCATGCGGCTGGAAGTGCTGGAAGCCTGGAACGATTGCCGCCTGGTGAACGACAGCTATTCCAGCGACCTCGATGCCCTGAAGGTGGCCTTGCAGTTCCTCGACCAGCAAAGTGGAAGCCGTTCTAAAGCGTTGATCATCAGCGACTTTGCCGATGCGGAGGCCAACCGGCAGCAGGTCTTTGAAAAACTGACCGGCATGTTGGCTGCACACCAGATTCGTCGCGTGCTGGCCGTCGGTCCGGCGCTGACAGCGGCTGCCGATTGCTTCCACGGCCTCAACGTACGTTTTTTCCCCGATACCGAAACACTATTGGCCGCAGTTCCCACCCTGCAATTCCACAAAGAGGCCATTCTGGTGAAAGGCGCCCGGCGTTTCCGCTTTGAACGGCTGGTGAAGCTACTGGAACATAAGTCGCACAGCACGCGGCTGGAAGTGAGCCTGGATGCCTTGCGCCACAATTACAGCGTGTACCGCAAACATATTGGTTCCGATTGCCGCCTGATGGCGATGGTGAAAGCCTTTGCCTACGGGAGCGGCGGACAGGAAGTGGCGCTGCTGCTGCAACATCAGGGCGTGGATTACTTCGCGGTGGCGTATCCGGATGAAGGCGTGGAGCTGCGCCTCGCCGGCGTGCACAAGCCCATCATGGTGCTGAATACCCGGCCTGAAACCCTGGACCAGATGGCGGAACACGCGCTGGAACCGGTGGTGTACAGTGTGGAATTGCTGGAGGCGATGGGCCGGCATCCCGCAGCTTTCGAATTGCCCATGCACCTGGAAATCGACAGCGGCATGCACCGACTGGGCTTTCAGGAAGCAGACCTTGCTGCTTTGCAGGAAGCATTGTCGCGGTACAGCCACCTGCGCATTGCCTCGGTATTCTCGCACCTGTCGGCTTCCGAAGCTATTGAACACGATGATTTTACCCGGCTGCAGATAGATCGTTTTGAGCGCATGTGCCACAGCATCCACAGGCATACCGGGCAGGATTTCATGCGTCATATCCTGAATACCGCCGGCATTCTGCGTTTCCCTGACGCGCGTTTTGATATGGTGCGGCTGGGCATCGGACTCTATGGTATCGACCCCTCAGAACATATTCAGAAGCAGTTGAAGCCCGTGGCCACCTTCCGCAGCATCGTGTCTCAAGTGCAGCAACTGGAACCGGGTGAAAGTGTAGGATATGGAAGAAAGGCGATGAGCAATGAACCACGGAGTATAGCCGTGATAGCCGTTGGCTACGCTGACGGATTGCGCAGGGAACTGGGCAACGGGCACTGGCATGTCCGCATTGGCAGGTATCTGGCGCCCATAGCAGGCAGCGTGTGCATGGACATGTGTATGGCCGATGTTACCGGAATGGATGTGCGGGCGGGTGATGAAGTAGTCATCTTCGGCCAGGATCCTGATGTGCAATCCATGGCAGCAGCCTGCGATACCATTCCCTACGAAATACTCACCGCCGTATCCCAACGGGTGAAGCGGGTATTTGTTAAGGAGTAAGAAGCAGGTTCAGGAAATAGCCGGTTTAGCCAACGTGTTTAAATGGCTGAAATGGCTTCTTAAAGCATCCAGAAAAGTAGGATGAGCATGGTATTCCAGATTGAATTCTTTGGCGGTTTGTCTGACGATGGGTGCAATATTCTTGTAATGCACGTGGCAAACGGTAGGGAACAGATGGTGCTCAATTTGGAAGTTTAGTCCGCCGATGAACCAGGCCAGCACCCGGCTGCGCTCCGCGAAGTTTGCCGTAGTTTTTAACTGGTGTATGGCCCAGCTGTTTTCCATGCTTCCGTTATGGTCCTCTGCGCTGTAAAACTCCATGTCTTCGCCCACATGTGCCGGCTGGGTAGCCAAAGCGAGGATGATTCCACTGATGCAGTGGTGCAGGAGGAAACCGAGTACGGTATGCCAGATGCCGAATGGCGACATCCACAAAGGCAAGAAGAAGGTAACAGGCCAGTAAATCAGCTTGAGTACAATGATTTCCAGCAAGGCCCTCCGATTGCTGCGACCCATCCGGGGATAAAAGTCCAGCTTACGGTAACGCGCATATTGCTCAAAGTCCTTGCTGAGAATCCAGACGAATGGATAAATCATGTAAAGCAGCACTACATAAAAGGCCTGGAAGCGGTGCATGAAATGATGCGGGTGGCGGGGTGAAAAGCGAATGATGGTTTTGCGGATATCTTCATCATGCCCCACAATATTGGTATATGTGTGGTGAAATACATTGTGCTGTATTTTCCAGTTGATGTGGTACGCACCCACCAGATTGAGCAGGTTTCCCATAGCATCGTTCACCCATTTTTTCGCAGAATAGGCGCCGTGGTTGGCATCGTGCATGATGGCCAGTCCGATGCCCACCATGCCCAGACCCATCAGCGACCAAAGTGCGTAATGCAGCCATAGGGAACCGATTTGGCCGCTCATCAGCCAACAAAGAGGGGTCAGGTACATCACTACGATGATGAAGGTTTTCCATTTCATCGCGGTATTTGCATGACGGTCTATGCCATTTTGTGTGAAATAATCATTTACCCGGCGTGTTAAAACCTGGAAGAATTCAGGATGCTGATTTTTGTTGAAAGCCACCTGTTGTGAGTTCATGCGGAAGTTCCCCTTTAAAAGAAGTTTCGAAAATAAGCAAATCGAGTTTGATGAAACGAACCCTCTGTCATTATGCGACCGCCGGGAGTCCCGGGCGACAGGATGGAGACCCGGACTGAAAGTCCCGAGCACAGCCTCGGGGGAGCCTGCCGAGGGACATGGTGCCTGCCCCGCAAGCTTGCGATGCGGGGGAGCCGGATGGTGCCTGAGCGGAGTCGAAGGCCAACATTACAAATCTTACACCGGTGGCCTTCGACTCCGCTCAGGCACCGGCATAAGCTGGCCTCCAATCTTTCCTGGCCGGTCCTTTTGCTGTGACCATCCTGTTGCACCTGTCAAACAATGCAACACACATAAGCTTGAAGCTTCATGGAGCTGCAAGTCCCGAGCTAAGTCGCGGGGGAGCCTGCCAGATACTACCCCTAAGAGCCGAATGACATTACTTTTTGCCATAAGCACAGTCGGTTGGAGGTACAGCTTAAAAAATAATAAAACGTTAAAACACTCCTTAACTCATTCATTATCAATGAATTAAAGGAAAGTGTTACTAAATACAGCATGCTGTAGGAAAGAACTTGCTTGTTTTTTTGAAATTTAAGTAACTAATTTGATTTCCCTCCATGTTGCACTTTTACCATCATGATCAATTTAGGTCTGGATTATTGCATGGTCATTTAATCCCAAAGACCAAGCCCGGTAAGGGTTATTCAGCATTCTGTAAATCTTGGTATTTTAATGTTCGAGCACTTAGTGAACGAGCTATTTCCGGCGCAGGCCGCAAAAGGTCAACCATGTCATGTATGATTTACATATTCATGGGATCTGCAGCATATGCTTTGCGTTGTCATTTGAAGTATAACACGAGAAGTAACTTCATGCTTTGAATTATTGGGCTGCAGTGGGACATGAAAGCAGCGCAGCATCCAATTCGTTAAAACGCAAGAAACACAAATGATGGTGGAGACCAGAGACCACCTGAAAAACGGGGCGAAACCGAAAAGCCGAATGAATAGGAGATTAAAAACAAGAACAAAAACATGAGCGTAGCAACAAAAAAAGATTCCAGGTGGCCTACACATTTAATACCCTTCAGGTATGCTTCAAACATCACCGAAGTGATGAAAAATTCTATCCAAGATGCAATGAAGCATTGGGAAGAAAATACCCAAGTTCGTTTTGTATCAAGAAAAAGTACCCACAAGGCATTCATCACTTTTAACCGAAATGATCAAATTCCAGGTTGCGGTAATAGTGGCCTTGGATATACGGGCGACGAGATAACAATTAACCTCAAGGAGTCATGTGATGTAAAAACAGTGATTCATGAAATTGCGCATGCAATAGGTATTCAGCATGAACAGATGCGTCCGGACAGAAATGAATTTGTACGGATCAATTGGGACATTATTCCAGATGCACGTGAACATAATTTTTCGAGGCTCGAAAGTTCAGATTGTGTGGTATTTGGTAACTATGATTTTGAGTCCATCATGCACTACTCAAGAACTGCATTTTCTTCGACTGGAGAAGATACCATCGTGCCCATTGATTCATTTAACCGCATCAGTCCAAGTAACAGGCTGACCAATGGAGACATTAGGCTGGCACGCAGAATTCTGCCAAGCAATGTGCATACACACAGGGTGGGTTCGCAAGGAACCATTGGGGCTGAAATAGATCGCTACAACTGGACAGATGGGTGGACAAACGCAAGGTTCTATACCGTAAACAACAATAAATTCCTCTTCTTGCTAAAGAGGTCTGATGGGGTTGTTCACATCCATACGGTGAACAACGATGAGAAAATAGGAAGTCGTATTCAAACGTCGGACTGGACCTCCGGCTGGAGTACAACGGAGTTTTACGTGATCAATGGCACCACCTATCTTTTTCTGCTGAAGGCAGGAGACGGAGCCGTACATATTCACAAAATGAAAAGTAACGGAACTGTTGGGACCAGGGTTGCAACTGATGATTGGACAAGTGGTTGGACCAGTGCAAAGTTCTATACAATCGGTACTGCCACTTATTTGTTTTTACTCAAGGAAAACGATGGGAAGGTGCATATTCATAAAATGCTCAGCAATGGTAAAGTAGGACCAAAGGTGAAAGAATATGACTGGAGTTCGGGCTGGTCCAATGTAGCATTTTACGAAGTCAATGGCTCCGTTTTTCTGTTCCTGCTCAAGGCGGATTCCGGAACAATACATATCCACAAAATGAATGCGAATGGCGAGGTCGGGCAGCGAATCGCCACTGAAAACGAATCAGCCGGATGGACTACATCTACCTTTTACAAGATCGGCAACACCACCTATTTGTTCTTGCTCAAGGAATCAACGGGCCAGGTTCACATTCACCGCATGAATGATAATGGAACCAAAGGACCCCGTGTGGCCAGAGAGGATTGGTCAAGGGGCTGGACTTCCGCCGAGGTAACAGGTAATTTCTTACTGCTGATCAAAGCAAACGGTCCTGCCTACCTGATATAGTACATCCATTGCTTCTATAACTCAAGAATCAGGAGTAAATCAATAAGAGTGATTTGACACCTCAATGTTGAGTCATTTGGGGGGGCTGAAGGAACACAGTTTCAAATACAAATAAACAACCAAAACGGGGCAGCCGAAAACCGATTAGAGTAGGCAACATAACAAAACACAAATACCATGAACAACAGGTTTAACCGGCGTTTAAGAGCCAGAGAAATTCGCATCCAAAATGCAGAATTTGGATTTCAGGAAAATCATCCCCAACAACCCAACAATGGCGATGAAACCATCTACGGACAAGAGCATTATTTCGCAAACTATTCCAAAGGACTGCCTCACAATGCGCTGGGTGAAGTTGACCCCGCTGCCTATGAGCAACTCGTTTTTGCCACACAAACAGGGATTCATTCAGCGTATGAAGACATCCCCTTGGGTTCCGGCACCGACGGACGGAAGCTAATTAGTCCTCAGGCAGGCTGGAATTACGATCTTGAGGGAGGTGACGCCCAAAGCTATTCCATCCCGCCTGCGCCAAAATTTGCAAGTGCCGAAGTTGCTGCTGAAATGGTAGAATTATACTGGATGGCATTGGCCAGAGATGTATGCTTTAATGATTATGATTCCAATCGCATCATTCAGGATGCTGTTAAGGACCTGAACAACATGAGTGATTACAGAGGTAAAGGTCCGGCTGCCGGAAGTGTTACCACAAAAAATGTGTTCCGAAGCGATGCACATGGGAACTTAAGCGGCCCATACATCTCTCAGTTCCTTTTGTTGGACATACCTTATGGTTCCCTGTGTATTGATCAAAAACAAAAGACTGCCTTTACAGGCAGGGATTATTTAACCAAGTACGATGATTGGCTTGATGCACAAAATGGAAAGAATTTGGCCATCCCTTATGATCCTTGCAATAAACTATCCACCGATGCAGGCGTTTACGAGCAGAAACCCCAATACATCCGTAACCTCAGGGATTTGGCTACCTATGTTCATTTTGATGCACTGTATGAAGCGTACCTAAACGCTTGTCTGATCCTGTTGGGAATGAATGCTCCGTTTGACAAAGGAAATCCATACAGCCATTCAAAAACCCAAACGGGGTTTGCGACATTCGGTGGGCCTCATATTTTGTCGTTGGTCACCGAAGTTGCCACCAGGGCCCTAAAAGCCGTTTGGCACCAAAAATGGAACGTACACAGAAGATTAAGGCCTGAAGCTTACGGCGGAAGGGTGCATAACTACATGGTTGGCAGCAGGAAATATCCCATTCATGATGATTTGTTGAATGCCCAGGCATTGGTGGAAACAAAAAACAAGTTTTCGACCTACTTGCTGCCACAAGCATTTGCAGAAGGCAGTCCAACCCATCCATCTTATGGTGCCGGTCATGCTACAGTTGCAGGAGCTTGCGTCACCATCCTCAAAGCCTGGTTTGATGAATCATTTGAAATTGAAAAACCTGTCGTAGCCGCATGTGATGGATTTAGCCTGACTCCATACAGGGGTGGGGACAAATTAACCGTTGGAGGCGAATTGAATAAAGTAGCAGCAAACATTGCCATAGGCAGGAATGCGGGTGGTGTGCATTATTGGTCGGACTATACCGCGTCAAGAAAGCTTGGAGAAGATATCGCCATTTCCATTTTGCAGGAGCACAAAGCCACATACCATGAGGTTGGGTACTTCTCGCTGAACAAATTTGATGGCACCACCATAAAAATATAGCGGTACATCAACCTCTGAGTTATCGGCGAAATTGGGGCGGAAGTGATCTTTTTTGTAAGGGTTGCTTCACCGCCCCAATTTTGTTTCATCCCTGCGCATGTTTTGGAAGCCTAATTGCAGGGGTCAACGGGGGCTCGAAAAAAATAATAAAACCGTAATACACTCCTTAACTCATTCATTATCAATTAATTAACGTGCAGCATTCCTAAATGCAATAAAATTCAGGAATAAAATACTTGTTTTATTGAAATTGAAACGCATACATTTGTCTTACATCCATGTTGCACTTTATTCAGGATACCTTTTTTCGCCTCGCATTAAGCGGAAGCTTTATTGGAGTGACAGGCAGCGGCAGTGCATCAAGGCGCGTAATAATTTTTGACAATAGCTCCTCCCAGAACACTGCGAAACAACAGGTTCAAACCAGCATTAAGGGAATCAGCCTGCAATTATCCTCTGTGCTGGAAAATCACAGCGAAAATAGGCAACAAGGGATAGCGCCTATTGTGCCGAAATGGGTGGATAAGAACCAAGAAGTAGCGACAATAAACAAGTTTTGTGCCATTATTTGGCGGCAGTCATCTTACAAACTGATTAGCAAAGATTGAGCGAAAACGGAAAGTGAAATGATTAACAAACAAGTAATTAGCTACATTATCATGGTGCAAAACCTTAGTTCGCTGTGGTTGCCAATAAAATTTCTGATAAATCACTTTGACAAGCTACATTATTTCAAAAAACTAAAATTTTAAAATAAACCAACTAAATCACAAACAAAATGAAAGTAAAAATCAGTATTGATCAGCAAACCAAGTCAGGTTTCCTAGGTGGCACTTCGCACTCTTACAAGATGAATGTCCAATTTCAATTAAACGAAAAGGAGAAAAAGGTGTTTAATGACCATCCTTTGTTTCAAGACATGATTGTCATCCAGTATGCACCACATGTAAAGAAAGACATTCCATTTGTAGCAAAAGTAAAAGATATTTACGAGGGAAGACCAATTACTATAGAAAGGACCAACGTAAATGAAATAATTGAATTTCATAATGAAATTAAGGCTGCTTCGGAAGCATTAGTTAAATATATTGAGATTCTTTCGGATATTCTAGGCGGAAGAGAATTCTCCTTCGGGGAATAGTTTGAGTTATGCAGGAACTCAATGAAGTTTTACGCAAGACCGAATTCTTTTTGTCAAATCCAAAGGAATTAATCTATCGGACAAGAAGCGCTGGCGGTTTTGATTTCAACCTGCTTGTTAAATCCTTCGGGCATAAACTGCCCGAAGGATTTGAAGTGGGTGTTTTCACTTCTTCCAACGGAGAGGATATTCCTGCGTTTGTTCCATTTGCCGACACAAATGGCATTGCATTCAGCATTGATAAAGTTTCTGATTTTGCATTTTTTAATGAGCTGCTTGAGCGTTCTACATTTCAAATTCTTAATGCGATTGGTTACAATGATTTTAAGTTGACACTTATTGATGGCAAAAATCATGGCATTTACTTCAACTACCTATCAAGGTTTGAGGATGACGTTACAGGCGGTAGAATTTTTAAAGAACCAAATGAGATAAATAAAGTTCTCAATGAAATTCTTTTGCACTCAATTAAAGAACATCGTTTTATTGTAATCAACAATTTTCCACAGGGGTTTACAAATGAAAGTGCAACCGCATTAATAAAAATCCTGAACCATGCAAAAGAGGAAAAAATAAAAGTGCTTATGACTAAGGAACATGAGCCGTCAAAATCAATGGCAGACTTGGATAATTCCATTTCAAACAAACTTGAAGTAATCTCATTTGACCGCAACAATCATTGGCTTTCAAAAACACTTTCAAAAATTGGAAATATAAAAGGTCTTTTCACTTTAAACTTTGGAAGTTCATTTACTGAAGAAGACATGAAAGCGGAAGTTGAGGTTATTAATGTCATGCACCAAACTACCCTTAATCTTGCAAATGAAAATTTTGATATCAACGAAGGAATTAAAATTCCATTCGGAATTCACCGAAACAGAACATTTTATTTTAGATTAGGACATGGTGCATCAAACTATCATGCAATTGTGGGAGGTCGTTCAGGAAAAGGTAAAACGGTATTTCTTGATAACCTTATATCAAGAGCAACAACTATTTACAGCCCAGATGATTTGCGTTTTGTTTTACTTGATATGAAAGGCATAGAATTTAATGATTACAAAACACTTCCCCATGTGCAGGCGTTTTGCAGTTCAACAAACTTTGAAAACGCCTTGAAAATAATTGAGTTTCTGCAAAGCGAATTAAAGAGCCGGGAAGCGTTATTAAACAGTGTTGAAGCTAAAAATATAGTAGAGTATAAAAAGAAATCGGGTAAAACATTACCTCGTTTGTTGGTCATTGCAGACGAGTTCCAAAATCTTTTTACAGGCAATTACAAAACGGACGGCTTTGTTGAAGATATTCTTATAAAGCAGATTTTAAGAATTGGTCGTGCTTATGGTGTTCATCTTTTATGCTGCACACAGTCGCTTGGGGACGGAGTTCGTTCATCATTTCTAAACAATATCCCACTTCGCATTGCATTTCAAATGACACAGGACCAATCACGGAGTTTTCTTTCATATAGCAATTCGGCAGCGGAATCATTAAAAATCGGAGAAGCGATTTACAATGAGCACGATGGATTACCGAATGAGAATACTTTGGTTAAGGTTGACCACTTAAGTAGTGAAGATATTCACAGATATATATTGGAGTTCGTGAATAATGGAAAAACGTATCAAACTTTTGAAAGGATGATTGTAACCAAATGAGTTCAAAATACAATGCATATTTAGATTATCTCCGTTCATTTGTAGACATTCATACATTGGCGATGGACGCTCAAATAAATCTTTATCCGTTGTTTAATGAAATCAAGAACTTGATCAGTCGCTATGCAAGGACGATTACAAAATTTAAGACAGTTCAGGACGAACTGGTAAGGTTTGTTGATGGGCTTAAATACGATGAAGGGGATTTGATTTATTACCAAGATAAATTCGAATCACTAAGAGTAATTGACGAGTATTTACAAGAACTGGCAGGAAAACATATTCCTTCCTATCTTTCAAGTGAAGTTAAAACCTTTATTTCGAACATTTACGCCTCTACTTCTATATATGACATGAATGGAGTTGAAGCCAAAGTTTTATCGTTTTATAATAAGGTATCCGAAGGAAATAGACACGATGCAAACCGAGCACAAACTATAAGAACAATTTTAATATTTGTTGGTTTGATTATATTCATAATATATTTAATTTCATCTTGTAGTTAAATTATAAATAACATGGCAAAAACATATATCCATTTAGACAGTATTGACACTCTTGAACAGTACCGTCACAAACTTGAGGATTGGAAAAGAAGATTGTATGCTCTCAATGATGAGATGCGCAACTATCACAACTCTTTAGAGCAAGACCAGAAATGGTATGGACAATCACACAGCGAGTTTTACGAAAACTGTATCAGTCCGATTTACAACAAGAACTTTCAGCCTGCTGCTGAAGCAATGGACGAAGGACAAAAGTTCTTGCGTCAACTTCAAAGTAGAGCAGAAGAACTTGGAATAAAATGAGGGCAACTTTGAAATGACACGTCTTCTGTCGGACGATGGAAAGACATATAACAACAGTAATTCCAAAGAAGCGGTTTCGTGTAAGGCAGAAAGTTTTGAGGAAGACATAGGTTCAGTTCTCGGAAAGAAGTTGATTGCTAACAAGCTAGCCTTTCGACAAACAGAGCAAACCCTTTGGCACACTAAACCAGAAAATAAATGAAAAAACTTGGATTCACATTAATATTGATTTGGATTGTAGGATGCACTTATAAGTTGAAAAATATTGAACCTAAGGATTATGTCCCATTAAATAATCAAACTGAATCACCTTTAGAGTCTTTCTTAAGTTTTGAAGAAAATGAAAGGTAAAGAGAAGTATTTATCAAAGAGCTGATCGAATTAGATTCTATTTTGAAATTCGAGGATTATTTAGATAGAATAGTTCAATTGAAGCCTACAAAATTGACCATTAAAGTTACAAACGGAATAATGAGTCTTGATTTCGCAGCATTATATTGCAGGGATTATGTTAAATTAAAAAATGACCGTGAAATTCAAAATGTCGAAATACTAATGTAAGTACCCCCCGAAAATCGGACTGGTTATAAGTTGGCAAAAGACCTAACTTAGAACTGTAAGTACCCCGTTTTTCGAACCGATTATAAGTTGGAATTCAAAGATGGTTGTTTGCTTTTAGATATTCAATAGGACTTAGGTTATTGAGTGATTGATGGTGGCCGGTGATACGTCTATTCCGTACATTTCCTGCAAATGGTCGCTGATATCACCTAAACTACTTCCACGTGCATACAGCGCCAGAATTTGACGATCCAGATCTAGTCCGAGCGTCCGCTGGCGTTTGGCTATAATCTCAGGCTCAAAAGTGCCGTTTCGGTCACGTGGGGTCTGGATTTCCACCTTGCCGAAGTTGGTCTTCAGAGACTTGGGCAGCTTGCCGTTTTTGCGATTTGGCTCTTCACTGGACTCAATATGCGCCTCCAGCTCGCCTGCCAGCGCTTCTTCCAAAAACTCTTTGATTAACGGCGTCAGCGCACCGTCTTTTCCCAGCAGGCTTTTGCTCTCTTTAAACCTGCTTGCGAAGCTCTTTTTGAACTCCTCGTAGTCGAATGGTTTGTTTGTCATTGTTTATGTCAAGTTTAGTGGTTTCAGCTAAAATTGACACAGTTAATGAGACACTCTCGAGTATTCCATTAACCGTCTCCTAACTTCACCCTCCCCATTGCCCGGCTACACCCAAAGCCGCATCTTTGAATGCCCGTCGGGCTTCGGCTTGGGCAGCAACCGCAACAGCAGATGGAACAAATCGTCGCCGCACAAAGAGCTTTTTTCAATACCAACCAAACCAAAGACCTGGCCTGGCGCCTTGCGCAGTTGAAGCAACTACGGGCGCTGATCCGGGAATACGAGCCGCGGTTCTATCAGGCCATCCATGCCGATTTCGGGAAGTCGGAGTTCGATACCTTCACCAGTGAACTGTCGCTGCTCTATGCCGAAATCAACGAAAACATCCGGCAGCTCAAGCGCTGGGCAAAACCCAAAAGGGTGCGCACCGACCTGGCCAACTTCCCCGCAAAGAGTTACATCATGCCCGAACCTTTGGGCGTTTCCCTCATCATCGGCACCTGGAACTATCCCTTCTACCTGACCCTGCTTCCGGCCATCGCGGCCATCGGCGCCGGAAATACCGCCTTGCTGAAGCCCAGCGAGTTGGCGCCCGAATGCAGCAAAGTCATGGCGGAACTAATCAACACACAGTTCGATCCGGCCTTTCTGAAAGTGGTGGAAGGCGGCGTTCCGGAAACCACGGCTTTGCTGGCGCAGCGCTTCGACAAAATCTTCTTTACCGGAAGCACGGCCGTGGGCAAAATCGTGTATCAGGCGGCCGCGGCGCACCTCACGCCGGTAACGCTGGAACTGGGCGGCAAGAGCCCCGCCATCATCACCGAAGACTGTGATTTAAACACCACTGTCAGACGTCTGATCTGGGCCAAGTTTTTCAACGCCGGACAAACCTGTGTCGCGCCCGATTACGTGCTGGTACACGAATCCATCGAGCAGGCGTTTCTGGAGCGGGCCAGGCAGGAAATCGAACAACAGCAGTTTGCCGTCGCCCATGACAATTACGTGCAGATCATCAACAGCCGGAACCTGCAGCGTTTGGCGGGCTTGCTCGACAAGGAAAAAATCTTCTGCGGCGGAACCTACGACGAGGCAACGCGTGTATTCGAACCCACGCTGATGCGCGGCGTAAACTTCGAAGATGCGGTGATGCAGGAAGAAATCTTCGGACCCATTTTGCCTGTAATCGCATATCAGTCGCTGGATGCGGCCATCGCCAAAATCAAAGAAGGCGCCAAGCCGCTGTCTTGTTACATCTTCACGTCCAACAAATCGGCGAAGCGAAAACTCCTGCGCGAAGTTTCCTTTGGCGGCGGCGCGGTGAATGATGCCCTGATGCACCTGAGCAACAGCCGACTCCCGTTTGGCGGTGTGGGCCACAGCGGCATGGGTTCCTACCACGGCGAATACGGGTTTCGCACGTTTTCGCACTACAAAAGCATTTTGGACAAGCCAACCTGGTTTGAGCCGAACTTCAAATATCATCCGCGTACGGCAGGGAAGCTGAAATGGATCAAGCGGCTGATGGGTCTTGGGTGAGGAAGTCGTGATGTTGATTTATGATGATGATTCACATCTGTCCAAAATAATTTTTAGTCACTATTTGGTGTAGAGACCTGCCTTTGAATTGAAGAATCATTCCAAAATAGTGACAACCTTAAACGTCTTAATGTAACGCCCCGCTGAATGCGGGGCTTAACTAAATTTATGGCACCTAAATGTCGCAAGCTATTACCAACAACCGGGTGTTTGTCCAGAACCATTTTTATACATTCCACCAACTTCAACTCAGCTACGCCGCAAAAGGACCGGCCTCAAATGATGGGAGGCGGTAAACGCCGCAAGCGGGCGTGGATGAAAAGACAACTCAAATCGCATTGAATTCCTCTGCCATAAAGCGCCTGCCCCGCAAGCTTGCGATGCGGGGAGGAGATCACCGCAGGCATTCGGCTGATGGCAAGTGTGCGCCTTTCATCATTTGCAGCCTTGATTTTTTGCTTACTTTTTCATCAAGGAAAAAGTAAGATTATAGAATATGGTTGATTCGGTGTGGGGGGGGTAAAAATCAAAATCGTCAAAAACAGACTGCTAACCCCTTGATAATCTG
>CAZPHB010000012.1:6146-83914 GCA_964586595.1 uncultured Flavobacteriaceae bacterium | reverse complement strand
GCCCCGTCGAAGGGCGTTTATTGTAAATCGTTCATGGGTATGTCGTCCTTCGGCAGGCTCACCCACGGCTCATTGCTAACGCAATTCGGTGGGGGCAGGCACCATAGAAGGTTTCGTACACTTAAAGCCTTGAGGCAGATATAACAAGGAACATGTGAAAATCTTAAAAACAGCAACGGCCTTAAAGGATGAAAGGCCAGGAGTGAAGCAAGCAGGCGCTAAATGCAGAGGAAGCTCCGAGCCTGTGAGGAGATCACCGACAGCATTCGACTGCTTGCAAGCATAAGGCCTTTCAGACTTTTCAGCCTTGATTTTTTGCTTACTTTTTCATCAAGGAAAAAGTAAGAGAACATTAAGGTAATTGCTGAATTCCGATGATCTTGGTAAAATGCTTTTTGTCAAAGTTGGGAAAGTAGAAAGGAAAACACTTGGGGTACTTTCAGTGGGCCCAGGTGCAATGGTTCGTGGTTCGACAAGCTCACCATGACAAGCTCACCATGACAAGCGCACCTTCAGCTCATTGCTAACGCAATTCGGTGGGGGCAGGCACCACGACAGGTTGGTGGCTTCCCCGAGGCTGGGCTCGGGACAAGCGAGCACCTCAGCCACCGGAGTGCCTCAGCCACCAACGCGTGATTTTTACCGAAAATGTTGCATTTTGCGCTTTCTTATCGCCATGAGCAAACTATTCTTAAGGAAACCCATCCACCTGCTGCACAGCGAGGCGGGTGAAGGCAGTCAGCTGAAGCGTACCCTCGGGGTATGGAACCTCATCGCCCTGGGCATCGGCGCCATCATCGGCGCGGGGCTGTTTGTGCGTACCGCCGCTGCTGCCGGTGAAGCCGCCGGTTCGGCAGTGACCATCTCCTTTCTGATTGCGGCCATCGGTTGTGCATTCGCGGGCCTCTGTTATGCAGAGTTCGCCAGCATGCTGCCCATCGCCGGCAGCGCTTATACCTACGCCTACGCGACCATGGGCGAGCTTTTTGCCTGGATCATTGGCTGGGCGCTCATCCTTGAATACGCCCTCGGCGCAGCCACGGTGAGCATTGCCTGGAGTGAATACCTGAACAATTTGCTCGGCGGAAAAATTCCGTACGAATGGTGTCATTCGCCGTTTGAATCGGCCACCATCAACGGACAACTGGTTCATGGCATCATCAACCTGCCTGCGCTGGTCATCCTGGGCGCGCTGACGCTGCTGCTCATTCGCGGCACCAGCGAAAGCGCCATGGTGAACGCGCTGATGGTGATTGTGAAGGTGGCCATCGTATTGGGCTTCATCTATATTGGCTGGAAATTCATCAATCCAGCGAACCACACGCCTTACATGATTCCCGAAGGTGCCGAGCCACTCAAGCTTCCCAACGGGAAAGAATATTCGTATGCACCGGCCTTCCACCACGGCTGGCTTGGTGTGTTGCGCGGCGCGGCCATCGTGTTCTTCGCCTTCATCGGATTTGACGCGGTGAGCACGGCAGCGCAGGAAGCGAAAAACCCCAAACGCGACATGCCCATCGGCATTCTGGTATCACTGCTTGTCTGCACTGTGTTGTATGTATTGTTTGCGCATGTGCTTACCGGCGTGGCTCCATACAGGGAATTCATGACTGCAGGTAAGGAAGCATCTGTTACCTATGCGGTGAAGCAATACATGACCGGTTATACCTGGCTTGGAGACAGCATCAACGTGGCCATTCTGGCCGGTTTCTCATCGGTAATCCTGGTGATGTTGATGGGACAAAGCCGTGTGTTCTTCAGCATGAGCAAAGATGGATTGCTGCCCGGCGCGTTTTCTGAAGTGCATCCCAAATACCATACGCCTTACAAGAGCAACCTCATCCTGCTGGTTTTTGTAGGCTTGTTTGCTGCTTTTGTTCCCGGCAGTCTGGCCGGCGACCTTACCTCTGTAGGAACCCTGTTCGCCTTTGTGCTGGTCAGCGCAGGCGTGCTCATCATGCGCAAAACAGAACCGGATCTGCACAGGCCATTCAAAACGCCGCTGGTGCCACTGGTTCCGATTCTGGGCATTTTGGTTTGCACCGTGATGATCTTCTCCCTCGACTATTTCACCTTGTCCACGGCAGCAGTATGGCTGTTGGTCGGTCTGGTGGTGTACTTTGGATACAGCATCCGTCATTCCCGCCTCAGGGCGCATCACCTGAAATAAGCCCTTCGTTCTGAAACCTTCTCGTTCCCTCGGACTTGCCGATGCCACCCTGATTGTTTCGGGGAGCATGATCGGCAGCGGCATCTTTCTGGTAAGCAGCGACATGAGCCGGCAACTGGGCTCGCCCGGTTTGCTGCTCCTTGCGTGGTTTGTTACCGGACTGATTACCCTTACTGCGGCACTCAGCTACGGCGAGCTGGCGGGCATGATGCCCAAAGCCGGCGGACAATACGTGTATATCCGGCGGGCCTTTGGTGCCATGACTTCCTTTGTGTATGGCTGGAGTGTGTTTACCGTCATCCAGTCGGGCGTAATTGCCGCCGTGGCCATGGCCTTCGCCAACTATACCAGCGTGTTGCTGCCCGGTCTGAGCGGCGATGTATTCTTGCTGGAACTGGCCGGATTTAAGATCAGCGCCTTGCAGGGCGTGGCCATTGGCTCCATCCTGTTGCTCACCTGGCTGAACACATTGGGCATTGAGGAGGGCAAATGGATCCAGCGGGTGTTTACCACCGCCAAACTGTTAGCCCTGTTTGGATTGATCGCCGCAGGGATTTATTGGGTATTCAAGGGAAACATCTGGGCGGAAAACTGGAAACTGGGTTTTCAGGCATTCAGCAGCCCCAAAGACGGCATCAACTGGGGCGCACTGGGCTCCTGGGCGGCCATCACGGCATTTGGAACGGCCCTGATTGGTTCTTTGTTCAGCAGTGATGCCTGGAACAACGTGACCTTCATTGCCGGAGAAATCAAGGATCCTTCACGCAACATTCCGCGCAGCCTGTTCCTGGGCACTTTGCTGGTAACCTTGGTGTACATTCTGGCAAACGTGGCTTATCTGGCCTTGTTGCCTTTGCAGGCCAGCGATTTGGGCGGGATGAGCATCAGCCATCCGGCCAGCGACCGTGTGGGCGCTGCTGCTGCTGAGGTGATTTTGGGTAGTTCCGGCGTTGTGCTCATGGCGGTATTGATCATGGTGAGCACTTTCGGCTGCAACAACGGGTTGATTCTGGCGGGCGCTCGTTTGTATGAGGCAATGGCCGAAGATGGTTTGTTCTTCAAAAGCGCCAAGAAACTCAACCGCCATGCAGTTCCTGCCAATGCGCTTTGGGCACAGGCGGTATGGGCATCTTTGCTTTGTCTGAGCGGATCGTACAACAACCTGCTGGAATATTGCACCTTCGCCAGTTTGGTGTTTTACATCATCACCGTGGCGGGCATTTTCCGCCTGCGCAGGCTGGAACCCGAAACACCAAGGCCGTATAAGGCTTTCGGATATCCTTTGGTGCCAGCCTTGTACATTTTGCTGGCCGGAGCCATATGCCTAGATTTGCTTGTGTTCAAAACCACTTATACCCTGCGCGGCTTGATGATTGTGCTGGCTGGCGTACCGGTGTATTGGATGATTACCAGGAATCGCCCTTCGACAGGCTCAGGGTGACAGCTTGGGAAGTGGCCGGAGGGTGAGCAGCTTGCCCCGCAATCGGAGCGAAGCGTAGAGATGCGAGGGAGCCGAACCCCACCATCATACACGGAATTGCCCTTAGACAGGCTTACGCTTCGTCTTCTTCTTCTTCCGGAAGGTCGATGACAGATTCGCTGAGTTCTTCCTTTGGATTCAGTCCCTTTTCAAAGCTGAGGATGAGTGCGGGCAGCAGGAACAGGTTGGCGAACATGCCCACCAGCAGCGTAGTACCGGTCAGCCAGCCCAAAGCCTTGGTTCCCTGGAAATCGCTGAACACAAAAATCATGAAGCCGGAAAACAGCGCAATATTGGTGTAAATCATGCTGTGCCCCACTTCCATGATTACGTGGCTGAGGGTTTCGCGCAGGCTCTTGTCGCTGTGTTTCAGTTCTCGCCGGAAGGTGGTTACGAAGTGGATGGTGGCATCTACAGCAATCCCGAACGAGATGGAAAATACCAGGATGGTGCTGGGCTTCAGCGGAATTTGGAAATAGCCCATAATACCTGCAGTGATGATCAACGGGATGCAGTTCGGTATCAGGGAAATGATGATCATCTTCAAAGAGGGGAACAGCAATCCCATGGTAAAGGCAATCATGATCAGCGCCCAGAATGTGGAACTGAGCAGAGAGTCGTAGAGGTATGTATTTCCTTTCAGGAAGATGGCTGAGGTTCCGGTGATGTGTACATCAAATTGTTCTTTTGGGAACATTTCGTCAATGATGTGGTGCACCTCGTCGGTGATTTCCTTCATGCGCACGCTGCCTACATCAGCCATTTGATAACTCACCCGCAATTCCCGATAATCTTTATCTACCAGTCCTGCCATCAGGTTTTTGCGGCCTGCCGAAGGTTCGGGCATGTACATGGCAATTTGTCCCAACTCTGTGGAGGGCGGCAGCCTGTAGTGTTTTGGTTCGCCGTCGTGGATGGTTTGGTTGGCAAAGCGCACCATTTCTACCAGCGAAATGGGTTTGCTCAACTCAGGGAACTTCTCGAGCTTTTTCTGGAGGGCGTATATTTTGTTCAGGGTGGCGTAGTTCTTGGCGCCATTTTCTTCGGTGCATTCCACCACAATTTCGAAGGGCATCACGCCTTTGAAATGCTTTTGGAAGAACTGAAGGTCCTGATACAGTTTAGAGTTGTGCGGGATGTCGTCCACCATAAATGCCAATGGCTTCAGCCTCCACATGTAGATGCCCGCGAAAACGGTTAATGCGATGCTCCAGAAGTAAATCCTGCGTTTGTGATGGAAGACCATAAAACGCACCCATTCGAGGAAACGGGTGATGTTTCGGTTTTCCAGGTGCTGGATTTGTTTGCTGCTTGGAGCAGGAAGGAAGCTGTACGCAATGGGCAATCCCACCAGGGTAATCACAAAAATGGCGTTGATGGCCCAGAAGGCTACGATGCCAAATTGTTCCAATACCGCAGACTCGGTGAAGTAGAACACACCAAATCCAATGGCGGTGGTGATGTTGATCAGGAAGCTGGCAACGCCAATACGCGAAATGATGCGCGTAAGCGACTTCATCTTGTTGCCATGACGGCGGTATTCATCATGGTATTTGTTGATGAGGTAAATGGTATTCTGAACGCCAATCACCACCAGCAGGGTGGGCAGGGTGCCAATCAGCATGGTGATTTTGAAGCCATACAGCTGCGAAATCCCCAAACACCAAATCACGCCCACGGCAATGAAGAACAAGGAAATTACCAGTGTGGTCAGACTTCTGAAGAACAACAGAATCAATAAGGCCGTGATGCCAAAGGCAATTACCGTGAACAGGGTGATCTCATTCTTGACTTTGGTGCTGAACTCATTGCGTATGTAAGGAAGACCGGAGTAATGTATGGTGGTTTTGGTGTCTTCCGAGAACTTATCGCAGAATTGAAAAGCTTTGCGCAGCAAAGCGTTGCGGATTTCACTGTCCAGTACCTTCTGTTCAATGCTCACGATGCACAAAGCCACACTGCTGTCTTTATTGAAAATCAGGTGGTCATAAAAGCGCAGCTGTTCAAACGCACCGTACAGAGAATCTAATTCATCCTGCGTTTGGATGTTGTTCTGGAACAGCGGTTTGGTGGTAAACTGTTGGAGGCTGTCGTCAATGTGCAGCGAAACCACACGCGCCGGCGATATCACATCAGAAACACCGGGAATGCCCGACAGGCTGTCGCAAAGTGCAGAAAAGCGTTTGAAGTAGTCAAGCTTCCAGAAATTGTCGGTTTGAATGCCGATGATGAGCTTGTTGCCATCTTCACCGAACTTCTGCTTGAATCCTATGTATGTCTGGAAGTCTTTGTCGGTCTTGGGAACCAGCTTCTGCATGTCGTATGCCAGCTGGATTTTACTGGCATGGTAACCCATAAACCCTGTAAGACCGAGGATGATGAGCAGCCACCACATGCGGTAGCGCATCACCGCGCTTGCAATTTTGTCCCACATAATAAGGCAGCAAACTTACCTCCATTTGGGCATAAAATCAGCGTATTCGCCCGATACACCTTATTTTGCGGATGAATTTCTCAGCATCTTTTTTCAAAAACATGAGGTATTTGTGGTTGACTTTAGGTCTCATACAGGCCGGCGTGCTTCTGGCTCAGGGCGATGCCGATATTCCCTTCGGCTCCTGGCGTGTTCATGTTCCCTACGCCGATTGCAAGCACCTGGCTGAAACGCCTGAGCGTATCCTTGCAGCCAGCGAAAACGGTTTGTTCAGCGTAGGCAAAGCCGACGGTGAAATACGCCGCCTCTCTGCAGTGGATGGGTTCAGCGATGTAGGCATTGCCTTCATGGATTACCAGCCTGATGCCAACGTGGTGCTCATCGGTTACCGCAACGGGAACATCGACCTGATTAAAAACGACAACCGAATCATCAATCTGCCCGATGTGCTGAACTCCTCACTGCAGGGCGATAAAGCCATACGCCACGTGCACTTCAGAGGCAATGAGGCCATCATTTCAACAGGCCTGGGCATCTTAATCCTCGATCTTCAACGGGAAATATTCACCGATTCCTATACCAGCATCGGTCCGGGTGGAAGCACCGTGGCTGTAGCCGCAACGGCAGTGGTCAACGACACGCTCTATGCAGCGGTATCCGGTGCCATCCTCTATGCACCCTACGACGGCTCACGCAACCTGAGCGATTACAACAACTGGAAACAACTGCGCAGCGGCGTGGTCTGCAAGAACATGGTGAACTGGAACAATGCCCTGGTGTGCGACCTGAACAAGGTGGTGCAGAAATACGGGCAGGGTTCCTGGTCAGATTACTACGACGGCAGGCAGGATACCATTGCCAACATAGGCGTGTACTACGGAAAGCTTTATGTGTTTGCAGAAGGAAGAATCATCAGTGACGACGGCACCGCCCAAAGCATCATTCCCGTAAACCTGATCAACCGCGGGATTGTGGACCGCGAAGGATTTGTGTGGTTTGTGCTGAATACCTACGGATTGATTAAGAAAATCAATGGCAACGAAGTGAGCTTCTTCCCCAACGGGCCTGCCTTCAAGCAATCATACCAGATGGCTTCCGTGGGACGCACGCTTTATGTCACCGGCGGCGGAACCTCAAGCACATACGGCAACGCCTTCAACAACAACGGCTACGCCATATTTCATGAAAACCGCTGGATCAACCGCGGGCCCAATCCCATCACCGACGGCCTGTACGACTGGACGGTAGCCTATGCCGAACCTGAAACGAAACGTGTGTTTCTGGGCACACACTCCTTCGGAATGGTGTTTTTCAGCGGAACGGAACCACGCCTGCGCATCGACAGCAGCAACAGCAACCTGCGCAAGTTTGCCAATACCATCTGGACCCGTGTTACCGGAATGGCTTCAGACCAAAACGGCAACCTTTGGGTAAGCAACTTTGGCAGTGCTACTGGCCTGAATGTGCTCATGAAAACCGGAGGCTGGAAAAGCTACAGCCTGCTGAACAACAATGTGGGACAGCTGGTGGTTGACGACTACGGACAAAAGTGGATGCTGGCGTACAACAATTCCAGCACCGGTCCTAACGGCCCTGTGGGCCTGATGGTGTATGACGACAATGGAACTCCGGATTTACTGGCCGATGACCGACAGCGTTTCCTGAACAATCAGGCCGACAACGGAGGTTTGCCCAGCAGCGAGGTGAGCTGCATCGCCACCGACCGCTACGGATACATCTGGGTGGGCACCGACCAGGGACTTGCCGTGTTTACGCGCCCCGACCAGGTGTTCCCCAACAATAAAGCCCTGAACGCCGAACGATTTGTAATCGTGGAAGGCGGAACCACCGGCTACCTGCTCGGCACACAGGTCATCAACTGCATCACCGTGGATGGCGGCGGACGGAAATGGGTTGGCACCAACAACGGCGCGTATCTGGTGGCAGAAAACGGCCTCAAGGTTTTGCGGCACTTCACCAAAGAAAACAGCCCTTTGTTGTCCAACGAAATCCAAAGCATCGGCATCATGGAAGAAACCGGGGAAGTGTTTTTCGGCAGCAGCGAAGGCATCAGCTCCTGGCGTGGCGACGCAACTCCGGCGAAGGATGTGCACGGAACCGTGAAGGTATTCCCGAACCCCGTTCGGCCTGGCTACGAAGGCAGTGTGGTGATTCAGGGCCTGCCCAGCGACGCAGAAGTAAAAATCACCGACATCAACGGGAATGTGGTGTATGAAACCCGCGCCAACGGCGGCACCGCCACCTGGAATTGCCGCAAGCTGAACGGCGACAAACCCGCCAGCGGCATCTACCTGATCTTCAGCATCAACCGCGACGGCAGCGACAGCTACATGAGCAAGCTGGTGTTCATCCGCTGAGCAATTACGGCTATAATGCTGCGTTTTACCGCCATGCCGCGCCTTGGTGTCCTTTTGATGTTGCTATGCACAAGTGCATGTGCGCAGAAATTACCTCCGCGCAGCTACTGGCCCGACGGAACCCTGAAAAGCGCAGGCAACTATTCTTCCTCCATTGGATATAAGAAAGAACCCGGCAAGAAGCCTGTCGCCGAACGCTACAAAAGGGGCAAGTGGATGTTCTATTATCAAAACGGAAATAAAGCGCAGGAAGTAAGCTACCAGCGAAAAAAGGACGGAAACAATCGCCCGGCAGGCACCTGGAACTGGTACGACAGCACAGGTGTGCTGTTGAAAACGGAGCGCTACCAAAAACGCGGTGCTGAAGCCGGCACCCAAACATATTCAGCCTATGTGCAAGAAGGTGTATTTTCTTGGGAAGGCGAGCGCTGGGACATCACACGAACCGGCAAGGACAGTTTCCAGATCAGCATCAGCCGCAACGGAACACCCTACCGAACCTATCTGCAATATGGAGGCATACTGAGTATGCGTACCACGCTCAGCAAGCCCGGACAACAGGAACAGGGCGATGAAGCCTTCCTGGGCATCAGCGATGCGCCGTTCCACAATCCGGATATTCTGGCCGACAGCAACTGGAACCTGCCGGAAACATTAAACCTCGTCCACAATCCTTCCTTTGAACATACCCGCGAACAATGGCCGGAGCTGACCTATACCAGTTTTGACGATACGATGGTACATCACTGGGTGGCAGCTTCAGGAACGCCTGATTTTTACCGCGGGAAGAAAGCCCGCCACCGCAGCGGGACCGCGAGCCTGGGCATCCGTATTTATTCCCGTTCCGGCGCGCATATTGAATACCTGAGCGGAGCGCTCAAATCTCCTTTGCAGGCCGACAGTATTTATTGTGTGAAGGTGCACTTCATCCTCAGCAGAAAAAGCGCATTTGCCGCCGATGCCGTAGGATTCAGCTTCAGCAGTACACCGCTGAATTTTTACCGTTTTGAAGCATCCGGCCTACAACCCAATCTGGTGAATCGCGCCGGGCAGGTGTTGTTTTACCGCGAACAGTGGATGCAGTTAAGCGGCGCATACAAGGCTACCGGCGGGGAAGGCTATTTCAACATCGGCGGATTTCGTCCACTGGACAGCATCCACGTGGCGCGGGTGAACAGCAAAGGACAAAAAGAGGCGTATTACTTCATTGACGATGTGGCCGTCTGGCCAGCCCGAAATGGCACCTGTGCATCGAATACCTGGCAAATTCCGCCTGCTGTAACCTTGCCTCCGGATACCGGAACGCAGGAACAATCTTATATTTTAGAAGAGGTATTCTTCCCTAGCAACAGCGCTGCGTTGGAAGCCGGTAAACTGGAACAGCTGGACGACCTGGCGGCCTGGATGAACACGCACCCCAATCTGAACCTGCGCATCAGCGGACATACAGATTCTACGGGCAACGAAGAAAAGAATCGTCAGTTGTCATTGCAAAGGGCCGAGGCGGTGCTGCACTATCTGGAAACGGCCGGTGTGCAGGCTTCACGCATGGAAGCACAGGGGCGCGGCAGTGTGGAGCCGATTGCACCGAATGATACTCCGGAACAGCGCCGCCGCAACCGCAGGGTACAGGTGCAGTTCATCGAAACCGGCAAGCCCTGAGGTTCCATGCGTTAATCAATTGGTGTCAATAAGGCGCATGACTATTCCGAGACTTTATCCGCCGGCTCGGCATGCACGCGGTAATAAAATTGCGGCTGTACGTGGTGAATGCCCGGAACAGCGGCAAGGGCGCTCAACGCTTCGTAGAATGCGGTGTCCATCGTTTTTTCTTTCCAGGATGCCTGATAATAATGCGTGCTTCCCCAGGATTGTTGCATGCGCAGAAACCCTGCTGCTTCCAGTTGTGCACGAAATTTTTCCGGAACCACATCAACATCGAAGATGATTCCGACTTCCCGCGCAGCGAAGGTGCTTTCCCTTTCTGCGGGTTGAACCATGCGGCTGATGGTTTCTATTTCGGGCATGGTGCTGAGTTTCTGGAGGAGCCGTTGTCGGGCGCCTTCGTTGAGTGCGTCCAGGTTCAACACCTGCTTCAGCTCATCCTGGATGCAGATGTCGGTACGCAAGCCCGGAAACTGCCGGCGCAGCGCGGCTAACAGAGTGGCCTGTTGCTGCAACATTCTGGCATTATTCATTTCGGGCACATTCCAGTTCCAGCTCAATACATACAGAAAACCGAGCGTGTTCAGCGGAACCCGGCAGATGCCGTTGTGGTAAGCTGCTTCTCCGGGCAAACTCAGGTAGCCGGCCAGATGGGTTTTGTCCTGGTCCAGGCGATAACGGTAGCGGCAGGTAGTTGAATACGCTCCGCTTTGGATGCGGATGCTGTCGGTTTCCGCATCGGTGGCGATTAAAAACACATTTCCGGAATGTTCGTAAAAGGCAGGTTCCCAGCCGCCGTTTCGGTGTGTTTCCACGCGCACCGCGCTGTCCAGCCGGCTTTGGTTCTGGATGCTGATGCTCACGGTTTTTCCGTGAAGTTCTGTGACTCTGTTGCGCCCGGTGCTGTCGAAATACCTCCAGAAGCCTGTTTTTCGCCGGGTTCCGCGCAGCCATTCCCCTTCAGCCAGCGGCAGACCCTGCGCATTCACCAGCAAGGCACGCGTGCTGAACTTTGTGCTGTTGATGGCCCTGAACGCCTCCGGCCGACCGGTGGAATCGCGCAATACGGTTTTACTTCCCGCCAGATAATAGCGGATGCCGAGGTTGACGAACTGTCCGACATTGGTTCTGATGGTAAAATGCTGTTCTTGCAGATCTACAGCTTCCGGATCCAGGGCGTGCCGCACTTCATAAGTGATTTTTGCGCTTGAACCAGGTCCGATGGCCGTTGGCATGTGCAGCATCCAGGCATGTGCATCGGTGCATTCCAGTTCTATCGTGCGGTCGCAGGGATTGTGCAACTCGAAGGTGTCGCGCACAAAAAAGTTCGCCGGTTCATTGGAAGTTCCCAGTTGCACGGGTTTGTTTCTGAATGCATTACCGTTCACGCTGAGGCAGTAGTCGTATCGGGGTTTTGCCCGTTCGGGTGGTTTTGGCGGTACATTTCGTTGTACAGAAACAAGCATCCATTTTTTACCATCGCATTGGTAGCGTTTGATGATGATTACACCGGCAGAATCTTCGTATTCCGTGCGCAGCGGCCAACCTTGGGCATCGGGTTCCACATTGGCGTATTCGCTCAGCAGGTTGCTGCGGTACCAGATCTGATGGCGTTGGCTGAACAGCCAGAAGTCGCGGTAAACATCGTTGGGCAGCGGCCGCGTGCGTGCTATTTCAAGCCGTGTGAAGCAGAAATCCGGAATGGAATTCGGATTATCGCCGTACACATCCATTTGCCGGAAATGTTGTGTTTCGTTTTTGCGTACACAGAAGCCGGGGCGTGCGTCAATCACCTGAATGGTATTCAGGCTCAGCGCGTCTGTAATGTTGATTTTTTGGAGGAAGCGACATTCGGCATTAAGCCCTTCTTCGTCTGACTTCACCAGCCATTCAGGATGGGCAAACACGGTTGTCAGCGGATATTGTATCGTGTTGCCGGCTTCAGGCTGACCCGGGATGATGCGAAAAGGAACATGCGGCCTTCCGTTCATGGCGCGCAACGTATCGTTCCAGTTTCGGCGTTTTTCGTATAAATGCTGCCCGCAGGTATGCACGCGGTTGCCGTAGGGAAGACGGTAGTTCAGGGTATAGCCGCGGTAAACTACGGAGGCCACATAGATGGGTTCAGGGTTTTTCCAGGAAGTGCTGCGAAAATCCACCAAGTAGAACTTGCCTGCGCGTGGGTATTCTACATGGCCATTGATCCTGATTTGTTCATTGGGCAGGATGCGTTTTACGGCTTGGTTGCTGCGCAGTTCCTTCAGCCAAACTTCCACGTCGCGGGCCTGTTTGGTATCGCCTTCATGCCGGATATCAAGGATAAACGCCTCCAGGTAATCGTACTTGCCGCAAACCTGGGCGCTTAACTGATTCCACAGAAAAGAAGTACACAAAAACAGAAAGTGGCAAGGGTTCAAGCTCGGGCGCATCGGGTTGAATGAATACCTGAAATCAGGATTAGGTAAACGCAAAGTTCCGTGAAAAGGAGTCAATCCTTGGTGGCCTCGCGCAACATCCGTTCGATGCGTTTCTCAAGACTTTCGTTGCTGAGCATTTCCCGCGAAAGGCTGTCCACCATGATGGGGAAGGCGAAGGGCGTAAACCGGGAACAGTGTTTCAGGATGAGCTTTCTTGTTCCTGCACGGTGCAGTGCGGCCCTCAGGCGGTGTTCTTCCAATTGGTCGTAATACACTTCTTCTTCAGCCTGACGCAGCAAGAGGTTGTCGGGCTCATAGGTTTTAAAGGTTTCGTAGAAGAGTTTGGCATTGGCCTGAAGGTGTCGGGCTTTCAGCACGCGGTCGGGCAATTCCCGGTAAATGAGGCCACCGATGGCGGCAATATCGCTGAAGCGTCGCCGCGTAAGTTCGCTGTAGTTGGTGCAGGCGTACAGGTCTTCGGCCAGGTTTTCGGTCCCGAACAGGTTTTCTTCCAAACCTTCCATCAGCGGAATGGGATCGGCGCTGAGCAGTTCAAAGCCGTAGTCGTTCATGGCCAGAGAATAAGAGGCTTCTCTGATTTTACTGAGCCTGTAGGCCAGCAACATGGCCAGACCTTCGTGTACCATTCGTCCTTCAAAAGGGAATACAAACAGGTGGTAGCCGCGTTCGGTTTGGTGTGTTTCCAGCAGCAATTCATCGCTGCCGGGCACCGCCGATCGCTCGGCCTGCAGTTCGAGCAAAGGTTTTACCTTCCGCATTTCCACGCTTGTGGCGCTTTGCCAGTGTTCGATTTCTGCGCGCAGCAAGCTGCTCACTTCGTTGCTCAGGCTCATCCTGCCGCCCATCCAGCTGGGTACCAACGTGCTTTTGCGTTTGGATTTACGCACATAGGCAACCATGCCTTCCAGGCGGATGAATTCCAGCGTTCTACCTGCGAATACAAAGGTGTCGCTTGGTTTCAGCCGGGAGATGAAATATTCCTCGATGCTGCCCAGATGTTCGCCGCCCTGCATGCGCACGCTGATGCTTTGTTCACTGCTGATGGTGCCAATGTTCAGTCGGTGCATCATGGCGGCCCTTCGGCTGGTGATGTGGTATTTATCTCCAACCAGATGCAACTTCCTGAATTCATCGTAGGCTTCCAGCGAAGCGTTTCCTGTGGTGAGGAAGCCAATGCACCAACGCCATTCGTCTTCTGTTATGCTTTGAAAGGCATGTGTGTTGCGCACCAGTCGGAAGGTTTGTTGTGGTTCAAAGCCGTCGCCCACAGCCAGCGTGACCAGAAACTGCAGCAGCACGTCAAAGGAGCGCACCTTGGGGATGCGGAATTCGGCGAGCTTGCCTTCCATACCGGCCCGGAGCGCGGCCGCTTCAATGAGTTCCAGGCTGTGTGTGGGCAGGAAATAGATGCGGCTTACGGCATCGGGCCGGTGGCCGCTTCTGCCTGCGCGTTGCATGAAGCGGGCGATGCCCTTCGGACTGCCTACCTGAATCACGGTGTCAACCGGGTGAAAATCCACGCCCAGATCCAGACTGCTGGTACACACCACAGCCTTCAGGGTTCCCTGATGCAGTTGTGCTTCCACCCAGCTGCGCAGTTCTGCGCTGAGGGAACCGTGGTGCATGGCGATGCGCCCGGCCAGCCCGGGATTGTGTTCCAGCAAACTCCGATACCATATTTCCGACTGGCTGCGGGTATTGGTAAATACGAGTGTAGAACCCGACTGTTCGATGATCTGTGCTGCCTTGTCCAACAAGCGAATGCCCAGGTGACCGCTCCAGGGAAAGCGCTCCAGCTCGTCGGGCATAAGGGTGTGCATTTCCGTGATTTTGGTACTTGCTGCGCTGATCAGCTTGGTGTTTCCACCTTCGGGGTGCAGCACATCCATGGCTTCCTGCAGGTTGCCGATGGTGGCGGAAATGCCCCAGACCTTTAATTCAGGTCGAAGGTGACGCAGCACGGCCAAAGCGAGTTCTATCTGAACGCCCCGTTTGCTGCCCAGCAGTTCGTGCCATTCATCCACCACCACGGCATCGAGGGCGGCAAAGCGCTTGTTGCTGTCCTTTCTGGCCAGCAGCAGATGCAGGGTTTCGGGTGTGGTTACCAGGATTTCCGGCGGTAGCAGGTCTTGCTGCTTTTTGGCGGAAGCCGCCGTATCGCCGTGTCGGATGGCTGCCTTCCAGCCTGTACCAAGTTCCGTTGCCGCTTCCTGTAAGGCTGCACAGATATCAGAACTCAGTGCGCGCAAAGGTGTAATCCAGAGGATGCGCAGGCCTTTTTCGCTGCGGGCGGCATGAAGTGCAATCGCGGGAATGCCAAGGGCAAAGGTTTTGCCGCTTCCCGTGGGCGCATGCAGGAGGCCACCGCTCAGTTGTTCGTAAACAGCGGCAGTTTCTGATTGAAAAGGAAACGGCTTCCATCCACGGCTTTGATACCAGCGCAGCACTGTTATATCTATTGTCAAGTAGGGTATGCTGTTGATGGGATGAACCAACAGGCAATTAAGCCGATGGAAGTATAATTAGTTTAATCATGAAGGGGATAAATTTCGAAATGCCCTGAACCTTTGGAACGGAAGCATCAAGCTGTTTTTGCCGCAGGCGAAAGGCAACAGTCAAGCATCCTGAAGCCGCCTCAACGAACCCGCACCCAGGCAATGGCCGGGCATAGGGCAACGATGGTCAGCACCACGCTGAGCGGATAATGCGCGGGAAGCAGGTGCAGCAGGGCCAGCAACAGCAGCAATATAAATTCAAGGAAAAAGATGGTTTTATTCCACTTCGAATTCTTGTTGCGTTTGATCAGGCTGGGCAACAACATTCCAAGGAACATGATGGAAGCCGAACACAGCGATATACCAATGGCTGTTTCGTACCATTTGCCTTCCATAAGGCCAAGCCCGCCAAGGAATAATACCCCCAGGCTTAGGTAATGAATCTTTCTTTGGATGGAAGTATGCATCTGAGCCGTCAAAATTATGCACTGACGGAGAAAAAGCTAATTTTGCGCCACAATCGAAATCATGATCATAGGTCTTCCAAAGGAAATCAAGAACAACGAAAACCGGGTTGCACTGACACCGGCAGGCGTTGCGGAGTTGGTAAAACACGGCCACAAGGTGTATGTACAGCATACCGCCGGCGATGGCAGCGGTTTTTCAGATGAAGAATACATTCAGGCAGGGGGCAACATGCTTCCGACCATTGAGGATGTATACGGCATCGCTGAGATGATTGTTAAGGTTAAAGAACCTATTGAGGCTGAATACACCCTTATCAGGCCGGGTCAGCTGTTGTTCACCTATTTCCACTTTGCCAGCTACGAACCATTGACCCATGCCATGATCAAAAGCAATGCGGTTTGTCTGGCTTATGAAACCGTAGAACGTGCCGACCGCAGCTTGCCGCTGCTGGTTCCTATGAGCGAAGTGGCCGGAAGGATGAGCGTACAGGAAGGTGCCAAATATCTGGAAAAGCCCATGGGCGGTCGCGGTGTATTGCTTGGCGGCGTTCCCGGAGTGCGCCCGGCAGAAGTGTTGGTGCTCGGCGGTGGTATCGTAGGAACCCAGGCTGCGAAAATCGCGGCAGGTATGGGTGCACAAGTAACCATCATGGACATCAGCCTTCCACGCCTCAGGCAGTTGGACGACATCATGCCGGCAAACGTAAATACCGAATACAGCAGCGAATACAACATCCGCAAGGCAGTGCGTACCGCCGATCTGGTGATTGGTGGCGTGTTGATCCCGGGGGCAAAGGCACCGAAACTTATTACCAAAGACATGCTGCCCACCATGAAAAAAGGTGCAGTGATTGTGGACGTAGCCATCGACCAGGGCGGATGCTTTGAAACCAGTAAACCCACCACGCACGCAGAGCCTACCTATGTGGTGGACAACGTGATGCACTACTGCGTGGCCAATATGCCCGGCGCGGTTCCTTATACCAGCACGCTGGCTTTGACCAATGCCACTTTGCCCTATGCCATCATGCTGGCCAACAAAGGCTGGAAGCAGGCCTGCGCCGACAACAACGAATTGAAACTTGGGTTGAATGTGGTAGAAGGAAAAGTAGTTTACCGCGGGGTAAGCGATGCCTTTAACCTGCCTTATACCCCGGTAGAAGAAGTCCTCGCCTGAGTACGGAACAAAATACCTGAAAGAGCCGTTGAATAACGGCTCTTTCCTTTTACAAGCAGCATGAACAAATCATTGGTACATTACAGGGAATACGGACAGGCGCAAGGTCCAACGCTCATCATCATGCACGGGATTTTTGGCATGCTCGACAACTGGCATTATGTGTCCGGCCTGCTTTCACAGCAGCTGCGCGTGGTCAGTTTTGATGCGCGCAACCACGGCAAAAGCTTTCATCATCCACAAATGGGTTTCGATGCAATGGCCGATGACCTGATTGCGCTGATGGATCATCTGAACCTGGACAAGGCCATTGTGCTCGGCCACAGTATGGGCGGGAAAACGGCCATGCATGCCGCCTTGAAGTTTCCCGAACGGTTTCAGGCGTTGCTTGTTGCCGACATTGCACCTAAGGCATACAAACCAGGCCATGTGCCTTATTTTGAAGCCTTTGCGCAGATACCGCTGAGCGAAATCCAAAGCCGTCGCGAAGCCGATGAAGCATTCAAACATTTTGCACCGGACCCCGGCGTGCGGCAGTTTTTATTGAAGAATCTGGAACCGCTTCCCGAAGGTGGATATACCACCAAGTTCAACCTGGAAGCGCTGCGCCAGGCCTATCCGGAAATCATTGGCGCCCTGCCGTTGCAAGGCATATTTGACGGACCTTCTTTGTTCCTGTATGGCCTGCGTTCAGGATACCTAAAGGACGAGGATCGCCCGCTCATTCAGGAGCATTTCCCCCAGACGCAGTTTGTAGGAATACCTGATGCCGGGCACTGGTTGCATGCCGATCAGCCGCAGTTGTTTATGGATGCGGTGCTGCAGTTCATTCAGCAGCTTCCTGAGGATGGAGCTCCAGGCTCCGGTTCATAATGCCTTTCAGTTCATTCCAGAACAACACAGCATCCTCGCTGTTCTTTCGGCCTGTGGCCGTGAAGAAGAACATAGAGCCATCACGAGCAAAAATGCGCCAGTTCCACACCAGCTTGCTGGATGCGCTCGATGCCCGAACATCCAGATAGTTTCCAAGGCGAAAAACACCGGTATCCGTTTGTTCCAACGCGATGTCGGGCAGTACAGACCGCATGTTTTGCAACATGCCATCGCCGGCGCCCATCAGAAACTCGTGGCTCGCCACCCCGGGATAAGAAATCCGGATCATGTTGAAATTTTCACGAAAGCTGTCTGTTGTGGAACTCAGCGGACTCAGTACCGAAAACAGCACACCCTGCGGCCCTTCCATGTATTCCCAGGAACGCGGAACCACCATCCGCACATGTGCGTTGCTGATTTCCTTCCAAAGCTCACGCTGCCCGAACACAGGAGCACAGCCCAGAACACTGAACGAAAGCAAGCAGATGGTTTTGAACTTCATGGTTCAAACTTAGACTATTCCACTCAGGATGACGAGCAACACAACGCAGCCACTCATCAAGGCCAGTGTGATCAGTCCCCAGATGTTCATGGCGCGGGAGTTTTCACGGCCCTGCATGATGCTGCGGTTGTTGGCAATCAGCAGAATCACCGCGATGAGTGGCGGTGAAACCAGTCCATAAAGGATGGCAGACCAAAGCAATAGATCTACAGCGCTCACGCCAATCATGTTGATCAGCAGGGCCGTGACTATGGAAGCAACGATGATGCGGTAAAACTTAGGCGCCTGTTTGTAGTGTTTGTTCAACCCTTCGTTCCAATGAAAGGCTTCAGAAGTCATGTATGCCGTGGTAGCTGCCAGCACGGGAATTGCCAGCGCACCTGTTCCGATGATGCCCAATGCGAACAACAAATATGCAGCATCGCCTGCCAGCGGTTTCAGGGCCAGGGCAGCATCTTCAATGGTTTCAATTTCGTTGATACCTGAGGAATGAAGCACGTTTCCGGAAGCGAGGATGATGAAGTAAAAACTCAGGTTGCTCAGCAACATTCCAAAGCGCACATCGCTGTCCATAAGCAAAAACCTTTTCCTTCCCACCGGAAGATGCTGCTTCCGCAAAGCTTCAACCTCCATGTTGGACTGCCAGAAGAAGAGGTAAGGGGAAATGGTGGTTCCCAGAATTCCGGTGAGCATAAGCATGTATTCCGGGTTCCATTGGATGTTGGGCAGCAAGGTATGACGCATGGCAGCAGCCCAATCGGTGGCAGTGATGAATGGAATCAGGAGGTAACAAACCAGCGCCAGGGTGAGCCATTTCAGCACCCTGAAAATCTTCTGGTAATTCCATTTGATCATGGCGTACAACAGGATCGCCGCGGCCATCGTGGCAAAGAGTATCGGCTGCATCGCCGGAATCAACAGATGGCCAACCGCACCAACTGCAGCAAGGTCGGCACTGATGTTCAGCACTATGGAAGGCAGGGACAGGAATAAAATAAATCCACCTACCCAGGCCGGGTAATGTTGACGAATTACGGCCATCAATCCTTTGCGGGTAACCATGCCGATGCGCGCGCACATGCGCTGCATGTTCACCATGAGCGGCCAGGTGAACAGGGCCGTCCACAGAAACTGTGGTCCAAAATGCGCACCTGCCTGGGTATAGGTGGCAATTCCCGAAGGGTCATCATCACTGGCGCCGGTAATCAAACCCGGTCCGAGTTTGCGCAGTATTCCCTTCAAGTTCGCGCGTTTCTTTGTTCCAATGGGCATCAAGCGTAAATCCGGCCTTTGGCACCGGATCCGTTGTGCAAATGAAAGAGATTTCTATGCTTATCTTCGCGACCGTATTAAACGATGCCATATTTCTTCACATCTGAATCCGTATCCGAAGGACATCCGGACAAAGTAGCCGACCAAATTTCAGACGCCCTCATCGATCATTTTCTGGCTTTCGATCCTGAAAGTAAAGTAGCTTGTGAAACCTTGGTGACTACTGGTCAGGTGGTTCTAGCCGGCGAAGTAAAATCTGAAGCCAACCTGGACGTGCAGGAGATTGCACGTGAGGTGATTCGCAAAATCGGTTATACCCGCGCTGAGTACATGTTTGAAGCAAACAGCTGCGGCATTCTGAGCGCCATCCACGAGCAAAGCCCCGACATCAACCAGGGCGTTGACCGCAAAAACCGCGAAGACCAGGGCGCCGGTGACCAGGGCATGATGTTTGGTTATGCCACCAACGAAACCGATAACTATATGCCGCTTCCGCTCAGCCTGTCGCACATGCTGTTGGAAGAGCTGGCAGCCATCCGCCGCGAAGGTAAAAAGATGAAATACCTGCGCCCCGATGCCAAAAGCCAGGTAACCATTGAATATTCAGACGACAATAAACCCATGCGCATCGACGCCATCGTGCTCAGTACCCAGCACGATGACTTCATCCAGCCTAAATCTCCCAAGGCGGCTGATGTGCAAAAAGCTGACGAAGCCATGCTCGCGCAGATTGACAAAGACGTGCGCGAAATATTGGTGCCTGCCGTGAAGAAGAAGCTGCCCAAAAGGCTGCATGGCTTGTTCGGTGCCGACATCAAATTCCACGTAAATCCTACCGGAAAGTTCGTGATTGGCGGACCGCACGGCGATACCGGACTTACCGGACGTAAAATCATCGTTGATACCTACGGCGGACGCGGTGCCCACGGCGGCGGCGCTTTCAGCGGAAAAGATCCGAGTAAAGTGGACCGCAGCGCAGCGTATGCTACCCGCCACATTGCCAAGAATCTGGTAGCTGCCGGTGTATGTGATGAATGTTTGGTGCAGGTGAGCTACGCCATTGGCGTGGCAGATCCGATAGGTGTTTATGTAAATACCTACGGAACTTCCAAGGTGAACATGACGGATGGCGAAATTGCCGCAAAAATCATGGGCATGAAGGAATTCAACCTGCGCCCGTACAACATCGAAACCCGTTTCAAGCTGCGCACCCCAATTTATCTGGAAACAGCCGCTTACGGACACATGGGCCGCGAAACCAAAACGGTAAGCAAAACCTTCAACAAGGGTAAGAAAAATGAAAAGACCATGAAGGTTACCCTGTTTCCATGGGAAAACCTGGATGCGGTTCCTGCCGTGAAGAAGGCGTTTAAACTGAAATAATCTGTTTGCCGCAAGGCAAATGTTACCATCTCGGGTTCAAACCCGGATGGCATCTAAAGGGTCAGCGTTTCAACTGACCCTTTTTTTATGCATCAACATCAAGAAGAAACCTGCACATCGCGACACAGCAGGTTTGCGCCACGTTTGCAGCGGTGGTGAAACCGAAAAAATCCGATACAAAAACAATCAGGTATTGTTCAGCAGGCGCAGCCCGCGGTAATGTGCGGTGCCGCTGTTTTTGCGGATGCGTTTGCGCAGGGCACGCTGCTCCTCTTCAGGCAGGTGAATCACCTCGCGACATTCATTAGAGCAGCAGCCCTCCATGTTTTGTGCACAGGCCTCACACTGAATAAACAGCAGGTGGCAGGCGTCGTTGGCACAATTCACATGCGTATCGGCAGCCTGACCGCATTGATGGCAATGGGCAATGATTTCAGGAGTGATGCGCTCACCCAGGCGTTCGTCAAATACAAAGTTCTTTCCGTGAAACTTGCTCGGCAATCCCAGTTCTTTGATGCGACGGGCGTATTGAATAATTCCGCCTTCCAGCTGATATACATTGGGGAAACCCTTGTGCTTCATCCAGGCGCTGGCCTTTTCACAACGGATGCCGCCCGTGCAGTACATCATTACTTTCTTATCTTTTTCCTCGCCAATGAGTTGGATTACCTTGTCTAATTCTTCCCGGAAGGTATCGCAATCGGGCAGGATGGCACCTTCGAAATGGCCAACTTCGCTTTCATATTGATTGCGCATGTCCACAATAACCACATCATCTTCTTCCGCCAAGCGGTTCCAATCTTCCGCTTTCAGATGCGTCCCTGTTTGGGCAGGGTTAAAGCTGGGGTCGTCAATTCCATCCGACACAATCTTATGGCGCACCTTCAGGTCGAGTTTGTAGAAGGATTTTCCGTTGTCGTCCACTGCGAAATTCAATCGGGTTTCGGCCAGTCCCGGGAGCCGGTACAGGGCTTCGCGGAATTGTTCCAGCAGCGCGGTGGGAACGCTGATTTGCGCATTAATGCCTTCGTGCGCCACATAAACACGTCCAAGTACGCCAAGTTTTGTCCATTCACGATAGCGCTGGTCGCGAAACTCCTGCACATGATCAATAGGAACGTAGCGGTAAAAAGAAAGGGTGGTGCGTGGCGTTGGATCGGCCATCATGCGGGCCTTGAGTTCTTTTTTATTGATGCGGTTATGCAATACCGTCATAACAGGCAAAATTACACCAGACCATGAAGGGCAGGTTATGACCCGTATCAGGAATTTCAGTGCACGAGTGTACCGATGATCATTTTATGGTCGCTGGGCACCCTGGCGTCGGTGCTGTAATCATAGGAAGTAAAGTAATCGCTGTGCAACAGGTAATCAATGCGGAAGCTGGGGAAAGGTCCCTGATAAGTCCGGTTCAGGCCCGAACCACTTTCTTTGAAAGCATCCAATAATCCTTGCGACAGCCGGTAATAGGTATGGCTCATGGGTGCGTCGTTGAAGTCACCGGAAAGGATTACCGGATGCGGGCATGCTGCGATGTGTGCTTTCAGGGAATCAACCTGCACGGCGCGCATCTTCCAGGCTCGGTGCATGCGGCGCAGGATGTTGCGGCTGCCTTCCAGTCGCTTTTCGTTGTCGGCAGCGCCCTGTTTGATGAAGCGATAATCGGATCGGCCGAAGCGGATGGATTGCAGGTGGATGTTGTACACGCGTATGGTGTCTTTTTCGTACAGCAGGTCTGCCCAAATACACATGTTCCCGGTGTTGTAGGCGAAGTTGATGATGCCGCGTCTGATTTGTTTGTACCGGCTTAAAATCAGCATTCCGTATTGTCCGTATTTGCGTCCATCGTTCAGCCGTTCAAAATAGGCATAGGGGAGGTGCAATCTTTTTTGGAAGAATTTAACGGTGCTGCTGTCGCCTTTTCCTTTATTCAGAAATTCCTGCATACACACCAAAGTTGGAAGTGCCCGGGCCATGGCATCGGCAACAACATTGGCGGTATTTGTACCTTGGTGGTGGCCCAAAAGCTGGGTGTTTAAGGAAGCGAACCGGATTCCTTCTTTGTCGGGGGGCAGGGCTTTGGCGCCTAATTGTATGTAGGCACCGGCGAAATACATTGCGGGCAACAGCGCCAACAGCGATACCAAGGCGCGTTTCCGCAGTTGTGTGGTCCAATAAATCAGAAAAAAAAGGTTGATCAGAAACAAGAAGGGAAATGCCAGACCTGCAAAGGCGAATAGCGTTGTGGTTCGGGGATCAACGTATGGGGCAAGGCAGGAAAGCAGCAAACCCAGCCATACTGCCCCGAAGAAGGGCAGTGCCAAAACATTCAGCACGCGCATCAGCCAGGAAGTTCCCATATCAGTCGCTGCTTGCCCGGAACAGGGTTTGTTTTTCTTCTTCGCTCAGGCTTTGGTAACCACTTCGGTTTATTTTATCCAGAATGGCATCTATTTCTGCCTGATTGGGTTTGTTTGTTCTGGTGGTTCCCTTTGTTGCTGCACGTTCAGGAGCGTTGATCCATACCTGGTGGCTGCGTTTGGGTTTTTTGGTTCTTTTTGGCAGCGAAAATTGCAACCATGAAGGAAGTGAGCCTTTCAGGGACAATGCATACATCAATCCAAAGGCAGCGCCGCCCAGGTGCGCCAGCTGTCCACCGTCGTTCATGCCATCGCCAAGACCGGCCAAATCTGTAAATACCCTGAACAGGGCAATCCAGCGCAGCTGGATGGGCAAAACGCCAAAGAGGTAGATGGTGTAGGTAGGGCGAAAACTTGCTGCGGCAACGATGATGGCTGTTACGCCCCCCGATGCGCCGACCATGGGCAGCAGGGTTTGTTCGGCAAAGAAGGGAATCAGGTTGTAACTCAACACGAACAACAGGCCGCCGGCCAAACCGCCAAATAAGAACAACCGGAACAGATGCTGCCGGCCAATAAGGTCTTCCAGGATGGTACCTATAAAGAACAGCCACAACATATTGCCCAATAAGTGCATGAAGCCGGCGTGTAGAAAAATGTAGCTGATCAGTGACCAGGGTTGGCCAATCAGTGTATTCCATTCGGGCTGGAGGCGAAGCAAGTCAACCAGGGGCCTTGTGATGGGAATCAGTCCAAGCAGTCCGGTGGCAATAAATACCAATACATTGAGCAGCATCAGGTCAACTGTTGCCGAGCGGCTCAGTCCCAATTTCGAACGCAAAGGATCTAAAAACTGCATGTGTGTAGAGGCTTAATAAAACGTATCTCTTCTGGTTTTATTCCAATACCGTACCAGAAAATAACCAAATACGGCACCGCCAATATGTGCAAAATGCGCCACCGGATCCCAGCGGAACTGGCCGATCCCCAAGCCTAAATCCACGATCAGCACAATGGGAATCAGGTATTTGGCTTTGATGGGAAAAGGAATGAACAGAAACATCATTTCTGAGTTGGGGAAGAAGGTAGCAAAGGCCACCATGATGCCATACAACGCGCCGCTGGCGCCTACCATGGGCGTGAAGAGCCAGTTTGCGAGTTCCCGATAGGTTCCGAGATCATTCATAATGGAAACCTGAGCGGATTTGGATATCAACCAGAACTCGTAGCGCTCGTGGATCATCCACAGCTTCACGCCGTAATCGAGCATCACCGCGCCAAGGGCCGAAACAAAATACAGGATGAGGAAGCGTTTCGTTCCGAGGATGTTCTCCAGCAATACCCCGAAGGTGAACAGGGCCAGCATGTTGAACAACAGGTGGGCAATACCACCATGCATGAACAGATGCGTGAAGAGTTGCCAGGGCTTGAAGAATATCGAGTCGAAGTAGAACAAGCCCAGTATGTAGTACAGGTTGATGCCGCGGCCTTCCATCACGAAGGTTCCAAAGAACATGATGCCGCAAAGGATCATGATGTTCTTTACGGCCGGAGGAAATTGTTGGAAGCTGCGAAACTGCATGTTCAGGTTTTTTTGAGTTGTTTGTTGATGCTTGTGGCCGAAAAGCCGATGAAAACCGGCTTGCCGTCCGGCGTGAGGCCGGGTTGACTGCACGAAAACAGTCGGTTGGCAAGGTCGGTGGATTCTTCCGGGCTGAGTTCTTTCTTGCTGCTTACCGACTGTTGCCGGGCCAGGGCTCGGGCAGCGCGTTCGGCAGTGCTCAGGTTCAGTTCGTCTTTTTGGTTGCGGAACTGTTCCAGTAAAGCGTCCACCAGCACCTGTTCGCTGCCCCGCTGATGTTCTGCAGGTAGTCCGTTCACAATGATGGTATTTTTTCCAAATACTGCAATATCCAGGCCCATCTGCCGCAGTTCGGGCAACATCGATTCCAGCAATGCCATATCGGCAGCTTTCAATTCCAGGGTGCGTGGAAACAGCAGCTGTTGCGACGCATTGCTGCGGTCATGTACACCTCTGATGAATTGCTCGTACAAGATGCGTTCGTGGGCGCGTTGCTGGTCAAATACATACAGGTTTCCTTCAAATCCGGCTGCAATCAGGCCGCTGTGTAATTTGATGGTGCTGCTTGTTTTTGCATTGATGCCGGGGGCGGGCTCAAGGTTCAGCGGAAGCTCGGTCTGCGCGGGTGCATCTGCCTCCATATCGGGAAGCGAAAAGGCATTTTGCCAAGGCTGTTGGAAGCGAGGTTTCGCCCATTCCTGCGCAAAGGGATTGTAAAAGGGCCGCTTTTCCCCTTGTCCGGGTACGGGCGGCGGCGCATGCCGTACCGGTGGCGCTGTGCTGAGCTGTTGCTCGATTCCGCCCAAACCGGAATGCGGTTCCATAGGCACCAGGTTATACAGGCCAAGGGCATGTTTCACAGCAGCACGAACAATGCTGTAGATGGAACGGTCGTCGTCAAACTTAACTTCTGTTTTGGTAGGATGCACGTTCACATCCACACGGGCCGGATCTAGTTCCAGAAACAATACAAACGACGGAAAAGCATCCGATGAAATCAGCCCGTCGAAGGCGGTTTGAACGGCATTGTTCAGGTAGCTGTTTCTGATGAAACGCCGGTTTACATAGAAATACTGATCGCCGCGCGTTTTGCGTTCAGTACCGGGTTTACCCACATAACCGCTGATGCGCATCCAATCTGTTGCCTCCTCTACCGGCAGCAGATCTTGCTCCTTGATGCGGTCAAGGATCTGGCTGATGCGCTTGGCCTGACTTTCCGGCGCCAGCCGATACACTTCATTTTGATGGTGGTTCAGCGCGCATTTGATTTCAGGGTATGCCAAGGCCATGCGGCAAAACTCATCAATGATGTGTCTGAGTTCTACCGATGGGCTTTTGAGAAAGTTGCGCCGGGCCGGAATGTTAAAAAACAGGTTCTTAACACTGATGCTGGTGCCTTGCGGCGCCGCGGCAATCCCTTGTTCCAATACTTTGGAGCCTTCAATTCGGATATACGTTGCGGTTTCATCATCGGGTCGCCGGGTGGTCATTTCTACCTGAGCCACTGCTGCAATACTGGCCATGGCCTCGCCGCGAAATCCGAAACTGCGCAGGCTGAACAAATCTTCTGCACGTGCTATTTTGCTTGTGGCGTGCCGTTCCCAGCACATCCTTGCATCGGTGGGGCTCATGCCTTTACCGTTGTCGATCACGCGGATCAGCCGGCTTCCGGCTTCTTCCATGTACAAACGGATTTCCGTGGCGCCTGCGTCGAGGCTATTCTCCATCAATTCCTTCACCACACTGGCCGGACGCTGTACCACTTCTCCGGCAGCAATTTGGTTCGCAACAGCGTCAGAAAGTAACTTGATGTAATCAGGCACTGATGCAAAAATAAAGTTATGTGCGGTGGTTTGGCGAAACGCCCGCTCAGCCATTCTGTGCCCAGTTGCCCCGATCCATGGGACTGAACTGCCACGGAGCACCGTTGTTCTCGATGTTGGTGAGCATCCCGTTGAGTTCTGAAGGTGCTGCACTTTGTTCCATCACCAGGTATTGACGCATCTGCATGATGATGTCCACCGGGTTGATGTTCACCGGACAAGCCTCTGCGCAGGCATTACAGGTTGTGCAGGCCCAGAGTTCTTCTGCGCTGATGTATGAATGCAGGGTTTGTTCATCCTGCACGCCACGGTCCATGTTTGCACCGTAGGTTTCCAGGCGGTCTCGGGTGTTCATCATCACCTTGCGGGGACTCAGTTTTTTTCCGGTGATGTTCGCCGGACACACGCTGCTGCAGCGCCCACATTCGGTGCATGTATAAGCGTCCATCAGGTTTTTCCAGCTGAGGTCCTGTACATCACGGGCGCCAAATCCTGTGGGAGGCTGGTAACCTTCAGGCGCAGCCGCTGACGGATCAAGCATCAGTTTCACTTCCGTAGTTACCGATTCCATGTTTGCAAATCCGCCTTTGGGTTGTTGGGCGGTGAACCAGGTGTTGGGGAAGCTCATGATGATGTGCCAGTGTTTGCTGTACGGAACGTAGTTTAAGAACACCAGGATGCCGATGATGTGGAACCACCAGGCGCCGCGCTCAAGCATGATCAGACTGTTGTTGGACCAGGATTCAAGCATCGGCGTAAGGAAGGTGCTCACCGGGAAGATTCCGGCATGGTGAAAACCCTCGTGGTAGCGGCTTTGGAGCAGCTGATCGGCAGCATTCATGAAAAGCAGCGCCATCATCAGCACAATTTCTACAATCAGGATGGTGGCGGCATCGCGCTGAGGCCACCCTGCCAGCTCCGCACTTTGCAAGCGCTTGAGTTTTAATGCATAGCGGCGCGCCAGAAAAACCACACAGGCAGCAAGCACGGCCAGGGCCAGTATTTCAAAAAAACCGATGGCTATATCGTACAGTATTCCGATGGAGCTGAATGCCCGATGGGTTCCGGCAAGTCCATCCACCAGAATTTCCAGCACTTCTATGTTGATAAGCACAAAGCCGGCATAGATGAGTATGTGGAAGAATCCGGCAACGGGCCGAACCACCATTTTGCTTTGTCCCAGCGCCACGCGGGTCATGGTGCGCAGGCGCCATTTGAAATCACCGGGAATATCCACATCCCTGCCGAGCAGGATGTTCCTCCTGATAAAGCGCACGCGTTTCACGAAAAACCAGATGGAAACAGCAAGCAGCAGGGCGAACACAATCTGAGAAATCCACTGAGGCATAGGGCAAAAGTAAGCACGCCTGCCAAAGCTATCAACCCCGTTTGTGCTTCAAGGACAAGATGGGTTGTTCAATTGTTCAATAGCAGGTGGAGCTTGGATGACGCTGAACCTAATGTTTTCGGCAGCTACACAACTGCAGCAGCTGTTTTTACCAGCCGGATGAGCACCACTTCAACAAGGTTGACAGCTGCCTCCAACGCTGTTATTGCACAGGTAGCAGTCGATGTATGATGACATTGCCGGCATGGGTGATGAGCCCTGGCAAGCGCAGCGTATTAGTTTCCGGCTACTTCCACGGTCCAGATATTCTCCACCCCGGCTACTCCTGAAAGCTTTACGTTATCGGCTTCCGCGCGGGTAGATTTCTTGGTCAGGTACACGTAGTAGTATTTGTTCTTGCTGTTTTGGAATTTGTAACTGCGCAGTCCCTTGGTGTATAGCTCTTTGATGAGCTTATCGGCCATCTGTTCCGATTTGTTCATCCCAACGCAAACATAATAACCAGCCTCAGGCGCTTCGGTGCTCAATGGGCTGATGGTCAGGTAGGCGGTATCGTAATTCGGGCGCAAGGCCTTCATTTCGGTGAGGTTGTGCACGGTGGCCGGAACCTTCAGCAAAGTATTCTGTTCAGGGGCTTCTTCCTCAGTTTCTTCTTCAGCTTCAGGGCGTTCTGTGCCATTTCCACCCAGAACCAACATGTCGAGGCGCTGGTTTTCTTTATGCGGCTTGCTGATGATGAAGCTGGTGAAGAACTCATGACCGGAACCCAGCAGCTTGGCTTCAGGATTGACAGGCATGGAATAGGCGTATCCCGCCAGGATGGTTTGGAACAATCGCGCACCCAGGTGCAGTGACAGGTTTTTGTTGCCGGAATTGTGGAATCCGGCCCAAACTACATCTTCAATCCACGCATTCACTCCGTACTGAAGGCTGCTTTGCTTAAAATCAGTCAGGTGCAGACTCACCACCGGCTGAAGCATCAGTGCATCCGAAACCTGCAGCTTTGCAGCAGCATACGCATTGGACAGATTTTGCAGCGAAAAAGTAGATGAGTAATTGGAGTTTTCATATACAAAACGCGGGTTTGCAATCCTGCCGCTGCTCACACCAAGGGTCAGTCCTTTGAGCTGATATAAAGCCGAGAATTTCACATCAAAGCGGCTGGTACTTTGACCACGCAGATAGCTGGTATATATCGGATCGTTCGGATGAACTACGTTGATGTTGTTGCCATTGAATTTCTGATTCAGAAAGCCGAGAGATGCTGCCAGGTGCAGGCGTTGGTCACCGCTCAGGGGAATGGTGTACGCATAGCTGGCATAGGCATTGGAAAGGGTGGTAAACCCGAGTTTTTCCTGTCCGAAATAAGCCCCAACGCCAATGTTCTTTTTGGGTACGGGCATGCTGAAACTTGCCAGCATGTTGGATGGACTTCCCGGAATATCCCCGTAAAGTCGATTGTTAAAGAAGCTAAGTCGTGACGAAGTATAGGTATTGATACTTGCCGGATTGATGATCGCCGGGTCATGCATGTATTGGTCTATGCGTGAGGCGAGCTGTGCCGTTAGTTGCAGCGATGAAACAACGCATGCCAGCAGAATGAGGTTTTTTAAGTGTTTCATGGACGCTGAATAAATAGGTAACCTTTAATGGTTTTACCGGTGAACCGGTGTTGAATCACGTATAAATAGGTGCCGGTGGTAAGGGTTTCGCCTTGTTGATTGGTGCCTTTCCAGTCGTTGTTGTAACCGGTTTCTTTCTCAAAAACCAATGATCCGTTGCTGCTGAATACCCGCAAATGCCAATCACCAAAATCCTTAAGTACACTCAAATCCCAGGCATCATTCATGCCATCGGCATTCGGTGTGATCATGTTGGGCAGTTCCGGTTCACCGGCATTGCCCGGATTCCGCACCTGTACCCGAACGCTGTCGGTATCGGTGCATCCATTTCCATCCACTACGCGCAAAATGAACAAGGTATCGCGTTCGGGATTTACCTTGGTGGAAGGGTTATTTGGCGTGCTGCACAGAGCTGAGGGTTCCCAGCGGTAGCTGCTGCCACCGCTTCCGTTCAATATCAGTTCAGCACCAAGTATCATGGCTGTATCCAAGCCTGCATTGGCCACCGGCGCATTGAATACCCAAACCCTGAAACTGTCTGTGGTGGTGCAAACAGCGCCGTTATATGCAGTAACACGGTATGTGCCGGCTGTGCGGATGTAGCGGCTGCGGCTGTTTTGGCCATCAAACCAACGCACGGAATCGCCTCCGGAGGCGGTGAGCATCAACGAGTCATCCGGGCAGAATGGCAGGTTGCCCGTGGGTACAATAGTCAGGGTAGGACGGCTCCTCAAGAACAAAGGTTTGGTAAAGCTGTCGCTGCAACCTTCTGCAGTTTTCAGGACCAGTGTGGTAAGGAAGCTGCCTGCATTAGGATAAGCATGCACCACACTTGAAGCAGTAGTGGTTTGCACACTTCCGTCGCCAAATATCCAATGCCTTTCGGCAGCTGTTGTTCCGCTGAGGAGGGACGAGTCGCGCAGGATTACAGGCTCTGGATGGCAAACTTCAGCAGCACCCCAGCGCACGGCCAAAGGCTCAAGCACCACGTAAGCTTTGATGGCGCTGTCCACACAACCTCTGTTGGTTCCTGCCACCAGTTTTACGCGCTTTACGCCCGGCGATCCGAACGATTGGATGTTCGTGCCGGGTATCTTGGCATTGTCCCAATACCAACCTGTACTGATAACGGATTGCCCCCCGCCGGCACTGCTCAGGTTGCGCAACTCAAAGCGGTTGCCTTTAAAACACTGTATGCTGTCGTTGCCATTGGCCAGCGGGTCCAGATCAAAGTCGACCAAAGGCCGTCCGTAAACGGTGGCAAGGGTAGCTATGGAATCGGTACAGCCGTTTTGGGTGATTACCGACAATACAACCGGGAAGTTGCCGGCGCTGAACATCACGCGGTTGAAGTTCTGCTGTGTTGCAGCAACTGCTCCGCTGATGCGCCAGGTCCAACTGCTGATGCTGTCGCCCGGGGTTCCTCCGTTGCCGCTGAATGAGGCTGCGTTGTCCACACAAACACTGCTGATTGTTGCGTTGACACCGGCTTTTGGGAACACCACGAATGAATCCGTTGCGGAAGCGATACAGCCATTATTGGTGATTACGGTGAGCTGCACCTGGTATGTTCCGCTGCTTAAGGTATCGAGCAAATCAACAACAGCGGTGTTTCCTACGGGTTTTCCATTGAGTGTATAACTCCAGCTGACAACCGTATCGGCCGGATATCCTGCCGTTCCCTGAAGCAGTACATTCTTGCCAAGGCAAGCATTTGAGAGGCTTAGTGTGGGATTGGCGGCTTGCAACATGGTCACTGAATTTGAAACAGAATCGGTACAACCGAAGTTGCTGCGCACCACCAGTTTTACCGTATAGGTTCCGGGTGCGGGGAAGGTATGATTTTCAACCTGAGCGCTGCCAAAGGTGCCGTCGCCAAAATCCCAGCTGCGGGAATCAATATTTCCCCCCGGCACGATGCTTTGGTCGTTGAACGCAACGGGCAAACCCGGGCAGGCAATGGGCACATTAAACAACACTTGCGGGTTGTTGTTCACGGCGACATCAGCCAGGATGGAATCTGCGTAGCCGCTTCCGTTCCAAACCTTCAGGGAAACCTGATAGATGCCCGGTGTGCTGTAGGTGAATGATGGGTTTTGTGCATTGGATGTATCGGCCAGATTACCGGTGCCGAAATTCCATAGCCAGCGTGTGATGATGTTTTTTCTGTCGATGGAAGCATCGGTGAATGCAGTGGGGTTTCCGGAGCATGAGTTGCCATAGGTGAAACGGGCGAAGGGTTCGGGGTTGCCCAGCGAATTGAGTCCGCCGCTGGTATTTGCAAGCGCGAAAAACCCTGTAGTATCTGTGAAGGCCGAAGCAGATATTTCACCCTGCCTGGGTGCGGTACCCAAGCCACCTAAGTCGGCGTATGCGGTACTTCCGTGTGGCAATGTGAGCAGCCGAAGGCTGTCAATATCGTACACCTCATCATCGGCCAGGGTGGAATCGTAGGCCACTGCAATTTCAATATCCTGGGGAATGGCCGCTCCGATGTGCTGCATTTCCCAATGGTGAACCTTTGATAAGGCACGGATTCCCGTTGGAAGACTGCCCGCCGGTGCCGGAGCCGAAATCAACTGAAAACCGTACAGATTTAAGTCGTAGGTGCTTTGTTTGATATTCATCCGCACGGGCCTGAAATCACTGCCACGGCCTATGGGGAATTCCATGTTTCCGGCAAAGGGATTGCTGTTTTCCAGGTAATAGAAACCGTTCACAAAACTGTTCGGATTGCCTTTACTGCAATACGCGTATTCTTTAGTGGCGAGCAGCACGCCTATTTCAGGGGTGATGATGCCATTATTGAACTGGAGGCTGTCCTGGATGTACAGCATCAGGCCCTGAAGGTAAAGTTCAATTCCCGTGGAGCCATCCATGGTTAAGCTTTTCAAAGTGACGGTATCGGAGGCAACCCAAAGGAAAGAGCGATCCAGTACAACGCTTTCGGGATAATAACCTTTGGCGATATGAATGGTGTCTTGATTTGATGCCACGGACAAGCAGGCATTCAGGGTTTTTTTCGGCCCTTCATATCCCGAGATAAAAATTGGCGTAGATCCATCAAGTGTATCATTGCCGGCCACAACATCAACATAAAACACCTTCGCCTGTAGGCTGAATGCAGTGTATGCGAATAATCCCAGCATGATAACTGTTCGAAACAGTTTATTCATAATGTGCAAATATATCTGTATCTGCACAAGTCAATATGACCTGCATCACGTTTGCGCAAAAAGCACGCAGTGCCGAATGACCCTTAGAATCTATGTCCGAACGATCATGTACTCAGGAAGCTGCTTTCACATCCTTCAACCTTAATTGCAGCGTGGTTCGGTTGTTGAACGTATTTTCCTCAATACAATAAGCAGCATGAAAACGGTTGTTTCCTGAAACATGGTTGTAGGCGTCGGCAAGGCCGAAACCAATACCATCCATGTGCAGCCCGTTTTGATATACCTGAATTTTCAGGTGTTTTTCCTTCAGAATGCGGGCATTTCCCTGGGCGCACAGGTTTGACGTTTTAAATATGGGCAGCATATTACCCGGGCCAAAAGGCGCCAGTTTTAGGATTGACTGGTAGAAATCTTTGGTAATATCTGCCAGATTTAATTCAACATCATATTCAATTTCGGGAACCAGGCTGTGTTCGTTGATGTCTTCGTGTACGATGGCTTCGAAACGTTCCATAAACGCAGGCAGATTCTCTGATTTGATGCTTAAACCTGCGGCGTATTTATGGCCACCAAATTGTTCTACCAAATCGCCACATTTTCCAATGGCTTCGTGGATGTCGAAATCCTTTACACTGCGCGCAGATCCGGTGAGCATTTGGTCGGTGCGGCTGAATACGATGGTCGGTTTATAAAATTGTTCTACCAACCTGCTGGCCACGATGCCAATAACCCCCTTATGCCAGTGCTCGCCAAACAATACCGTGCTGCGTTTTTGGAGTAGTTCGTTTGAATTCAGGATCATGTTCACTGCCTCGCGGGTGATGTCGCTGTCCAGGTCTTTGCGTTCCACATTGCGGTCATTCAGCACCTTTGCCAGCTGCATAGAGGTATTGAAATCCTTTTCAATGAGCACCTTCACGGCGGCGCGTGCATCGGCAATACGTCCGGCAGCGTTGATGCGTGGACCCACACCAAACACGATGTCGGTGATGGTGTATTCATCCTTCATCACATAGTTGTGGAGCAAGGACTGTAGCCCGATGCAGGGGTCATTATTTAGTTTTTTCAGGCCGAAATAGGCGAGTACCCGATTCTCTCCGCGTATGTCCACGATGTCGCTGGCAATGCTTACCGCAACAAGGTCAAGGTATTCATCGAGCAGGGAAGGATCCATTCCGGTTTTCTGGATGTATGCCTGGATGAGTTTAAAACCAATGCCGCATCCGGAGAGCTCTTTGTAGGGATAGGTGCAATCCAGGCGCTTAGGGTCTAAAACCGCCACAGCTTTGGGAATGGTTGCGCCGGGCAGGTGGTGGTCGCAGATGATGAAATCAATGCCCTGTGCTTTTGCTTCTTCCACCAATACGTTGCTGCGCACGCCACAATCCAAAGCAATGATCAGGGAATATCCATGTTCTTTTGCGAAGGCGATGCCCTGACGGGAAATCCCGTATCCCTCTTTGTACCTGTCAGGGATGTAGTAATCCATCCGCGGGTTAAAAGACCTGAAGAACTGATAAACAATGGAAACGGCAGTGGTGCCATCCACATCGTAATCTCCATAAACAAGAATACCCTCTTTATTTTTTATGGCCTGTTCAATCCGGTGTATCGCCAAATCCATGTCCTTCATAAGAAAGGGGTCATGGAGGTGTTCCATCTTGGGTTCGAAGAAGCGCATGGCCTCTTCCGGATCAGAAATGTCCCTTTGAACGAGGATGGAAGAAAGTTTTGGATGGATTTTGAGCGTTTCCGTTAACAGTGCCACCTTATCAGCAGGTGGTTGAGGTTTGGCACTCCAACGGTATTCCATAAGCCTGCAAAGTTCGTAAAAAACTGTGAACCTTTGAAATGCCTGTCATCAGGTTATCCGTTCGCAAACGGCTAAACCATGCACCAGGTATTGCTTTCCGCTGAGGTGTTCTGCGCACAGGTAGCGTGTTTTCCTTTTTTCACCCTTCCGCAGCACCAATCCATTGTGCAGGCGGAACAAACTTCCCGGCGGTAATTCTTCTACAAGATTTTGTCCTGTTTGTTTGTCGTAGCGGCGCAGGGTGCGCATCAGGTTGGGGTCGCTGCAGGTGCTGGCCTTGGGGCGGTTCAGGTAGTTGTCAAGCGCCGTTTGCACATCGGCAGGGAGTATCCGCGCGGTGCTTACCGGTGTCATCACCTTGCGAAATTCCTGTCTCCATTCCGGTCCATGTGCCATCACGCGGAACTGGTGGGTGTTCCAGTTGGTGAGGTGCGCGATTTCATGAAAAAAGGTAATGGTGAAGGCATATGGATTCAGGTCGCGGTTCACGGAAATCCGGTGCTGCCCGTTTTCCGAAGGTGGCATGTAGTTGCCGCGAATGCTCTTTCGGGGTTTGGCAATGCGCAAATGAATGCGGTGTTCCAGCATGTAATGCGCGGCATAATCCACCACCTGTTCAGGCATGTATTTTTTCAGGATGTCGCACAACTGCTGCTTTTCCATCGGGCAAGACCTCAAAGTCTGTTCAGGGCGAGCTCGGAAACGCTTTTGCCGATGCTCAGGCTGCTGGTTGCTGCGGGCGATGGGGCATTCAACACGTGAATACAGCCCACATCTTCGCGAATCACAAAATCGTCGATGAGTCCGCCATTGCGGTCGCAGGCCTGTGCCCTCACCCCGGCGCCTGCAGGTTCCAGGTCGTTCATCTGTATTTCCGGAACCAGATCCTGCAAAGCTTTGGTAAATGCGCGTTTGCTGTAGGAACGGTATAACTCACCGAGTCCGGTTTGCCAGTATTTGGAAGCCACCTTGCGGAAGCCCTTCCAGCTCAGGCTTTCCCAAAGCTCGCCCCAGTTGACGTCGCTTTTCGTATAACCTTCGCGGCTGTAGGCCAGCACCGCATTTGGTCCTGCTTCTATTTCTCCGCTGATGCGCCGGGTAAAGTGCACACCTAAAAACGGGAAATTGGGATCAGGAACCGGGTAAATAAGGTTCTTGACCAAGCCTGCCTTCTCCGGACGGATGGCATAATATTCACCGCGGAACGGAATGATCCGCACGTCCAGATTCTGCCCGGCCATGGCGGCAATTTTGTCGCAGTACAAACCGGCGCAGTTGATCATCAACCTGGTTTCATATTGCTCTTTTTTTGTGCTGATGATGGTGGCATTTGCCGCCGGTTTTACCGCCGTAACGGCACTGTCAAAATGGATGGTTCCACCCAAACTGCAAAACACATCGGCCATCTTCTCGGCAACTATTTTGTAATCTACGATGCCCGTTTGGGGAACAAAAACACCTTTGATGCCGGAGCAATGAGGTTCCAGTTCACGCACTTCTTCAAGGGTAAGGTGGCGCAATCCGGCGAGCCCGTTTTGTACACCGCGCTGGTAAATCTGTTCCAATGCCGGTAATTGTTCCTGACGTGTGGCTACGATTACTTTTCCGCAGCGTTCAAAAGGAATCGATTGTTCCTCACAAAACGCCAGCAGCTGGTGGTATCCTTCAATACAATTCTGTGCCTTCAGGCTTCCCGGTTTGTAATAAATCCCGGAATGAATCACCCCGCTGTTGTGTCCGGTTTGATGGGCTGCCACCTGTTGTTCTTTTTCAAGGATCAGCACCTGCAATTCCGGTTTGGATTGCTTCAAACGCAAGGCTGTAGCCAATCCTACAATTCCGCCGCCCACAATCACTGCATCGTATTTCATGTGTGCGAATTTAAGCGCTTGATCTTATTCGGCTTGCTGTGTACGCATCCTTTTGACGGCCTTAATTTCCAGCAGATGTAAATGTCCGCTTTGCCGGAGGATGCGGCAATCATACCAATAGTGAATACTGTCCAGTTGATGGGCATGCCAGGCGATATACCTGCTGCCGGAGTCCAGCTGTTTCCAGTCTTGGGTTTTCATGGGTGCATGCATTCCCGGCCAGCGTGTGTACAACATCACGGTTGGATTGTAATCGGTGCATACAATTTGATGATTGGTGTCCGGAAGCAGTTCCCGATGTCTTCCCAGCAGGTACAGGCTGAGTTCGTCTTCCGGACCCGGTGCGCGCAGCTCGGGCGGATCCAGCAATCGCTTCATGGTTGTCTGGCTGAACATGGTGCCAATGGCTGCCATGCAAGCGGCAAAGATGCTGAGGCGTATTGTTTTGCTGCGTGCTGGAGCCAGCAACAGTCCGGAACCTGTGGCAAGCATGGGCAGGGCAGGTGCTGCATACCATTCAATTTTCGTTGCACTGATGCTGAGCAAAAGCAGAAAGGCGCAAAGCTGCAGGCCGACAAATCCGGCGGCCAGGCTCCGATGTAACCACAAGGCTGCTGCCAACCCTGCGATGGAAATTGGCCACCAGGGGAAGTCGGTAATGGCCAATTGCTGCAGGTAAAAATACCAGGGTCCAAGATGTCCTTCACTGGGTTCAACAAAGCGTGCACGCACTTCATTTTCCCAAACTGTATTCAGGTAGCCGGGTGTGTGGTATTCGTGGGCAAGGTACCAAGTGGAAAGCAGCAACATCAAACAGATGCTTGTCCACCAAACAGAGGGAAGCTGCAACATCTTTTTCAGGCTTCCGCGGGCAAATCCCCAAGCAAACAAGCCGGGCAGCAGCATCAGGCCTGCGGTGCTTTTGGTGAACAATGCCAGAAAAGTGAATGCCACAAAACTCAGGGCGGATTGCAGTCGGCCGGTTTGTTCAAAGCGGTAAAAACTCATCCATGAGGCGCTGAGCCAAAGGCAGAGCAAGGCATCGTAGTCGCCGGTGCGCACCACGTGTTCATCGATCCATCCGGGTGCGGCCATGAGGCTCATCGAGGCCAAGGCTGCCGCCCATTGGTTTCTTGTTTCCCGGTGAACAAAAACAAATACCAACAGACCTGTGAGCAGGCCGGCCATTGCCGAGGGCAACCTTAGGCTCCATTCGGAAAATCCAAAGATTTGCGCGCTGATTCCCTGCAGCCAAATGAGCAAGGGAGGTTTGGTATTGTAGAAGTCGGGCTGACCGTTGAAGGTGGTGTACAACCAATTTCCCGACTGCATCATTTCCAGGCTGTTTATGGCCTGCCGGGATTCATCCCACAAGCGAACGGGCAAGCCGCCAAGCCCGTAAAAAGCAGTCCAGCAGGAAAAGGTGAACACCAGCCAAAACAATGGCGCCTTATGCCAGGGAGTTTGTTTCATAAATGTCCTCCGGCGAGGAAACGGCCTGCGGCACATTGAAGACAGTTGCGTGCAGCGCATAAGCTTTTCCACTGGCCGGTAAGTGCCTGTGATTGTGCGGCATGGGCAGCCGTAATCCCTTCTGCCGCCCAGTTGCGGATTACGCGGTTGTTTTCAGGTGGCAGGGCTTCAAGCAGCATCTTCGCGCGGTTCATGAGTGGCTGGTCGTTGGTGTGCAGGCCGTATGCAAACATAATCGGTGCTGCGGTATTCACCAGAATATTGAACCCGGCACCGCTGCCAAGTCTTTTGATGCCCTTGGGCGAAGGCAATCCGAAGCGGTAATGTTCTTCCCAATAGGTTCCGGCGGCAACATCGAACATGTGGTGTAATTCGTGTACCTCCCGATGCGTCATGATGCGGTCAAAAAGGCGCTCGTGTTGTTGCATCAGCGCAGCAAACTGAGCAATGCGCAGGGTGGGGAAGTTGGATGGTCGCATCCTCAGAAATTTCCAGGCAGAAGCCTGCATGGGTTTCAAACTATATTTATGTTTTAAATAGGCATACTCCTGCTGCAACATGCGTGCATATCCGTCCTTTTGACCCAACAGCAAGCCACTCTGACCAAATAAAAGCGCTTCAAGTTGAAACGGCTGGTGCCGATGGCGCAGCAGGATGCGGTAGTCGAGGTTTTGGGTAAGTTGGGCAAAGGCAGCCTTGTTCGTGCGGAAGCCAAAGTTTGCGCCCAGGGTTTGATACAGCACATATTCCCAGTCGTGGCTGCTGTTTTTAGCCAACTCCAGCAAAGGGGCGCTTTTGTCCAAGAGGCGTTGCTTCAGTGCATTTGAGCGCAACTCATCCAGAACGGACGGCGGCACCCGCGACAACATTCCTGAACAGGCCAGCCAGCCGTTGTTTGCGTATAGTGCGGACAGCCTGTCAAGTAAGGAAGGATCAACCAGTGGCTTCAATTCCAAACAAGGCACCATGGTTCCGTCCTTGCGCCAAACCTCTGCATCGCGTTCCCATACCACATGGAGAATTACGGTATTGTACGCCTCATCGTGCTGGTGTCCATGTTTGTTCCAGTCAGAAGCTTTTACGTGCAGTTCCACACTGCCGGCCCAAAGTGCAGCACCCAGCCGAAGCGTACATTCAGGAAAGTCCGGACCTGCGTCGTGGTGGGCAAATCCGCGGTTGACCAGTTGCACGGGAATGCCCGAGCTGGTGTGTAAATCGTGGCTGCGGAATGATCCGGAGGACCAAATCCAGTGCATCCAATCTTCTTTCATATAAAACATAAAAAGTCATAAAAAGCAGATGCAAAATACAGCAGGGATGGCTTACTGTGCAGGCGGCACAAGCAAGGTTAAGGCTTATTGTGTACATTTGCCGGCAGTATCGCTTATGGCATTAGAAATCACCGTCCCCTCTCCGGGCGAGAGCATCAGTGAAGTAACCATTTCCAGTTGGTTGAAGAAAGAAGGCGATTGGGTGGAAATGGATGACCCCATTGCTGAGTTTGAAAGCGATAAGGCCACTTTTGAAGTGAATGCTACCGCTGCAGGCCTCATTGAGCAACTTATTGGTCAGCCCGGCGATACCATTGCTGTTGGTTCAGTGGTTGCAGTGTTAAATACAGAGGCCAAGCGGCCTGAAGGAAGCGCCCCTGCACCGGCAAAAGAAGAAGCAAAGGCTCCTGAAACCAAAACGGCAGGGGCAAAGTCCGCGGAAGCGGCACCTGCAACACCCGTAATCTCAGCTGATGCTTCCGATGTAAAGATATCACCCGTAGCTGCCCAACTGCTCGAGGAATACGGGCTTCCTGTGAACCTTGTAAAGGGAAGCGGTGGAAATGGACGCATCACCAAGTTGGATGTGCTTGAAGCCATTGTTCAACACGGGGTGCTTCGCGGTGCAGCCGCCATGCCAGGCACAAGAAACGAACGCCGCGAGAAAATGACCAACCTGCGCAAAACCATCAGCAAACGACTGGTGGCTGCCAAGAATGAAACCGCCATGCTTACCACCTTCAACGAGGTGAACATGAAGCCGGTGATGGACTTGCGCAATAAGTACAAAAAGGTATTCGAGGAAAAACACGGCATTGGCCTCGGCTTCATGAGCTTCTTCACCAGAGCCGTGTGCATCGCCCTGAAAGATTGGCCCGCGGTGAATGCCAGCATTGAAGGCGACGAAATTGTGTACCACGACTTCTGCGATATTTCTATTGCCGTTTCTGCACCCAAAGGATTGGTGGTTCCGGTAATCCGCAGCGCCGAGCAGTTGAGTCTGGCCGATATCGAAAAAGAAGTGAAACGCCTCGCCGGCAAAGCCCGCGACAATAAACTCACCATTGATGAAATGAGCGGAGGCACCTTCACCATCACCAATGGCGGGGTGTTTGGCAGCATGATGAGCACGCCCATCATCAATCCGCCGCAAAGTGGAATTCTGGGCATGCACAACATTGTGGAGCGTCCTGTGGTAGAAAACGGACAGGTGGTGATTCGTCCCATCATGTACGTGGCCCTGAGCTACGACCACCGCATCATCGATGGCCGCGAAAGTGTGAGCTTCCTGTACCGCGTGAAAACCCTTTTGGAAAACCCCGAGCAGCTGCTCGACGGCAAAAACCCGCTGGAACGGGTACTGAACCTCTGAGCGAAGATTGAATCCAGCCGCCGCTGGTAATCGATTTCATCCCGCTTATTATTTTCCTTTTGCCTGTACCGGGTGTCTGCCGTACCTTCCCAAGAGAAGATGAAGCAGTATCAGCCCGGCTTGGAACGCAATACGCTCATGCTCCTGAGGAGCTATCAGGCTGCGCACGCCGTATTTAACGGCTTGGCGGCATTGCAGCTCGCACTGCTCACCAATGAGCGTGAACAGGGCCTGTACCTGCTGAATCTGTTCTCCGGCTACTTAAGAAACCTGAGCGCCCTTGGCGCAGCACCGCACGTCAACTGGATGGAGGAACAAGTCGCGTTGCATTCATACGCTGCACTCGAACATACGCGATACAAACCAGAATGTTCCCTGGAATGGGATGAAGTGCAATCTGTTTACCAAGTACCCGGTTTGTTTTGCATGCCCATGTTGGAGCGGCAGTTGTTCCGCGCTTTGCGCGCCACGATGCCTGTAGTCCTAAAGGTCACGCCACGTGCCATGGAAGGAGCAATACAGATAGAAGTGCAGGCCGGCCAAGAGCTTCCGGCTTTTAAAACCCTGAAGCTTAAGTCTGAACAGCAATTGCGGATGGAACTATTTGAAGAAAGAATGCAACTGTTCCCGGCAGAAGTCGAATATCGCGAGTATGCCCGCGGAGCTGTTTTAACGCTTAATAAATACCAATCTTTATGATGAAAGCACTCATTGTTGATGATGAAGCAAACAGTCGCCAGGCATTGGCCGCACTGTTGCGTGAATTTGTGCCTGAGGTAACTGTTGTGGGCATGGCAGGAACATTGGCAGAAGGTCTGGAAATGAACCGAAACCTGGTTCCTGATCTGTTGTTTCTGGATGTGGAACTGGATGGGGAAAGCGGTTTTGATCTTGCGGAACAACTGCCGGACGATGGTCCTGAACTTGTGTTCACCACCGGTTATGAGCAGTATGCCTCTCGTGCATTTCGCAGTGATGCCGCCGATTACCTGTTGAAACCCATTGATGTTGCGCAGTTGCGTGAAGCGGTAAAAAAGGTAGCCGAGAAAAGAAAAACAGCAGATGCCGAAAAAAGATATGAAGTATTGATTCAGAATCTGCGCAGCCAGGGTGAAGATCAGATAGCGCTCAGCAGCAGCGAGGGTTTTGTATTCGTTAAACTCAGGAATCTGATTTATTGCAAGGGCGATGGTGCATATACATACTTCTTCATGAAAGGCGATGAAAAGCTGACCGTGTCCAAGAATATTGGTGAATTTGAAGGATTGCTGCTGCAACGCGGGTTTTTCAGGGTGCATAAAAGTTACCTCATCAACCTGAATGAATTGCGGCGTTATGTTCGCGGTGAGGGTGGATATGTGGTGATGTCCAATGGACATCAGGTAGATGTAAGCAAACGGCGTAAAGAGGCGTTTATGGCTACCCTTACCAAATTGTAATGCGATTGTATCGGTTTATTGTTTCTGTTGTTTTGTTGTTGCAAACGCTGGCATTGCAGGCCCAGTTGCGTTTCGACAATTATTCAGTAAACCAAGGGTTATCAGCCAGCACAGTGCTGGATGTGATTCAATCTTCCGATGGGTTTATGTGGATAGCTACCGCTGAGGGTTTGAACCGTTACGACGGGCATGAATTCACCGTGTTCCGCAGTCAGCCTATGTCGGCCAGCGGATTGCAGGACAATTACCTTACTGCATTGGCGGAAGACCGGCTGAACAGAATCTGGATTGGTGCCAACGACGGGAGCATCACACTGTACAACAGCCGGAGCGGGCGTTTTCAGCGTCGTCCGGAATTTCAGCGCTGCAATCCGGCGCGACTGCCCATCCTGAGCATTGAATCATCGACTGCCGGTTATGTGTGTTGGTTGCTGCAACAAGGGGGGGCATGGCTGGCAGAAACAAAAACTCCTGAAATCAATCCTTTGTCCGTACTGCAAAACGACAGCAACTTTTTGCCCTATTGTATGGGTTTTTCATCCGATGGGATGTTGTGGCTGGGCGGACAAGGAGGCATCCGTGTTCTTGACCCGGCACATCCCAATCAGGTAAAGGCTTCATGGCTTATGGAAAGCACGGTGCTGGCCATCGCTTTTCATGGCGCCCATGTGTTCGCGGCCACCTATCAGGAAGGCTTGAAATGGATTGGCAACGGGCAGGTGCATGGGGTCCAAATGCCCGGCAGTGAAGCGCTATTTCGAAACATCATCGCGATGAAAGCAGATACACGCGGATACCTGTGGTGCGCCAACAACTACTTTAACGGCGTGCAGCGGTTTAGCATTCAAGACCGTGAGCTCACGGAATCCGTAAGCTGTATGTATAATGCCTTCAGTACCGAAGGACTTTCCAACAACTCGGTATTGTGTTTGGAAGAAGACAGGGAAGGCAATGTATGGATTGGCACCCTCAGTGGACTCAGCGTGTATAAGCCGCTGAACCAGCAATTTGGCTTATTGCGGCATGTTCCGGGTGATCCAGGTTCCCTTTCTACAGGAAACACTTACGGGTTCTTTGAAGATGTGGATGGAAGTATTTGGTCCGGCAGCCTGGATGGGGGCATCAACAAGATCACACCTTCAGGTTTGATCATGCACTACGGGGCGGACAATTGCAGCGGGCTGCCCTCTAATTCTGTGCGTTCCATATTTCGGGATGCACAAGGCAGGTACTGGGTGGGCGCCGGCAACGACGGTCTTTTTCGCTTTAATCCCCAAACACGCACCTTTAAAAAGGTTTTGGATAAAACCGCTGAAGGCCAGCAATTGCAGGAACTCCAGGTGAAAAGCATCACGCAGGCTCCGGATGGTGGATTATGGCTCGGCACCACCGCCGGATTATGGCGCTTCCATGCCGACAAGCATGTATTAACACATTTCCAGGTTATTCCTGAAACGCTCAGAAAACAGCCCAACCTCCCCGATTACCAAATCATGGAGGTGCGTTACGACCCAAGAAAGAACCATTTGCTGTGCGCCACCTTTGGACATGGGTTGCTTCTGGTTGGTTTGGATGGAACCGTGCGCAAACGCTATACCCAACAACAAGGTGCCGGCAAAAGCCTCAGCAGCAATAATGTGATGTGTGCAGTGCCCCTGGGCATGGATACATTGTTGTTGGGAACTTATGGGGGTGGTTTGAATATTCTTGATTGCCGCAGCGAACAGGTACATGCACTTACCACGGCCAATGGCTTATTCAATGATGTTGTTTACGGGTTGTTGCTGGATCAAAAAGGAAACTGGTGGATGTCTTCCAACAGAGGGTTGATGGTGTATTCGCCTGCCCAGGGAACCTTCAGGCATTTAAGCCAAAGCTCTAGGGTTCAAAGTTTAGAATTCAATGAAGGAACATACTTGAAAACCAGAGACGGAAATCTTTGGTTCGGCGGCATCAACGGCATCAACTACTTTAAACCCGAGGCCCTGCGCATCAACACCACACCACCGCTTACGGCCATTACCGGTTTGAAAGTGATGGAAAAGCCTTTTCCCTTTGACAGCAGCTACCATACCGGCAGTAATATGGTGCTGCGGCACAATCAGAACTTTCTTCGGATAGATTTTACCGGCTTGAGCTTTGTGAACAGTGCACAGAACAAGTTCAGGTATCGGCTGGAAGGTTTGGATGAATCATGGATTGAGGCAGGAGACAACCGCAGCGCTTCTTATACCAATCTTCCGCCGGGAAGCTACATCTTTCAGGTGCAGGCAAGCAACGATGATGGCATTTGGTCGGCCATGCCGGCAACATTGCACGTGCAGATTTTACCTCCTTATTGGCGCACCTGGTGGTTTCTGGTACTGATGGGTGGATTGTTCCTCGGCCTGATTTGGCTGGTGTTCCGCATCCGCACCCGTGCCTTGCGCCGCAATTACCAACTGAGCCTTGCAGAAACAGAGTTAAAAGCACTCAGAGGACAGATGAATCCTCATTTCATCTTTAACTCCATCAACAGCATACAGTATTATGTACTGAACAAAAGTGCCGGTGAAGCCTATGCGTACCTTGCAAAGTTCAGTTCGCTGATGCGGCAAATCCTCCAAAACAGTCGCTTCAGTTTTATCCCGCTCGACCAAGAATTACAGTCGTTGGAAACTTATCTGGAACTGGAAAAATTGCGCCTGGACGGAAACCTTGACTACAGCATTTCCCTGAACGAGGGGCTGAGGGGTACCCAGGTGATGATTCCTTCCATGATTATTCAGCCTTATGTGGAAAACGCCATCCTGCACGGTTTAACGCCGATGCCGGAGGGCAGACATCGGCTGGATATTTTGATGGAACAAATGGGCAACCACATTTACTGCGTGGTGGAAGACAATGGCATTGGCCGCGAGAAATCTCAGCTGTTGAATCAAGCCAGGCGAAGCCGACATGAAAGCACGGGGATGAGCGTTACCCGACAGCGCCTGGAAATGTTGAATCGGCGCTTCAAAGACAAAGTTTCGGTAACCATCACCGATTTGAAATCGCCCAACGGTGAAGCTTGTGGCACCCGTGTAGCCATTTATATACCTGTAAACCTGCACCACGATGATGAAGGCCATCATTATAGATGACGAAACCAAATCCCGGGAGGTATTGCGGGTGCTGCTTCAAATGGTATGTCCTGATGTTGTGCTCGTTGGCGAAGCCGCAGACATCCGTTCCGGTATAAATCTGATTGCACAATCGCAACCAGAATTGGTATTCCTCGACATCAGTCTGAAAGATGGCGATTCGTTTCAACTGCTCGAGCATTTGCCTGAACTGTCATTCAAAACCATCTTTATTACCGCCTATGACGAATACAGCGTGCGTGCTTTGCAATTCTCCGGCGTACCTTGTTTGCACAAACCGGTGGACACCTCCGAACTTTCCGATGCCGTGAAGTACTTGCGGAAGCAAAGTCTGGGCAACTCAGTAGCGGCCGTACACGAAGCCCTGTGGATGCTCAGGCATCGCTTTGAGGCACTGCCGGTTTTCCCGAAAGGAAGGCAAGAAATCCTGAAGCTGGAAGACCTCTTATTCGTGGAATCCGTGTTCCCGGGTTGTCTGTTATACACCACCGATGGACAGATGTATCGTCAGGATAAACAACTGGATGCCTATGCACAACTGCTCGCACCGCTTGGGTTTCTTTGTACCAAAAACTTTTGCGTGAACAGGCAGTTCCTTGTTTCCTTACAGGAAGACCGATTGATCCTGAGCGGAGGTAAAACCCTGCTCCTCAAAACAGATAAACAATGATTTTCTGTTGGGCTTGCCACAGATAACCAAAACTTACTATCTTTGCAGCCCATAAAAAAACCGGTCAGCCATGCAACCAACCTATAATCCAAGTACCCGCAAGCGCCGCAACAAACACGGTTTCCGCAACAGGATGAGCACTGCCAATGGCAGAAAGGTTCTGGCAGCTCGCCGCGCAAGGGGTCGCCACAAGCTCACCGTTTCCGACGAACGCGGGCACAAAGGTTAAGCTCCTAACAGCGGAACCATGCGCAAAGCAACGCTGCGCAGGGGCGAAAGACTTCGGGGAGCAAAGCCAATCAGCGCTTTGTTTCAAAAATCCTTCTCTGTAGGACAGTTTCCCTTCAGAATAAACTGGGTGCTTGCCCAACCCTCATCTGTTCCTGTTCGTGTTGTTTTTGTTGTCTCGGCACGCCGATTTAAAAAAGCTGTGACAAGAAACCGAATACGCAGGGTGCTTCGAGAGCTCTATCGCCTGAACAAATACACGCTATTGGATTTCTGTGAGGACAAAAAAACGCATCTGAATATTGCTTTGATGTATCATGGAAGTGACGAAGTTGCTTACCACCAATTACTTCAAACTTATCTTCGCTTGCTCGATAAATTCAAGGCAGATGTTGCGAAACATATTGATTAGCATATTGGTGTTTTTCGTGCGTATCTACCAAAGGATGATTTCGCCGATGATTCCGCCTTCCTGTCGCTATACGCCAACCTGTTCTCAATATGCGGTGGAAGCGTTACAAAAACATGGACCCTGGAAAGGTTTGAAACTGGCCATCAGGAGGATTGGTCGTTGCCATCCCTGGGGCGGAAGCGGATACGATCCAGTTCCTTAAACGGAAGGTCTGCCAAGTCCGGAGCGGCTGAGTTTCCAGGCCAGCAACAAACTCAGCAGCAACAACAACCCGGCGCCGGTATAGGGAAAGTGGAAGTCAATGCTGTATAAAAATCCTGCGATGAGTGGACCAATGCCGCGGGCAAGGGCGCCTGTACTTTGCAGGGCTCCCAGGGTCTTGCCCTGTGCCTGTGGGTCGGTATTCACGGAAATTAACGCGTTTACCGAAGGCATGATCATTCCATTTCCAAGCGCAATCAACAACAAGCTGAAGGCGGTGAACAGGTAAAACCATGGAACCGGCGGAAAGGGAATGCCTACAATGCCAAGACAAAGCAGCAGAATGCCAAGCATCAGCAGTTTGGGTGCGCCCATCCATTTGGTGAAATATCCGATAAACAAGCCTTGAATCAAGGCACTGCATACACCGATAAACCCGAACAAGTTACCGGATTGCGCATTGTTCAGGGAAAACTGTTCGTTCCAAAGCAAACTGGCATTGGTTTGCATCATGCTGAAGGCAACAATAACCACGAAGTTGATGAGGAACAATGCGCCAATCAAGGGGTGGTTTAATGCGGTTCCAATGGCCTGGAACGACTGAAACCAAGGTTTTCTGTCGCGGGTGCGCTGTGTCAGCGATTCAGGCAGGGTAAACCAGGCCAGCACAAAGTTGAACAGGCAGAGCCCTCCGGTGAAGAAACCAATGTGGTGCATTCCACCTTCCTTAGCAAGCCAGCCGCCAATGGGCGGACCAAATACAAATCCCAAACCAAAGGCAGCGCCAATCAGACCCATACGTTTTGCGCGTTCATGCGGCGGAGTAATGTCGGCGATATACGCCTGGGCTGCTGAAATATTTGCGCTTCCCATCCCCGAAATCAGGCGCGCCAGGAGTAAGGTCCAGAAACTGCTGCTCCATCCCAACACAAAATAACCTGCCGAGGTGATGAGTATGGATCCCAGGATGATGGGCCTGCGGCCCCGATGATCGCTGATGTTGCCCCAAATGGGCGCGAACACAAACTGCATCAGGCTGTAACTGGCGGCAACAATGCCGGTGAGCACATCTGCATCCCAGTTTAAACCGGCTTTTAGGGCAAGCTCTTTGGAAAAAACAGGTAGGATGGGAATGGCAATGCCAAAGCCCAGTAAATCAATGAAGATGGTTAGGAACAGGGTGAACAGTGGGCTGCGCTTCATAAGTTCAGGCCTTTCAAAGCCCAACCGGCGTGTAAGGGCTTCTTAAAATCCTGTTCCATGGCTGCCAGATTGGTGATGGTTAGGTCGTAATAAAAGTTGTTTGGATGTATGGTTCCGGAAGCAATTTTGGGCAGCAATTGACTGCGGTGGATCAATTCCACACCTTCGGCGGTAGCCAATGGCACCAACAATCGATTGAAGAAATCAATGCCTTTGATGCTGCCGAAATCCTGAAGCAAACGAAATGCTTTGTCGATGCTGCAACCTGAGGGTGCTTCCTTTTGTTCATCCACGGCAATAACCACAATATGGTCCAGCAGAATATCAAACGCTGCGGAAAGGCTGCTTCCATGTGATTTCCAGGAAGCTGTAAAATGCTCCAGTTGTGCACCCAGTTCTTCTTGATCAGGAGCGTCTAATTTCCGGTCTGCCAGGAAGAACCACACGCGGGCATGCGGAGGCAATGGTATGCGCATGGTCAAAGATTTCCGGCGCGACTTACCAACTCTGCAATGTCCATTACGGCAACCTGTTCCTCTTTACCTGCATGCTTCACGCCATCGCGCAGCATGGTCATGCAGAACGGACAATTTACCGCAATGATGTCTGCCTGGGTTTCCAGGGCTTCTTCACTGCGTTCGGTATTGATTTCTTTAGAGCCCGGTTCCGCTTCTTTGAACATCTGAGCGCCACCGGCACCGCAGCACAGGCCATTGGTCCTGCAGCGTTTCATTTCCTTCAGATCGGCATCCAAACGCTCGATAACCATCCTGGGGGCTTCGTAGATATTGTTGCCACGACCCAGGTAACAACTGTCGTGATACACAATTTTACTTCCCTTAAAAGCGCCACCTTCCACCTTGAGCCTGCCACTTTCAAATAACTCGTTGATGAATGTGGTGTGGTGCATGACTTCATAAGTACCTCCAAGCTGTGGATATTCATTTTTTAAGGTATTGAAGCAATGTGGACAGGTAGTTACTATTTTTTTGATGCCATAACCATTCATTACAGCAATGTTGTTCATGGCCATCATCTGAAACAGGAATTCATTTCCTGCGCGCTTGGCAGGGTCTCCGGTACAACTTTCTTCCGCACCAAGGATGGCAAATTCTATGTGTGCAGCTTCCAGTATTTTCGAAAAAGCTTTGGATACGCGTTGTGCACGTTCGTCGAAACTTCCGGCGCAGCCAACCCAAAAGAGCACTTCAGGACTTCGGCCTTCGGCCGCATATTCAGCCATGGTTTTTATTGCCATAAGATTTGGTCATGCGAATTTAGCCAAGGTGCATGCACTTGCAACAAAGCCATACAGATTATCCATTATGCGGTTGCTCATATATTTTATGCCAAGGTGGGTCTAAATTTGTTGCCACAACATGAACGCAGCAGACCTGAGCATTGGCGAATCAGCGCTGATTACTTCGTCAGCCGATCATCCCGTGGCGGCGCGCCTTGCCGAAATGGGCTGTCTGCCGGGTGTAAGGATTCAGCTCCTGTTTCATGCGCCTTTTGGAGATCCTCTGGCCTTCGAAATAGGGGATGGATATTTGTTGAGCATGCGCAAGGAAGAAGCGGCCTTGCTGGAAGTGGTTAAAACACAATGAACGAATCCGTAGCACGATACATTGTCCTTGCGGGCAATCCCAATACAGGAAAAAGCACCTTGTTCAACAGGCTTACCGGGCTGCGGCAAAAAACCAGCAACTTGCCGGGAACTACGGTAGAACGGAGGGCGGGTAGCTGGATGCTGAAGGGAAACAGATGCAACCTGGTAGATTTACCCGGTTCGTACAGCTTGTTTCCTGCCAGTGCTGATGAAGCAGAAGTGGCCATGGTTCTGGCTTCAGAAAGCCATACACCCGATTTGATTGTGTACGTTGCAGATGCAACAAACCTGCGGCGTCATCTGCTCATGTTTGAAGAGATGGCCGAACTTGGAATTCCAATGGTGCTGGCTTTGAGCATGATGGATATGGCCGCCAGCAAAGGGATGCACATCAGCATTGAAGACTTGTCGCTCAAACTTGGGGTGTTGGTGGTTCCCGTGAACCCGCGCACGGGTGAAGGCATCTCGGTACTCGAAGCGGCAGCGGCCAAAACAAACAGTTCATGGGCCAGTACCTCACATACAGGCACGCCGGCTCAGGCCATGAATAAACTGAGGAGTTACCTGGCAGGGCATGATTCCATCACGCCCGAACAACGACGCAAAGACACCAGCAGACGTTTTACATTTATCGGCAGTATTGTAGATGCGGTGCAAACAAAGACTGCCCCGGTGAAACATTCGGCCACCCGCATCCTCGATCGTTTGTTCACCCACAGAATCTGGGGTTTTGTGCTGTTGTTTTTCATGTTGTACCTCATTTTTCAATCGGTGTTTTACCTGGCTGAAGCTCCAATGGGATGGATTGAAGATGGAATGGTTGCCTTGGGTAGTTATGTGAAATCAAGATTGCCCGACGGCTTCTTCAATGGATTGGTCAGTGGTGGCATCATTCCAGGTCTTGCCGGTGTATTGGTATTCATTCCGCAAATAGCATTGCTGTTTTTGTTCCTCTCCATCCTGGAAGACAGCGGCTACATGCCCAGAGCCAGTTTCATCACCGATCGCCTGATGCGCAAAGCCGGATTGAATGGGCGTTCGGTGATTCCGCTGGTTGGTGGCATGGCCTGCGCCATCCCCAGCATCATGGCGGCCCGAACCATTCCGAACCTCAAAGACCGGCTCATCACCATCTTCGTGACGCCGTTGATGAGTTGCAGTGCCCGTTTGCCGGTATATGTATTGCTCATTTCTTTAGCCATTCCCGAAGGATTTACCATAGGCATTTTCGATGCCCGCGGATTGCTGCTCACCCTGATATATTTATTGGGTGCCATCACGGCACTTGTGTTGGCCGCTGTTACGAGTTTGTTTATCAAACAACGCGGCAACTCAGGCTTCATCATGGAATTGCCCGATTACCAATGGCCACGGTTTGCCAATATTTTCCAAGGAATGTACCAGCGCTGCAAGGCTTTTGTATGGCAGGCGGGCAGCATCATCCTGATCATATCCGTAGTTCTTTGGTTCCTTGCCTCGTTTGGTCCGGGTAAGGCTATGGAAGAAGCCGGTGCCAAAGCAGTCGTACTTGCCACCAATCGGGGAATGGATGCCACAACGGCAGCGCAGATGCAATCTGCAGCAATGTTGGAACACAGCTATGCCGGAATGTTGGGAAAAACCATTGAGCCGGTCATTGCGCCACTTGGTTTCGATTGGAAAACGGGCATCGCACTGATTACATCTTTTGCAGCTCGGGAAGTTTTTGTGGGCACCATGAGCACCATCTATGCGGTTGGTGCAGATGATGCGCAGGGCATCAGGGAGAAAATGGCTGCCGAAACAAACCCCTTAACAGGTGCGCCGCTCTACGGAATTCCGTTCGCACTCAGCCTGATGGTATTCTATGCCTTCGCGCTGCAATGCATGAGCACCCTCGCCGTTGTGCGCAGGGAAACGGGTTCTTGGAAGTGGCCCGCCATTCAGTTGCTTACCATGACAGGCCTTGCCTATGTTACCAGTTTTATTACCTACAAGCTGGCAAACTTTTTCTACTGAGCGCTGTTTTTTCCTAAATTTGCAGATTCTACGGAGTCTGTGCATCTGTCAAACTATTAAGTACAAGCAGCACATTATTAGCGTAGCAACATCAGCGCATGAGACAACTAAAAATCAGTAAACAGTTTACCAACAGGGAGAACAAGTCGCTAGACAAGTACCTCAATGAAATTTCCAAAGTTCCCATGATTGATGCCCAGGAGGAGGTAGAACTTGCCCGACGCATCCGGGAAGGTGATCAGGCTGCTTTGGAAAAACTGGTAAACGCCAACCTGCGTTTTGTTGTTTCTGTATCTAAGCAATACCAAAACCAAGGTCTTACGCTGGGCGATTTGATCAACGAGGGCAACCTGGGGCTGATCAAAGCGGCCAAACGTTTTGATGAAACCAGGGGTTTTAAATTTATTTCTTACGCTGTTTGGTGGATTCGTCAAAGTATTCTTCAGGCATTGGCTGACCAGAGCCGCATTGTGCGCCTTCCCTTGAACAAGGTGGGAAGCATTGGCAGAATTACACAAGCAGCATCAAAGCTGGAACAAGAACTGGAGCGCGAACCAACACCCGAAGAAATCGCGGAATCACTGCAAATCCCGGTTACCGAAGTAGAAAATGCATTGCGTTCCTCCGGAAGGCATCTGAGCATCGATGCGCCGCTTACCGAGGGCGAAGACAATACCTTGTTGGGCGTGTTGGATCAAAATGACGAACCCGACCCCGATACTCCGCTTATCAACGAGTCACTTCAGAAGGAGATCAGCCGCGTAATCAACACCCTCAGCGACAAAGAGCGTGATGTGTTGAAGTACTACTACGGACTGGATGGTGGCCCCGCTCATACTTTGGAAGACATCAGCGAAAAGGTTGGCTTGACCAGAGAGCGCGTGCGCCAAATCAAGGAGAAAGCACTCCGCAGATTGCGTAAAAGCAGCAAGAGTAAAATCCTGAAAGCATACTTAGGTTAAGATTTCAGGACTTAGCGCCACGCTATTCGCTGCATAACAATAAAAAAAACCCGGCTTCATGGCCGGGTTTTTTTTATTGGATAGATCCTGATGCAGCTTAACGCAACACGGTAACCGTTCCACGGAAACTGTAGAACCTGCCGTCAATGTAGCGCAGCCAAACGGTCCAGGGATATACACCTTCAGGAACTGCCTTGCCGTTGAAGGTTCCATCCCATCCTTGATTCGGGTTTTTATTATCCCAGATCAATTCACCCCAACGGTTGAACAACTGCATGTGGTAACTGATGGTGCCAGACAATCCTACAGGGCCCCAAACTTCGTTTTTGGTATCGCGATTTGGCGTAAAGGCCGTGGGTACCCACCACATAAGCTCTGGTTTCAGAAGCAGAAACTTCACATCGGTAGCGGAACAACCATCGGTATTGGTTACGAACAATTCTACACGCATCCTTCCGGTGTCGTTGAAGGTAATTTTTGGATTCTGCATGGTACTGCTCTGTCCGTCACCGAAAGACCACAACCAATCATTTGCACCGGTGCTCCGGTCTGCAAACTGATAATCGCTTTCAAAACCTCTGGAGCCAAGATGTGTGCTGGTGAAATTGGCTACAGGTTTTACCAAAGAAAGTGCGGCTCCCGGAACGCTCAGGGTTGTAGAACATCCCTGATCAGATACGGCGGTAAAGCTTACGGTGAAGGTTCCGCTGTTGGTGTATTTATGCGTTGGGTTTTGTGTGGTTGAAGTACCTCCGTCGCCAAAGGTCCACGCATAGGATTGGATGCTGCCCGGAACAACAGAGGCATTTCCCGTGAAAAAGAAATCTTCACCCTGACATGCGGTATCTGCGGTAAAGCTGATGCTTGGGCTTGGGTAAACATATAAGCCCATGGCTGCAGAATCGCTGCATCCAAAGTTGGTGCTTACAATTAAGGTAGTTCTGTAGCTGCCAATAGCGCTGTAGTTGCGGTTGGCAGGATTCCGTACAGAGGAAGTTACGCCTTGGTCCAGGTCCCAGGCATAAGTAGTGATGCTTCCTTCACGAACGGTAGAATTATTGGTAATGACAAAAGAGTGTCCGTCGAAGCACTGGGTGCTGTCGTTCACGGCGTAGGCAGCATTTGGCTTGTCGTAGATGCGCACATTCTTGAAAATGGTATCGTTGCATCCATTGGCGCCTTGTGCAACCATGCGCACCTTAAATCTGCCGTAGGTAAGGTATTTCTTGCTCGGGTTTGGGTTGTTTCCGGTGCTTGTACCATCACCGAAGTCCCAGGAATATCCTGAAATGCTTCCGCCGTTAAAATAGGAACCGTTGGTGAATCGGGTGGTATTGCCCAGACAGGTGCTGTCCGGTGAAGAACTGAAGAATGCCGTAGGCCCGGGCAGCACACGAACTTGCTTGCTCACGGTATCCAGACAGCCATTGGCATTTCGCGCGATGCTCCTCACGGTATAGCTTCCGGTATCCGCATAGGTATGGCTTCGTACCATTCCGGTATCACCTGAGTTATCTCCGTATGTCCACAAACGCTGTAAGTAGCTGCCAGTTCCTGTGAAGGTGAAGCTGTTCCCTGAAATACACTGACTGCTCTTGCTGATGCTGAAGTCGGCGTTGGGCTTGCCGTACACCGTTGCGGTAGCGGTAGTGGTGTCTTTGCAATTTTTATTGGAATTGGAAATCAGGGTGATGGTATAGGTTCCCGAGGTCGCATAGCGCTTATTCCTAATCAACAGCGCTGTATCATTGTTGCCGTCACCCAGTGTCCATGTTCTGCCTTTCAAAGAGCCGCCAACAATGCTGCTGCTGTCTTTGATTCGAAATGCCGGGCCGTTGATACAGCTTGCCGGTGGCGTGAGGTTGATGCGGGCCGTTGGATGCGGATAAACTTGAATTCTGCCGCGAACGGAATCCCTGCACCCGGCATCTGAAGTTGCAGTGAGGGTGAAATTTACCGCGCCTGCAGCCGTAAACGACTTTCTGATGGTATCGGTATTGATGTAACTCTGTCCGGGGAATGACCAATCGAATAGATAACTGCCAAGGGGTATGGTGGTCTTATTGATGAATGTGAAGTTGTTTCCGCGCAGGCAGAAGCCGGTATCATTCACGGTATATCGCATTACCGGCTTGGGCAATACCACAACTGAAGAGTCCATGGTGTCGCGACAGCCAAAGCTGGTAATTACAATATGGCGTACCGTGAAGGTATCGTGTATGTTGTAGGATTTGGAAGGCGCCGGACCACCACCAAAGCTGGCATCTCCCCATTGCCAGTTGTAGGAACGAATGGTTCCCGCAGGCGTTGTGGATGAAGCAGTGAACTTAAAGGGCGCTCCCTGGCAGTTTCTGTTTGTGTCAACAGTAAATTCAGCCGTTGGTCGGTCGTAAACAGAAAGTACTCCGCTGGTGCTGTCCGAACAGCCTTTTTGTGTTTTGATAAAGTACTGAAGGATGTAATTTCCCGTATTCTGGAATGACACCTTGATGCGTTCTGTGTCCAGTATGGAATCTTTGGAAGGGTATTTCACCACCCACCGGAAGCTGGAAATCTTGTCGTTGGTCACCTTGCTGGAGTCCCTGAGCGCAAAGTAGTTGTCTCCAAAGCAGGGCAATGCGCTGTCTGCCGCATAAGCAGCCGTTAATTTATTGGCGAATACAATGCGGGTAGAATCAAACACAGTGCAATTGGTAGAAGTGTCCAACACACGCAGCCAGTATTTTCCGGGTTTGGTTACCTGAAATGTTTGTTTATTGCTGCTGTCCTGCCATTTATATAAGAATTTACTGCTGAAGCCCGCGTCCAGGGTCAGCTTCAGACTGTCGGCACAAACCAGGGTAGAATCAGGGAAGTTGGGTGAAGGACCAGGAAATACATCCACCACTTTTGTGCGAACCACACTGTCAAACGTGCCACAAATACCGGGCACCTTAACTACCATGCGGGCAATGTAGCTGCCCGGTTTCTCGTAGCGATGCGTCACTTTGGAGCCGGTATCTTTTCCACCATCGCCAAAATACCAGGTATAACCCAGCGCGTTGGTTCCCGAGCCAATGAAAGACACCGGATAGGAAGGACAACGGTTTGGCTGAATCATGGTGATGTTGTAGCGCAAATCTTCAAAGTTGGCTCCTGAATAGTAAGCATAGCTTTCGTAGTTGCCGAAACCATAGGTCATCACCTGGAAACCGCTGTCGCAGGTGAGGTTATGTGATCCGTAATATGCCAGTTTGATTTGGGCATAACACATGTTGTTGCATGCATTCGTAAAGCTGCCTGCAGAAACAGCCGCGCCATTCAGCTTTACACGGTTCTTGAATTTCTGGTCAACAATAACGTTTACGTAGTGATCGGTAAGGTTTTTGGTGTTTGCCGTTCCTACAATAGCCGAGCGTACAATTTGATCGCTGGCCGGTACCATCACCATGGCAGGGTCGCCATCATTCAATCCGCTGCAGTTATTGCCCTTCATGTATTGGGCAACCATCACCGGTTTGTTGGATGTGATGCAACGCGCCGATTCTGTGCCAACATTTTCCTGGTACCAACCCGTGCGGTTAAAGGTACCAACCGAGGTTCCTCCAACGAAAATCGTGGTGTTGTCCTGCAGCGGATACACGCGGTACAGGTAACCATTCCGGCTCGAAACGAATGGGCTGATGAAGTACTTCATCCCCCAAACGTTGGTTGGGTAAAGTTGCCCCCACAAATGCTCCCGCCCCTGACAAGAGGCAGATGGCAGAATGACACTTTCCGCTCCGGAAAGCACATTGATGCGTTTACACGCATTGCGCACGCGCACCACAGTCCCGCTCAAATCACCGTTGGTATTAGGCGGATTGGCGGTGCTTCCATCATTGATATGACTTTGTACCTGGTAAACCTGGCCACGTGATAAGGTCACATAGAAGGGCGTTCCCGCTGTTTTTCCATTGGCGGTGCGCACCCTGGGTATGATTTCAATGGGTGTGTTGTCGTCAACACCAATAATGGTAAACTGCGCCTGTGAATACTGCGCCGTTCCAAACCCCGGATTTGTGCGGTAGGTAGGCGTATAGCTGGAAACTATAAATTCGGTGTTGTAGGGAAGTGCACTAACCGGGAGTACAAAAGTTCCGGAAGTACGGAACTCCTTCAGGTTCAACAGATATACATATACCGGATCTTTCGAACGCACCCTGCAGCCGAGGTTCTGAACAGTTTCAGACCCCGTAACGTAAAAGGTGGAAACCGGCATATTTACGCGGGTAACTTTATTCGCCGTTACAGAGTAGTTCTTCAGTGATCCGGTCACCCTGGGGTTCTCGATGGTGAACGTGGTATTGACATCGCTGGTCACGAAAACCAGCATACTGTCTGGGTTCAGGTCAATCTGAGGAAAGGCGAAAAAAAAGTCGGTCCCTTTAGAAGAAATTTGCGCGTGGCCTACAGCCGTAGCAAATACTCCAACCAGAAAAAGTAAGATTCTTTTCATAATCACTTTAGCGCGTAAAGTTAGTCCAATTTTTAATGCGCTATTGTCACAGAATTGTCATGGAAATGTCATGCGAATGGAAACAGTAAAGCGTTTCCCTTACCAGGTAATGGCACCGCTGCCCAACAAGGCTCCATCAACATACCAGGCGGCGAACTGCCCCCGCGTTACGCTTTTTTGGGGAGCATCAAAGCGTATGTACATGCCTTCAGCTGTGCACAAAAGCCGCGCAGGGAACGGTGTTTGCCGGTACCTGATGCGCAACAGCACATCCATATCCATACCCACTCCCAGGGCCAAATCTTCCCGAATCCAATGCACGTCGTTGGCGGCTATAAACAGTCCGTTGGTGTATAAACCCGGATGTTCTGCACCCTGTCCGGCAAAAACGAGGTTTTCGTTGGTATCTGTTTGCAGCACAAAAAGGGGTTCTGCCAGTCCGCCAATCTGCAAACCTTTGCGTTGACCAACGGTGAAAAAATGCGCACCCTGGTGTGTGCCCACCGAAACGCCGTCGTTGCGTTGCCAATCAATGGGTAGGTTGATGCCCAGCGCATTCATTTCGCGTTGCTGCAGTTTGGGATGGGTGGCAGGGATTGCTACCACCGTTCCCGGCTTGGGCTGTAACTGTTGCTGAAGAAAAACAGGCAGCTTTACTTTTCCCACAAAACACAACCCCTGAGAATCCTTTTTTCCGGCGGTGTGCAGGCCTGCATCTGCTGCCAGTTGTCGCACTTTGGCTTTTTGGAGTGCTCCGATGGGAAACAGCGCTTTGGCCAATTGCTCCTGTTTGATCTGACAGAGGAAGTAGCTTTGGTCTTTGTTCAAGTCCAAGCCGCTGAGCAACTGATACACAACCGTACCGCCGATTTCTATTGCTGCTTTTCTGCAATAATGGCCCGTTGCCACATAGTCGGCGCCCAGCTTCAGCGCCGCTTCAAGGAATACGTCAAACTTGATTTCGCGGTTGCACAGTACATCAGGATTTGGCGTGCGGCCGGCGGCATATGCTGCGAACATGTACTCCACGATTCGATGATGGTAGGCTTCACTTAAATCAATCACCTGAAAAGGAATGCCGAGTTTTTCAGCCACCAGCATGGCATCGTTGCTGTCGTCAATCCAGGGGCATTCATTCCCAATGGTCACGTCGGCGTTGTGCCAGTTGCGCATGTACATGCCAATCACCTCATGGCCCTGTTGTTTCAGCAACAAGGCGGCCACTGATGAATCAACACCGCCACTCAATCCGACTACAACCCGAGCCATGTTGCAAAGATACCTGAGCCGCGGTTCTATTTGCCACTGTATCTGTCTGAACAGCCTGTCTCCCGCGGAAATGCGTTAAATTTGCGTCCTCATGGAAAGACGTGTCCGCGTGCGCTTCGCACCAAGCCCAACTGGCCCTTTACATATTGGCGGGGTGCGCACTGCACTATATAATTACCTGTTTGCAAAGAAACACGGCGGCGATTGCCTGCTGCGTATTGAGGATACGGATCAAAACCGTTTCGTACCAGGTGCCGAAGCGTACATCACTCAGGCGCTGGCATGGGTGGGCATTCGGTTCGACGAAGGCCCGGAACAGGGCGGACCGCATGCGCCTTACCGTCAAAGCGAACGCAAGCCGATGTACCGCCAATATGCAGATCAGTTGCTGCAGGCCGGTCATGCCTATTACGCCTTTGATACGCCCGAAGAACTGGACGCCATGCGCGAGCGCCTGAAAGCAGGAAGCATGCCCGCGCAGTACGATGCCGTGAGCCGCATGAGCATGAATAATTCGCTCACCCTGCCCGCCGACGAGGTGCAGCGCAGGCTTGAAAACGGAACTCCCTATGTGGTGCGGATCAAGCTTCCCCGGAAAGAAGAAGTGCGCTTTCACGATGCCATCCGCGGCTGGGTGGTGGTGAATACCAGCCAGATGGACGACAAGGTGTTGTTCAAAAGCGATGGCATGCCCACCTATCATCTGGCCAATGTGGTGGATGATTACCTGATGAACATCAGTCACGTGATTCGCGGTGAAGAGTGGTTGCCCAGTGCGCCCCTGCACGTGATGCTCTACCGTTATCTGGGTTGGGAAGGGGTGATGCCTGTATTTGCGCATTTGCCACTCTTGCTCAAACCGGAAGGAAACGGAAAGCTGAGCAAACGCGATGGTGATCGCCTCGGATTTCCCGTGTTCCCATTGGAATGGAAAGATCCGGCAAGTGGTGAAATATCCTCAGGTTACCGCGAAACCGGGTATTTCCCGGAAGCGGTGGTAAACATGCTCGCCCTGCTTGGCTGGCATCCCAGCTTCAACAGGGAATTATTCACCATGGATGAACTCATTGAAGCATTTAGCCTTGAAAAGGTGAGTAAGAGTGGCGCCAAGTTCGACCTCGACAAAGCCCTGTGGTTTAACCATCATTACCTGATGGAACGCCAGCCTGAAACCATAGCCCATGATTTGCTTCCAATCGCTGCTGCAGCAGGATACCAGACGGAAGTTTCCTACCTCGCGGAAGTGGTTCGCCTGATGCGTGAAAAGGTGAACTTCCCCGGTGAAATCATCCGCGACGGATCTTACTTCTTCCTGGAACCGAAGGAATATGACCAGCAGGCGCTGGGTAAAAAGTGGAAACCGGAAACCCCTGAATTTCTGCGCAACCTCGCTCTGGCTTATGAACAGTTGGGAATGTTGGATGCAGCAGTTGCTGAGGAAGTATTCAAGGCGCAATGTGCCGCCGCCGGGCAAAGTACAGGGCAGTGGATGCAATTGCTTCGTCTGGCCATCAGCGGGGCTGCCGCCGGTCCTCCGCTCTATGAAATGATGGCCCTTCTGGGGAAGGATAAAGCCGTACAACGCCTCCGCGCTGCTGCCGAAAATATGAAACCCTGAGGTTCAATCCTCCCGAATCCTTATTTTCGCCCGGATTAAAGCCGACTATGATGTCTTTCAAGCGTTTAAATACTTTGCTGGGTTGGGTAACTTTTGCAGTTTCCTTCCTGGTGTACATGCTCACTTTGGAACCATCCGTAAGTTTATGGGACTGCGGAGAATTTCTTTCCGCCGCCTATAAGCTTCAGGTAGTGCATCCTCCGGGAGCACCATTTTTCCTTTTGCTGGGAAGGATTTTTTCCATTTTCGCACCCAATCCTGCCATTGCAGCCGTGTTCATCAACGCGATGTCTGCAGCTGCCAGCGCGGGTTGTGTGATGTTCACCTTCTGGATTACCACGTACCTCGCACAAAAAATGCTGGGTAACGGCAATGACGCAGAAGCAGGTACCGGCCGCAACATCCTCATCTTCGGAGCCGGCCTCACCGCTGCATTTTCCAATACCTTCCTCGATACATTCTGGTTTAGCGCTGTTGAAGCCGAAGTATATGCACTGAGTTCGTTCTTCACCGCCATAACCTTCTGGGCGGTTTTGCGCTGGGAACAAGATGCCGATAAGCCGGGCGGAGATCGCTGGCTGATCCTGATTGCCTACCTCACCGGCCTGGCCATCGGAACGCACTTGTTGAACCTGCTGGTGATTCCGGCCGTTGCCTTTGTTTATTACTTCCGTCGCTATGAGGTTACCCGCAAAGGCCTCATCATCGCGTTCCTCATCGCGCTTGGCGTGCTGGGCTTCATCATGAAAGGAATCATACCCGGTACGGTTTGGTACCTGGCCAATATGGACAAGCTGTTTGTGAACAGTCTTGGCATGCCGTTTTACAGCGGTGTGCTGTTTGGCATTGCACTGCTGATTGCAGGTCTGGTTTACGGAATCAGATACAGCATCCGCACAGGGAAATACCTGCTGAATCTGGCCATGCTTTCTGTGAGCTTTATCCTTTTGGGTTACTCTACCTACACCATGGTGGTGCTTCGTTCCATGGCCAATCCCGCCATCGACATGAACAATCCGGAAGATATGTTCAACCTGTTGAGCTACATCAACCGCGAACAGTACGGCGACCGCCCCTTGGTTTACGGTCCGTATTTCAACGCGCCTCCTGTAGAAACAGAAGAAGTGGGTGAGAAGTGGTATGCAGATTCTGCGGAATACAAATTGGCCGGTGCCAAATACGATTACAAGTTTGACGAACGCTATACCACCTTGTTCCCACGAATGGGCAAGGCCAAAGAGAACGATGATATTGGCTACCGTTACTGGGGTGGCATGGAAAAAACCCAGGGCATGATCAACGCCCTGCAGAATAAGGCTGCCCAGGGAGGTTTGTCGGAAGAAGAACAGGAACAACTTCGTGCGCTCCGCGCACAGAAGCCCACCTTTGCCAACAACCTCCGTTATTTCTTCAGCTACCAGCTGTACTACATGTACATGCGCTACTTCATGTGGAATTTCGTGGGCAGGCAAAACGACCAGCAGGCCATGCTGGGCAACACCCAATTTGATGGCAACTGGCTGAGTGGTATTGCGCCCATCGACTACCTGAATACCGGAACACAGAATAACCTTCCCGATGACCTGAAGAACAATAAAGCCAGAAACACATATTTCTTCTTGCCGCTCATCATTGGCATCATCGGAATGTCGCTGCAGTTCAAAAAACGCAACAAAGATGCTTGGGTAGTGATGATTCTGTTCCTCTTCACCGGCATCCTGATCAACGTGTACATGAACCAGCCTCCATTTGAACCGCGTGAGCGCGACTATTCAGTGGTAGGTTCATTCCAAACGTTCTGTATCTGGATTGGCCTGGGTGTGTTGGGCATTGCAGAGTGGCTGCGCAAATACCTCAAAAACGCCCGCAATGCGGCTATGGCTGCCAGCGCAGTAGCCCTGTTGGCGGCTCCCGTGCTCATGGCTTCCCAAAACTGGGATGACCACGACCGTTCAGCGCGTTATCTGGGCATTGATTACGCGAAAAACTACCTGCAAAGCTGCCCGCCTAATGCCATCCTGTTTACCAATGGCGATAACGATACATACCCGCTTTGGTACGCACAGAATGTGGAAGGTATTCGTACAGACGTGCGCATCATCAACCAGAGCCTGCTGCCCACAGAATGGTACAGCAGCGTGCTCCTCGACAAGGTGTATAATTCCGATCCGCTGCCGCTCACCCTTACCAAGAACGATCTGCGGGCCGGTCGTTTTGAGTACGGCATCCGTTACCAAAACCTCAGCCTGGATGGATTTGATGAAGCCGCAGGCTTCACCGAGGGCCGCAAGGTGGTAAACTTCGTTCTGGGTAAAGACCCGGCGAACATAACCAGAGAAGAGGTATTCCCTACCAGAAAGATCAGGATCCCGGTAAACCGGAAAGCCATCCTTGAAAATGGATTGGTAGAAGCTAAAGATACCGGTAAAATAGCGTCGTTCATTGACTTCCGCATGCCTGGTGAATACTTCAGCAAAGGTGATCTGCTCATGCTCGACCTGATTGTAACCAATGCCGAACGCGGCTGGAAACGCCCCATCTGCTTTACGACCACCAGCGGTTATGACTTTATGGGTCTGAACAGCTGGCTGCAGTGTGAAGGTTTGTCCTTCCGCCTGGTGCCCATTAATGGAGGAACCGTTTCTGAAGACCGCGGACGGCCTGCAAACATCGCCGAGCAACGCACTTACGACAACCTCATGAAGTTCCGCTGGGGCGGCATGAAGGAGAAGAAGAACTTCTATCTGGACGACAAAGCCATGATGGTTCCTCAGGCGCTCCAACAGTTGGTCATCAATATGGGCGATATGTACAGCAATGAAATCAGCCGCATGATGAGCGTGAAGATGTCTCTGGATTCAGGCAGGCAAACGCTTCCTCCGGGTACCGATGTTGCTGCGTACAAAGCCAACCTCGACAAAACAGCCGAAGAATACCGCACCAAAGCGGTGAAACTGTTGGATTTGATTGCCGCTGAAATCCCCGAAAATGTGCTCACTTACAGAAACGAAGTGCGTTACTACCTGGCCATGCTGTACATGGAATTTGGCGAGGATAAGAAAGGTGAGGTGTGGATGGATAAATGCATGGACAACGCCAACCAGTATGCGCGCTATTTCAAGCAGTTCAACCAGCGTGGAAACAGCACCGCCGCCGAGCAATATCAGAATGCCATTGGCATCATGCAAACGGTGCAGCGCCTGGCCAAAGATCGCGGTAAAACGGCCCTCGCAGACAAGTACCAAAAAATCATTACCCAAGCCTCAAGGCCCTAACAAAAAAGAGATGAAGGCCGCTTCGGCGGCCTTCTTTTTTATATGTCGCTCAAGAAGAAGTTTATTTTCGGCATCCATCCGGTAGAAGAGGCGCTTATCAAAGGACAAACACTGGATAAAATATGGATTGATTCCGGAGCCCGGAATGCCAAGATCAGTGCGTTGATTCCGGCCATCAAAGAAGCAGGAATTCCTTTTGTGAAGGCGCCCGCCGAGAAACTCACGTTTCTGGTGAGCAATCCCAATCATCAGGGCATTGTAGCCGCTATTTCTCCCATTGCTTTTCAATCCTGGGAGGAAATTGTAACACGCTGTTTCGAGGCCGGCAAAGATCCGCTGCTATTGGTTCTTGACGGCATCACCGACGTGCGGAATTTTGGCGCCATCCTGCGCACTGCAGCCTGCGCCGGTGCCGATGCCGTGATTGTACCTGCCAAAGGTTCTGCCGCCGTTGGTCAGGATGTGGTGACAACTTCTTCCGGTGCGGTATTTCGCATTCCTGTGTGCAGGGTAGATCATTTGCAGCAAACCGTAAAGGCGCTGCGTGAACATGGACTGCGTATTGCATCAGCGACCGAAAAAGGCAAGGAACTGCTGTTTGACAGTGCGCTTGGCGGACCACTCGCCATCATCATGGGAAATGAAGAGAAAGGCGTTGATGCATCTTTATTGCAACTGTCAGACGCCCGTGTGGCCATACCTATGCCCGGTGGCTTCGATTCGCTCAACGTATCGGTAGCAACCGGAATCTTCTTGTTTGAAGTGTTGAGGCAGCGTGGGCTGAATGCCTAAACAAGCATGCGGTAAGGCTGCAACAGATGACCTATTTTTGCGCAGGAAATTACATGCGTAAAATTCAAATGGTGGACCTCGGCACCCAGTACCTGAAGATACAGGACGAGGTTGATGCAGCAATGAAGGAGGTCATCCTCAACTCCTCTTTTATCAATGGTCCGGCGGTGAAGAAGTTTGAACAGGAACTGGCCGTTTACCTCGATGTTCCTTACGTGATTGGCTGTGCCAATGGCACCGATGCACTTCAGGTAGCGATGATGGCGCTGGATCTGCCTCCCGGTTCGGAAATCATTACACCTTCTTTTTCTTACGCTGCATTGGCTGAAATGATACACTTGTTGGGTCATAAGCCTGTTTATTGCGAAGTGGACCCAACCACTTACCTCATGGATCCGGCAACGCTCAGCAGCCTCATTACGCCTGCAACCAAAGTCATTGCTCCGGTGCATCTGTACGGTCAATGTGCACCAATGGCCGAAATTCTTGAAATTGCTCAACGCCACAACCTGTACGTGATTGAAGACACTGCCCAGGCCATCGGCGCCCGATATACCTTTCCCGACGGTCGTATGATGCGCGCAGGAACCATGGGCCATATTGGCACCACTTCCTTCTTCCCGTCCAAAAACCTGGGTTGCTACGGCGATGGCGGTGCGGTGTTCACCCGCGATGCTGCGCTGGCGGAAAAGCTGCGCATGATCTGCAACCACGGACAAAAAGTAAAATATACCCACGACGTGGTTGGACTGAACTCGCGTCTGGACAGCATACAGGCCGCAGTTTTGTCTGTGAAGCTGAAACACCTGAATACCTACGAGGCCGCCCGTAATGAAGTGGCAGATGCTTATGACAAGGGTTTATCCGGACTGCCCGGAGTGCGCATCCCTTCCAGGGTTTCAAACAGCACCCATGTGTTTCACCAATACACCCTCGCACTCGGAACGCATGCCATGAGGGAAGCATTGAAGGCGCATTTGGATGCCGCCGGAATTCCCAGCATGATTTATTATCCCACACCACTGCACCGTCAGCGTGCATACTTCGACGCTTCGGTACACATGCCCGGCACTGAAGATTTATGCATGCGCGTTCTTTCCCTGCCCATCAGCACGGAAATGGACCAGGAGCAGATTCAATACATCGTAGAAAGCATTCGTGCCTTCGCCCAAAATAATCAACCAGAACAGGCATGAAAATATCAGTTATAGGAACAGGATACGTTGGCTTGGTCACAGGCACCTGTTTCGCCGAAACAGGAAATCAGGTAATCTGCGTGGACATCGATGCGGCCAAAGTGGCCAAACTGGCATCTGGTCAGATTACCATCTTTGAACCCGGCCTCGAACTCATCTTCAAAAGAAACCTGAAAGAAGGCCGGCTGCATTTTACCACTTCACTGAAAGAAGCGGTAGATGGAAGCGACGTAATTTTCCTGGCCTTGCCCACGCCTCCGGGCGAAGACGGCAGCGCAGACCTCAGCTACGTGCTGAACGTGGCCGGAGAAATTGGCAGGCTGCTTAACGACTACCGCGTGGTGGTGGACAAAAGTACTGTTCCGGTGGGTACCGCCGACCTGGTGCGTGAAGCCATCGCTGCCGGATATTCCGGCGACTTTGACGTAGTGAGCAATCCCGAATTCCTGCGCGAAGGTGTGGCCGTGGATGATTTTATGAAGCCCGACCGCGTGGTGATTGGCTGCTCCAGCGACCGCGCGCGCCTCATGATGCAGGAACTTTATCAGCCCTTTGTGCGTCAGGGCAATCCCATCATCTTCATGGATGAACGCAGCGCAGAACTCACCAAATACGCAGCCAACAGCTTTCTTGCAGCCAAGATTTCATTCATGAATGAAATCGCCCAATTGTGCGAACGCTTGGGTGCCGATGTGGACATGGTTCGTTTGGGTATGGGTTCGGACGAACGCATCGGGAAACGCTTCCTGTTCCCGGGTATTGGCTATGGTGGAAGCTGTTTTCCTAAGGATGTGAAAGCTTTGGTGCATTCTGCGGATAAAGCCGGATACGACTTTAAAATCCTGAAGGCAGTCGAAGCCGTGAACGCCCACCAGAAGAAAAGCCTGCTTCCCAAAATTCAGGCGCATTTTGGCGCTTTGAACGGCAAACACTTTGCCGTTTGGGGCCTCGCCTTCAAACCAAATACCGACGACATCCGCGAAGCGCCTGCGCTGGAACTGATCCACGCGCTGCTGCAGGAAGGCGCCACCGTAGCTGCCTACGACCCCGAGGCCATGCCCAATGTGAAACAGCATGCAGGCCTGGATATGCGTTTCGCCGACAACCAATACGATGCGCTGCAAGGCGCCGATGCACTCATCATCGCTACCGAATGGCCCGAATTCCGCACTCCTGATTTTGACCGCATCAAAACAGCCTTGAAAGAACAGGTGGTATTTGATGGCCGCAACGTTTTTGACCTTGATGCCATGCGCAGGGAAGGCTTTACCTATTATTCCATAGGCCGTTCTGACCTAAAGGCCTAAGCTAATTATCTATGGAACGCAAACGAGTACTTATAACAGGTGCAGCAGGATTCCTCGGATCACACCTCTGCGACCGCTTTATCCGCGAAGGATACCACGTGATTGGCATGGATAACCTGATTACCGGCGACCTGCGGAACATCGAACACCTGTTTCGTTTGGAACAGTTTGAATTCTACAACCACGACGTAAGCAAGTTCGTGCATGTGCCCGGAGAACTGCACTACATCCTGCATTTTGCCAGTCCGGCCAGTCCGATAGATTACCTCAAAATCCCCATTCAAACGCTTAAAGTGGGCAGCTTGGGAACGCACAATCTGCTTGGATTGGCGCGCGCCAAAAAGGCCACCATCATGGTAGCCAGCACCAGCGAAGTGTACGGCGATCCTTTGGTACACCCGCAAAATGAAGATTACTGGGGCAACGTAAATCCTGTTGGACCTCGCGGCGTTTATGACGAAGCGAAGCGCTTCCAGGAAGCCATCACCATGGCCTACCATACCTACCACGGCGTGGATACACGCATCGTGCGCATCTTCAACACGTATGGCCCACGCATGCGCCTGAACGACGGTCGTGTATTGCCCGCCTTCATCGGACAGGCACTGCGCGGTGAAGACCTCACGGTGTTCGGCGATGGAAGTCAAACCCGCAGCTTCTGCTATGTAGATGACCTGGTGGAAGGAATCTACCGCCTGCTTCATTCCGATTGTGTGCAACCTGTGAACGTGGGCAACCCCGACGAAATCACCATCAGCCAGTTTGCCGAAGAAATCATTCGCCTCACCGGAACCAGCCAGAAGGTAATTTATAAACCCCTGCCCACCGACGACCCCAAGCAGCGTCAGCCGGACATCACCCGGGCGCGGCAAATCCTGGGCTGGGAACCTAAAGTGCACCGATCAGAAGGTTTGAAGATTACCTACGACTATTTCCGTTCGCTGCCAAAAGAGCGTTTGTATGAAGAAGCGCATGGGAAATCTTTTGCAGGCTTTTCGAAATAAAGCCACTGCAGCGCTGCTGCTGTTCCTGCCGCTGGCTCTTGCTGCGCAGAAACAAAAGGTTTACTGGCTGGATCAGGAATACCGAGAGGTAAAGAAGAAAAAGGCCGTGTACATCGAAACATGGTCGCAGGTAAAAGAGAAATCCTACCTCCGCACCGTGCGTTATCTGAACGGCAACCTGCACATCCGCGCACATTACAGCCGTTTACGTCCGGAGTTTGTTCCCGACAGCTTCCGGCAGGGGTCCTGGGTATCCTATAACCCACAAGGCCGGTTGCTGGATTCCGGTAATTTCAAAAAAGGACGGAAGCACGGAAAATGGTACGAGCGCAACTCAGAATTGCCTGCCTACAGTCTGGGTCAATACCGCAATGGCCAGGCCGTGGGTCGCTGGCAGGCCATGTATGACAACGGAAATATTCGTTTCAGGGGTGCTTATGTTGACGGGAAAAACAACGGGGAACATCTGTATTTCAGCGAATCGGGCGTGCTGGTGAAACGTCGTACGTACCGAAATGATACGCTGGACGGTCCTTTCCAGAACTACGACGATAAGGGACGGCTGTTGTATGCGGCCAACTATAAAAACGGCCAGAAGCATGGTCAATGGGTGCGCTATACCGAAGCACGTCAAGTTTTCGAATATGGCACCTACCACAACGGAAACAGGGTAGGAAGCTGGTACTTCTACCACGCCAACGGGAAACTGGCCTCTTACGAACGATTTGCTTCCGCCGACTCGAGCCAGGGCAAGGAACGTCTGCTGCATGTGCAGCATTACAATACCGAGGGGAAACCCGTTCCGTTTGATTCCGCCCGCGCTTATACCAGAGCTTCGGCAAAAGGTGGATTGCAGCAATACTATAATAAGATTACAGATTTGGTGGAATACCCCGAAGCGGCCCGTGAAGCCGGGAAGGGAGCCTTGGTGATGGTTTGTTTCACCATCACACCAGATGGCCGTGTGGATCATTTGGAGATCTGCCAGATGGATGGCCCAAGAGGATATGGCTTTGAAGCTGAAGTGTTGCGGGTGATGCGCCTGATTGACTGGCAATGGGAGCCGACCATTGCTCATAACCGCCCTTCATACGGATCGTTCAGGTTGCCGGTGAAGATGTCTGTTTCGCGCTGAACTTAATTCCTGGTTCCAACGCAAGGGTGGCTTGTTTTGCGGGGATCTTGCGTCTGCATCGCTATGCCGGCAGCACAAGCCTTAATTTCGCCGCATGAATTCCATCAACTTAGCAGGACAGGTAGCCGTAATTACCGGCGTGAGCAAAGGCATCGGCCTTCATTTGTGCACGCAATTGTTGGACAAAGGTGCCATCGTGTATGGTTTGGGACGGAACGCACCCGACCTGAACCACGAACACTTCCATTTTATCACCTGCGATGTGCGCAGTGCTGCCGCTGTGGAAACAGTGTTCGCACAGATTTTTCAGGAACAGAACGGTAAAGTTGATGTACTGGTGAACAACGCCGGCCTCGGCTATTTCGGCTTCTGCGAAAGCTTGCCGCTGGAACAATGGGATGAACTCTTTGCCACCAATGTAAACGGCGTTTTTTACTGCACGCGCATGGTACTGCCCGGCATGAAGGAACGCCAGTACGGACAAATCGTGAATATTTCCAGCATCGCCGGGCTCGAAGGCTATCAACAGGTTTCGGCCTATTGCGCCACCAAATTTGCGGTGCGCGGCTTCAGCGACGCGCTGTATAAAGAAGTGCGCGATGAAGGCATCCGCGTTACCTGTGTTTATCCGGGCAGCGTGAAAACCGACTTCTTCCGCAACAGCCCGTCCATCAAGCCCCACGACTACATGTTGGATCCGGAGGATGTGGCGTATGCCATCCTCAACTTCCTTCAAATGCCCAAGAACTTCCATACGGTGAACCTGGAAATCAGGCCATTGCAGCCAAAAGGTCCGAAGGCTGCCAACAACTAAGCGCGCAGGCTGTTTCTAAGCTATGGCCATATTAAAAGAAGTGCCGCTGGCAACCCAGGGACAAACGCCCGATCACGGCATCACGCTGTACTACGTGTACGATGCTTTGTGCGGATGGTGCTATGGATGCTCTCCTGTGATGCGCCAGGTGCAGGAACGCTTTGCCAATGCGCACGTTAAGATTGAGGTCATCAGCGGAGGCATGATTCTGGGCGAGCGTGCGCAGCCCATTGGAACTATGGCCGATTACATCCTTCAGGCCCTGCCACGTCTGGAATCCATGACCGGAGTGACCATGGGTGAAGCTTATAAAGAAGTGTTGCGCGAAGGAACCCGGGTGTACGATTCGCTGTTGCCTTCCCGCGCGCTGAGTGCCTGGAAGAATCAATTTCCCGAGCGACAGCTGGAATACGCATCAGCCATGCAAAAAGCCATTTTTGTGGATGCCGAACCCGTGAATGAGCCGGAATTATATCCGCAACTGGCGGCGCAGCTGGGCGGCGATGCGCATGCGCTTGAACAGGAATTGAACAGCGAAGTCAACCAGTACAATACCCAAACAGAGTTTCAGTTCACTCAGGAACTGGGCATCAGTGGTTTTCCGGCACTGATTGGGCTGAAGCAAGGAAAGTTCTACATGCTGGCACGCGGATATACGCCGTTCCCAACTTTGGCTGAAACCCTGCATTCGTTCACAGGCGCAGAATAACCGTCCGGCGCAGATTTAATGGCTATGAAATTGTTTTAAAACACAGCACCTAACGATGAAGCGCCGGAGTTTTATTCAACAAAGCAGCCTTGCCGGATTAGGGCTTATGACCACAACATCCATGATGAATATGAACCCTGAAACAGAGCCTGTAAAGCGCATGCCTGCCCTGTTTATCGGACACGGAAGTCCAATGAATGCCATCGAACAGAATGTATTTCATCAGGAATGGCAGCGCCTGGGGCGCGAACTCCCCACGCCCAAAGCCATCCTTTGCGTTTCTGCACACTGGATGACACCCGGAACGCGCGTTACCGCCATGGAGCTTCCCAAAACCATATATGATTTCTACGGCTTCCCGCAGGCGCTGTACGATGCCAAATATCCCGCACCGGGTGCGCCAAAACTCGCGCAGCAAACGGCAGATCTGGTGACCAGCGCCAGGGTGATGCAGGATTTGGACTGGGGCCTCGACCACGGCACCTGGAGTGTTTTGCTGCCCATGTTTCCCATGGCCGATATCCCGGTATATCAACTGAGCCTCGACATGAACGCCTCACCGGCGCGCCACTTCGAAATTGGCAAAGAATTGTCGGCCTTGCGCAACCAGGGTGTGCTCATCATCGGCAGCGGAAATATGGTGCACAACCTGGGCCGCATGCAATGGTCAGATGGCGCCTACGACTGGGCTCAGGAGTTCGACCTGTGGTGCAGGGATCAAATTCAGACAGGCGATATGCAAGCTCTGGTTGATTACCAAAAAAAAGGACTGATGGCACAGCTTTCCGTTCCTACCGCCGAACATTACCTGCCACTGCTATATGTGCTGGGATTGAAAGATGATTCGGAACCTCTTTGCTGGTTCAATGAACAGGTGACCATGGGCAGCATCAGCATGCGCAGCCTGATGATTGGCTGAGGAAGCATCTGATGGCGCCATCTGTAAGCAATGCACATGGTTTTGGCCGGTTTTGTGCAGTTCGTGCAAACATTGTACGTTTACGTCCGTTTTTCACATCATAAGAAACATGGGAATCAATGCAGGTAAAACCAAGGCAGGCATCGCCCTGATCACCGGAGCGTCCGGCGGACTGGGGCTGGAATTTGCCAAGCTGTTCGCAGCACAGGGAAACGACGTCATCCTGGTGGCGCGTTCTGCCGATAAGCTGAATCAGATCTGCGCCGAACTGACTACCCGTTACGGTGTGGAAGCAGTGAGCTATGCAGTGGATCTTTCCAATCCGGAAGCACTCGAACAATTGGTTCCGGTGCTGCAGGACTTGCATATCGACTTCCTGGTGAACAATGCCGGTTTCGGCGACACCGGATATTTCCATGACCGCCCATGGCAGCTGCAGCAGGAAATGCTCAACCTGAACATCCTGGCCTTGAGCCGACTCACCCATGTATGCGCCCAAGGGATGGTGCAGCGCGGCTTTGGCCGCATCCTGAACATTGCTTCTACCGGAGCGTTCCAACCTTCGCCGTTTTTTAATGTGTATGCGGCCAGCAAAGCCTATGTGCTCAGTTTCACCGAAGCCCTGCAGGAAGAACTTCGGGGCAGCGGAGTTAGCGCCACCGTTTCTTGCCCCGGTCCCACAGATACCGGGTTTCATGCCCGTGCAGGTTCCAACCGCAGCCGCATCATGAGCCTCGGGTTGATGCCCACCGAACAGGTTGCATCAAAGGCTTTTCGGGCCATGATGAATGGAAGAACTACCGTAATGCATGGCTGGATGAATGCGCTGATGGCCTTCAGCATCCGCCTTACACCCAGATACATTGCACCAAAGGTTGCCAAGTATTTTATGAAACCGCAACATGACTGAGTTCGAACAAATCTTTGCCTGGGCCGGCCTGCTGGCCATGTGTGGATGGGTACCCGCGCTCTTTTTCCCCGCTGCGCCATTCACCCGAACCTTGGTGCATAAAGGTCTTGTGCCGGCCTTGCTGGCACTGGCCTATGGCTACCTCATCAGCCGATTCAGCAGCGAAGCCTCCGGCGGATTTGGCTCTTTGGAAGAAGTAAAACAACTCTTCTCCAATGAAGCCCTGCTGCTTGCCGGCTGGCTGCATTACCTCTGCTTTGACTTGTTGATTGGTGCCCGCATCGGTCTGGAAGCACATCATAAAGGATACGCCAAACTTTGGGTGGTTCCGGTTCAAATTCTGGTGCTGATGGCAGGTCCCATTGGCTGGCTGACCTATACGGCCGCCGATCGCCTGCAAACCGCCCGCGCAATCAATCAAGGGTGAATATCATTTTGTGTGCGCAGTCCTGCGCGCCAATATCTTTGTATCTGCACATGAAAAAGTCTTTGTACCTCATCTCGGCATTGCTCTTGGGCAATGTGCTTGCACAAACGCCTGAGTCTGTGATCCTGAACAACCTGAAACCCAGAAACATTGGGCCCTCAGGCATGAGTGGCCGTGTGACTTCCATTGACGTGGAGCATGCGCATCCCGAACGCATCGTTATTGGCACGGCAAGCGGTGGCGTGTGGCGCAGCGATGATGGCGGACTGGAATGGCAGCCATTGTTCGACAAACAACATGTGGGCAGCATCGGCGCCGTGGCCATCCAACAGAATAATCCCGCGGTGATTTGGGCCGGTACCGGCGAAGGAAATCCGCGCAACTCCCACAACAGTGGCAACGGCATCTATAAAAGCATCGACGGTGGCCGAAGCTGGACGCGCATGGGGCTGGAACTCACACGCACCATCCACCGCATCATCATCCACCGCGACAATCCCGACATCCTGTATGTTGCCGCCCATGGCACAGCCTGGGGCAGCAGCGAAGAACGCGGCGTATATAAAACCACCGACGGCGGTAAAACCTGGTCGCGCATCCTCTTCACCAACAGCAGCAGCGGCTGCGCTGAACTCATCGCAGATCCTTCCAATCCCGATAAACTGTTCGCCGCCATGTGGGATTACCGACGCCAGCCCTGGACCTTCCGCAGCGGTGGACCGGGCAGCGGATTGTTTGTTACCCTTGACGGAGGCAAAACGTGGACGAAACGAACAGACAAAGACGGATTGCCTAAAGGCGAACTCGGCCGCATTGGCCTGGCCATTTCCAAAAGCAAACCGAACATCGTTTATGCCATCGTGGAAAGCAAAAATCTGGAGTTCTTCCGCAGTACCGATGGCGGTTATCAATGGCAGAAAGTGTCTTCCTCAGAAACCATGGGAAACAGACCTTTTTACTACAACGAAATTTATTGCGATCCACAAAATGAAAACCGCATCTACAGTTTGTGGAGTCAGATTTCCAAGAGCGAAGACGGTGGCAAAACATGGCAGGTGATGGTGAACTGGAATGATGTGCATCCCGACCACCACGCCTTCTTCATCCACCCCAACAACCCGCATCACCTGATCAATGGCAACGATGGTGGATTGAATTTCTCTTACGACGGCGGAAAAACCTGGCGTTTTGTGGAGAATCTGCCCATAGGCCAGTTTTACCATGTTTCCATCGACAACGATACACCTTACAACATTTATGGCGGCCTGCAGGACAACGGCAGCTGGCGTGGTCCGGCTTATGTGTGGAAATACGGAGGCATCCGCAACAGCTACTGGCAGGAACTGTTCTTCGGCGACGGCTTCGATGTAGCACCTTATTCAGGCGACGGCACCAAAGGCTACGCCATGGCGCAGGGCGGAGAGCTAGCCTTCTACAACATGAAGACCCACGAAACCTTTGGCATCAAACCCGTTCATCCCGAAGGGAAGAAGCTCCGCTTCAACTGGAATGCAGGACTGGCACTGGATCCGTTTAATCCCGATGGCGTGTATTACGGAAGTCAATACTTGCATTACAGCAGCAACCGCGGGGCCGGCTGGTCCATCATTTCTCCCGACCTTACCACCAACGATACGTCGAAACAGCATCAGGCACAAAGCGGCGGTCTTACCGTTGATGCCACCAATGCCGAAAACCATTGTACCATCCTGGCCATCGAACCCAGCAAACTGGAAAAAGGCCTCATCTGGGTTGCCACCGACGATGGAAACCTGCAACTCACCCGCGATGGCGGAAAAACCTGGTCCAACCTGAGCAGCAAATTGCCCGGACTTCCCGTGGGTTCATGGATTCCGTACGTGCAATCAGGTCATACCAAACCCGGCGTTGCCTGGGTGGTGGCCAACAACTATCGCCGCAACGACTGGGATCCTTACCTGTATTACACCGCCGATTACGGCAATACCTGGAAGCGCATGGCCGACCCGAAAAAAGTACAGGGTCATTGCCTCAGCGTATGGCAAGATGCTGTTGAACCCAAACTTGTATTTCTGGGCACCGAACAAGGGCTTTGGATCAGCACTGATGAAGGCAATACCTGGAACCGATTCAACCAGCATTTTCCTGCTGTTCCGGTAAGCGACCTGAAAGTTCATCCCCGCGAACACGACCTCGTGATTGGCACCTTCGGAAGGGCCATTTGGGTGTTGGACGACATCACGCCGCTGCGTGCAGTAGTTTCCGGAACGAAGAAACCACAGGAGCAGGCGCTGACGCTCTTCCCCGTGCAGTCTGCCGTGCGGGCCGCCTACAACCAGCCTGAGGGCATCCGCTTCCCCGCCAACGGTTTCTGGGAGGGTGCCAACAAGAAGGCAGGTGCGCAGCTTTCCTTCTACGTGAAGAAGACCAGCGCCGATCAGGAGGAAAAAATCAAAATCACAGGCACCGTGTTCAACGAACAGGGTCAAAAAATCCGAACACATCGCTTTACCGTGGACAGCAGTGGTTTTTACCGCAGCCAGTGGCGCTTTGTCAGCGATGGGGTACGTTTTCCTTCAGAAGGGAAAACAGATCCGGATGCCGACCTGCCCGAAGGTCCACGTGTGGCACCGGGCAAATACAAGTTGGTACTCCAGTATGGAAAACATCAGGATTCTTCTTGGTGCACGGTTCTCGAGGATCCGCGCAAACCCTTCCAGCGCCAAGCTTATGATTCGAGCATGGCCTTGTACCGCCGGTTTGCAGCCGTTACCACCAGGGCTTTTGAAGCATACGAAGCCATCAAAAGTGCCGAGAAATCGCTGTCACTTACCCGCGAAGCGATGAATTTTGCCAGCGACAGCCTGAAGAGTCAGCTCCAAAAAGAAGGCAAGAAGCTTCAGGACAGTTTACAACAATTTAAAGCCCTGTTTATGCTCCCTGCAGATATTCGCGGCTACGAAGATGTGACCGTGCGTTTGAACAACCTGCTGTATGATGCCTATGGCTACAGCGTAAATGCGGCTACTTTTCCCGGCCGCAACGCATTGGATGCAGTGCGCATTGCTGCTGAAGAAACAGATAAAATTTGCCTGCGGCTGAACGCATTCTTTCAGGGCCCGTGGAAGCAGTTTTCACAGAAAGTAGAACAAAACAGGGCGCCGTTATTTAAAGAAATTCAGAAATTATAACATAGTGAAGCGCATTTTATGGACGCTGTTGGCACTTGTCCTCGCCACAGCATTGGTATGGAGGATTGTGGCCGGCAATAAAGGCGCAAAGAAGTCAGCACAGGGAGGCCCCGGGAAACAGGCAGCGCCCGTATCGGTGGTGGTGGCTGCCGCAGCAAGTTCGGGCGGCACCTTGTCGGTGAGTGGAAGTTTACGCGCACCGGAACAGGTGCAGCTGCGTGCCGAAGCCGCCGGTCGGGTGGTTTGGCTGAACATGCCCGAAGGTGCAAGGGTAGAAGCCGGAACCCCCCTGGCCCGCATCAACGATGCGGAACTTCGTGCACAACAGAAGAAAATTACCGCACAGCTGCAAATAGCAACGCCTCGCGTAGCAAGACTGCAAACGCTGCGCAGCGCAGGTGGCGTGAGCGCCGATGAGCTGGAAGCTGCCGAGCAGGAACGCACAAGCCTTCAGGCTGAACTGGAACAGATCGAGGCCAGATTGGCCATGTGTGAACTGAAAGCGCCGTTCAGCGGGGTACTCGGACTCAGGCGCATCAGCATTGGAAGCATCGTTTCCACGCAAGATGTGTTCGGCACGCTTACCCAAATGGAAGGCATGCAGCTCGACTTTGCCGTACCCTCTATGTATGCGGCTTCAGTGGTAAAAGGAAGTAAGGTTACCTTCACCGGAGAAAGCAGCAGCGATACTTTTCAGGCAACAATCATTGCTGCTGAAGCGGCACTCGACGAACAAACCCGAACACTTACCGTGCGGGCACAGGTGCAAGGGCAACATCCCGTTTTGAAGCCGGGAATGTTCTGCAAAGTGCTGGTGCCGCTCACACAGCAATCAGGAAACATCAGCCTGCCCACAGAAGCGTTGGTGCCGGTATTGCGCGGTTATCAGGTGTATTTGGTAAAACAGGGGAAAGCCACAGCTGCGCCGGTGGAAATCAGCGAACGGACCGAACAAAGTGTGCTGGTAAAGCGCGGTCTGAACGTGGGAGATTCAGTGATTACCCGCGGATTGCTCGGCCTCAGGCCCGGTGCACAGGTAAAGGTGGTGAACAGGTAAAAAACAGCCGTGTCGTTATCATCCATCAGCATCAAAAGGCCGGTACTGGCCATCGTGATGAACCTGCTCATCCTGCTGTTCGGGTTCATGGGCATGCGTTACCTCGGCGTTCGGGAGTTTCCTTCCATTGACCCGCCGGTGATTACCGTGCGCACCAGCTACGGCGGTGCCAGCGCAGATATTGTTGAATCACAAATCACCGAGCCGCTGGAAAAAGCCATCAACGGCATTGCCGGCATCCGCTCCATTTCTTCTGCCAGCAACCTGGGTTCCAGCGTGATTACGGTAGAATTTGACCTGAACTCCGACCTGGAAGCCGCCGCCAACGACGTGCGCGATAAAGTATCACAGGCGGTGCGCAGCCTGCCACGCGACATCGACGGATTGCCCGTGGTGAGCAAGGCCGATGCCAACAGCGATGCCATCATCACCATGACGGTGCGCAGCGCCAGCCGCGATCCGCTGGAAGTAAGCGACTTCGCCGAATATGTACTCGCCGAAAGGCTGCAAACCATTCCGGGGGTCTCGAATATCCAGATTTGGGGACAGCGCCGCTATGCCATGCGCATTTGGATGGATCCGGTGAAACTGGCTGCGCATCAGCTCACACCTCAAGATGTACAACGTGCCCTCGACCGCGAACATGTAGATCTTCCCGCAGGGAAAATATCCGGTGATGCCACGGAACTGAGTGTGAAAACGCAGGGAAGGTTGCGTACTCCCGAAGAATATAACCGCTTGATCATCAGTGATGTGGACGGTAAAACTGTTCGCCTCTCAGACATTGGATATGCCAGGCTTGGTGTGGAAAATGAGGAAACTGTATTGCGTGAGCGCGGCGTGCCCATGGTGGGTCTGGCGCTGGTGCCTCAGCCCGGTGCCAACTACATTGACATTTCCAATGAATTCAGCAAGCGATTCGCAGAAATCAAAAAGTCAGTTCCGGCAGATTATGAAATAAACATCGCCCTGGACAATACCATGTTTGTGCGGCGTTCGCTGGAAGAAGTGGGAGAAACCCTCATCATCGCCTTGCTGTTGGTGGTGGTCATTATTTATCTGTTCTTCCGCGACTGGCTCATCGCACTGCGTCCGCTGATTGACATTCCCGTATCGCTGGTCGGTGTCTTTTTCCTGATGTACCTGATGGGCTATTCCGTGAATGTATTGTCGCTGCTTGCCATTGTATTGGCCACCGGATTGGTGGTGGATGATGGCATTGTAGTCACGGAGAATATTTACAAGAAGGTAGAGCGGGGTATGTCGCCTAAAGAGGCGGCACTGAAGGGTTCTGCAGAAATCCTGTTTGCGGTGCTGTCCACCTCGGTAACGCTGGCGGCGGTATTCATGCCGGTCATCTTCATGCAGGGTTTTGTGGGAAGGCTGTTCCAGGAATTCGG
>CAZPHB010000012.1:0-6046 GCA_964586595.1 uncultured Flavobacteriaceae bacterium | reverse complement strand
CAAACACTGCAGCTGGCTTTTGGAGCGCCTCGTATGGGCTATTTTCCAAAAAACAACAAGCAGTACCAAATCATCGGGCAGTTTGACCGCGCAGGAAGGAACAGTCCTTCCGACCTCACCGGCATTTATGTGCGCAGCAACAGCGGCCGCATGATCCGGTTGGGCGATGTGGTTCAGGTAGAAGAACAGAGCAATCCGCCGCAGCTGTATCATTACAACCGATATATGTCCGCCACCGTTTCGGCATCTGTTGTGCCGGGTAAAACCATCGCCGACGGCATCAAAGCCATGAAAGGCATCGCCGCAAAGAACCTGGGCGAAGGGTTCAGCACTGAGCTCACGGGTGCCAGCCGCGATTTTGCGGAAAGTTCGGGCAATCTGTTGCTCGCGTTTGTGTTGGCGCTGCTGCTGGTGTACCTCATCCTGGCGGCCCAGTTTGAAAGCTTCAGCGATCCGTTCATCATCATGCTCACCGTACCGCTGGCCATGGCCGGAGGAGTGCTCGCGCTCTGGTATTTTAACCAAACGCTCAACATCTTCAGTCAGATTGGCGCCATCATGCTCGTAGGACTGGTAACCAAAAACGGAATCCTCATTGTAGAATTTGCCAACCAGCGCAGGGCGCGTGGTGAAGACAAACTGCAGGCCATCACACGCGCTTCGGTGCTCCGACTGCGTCCCATCCTGATGACCAGCCTCGCGACGGTGCTCGGTGCGCTTCCCATTGCAGCTTCTCTGGGCGCCGCTTCAGAAAGCAGGCAGGGCATGGGCATTGTGGTTATTGGCGGCTTGCTCTTCTCATTGGTGCTTACCCTGTATGTTGTACCGGCGGCCTATTCCTTGCTGGCCAGAAAACATGTTTCTGAAGAACTTAACCTTGTTTCCGATGATGAAGATTAAGCTTTTGATGCTGTGCTGTCTGTTGCCTTTCGCGGGAAGCGCACAAATGCTGAGCCTCGACCAGGCACTGGATACAGCCTGGAAGCGCAGCCTGGGCTTGGCCATGGCGCGCAATGATGCCGCCATCGCGGCCCTGCAAAACACGGCAGGAAATGCCGGAATGCTACCGGTGGTTGGTTTGAATGGCGGCATTTCGTTCTCGAACAACAATATAGATCAGCGTTTTTCCAACGGAACGGAAATCAGCCGCAACGGCGTGGGTGCCACCAACAACAATGCGGCACTGAATGTAAGCTGGGTGCTTTTTGACGGCATGCGCATGTTTGCGGAACGCAGTCGCCTGCAGTCGCTGCAGGAGCTGGGCGTGCAGGGTGTGCTCCGGGAAGCGCTGCGCATCGCGCTGGATGTGCGTCTTTCATACCATGCCCTGGCCCGCGAACAGCGCCTGTACAGGTATTATCAGACCTTACATGAACAAGCCAAAAGCATCGCTGCGCTTGCAGCATTGCGTGCACAAACCGGTTTGGGAAGTACGCTGAATCAGTTGCAGGCAGAAAGTCAGCATGAATTGTGGCTGGGCCGACTGCGTGAGCAGGAAGGCCGCATCCGCGAAGCACGCGCGCAGTTGGCTTTTGCCATGACCGTGGATGCCGAGCAGGTGCAAACGGTTGCGGACACCGATACGAGTTCCGCACTGCCCGGTCTTGACATGTGGATGGAAGGCCTGCGCCGGCATCCGGATTTGCAGGCCGCCCAGATTCAGGAACGCATTGCCCTGGCCATGCAGCAATCTGCACAGGCGCAACGCTTGCCGCAGTTGCGTGCCAACAGTGCTTATGCATACAATGCCAGCAACAACAAGGGCGGATTTTTTCTGCTGAACCAAAGCAATGGCATCAATGGTGGCTTGACGCTGAGTTGGAACCTGTACAACGGCGGGCAAGTGCGCCGCGAAATGGAAGTGGCAACACTCAATCAAAAGCAAGCCGCGCTGATGCGCCAGGAGCGATTGCGCACGCTGGAATCAGAAATCACACGCGCCTACATTCGCTGCAGAACAGCTCATGAGTTCTACCAACAGGCATCACTGGCACTGGAAAAGGTTTCCCGCGCAGCGGCATTGGTGCAACAGCGTTTTGAAACGGGTGAGGCCGTTTTGCCGGAACTGAATGAAGCCCGCAGAAACGAAGAAGACATCCGGCTGGCGGCAGAAGATGCACTGTTTCGTCAGCGGGTGGCAGAAAGTGAACTGATGGCCCTTTCCGGGAAGCTGGACGGGTTTAGGCCTTAACCTTCATCCAATTCATCCAGCGCCTCCTTCAAGGCTTCCAGATAGCCGCGCCCAAATTTCAGGTCGGGTTCCATGTAGTTGCCCTCCGCCCATTCATTCCAGGAACGCAGAAACACCAGTCGGCTGTTCTCGGGTTTTTCCATCACCAGCTTCAGCACCTGCTGCACGTGCTTTTTGAACGGTGCCGGACTTGAATGGGTGAAGATGTGCCCGCCACGACCCGAGCGCGGCGAATGATCCCAGTTGGGGAAGATGCTCGGATAACAATCAGTCCGTTTGTCTTCAGGCCCTACGAAGTATTTGTAATATTTCCGGTAATCTACCACGCGGCCGCGTTTTAGGTACAGCCTGCTGAATTTTGTGAGCATCCGTTCCAGCAGGGAATACTCATGTTTCATGAAGTGAAACAGGCGCACCACATTTACTGCATCGAAGCCCAGTCCCAACAGACGGTCTATGTCTTGCTCGTCGTGGCAGTTGGCCACAAAGTGGATGCCTTTCAACCCGTGTTCCAGCGCAAGCTGCTGCCAAAAGCGGATGAAATAGGCCACGTCAAAATCTTTGGTTCCATGAATGAAGAAGATGGGTTTATCGTCCACACGCAGGTAACGCGGATCACGAAAGGCTTTTAGCACGTATAAGAAATGCTGCCGGTAATCGTCATCGCCCGGATATTCCTGTTTGATGAGCAGCTTGTTGGTGCCGCCCTTCTTAAACTGTTTATCTTCCCAGCTGTGGTTGGCCCAGCCCAGGCAGAAAGGGAAATCCGGTTCGCCGCTTTCCAGCACTTCATGAAAGGGTCGTTCGAGCAGCCGTTTTCCATTTCCGAACCAATAATGCCAATAGCAAAAGCCTTCCACGCCGTAGGCTTTGGCCATTGCTGCCTGAGCAATCCTGCTTTCGGGAAGTCGGAGGTCGTAATAGCCCAGGTCGGCAGGTACACGTGGCTGGTAATGACCGCGAAACAGCGGTTTGGCCTTGCCCACGTTCGTCCACTCGGTAAAACCTTTGCCCCACCAAGCATCATTCTCGGGTATCGGGTGAAACTGAGGCAGGTAGAAGGCGATGATGCGTGGCTTCTGCGCGGTCATGGGAGTTCAGCGAAACAGGGTCTTTTTAAGTTGGTTTACATCATCCACGCTGCGGATGGGTGCGTAGATGGCTTCAAGGTGTGCGCGTATTTGAGCGTCGCTCAGTGTGTTCAGGTCGATGCCCATCAGGGCTTCAATCACTTCCGGACTGTGCCGCATTTTGATGATGCGCGCCGGATTGCCGCCAACAATGGCATACGGGGGAACATCTTTCGTAACGATGGCACAGGCAGCCACAATGGCGCCTTTGCCTATGTGCACGCCCGACATGATCAGGGCATTGGTGCCCAGCCATACTTCATCGTCGATGATGATGGGTCCGCGCACCAGCGCATCGCGGGTAGAACGCTCCACCAGCCTGGAGTAAAAAGGGAAGGTGGTATAGGTTTCCAGCTGGTGGTTCACACCCATAAGGAATTGCACACCCGGAGCTATGGAAACAAAGTTGCCGATGTGCAGCTGTTCGCCTTCCTGAACAAACAAACTCTGCACGTTTAACATGCCGTAGGTGCCGCGTCCTACATGCACATTTTCCATGGGAAACATGCGCTCGCCGGGTACGGTATCGTTGTGCGGATTGTGCCGGCGCCACGTCTTGTTGAAGCGGTTGCGGTCGGCTTGCCGCAATAGTGTTCTGATTCCCGGAATCCTGGATGCGAGGCTGCGGATCATGGCTTTTTCTCCGCCCTGATGATGGCGGTACTGAGGCGTTTTCCCCAGTAAATATAGCCGGGGTTGAAGCTGGTGCTGAATCCTGCTTCGCGGAAGATGTTTCCTATCACCTGCGGATCATCCGGACGGTGATACACCGTTACCGAAGCGCGCATGCTGATGTTTTTATGCAGTAATGATGCCGCGCCTGCAAGGGCACTGCGTTCCCAGCCTTCGATATCCATTTTCAGGAACAGTGGCGATGGCGTCGCATCGGCAAAAAGGGTGTCGAGTTTGATAAACTGTGCATCATCGTGGTCGCCAACATAGCGGTGAACGATTTCCACTTTGTGTTTCCAAGGCGCAAAGGTTGCCTGCAAGGGCGCCAGCCAATACGGTTCGTATTCGAACAGATACACCTTGTCCACCAGCTCAATCACGTCCAGACTGAAAATACCTTCAGCAGCGCCAACATCCAGTAAGGTATTGCCTTTCAGTGATGCATAGTCGGCCACGTATCTGTGGGCTGCGGCGTCATCCTGTTCGGTAATCAGGCTGCGGTACAAACGCGCCACCTGTTCGGGTTTCATGTTGGCCGGGAAATACAGTTTTCTGCCGTTGTGCAGCACCCAGGGCAATCCCAGGGTTTGATCCCATTCAACCGGAACATCCTGTTTCTGATACTTCAGCGCATAGGATCCGGGATACGAGGTGATGCCATGAATGCCGATGAAGGCCAATGCCTGTTGGCGCTCGTTCAGGGAGCGAAACAGTCCGGTAAACGCCTGGAATAAGCCCTGAATCCTTACTTTGGAATGGCGCAGGCTGTGGAGCATTTTGCCCAGAAAGGCTTCGTAAAGGCGCTTCCTGAATGCAGCAGGGAGCAGTGTTCTGTACAGACGGGCAATCATGGATACATATTGCGGAACCGCATTCCGCTACCGCGAATATACATTTGGTTTCAACTGCTGAACTGCGATTGGATGCGACCCTGTATCTTTTTCCAATATGCGAAGAAGGAAGGGTGGAAGCCCTGCACCTCAGGAACCATCCAGTCGCGGGGGTGGATGGTTCCCTGATAATGTGCGGTAAGCGGATGTTCCTTGTAGTGCAGTTCCGCACCTTTGGCTGCGGCTTTCAGGGATTGAAATGAACCGCAATACACCTGCACCTCGGGCAGGTTTTCAGTCAGTTGCAACAGGAATTGCATGCAGCGTTCACCGATGGGGTATGCGTCAAAAACTTCCGGTTCGAGCAGCAGCACCCGGTTGGCCTTCATGCCGTGAAGCCAGCTTGGATCCATGTTGTAGTAGTCATACAGGAGCACCGGTAATTCCGGGTCGATGTTCAGTTCTGGCAGCCGGGCAGGAAGTGCGGTTTTCCCCTGAAAGGGCATGGATTCCTGTAGGGATGGTGGAATTTCTTTCGGCGGAAGCTGATCGTAGGGCAGATCCAGAAAGGTTCCGCGCTGTTTGCTGCCCGTATAGTTGTTGATGTTTTCCTGGTTGGCGATGTAGATTTTGTTGCTGAAGGTTCCGGCCACCCATTGCCAGCTGAGGCTGTTGCTGGCCCAGTCGCCGTCCAGCAGATGGTAATACATCCAGCGGGCAGGTTGCAGCCAGTGTGCCTGAGCTGCATGGCAGGCCAGTGCTGCGGTGTACATGCGACAGTGGTTGTGCATGTAACCGGTGTTGTACAATTCCCGGATGGCAGCATCGATGGCTTCAATGCCGGTGGAAGCCCTGTCCAGGCTGGCCGGAAGCAGGTTCGTGTGCACCCGCTCCTGTGGCCTGCGTATGTCGGCGCTGATGTTGGGTCCAAGCACTTGCCACACGCGCTGGTAGTAATCGCGCCAGGCCAGTTCCTGCAACAGTTTTTCGCATGCAGCATAAGTATAGCCTGCTTCCACGAGGTATTGCACTACCATGCGTGTGCTGATGACCCCGCGGGAGAGGTATGGCGAGAGGCGTGTAACGGCGCCGTTGGTGAAGTTTCGTGTGCGGGCGTATTGCTGAGGTTGGATGGTATTCAACCTGCCGAGAATATCCGCATAGATGGTGGGAAGTTCCTGCATGATTCCGTACAAGGAAACAAAGCCGGGTGGGGAAAGTTG
>CAZPHB010000011.1:91202-98061 GCA_964586595.1 uncultured Flavobacteriaceae bacterium | reverse complement strand
TTACCTGGAAGGGGTGAATAAGCGGGCGTATTAAACGCAATTGTCATCCTGAGTTAGCTTGCCATGAGCGAAGTCGAATGGAAGGACATCCATCGACCGAAGGGAGTCCCGGGCGACAGCATGGAGACCCGGGACTTTCAGCAACATGACAAGCTTCCTGCATGGCATGCTTGAAGATACCCCGTTTTTCGAACCGACTATAAGTTGGAATTCAAAGATGGTTGTTTGCTTTCAGATTTTCAATAAGTCTGGGTTGTTGCCGCCCTGTTCAAGCAGTATCGTGCTGCAATAAGGCTGCGCCTTGTAATAGTTTTATTCAGAAGATCGGGCTACCTCGCCGATGAACTACAGGGTCCGTAATACAGCGCGTTTCAATGTTTCATCCGCAATATGTCTGAGGAATTGAATCGGCTCTTTAGACATATACTACTTCCTTTAAAATAGCCGGACCGATGTATTTGCTCAATCCGTTTTTGGTGACTATTTCTACCCGCTCGTCCTGAAAGATTTGTTCCAACAGCGCGCATACGGCCATGTAATTGTCAAAGCCTCTTTGCCCGGTTCAAAATCAATGAAGAGGTCAATATCACTGTCGGCTGTCTGTTCATCCCTTACATAAGAACCAAAGAGTCCCAGTGCCGAAACGCCAAACCCCGACAACTCCGGCTTGTGCGCACTCAGCATTTCCAAAATGGCTTCCTTGCTAATCATAAAGGTAGTGCTACACAAAAATAAGCCTTTTTGGTGCCGGTATACTTCACCCAACTTCCAGGCGGTCAATCTCCTCCTTCAAACGGGCGGTTTCCGGGAACTTTACGAGTTTGTCCAATAATCTTTTATATCAGCAGGTCCGTCTGTAAACGATAGGTTTTTTTCATTCAGTTTATTGACTTATTTTGAGTTTAACAGTTCAAACAATGAGTTTTTTATATAATCATTCATATCGTATTGTATACTTTATACTAATCGTTCACAGCTTGTAGGATTCGGGACTCACGGAGTACTAAATTGTAATGCGAGCACATTTTTAATAAAACGTACCGTACTGTTTAATTTACCGTTGCAACCGTGTTTTTGGCAAGTCACTGTTATGCTCTTATGCCATACTACTTATACTTTTCCAATAGTTTGATAAATTTCCCGTTGCCGAGAAAATCCTTCCAGTCCGAGTCTGCCTCAACAAAATTGACGGTTATTTCTTTCTTTGATAGACTCACATCTAAGTATTTTAAGGCTTGTTCTTCATTTTTTCTTTTGGCCAATAAACAGGCCAGATTGTAACAACTTCCACCAAACTCTATTGCCTTGCGGTATTTGTCGAACGACTGCTCATACAAGTTCTCTGCTTCCTTACCTTCTTTCGTCTGAGCCTGTTTCTCTAAATCACTCCCCCAATTGTTGTAGGCTTCGTAATAGTCGGGTTTTATTTCTATGGCCTTGCGGTATTTGTCGAACGACTCCTGATACAAATCCTCAGCTTCCTTCCCTTCTTTGCTTTGAGCCAAAATACCTAAATAATAACCCCAGTTGTTATACGCTAAGTAGCTATCAGGTTTTAATACTAAAGCAAAGCGGTTTTTTTCAATTGACTGCTGATACAAATCCTCGGCTTCTTTCCCTTCTTTGCTTTGAGCCAAAATACCTAAATAATAACCCCAGTTGTTATACGCTAAGTGGTTGTCGGGTTTTATTTCTATGGCCTTGCGGTATTTGTCGAACGACTCCTGATACAAGTCCTCGGCTTCCTTCCCTTCTTTCGTCTGAGCCAGTTTCCCTAAATCACCCCCCCAATTGTTGTAGGCTTCGTAATAGTCAGGTTTTATTTCTATGGCCTTGCGGTATTTGTCGAACGACTCCTGATACAAGTCCTCGGCTTCCTTACCTTCTTTCGTCTGAGCCAGTTCCCCTAAATAAGTACCCCAATTATAATATGAATTGTGTATGTCGGGTTTTATTTCTATGGCCTTACGGAATTTGTCGAACGACCGCTGATACAAGTCCTCGGCCTCCTTTCCTTCTTTACTTTGGGCCTTACTCCCTAAACTAGTCCCCCAGTTATGATATACTTCGTAGTTTTCGGGTTTTATTTCTATGGCCTTGCAGAATTTGTCGAACGACTCCTGATACAAGTCCTCGGCTTCCTTACCTTCTTTGGTCTGGGCAATTTTCCCTAAAAAAGTCCCCCAATCAGAATACAATCCAGCAAGAAGACGTTCTGCCTCAAAGTCTGGATTCTCATTGATTTTATTTTCAATTTCTAAAATAACTTTTTCATCATAATTTTCAGCAATCAGCAAATTGATAATCTCTTTTTTCAAGATATCAATCTTGTTTTCAGAAATATCAATTGTTTTAACCTCTCCTTGTTCAAATTGTTTAATAGCTTCTTTTACTTGTTTTTTTGAAATAATCAATCGCTCCTTAACACCTTTAAAATGGTCTTGTTCATCAATATCAACAATCTCATTTAGCATATTTTCCAGAGCAGTAAAAGGTTTATCAACTATTACCGGTTGCTCCAATCCTAATACACTGTTCAATTTCAACATAAATGAATCAGAGTCATAACCTTTAATTACAAAGGCATTGGTATTTGGATTGGAAAGAAATTTTCGAATATCATCATTGGGGTTACTATCATTATAAGTTACCCAATAAAGACCATTGTCAAACCTGCCCAGTTTTTTTACATGCTCAAAAATTGGATCTTCTCCACTATACCCAATAAAAACCCAAGGACGAAGGTTCTTGATGGTGTCAAATGTTCTTGGTACAGTATCTCTCACCTTTTCCATTTCTTCGGGAGTATTTAGCAGCCATAGCCCGTGATGTTGCCCATGCAGGTATACCACAGATTTTTCTTTAAATGTAGATGTGGTGAAGTCCTTTAGAATCGCCAAGTCATAAGTTGGGGGGAATATGTTATATAATGCCAATGCCCTTAGCATTAAATTATCAAAATTCACTGTCAGGACGTAATCAACATAACCTTCCCTTATCAATTGAGCCAAATAAATATGGGTGACATTTATTTTAGCTTCATCAATATATTTTTTTAATAGTTCATCTCTTTGATCAGGTAATAAACACCCCATCAATTCGGCATATGTCCTTTGCTCGGTTGGCAGATCATTGATAAACGGACTATTCTGATAGTCTCCAAGAATTTTTGCAATTATTTCACCCGCTAAGGGAATATTCCCAGAACGTGAAGCTCCCGCACCTAAAAAAAATATCGGCTGCGGCTTATTCTTTTCCTTCGCTTGTTTAAGTAGGTAACCTAAATGTTCGATTTTAATTTCCTTCATATAGCATTAATTGTTGCAATCGGGTCTCTAGCATGAGGTATACTCGTTTCTATCGATAATCCAATAGAATATATCAACCCAATTCCTCACGCCATCCGCTATCAACTCCACCAGCTTACCCACTAAGCATCCCTCATAAGAATATTCAAGTTTCAGCACCATCAGCGCCGGATTTATCAACGACTAAATAACCCATCATGGATACTTGAATTATTCTCCCCACACACCAAACCCAAAATGATTTAATGAACGGGCAGATTATTTATTATGCCGCCATTTAGGGTAACGTTAACCTGGTGTTCAACTTCGCTGCGCGCCAATGCGTAGTGTACACAAACAAAGCATGGGCTTCTGGTTTTACCTTAATTCCAGACAGGCGTGTTCGGCATATTCAGGAGCCGAAAGAAACGTACGGATAAGATCAGCATGCTTTTCTAATAATTCAATCAGATGCTCTGTGCGGGTATTCCCGGATCTCAGCCAAATCACCTTAGGTGGATGACCTTTAAATGTAACCAGATCAAAAAAATCTGCATCAAAACTCACGATGGAGTAGCCGTTTACCCTGGCGAAATCCCAGATTTGAATATCAGTTTTGTTCTCCAATCCCAAACTGCGCACTTGTGCGCAATCAAATACATCTTGAAGTGCCTTTACGGCACGATGCGAAATATTCTGATCAAAGAGCAGTTTCAAGAAGCAATCAATAGGTTGTGTTCGCGGTCAGCGGCATAAGCCCATACAGCCTGAATATCGGCCATGCACAATTCAGGGTAATCTGCGAGTATCTCTTCCGTGTTCATGCCTGAGGCAAACCAGGAAAGCACGTCAAATACGCTGATTCGGGTTCCGCGAATGCAGGGTTTGCCAAAACGGATGTCCGGATTGATGCTTAAGCGTTCCTGATACGAAGCCATAGTGCAATTTAGGTTTTTTCGGTTTAAATTGGGTATTGTTGACACGAGACAGGCCGTACTTCTCACAAGGCTGCCCGGGACTTGAAGCACCTTATGGTTCAAGCGCCTTCCCGTGACTCCTTTCAGTCGCCCGGCACTTGCAGCACCACGACAGTGATTGTATTGGTTTGGAATAATTCAATGAAAAAATCCAAAGCAAAAGGACCGGCCTCTTCCGATGTGCTGCGCTTCCGGAACTTTTAGCCCGCATCGCAGGCTTGCGGGGCAAGTAAAGATGGGAGGCCAGGAGCGCAGCAAGAAGGAGCTAAATGCCAAGGAAGGTCCGAGCTTGTGAGGAGATCGCCTGCAGCCCTTCGGCTTCGCTCAGGGTGACACATTAGCCTGATTGCAAGCGTATGGCCTTCCAGACTTTTCAGCCTTGATTTTTTGCTTACTTTTTCATCAAGGAAAAAGTAAGATGAATATGAGGTGTTTGAGTGCTTTAGGTTGGGCAGGTGCAATGGTTCATGGTTCACTATATTTCGCAGGTCCAGCCTTTGTCCATCCTTCGGCAGGCTCTGGATGACAAAGGGGGCAGGCACCATGACAGATTGGGTATGCGCTGGTGAGATGCTGGTTTCATCGAATGCAACCCTTGCCCGCGCCTTGTAGTTCCACTTCTCTGTTTAAATTTGTCGCCATCATCATGAAAAAATTCTATTTCGTGGCAACAGCCTCCCTCGTGTTGTTCGCCGGCCGCCTGGAAGCGCAACGCGGTAAAGCTTCTGCCCCCGACAACTGGTTTAATCTTGATTACAAAACGGATAAGGTTCCCGGTGTGAGCACCGAAAAGGCTTACAACGAACTGCTGCAGGGCAAAACGCCTACCACCGTGGTGGTGGCCGTGATCGACGGCGGTACCGAACCCGACCACGAAGACTTGAAAGATGTGATCTGGGTGAACGAAAAGGAAATCCCCGGCAACGGCATCGACGATGACAACAACGGCTACATCGACGACGTGCACGGCTGGAACTTCATCGGCGGTAAAGACGGCCGCAACGTGGGCCCCGACAACCTGGAAGTAACCCGTTTCTACGGTGCTTACCGCGCCATGTTCGAAGGCAAGGAAGATGGCGATATTCCTGCGCAGCAGCAAGCGTTGTACCAGCAATGGCGCAAGGCTTTTCTGGAAATGAGCAAGAGCCGCGAGCAGTACAAACCCCTCGAAGAAGGCATGGGCGAAATCAATAAGTTCTTCGCCGATGTGGAAGCACAGGCCGGTGGCAATACCGTGACCTCAGAACACGTGAAAGCCGTGGAAGTAAAAGGCATGGCCAACTTCCTGCAAAACGCCCTCGCGAAAGCACTGGAAGGCGGAAAATCCTATGACACGCTGAAAGCAGCCATGGTAGGCCGTTTCGACGAAATCATGAAGCCGCTGAAGTTCCACTACAACCCGGATCTGAACACCCGCGAAATTGTGGGCGATAACTATGAAGACGGCAGCGAACGCAACTACGGCAACAACGATGTGGAAGGCCCCGACGGCGGCCATGGCACGCACGTAGCCGGCATCATCGGTGCGGTACGCAACAACGGCACAGGCATGAACGGTGTTTCCAACGCGGTGCGCCTGATGGTGGTGCGCGTGGTTCCCGATGGCGATGAACGCGATAAGGACGTAGCCAACGGCATCCGTTACGCGGTGGACAACGGCGCGAAGGTGATCAACATGAGCTTCGGCAAAGGCTGGAGCTACAACAAAAAGCTGGTAGATGACGCCATCCGCTACGCAGAAAGCAAAGACGTGCTGCTGGTGCATGCCGCAGGCAACGACGCTGAATGCAACGATACGGTTCCCAACTACCCGAACACCAAACTCACCGATGGCGGTCGTCCGAACAACTGGATTGAAGTGGGTGCCAGCAGCTGGAACGACAAAAACGTGGTGGCTTCGTTCTCCAACTTCGGCAAGGAGCAGGTGGACGTGTTTGCGCCCGGTGTGGACATCTACAGCACCGTTCCTGATTCTAAATACGATTCCTACGACGGAACCAGCATGGCATCTCCGGTAACTGCCGGCGTGGCGGCCCTGGTGCGCAGCTATTACCCAGGTTTGACTGCACCGCAGGTGAAGCGCTGCATCATGGAAGGAAGCAGTCCCTGGAAAGCCAAAGTGCTGAATCCAACCACCAAGAAGAAAACCAAACTGAAAGAACTCTGCGTGAGCGGTGGCATTGTGAATGCGTACAATGCCCTGCAAATCGCAGCAGGCATGGGTAAATAAGATTGAACATACAACATAAAAAAGGCGGCCCGAGGGTCGCCTTTTTTGTTGGGATATAATATGTCATGGTGAGCTTGTCGAACCACGACAATGTAAAAAATCCATGGTTCGGCAGGCTCACCATGACAAACAGGAACAACCATGATTCGGCAGGCTCACCATGACAAACAGGAACACCAATGGTTCGGCAGGCTCACTATGACAAACAGGAACAACCATGGTTCGGCAGGCTCACCATGACAAACAGGAACAACCATAGTTCGGCAGGCTCCCCTACCAACCTGCTGCGCAGTTTGATAGGGGCAAGCACCATGACAAACAGGAACACCAATGGTTCGGCAGGCTCAACATGACAAACAGGAACA
>CAZPHB010000011.1:0-91102 GCA_964586595.1 uncultured Flavobacteriaceae bacterium | reverse complement strand
CATGACAAACAGGAACACCAATGGTTCGGCAGGCTCAACATGACAAACAGGAACAACCATGGTTCGGCAGGCTCAACATGACAACTGCCAAACCCTTTTCTTTGTGCGATGCGCCGTCGTCTTCCATTTTACCGCCATGTGTTATACCGCCTGAAGGTGGCTGCTGCCTGGCTGCGAAAGCCGAAATACGGCCTGCCCCGCGGCTACCTGCATCGCTCATCGGTACAAGTTTTTGATGATTCCCCTAACAGGGACGAATACCAGAACGAAGTGTACGCGTTTGCCCGGGCATTTTACGAGGAACAGCAACTGCATGGCGTGCTCGACATCGGATGCGGTTCCGGTTTTAAGCTGATGAAATACTTCAGCGATGTGCCCTGCGCCGGCGCGGAAACGGATACTGCATTCCTGCGCCAAACCTATCCAGACGCACACTGGTTTGAGGTGTTTCAGGATGACTGGAAACAATTCCCGGCTGAACTCGTCATCGCTGCCGATGTGATAGAACATGTTCCCGACCCGGACGCCTTCCTGCGCAATTTACTGGAACACCACAACGCCCAATGGTTCCTGTTCAGCACACCCGACCGCAACCTCGACCCTTCACCGTGGACCTTCGGCCCGCCGCCCAATGAATGTCATTTCCGGGAATGGAGCTTTGAGGAGTTTAAAGCCTTTTTGGGAACCTATTTCCACATCCGGCGGCACGAAATAAGCAATACCGAACAGCGCACCCAAATGCTGCTGGCAACACGCCTCAAGGATTACAGCAGTCGCAATGCATAGGGTCTTCTTTTTCTTTTCCGTGCGGATGCCATATTTCCTGCACGGCACCGCAGTTTTTGCAGCGTTTCACATGGCAACGCACAGATCGTGTTGGCGTTCCACATAATCCGCATTCCAGTCCACGAAGCACTTCAACAACATCGAAGCCAGGGAACGCGCAGGCCGGACAACAAGTTTGAATCTTTTCAATTAATTGAATGCCGGTTTGCCGAATGCGTTCCATACGCAAGGGATTGCAATGGGCGCGCATGTCGGTTTCCACATAGGCGGTGCCGTATTTCGATCGCAATAGATCAAAGTGCTGCCACAGGATTTCGGGCTCACGGATTCCCTTGCGCATGTCGTGGATTTCGTGCGCTGATTTTCTGAGGATCAGGGCATGTTCGGGGAAGCCCGCGGCATGGGCAAATTGTTCCAGCGACGGCAGGTCGGACAGTTCGGCGGAAGCGAAATTTGTGGCCGTACTCAGCTCCCGCGCCATGATTTCCAGGGAGTGACGCAGGTCGAGAAACAGAAGGATTTCCTCATCAACGGCAACAAAAGGAAGCGATGGATGGGGACCGAAAGAGCCTTCGCTGCCCACAACCAGATCGCAGTTGGCAAGCCTGGCGGCGCGCAGGCATTTTTCCCGCGCAGCGGAAACAGGATCCAGGGTTCTTTCAACCTCGCCGCTGAAGGTGCCGAGGCTGTCGGTATCGAATGCCTCATTCGTGATGCATTGCACCTGCAGCGCTGCTTCCAACAAAGGCGCAAGCACCTGTTCCTTGCCGTGCTTTGTGGCGATGAGCAGCTTCCGACCCTGAAACATGATTCGCTTACCTTTTCTTCAGTGCCATGCCGCGGCAGGATTCATCGAAAGAACCCTCAGCATAGACCTTATGGCCATTGACAAAGGTGTGCGTTACCCGGGTGCTGAAGGTGGTGCCTTCCAACGGTGACCAGCCGCATTTGTACAGGATGTTCTCCTTGCTGACCGTCCAGGAACTGTTCATGTCCACCAAAACCAAATCGGCGTAATAACCCTCGCGGATGAATCCGCGATGCTCAATACCATACAGCGTGGCCGGATTATGACACATCTTCTGCACGATGCGCTCCAGTCCGATGATGCCCTGTTTGTAAAACTCCAGCATGGCGTTGAGGGAATGTTGTACCAGGGGCGCACCCGACATCGACTGGAAATAAGGCTTTGTTTTCTCCTCCAAGGCATGCGGAGCATGGTCGGTGGTGATGATGTCTATGCGGTCGTCGAGCAGGGCCTGCATCAGTCCGTTTTTGTCTTTTTCGGTTTTGATGGCGGGATTCCATTTGATCAGGGGGCCCAGGCGTTCGTAATCCTGGTCGCTGAACCACAGGTGGTGCACAGACACTTCAGTTGTGATGTTCTTCTGTTCCAGTGGAATATCGTTGCGGAACAGGTGGGTTTCTGCTGCGGTGCTCAGGTGCAGGATGTGCAGACGGGCTCCATGCTTTTCGGCCAGGGCGATGGCCCGCTCCGTGGCTTCATAACAGGCCTGTTCGCTGCGGATGAGCGGATGGCAATGAAAGGGAACCTCTTCGCCGTATTTCTCGCGGAATCGCTCCTCATTTGCTTCAACAATTGCTTCCTTTTCTGAATGTATGGCAATGATGGAACGGCAGCCGGCGAAGAGTTTTTCCAGGGTTTCGGGGTTGTCGGCCAGCAGGTTTCCTTTGCCGCTGAAGTACAATCCATCGTCAGATACCGCCAGCAAACCGGAAGTATCCATTCGCAGCACCTCGTCCAGATTGTCGCCATTTACGCCCAGGAAGAAGCCGAAGTTGGCCAGTGATTTTTCTGCAGCCAGGCGGTATTTTTCCTGCAACAGTTCCATCGTCAGCACATTGGGCCTGGTATTGGGCATGTCTATGTAGGAAGTGACGCCTCCGGCTACGGCCGCGCGGCTTTCTGAGTGCAGGTCGCCTTTATGGGTCAGGCCCGGCTCTCGGAAATGCACCTGTCCGTCAATCACACCCGGAAGCAGATACTTGCCTGTGCCGTCAATCACCACAGTGCCGGTCGTATCCGAAATATCCCCAATTTTCATAATCCGCCCATCGCCGATGAGCAGATCCGATACTTCAGTTCGTCCTTCGTTTACAATACTTACGTTTCTGATGATGGTTTTGGTGCTCATGTGTTTGGGTGTGAGATTCTTTAAGGAAGAATATGTTGCACAAAGGTACTTATGGGGTTCTTGATATGGCTTGTTTTATACCTGTCTGGTTCTTCACATGGTTCGTCCTGACGTTGTTCATCGAAGGTTCGGCAAGCTTGTAATGTTTCTAATAATACTCATTATTTGTATTTTTGTACCTTTTATAACTCATTAATGAAAAGTACTCCCATCTTGCTACCCAAAACACAAAAGCTCCTCGTTGCGTTAGGGGAGAACATCCAACTCGCAAGACTTCGACGGCGGATGAGTACGGTTGAACTTGCAGAACGGGCGGGAATCAGTCGTAAAACGGTATATCATATTGAGCAGGGGCATCCGGGCGTAGCGATGGGTCATTACATGCAAGTGTTGTTCATCCTGGGTTTGGAGCATGGTATGGCTCAGGTAGCAGCGGAAGATGTGCTTGGCAGGAAACTACAGGATTTGGGGATAGCTACCAAGAAGCGCGCACCCAGGAAAAAACATGACGTATGATTTCTGAGGTGATTAACATATTCGTTTATGCGGACTGGTACGGTTTAAACGGCCCCAGGCTCATGGGCACACTGAATGCACAACGTATTCGCGGCAAAGAGGTATTTTCATTTGAATACGACCCAAAGTGGCTGAGTTTTCAGGCATCCATGCAATTAGACCCCAACCTGGGTTTTTACCCCGGCAAACAATATGTTCCTGCTGCACAAACAAACTTCGGGGTATTTCTGGATTCATCGCCTGACCGATGGGGCAGAATGCTGATGCGACGTCGCGAAGCATGGCTGGCAAAAATCCAGAATCGGAAGGCAAAGCCCTTGTTTGAAAGCGACTATCTATTAGGTGTATTTGATGCGCAACGAATGGGTAGCTTGCGTTTCAAAACGGAACCGGATGGCGCATTCCTCAATGATATGTCCGAAATAGCCACGCCTCCTTGGACAACGCTTCGCGAACTAGAATTTGCCAGTCTTCAACTGGAAGCTGAAGAAGCTACAACGGACCAAGCATATGAACAATGGCTTCGATTATTAATCGCCCCGGGATCTTCACTTGGTGGAGCAAGGCCCAAGGCAGGTGTTCTGGATAAATCAGGAAATCTTTGGATTGCCAAATTCCCTAGTTCTCTTGATGAGAAGAATATTGCCGCCTGGGAAATGGTGCTGCATGATTTGGCTGAAGTCTGCGGAATAATAGTGCCGGAAGCTAAAGTGCAGCGTTTCTCCGGGAAACACCATACGTACCTTTCCAAACGTTTCGACAGAATTGGGCAAAAAGGACGAATCCATTTTGCCTCGGCTATGACTTTACTCGGTTATCAGGACGGAACAGATTTTCAGGATTATGTGAGTTATCTTGACATAGCGGGCTTTATCAAACAACATGGTGCTTCAGTAAAACAAGATTTGAAGCAATTATGGAAAAGAATCCTGTTTAATGTGCTCGTGTCTAATACGGATGACCACCTCCGAAATCATGGTTTCATTCTGACCAATTCCGGATGGCAATTATCTCCGGCTTTTGATATGAACCCGAATGAAACAGGCACGGGTCTTACGCTCAACATTACTGAACACAGCAACATTCTCGACATTTCACTTGTGATGGACACGGCCCCTCATTATTCGATCAAATCAAAAGAGGCTGTTCAAATACTCAAGGAAATGTCAGCTATTGTATCCGGATGGCAATACGTTGCAAAAAAACACGGACTCGGAAACGCTGAAATAGCACAAATCAAGCCGGCTTTTCAACTCGCCGAAGTAATTATATGAATCCTCACTCTACCCTCACCCTCAGTCCGAGCATGAAATTCAAACCTGCCTGAGGAAACAGGAAGTCTTCAGAAATCATTCTTCCCCCGTAAATGTAGCGATAGGTATAGCCATTGCTGGCGTACATGGTGTTCAGCAGGTTGTTCACCTGCAGGGTCAACGTGGTTTGTCTGCTGTTCCAGGCCAGGCGCAGGTCGCTCACGAAGTAAGGGTTCAGGCTCGCTTCTCGTCTTCCGGTATTGTCCATAAACTGGCGGCTCACGTACTTGTTGTTGAGTGCCAAATCCCAGTGTTTTTGTGGTTTCCAGCTGAAGATGGCCGCACCCACAGCCGCCGGTGAAAACGCGATGGGCGTGAGCCCGTAGCTGATGACCTCGGTGCTGTAGTTGTCGTAGTTGCTTACGTATTCGCTGAAGTTGCGGATGCGGTTTTGGCTGAGGCTCAGGTTGCCGGCAATATTGAAACGCGATCCCAGGCTGCGGGCGGCTTCCAGCTCGATACCTGCGCGGTAGCTGCGTGCCACGTTTTGCCTGAGCGGCGTGCCCACGTCGTTTACAGCGCCGGTAAGCACCAGCTGGTTGCGGTAATCCATGAAGTACAAATTGCTGCGGAACAACCACTTGCTGCGACTTACGCGGTATCCTGCTTCCCAGTCGAACATCTGCTCCGGCAGTGGCAGCGGCGTGCCTGGCTTCCGGTCCGTGAAGTCGCTGCGGTTGGGTTCCCGATGTCCTACGTTCAGCGAAGCATACAGCTGTGCCGCATGTCGGAATCGATACATGAAACCGGCTTTGGGATTGAAGAAGCCATGACGGAAGGAAAAGGCCACATCGCGCAGGTCATTGTCACTGCCGCTGTTGCGGTGCGCCACCACGCGGTATTGCAGGTCGGAATACCAGGTAAACCGCTTCCACTCCACAGTATTGCGCATGAACACATTGGCATCCTGCTTGCGGCCGTGGGCCTGATAATATTCGTAATCATCCTCCGGAAAACCGCCCCGTTCGGACCAGATGACCCTGCCGAAATGGGTTCCTTCATACAAGAATCCCGCCGCACCGGCCTGCAGGTTCCATCCGCCAACCTGTTGGGCATACGAGGCTGTCAAACCGTTGAAACGGTTATCCAGCCAGCGCCTGCGGATCAGGTTGCTGCGCGAAATGGTGTCCAATCCAATCACCTGCGGATTCAGGCCGTAAGCCGCGTACTGGTCGTTGGTGCGGAACTGCTCGAAATATCCCGCGCCGTGGGTATGGTGGTACGTGAGGTTGAGCACGCCGCGCTGCACACGCGTTTGAAACAAGGCCTGGGTATGACTTTGTCCGTACTGATCCACTTCCCCGCGATAGCGGTAATAGTTATAGCGACGGTCGCTCCCGAACAGGTTGGCGGAATCCTGCGGGGTTTTGTACAGCACGCCGAGGTTGTTGTAATAGTGCTCGGCCAGTGCATCGCGATTGCCCTCAAGCAAGGCCCTGGGCACGCCCCACCAGGCCTGATAGGTGCGTTCATTGCCGCGGAAATGGATGAGGCGCAGCGCCTGTTTCCCGTTGCGGTAGCCCATGGCGGCGTAAAAACTGCCCAAACGCGAGGATGCGCGGTCAACGTAACCGTTGCTGTTGATTTGGGAGATGCGCATTTCGGCATCCCAGTGCTTGTTGATGAGTCCGGTGCCGGCTTTGAGCGTGGCGCGGCGGGTATAGAACGAACCCAAACCCGAGTTCAACTCCACAAAAGGCCGTTCTGCGCCGGATTCGCTTTGCAAGTTCAGGGTGGCGCCAAACGCTCCGGAACCATTGGTGCTTGCGCCAATGCCGCGCTGCAGCTGCACGTTGTTCAGGCTGGAGACCAAATCGGGTGTATTCACCCAAAACACGGCATGACTTTCGGCATCGTTGAGCGGAATACCGTTCAGCGTTACATTGATGCGGGTGGCGTCGCTGCCGCGCACGCGGATTCCCGTATAGCCGATGCCCGCGCCGGCGTCGCTGGTGCTCACCACGCCCGGCTGCCATTGTAACAGCATGGGAAGATCCTGTCCCAGGTTCAACGCCTGCAATTCTTTCTTACTCATGTTGGTGAAGGCGCCCGGCGTGCGGTGGTTTGCCTGTACGGTGGTAACCTGAACGGCAACCATCACCCGTGCATCAGGCACCATCACAAACAAGGTATCTACAGGAAGTTGGTCAGACAGATTGATTCTAATGGGCTCAAAACCATCTTTGCTGATTTCCAGCGCACAGCCCGAACAAATGCGCATGGATGCTGTAAAACGTCCGTGTGCGTCGGTATATGTTCCGAAGAATCCCGGTTCGATGCGCACCAGGGCTCCTTCCACCGGTTTACCTAAATAATCCTTGACTTGTGCGCTCCATTGGGCCTGCACGTAGCTGCCGAAGGTCAGCATCAGGCCGGCGCATAGCAATCTCTTCATCATGTTGTTTTTTCGTTTTGACGGAGATTCCGGTGGCGCAGGCCAGAACAGCAAGTTCTTAACTCCCTTCGCAGGCATTACCCTGATCAGGTTTGCGGGTATCATCTCAGCCGCTCTGTGGCAGCACCCCGGTTTCCGTGGGCAAAACTAAGCGAAGTCGCACAGCTTGTCAAGGCTGTTCATGCCAGCATCAGGTTGCAGCCGCGCAGGTCGCTGTGGTCCAGGCGGCCCAGCACTTCAAAACTACCGTCGGGATACACCCTGCCCAGGTCGGAAGTCATCAGAAAGGCGCAGCTGTGTGCATTGGCCAGATCAACAACGCAAAGTCTTCCGATGCTTCCGGGACCGGCCTGCGCAAAAGGATCGTCGGTTTGCACGGCGAAGACCTTCATCCACGGCGGACAGCGGAACAGGCCTGCGCTCAGTGCATAAGCCTGAGAAGTCAGTTCTGTCATGCCGTATTCGCTGGAAATTTCATTCAGGCCAAAAGCCATTTCCAGCGTTCGATGCAGCGCGGTTCGGGTAATTTCCTCACGACGTCCCTTCATGCCTCCCGTTTCCACGACCGTAAGCCCTTGTTGGCCGGAATCCATCTTAAACTGCTCGGCAAAATCCAACAGGGCAAAGGAAACACCCCAGAGTTGTACTTTTTTTTCTTCGGAAGCAAGTTCCTGCACACGCACCAGTAATTCGTGGTGGTTATAGAGGAAGAAGCCTGAGCCTGCTGTTTCTGTTTCCCGAACCCAGGTTTCGAGCATGGCGATGAGGGAAGAACCGCTGCGTTCCAGATACGAAGGCAACAAACACAGAAAAACATGTTCGTGCACGGCTCCGAAGAAATGTTCAAAGCAGGCCCTGCTCACCTGCTCGTACCATGCCAATCGCTCCACGGCATGCCGGCTTTCGCCACTGCCTGTGGTGCTGCTGCTGCTGAATACAAACTCAGGTTCGTAGCTGCCGCTGCGGATGTCGTGTGTTTTGAACAGTTCCACCGGCAGAAATGGAATTGAGGACACCTGTTGCACACTGGAGCGGTCAATATCTAAATAATCGCAGTATTGGCGGTAGGTTGCACAGGAATCGTGCTGGTAACGAAACAGACTCAGGGCCATTTCGTTAAATTTGTGCTGATTGAGTCCGGATAATTCCGCCAAAGAAAACCGCATGCGCTTCAAATTTATAACGCTTCTCGCCCTGTTGCCGCTACTTTCTGCCTGCAGGCCTCAAGAAGCAGGATATCCGCCCATTCCGTCGCTGCAGTTCAGCGGGTTCAGTCGTGTGCCTGCCCCCGACGGCAGAGATTCACTGTTGTACCTGAACTTCAACTATACTGATGGCGATGGAGATGTTGGTCTGAACGACGGCGACAGCACCGGACCATTCCGCTATGGAAGTCCTTTTTTTTACAATTTTGATGTGCAGTATTTTGAGGTAGTCAACGGAGCCTTTCTTTCCGTGATTGACCCACTCACTTCAGACACACTGAACTTTCACCAGCGCTTGCCGCGCATGACACCCAGCGGCATCGACAAGCAAATTGAAGGAACCATCCGTATTACCGTGTCTGCGCAACCTTCGGGTTTCAAACACGACAGTGTGCAATACCGCTGCCGCCTGAAGGACCGGGCGCTGAACCAAAGTGTGGAAGTAAGCACGCCGGTGATCGGGCTGCGGCAGTAAACCCATGGCTGCGAAACGTAAACAGAAAAGCACCGCTGATTATTCCCTTAACCACAGGCACATGTGATTTGCTTATGTTTGCAGCCCGCAGCCGATTGGCACGGCATTTGAAACCATAATTTTATGCGCATGAAGAAGTTGATCCTGCCTGTACTGTTGATGATTGCCACTGCGCTGAGCACTTCGGCACAGAAGTTCGGTTTTGTGGATACCGATTACATCCTCAGCCAAATGCCTTCATACCGCTCTGCACAGAGCACCCTGGACCAGCTTGCCGCCGACTGGCAGGCAGAAGCCGATAAGAAAAAACAAAACCTGGATTTGATGTTCCGCGAGTACAAAGCCGAGGAAATGCTGCTCAGTCCGCAGCAGCGCAAGGAACGCGAAGAAATCATCATCCAGAAAGAGCAGGAACTCAACACCTTCCGCGAACAGAAATTTGGCTATCAGGGTGAACTATTCAAGAAGCGTGAGGAGCTGATCAAACCCATACAGGATAAGGTTTTTGAAGCAGTTCAAAAAGTGGCGAAGGAGCAGGCATTGGACTTCATCTTTGACAAAAGCAGCGACCTGATCATGCTGTATTCCAATGTGCGCTTCGACAAAAGCGACGAGGTATTGGAGGCCCTTGGCATCGCACCTCAGGAAGAAATCAAACCCAACAACAACCGTTAACAAAACTAAATCGCTTATATGAAGAACATCATGAACCTGTTGCTGTTTACAGGCCTTTTTGCCGGAGCAGCCCTTGAATCAACAGCTCAGTCCAAAATGGGGTACATCAACCGTCAGGCGGTAGTGGACAGTCTTCCTGCCTATGATTCTGCGATGGTTACCCTGCAACGCGCCGCAGATTATTACGACCAAACCCTTGCCGACAACCAGCAGGAGTATCAAAAGTTGGGTGCACAGTATCAGGATATGGCACAGAATCCTTCCACACCCAAAACACGCCTCGAACTGAAAATCAAAGAAATTCAGGCTTTGGAAGACCGCATGCGTGAAATCCAGGAAAAACGTCAGGAAGAGCTTCAGCAGATGCAGTACGACTTGCTGAAACCCATCTCTGATGCCGTAAACAAAATGACCGAAACGGTGGCCAAAGAACGCGGCTATGCCTACGTATTTGACAATACCAATCAAACCCTGGTGGTCATGCCAAAAACCGACGACCTTACCGATACCGTTCGCGCCCGCATGATTGCTGAAGCGAAAAAGCCGGCTCCCAAGCCTGCCCCGGGTAAGTAATACACAGTAAAATCTTCAGAAGCCATCTTCCGCAACATGCAGAAGGTGGCTTTTTTATGTTGGAGGCCACGAGCTTGGCTAACACAACCTATAAATTTGCAATGACTCATGCATACACAGGGACCTATAGGCATTTTTGATTCCGGGTATGGCGGCCTCACCGTGCTGCGCGATTTGGTGCAGGCACTGCCCGATTACGACTTTGTGTATCTGGGGGATAATGCACGTGCGCCTTACGGAACCCGTTCGTTTGAAACCGTTTATGAATACACCCTGCAAAGCGTGGAATGGCTCATCAAACAACAACATTGCCCCTTGGTCATCCTTGCCTGCAATACCGCATCAGCCAAAGCGCTGCGCAGCATTCAGCAGAATGACCTTCAGCGGCTGGGTGCTGACAAACGTGTGCTCGGCGTGATCCGTCCCAGCGCTGAGGTAATTGGACGGTTTTCTACACACGGCGCCATAGGCATTCTCGGCACCAATGGTACGGTTCAATCCGGTTCGTATGTGCTGGAGATTGAGAAGTTCTATCCCCACCTGAAGGTATATCAGCAGGCCTGTCCACTGCTCGTTCCACTCATAGAACACGGAGAACTGGAAAGCGAAGGCACGCGCTGGTTCGTTCAAAAATACCTGAATGAGCTGTTGCAACAATCTCCCGCCATCGATGCCATCCTGTTGGCCTGCACGCATTATCCCCTGCTGATGAAGCTGATGGAAGCAGCCATCCCTGAAGACATCCGCATGATTTCACAAGGTCCTATTGTTGCCGACAGCCTCAAAGATTACCTGTTCCGTCATCCCAACATGGATGCAGCCATTGCCAAAAAAGGCCGTAGGGTGTTCTATACCACCGATGATCCGGAAACCTTCAGCCGGCAGGGAAGTGTGTTTTTCGGCCAAAACCTGCATGCTTTACACACAGCACTGAAATACTGATCGTGGTTCCCGAGCACCTGAAACATCATATAGCCATGCTGCCTGACAGTCCGGGCGTGTATAAATATTTCGATGCATCAGGCAGCCTGCTCTACGTGGGTAAGGCAAAGTCGCTCAAGAAACGGGTTTCTTCCTACTTCAACAAACAACAGCAGGACAACCGCAAAACCCAGGTGATGGTGGGCAAGATTGCCTCCATCGATTTCACCATCGTGGACAGCGAGATGGATGCGCTGCTGCTGGAAAACTCGCTCATCAAAGAGTTCCAGCCCCGCTACAACATCAACCTGAAAGACGACAAAACCTATCCGTACATCCGCATCACTGCCGAGCGCTTCCCAAGGGTTTATCCAACCCGAAACAAGGTTCCCGACGGCAGCGAATACTATGGGCCTTATGGCTCGGTGCGGGTAATGGAAACGGTGCTGGAGCTGATCAAAAAACTCTATCCCACCCGAAACTGCACGCTAAACCTGAGTGAACGCAACATCCAGGCGGGAAAGTTTCGCGTATGCCTGGAATATCATATTGGGAATTGTCTGGGACCTTGTGAAGCACGTCAAACAGAAACAGACTACAACGAGCAGATTTCACACATCCGCTACCTGCTGCGCGGGAATCTGGGCGAGGTGAAGCGCCACCTGAAGACCCTGATGGGTGAAGCCGCCGCAGCCCTGCGCTTTGAAGATGCCCAGAAATACAAAGAGAAACTGGAACTGCTGGAGCGATTTCAGGCGAAGAGCACCGTGGTAAACCTGAACATGGGTAATGTGGAAGTATGCACGCTGAGCAGCCAGGGTAATCAGGTTTTCGTGAACCACCTGCGCGTGAGCGAAGGCGTCATCATCTCCAGCAAGAATATGGAGTTCCGCCGCAAACTGGAAGAACCGGACAGCGAAATCCTGCTGCTGGCACTGGCCGAAGCCGACCAAGGCACGGCATACAAACAGCGCGAAATCATCTGCAGCTTTATTCCCGAGGAATGGGAAGATCCAACCCTTCGGTTCAGCATCCCCAAGGCCGGCGACAAGAAAAAGCTGCTGGAACTGAGCATGCGCAACACCTTGTTGTACAAGAAAGAAAAGCTGGCCCATTACGACAAACTGGATCCCGGACTGAAGGTTGACCGCCTGATGAAACAGATGCAGACAGACCTGCGCCTGAAGGAGGCACCCATCCATATTGAGTGCTTTGACAATTCCAACCTGCAGGGCGAACATGCAGTTTCTGCCTGCGTGGTGTTTCGCCACGGAAGACCGGCCAAAAGTGACTACCGCCATTTCAATGTGCGCAGCGTAACCGGACCCAACGATTTCGACACCATGAAAGAGGTGATTACCCGTCGCTATTCCCGCCTGGTGGAAGAAGGTCAAAGCCTCCCGCAGCTGGTGGTGGTTGACGGCGGCAAAGGGCAACTGAGCGCAGCTGTGGAAGCCTTACAGAAACTTGGGATCTATGGGAAAATGGCGGTGATGGGCATTGCCAAAAGACTGGAAGAGTTGTATTATCCGAATGACCCTGTGCCGCTGTATATCGACAAGAAGAGCGAAACCCTGAAGGTAATTCAGATGATGCGCGACGAAGCACATCGCTTTGGCATCACACACCACAGAAAGCGCCGCGATAAAAGCACCCTTAGCACCGAGCTTACAGAAATCCCCGGAATTGGTACGGAAACTGCCGAAGCCCTGCTGCGCAGCTTCCGCAGTGTGAAAAAAATCCGTGAAGCCTCGCTCAGCGAACTCAGCCATTGCGTTGGCCCCTCAAAAGCAGGTACGGTTTATCATTATTTCCACCCCAATGAAGCCTGACTGCATCATTCCGGTACATTCCCTTGGACTGCTGCGCAAGCAGCTGGCAAGTCTGGCCGCCGCTGAACCTGTTTCCATGTTGCTCGGTGGCCATGAATTTCCCGACCCATACGGAAAGTACCTGATGCTGCTGGCCCTGGGTGTTGAAGAATGTATTGAACTTGATGCTGGTCAACAGGCCTTTGAAGCGTTGGAAGGCCTTGCCGAACGCGGTGACTGGTGGTTTGGACACCTCAGCTACGACCTGAAAAAGGAAACCCACGGACTGGACAGCCATCATTCCTCATACATCGCCTGGCCCGATGTGTATTGGTTCAAGCCGCGTATTGTATGTGTCCTTCACCGGGATCGCCCAAACGAACTGCATGTTTACGGCACCAGTTCCTTACTGCTTCCCGAGATTCAGGAGTTGCCCACGGAAACATTGCCTAAGGTAGATTTTCAATCCGCAACCTCATTCGAAACCTACAGGCAGCATATTGAAGCCATCAGGGAGGACATTCGCTGCGGAACCTATTACGAACTGAATCATTGCCTTGAATTCCGCGGCCATTGCGCGGATCTTCCCATCCTGGAGGCTTGGAACCAGCTTCATGAACAGGGACCGGCTCCTTTTTCAGCCTTGTATCGCCTCCGCGAACAAACCGCGATGTGCCTGAGCCCCGAACGCTTTTTGGCCCGCCGTGGCAACCTGCTGATTTCAGAACCCATCAAAGGAACTGCGCCCCGCGGCAAGAGCCATGAACACGACGAATACCTGAAAAAGCAGCTGGCGGAAGACGAGAAGAACCGCGCGGAAAACATCATGATTGTTGATTTGGTGCGGAACGACCTGAGCATGGGTTGCATTCCCGGTACGGTAAAGGTACCGGAACTCTGCGCCATCAGAAGTTATGCGCGCGTACACCAAATGACCTCGGTGGTTTGTGGAACTTCCTTACCCGGAATCCACGCAGCACAGCACCTCAAAAACACCTTCCCGATGGGCAGCATGACCGGCGCCCCCAAGCATGAAGTGTTGCAACATATAGAGCGTTTCGAATCTTTCCGCCGCGGGCTTTACAGCGGCGCCATAGGCTACATGGATCCGTCAGGGGATTTTGATTTCAATGTGGTCATCAGAACCTTACAGCATGCCCAAACAGGAGGCCGTATTGCTTACCATACCGGAGGCGCCATTACCTGGGACAGTGTCGCTGCGCAGGAATGGGAAGAATGCCGCTGGAAGGCCGCGGGAATCCTGAACGTGTTCTCAAAAACAGATTGACGATCCTGCGGCAGCAGCGCAATGAACCTTACAGCTGCTTCAGCCATTTACCGGCGCGGGCCTTTTGCGCCTTGTTGCCTTCCTTCTGCAATTTTTTGTAGAATCGAATGGCGTATTCGCGCTTACCGCTCAGCCGATACGCATCTGCCAGCAATTCAATCAGCTCAGGCTGGTCAGGGTTTTCCTGTAGGTTGTCGCCCAAGAACTTTATGGTGTAATTGTAATCTTTACGGGCAAGCGTAATGCGGGCCAAATCAGCATTCAAAGAAGTGTACTTGGGGAAATACTTCAAAGCGCAGCGGGTGATTTGCTCCGAGGTATTTGTATCGTTGCGTCGAATCAGTTCCTGTGTAAACTTGCGCACTTCGGCAACGGTATAGACTTCCGGATTCCGCACAGGTTTTCCATTAGGCCCTGTCCACATAAATTCGGTTTGCAGCCCATGCTCCAAAGCCGTACACAGCACATCATGAACCCGGGCGTATTCACCCATCTGAATCATGGTCTGCGCCTTCAATACACGCATATCGAAGCGTTGAGGATTGTCGGCAATGCCAATGTCCAAACAATTAAACGCGCGTGTAATCCGGTATGCATTGTATTTACCGGTAATGGTTTCATAGGTTTCGGGCAATACCGCGGTGCTGTCGTCAATAATCCACAATATAGATTGGGCCGGCAGTGGACGCGGAATGCTGTCGATGCGGGCAATCCGCATTTCATAGTTATAGCAACAGGTGTAAAAAGCTGGATTCAAAGGAAACTGCGACACCCATTCTGCCAATACCAGACGCTGCCCCATCGTATCCTGTTTCTCTACATGGCCCAAGAATAATTTTTCATAATTCTGAGCGTAAATACTTCCGGTAAGGAACATGCAGCAAATCATTAGTTTCTTCATCTTTTAGTTCTTTGCGATTGGTTTAACACGCAATTCTGATTGAGGTAGGCAGATACGTTCAACGAAAGTAAACATCCCGACTTGTATTGTACTTAAAAGTACATGTAATGAACCCGTGGATATACGGTACTTTATCGCGAATCAGAGCATCATCTGCACTTTTTCAACTTCTTTCCAAAGGTGCTCAATTTCAGGCAGTTACCCCTGTCATAACATTCCACATTGGCATTTATTGCTTAAAAAAAACTACACCCACTTGAGATGTTAAGAATAATCCCTCTTTAGTAAACTTATTAGCCGTTCATAGGTTAAAAACACCATTCAACGGATAAAATCACTTCCTTTTGTAAATTGCTTTTGTGAACAAGCTTCAAGAAACCGGCCTGGGGTTGATCCTGAGTGGAGGTGGCGCGCGCGGGCTGGCGCATTTGGGTGTGTACCAGGCTTTAGTTGAGGCGGAAATTCCCATCAACTGCATCTCGGGAACCAGCGCCGGAGCGCTCGCCGGAGCCTTTATTGCAGCCGGTTACGAACCGCGGTACATATTTAAGCTGTTCTTGAAGAACCGCTATTTTGGATGGAGAAATTTCGTATGGGGGAAAGACGGCCTGTTTACGCTCGACCCTTTGGAAGCATTGCTGAAAAAAGAACTGCCTCCCGATTTCGAAACACTCAAAATACCCTTGCACGTAGCTTGTACCGACGTGATACATGGAACCTGTCTTTATCTGAACCGGGGCAGTCTGCACGATGCGCTCCTGGCATCTGCGGCAGTACCCTTGGTTTTTGAACCGCGAAAGAGCCACGAAACTGTTTTGGTGGATGGCGGTGTGCTGAACAACTTCCCCCTGGAACCACTCCTGGAAACCGGATTGCCCCTGTTGGGTGTGCATGTAAACCGCTTTGAACCTAAGGGACCTCAGGAAGAATGGGGCAAATTTTTCATGGCCGAGCGCTGTTTCCACCTGGCCATTTCAGGCCAGGTTTACCATAAAAAAGCGCATTGTGACCTGTTTATGGATTTACCCCTGGGGAAATACCACATGTTTGACACCGATCATGCGGAAGAAATCTATCAGATTGGTTATACCGAAGCCCGAAAGCTACTTTCCTGACATGGAACCGGCAGGGCCCATCAGCGTTTGAGCATGCCTCGATAGCTCACAAACAAGCCATGCGACAATTCGGCTTTTGCAAGGTTGCGGTCGTAATGAGGTTCCAAACGAACATCAATATAAAAACCCGGTGCCAGCGCACGCACATACTGAAGGCGGAGCATGTACAATTCCCGTATGCGCTCGTTGAGGTACACATCGTAGTTGTTGATTCCTCCAAACAGCGGACCGCCCAAGGGGCTTTGCCACTCCGTGCCGCGCCACCAGGTGCAGGTAGCCCGATAAAATTTCCCCCAGCGAACAACAGCATTGGTGTACCACGCATGACCGTTCAGCCAAGGCTGCACGGGATGTGGTGAAAAATCGAAGCTGTGCATCAAATGACTTTCCAGCGCCAGTTTGCCCTGCAGCAATTCGAGGCGCAGGCCGGTGGACGTGTTTAATTTGCTGATGTTTGGCGTAGCACCCACATTGATCTGCCCACCGCGGTGAAACAAGGTAAACTGCAGCGGCATCCACAAACTCCAGTTTCTGGCGTGCAACAATCGTCCTGAGCCATTTCCGGCAGCAGTAAACTGTTCCTGCCAGGGATCTTCCCGCCGGATGTTTCGTTGCCAGTCTATCCAGGAATCCCAACGCCATTTGTCGCCCTTATGGATGACCTGAACACCGTATTCCATGCGGCGATAGAAGCTTGATTCAAAATCATACATCGGCTCGCTCATGTTGTGGTTCACATGACCCAACAAACTACCCGCTATCAATTTCCAATTTCCTTTCAGATACTGTAAATTCAGCAGTGGCAACACCTTGTCCAGCGCTTTCAGACTGCCAAATTCCTTTTGAAGCATGATTCCGCCGCTGAGTATTACATGTGGCGCAGGGCTGTATTGCACCTGCGGCGTAAGCTGCATCCCGAACCAAGTTTGACCGGGGTTGATGGGCGTGTAGTATTCGTTGTTCTTGAAATAAGCAAGTTGTTCGAAACTCAGGTTCCACTTCCCCGAATCAGGCACTGGCAGCGGCATTTGTTGCAATACCGTATGATCCAGCTGCGCGTGCAGGGCATGACCCAACACCGCACATAGCCCCAAAATAAACGCCCGTGATTTCAAGTGGTGGCAAAGATAGCCACCGGCACTGTTTGTAGCATCTGGCAGGATTCAGTCACAAATCAGCCAAGAGGTGATTCCCACGGCCCTGAACAAGCACCGAATTCCCTGCTTAAGCAGAAGCACGTACGGCGCAGCAGGATTCAACCGAACGATACGAAGCCATGCGTTTTCAACGCACCAACGCCAACACATAAGGCTCCATTTCCCGCTGCATGCGGTGCGCTTCATCTCTGGCAGCCTGGGCATAATCAGGGCCGGAAGATCGGTACAAAATGGAACGACTTGCATTGACCAAAAGCCCGCCATCATCGTTGAGTCCACTTTCAGAAACTTCCTGCAAACTGCCGCCTTGCGCTCCTACTCCCGGAACGAGCAGAAAATGGTTGGGAATGATGCTCCGGATGTCCAACAGCTGCTCGGCGCGCGTGGCGCCCACAACAAACATCAGCTGCTCTTCGCTGCCCCAGCGACAAACCGATTCAATCACGCGTTCGTATAATTTCTTTCCTTCGTACTCCGTGTATTGAAAATCGCGACTGCCCGGATTGCTGGTTAGAGCCAGACAAATGATCCATTTATTCTTGAATTCCAGGAAAGGACGGATCGAATCTTCGCCCATATACGGTGCCACCGTTACAGCATCAAACGAAAGCGTGTCGAAGAAGGCTCGGGCATACATGCTGCTGGTATTTCCAATATCCCCGCGCTTGGCATCGGCAATGGCGAGGGTGTCGCCGGGAATCAGATCCAGCGTTTGCTCCATGGCCTCCCAGCCTTTAGCACCATACTGCTCATAAAAGGCAGTATTGACTTTATACGCCACAGAATACGGCGATGTATATGCAATGATGTCGCGGTTGAATTGTACCAAACCCCGCATATCACGGGAAATATCCTGAGGAAGTTTTTCCAGATCGGTATCCAGTCCGGTACACAAATAGGTCTTCTTCCGTAAAATCTGAGCTTTCAGTTCAGCGCGATTCATGATGCGAAATTAACGCCGGTGGCGAAACCTCGGGAGCGGGTAAATTGGCCGTTGCATGGAAGGCCTCTATTCCTTCAACAATCGCTTCACCAAAGAACCGTAAGGACTTTCCCAGTGCAGGAAATAAACCCCATTCCCATAACTGCGCAGGTCGATGGTTTGAACCCCGGGTTTCAGATGCAACAACACACGGCCTGCCGCATCGTTCAGCCTGAGTGAACCGACGGCACCGAAAGGCATCAGCACCTGAACTTCCTGTTGCGCAGGATTGGGCTTCAGCACAAAGGCCGCATCCCACATCGCATGAACACGGAGCGGATCCACGGCACGCAGGTACGCATACAAGGTATCATTGCCTTGATAGACATCGCCCGGGGCGGCAACTACAAACCGCAACAGGTATGTTTTTGCCTGGTTGATGTTCCACATTACAGATGAGGTAACCAATACACTGTCGCCGGTATTGAAAATCGGCGCCGATTCTTCCTGTGCCCACACCTGCCCACCGTTGGCGGAATCAAAAGCATGGAAATACACTTTTGTTTGTGGCGGTGCCAACCCACTTCCATAATTTTTCAACCAAACCGAAGGGGCGGTACCTCCCGGGATGGGGAATTCCTGCGACACATTCGGAGCTTCAATGTAGGCAGCGGAAATATCGACCGTAGCATTGGCCTGAACATCGACATACTGTGTATCGTTCAAACGGTATTGATCGGTAATGAGGCGCGTAAACACCCAGAGGCGATGTCGCCCAGGCATGTTTGGGATGAAACTGTCGTTCATCATCCGTTGGGCACGTTCATTAAGCCCAAGCGTATCGGAAACATAACGCGCAAAAACCAGGCGGTTCAGAGGGTCGCGAATTTCAAATGCAGTTTGAAACGGTGTTTGCACAGATTTTTTTCCCTGATTGGAAATGAAGGCTGTTGCTTTTACGGCATCCTGCTTCACGCGGAACACACTGCCCGCGGCAGGCATGGTGATACTATCAACCGCAACATCCACTTCTTTCTCCACAACAAACGAACTTGTTATGGTATCATTTTCCCGGTAGGGATCTTCCACATCACTTACAAAAACCTTTACCTGATGTATGCCTGGCAAGGTGGGAACAAAAGAAGAATCGAACAAGATCAAACGCGTTTCTCCGGTATCCAATGTGGTGCTGCGGATGCTGTAGTACGACATGTTCCCATCTTTCCATATCTGGGCTGAATAGGGCACCAGGCCGGAAGATTTTTTAAACCCGTTGTTTCTGAATACGGCCCAGATGCGGTGCGGACCGCTGCCAATACCAAGTACTGCGCCCGGTTCAGGTTTGCGGATTTCCAAGGCCTGCTGGTCATGCGCCCTACCCACCTGAAACTGATAGCTGAGGGAATCATTTACAGGTTCCTGATCACCTGGGAGGAAACTTTGGAAGCTGATGCGGTAAATACCTTTCTTATCAGGTCGGAACTTTCGGGCAAAGCTGATCAAACCCGGGGCACCAACATAAGACGGCACCCGCGTAGTATCGAAATAAACCTGTGTTCCGTTGTGGGTAATCCGACAGGAAACCAGAAAATTATCGAGCTGACTCAGCACCCCGTAATTGCTCAGCAAGGCTTCGGGCGCAAACGATGCCGGGCTGGGAAACAACATGGTATCTTTCGAAGGGAAAACACCTTTGCTGAAACCTACATCCGTAGTTTTGTCCACCCGAAACGATGTACTGAGGGTATCGTTCACACGCAATCGATCTACCGCCAAAGTGCTGAACACCCTGAATACCAGCGTTCCTGTATCCTTACAGAAATAAGGCGCAAAAGATTGTATCAATCCTTTTTCCGGGCCCAGCGTTACGGTTTGCGTATTGCTGTACAGCAGTTTGCCGTAGTTCCAGATTTCAGCCTTTACATCAAAAGGACCTTGTGCATCAATGCCGTTGTTCTGAACACGAACTATGGGCCAGATGGTATCCTTCTTGTATTCATAAGCGCTTTGTGATGGTTCAAACAGCGCATCTACTGCAACATCCCGACGCACGGCCACAAAAAATGCAGCGCGCAGTGTATCGTTGTCCACCATCTGATCCTGAGCAAGTCGGGTGTACAAAATCACCTGATGTTCCCTTACATCTGTGGGAAGCAGGGAACTATCGAAGGTGATGGTTCGCCGCAACCCTGAACTCAGGCTGTCTTTTTTGGTGCTGGAATAGATTTTCGTGCCGAAGCGCCACACTTCCAAAGTCACAAAAACGCTGTCGGCTTTTTTCGCGCCATAGTTGAAGATGGTGGCCTTGGGTGCAATGGTTTTAAGGGTGAATTTATCCAGCGTGTCCCGGTTTTTCGGAACTAAAATAGATTCTGCGGCCACATCGTAATCGGCCTGAATGCGCGGTTCTATCAAAAACCGGAACGGTGCGGCCGGTGCAAAATCAACCCAGTTGGTATCGCCTGTGGGTGCGGCGAAGTAGAAATGTTGCGGCCTTACCGGATCTTCCATTTGGTAACCGAAGGCCACGTTTTGGGTTCCGGTTTGACGCACGCCCACATAAAACACTCCACTCACACTCACCGGAGGCCAAACGGGTAAAACCACATTTCCTGTTTGGGTGGTGAAGCTGCTGCTGGTCCAGATGTTGCGACCCGGGCCACCTGTTCTTTTGTTTTGCTCCCAAATGCCGATGCGACAGGGCTGCCCGCCAAATCCATAGGTAATGGTGATTTGATTGATGGCTTTTGGTGTATTGCTTGAGAAGCGCGCCACAAAATCGCCTGTGGTTCCGTTAAAACCAATACCACCGCCTGCCGGAGGCTGCGTTGGATCTTTGTATGAATAGATGTTTGATGTGGCAATACGCACACAAACTGCGGTATCGTTCAGGCGGTTGGCATCGCGCAGCGCGGTAGCCGTAAGCGTATCCCATCCAATGTTTTGGGCATCCAGCGCACGAAGATTTACGAATCGCTGCTCGCCGGCAAGCAAATCCGGCAACACGGTGCTGTCGGCAAGTACATTTGCTCCTTTACTCCGCACCAAGATTTTCTGTGCGCTCAGCGTTTGCTTGCCCACGTTGCGCACCAAAGCCCTGATGGTATCCGGATTTCCCAGGGGTACCGGAAGTTTTCCAAGCGCATAGAGTTTCATCACCAGCAAATCCTTGTCGCTGCGTGGATAGTTCAGAATGATGCTGGGATGTACATCTGAAGCATTGCGCATGGTATCGAGCGGCGTACCGGTTCCTGTTTGAAATCGGGTTTGTCCAATGGCCAGTCCGGGTAGCGAGAAGCGGTTGTCGTACCACCAGGGAATATTTGCTGTTTGTGCGCCCGTTTGATTGTATGCAACAAGCACCTTAAGGTGTTTCCCGCGGTTGGTATCCACCACAAAAGGAGCCAGGTGAAAGGCGAATTTCTTCCAGCCCTCCGGACCAGAAACGTCGGAAACCGGATTTCTGTCGTACACCTTCACCATTCCTGTACCTGCCGTTTCGGCACTGAATGAAATGGGAACTCCGGGGAAACCGGCTGAATCAGCCATGCCCATCCAAATGGCCAATGAAGGTGAAGCCTGCATGGCCGTGCTTACATCCTTGTAAAACTCCATGGACTGGATGGTATCGCCGTGTTTCAGGTTTCCCAACAGAGCCTGTGGCCAGATATACGCATATTTACACCATGCATTGCTGAGTGTGGTGGAATTCATGGGCCCGCCTGCATTGGAACCGGAAAAACCGCCTTCCCCCACCTGAACGTATTGTGCAGCAAGGTTCGCGGACAAACAAACACTAGATCCGAAAAGAAACAGGAATTTCCTCAGCATGCCTGCAAGTTAGGAAATGCAGGCGCGAAAGGCAAAAAGGGCGACCGCGTTCCTTGGCTTTAATGCCCTTCTGCGGTGGATGAACACGAGTTGATGTATGTTGGGGCAAAGAAACTCAAGCTAATGGATGAGAAGCCGAACAATCCCCGGGCATATAAAGAGAATACTTATTGATGCATGGGAAGGGTTAAACCATGCAGTCGAAAATTCCGCTCAAATGGGGTTCAGCGGCCGAATTGTCAACTTTACGGTCAAGCGTTCATCAGGATGAGTACGGTTAGAAACAAAGAACAACCCGACCCCAAACCTGGCGATACTTGGTTATGAACTGCTCCAAATCTTTCGTGTTGAGGTTTTTTTAATTTTCGCTTCAAAATCACCGCTTCTGATCTTGTTGGTTTCTCCAGGATCAATAAAAGCTTCCACGGTGGGTAAGGCGCGGTGGATTTTTCATAACCTGAATTGTGTCTTTGCAAGCGGTCCGCAACGTTCGAGGTCTGACCAATGTAATAACGACTTGAAACAGACGAAAAAAGAATATAAACGTAAAACATAAACCATAAAAAAGCCCCTGCTTCTGCAGAGGCTTTTCGCGGATGGCGAGGCTTCGCTCGCCATCGCGAGTTCACCTCGCGACCCCAAACTCAGCGATACTTGGTTATGAACTGCTCCAAATCTTTCGTGTTGAGGTTTTTTAATTTTCGCTCCAAAATCACCGCTTCTGATCTTGTTGGTTTCTCCAGGATCAATAAAAGCTTCCACGGTGGGTAAGGCGCGGTGGATTTTTCATAACCTGAATTGTGTCTTTGCAAGCGGTCCGCAACGTTCGAGGTCTGACCAATGTAATAACGACTTGAAACAGACGAAAAAAGAATATAAACGTAAAACATAAACCATAAAAAAGCCCCTGCTTCTGCAGAGGCTTTTCGCGGACCCGTAGGGATTCGAACCCCAAACCTTCTGATCCGTAGTCAGATGCTCTATCCAATTGAGCTACGGGTCCAAACTGTTTGTCTTCGAAAACAGGGCTGCAAATATAGTTGTTTCCTGATTCTGTACAAACGATCTCGAAGTCTTTGTAGGGTTACTGGGAAGGAATGAAAGGCCAATATGAACCGAAAGCGCAGGCTGTCTGATAAACCGCGCATTACATGAGCAAGAGAACCCATGAACGCATTCCGGCAAAGCACCTCTGGGCCCTGAGGTCTTTAATCACCAATCAAAATTCTTTGAATAGTCGGCGTTAAGAGGTATTCGGTTTTGAGCAGATAACCGCCTGAAGGAATATGCTCCGGGATTTTCACACGGCCTTCTTCGGCTGCGCCGGTGTACATAATTCTTCCACAGAAATCGCACAGCACAAAGGCAGTATGGGCGGAAACCGGCAGGAAAAGATAGGTTCCCTGCTTCACAGGCAAAGGGTAGATTTTCAGGTCTGCCGTATGAGACCGTTCCACTGCGGTTCTTTTTCCGCAATTTCCCACATACACCCTGAAACCCTTATAATGTTCTGCATTGAGGTTGCAGTTGTTATCTCTGGCGTAGATGCTGAAGGTGTATGGCTGCTGCCGGGCACTGCCCTTGGGTGCAATCCAATGCAAGGTACCTGTTGGGTTCTTTCCGGTATTTACAGTAAAAACCGCACCCTTAATACCTCCATTCCAGCTAATGCTTACTGAGTCGCCACGAGTTTGGACACCTTTCACCAGGGTGTCTTTAGTTCTGATATTTAAGATAAGGGTATCTCCTTCCTGAATACAGGTGTCAACCGTGCCTGTAATTTCGGGTATCATATTGGCAACGCAATCCGTCACCAGAACCTGCATGTCACGACGAGTAGAACCTACTTCCAGCCAATTGCCTCCAATTTTTCTGTATTCCTTTGCCACCACGGCTATAAGTGCAACCTCGTCACATTTTGTGGGGGTATAAATCATATCTGCGCCGAGACTGTCAAAGTAAAAACCCACAGGGTTTGAAGCCTTAGGATCAGGCAAACAAAGAACGCCACCGGAGCCAGGGCAATAAGGTGTAACAGGGTATCTGTAAGAAAAAGGAGCGGTATAAAATGTTGCCTGATCAGGCCCAGCCGTAATAAGCGGCGTAGTAAGGATAAATACTACAGAGTCCTGATCAACAGTATCTATCAATCCGTGGTTGTAACGGTATGGCTGATTACAGCAGGTAAAGAAAATCGGAGGATTCGAAAAGGCAGGGCTGTTGTTACCATTTCGGGAAACTGTACATAAATTAAGCGTGCAATAGGTTATGAAGTTCATGCTTGAAGCACCTGTAGTTATAGCCCCGTTCCTACAGCACTGTTCCATATAAAAGGTTACGTTGCAGCAGGATGCTCCACTGATGAGGTTTTTATAGGGTGTTGAATCAAAGTCAACTACCGTTTCATAAATATGAAGCTCTACACCCATTCCCCTTGCGGATGTATTTACTGGACTACAAGGCTTTGAAACCGCGTTGCAAGTGGGCGTGATATCGGTAATGGAGGTCCGTTGGAATGTAAGCTTAAACTGACCGCAACTTCTGGTATTGGGGTTGCCGGAATACATGCCGAATATTACATCATTAACACCCAATGGAATTCCACGACAATCTCTGTAAACAGAGGCCACAACTTTATATTTCATGGCACCGAGATGGATATACTGCATGTCGGCACCCATCAAATGGGTTGCTTTTGCAACATCGGATGAGACAAAGGCCAGGAGGAAAAATACAAAGGCTTTGCGATACGATATTACGAACATGTTTTTTTCGGTTCTATTTTTAGAAGTATGAAATAATTCCATTATTGAAAACAAACATAAAACGCAAAAACCAAGGAACATCATGCAAATCAACACAGATTTACGAACGGTTATTCCCTCAAGGCCATGTCTGGCATCGTTGACCAATTAAAGGTATCCGCGATGTGGTAATCGAACGAATCCGTTTGCTTATCGGCCATTTCTCTCCGTATTTTGTATCATCATTCAAGCAATTATGAACATTGAAAAAAACCGGGTGGTGAGTCTCACGTACACGCTGACCCTCAGCAATGGCGACATCGCAGACGCCACCACGGAACAAGACCCCTTTACCTTTATTCACGGCATCGGTCAGACGCTTGAAGCTTTTGACCGCAACCTGGAAGGATTAAAGGTTGGCGATGCATTCAGCTTCACCCTGACTGCTGAAGAAGGTTACGGTGTATCTGACCCCGGCGCGGTGGTTCAGGTTCCGGCTTCTGTATTTCAGGGCGCCGATGTACCTGAAGGCATATTGAAGGTGGGAAACATCATCCCCATGCAGGACCAGATGGGCAATCCGCTCCAAGGCAAAATCGTAGATTTTAACAGTGAATTAGTGACCATGGATTTCAACCATCCGCTGGCCGATCAGGTGTTGCAATTTTCCGGTGCCATTGTATCAGTTCGCGACGCCTCGGCTGAAGAGCTGGATCACGGCCATGTGCACGGACCGGGCGGGCATCACCATTAATCCTAAAGAGTTATTTCAACAAAAAACCCCGGCCTATGGTCGGGGTTTTTTGTTTTGTGCTGAAGGATTATTCTGCTACAATCAGGTAATAATTCTTCTTGCCGCGCTGGGCCAGCAGGAATTTTCCGTGGAGTAAGTACGAACTGTCTATCACAACCTGTTCGTCGGCTTGTTTTTCCTTGTTGATGCTGAAGCCTCCGGCCTGAATCATTTTGCGGGCTTCGCCTTTGCTTGGGAATACCTGCGTATCTACAGCGGTGAGTTCCATGATGTTGATACCTGCATCCAGCTTTGTTTTTGGAACCTGAAACATCGGAACCCCTTCCATGATCTGAAGTAATAAATCAGGATCAATGGTTCTAAGCGCATCGCTGCTGCTGTTGCCAAACAGAATTTCCGTGGCTTGCAGCGCTTGTTGCAGTTCTTGAGCGCCATGCACCATCGTGGTTACCTGGGCGGCAAGTTCTTTCTGTAAAATCCTGAGGTGCGGTGCTGCCTGATGTTCTGACTCCAGGGCCAGAATAGAAGCCTGGTCGAGCAGTGTGTAAATCCGGATGTAACGCGAAGCATCTTCATCGCTTTGATTCAACCAGAATTGATAAAATTTATAGGGCGATGTGCGTGCCGGATCGAGCCAGACATTCCCGCCTTCGCTTTTGCCAAACTTAGATCCGTCGCTTTTTGTAATCAGGGGCGCGGTAATGGCATACGCTTCACCACCGGCCATGCGGCGAATCAACTCTGTTCCCGTGGTAATATTTCCCCATTGATCGCTGCCGCCCATTTGCAATTTGCAGCCATGGTTTTGGTATAAATGATAAAAATCATACCCCTGTACCAGCTGATAGCTGAACTCGGTAAATGACATCCCGGTGTTTTCCAAACGGTTGCGCACACTGTCTTTGCCCATCATGTAGCTGATGGTAATGTGTTTGCCTACTTCCCTGATGAAATCCAGGAAGCTAAACGCTTTAAACCAATCGTAATTATTCACCACTGACGCTGCATTGTCGCCACTGAACTGAAGAAAACGCTCCAGCTGCCTGCGTTGACAATCGAGGTTATAGTTGATGGTTTCTTCCTGCATCAATTTGCGCTCTTCACTTTTGCCGGAAGGATCACCCACCATTCCGGTTGCACCGCCAACCAAAGCAACGGGCTTATGCCCGGCCCTTTGAAGATGCACCAGCAACATGATGGGCACCAGATTTCCAATGTGTAAACTATCTGCCGTTGGATCAAATCCGATGTAACCGGTAACCTGTTCGCGCATCAGCAGCTCTTCCACACCCGGGATGAGGTCGTGCAGCATGCCGCGCCAGCGCAGTTCTTCCACAAGATTAAAGCGAGGTTGAAAACTCATAGAGCGGCAAAAATAACCACGTAAAGGGCGCTTTGCCTTTCCCAATGGTAAATCGGATATTTGCCACCTCAAATTTTCGTTATGGGTGCAACCATAGAACACAAACACAATCCCCTGCATTCAATGATGCAGCGTTTCGACGAGGCAGCGCGCCTGATGGGTCTGGAAGAATCCATCATGAATGTACTTAAAGTTCCGGCCAAGGCAGTTGCAGTAAATCTGCCCATCACCATGGATGACGGCAGCATTCGTGTTTTTGAAGGTTTCAGGGTCGTGCACAGCACTTTGTTGGGTCCCAGCAAAGGCGGTGTGCGCTATTCCATGGATGTGAACGAAGACGAAGTGCGTGCCCTGGCCGCATGGATGACCTGGAAATGTGCCGTTGTGAACATTCCCTACGGCGGAGCAAAAGGTGGCATCAAGTGCGATCCCCGCAGCATGAGCAAAGGTGAATTGGAGCGTTTAACGCGCGCCTATACGCTTTCCATGAGTGAAATTTTTGGACCCGATACAGACATTCCCGCGCCCGACATGGGTACCGGACAGCAGGAAATGGCCTGGATTGTTGATGAATACAGTAAAATAAAAGATCAGAACTCCTGGGCGGTAGTTACAGGAAAGCCGTTGATCCTTGGTGGCTCACTGGGCCGTGTGGAAGCTACCGGCCGCGGTGTAATGGTTTCTTGCCGCAGTGCCATGGCAAAACTAGGCATGAATCCTACCGAAAGTACCTGCGTGGTTCAGGGCTTCGGGAATGTGGGAAGCATCAGCGCAAAACTCATCAGCATGCTCGGCGTAAAAATTGTGGGCATCAGCGATGTGAGCGGCGGCTACCACAATCCAAATGGCATCAACGTAGAAGAAGCCATCGCCTACGTACAGAATAGCCCCAGCCGCAGCCTCGAAGGTTTTACCGGCGGTTCGAAAATTTCAAATTCCGAACTTCTTACGCTTCCTTGCGACATCCTGGTTCCCGCAGCTATGGAAGACCAAATCACGCTGGAAAATGCTGCACAGATTAAGGCGCGCCTGATTGTGGAAGGCGCCAATGGCCCCACCACTGCAGAAGCAGACCCCATCCTTCAGGAAAAAGGCATCATGGTTGTTCCTGATATTCTGGCCAATGCCGGTGGTGTAACCGTTTCGTATTTTGAATGGGTACAAAACCGACTTGGTTATTACTGGACAGAAGAACGCGTGAATCGGCGCGCCGATCGCGTGATGAAACAGGCCTTCGATACCGTGTTCGGAATGTCACAGAAATACAGCACCACCATGCGCTTGGCTGCTTACATTGTGGCGCTGGACAAGGTAGCTGCTACTTTTAAAATCAGAGGCAAATTCTGATGCGCATCCATCGCGAAGGCTACCTGATCATCCTCGTCACGACCCTGTTGCTGGGCTTCCTGAACCTGGTTGTTCATTGGTTGGCCGGTGACGGGTTGCTGTTTCAGTTGCTGATGCTCGTTTCTATTGTTCTGTATGTTCTGGTGGTTCAATTTTTCAGGAATCCTCAGCGTTATACACCTGTTGATCCCAATACCATCATCGCACCTGCCGATGGAAAAGTAGTGGTAATTGAGGAAGTTGACGAGCCTGAATATTTCAAAGACAAACGCAAACAGGTCAGCATTTTTATGTCACCATTAAACGTACATGTGAACCGCAACCCCATTGGCGGTCAGATTGCGTACGTGCGTTATTACCCCGGCAAATATCTGGTGGCCTGGCATCCCAAAAGCAGCACTGAAAATGAGCGGAGTACCGTCGTAATTGACCAGGGCGGACGAAAGGTGTTGTTCCGACAGATTGCCGGTGCATTGGCAAGGCGTATCATTTATTATGTGAAAGAAGGCCAACAGGTTCAGCAAGGTCAAGAAATGGGCTTCATTCGCTTTGGCTCAAGAATTGATTTGTTCTTACCACTGGATGCTAAGATTTCCGTGAAACTCGGTGAAAAAACGACCGGTGGTGAAACTGTGATTGCACATTTTGACTGAATGCAGGAAAATTTTCTAACTTTGTGAAACACCTAACAAACTAAGAACCATGAAAAAACTGTTTTTCATAGCCATGATTTTCGGTGCAGTTGCCACCGCTCATGCACAAAACGTAGATGCTGCAGGAAATGAAATCAAACCTGCACAAAGCACCAATCAACCATCTGTAGGTCAGGCGCCTGTGCAAGTTACTCCGGTAGCTGTTACTGAAGCCCCTGCAACCCCTGCCGCTGCTGCCCCCGCAAAGGCTTGCTGCAAAGCAAAAACCGGACAGGCTGCCTGCGCAGGTCAAAACAGTGCTGCTGCACCTAAAGCTTGTTGTAAAAGCAAAGAAGGACAGGCCTCAGCCTGCACCGGCCATGCACACAGTGCCAATGCTACCGAAACCCAAAAGCCGGCTTGCAATAAGCCTTGCCAGGGTCATGGTCAGGCCACTCCTGCAGCCACTCCTTCTGGTACGAACCAATAATCTAAGAACATTCAAACGAAAAAACCCTCCGCTCACGGAGGGTTTTTTCGTTTACAGGGTATGCAACTGTTCTTTGCACAGATTCAGCGACGCAGTATAGCGCAAGGATTGGCATCCTCCAACGCTTCGGAGCACCTAATCTGTTAATTCCCATACTACCTTTGCGGCATGAGTCCGATTGGACGCATTGCACTTCGCATCGGAATTCCGGTATTGCTGCTGGCCGTTATTGTGGCCGTGTATCTGCGGTATAACTTCAACAGCAGAAGCAAAATCGTATTGCTGGTTCCACCTGACGCTGAATGGGTGTTTCATATCCAAACACGTACGCTTCAAAAAGAGGTTCAACCCGGAAACCTCCCGGCACTCAATGCTTTTTCCGATAGCCTGAGCAAACTTCCCATCTTCAGAAACGTCAAAGATCCCAGAGATTTAGGCATAGACCTGTACAGCGACCTTTTGCTTTTTAGGATCCCACAGGGATTGGTCCTTGCCATCCAAACCTTTGATGAAGAAAAATTAAGCCGCTTCCTTACGCAGGTTATTCCGGCAGGGTTGGTTTCGGGCATCATTGAGCGTGCTAATTATCGCTATGTACACGGACTCAAAAAACCACTGTTCCTGGCCTTTCGCAATAAAGCCTTGATGGGATTCCTTCCGTTCCAGGCTGATACGGCAAATCCATTAGACTTCAGGAAAGCTGAACAGGTGTTTGACTCCTTATTTTCAGGACGCACCTACAATTGGATGCAGAGGGCTGATGTGCAGGAACTTTACGATCCGGAACCTCATCTGCTGTACTGGAAATCGCCACAATACAAGGGAATAATGCCCTCCATGCAGGTACGACTTGATGAACCACTGGCACAGGTGAAACATCCTAAATTGGCCAATACAAACTTGTCGCCATTGTTGCTGTTCCACCATTCCAGTCCAACGTTGTTTGCACAGAAAGACCCGCTGGCCCTGTTGAATAAAGACAACAGCATTGCCAGCGAAACATACCTCAACCTATTGTTCGAAGTGTTCGGCGAACATTTAAACCTCTTGAAACAATGAAAACCAACATTAAACAGATACTGGACCAGCGCATCATGGTCATTGATGGTGCCATGGGAACCATGATCCAGAAGCATAAACTTGACGAACAGGCATACCGGGGTAATCGATTTCAGGATTATCCTCATCCGCTGAAAGGCAACAACGACCTGCTTGTGCTCACCCAACCGGAAATCATCTCCGCTATTCATCGGGACTTTCTGGATGCCGGGGCCGATATTCTGGAAACAAATACTTTCAACGCCAACCGTATTTCCATGGCCGATTACCACATGGAATCATTGGTACGCGAACTCAATCTTGAAGCCGTGCGATTGGCTAAGGAAGCTGCCGAAAGCTATACAGCCCAAAACCCTGCCAAACCGCGGTTTGTTGCCGGAGCGATTGGACCAACCAACCGCACTGCCAGTCTGAGCCCTGATGTCAACAATCCGGGATTCAGGGCCGTAAATTTTGACGATTTGGCTGCCGCATATCGCGAACAAGCCGAAGCACTTGCAGATGCGGGTGTTGATCTTTTTCTTGTGGAAACAGTATTCGACACCCTCAATTGTAAAGCAGCATTATTTGCAATCAACAGCCTGAAGGAAGAACGCGGTTTGGATATACCGGTGATGGTTTCCGGAACCATTACCGATGCCAGCGGGCGCACGCTGAGTGGACAAACGGCAGAAGCTTTCTGGATCAGCGTGAGCCACGCCAAGCTTTTGAGCATCGGCCTGAACTGCGCCCTGGGCGCGGACCAAATGCGTCCATACATCGAAGCTTTGAGTAAGAATGCATGGGTGTACACCACCTTGTACCCAAATGCCGGATTGCCGAACGAATTCGGTGAATATGACGATACTCCGGAAGGTATGGCCGCAGTAATGGCTTCTTATTGCAAAGATGGTTTTGTGAATGTAGTTGGTGGTTGCTGTGGAACCACGCCGGAACATATTGCGGTTATTGCCAGGGAAGCAGCAAAATACACACCGCGCAAATTGCCGCTTATGGCTGAGGCTTAACAGTGACTTTCCTCAACTCCAGGTAATTTCTTACGCCCACACGTTCTGTGGTGAACAAAGAATCGTTGCGGTAGCCTTGATCCCATGCCTGGGCATCGGAAAGTACCAGCCAGCGTATGCCATGTTCCAGGATGATGCCATGAACGGTTTCTGGTGAATAATCACTGTGAAAGCGCTTACCCCGACGCTGCAGGAAATACAGCTGATTGTTCGGCGAAGGATCAAACCCGGTGAGCAGGGCCTGTTCGTTCCGGGGAACACCAAGGCTGTCCAACCAGCGATCCGAACCTTCCCAGGTGCTTAACTGCGTAATGGTTTGTTCCCAATAGCTACCCTGTCGATAGCGTGCAGCAAGTAATTCGCTGGTATGACTGTAATGCATGATTGGGAGGAAATAAAGTAGCCATGTGGCACAGCCCAGCGCCCCTGAGAAACGAATGCTCCGCAGGTAGAACTGAATCAGGATGAAAAATACCGGCAGGTAAAAGAAGATGAAATAATAATCGTGGTACAGAAACTGCGACTGCATCAACACGAAAAACCCACCTGCAGCCAACAGATACCAAAGACTCAATTGATAAATCCACGGATCCTGTTTTTTGGGGAACAGCGCAGCAATAAGGCCAAGCATGAGCAAGGCAAACACATAAGGGCCGGGATAGAACTGTTCCAGCCAATTCTTTACAATGCTCACGGTGAGTATGCGCGCCTCCTGGATATCGGCAGCAGGCTTGGCCTGTAACAAAAAATGCACATTTCCGGAAGCGGCATTCAACGCTGCTGCATATCGGTACCAACCATTAATGGCCAGTGCTGCAATCAAAATAAGCGATGCCGGCAAGATCCACTTTTTCCATCCCGTGGCTGACGCGCTCAGTGAACGCCCAATCAACAATGCGGCCGGAAACAATCCTGCGCTGAAGGTAACCTTCACCATTCCGGCCAAGCCAAGTAGTAGTAAACCCAATACCAGATCTGTACTGCGCATTTGAAATCGCCAGCGAATCAGGAAATACCATGCCATTAACGAACAGGCTAGGGCTGTTGTATCGGGTAAAAAAGCTGGCCCGTAAAACAAAAGGATGGGAGAAAACGTCCAAATGGCTATTAACAGCAGCCGATGAAACAAATGATTGATGAAGTAACCGCTGATCAGGAACGCACACCATGCGCCCAAGGAAAGGAACAACCAATTGATTCCCCGAAACCAAAAATGATGGAAGCCAAAAGCCTGATAACACTTGGAAACCAACCAAGGCACCAATGGAAACTCGCCAGCCACCAAACCATTGCCAAACCTGGTTTCGTGCACATGTGGCTTCAGGATGTTTCTATCGGTATAAGCAAAGTTCCAAGCCAATGAAGCGCGATCACATTGCGCTCCCTGATGGATGCCTTGTGGCGCTAAATCCAAACGGCTGAAAATACCCAAACTGCCGCTGGCAATCATCCAAAACAACCAGAACCATATCGACTGTCGCGTACGCTCATTTAAATGCTTAAGAATGATGATTTTCATGGTTAAAATTCCATCAACGTGTGCTTTCGTGTGACTTAGGTCTGTTTCTAACTGCGAAAGTGGGGTTAAATTTGCAATAATGAACGTACGTAGAACAGGTTTTTGGTCATTAGCGGCAAGCACCATCTTTGCCATCGCAGCCTGCAATCAGGTGCAGGGACAGCAACAGTTGAGTCCTGATGAATTTCAGAACAAGTTAACCGAGGCTCTTGCGGTGAAGCAGGCGGTATTGGTTGATGTGCGCACGCCTGAAGAATTTGCTCAAGGAACTATTGAAGGCGCCCTGAATATAGATTTCAGAAACGAGCGTTTCGACAGCATGATTTCAGCGCTGGATAAACAGAAAACCATTTTTGTGTATTGTGCATCCGGTGGCAGAAGTGAAGATGCTGCTGCACAGTTGCGCCAAAAAGGATTCTCTAAGGTGATGGATCTGAAAGGCGGAATTATTGCATGGGAAGGCGCCGGAAAACCACTTGCCAACGCCAAGCCCAAGGCCAGGGAATACACCGTTGCCGAATTTGATGAAGCCATTAAAGGTGAAAAGTTGGTCCTTGTTGACTTCTACACCACCTGGTGCGGCCCCTGCAAATTGATGGCTCCCGACATTGAAAGAATCAAACAGGAAATGGCTGATCGTGTGATTGTCATCAAGGTAGATTGTGAAGCTTATCCCGATTTAGCCACGCGTTATCAGGTGGGTGGCTATCCTACGGTAAATTTTTACAGGAATGGCCAAGTTGTGCGTTCATTACTCGGAAGACAGAGTTATGAAGAACTCGCAATGGCGGTTCGCACACTTTAAAAAAACAGCAACTGATTAATTCAGGAAACAGGGCTAAAAACCCTGTTTTTTTTGTCGAAATCCGGGCGCTTGTTGTATAAGGCAGCTACATAGCGGATGGGATCCAACATGGCGGCAAACTGATCCGGATACAGCGACTGATCGCCGTCGCTCAAGGCCTCAGATGGTTGATTATGTACCTCCACAATCAAACCATCAGCACCTGCAGCCAGAGCTGCATAGCACATCGGTGGAACCAATTCCCTCAAACCTGTTGCCTGACTGGGATCGACGATTACCGGCAGGTGCGTCAGGTCTTTCAACAATGGCACAGCCGTAAGGTCAAGCGTATTGCGTGTAGCTGTTTCAAAAGTGCGTATGCCTCGTTCGCAAAGCATCACCTTCTCATTTCCACCGAGCAAGATGTATTCTGCGGCCAACAACCATTCGTCAATGGTGCTGCTCATGCCCCTTTTCAACAATATGGGCTTATTGATTTTACCCAAAGCACGCAGCAATGGATAGTTTTGCATGTTTCGGGTTCCAACCTGAAGCACATCCGCAAAAGCACATAGCTCATCAATACGATCGGCGCTCATCACTTCCGATACCACAGCCATGTTGAACTTGTCGGCAGCCCTGCGCAACATTTCCAGGCCTTCAGTTTTTAATCCCTGGAAGGAGTAAGGTGAGGTTCGGGGTTTATATGCGCCTCCGCGCAACATGCGCACACCCAGTTTGGAAAGATATTCGGTGATGGTAAAAATCTGCTCTTCATTTTCTACCGCACATGGACCACCAATAAGTACAACCTCTTCAGGGTCACCAATGCGACTGCCATTCACCTCTACAACTGTATTCTCACTTTTCCAGTCCCTGCTGACCAATTGATAAGGTTTTCTTCGCTCCATAAAGCTTGGTAAGGGTAACGCCTAAATCAGTTGTTAAGTTTTGTGTAGGTAATGACCAATTTTGTATTTCCGGGACGCATGTCAAATACCGCTCTGGAGCCACTCACCGGACTATCAGATGGAACAAACAGCAACAATCCCTGGTCAGCACGCCGGCCAAACCGGAAATACTGGTTGATTAAATCTTGTACGTGCAGCGTAATGTTAAACTTGTAGCCATTCAAGTCCTTGAGGTAGGTACCACCATAAGCAGGATTATCTGAAAAATCCCTGATGGCATTGCTTCTTCTCCGCAAAGCGCTGATCGGCTGACCAAGATTCAATCTGGCCGGTGGCGGATAAAACGCATGCGATGTTTGATCGCTCAGGGAAACAAAAAGTTCTGCCTTGTTGATGACCACGGTATGATCCTGCACCAGGTTCAACAACCACGGAATCTTCAGATAGGTTTTGCAACCTCCCATCGACTGGGCATAGGTATAAGGCCACCAATTATTGCCGTTCAGTTGGGCGGTGAGTGCTGCCGAAGCGGGCCTGAATTCAAACTGATTCACCGCAGTTTTCTGATAACCCACTTCATATTCCAATTGGGAAGTGTCGTCGTAATAAAGAATAACCCTTGGCTTCACACCAATCAAACCGGAAGGATTTAAATCCATCAGGGCAACGCCTCCTTCTTCGGGCTGGAAATCACGGTCTTCGGGAACCAACGCAAGGCCTTTGATGTATTCTGAAAATGCCTCTTTCGTTTGCGTTACCGCAGTGGGTGCATTGAATAAGGTGCGTGCAAATGCATCGCTCAGCCTGATGCGCAATCCCGGATACATCAGAATTTTCCCGGAATTATACCTGATGGAATCAAACCGAGTGCTCTTCAAACGCCCAAAATAACTGCCTATTTTCTCTGTGCCGTAGGAAACCTTATCGGTGTTGTAATAGTATTTATTCTCATCAACAGGCTGCCTGAGCTGATAAACACTGATGGCCTGGGCGGTTCCCGGATTGCCGTAGAAGTTGTTTCCGGGTGGGAATGGAAGGAACAAAACGGCCGAATCCATTTCAGCGGTGGCAGGAAAGGTTTTCCCGGGCTGTGTAGGATACAGGTTTGTTGCTATTGAAGCAAAACTTTGTCCCGTTTCCGGGTCATTCATCGCACCCAACAGATAATAACTCAAATTGCTTACAGGGATGCTGTCCTCAGCCCAACTGTTGGCCAGGATGGTAAACGTATCTGTGCGCATCAGGCTGTAATCCCCTTGATTTTGATTTTCCTGCTCCTGCAATGAAATACTGTCTTTGTACTTGTTGCAAGAAGCCAGAAAACCTGCGCTCAGAATGGCCAGAGCAATTTTAAAATGGTTCACCGGTGTAGAACGGCTATTTTGACTTAACGGTTACAGAGCTGATCATACAAGGAAGCATACTGATCACCTTGTTGATCGTCGCTGTGCTGCATGAACGGTTTGTCTGATATATGCTTGGAAATGGCAGGATCTACAGTAGTTCCTACCTGTACGATGGCATCTGAATGGGTTATGGCACCAATTTGAAGGCTGCAGTGATCACCGGGAGAAAAACACTCCAATTGATTATCAGGCACAGAATTCAGGCTGGCTTTGCGGGTGAAATCCTTTCCCAACTGTTGCTCAAACTCCTTGTCAAAAATGGAATAGACTACCTTAGTACCTCGATACACGGGCTCATCTTTGTAAATAGTCTTGAGGTACACCGGAATCAGGCTGGTCATCCATCCCTGGCAATGAATGATGTCAGGAGCCCATCCCAACTTCTTCACCGTTTCCAAAACACCTTTACAGAAGAAGATGGTTCGTTCGTCATTATCTTCAAAAAACTCACCTTTCTCATTGCTGTAAACGGCTTTGCGGTGAAAATAATCCTCATTGTCGAGGAAGTACACCTGCATTTTGGTTTGGGGAATGGAAGCCACCTTGATGATGAGTGGATTGTCGTTATCATCAATGGTAATGTTGATGCCCGATAAGCGCACCACTTCATGCAAACGATTCCTGCGCTCATTGATTACCCCGAAACGCGGCACCAGAATGCGAATTTCATTGTCTTTTTCCTGAATGGCCTGTGGCAACAACCTGGCAATGGTGGCAACAGGTGAGTCTTCCAAAAAGGGGGCCATCTCAGAACTTACGAAAAGGATCTTTTTCTTTTTTTGCACCATATCTTGCAGAACGCAATTACAAAATTAACAAAAAAAATCCGATAAAAAGGCCGTAAAACCCTAGAAAAACCGTCTATTTGAGCAATTATTTAACTTGAAAATTTGAAACTTTTTTTCTATAGAAACAAACTGGCTTCATGGCTGCATGAACCGGATAAGGCAACACCCCTTGGCTTCATCCCTACGATGGGCGCGCTGCATGAAGGACATTTGAGCCTGATATCCGCTGCCAGGGAGCAGGGACGCACTACCCTTGCCTCCATTTTTGTGAATCCACGACAATTCAACAACCCTGATGACTTGTTGCATTACCCGCGCACCATCAGCAGCGACATCCAAATGCTTCGCGCTGCCGGATGCGATGCAGTATTCATTCCCAATCCCGGACAGGTGTACCGCAATGATGTTCAAATTCCCAAGGTTGACCTTGGAGCTATAGGCGACAGGTTGGAGGGCAGCTACCGCCCCGGACATTTCCAAGGCGTGATTGATGTGTTGTGGACCCTGTTCCACGACATCAAACCCGACGATGTTTATTTCGGAGCAAAGGACTTTCAACAATGCATGGTGGTGCAGCAGCTTTTGAACCTGCATTTCCGGAACATCCGTATGCATATTGTTCCCACCCGGCGTGAGTCCGACGGCCTGGCCATGAGTTCGCGGAACAAGCGGCTCAGTCCCGAGGCCAGGGCGAAGGCTCCCGCCATCATTAAGGCCATGCAGCGCATCTGTTCTGAAAAACAAGAACATCCTTTGCCCGAACTGCTTTCCGCTGCCCGTGCCTACCTGCAGCAAAACGACATCCAAACCGAATACCTGGAATTGGCAAACCCCGAAACACTGGAATCCTTAAATGAATGGCCTGATGGCCCGTCTGTATTGCTTTATGCCGGCTATCTGGAAGGCATTCGGCTCATTGACAACCTGAAGTGCTGATTCAATCCCACTGAGCGCTGTCCATCCAAATGGTTACCGGACCATCGTTTAGCAACTCCACATCCATCATGGCTCCGAAAACACCGGTTTGCACTTCTGTTTCGGGAGCCAGACTCCGGCAACTTTCCACAAAGTAATCAAACAGCGGCTGGGCGAGTTCAGGACGGGCCGCAGCCACGAACGACGGTCTGTTGCCCTTTTTTGTGTCGGCGTACAGGGTGAATTGACTTACCAGCAACAAACTGCCGCCCACCTGTGTGAGGTTTAGGTTCATCTTCCCGGCATCATCAGCAAAGAGGCGCAACCCCAATAGTTTTTCTGCAAGTTTGCGGGCTTGCTCGGGCACATCACCTTCGCCTATTCCCACCAAAACCAAATAACCCTTACCAATGGAAGCAACCTGAGTGCCGTCAACCTTTACAGAAGCACGGCCCACACGTTGAAGAAGCAACCTCATGGATCGATCTTACCCGGCTGATCTATCAGGCCTGGCGGATGCTGATGTGGAAAGATTCCATGATCAGGTTGGCCAACAATTTACGGCAGGCAACCTCGGCAGATTCATGGGCCGCTGCTTCACTGTCGGCTTCAATCTCCATCTGGATGTGTTTTCCGATGCGCACATCCCCGATGTTGTTCAGCCCGATGGAGGGCATGCTGTGGCTCACGGCTTTACCCTGAGGATCCAACAATCCTTTCAGTGGCATGATGTTGATGTCCGCAATGAACTTCATAGGGCAAAGGTACACTTATCTCAGGAATTGGTAAGGTTGACAACTATTCGCGTTGCCGGCACTTGAAGTATCTTGCAGGCAAATGCGGATTGTAGTATTCAGTGGAGCAGGAATCAGTGCCGAAAGTGGCATCCGTACCTTCCGCGATGCCGGAGGACTGTGGGAAGGCCACCGTGTTGAAGACGTGGCCAGTCCTGAAGGCTGGCGCCGCAACCCGGAACTGGTGCTTGATTTTTACAATCAGCGGCGGCTCAACCTGCTTCAATCACAGCCCAACGCAGCACATTTGGCTATTGCTGCACTGGAACAGCAACACGAAGTGCTGGTGATTACCCAGAATGTAGATGATTTGCACGAGCGTGCCGGTTCCACCCGCGTTACGCATCTGCACGGAGAACTGATGTATGCCAGAAGTTCGGGAGAAACCGGGTATCGGCAACGGCTGGATGAGGGATTGTTGCATGCTGGCATGCGCTGCCCCGACGGACATCCGCTGCGGCCGGACATAGTTTGGTTTGGCGAAGCAGTTCCGATGATGGACGAAGCCGTTTACCTCACTTCCCGGGCAGATGCCATGCTCATTGTGGGCACCTCCCTTCAGGTGTATCCCGCGGCAGATCTGCTCAACTACGCGCCACACGATTGCGGCATCTGGCTGGTGGATCCCAACAGGCATCAGGAAAAAACATCCGACGGAATACGCTGTATTTCAGCACCTGCCACCATCGGGGTTCCGCTGGCTATTGCCGAAATCAATGAACAATTCAAATCGGGAGGGCCAATTCAATGAACGCGCCCATCCGGCTATCTGAGCTTACCGGCATGATTGCCGACAGCATCAACAACAGCTTTTATGGAAGATCCTTTTGGGTGCAGGCAGAAATCACTGACCTGCGCAACTATCCGGACCGACAATACTGCTTTTTTAAGTTGGTGGAGCAGGAAGGAGGCAACATCCTGGCTTCTGCCGACGCCGTCATCTGGCGAAATGAATACCCGATAATCAGGGGCTTTGAACTGAGTACCGGCATTGCCTTCCGCGGGAACCTACAGCTGTTGTTGCAGGTTCAGGTTACCTACAATGCGCGTTTTGGCATGCGTTTGCAGGTTCAGCGACTGGACAGCACATATACCATCGGCAGGATGGAACAGGAAAAACAAGAAGTGCTGAATCGACTGTTGCTTGCAAACCCGGAACACTTTTTCCAGGTAGAAGGCCAGTACTTCAGCAGCAACAGCAAGCGTCCTGTGCCACCAGTAATCCAGCGTATTGCACTGATTACCGCACCCGACAGCGACGGACAAAGAGATTTCACCCATGAATTGTTGGGTAACAACTTCGGATTTGGGTTTTCCATTCGGGTATTTCCGTCGCTGGTGCAAGGTGAAGGTGCCGCAAGGCAATTATCCGCAGCCCTGGAACAGGTTGGAACGCAAGCCGAGGCATTTGATGTGGTGGTGCTTGTACGTGGTGGCGGTTCAAATACCGACCTGAGCGCTTTCGATGCTTATGAAACTGTATTGGCAACGGGCTTATGTCCCATTCCTGTTTTTACGGGAATTGGCCACGAACGCAACGTCAGCCTCGCCGATCTGATGGCAGCACAGAGCCACAAAACACCCACCAAAGCAGCGGCCGCCATATTGGCCCATAACATGCATTACATCAGCGGAGTGGTGCAGAATTACAAAAATATACAGCGTGTTGCTGCCCGAAAGCTGGAACGCTTGCGCCTGGAAACCATTTCGAAATGGAACGGCGTGCTGCAGCAGGCCCAATGGAAACTAAATCGACAGAAACAATGGGTTGAACACACTTTGCGCCTGATTCGGCAAATGGATCCTTCCCGTTTACTGCAGCAAGGATATGCGCTGGTTTACCACAAAGGGAAACGGGTAGATCATGCATCCCAACTGGAACCTGGGAACGAAATCACCTTGTTCCTCAAAGGAGGACGGGTCAACGCCAATATCTCTGAAATTAAAACCGATGGAACTGAATAATGAAATGACTTACGCAGAAGCCGCATCCAGGCTGCAGGCACTGTTGGACGAAATGGAACACGGCGACCCTGATATGGACCGTATGACCGCCATGCTTGAAGAATCATCTGCGCTGGCAGCATTTTGCCTGGAGCGTATTTCTTCGATGGAACAAATCCTCGAAGCAGAAAAAAAGAAATTGCCTGAATGAACCTATGTCCGCCCCTACTCCAGCCGGGTGACCTGATAGGTATTTGCGCACCGGCCCGTTTTGTAACTCAGGAAGACCTGGAGGCGGCGCTCCGCATGTTGGAAAACCGTGGCTATCGCTGGCTCATCGCTCCACATTGTACAGATGCCTTTCATCAATGGGGCGGCAACGACATCCAGCGTGCCCATGATGTGAACACCTTCCTGTCCAATCCTGAAATCAAGGCCATCTGGTTTGCCCGAGGAGGCTACGGCTCCATGCGCATTCTGGAACAAGTGGACTGGGCCCTGTTGCGGCGGAACCCCAAGTGGCTGATCGGATTCAGCGACCTTACCGCACTCCTGGCTGCATCAGGTACAGAAGCCAATGTAGCCGCACTGCATGCGCCCATGCCCTACAGCCTCAGGGAAAACGACACCAATGCGTTGCATTCATTCCAACACATGATGCATGCACTGGAAGCGGGCAACGTGAACATCATTCCTGAAGGGCCTAGCTACAACAATAAGTCATGTTCCGGTAGACTCGTTGGCGGAAACTTATCACTATTGTACGCTTTAAATGGAACGCCTTACTTCCCTGTTGAAGCGGGCGATATGCTGTTTATTGAAGATTTGGATGAATACTACTACCACCTCGACCGCATGATGCTTTCACTGGCACAAAGCGGTGTATTCAGGCACATCCGCGCCCTGCTGGTTGGTGGCATGACGGACATGAAAGACCACAGCATCCCGTTTGGTTATGATGCGGAATCCATCATCCTCCAACACACTCAACACCTGAATATTCCCGTAATTTTCGGCATACCCTCCGGTCACCTCCCAGGGAACCTAAGCCTGATTATGGGTCAATACTGCCATTGGGACGGTCGGCAACTGCAACAGCAATGCGGAATTCCCTCCCACAGTTCATGAATCCTTAACTTATATTCGCGGGGCTTTGATTTCACGGGATACTTACATTCAAATCACCAAATTCAGTATTGTTGGATTTATTTGTTTCGGGATAGATCTGGGTGTTTATTACCTGTGTTCGCAATTTTGGCCTACCTGGCTTTCTAAAGCGTTTGGATTCGGCACAGGAATTTTTGCCAGTTACAACCTCAACAAATGGTGGACCTGGGGCGAGCGCACAAGTTCCAAAACCATCTTTGCCCGATATTTCAGCCTTTACGGCATCAGTGGACTGCTCAACATACTCAGCAATGAACTCTTCCTGAGCCTGCTTCCCAACAAGGAAATTGTGGTAAGTTTTAGAGACCAGCATGGATTGATTACCGAGTTCCTTGCCTTTAAAGCAGATAAGATTTTTGCCGTGATTTTGGCCACCGCTGTGAGTATGGTGATTAATTTTCTGGGTCAGAAAAAATGGGTGTTTTCCCAGCGATAAAGCGCAGCGCCTTTGCCCGTCCTGTTGTTGTTCTTTTAGGTGCCAATTTGCATGCACCTGAATTGCAAATTGAGAAAGCCATTGCACTGCTCAAATCTACGTGTGGCGTTGTCATTCGCCGTTCATCGATGTACCGCAGCAGCCCTTGGGGTTACACCGAACAAGCCTATTTCCTGAATCAGGCGGTGCTGCTTCGTACCCCCCTGCCGCCCTTGGCGCTGTTGCAACGTTTGCAAGGCATTGAACAACGCATGGGCAGAATCAAAAACATACCTATGGGCCCCAGAGTTATTGACCTGGACATCCTTGCGTATGGCGGGAAACAAGTACAACACGAGCTGCTTGAAATCCCCCACCGGCATCTTCCCGAGCGCCGTTTTGCGCTCCTTCCATTTGCGGAAATCTGGAGGAACTGGAAGCACCCCGAATTGGGCTTAGATGTAGCAGCCTTGCTGAATCAATGCACAGACACCGGTGAAGTACATCTATGGCGGAATTCATAAACCCTCCCTGGTTTCCTTCCATCAGCTGGTTCAGGCGCTACCTGCAACATCAGGATGTTGTGCTTTCACCCTTGTTGAATCATGCATTTGCAGTGCAAAAAACCATCATCCGCGGACCCAATGGACTGCAGGAACTGAGCATTCCCCTTCAAAAAGGCCCCAGACACGACATGCGCGAACTGAAACCGTTAAACAGCTTCAAATGGGCCAAGGAATGCCGGCAAGCCATCAAAACTGCTTATGGAAACGCGGCCTTTTTTGAGTATTACAACTACCTCCTGGAACCGCTGTTCTTCCAAAGCTATAACGATCTGTACTCGTGCAATCTTGAAGCGTTGAAACTGATTTGCTCCTGGCTGAAACTGCCCGAGCCGATCAGTGCAGCAGGAATGCCTGAGCGTTTGCCTTCACCTGAACCGGTTGTAAACATTGAAGATTATGGGCAATACTTCACGGAGCGTTATCCGTTTACACCGGAGGTAGGCGTTTTGGATGTGCTGTTTCATTGCGGACCCCTGGGAGGCTTGCTCCTGTCCGGCAAGGAATTATAAGGCTTCAGCCTTCCACATAAACACCCATGCCACCGAATTTCTCCACGCGGGTGTTCACCAATGCTTTCGGCGTCATGGCCTTCAGCACCTTCAGTTGGCTGAGGATTTCTTCTTTCACCGCCTGATAAGCGGCTTCCGGATTGTTATGCGCTCCGCCCAATGGCTCGCGAATGATTCCGTCAATCAGCTTATTGCCCAGCATGTCTTCTGCGGAAAGTTTCAATGCTTCGGCAGCTTTCTCTTTAAACTCCCAGCTTCTCCACAAGATGGAAGAACAGCTTTCCGGAGAAATCACCGAATACCAGGTGTATTCCATCATGAGCACTTTATCACCCACGCCAATACCCAATGCACCTCCGGACGCACCTTCACCAATAACGATACAAATCACGGGAACCTTCAGCACAGCCATTTCCAACAAATTTCTGGCGATGGCCTCACCCTGTCCGCGTTCTTCTGCCTCAAGTCCGGGAGAAGCACCCGGTGTATCAATAAACGTAATGATGGGGCGATTGAACTTCTCTGCGAGTTTCATCAGACGCAGTGCCTTACGGTAACCTTCAGGATTCGGCATCCCGAAGTTCCGGTATTGCCTTTGCTTGGTATTTCTGCCCTTCTGATGACCGATGATCATCACCGATTCGCCTTCAATTGCAGCGAAACCGCCAACAATGGCTTTATCATCTTTTACATTCCGGTCGCCGTGCAATTCGATGAAATCAGTGGCTATGTGCTCAATGTAATCAAGGGTGTAAGGACGCTCAGGGTGGCGACTGATTTGCACCTTCTGCCAGCCATTGAGGTTTGCATAAATTTCCTTTTTGGTTGACTCGATTTTACCTTCGAGCTGGGCAATCAGTTCACCCATATCTACCTTGCCCTTTTCGTGGGTTTCACGGGCTTTATCTAACTGCTCCTGTAATTCCTGCAGGGGTTTTTCGAAGTCGAAATATGTTCCGGCCATAAAATCGGGAGTGCAAAGTAAGGGTATTTTCAATAATAGCCGTGTTTGCGGCCTATGAGGTTAATTTGCAACATGAACCTGACAGAACGCGTGAATGAAGACCTGAAAACGGCCATGAAGGCCCGAGACGAAGTGAAAATCCGCTCCCTGCGCAGCATCAAAAGTGCTTTTTTGCTGCTGCAAACGGCAGAAGGCCAGGCGCCGGTAACAGATGAAGCATGCCTCAAGGCCCTGCAAAAACTGGCCAAGCAGCGCCGTGATTCTCTGGAACAGTTCCGCAATGCCGGTCGTGAAGATCTGGCTTCCAAAGAGCAAGAAGAACTGGAAGTACTGGAGAGCTACCTTCCTGCGCAGATGGACGAAGCTACATTGCGCAGCCAAATCGCCGCATTGATTGCCCAGGAAGGTGCTCAGGGAGCCAAAGACCTTGGCAAAGTGATGCCTTTGGCTATGAAGGCTTTTGGTTCGGTGGCAGACGGCAAACTGATTTCCGCACTTGTAAAGGAATTGCTGGGCTGAGTTCCGGTTTATTCTACCATCAAACGACGGCTGTACACGCCGGTCGCTGTGCTGATTTGCAACACATAAACGCCGGGCTTCAGCCCCTGAAGGGACAATTCCCCGCGACCGCCGGAAACGGCTTCCTGCTTCATTTGCTTTCCGCTGATGTCAAAGAGCGAAGCTGTGAACCACCCTTGGCTGCCTTCCACAAAAACCACCCGGTTGGCCGGGTTTGGGTAGCAGCGGAATCCTGAAGCTTCAAAATCATCCACACCCGTGCTGTTCGACGGCTTCCAATAGAAGGGATGTACCACGCGCTTGCTCGTAAACACCTTGTAAGCACCAGCTGCAAGTGAAATAGCTCCGTTTTTATTGCTGACTTCTATACTGTCGCCGCTGAGGTAGTCGTACCAGCGTCCCGCAAACGGGAAGTTCGGATCAGCACTTCCTGCTGCCATGCCGAAATTGCTGACAACCACCACGTTTTGGTCTGGGTGCCACAGATTCAGTCGCTTGTATTGTCCGGCAGCATTGAGGTCGTAGTCTGCAGGATATGCCACGGCATCGAAGGTTTTCAGGTAATTGAGCGCAGCCATGACATAGTAGAGTTTGCGGCGGTTGGTATCGTTCCAGTAATCCCAACGCACGGGTTTCACATCCAAACGGCAGTTGGGACTTTCGGTTCCGTTGCTGCAATGGTTGATGGAATAATCATAACCCAGTTCGCCGAACTGCCATATCATCTTCGGACCGGGTACGGGCAGAAACAGGCAGGAAGCCATGGCCACCCTGTTCAGGCCAACCGGCAGATTCTGGATGAGGTAAGAACCTGAAGCGTTACCGAACTTCTTGTTTTTGTACATGAGTCGTTCTTCGTCGTGGCTTTCCATATAACCCACGATGCCATTTTGATTGAATCCACGGTGTTCGCGGCTGATGGACCATCCAAAATCAGAACTTCCCAGAAAGCCCATGGTAGCTTCGCTGAACGGTCCGTTTCCATTTCCCCAGGTCATAAACCCGTAGTCGTTTAATTCCTTCTCTTCGCTGTTGTCTGCGAAGTGTTCCAGGATGAGGTGCACATTGGCGTCAACGGCGCGAATTTGATCGGCCATGCGCTTCAGCAAAGCAATACGCGAAGCATCATAACGACCCCAGGCTGCAACATCACTCCCAGAATTCACCTGAGTAAAACCTTTGGATAAGTCGAAGCGGAATCCATCCACCTTGAACTCCTGAACCCAATACTTCAGAATACGATCCATCCAATATTGGGTCGCCCGGCTTTCGTGGTTCATGTCATACCCCACATTGAATGGATGGCGGGCATCGGGATTTACCCAAGGATTGTTGCTTGCAGGTTTAAAGGCAGCGCTGTTCCAATACAGCTGACACAAAGGACTTTGGCTGAACGCATGATTGAACACCACATCCAGAATGATGGCAATTCCTTCTTTGTGCGCTGCATCAATCAACGTTTTTAAATCTTCCGGCTTGCCGTAATATTTATCTACAGCCATGTGGAAGGAAGGATTATAGCCCCAGCTGATGTTTCCTTCAAATTCATTTACCGGCATCAGCTTGATGGCATTAATACCGAGACGCTTCAGGTAGGCCAGGCTATCCTGAACAAACTTAAAACTATGCGCCGCAGAGAAATCGCGCAGCAGCAATTCATAGATGACAAGCTTTTCTTTGGGGGGCCGCTGAAAATTTTGTGTTGTCCAGTTGTATGCGGTTTTCCCGGGGGTCATCACACCCACAGCATTGGTGGTTTTACCCTTGGGATAAGGTTTCAGGTTGGGATAGGTTTGAGCGGTGATGAAGGCATCGTCGTATTCATTCAAAACCAACTCACTGAACGGATCGGCTACGCGAATCTTTCCATCCACCCAATATTGAAAGCCCACTTCCTTGCCCGGTGTAAGGTTTGGAACATCCACCCACCACAAGGACTGCGAAGGGCTGTAATTCATAAAATATGCCGTATCGGGCTCCCAGTTGCTGAAATCACCGATGGCGTAAATGTAGCTTTTATTGGGTGCAAACAGCACCAAACGCACTTTGTCATTGGCCACATAGTTCACGCCCTGATGGTAAGCTGGATCGAGGACACCGTTTTTCACGCTTGGATTCACCACAAAATACTGTGTGTCTGAAGCGTTGAGGGTTCCATCTGTAGCATGAAAAATCAGGGTATGTTTTCCGGGACCCAAGGCATTCACCTGGTATTGCAGGCTGTCGGCATTGCTCTTGCTGCGCACTACGGTGCCATCCAATAGTATGTTGATGTTGCAACTTTTGGAGGCCCAGGCTTCCACAAGAAAACTGGTTCCGGCGTTGAGCAAGGTCAGCTTTGCTTCCGGGTTCACAATACGGGCGAACAGACCGGAGCTAAACACCGGCGTATAAATGTCCTTACCTTCAGCTGTCCGACCAACGGTATTCCCGCTTTGGTCGCGAAATACAAAGGCCATGCTCAGAATTTGCTCGCCGGGCTGAAAGGTTCCTGCCTGCGCATAAAAATTCTTCATGTGGTAGCGGATGCGGTGCTTGTTATTGCCCAGGTTTTGCATCTGCACGCGTGCATCAGCTGTTCCCCAATTGCCTACTACATAACGCCAGTCTGCATTGCTCGTGCTGCGCGTGGTAATCACCCCTGCATGCGCATAAACTTGTGTAACACCGGTAAGTGCTGCATTTCCTTGAGTTGCATCATAAATGATGGTAACCGTATCCTGTTCTTTCGGGAAGATGGGAGTTACGCTGAGTATCTGTGCCTCAGCCTTTAGGAATGCAAGGATGGCAGGTAGAAATATCGCTGTTCTGAGCTTCATAATTATGTGAGATTCAATTTACACAAAACACCCCGGGTTTTTCAGGCCCGGGGTGCAATGTTTGTTATTAAATTATTTTATTCAACCACCAATTTTACGCTGGCTGTGCGGCCTGCCTGATCGGTGATGTTCACCAGGTACAAACCTGAAGTGAGTGTTTCCTTCATATTGAAGCTGCTTGCATTGATGGCGCTGAAGTTGCGGATGCTGCGGCCTGCAAGGTCGAATACCTGCACACCGGCAATGGTTCCTTCATTTAAAGCAACATTGAATTGACCTTTGCCCGGGTTCGGGAATACAGTGAAGCTGCCGGCGGGCAATTCCACAACACCAGCTCCGGCGGAAACAGCGCAGCGGTTCCACAGATACACGGGAAGAACATGAGCGGCAGTTTTTCCGCGCAGGTCGAGGGTACGGTTAAATCCGCCCAATCCGTTGGGAACACCACAGCCAGTAGCTTCGAAGTTCCAGTTTTCGCCGCGGCTGTCATCGGCATTACCTTTACCATTGTAGTATTTGTACTGGTAGTTGCCGGCGTAAATTTTCACAGTTTTGCTGTACACTTTAGAAGTACCAACGCGATCCAATTTCACGGTATCTTTATTCCAGTTGCCGAGCGGGTTTTCCAGGAACGCCATGAAGTTCCCTGCAACGTAAACGCCTTCGCTGTTTACGATGGTGTCGCTCATGTCAACATTGAACGTAAGGTCAATCAGCGCACCGAGTTTCGCTACATTGTACACGGTATCACCGCTAATATCACCGGTGCTGCTCATGGTGAAGGTGCGGTTTGGGCCTTGAATGATCCAGCTTCCGTTGTCGGTAGCACCCCATTCCCAAGAACCTTCCTTCACGTTGTACTTTGCGGTAAACACGCCATCGCCTGCGGTTTTATCGCCATTGGTGCCGTCGTCATAGGCAGTGAAATCGCTCCAACCGCTCATAGAACCTTTGAAGGCAACGTTGGTCAGTTTGTGGGTGGCAACCGAAGCATTGCTGTCAACTACCATGAAGGTAACGTCGCGTTTGAATTGGGTAGCGGGGCATGGGCCGCAGCTGTTGAAGCATACCACACTGATTACCGTGTCGTTGGAACCAGTTTGGATTTCGCGGTTTCCACCACCGTTGGTACAAGCTGCAGGTGGGCCTTCCCATCCTCCTGAACCATCAAAGTTCACAAATTTGTACTGGTAGGTTGAGTTCGCCTTCAGGGTAACCTGCAGGGAATACACGCTTCCAGAGCCACCATTTGAAGCCTGGGCAGCTGCATCTCCCGGAGTCCAGTTGTTGGCCATACCTGCATCTTGCTGGTAATCTCCGGCAACGCGAAGACCCTGAGAAGCAACGGTTTCGTTTTTCATGTCAACCTGAAAGGTGACTTTAACGGTCTGGGCGAAGGCCGAAGCGGCAAACATCAGACCCAGTGCACTCATGTAAATTTTTTTCATGATGATATTTCTTGGATTCAGGGACGAATATAAATAATAAGTGTCAAACGTACACTTACTCCAAACATGAAGATTTTATCCACAGGTGAAGCCTGCTTCAACAAATTGTCAACTTACGGGCTGCGCGCTTATTTCTTTTTCCCTGATTGCTTCTTGGCCTGAAGCTCACGCTGCTGCTTCATCATATCTTCCATTCTTTTTTGGAAGCCGGATTTCGAAGTTGCAGGTTTCTTGCGGTTGGCTTCCATCTGGGCATGCAATTTCTTCTCGTCCACCATGGATTTGAACAGCCATTGCTGACCCATTCCCACCATATTACTCACGAAATAATAGTAGTTCAAACCCGCCGCATAGCTGTTCAGCACGCCCATGAAAATTACCGGCATCACGTAGCCCAGCCATTTCATCTGACCGGTAACTCCGGTCAATTGGTTGTTGATATACGTGGTAGCAAGGGTTGACAAGGTCATCAGCAGGGTGAACAAGCTGATGTGGTTTCCGTAGCCCGGAAGATGAAAACCGCCGGGGAAGTTATAGATGCTGTCGAACTGAGAAAGGTCATGTGCCCATAAGAATGCCTTCTGCCTTAATTCAAAACTCGAAGGGAAGAATTGAAACAAGGCGATAAGTACCGGCATTTGAAGCAGCAATGGGAAGCATCCACTCATGGGGCTCACCCCGGCTTTCCGGTACAGGGCCATACTTTCCACCTGACTTTTTTGAAGATCTCCGTTGTATTTCTCCTTGATGGCATCAAGCTCTGGCTTGAGCAGGCGCATCTTGGCTGTTGATTTATAGCTTTTAAATACCAGCGGAAGCAATAAAATCCGGATGATGAATGTGAGCAAAAGGATGATGATTCCATAATTGCCGATGTAATCATCAAGGAAGTTAAATACCGGAATTACAATATATCGGTTCACCCAGCGGAAAATGCCCCAGCCCAGTGGGATGATGCGGTGAAGTTCCAAATCATCGGCGGTGCCCACATTTACTTTGTTCAGTGTTTGGAAGTGGTTTGGACCAAAGAAGAAATTCATGGTGAATTTCTTGTTGGCCGCCAAATCGTAAGGCAGATACAATTCTGCGCGCATGGTTTTCACCAATTGGTCATTGTTTCCTTTGATTTCTTGAGTGGAAAGACGCGCGTCTTTGTCAAAATGGTCTTTTGCAATGAGCGTGCTGTTGAAGAACTGCTGTTTGAAGGACACCCATTGCAAACGGGCCTTCAACTCTTTTTCTTCATAGCTCATTTCGCTGATGTATTCCGGACTCTCCTCGGGCAAACGGTAGTAAATCGTACTGGTTTCACGTTCACGTTGGATGTCGCGTTCCTGCTTGGGCAAGGTGCTTTCCCAAACCAATTTCAAATCAGGGCGGTTTTTCAGAACAACCACGTGCATGCTGTCCAGTTCCAGTGAGTAATCCACCAAATAATCACCCTTAGAAAGGCGATAGTGTTGCAACACACTGCTGCCATTCCCGTCAGTCAGACGAAAGCTGATGGCTTCTTTACTTTGGGTAACAATTTCCCAAAAGCATTTATCCGTGCGCAGGCTTCCGTTATTGGTAAAGAATTCATAATAGAAGCTGCTGTGGTTCTGATCAAACAGCATCAGGGCAGTACTGTCGCTGCGGCGAAACTCCTTCAGTCGTACGGAGCTGATCCTTCCACCCTTATTGCTGAGCGTTACGGCAAGTTTGTCGTTTTCAATCACAACGCTCTGTTCTTTGCCTTCGAGGGCTGCAGCAAAGCCACCCAGCTCGCGGCGCAGCGCTGCAGTATCAGGAGCGGCAGCAACAGGAGTTGCCGCATTTGCTTTTTTCAGGGTATCGGCCTGCGCGGCTGCAGCTTTTGCTTTGGCTGATTCGACACGCTCTATGGAATCCTTGCGGCGTTGTTGGGAAGCCAATTCGGCTTCACTGGGACGGGTAAACCAGTAATAACCAATCAGGATGAGGAAGATGAGGCCGAAGCCTACCAGTGAATTACGGTCCATGACTTGGTTGCAAAGCTAAATCTGAACAACCACGCGCACAAACAGCGAAATTCGTTTCGGTTAGCTTCTTGTACCCCTCTATCGACGGTACTTGGAACGGCGATAGGAAGAACTGCGCCGGTATGAGTTTTTTCTGTATGAAGATGGAGGCGGAGCGGGCATTTCAAAGAGCTCTTCGTTGACCACCATAAACTCGTCATGCAGCTCGCCGCTGTCCAGATTCAAAATTTTTTGCGGATCAAAAGGGATGCCCATGAATCGGGTCTCAAAGTGCAGGTGTGATCCTGTGGAATGGCCGGTACTTCCGCCCAGTCCAACCACCTGACCCGCATAAATCATGGTTCCGGGCCGGACCAAACGCTGCGACAAATGACCATATAAGGTTTCCAAACCATTGTGGTGCCGCACCACAACCACATGACCATAGCCACTGTGGTAGCCACTCACACGCACAATGCCATCAAACATGTTGCGCACGGTATCGCCTGTTTCCAAATCAAAATCCAGGCCTTTATGTTGCCTGCCCCAACGGTAACCAAATTTAGAGGTTAAAGCTACAGCTTCAAGTGGAAGAGCAAAACCACAATCCATGTGCAGGATGTGCACATCAAGGCTGTCAGGTAAAGAAGCCACATCGAGCTTATATGGGTTGATGCTCAGCGTATCCCAATAAGCGTACATGTCCCAAAACGGGAAGCCCGGATGCGGATAGACCGGCGGATCCGGTTGCACATGAAGCAACATCCTGTTTGCCTCACCGGGCATGGTGAAATTACCGGCGGCTATCAGTGCATGTTGCGCCAGAAATAAAAAGGCAAACGCAGACAGTATGTTATAGATGAGCGAGTGCTTCAATGGATTGTTTTTGGTCTTCATGCAGCTGCTCTTTAAGTGCATCTAAACTATCGAACTTCCTTTCTTTTCTTAAGAATGCCTGAAATTCAAAAGAGGCCGCAATTTCGTACAAATCACCCGAAAAGTCAAAGAGGTGGGCTTCAATACTGAAGCCTTTCCCGGGAACTGCCGGGTTCATTCCGATGTTGGCCATGCCTTTGTAACGAATACCGTCAACCAGCACGGTAACCGCATAAACCCCGTGGGCCGGGATGAGTTTATACGGTTCATCGGGCTGCAGGTTTGCGGTTGGATAGCCAATGGTTCTGCCCAGTTTCATGCCATGAACTATACGACCATGTACACTGTATGCCCTGCCCAGCAGGCGGTTGGCTTCACCGATATTACCTTCACCCAGGGCCTTGCGCACCTTTGTGCTGCTCACCGTCACTTCATCAACCAACTGCGCTGGAATTTCTTCCACTTCAAAACCCAAATCCTGCGCAAATTTCTGCAGCGCCTGGAAATCACCTTGCCGATTGCGCCCAAAGCGGTGGTCATGACCTACCACCAAAGTGCGCACGCCAATGGCATCTTGCAATACATCCCGGGCGAAGGCTTCAGGACTCATTTGGCTGAAGTGTTCGGTGAATGGCAAAACGATGAGGTTGTCGATGCCTGCAGCCTCCAACAGTGCCGCTTTTTCCGGAAGTGTGCTCAATAATTTCAGCCCGTCGTCATGGGGAAACAGCACCAGTCTGGGATGCGGAAAAAAGGTAAGCACCACGCTTTCGGCATTGCGCGATGCAGCCAATGAACGCACCCGTTCCAGGATGATGCGGTGGCCGGCATGCACCCCGTCGAACGTACCTTGTGTGAGTATCGGCTGTTTTAAGGCCGGCAATTCATGCAATGAATGAAAAATACGCATTCGAAGCTGCAAATTTCGCTTTTCGGGCCGGCATTTCGTCAGTTTTCGCCCCTCAGGTGCGCAATGCCGTGCCACAGGCTAGGGCTTCTTTTGTACTTTTGCCTGATGCGCAGCCTGTTCTTGCTTCTGTTGCTGGCCACGAGCCAAGGGAGCTTTGCCCAGTTGGGCGGAAGCGGCACGTATGCATTCCTGAACACTCCACCCTCGGCCCGAGTACTGGCTATGGGCGGAATGGTGAATGCGATTATTGACCGCGATCCTTCACTGATTCATCAGAATCCTGCCCTCTTTAATCCGCAAATGGACCGCAGGGTGGTGTTGAACTATATCGACTATGTAGGAAACATCAAAGCCGGTTATGGTGGCTATGTCCATCGTTTAAAAAATGGACGCAGGTACCTGGGCGCAGGATTCTACTATGCCGACTATGGAACCATGGACGGTTATGATGCGGGAGGAAATGCCACAGGCACCTTCAAAGCTGCCGAAAACTGCGTGGCATTCAGCTACGGGGGCGCACTCGGTTCAAAACTACAATTTGGGGCCACCGCAAAATTTGCGTATTCCATCATGGGCCCGTACATAGGCAACGGACCGGCTTTGGATGCGGGTTTGATATACCGCAACGAACGCGACGATTATCAGGTTGCCTTCGTGGTGCGCAACCTTGGATTTCAGCTGGTTCGCTACGGTAACGGCAAGCCGGAACCACTGGCATCTGACGTACAAATCGGATTCAGCAAAAAACTGGAACACATGCCGTTGCGCTTCCACGTGGTGGCGCACAACCTACATCGCCCGGACATGACCTACCGTCAATTTCTTCCGAACAGAAGCCTGCTCAACTTGAATGGTGATGCGGAAGACGCACAAGGAAATACCCTTGGCGACAAAGTGCTGAGACACCTGGTGCTGGGTGGCGAATTTCTGCTCAGCAAAAACTGGGGCGTGATGTTCGGTTACCACCATCAGCGCAGGCGCGAAATGCAGAACGACGCGCGACGCGGCATGGCCGGTTTCAGTTGGGGCATGACCTTCAAGGTGGAACGTTTTCAGCTCACCTACGGCAGTGGCACCATGTTTCCCGGATACAACATGAATCACTTCACCTTCAGCTTCAAGCCTGGAGATTTCAGGAAAAAAACTGCCGTTAAATCAACGCTTCCGTGAGTAAAATAAATATTGCCATAGATGGCCACAGCAGTTGCGGCAAAGGCACGCTGGCCCGCTTTCTTTCTAAAGAATTGGGCTATGTGATGATTGACAGCGGAGCGATGTACCGCGCCGTTACCCTGGCGGCACTGAGACTTGGCGTGGACATCAACGATGAGCAGGCACTTGCAGCTTTATTGCCACAACTGAACATCTCGTTTCAGGTTAATCCGGAAACCGGACGCAGCGAACTTTGGCTGAATGGGGAGTACGAAGAACCCAACATCCGCACCATGGAAGTGGCACAGGCTGTAAGCATGGTGAGCAAACATTCCGCTGTTCGCCGTTTTCTTGTTGCGCAACAGCGAATTATGGGTGCCCAAAAAGGTGTGGTGATGGATGGGCGCGACATTGGCACGGTGGTTTTTCCTGATGCAGCATTGAAAATCTTCATGACCGCAGCTCCTGAAATTCGGGCGGAGCGTCGTTTCAAAGAGTTGAGCTCAACAGGAATACACACCAACTACGAAGAGGTGCTGGCAAATTTGAACGCAAGGGATGCCGTTGACAGCAGCCGTGAAGACAGTCCTCTGCTGATGGCACCGGATGCCAAACTGCTGGACAACAGCCACATGAGTATTGAAGCGCAGGGAGCACAGGCCCTGGAATGGGCCAAAGCGGCCATCAACGGAAGTAAGGCAGGCTAATTAAACTTCAAGTTGCCACCCCAGTTATTCATCTGTCGCAGGATGAAACGGGTGCGCGTGCGGGCAATTTTGCCTTCCATCGACCAGTTACGCGGACTCGGAACAATGCTCATTAAACGCGCAGACTCCAACCGCGAAAGCTTCTCGGCCGATGTTCCGAAATACTGTTGCGCTGCGGCTTCAGCTCCATAAATACCCGGACCAAATTCAATGATGTTGAGGTACACCTCGAGGATGCGTTGTTTGCTCCAAATCAATTCAATGAGCGCTGTAAACCAAACTTCCAAACCCTTTCTGAGCCAACTTCTCCCTTCCCACAAGAAAACATTCTTTGCTGTTTGCTGGGAAATGGTACTTGCACCCCGTTTGTCTTCATGTGTGCGGTTGTACTCAATGGCTGCCTGTATGGCCTTAAAATCAAAGCCATTGTGTGTAAGGAAGTTCTGATCTTCGCTGCACACGGCAGCCAATTGCAGGCTTTCCGGAATCTTTTCAAGCGGAATCCACTTCTTTTTCAAGACCCATTCCTGCCCGTCTATTTTCTGTGCCACCGAGCGTGACAGCATGAGCCAGGTAAACGGAGGCGCTACAAATCGATACAAAACAACTCCGGCCAAGCTCAACATGATGAACCAAAAGGCAATTCGCTTAAGCCAAAGCCAGAAAAAGCGCACAAGGACAACAAAGGTGATTCCGGCCGCTGACATGTGGCGAAATTAGCGTCAGGCCTTCATTTATTGACGTTCTTTGTACCTCGCCCTCTGGCAGCCAGTCCACCGGTGCTGTTTTGCATCAGAATTTACCTGAATTTCCGGCCAGCACCTCCTTTCCCAAACGACAGGGGTGACCACAGAACGCATGTTGCGCATCACGCCTTCGGTTATGGCGGCGCTGCACATCAGGCAAAGCGGCTCACCGCCTGATCAGGGCTGCATTCACCAAACCAGCAAACAACAAAGCAAAATCAGTGCTGCACCAGAAAGGTTCAACAATACACCTGCGCGCATCATTTGAGCGGTGCGCATTCTACCTGCCCCAAACACGATGGTATTGGGTGCTGTGGCAACTGGAAGCATGAAGCCCATACTTGCAGCCATGGTGGCAGGTATCAACAGTGCCTGCGGTTCATGACCTGTGGTTTGCTGCAAGGTCAGCAAAATGGGAAGTACCAACTGTATGCTGGCTACATTACTGGCAAATTCTGAAATGAGCACCACCATCAGGATGATCATCAATTGCAGTTGCCATAAAGGCAAAGCTTTGAAAAACGAAAGTTTCCCTGCCAACAGCGCACTTAAACCACTCTGTTCAAACCCATAGGCTAATGCAAAGCCACTTCCAAACAAAAAAATTACATGCAGGGGAAGCCGGCGTGCATCATCCCAAATCAACAAAGGCTCATTGGATGTTCCGCCTGGTACAAAAAACAAGAGCAGGGCCCCGGCCACGGCAATGGTACTGTCCTGAATCCATGCCGGCTGGGGAAACATATGAACCCAATAGGCCCGGGTAAACCACAAGGAGATGGTCATGAGGAAAATAGCTAAAACCCTGAATTGTGCCGGCGTCCATGTTCCCAAATCTGCTTGTTTCCTGTGGAAGTGCCCCAATTCCAATGCAGGGAATTGTTCGCGGCTCAAGAAATGTTGGCGGAGAATTACATAGCTGCACACCAGGATGGCGAAGGAAACAGGGGCTGCTACTGCGAACCATGCGGTGAAGTTCATGGAAGCATCATGAGCAAAATGCTCCATGTAAAAACGGTAAAAAACCATATTGGGCGGTGTTCCCACCAAAGTTGCCATGCCTCCGATGGTGGCTGCGTAGGCCAATGCCAGCAGCAAGGCCGCGGCAAAGCGCTGTTGCTGCCTTTCGCTGCTAAAATGCGCATCCATCTGACCGATGATGGCCATGACCGAAGGGAACAACATCATCACGGCGGCCGTATTGCTGATCCACATAGAAACAAGCCAAGCCGTGAGCATCACCCCCATCATGATGCGCTCTGGGGTGGCCCCAATTCGGCAAATGACAAACAGTGCGATGCGTTGGTGCAATCCGTGTTTCTCCAGCGCAAAGGCCAGCAAAAACCCACCGATAAACAAAAACATCACCTGATCCATGTATTGCGTGGCCACCATCTTCATATCAGCAATGCCCAGCACAGGCAACAACACCAATGGCAATAAAGAAGTAACGGCAAGGTGCACTGGTTCCAGCATCCACCAGATGGCAATCCACAGCGTAGTGGCTGCCATGAAACTCAGCACAGAAAATGGCTGCCCTTCCAGCCCAATGGTACTTACCAGCAAGAATGCGAGCGGACCTGCAGCCAGTGGCAGTTTTTTCAGCAGTCTTGATTTAGTCCTGATCATGAGCACCCTCCGGAAGCATGCGCAGCGTTTGCATGATGATATCGGTGGCACCTGCATGGTGCCGGACCGCAGCGGCTGAAGCTTGAGCCGCATTCTTTCTGCTCGATTCACTTCCAAGCAGTTGTTGCAACACTTCATCAAAATGATTCTGGTTGAGCGGCTGAAACCCCCAACCTGCGGCTACAGCGGCTTGTGCTTCCCAGAATTTTTCAGTTTGCGGGCCAAAGATTACAGGCATGCCATAAACGGCGGCTTCCAGAATATTGTGCAAAGCACCTTTGTAACCTCCGCCAACGAAGGCAATATGCGCATGCCGGTATAAACGCGACAACAAACCGATGCTGTCCACAATCAACACATGCACGCCGGAGTCGGCCTCGGTAAATTCAGACCACCGCCGCACACCGAAAGAATGAAACCTGACCTGCAAGTCTTGGATATGCGCTTCAGAAACATCATGAGGTACCAGCATCAGTTTCCAGCCATGCATTCCGTGACGCTCCATGAAGGCGCGTAACATTTCTTCCTCAACCGGCCAGCTGCTTCCAGCAATGACCAGCAATGATTCCTGCCGAAACACATCTGCCATTGGCACTGGTGTGGCTTGCGAATGCAATTGTAAAACCCTGTCGAAACGCGTATCGCCGGCTTGCTGCGCCTGCGCAAATCCTTGCTCCTGAAGCAAAGTAAGGCTTTGCGCATCCTGGGTAAAAATGCTTCGACTTTGCTTCAAAACAGGCAACAGGAATTTTCCCGGAAAACGAAACAGGAAATGTCGCTTCGGAAATACGGCTGCAATCAGATACAGGGGAACCTTGGCACGGTTCAAAGCATTCAGGTAGCCAAACCAGAAATCGTATTTCACCCAAATGGCAGCGGCGGGTTTCAACGCGTTGATTACCATTCGGTTGTAAGCAGGTAGATCAGCGGGTAATGCAAAAACGAAATCAGCATCTTTGGTATTTCGGGCCGGAACATACCCGGAAGGTGAAAAAAAACTCAGCGCGACAAACACATTACTTCGCTGTTTTTTCAGTTCCTGCATCACCGGACGGGCCTGCTCAAACTCACCCAAACTGGCACAATGAACCCACCATACTTCTGCGCCTTCGGGAATTTTAACCTGCTGCAGGTCTTTAACTCCTTCATTGCGGATGCGCAGCAAGGCTGCTGCGCGTCGGTGAAACATGGAAAACGGTCCGAGCAAACCTTCCGCAACAGCCACCAGGAAATGATACAGCAGCAAAACCATTACTGAAAGAACTCTTCATCACTTTTCTTCTTTCGGAAGATGGGCACCAGCAGGCCACCGCGCAATGACAGCAGCGCATCTTTGCGTAGGTCTGTTTCGCGCTTGCCCGTAGGAATGTCGATGCTGCGGCGGTTGTATGTATAGCCCTGAACCCATTCCAGACCGCCAAAAAAGCTGATGCCATTGTTCAGATTCACATGCTGTGCGGTTGCCGAAAAACTCAGTGTCCAGCCATTACTCAGGCGGTCGAATCCATATTGATACGGCACATTCAATTGAGGCAGGGCGCGTTCATCATAAGAAAATTTGATTTTATGCTGCATGAAGCCATATCCGGCCTGAAGGTGAATGCCCGAATGCAGGTTGTTGTTCAGCGGAATCAATCGACCCAACTGAATCTGTGTATGATAACCCCGCATGTACGTGCGCACCACGTGCAGGATGCCATTTTGGTCAATGGGAGAACCACTCGGACCAACCATGGAACCCAACAGATTGGGTTCTTGTACTTTACTTCCGAAGAAAGGCCGAAAGCCGCCACCGATGGTCCATAGATTGCTGGATTTCCGCCAAACGCCGAAGCCCATGCCGTTGAACGCCCCATAGCGCTGGGCAAGGTCACCTGCCGGAATCTGGAAGCTGAAATCAGAATAAAACCCCAACATGGGTCGATCTGTATTTCGGGCCGTACTGTTTGGCTCAGGCTGATCCTGGGCCGGCAGCAGCGCGGGCAAGGCAAGGCATAAAATAAATAACGGGCGCATCAGGCAAATTTAATCGTGTACACGAATACCGGATGCTTCTGCGGTAAATTCACCTATCCAGGCACAATGCGGAACTACTTCTGCCACGGCATTCTTTGCCTCGGGAGCAACCGACAGCAGCAGGCCTCCATTGGTTTGCGGGTCGTTCAGCACTGCGAAGGCCAAGGGGTCTGTCGTTTCCAGCAGCACCTCCTTTTCCAGCGCGTTCCAGTTGCGAAAGGTATTATCGGGCATGATCATCATGGCCGCCAAGGCGCGTGCATGCGCGGCCACAGGAACATCTGGCCAACGCACCACAGCACCCAAAGCGCTCCCGCGACACAGCTCCATGAGGTGCCCCAATAAACCAAAACCGGTAACATCAGTCATGGCATGCACCCCGGCGATGGCACCCAGCTTCATCCCTTCCATATTCAAACGCGTGGTTAGTTGAATTAATTCTGCGTATGCTGGTTTCTGCAATTGCCCGCGTTTATGTGCCGCTGCCATAATACCACTGCCCAGCGGCTTACAGATTCCTATAAGATCACCGTGCCGCGCCCCGCGATTGGTTTTCAGGTGGCTGCGCTGCACCAATCCAGTGACACTCAATCCAAACACAGGTTCGCTGATGGAAATGGAATGCCCGCCTGCCAAAGGAATACCTGCCAACATGCACAGCTTGGCGGCCGCCTGAATGACTTCCCGAGCCACAGCTGCAGGGATATGTTCTTCAGGCCAACCCAGCAGTGCATTCGCCATTAGAGGCTTTCCGCCCATGGCATACACATCACTGATGGCGTTTGCCGCGGCAATCTGTCCGAACGCCACCGGATCATCGACCATAGGCGTAAAGAAATCTGTGGTTTGAATTAATAACTGGTCGTTGGAAATATCCATGACCGACGCATCATCACGGAATTCGTTGCCCACCAGTAAATTCGGGTGATGGCCAAAATCCACGCCATGAAGCATTTCTTCCAGGGCTGCAGGATGGATTTTACACCCACAACCACTGCCTTTGCTGAAAGAGGTTAGGCGCAGCGTTTCACTCATGCTGCAAAAATCCGCCTTTCAGTCCATCACACTTCTGTCCATAGGATAAAAAATATTTTTAGTACCTTGTATTGCATAATACTGTGTTTTATTCAGTTCTTTGCAGTGCAATGACTTTTGAAAACAGCAGCGCGCAGATGCGCAAAGGAGTATTGGAGTACTGCATCTTGTTGAGCATCAGCAGCCGTGAGGTATATGCCGGTGAAATCCTGGAGTCTTTGAGGGAAGCTGATTTACTGGTAGTAGAAGGTACCTTATATCCCATCCTGAGTCGCATGAAAAACGCAGGATGGCTGTTATACCGTTGGGAAGAAAGCAGCGGAGGGCCTCCAAGAAAATACTACAGCCTGAGTACTGCGGGCCATCAAGCCCTTGAAAGCATGCATCAGGCATGGAATGATTTGAATAAAGGTGTTTCAACCATAAAAAAACAAGCCGAAACCAGAACCACAAAAAAATGAATAGAAAAACAGCCATAGAATTGGGTGGCAGGGTATTTCAGATTGAAGAAGCTGCCATTGCGGAAATTGAAGCCTACCTGACCGCGTTGAGGCGAAGCTTCAGCAAAGAAGCAGACGCCGTTGAAATCATTGACGACATCGAAAGCCGGATGTCTGAACTCTTCGCCCACAAAACCGGGATGAATCGTCCCATTACCCTGGAAGATGCAAAGGCTGTGTTGGCCGTGATGGGTGCGCCGGCCGATATTGGTGGGGAAACCACAGAAAGCACTCATGAACCGATACCTGGTGCCAAACGATTGTTCCGACATCCGGACGATCAGGTGGTTGCCGGGGTTTGCAGCGGACTGGGTGCATATTTTGGCATTGACCCGGTTTGGATTCGCCTGGCTTTTGCTTTTGCCTTGTTTTCGTTTGGAACCGGATTGTTGTTGTATCTGGTGTTGATTTTTATCGTTCCTGAAGCTACCACACCGGCTGAGCGCCTGATGATGCATGGGGAAGCAGTGACGCTGGAAAACATGGAGCATCGACTGAAATCTGAAGGACGCAAAGTGCAAGAAAACCTCAAACGCAGCTTCAACAACCCTTTGAGCAGAGGTTTATCAGGTTTGGTAAAAGCCTTCGTGAAATCGCTCAGATACATTTTATGGACCGCAGCATTTACCTTGACCGCAGGGTTAAGCATCTTGCTGTTCCTGGTTTATTGGAATCATACAACCCTTACCGTGGGTGGGGTAAGATTCGATGGAATTGCCTCTTTGGAAGCCATTTTTCGCAGTGCTTTTGAAGCTGAACTATTTTTGGAATTGCTGGCATTACTCCTGATTCTTTGCCTGGCAAGCTTGCTTTTACAGCTGTTTAGAAAACCCGGGAACAACAAATTCACCAGAAAAATAAACCTGTTACTTGCATCTGCAACAAGTTTGGTACTGTTGGGCCTGGCCATATTGGGATTCCTCAATGCCGGAGCTTATCAGGAGCAGGCCGTGTATCGGCAGCAGCATGTTTATCCGCAATCAGACACCTTGTTCATAACGTGTAATCAAGCCAATCAAAATGAGCATGGCGACCTTACCATGGGCGCAAGTCCGGAATCTGCTTCGGGCATTCAGCTGTACAACACCAGCATGGAGCTTGTGCGTTACAACGACACCCTGCTGCGCATGGAAATTGCAAATTTCAGTATGGGACCGAACGCAGATTCAGCATACCAATTGGCAGCCATACTTCCTGAAGGTGTAAAATACGACGCCCGAAACCTGAACATCAACAATAAGATACAACTGAAACCAGGCACGCCTTTCCGCGGACAGCAAAGACATATCAGGCTGAGCATTCCGAACAACACCATCGTGATTACAGACAGAAATGCTGCATCGTTACAACGTGAGGACCATGCGGCATGGCGTGATTAACATGGGAATAACCACGTTAGTGTCCTCCATTTTTTTGAATCAGCCTGCGCAAGCTTTGATGCACCGGCTTCTCAAAAATCAGGAATAACAATACAGAAAGCACCCAAAGGAGTACGAAGTTTCGGTCGGGCAACAGCACGAGCTCACGGATGCGTATGTTTACATAGCTGATGTGGATGAGGTAGAAGGCGAAGGATGCCTTGCCAAGCAATTCCATGGGGGCGCTGCCGAAGAATCGTTGCAGCAGGGTTCGTTCTGTAATCAATCCGTGCAAGAGACAAATCACCAGCCAGGGAAAAAGCGTTGCCCGCAATACCAAGCCCAGCGGATGGTCGGTTCCATGCGTGAATATATTGGGTTCAAGCAATCCGATGAGGTACAGCATAAGCACAATGCCCGTTGCGCCGATGAGTGTTTGGTGTTTCTTCGGAAGCAGCATATTCCATCTGAGATGACCCTGCATGAATGCGGCCAGGACCATGCCCCAGAGGAATTCCATGAAGCGGCCAAAAAACGTGGACTGCAGCAGGAAGTCAAATGGATGCAAAACACCCAAGGGATTTCCATTGAATTGATGCCATAAAAAACCTGTGAGCGCAGTAAGACCAAGCAGTCCAAGACACACCAATATTGGGTAGTACCAGCTTTTCTTCATCCCGAAATAAAGTAGTGGCGCCAGCAGGTAAAAGCACAGTTCTACATTCAGCGACCATGCTTGTGCGATGGCATCAAGGATATGTCGGTGGGAAAAAGCATGCGTGAGCGTATAGGTGGCCCATGTGGAACCTGCCGACGGGAAGCCCCAATCGACATACCGAATGGTAAGAATCAGCCAGTATAATGGCAGGATGCGCACGGCGCGCAGGGCGAGGTAGCGCAGAAAACTCCCGGCGCCATTCAAAGGTTTATCGGCATATGCGTAGGCTATGAGAAATCCACTCAACACAAAAAAGAGTGAAACGCCCATGTGGCCTTCGTTCAGGAACAGCAGCACATCGGGATTCAGTTGGCTGCGCCAGTATTTTCTGTTGTGGTATAAAAAAACCATGGTAGCAGCCAGCATGCGCAAGCCTGTGAGGGCGCGGAAATTGGCATTTGCTGTTGGGTTCACGGATGCAAGGTACAACAGGAGGCGGATGATGCCCCGGCGGCCTAAGCGTACGGCAAACGTTTGTAAACGTTTGCCGTACGACTTGTAAACACAAGCAGGCGCACCTTTGTATCGTCTTCCCGATGTACGGGCAGATAGTTGAACCTAATTTACGTTTTATGTACAATGCTATTCGCAATTCGGTGCGCCTGTTAGGCCGCCTGGGGCAGGACCCCGAAGTGAAACAAACCGGTAAAGGCAACAAAGTTGCCAAGTGTTCTCTTGCTACTTCTGAGTCGTACAAGACTTCGGACGGGGAGAAGATTTCCGACACCACCTGGCATAACCTGGTCATCTGGGGGAAGCAGGCAGAAATCGCCGAGCGGTTGATGAGTAAGGGTGCTGAGGTGGTCGTTGAAGGGAGGATCTCGAACAGGAGTTTTCTGGACAAAGACGGAAACAAGCGTTTCATCACCGAGATCATCGTCAACGATTTTGTTTTGCTTTCGCGAAAAGAGGCCTGAGGAAGGGTCCCAGGTCAACCTGCGGCCTGCCGGCGGACCTTCGGGTCCGTTGGCCGGGCCTTGGGTTTGAGAAAACTCGACGTTGCGTTTTCCCGAAACCGCTCAGGGATTTCTGCACAGATCCTACCTTTGCATGCAACACGTTCGCCTTGTTTTACGCCCACATTCTGGAAGGAACCACTGCCCACTTCGATGCAACAGAAAAGCGACACGCTGTTGATGCCTTGCGCAAAAAGGTTGGCGATGACATCACGTACACCGATGGCCAAGGGCAGCTTTTCGAAGCCCGAATTACTCAAATAGGCAAGGACTATTTCCGTGCTGAGCAACTAAGCAGTCTTCGGTTTCAACCTAAACCACTGGTGCATCTGGCCATTGCGCCCACAAAAAACAGCGACCGCATGGAGTGGATGCTGGAAAAATGTTGTGAACTTGGACTCGCTTCGCTGCGGTTTCTGGAGTGCGCGCACAGCGAAAAGACCCGTGTGAACCTGGAGCGCATGGAACGGGTGGCCCTCAGTGCCATCAAACAAAGCGGCAACCTTTGGCTCCCGGAATTGCTCCCGGTAATCAAATTCAGCCAGTGGGCGCATGAACCCTTCGATGGCATTCGTTACCTGGCGCATTGCGCGGAAGGAACGAAGAACAAGGCAGAAGCCATCCAAACAATGGTTTGCATTGCTATTGGACCGGAAGGCGATTTTTCTTCCCAAGAAATCCAACTGGCACTGCAGCTGGGCATGCGGCCACTCAGCCTCGGGCAAACCCGCCTGCGCACCGAAACAGCAGGATTGGTTGCCTGTACGCTGTTCAACCTCCTTTGACTGCGCCACTCAAAGCAGGCACGACTGCTTAGGCACCGGCCTCATGAAATAACACTGCGTACCGAAACAGCCGGGATATTTCCCTGTAGGTATTTCAGCCTGCCCTGCCGATGCCATTCTAAGCAAAGCGGGCAAAGTATGCCACGGCGTTCCCAAACAAACTCGGGCAATTCACGGAACCGATGGTGGTTTGCCTGAATAGCCGCGTAATTTTGCATGGTGAAATTGCTTGTACTCGGTTCCGGGGGCAGAGAACACACCTTCGTGCATCTGCTGTCCGGGAGTCCACTCACTGAACAATTATTCGTTAGCCCCGGAAACGCAGGCATGCAGCCGCGCGCCGAATTGTTGTCCATTGCGCCTACCGACTTTGAAGCGCTGTACCAATTTTGCGTCAAGCAAGGAATTGACACCATCCTTCCCGGCCCGGAAGATCCGCTGGTGGCCGGCATTGCCGACTTCTTCGAACAGCGCAGCCGTGAACAAGGTTTGAACATTCGCGTGGCCGGACCACATGCCGCTGCCGCCCGCCTGGAAGGAAGTAAAGATTTTGCCAAGGCCTTCATGAACCGGCACCATATTCCTACCGCGCGCCATGAAACTTTTCATGCAGGCAATCTGGAGGCAGGTTATCGCTTTCTTGAAAGTCTGTCTGCGCCATACGTGCTTAAGGCAGATGGCCTGGCCGCGGGAAAAGGTGTGCTCATCTGCTCCGATTTAAACGAAGCTAAAGAAGCGCTGCGCGAGATGATAACCGCCCAGAAATTTGGCGCTGCCTCTGCCAAAGTGGTTGTTGAAGAATTTCTGCATGGCATTGAAATTTCCGTGTTTGCCGTGAGCGACGGCGACAGTTGGCAGGTACTGGGTTCTGCAAAAGATTACAAACGCATTGGCGAAGGTGATCAAGGACCAAATACCGGTGGCATGGGTGCGGTTTCGCCAGTGCCTTTTGCCGATGAGGCTTTCATGCAGAAAGTGAAAGAACGTATTCTGAAACCAACGTTCGACGGATTAAAACAGGAAGGAACTCCGTTCCGCGGTTTCTTGTTTGCCGGACTGATGAACTGCAACGGAAATCCCATGGTTATTGAATACAACGTGCGCATGGGCGATCCGGAAACCGAAGCTGTACTGCCCCGATTGAAGACTGATTTTGGCGCTGTTGTTGATGCCATCGCCTCAGGAACCCTGAGCTCATTAAATATTGAAATGCACGACGAAACGGCGGTTTGCGTGGTTTTGGTCAGTGAAGGCTATCCCGGCAACTACCCCAAAGGATTCCCGATATCACTTCCTGAAAGCAGTGCTGAATGTACCATTTTCCATGCCGGCACTTCCCTGAAGGATGACATCCTCAGTACCAACGGCGGACGCGTTTTGGCGCTGAGTGCCTTGGGAAAAGATCTGTCCACGGCAGCTGCGGCAGCATACGCTGTTGCCGACGCCGTTCAGTTTCAGGGGAAATACTTCCGCAGAGACATCGGCGTTGACCTGCGTTCGTTTCCACAGCATCAACCCTAAACATGATTCAAGAAAAACACCTCCGTCACCTGCGCAGACAACTTACACTCAGGCAGGCCATGAGCCGCCTGCTGGGCTATTTTTTGCGCGGATTGCTGGTGGTTTTACCCATTGGTGCCACAGTTTGGCTGCTCTATACGCTCATTACTCAGGCTGATACGCTGATCCAAAAATATTTTGTCAACCTGCATATTCCCGGAATCGGCATTCTGATCATTGCCCTTACCATTACCCTGGTGGGTATGTTTGCCACCGGCTTCATCACCAGACCACTTTTTGAACTCTTCGATGCGCTGATGGAACGAGCTCCGGGTGTGAAACACGTGTACAGCTCGGTGAAAGACATGACCGAAGCATTTGTGGGCGACAAACGTAAATTCAACGAACCGGTGAGCGTGGAAATCCAAGATGGCATTTATCGCCTCGGATTCATCACGGCCCAAGACCTCGAAAATATCAAGATGCCCGGCCACTGTGGCGTGTATATGCCTTTCTCGTATGGCGTATCCGGACAGGTATGGATGGTGCGAAAAGACAAACTGAAAACCTTGGAAGCAGACGCACCTGAAGTGATGAAGTTCATCCTGAGCGGCGGAGTTTCTGACTTAGGAGAAGAATCATGACTGAAGAATTAAAACCAGGACGTTACAACAACCTGCGCGTGGCGCGCATGGTGGATTTTGGCGTGTACCTGGACGGAGGCGAATACGGCGACATCCTGATGCCTGGGAAATATGTTCCCGAAGGAACACTCATCGGAGATGCGCTGAATGTGTTTGTGTATTGCGACAGTGAGGACCGTATGGTCGCCACCACCGAACAGGCCCTGGCACAAGTTGGTACCTGCGCATATCTAGAATGCACCTCGAACAGCAAATTTGGCGCGTTCCTGAACTGGGGACTTGCCAAAGACCTGCTGGTGCCCTTTCGCGAGCAAACCGTGCAGATGAAGGAAGGACGCAAGTATCCGGTTTTTGTGTACCTCGATGGAAAAAGCGGACGTATAGCTGCTTCCGCACACATCGAAAAGTTCCTGAATAAGGGAAGACCGCTGTATCCCATAGGCGCTGAAGCTGACCTGTTCATCTATGGAAAATCTGATTTGGGATATAAAGCTGTGGTAAACAATGAGTTCACCGGCCTGCTTTACTTCAATCAGGTATTCGCACCCTTGAACATTGGCGACCATGTGAAAGGTTATATCGCCCAAATCAGGGAAGACGGAAAAATTGACCTGAGCATCCGACCCTCAGGTTATGAATCGGTGCAGGACAGCAGCAGCGAAATCCTGGAAAAACTGAAGCAGGCCGGCGGCTTCATGCCTTATACCGACCACAGCGAACCTGATGCCATCTATGCCGCGTTTGGCATGAGCAAAAAACTCTGGAAGAAATCGGTTGGAACCCTGTACAAAAAGCAACTCATCCAAATTGATGATGAGGGTATTCGTCTGGTTTCTGAAGATTAAGTCTGTTGCTTATTAAGGCCTCATGCATGGCCAATACCCATGCATGCATACGCCAGGATTTAGCATCAACAGAAGAGTTAGGCAGGATCAAAATTTGCGCGTCAACACCCATTAGTGCTCTTGTTGCTCCCCCGCAAAATGCTTGCGCACAGCGGCACGGAATTCATTGTCCGTCAACTTATCGCTTTCCTGAAAAACTATATGCCGCCGCGGCCCATGCTTCCCATTTTCGTTTAGGAAGTTTTCATACTGATGCAGCAAAATGCGGGGTCCCAATACAAAAACTTCATGATAGGGTTCTGTTTTTAGAGAAAGTTGCTTGAAATACGCCCTGAGGCCATCTACTTCCTTGTTGTGCTTGTGGTGTTCATTATTGGTGCTGCGGTTGTTGCCCACCAAAATCTGGTTGGTCGTTTCTCCGGCGTAACGCACCCGGCCTTCTATGCCTGATGGCATGTACGTGAGCGCATCACTGCCCGAATCCGGATAGTAAAATGTGGCCCTCAAACGATTCAAATACACGCCCAGTCTTCGGATTTCTGCTTGCTTCTTCATAAAAATAAAATGATGCACACGAAGTTCAGCCTAACGCAAACAAGGCATCATGACCTGCGTCAACCCAAACCCTGACAACCGGTTTGAGTTCACGTTCGGATTTGGCCCGATTTTGGCCCCTGAACTGCATCTTTGTATTTAGCAGCTACCGTTATGCGCTTCCCGCTCTTCTCACCAAACCCGAACTTGCGTTTATGGATGCCTGTCGCGCTATTGCTCATCCTTCCTTCCTGCAAGAAAGATAAAGAACCGGTGAAACCCACGGGCGACATCAACAACGCCATTGATGCCCTGGGCACGCCCACTCCGCCACCTGCCAACAGCGTGCGCTATCGCGATACCGCCGTTGAGCAGGTTCTGGTAAACGGAACACCCGTTCCCTGTACCACCTATATGGTTGACCGAATCCAGCGCATCCAGAACTTCGACTATTTCTATACGGAAGACAAAGCCGACCTTTGGCCGGGAAATGTAGTTCAGGGAAAATACCTGAAAGAACAGGCCCGCCTGATCAGCATTGGCGCCTTCCCTCGTGACCGCATGAGCTTTACCATTCTTGGAAGCCAGGGCTCCACAGGATTTAACCTTGACCAGCCCGACAACAACAGCTACCAGCAAACACTGAATAAAAAGTCGCCGTACTTCTGGTTTATGCCGCCTTTGTACACCTACCAAAATACCCAGATTTCCTATACTACAGAACAGGGTTTACTGGACATCGGACTGAATGTGAACTTCCTGGCGGGTGGCCTTGGAAGTCGCTTCCAGTACATCAATACCAATGGACTCACCACACTCTACCTGTATGTGAAGCAGGTATATTTCAATGTAAACGCCCAGTATCCCACGAATCCGGCAGGATTTTTTGGCGCCGGAATTCAAGTGAACGACCTGAAACGGGTGGTTTCCAGCGACAACCCTCCGGCTTATGTTTCTTCGGTTTCTTATGGAAGAATTGCCTTGGTTCGTGCTGTTTCATCCTTCAGCCAACGCGAGGTGAAAACGAGCATTGACCTGTTCCTGAACGGATTTGAAGCCAACATGACGGCCACACAGCGCAAAATTGTATCCGACCTGCAGCTTACCGTGGAAGCAGCTCCGGGACCGGCCTACAGCATCAGAACACTGGACGATTTGCATCGGTTTATTGAAGAAGGCGCCCAATTCAACCACCGGAACGGTTGCGTTCCCGTGAGCTATGAAGCGCGTTACCTTGGCGACAATTCACCCCTGATTACCCATACAGGCACCAGTTATAAAGTACGTGAATGTTTATGAAGAAGTTCTTGTACCCCACCTTGCCCATCTTGCTCCTGGGTTTGAATGCTTGTTCCAAAGAACCCGAACCCGTGGTATATAATGATTATGTGGAGCCTTATGAATTGGTGGAAGAAACCTTCCGGCTCGGCGCGAGAAGTACGGCCGGTTTTTCCAATAAATCCATCATTACACGAAGCTTCACGTTGCCGCCGCGCACCGTTTATTGGGCTTATTGGATGGGCGCAGGCCCGGAGCCGGTTTCTGAATTGGCCAAAGTGGCGCTTCCTGCCACAGCAGCAGCCTTAACAGAAGATCCTTTTGTGGCTTATGCCTGGGGATTAATATCGTCCATTCCCGTGGTAACGGCCGGCACAGCAAATGCCGACCTGTTCATTCTGGAACCCGGTCAGCAAGACAGTTTCAGCTTCAAAAACGAGGAATTCCGCGCATTCATCAGCAAACCTCAGTCTAAAAACGTGCATGATAAATACATCGACATTTTTGATACGCCGCTGGAATCAAACCGCACGGTAACCATTGGCCTGCGGAATCAAAGCTATACCAATGGTGTAGATGTGAAAATGAAAATCTGGGCTTTTGTGGTGAAGCCTCTTTAAGGCATGCGCGCAAACTGCACGTCGCTGCTGGTCTTCATAGAAAATCCCGGCATTTGCATTTCTGTTTTCACGGTTCCACCCACTCTTTGAAACATGTGGTTCACATGATCGAATTGGGTTTTCAGCCGCAGGTCGAGTACCGGCATGGAGCCCCGCATCATATCGAACATTTGCCGGTCATCGCCGCTCAACTGCATCTGGCTTTCAAAAGGTTTCGCCGGATTGGAGCCTGAAGGCGGCGCACCGCCCATACCCATCATTCCGGACAAATCCGGCATCTGAGGCATTTCTCCTGCGCCGGGAAACCCACTGCCTGCAGGATTGTTGCTGAAACCAAATTGTTGGTTGCCATCTCCGGAAACAGCGTTCATCTTCCCTTCGAACATGTCGTTGCTGGTATCGGTCAACATGGTCAGTTCCAAATTGGCCCATTGCGCATCTATGGAGTTTACGCGCACGGTAGTTTCATAGAAACCACTCTGCATATTTACCTGGTCGTTGGCTTGTACCGCACCTTCGGGCATGGCCATGGCGCTGAGGCAATCGTAGGGAAACACCGGGATTTTCTCGGTCTTCTCGTTTTCTTTAATCTGAATTCTTCTGGCTGAACCCAATGTTGCCGGTACATATCCCGTTTTCAACATACCGGATGAAAGGAATTCGGCATGTGCCTGAACCCAGCGTGGCTTTTCGATGTCGGGAGGCATTTGCGCGATGCTGTCCGGCTCCATCGACAAAACCTGTCCACCGCTGGCGGTAATCAGCATCAGTTTCTTGTCGATATCGAAATGGCCCAATCTGTCCACCGTGCAGGGCACAAACAACAATCTTGGCGGGATGCTCCTTAAGCTCGCCACTACTGCACTGTACGCATTCTTGACGAGGTAATTGGTGATATACAACTGCACTGAAGCGGTACCTGTTGCGTCCACGCTAACCACATAAATTCCAAAATCAAGTTCGGTCCTGTATTGATCTTTCAGATTCATGCCCATGGCAGAAACTGTAAATTGGTCTGTGCTTATCGAGCGGAAGCGGTAGGTTTTGCCGGGTTGCCAATCGTAGTAAAGTTCAGTGCTCGCAGGTGCACCGCCAGGTTGTTGGGCCCATAGGGTTGAACAAGTGATGAAGGTCAGAAAGTAGCTGATCAGTTGTCGCATCTTCCAAAAATACTAAACACCCTCATGTACACCAAAAAATACGGGCAATCACCCATGCTGCCCGAATACTGAAACGGGTAATATTCTTCCGCACCGGCTACTTAATTTCGCAGATACGTTTATGACATATCATTCTTTTTATACGTTTCATGTACAACGTTGGATGTGGCTCTTGCTGTTCCTCACAGGCAGCAACTGTCAAGTTTCGGCAGGCATGGAACACCGGAATCCTAAAGACAGTCTGGCACAAACACATACCCCCGAACAGCATTTCATCAACCTTGAACTTCCATTGATCCAACCCGGTGATCAAATTGTTCGCCATACCGGTTTTACGCTATGCTACAACGAAACGCACGAACAGGCTTCATGGGTGGCTTACGACCTTACCCGCACCGAAGCAGCCGGCGGCTATGAACGCACCGATAAATTCATGGTTGATCCTTTGGTTCAAACAGGTTCAGCCTCTGCTGCCGACTATGCCAACAGCGGTTTTGACCGCGGGCACCTGGCCCCGGCCGGTGATATGGGCTGGTCGTCCGTAACCATGGCGGAGAGTTTTTACTACAGCAACATGAGTCCGCAACATCCTTCTTTTAACCGCGGAATCTGGAAGAAATTGGAAGAACAGGTGCGTGCCTGGGCAAATACCGACAGTGTTCTATATGTGGTGACCGGACCGGTACTTAGTGAAGGTTTGCCAACCATTGGCCCCAATATGGTTTCGGTACCGAAATACTATTACAAGGTGTTGCTTGATTACCACAAGCCTGGTTTTAAGGCCATTGGTTTTGTATTGCCCAACAGTGCTTCTTCATTGCCATTAAGCAGCTTCGCGGTTTCTGTAGACAGCGTGGAACGGCTTACAGGCATTGACTTTTTCCCGGCATTGCCGGATGGTGCTGAAGACTTGCTGGAATCTGATTGTTGTCCGCAATGTTGGATGGGTACTGCAGCTGCAGGATCGGTTGCCGTAACTCCGCAGCAAAGCGCCAGTGTTCAATGTCAGGGTAAAACACAAGCCGGCAACCGCTGTCGTAATAATACCAGAAATCCAAATGGCTATTGTCATCAGCACCAAAGCCAGGCAGGCGAGGTATTACCTGCGCCGGTTCCGGAACAGAAAGAGCAAGTGATTGGAGCAAGTGCGCAATGCAAAGGTGTGACCCAATCGGGAAACCGTTGCCGCAACAACACCAGAAATGCGAATGGTTATTGCCATGTGCATGGATCACAGGCTTCCGGAGGAAGCACCGTGCAGCCAAAACCGGCCCAGCAGGAGGTTAGCCCTATGGTGCAGTGTTCGGGGATTACCGCTGCCGGTGCACGCTGCAAACGCATGACCCGCAGTCCCAACGGCAGATGCTATCAGCATTAAACGGCGCAAATGAAGTGTTTTAAAACACTTTTACTTCCTCCCAAATAAAGAAACAGTGAGGCTGTCTGAAGGGTTTATTGTGCTGCTTCAACCTTCAAGGAAATACCCAGCGCCGAATTGATCAGGTTCAGGGCATCTGTCACGGGCATGGGTTCAAAGCGTCCGGAATATCTTTTTTTCGCCCATTCCGGCTGCATGGAAATGCGCACATTGTAGTGTTTTTCCAAACGTTCAACTACTGCGGATAGCGGTTCATTGCGGAACACCAGCATTCCTTGTTTCCATGCCCAGGAAAGGCTGTCGCCGGCTTCAGAGCGCAGCGCACCTGAAGCAATTTCCAGAACAGCCGCTTGTCCCTTGCGCAATTCGGTAAATTGATCCTTTGCTTCCACGCGTACATAGCCTTGGGCCACATCCACACGCACCTCAGACTTCGTTTCGCGCACGTTGAACGCTGTTCCCAATACCGTAATTTCCGCCTTGCCGGCCTTCACGGTGAAGGGTAGGTTTAGCTTCTTCACTTCAAAATAAGCTTCACCGTGCAGCTCGACATTTCGCTGTTGCTTGTTGAATCCTGGTTCTACCCAAATGGAAGCTCCTGAATTCAGGGTAACGGCGCTGCCATCGGGCAAGGGAACCTGCCGTTGCTCGCCGAATGCTGCATTGTAGTACAACGCCGTGTCCATGCCTTGCTTCGGAGCGCGGTACCAAAAAGTGAAGTAGGCACCCGCCAACAAAGCCAAAGAAGCCGCTGCAGAAAGACCGATGGTGAGCCAACGCTGCCGGCCCTTGTGTGGCGTTGCATTGATCTTGGCCGCAAGCTGATTCCAGTTCGTTTGGTGTTGTTCGGGATAGCGATAGGAACCGCTCAGCATCCATGCACGGCGCAATTGTTCCAGTTCCGAACCTTCATCGCCGGGCAGCAGGGGTTGATCTTCCCCGGCCAGGTGCGCGGTAATCCGTTTCAATTGATCTTCGTTCATCGCCTCAAAGGGTATTCATTTCCTGCTTTGCCATTACGCGCAGATAATGTTGTCTGATGGCCTGATATGTTGCCGCATGATGCGGATTTTTCTTCAGCCATTCGTGGATGAAGCGCTCTTCCTCGGCGGTGCTCCAACCGGCCAGATGCTTGGTGATGATGTTCGACTGCAGATGCTCTTTCATGGGCATTTCCTTCATCAATACAGGAAAACAAAGCAGTCCCCCCAAAGTTGCCCATACTTTTACCCTGGTTCTTAGCTGGGGCGTTTCCCAACAAATAAGCACTCTGGTTTGAACGTGTTTTTGATTTTTTCCCGAAGAAGAGCATCTGCAAGGAAAGGCATGCTTCGATCTATTAGGTTGGATTATGCCAGCATTGGCAAACATGGGTTTCTGAAATTCTGTTCACCCCAAACGCTGCACTCCCTGTTACCGCATCTGGCGGTAGTACGATTCCAACATTTGCCGGTACCATTCGGCCAGCTCGGGCGGCAGCCGGCGCAGTGATTCCTGTTCTTTCCGTTTCTGTTCCATCCAGGCCTGCAGGTCGGGTGGTGGCGTAGCCGGCAGCGCCGGCGGACGATTGGCTTCGCGCTGTTCATCCTGTTCCTGCTCGCGCTCTGCTTTCTCATGTTCCAGCAAACGGGTCTGAATCTCGCGGTGCCGGTTCATCATGCCAGGATCCAGTTGCTTGTTCAGCAAGCGGCGCTCCTGCTCTTTCATCAGCTCCTCAGTTTGACGAATTTCCCGCGCCTGATCGCCCTTTCCCTGTTCTTCCAAAGCCCTGCGGGCTTTTTCCAATTCACGACGCATGGCTTCCTGCTGTGCGGCCATCCGGGCAAACTGTTCGCTCAGTTGTTGCTTCTGTCCTTGTTGGCCGGGTTTGCCCTGTTGCTGTTGCATCTGCTGCAACATCTTGCCCAGTTCCTGTTGCATCTGATTGAGCTGAGGCTTGGGTTTCCCCCCTTTGCCGCCGGGCTTGGGGTTGTTGCAGGATTTACTGCTCTTGGCCTGTTGCTGCATCTGCTGCTGCATTTTCTGCATCGATTCACTCAGCATCACCGCCAGATTGTTCATGCCCGTCATGGCATACTGCTGTCGCGTGCTGATGAAACCCATGTCTCGGGTACGCACCCTGGCCAAAGCCTGTTCGAGGTTGCTGTTGATGCGGTTTACTTCTTTGTTGATGAAACTCTGCACGGCAATTTGCCGCTTGGACAAAGCAAAAAGGCTGTCGGCAATCATCGCTGCCTCATCCTGGATGCGTTTTTGTTCCTGAGCCAGCGCCACATATCTCGGGGAATACTCGCGCTGCTCTTTCATGTCCTGCATCACACGCTCCTGCTTGAAGGAAAGTGCGATGAGGTTTTCCAGCAACTGCCTCAGGGTTTGATAATCTTCTTCGTTGCGCTGCGCGCGGGCTGCTGCCAGCGATTCCCGCATTTTGTCGGCGGCCTCTTTCAGCTTTTCGGCGGCACTGCGCTGTTTGGATGCTGCCTGCTGCCCTTTTCCACTGTTCATCTGCTCCGAAGCCTGCTGCATCTGTTCGCCGGCCTGTTGCTGTTCGCCCGCGGCCTGATCCAGATCCATGGGCTGTTCCAGTTCTTGGTTTTCCTGTTTCAGCTGCTGTTGTTCCTGTTGAATCTGATCCAGCTGCTGCTTCAGTTGTTCCTGCTGCTGCTTCAGGGCTTCATCCGGCTTGGGCTGAGCAGCAGTTTTTTCAGAGAGTTCCTTTTGCTTCCCGGCAAGCTCTTCCAGGCGGGCGGCTAGGTCTTCTGCCTTTTGTTCTACCTGCAGCTGTTTGAATTGCTCGCGTGCCGCCTCCAGCTGTTTCCGTATGTCCTCACGGTTCAGTTGCAATTGTTGCATCTGCCGTTGAAGTTCGTCTTTATCCATCTGCTTCAGCTGCTCTTTCAGCTTCTCCAGCAAGTTTTTGAGTTCCGGATTGGCCAATTCTTCGAACAGCTTTCGCACTTCCTGTTCCCGCTTTAACAACTCTTCGCTGATGCGGCTGGTTTCTTGCTGCTGCCGGCTGAGTTGTTCCTGTTGTTTTTTCAGTTCCTGGAGCTGATCCTGCATGCGCAACTGCTCGTCGATGTGCTGCCTGGCCCGCTCCATATCTTCCCAGTTCAACTGGCGTTTTTCAGCCAAACGGCGCTGTAAGGCTTCATCTTTTTCCTTTTGCCGGCGCATTTGCTTCATGGCCGCCTCCATGTTCTTATCCAGCCGTTGCTCATTTTGCTGCTGTGCTTTGCGCAGCTCATCGAGGCTGGCCTTTCGGAGCAATTCGGTACTGCTGCGCGTGGATTTGCTGCCATGCACGCCGTCGTTGTCCCAAACTTCAAAGAAGTACTCAACCTCATCGCCGGGTTCCATGCCCAGGGCGCTCAGGTTCACGCCGTGCACAAATGCTGCATCGCGTCCTTTCGGAACTGCTACCGGAATCTGTTGCATGGGAAGTGCTTTCTTTCCCTGCTGTTCTGCCCGCACAAAGCGGAAATGAAACAACACCCGCGAAACTCCGTAATCATCGGCGGCGGCTCCTTTGAACCAGATCTGATGTTCATATACACTGTCGTTGCTGCGCTCCACACGTATGGTCGGAAATGCATCTGGAATCACGCGCAACAGCACCTGCAGGGAATCTTTGAAACCAACGGTTTTGTTTCTGGGAAGAAAGACCAGCGCCCCGGACTTCATGGCTTTGTGTTTCAGTCGAAACCAGCCCCGTGCATCTTTATCTGATAGTTGCCGGATTCCTTCGGGAAGTTGCACCCGTACTTGTTCTGTATGTGCTGTTTTCAGCGTCCATGAAATGCTTGTTCCTTCGGGAATTTCCAGATCGGCCACCGATTCGAGTAGTTCGTTTTTTCGCCCGGTATATGCCGGAAACTCAAGCTGTGCACTCAGTCCGTTCAAACTTGGCGCCTGTATGGCTTCGATGCGGTATGGGTCTGAAATAAATCCCGCCGCGCTGAGGTTAAACACCAACGCTTCGCGCACCGATTCCAAACGATAAACATAGCGCCCATCGCTGCGGCGCTGCATGTTTATTTCGCGGCCATCCAGCAGTACGGACAACTCCTCCGGCAGGGCCTTCCCTTCCAGACCTGCTTCGAGCAGGATGCCTTCACCGGAAAATACGCTGAGGTTTTTGTTGTAAAGCACGAAGCGAAACGGTGCCTCGATTTTAAACTGTGTTTGGTATTGAATAATCCTTCGGGTTCCTTCCGTGAACACATTGCTTTGGAACAGCAGGATGATGCCGATGAGCAACGCCGGAAGTGCGGCCCAGCGCGCCATGCGCATATTTTCCCCGAAATTCACCGCCGCCGTGAACCGAATGGGACGCAGCGCTTCTGTTTTCTGACGGATGCCCGCCTCCAGCAAGCCTTGTCCGGCAGCTGTACTGTGCATCTGTTGCAATTGCAGCGCATTCAGCAACTTATCGCTCACTTCCGGAAAATGCCTGCCCACAATCAGTGCCGCTTCTTCATAAGAAAGCACTTTGCCGATGCGGTACAGTTTTAGCAATGGCAGCAGTATGTAGCGAAACAGCACATAAGCTGAAAGCGCGAGGTAGCTGAAAAAACAAACGGCCCGAACCGGTGTGGGAAAACGCAACAGGAACTCACCCAGGCTGAGCACCAGAAAAGCACCGCCAAGCAGGGCCAGCGAAAACAGAACCCCGCGCAGCAACTCATTCCGGTAGTATTTCCGGATGAAGGCCTCCAGCCTCACAATCAATGAATCCTGCCCGCGTTCCATCCGAACAAATTTACACAAAGAAGGAAAGATTGTGGGATATCTTGGTTTCTGCCATATTTCAACAACACCCGCTTCAACTGTACCGTCCCGAGCGGATTAGATGGGTGTTCCGTTTGGATACTGCATACAGGTGCCTCGATTCCGCTCAGGGACTGTTTCCACATTTCTCTTATTTGGCACATCCCTTGCATCCCCTAAATTTGTACAGCTACATTCCCATGAAAAGCACCTATTCCCTGATACTCGCCGGTCTTTTGCCACTGCTCGCCTGCAAGCCACCAATCCAATCCGTGAAGCAAGGTGAAGCTCCTGCCTATAAAACCGTGCAGGAACACAAGCCCGCAGATGCCGCAACGCTTACCTGGTACGACTTTGAAGCCGGTTATCAGAAGGCGGTGAAAGACAAAAAAATCCTGCTGGTTGATGCTTATACCGACTGGTGTGGATGGTGCAAGGTGATGGATAAAAACACGTATTCCGATCAGGGCATCATTGCCAAACTGAACGCCGATTTTGTGGCTGTGAAGTTCAATCCGGAGAAAACACGCACCTACAAATTCGGAAACTATACCATGACCAGCGACGAACTGTTGGCCTGGCTGGGCAGAGGTCGTTCCTACGGTTATCCAACCTCCTATTTCTGGTTGGATCCGGGTGCAGGCGAAAACCTGTTGGTAAGCGTGGGTTATGAAGATCCTGCGCGCTTTGGCGCCACCCTCGACACCGTCCTGAAAAGAAAAGGAAACTGAGTTGGCGCGTAAAAAAATTGCCATCCAGGTTCTAGAAGACGTGGAAATTGGCCCGGCTGCCGCTGAAGGCAACTGCGTGGCCCGCGTGGACAACCGCGTCATCTTTGTGAAATATGCCGCACCCGGCGACGTAGCATCCCTGCGCATCACCGGAAAAAAGAAGAAATTCCTTGAGGCGCGCATCCTCGCACTGAAACAAGCTTCGCCCCTGCGCAGCGAACCATTCTGTTCCCATTACGGCCTCTGCGGCGGATGCAAATGGCAACATCTGCAGTACGAAGCCCAACTGCAAGCCAAACAGCAGCAGGTGGCCGACAACCTGACCCGCATTGGTGGCGTGGAAATCGAAGAATTCCGTCCCATCATTGGCGCAGAACATACCCGACATTACCGCAACAAACTGGAGTTTTCCTTCAGCAACAAAGCCTGGCAAACCGTGTTCGACCCGGAACATCCCGTGGAAGAAGCCGCACTTGGCTTTCACATTCCCGGTCGCTTCGACAAAATCCTGAACATCGACACCTGCTACCTGATGCCGGAGCCCATGAATGCCATTCGGCTTGCGGTATTCGAATACTGCAGGGCACAAGGCTTTACTTTTTTCGACCCAATCAGCCAGACCGGATTCATGCGCAACCTCATGCTGCGCTGTACGAGCGACGGCAAATGGATGGTGCTTGTGAGCTTCCGCGAAAACCTGCCCGACGAAATCGAAGGCTTGCTGAAGCATTTGCAGGTGCGTTTCCCTGAAATCACCTCGCTGCTCTTCGCAGTCAACGACAAACAAAACGACAGCCTGTACAACCTCGACATACAAGTATTTTCGGGCGAGCCCTGGCTTCAGGAATCGTTTGGCGGATTGCAATTCCGGATACGTCCGAAAAGCTTTTTCCAGACCAATCCGGCGCAAGCGCTGCGGTTATACGAAGCCACACGGAAGCTGGCCGGACTGAACGGTGCCGAGCGCGTGTACGACCTCTATACCGGCACGGGCAGCATCGCCCTCTTTGTGTCGGCGCAGGCAGCCGAAGTGGTGGGTGTGGAATACGTTCCCGAAGCCATCGAAGACGCGCATGAGAATGCGGCGCTGAACGGCATCGAAAACTGCCGCTTTTTCGCCGGCGACATGAAGGCCGTGCTGACGCCAGAATTCATTGCAACCCAAGGCCGTCCCGACGTTGTGATCACCGACCCGCCGCGTGACGGCATGCATCCTGACGTGGTGGCGCGCATCCTCGAAATGTCGCCCGAACGCGTGGTGTACGTAAGTTGCAACCCGGCTACCCAGGCACGCGACCTCGCGCTGATGAAAGAACAATACCGCGTGGCCGTGGTGCAACCCGTGGACATGTTCCCGCATACGCACCATGTGGAGAATGTTGCGCTGTTGTTGAAACGGTAAGAGACGCGATATATCGCGTCTGAACAGAAATGGCAAAACCGCGATTTATCGCCTCTGAACAGAACCCGCAATTGAAACGGTAAGAGACGCGATATATCGCGTCTGAACAGAAACGGGAAAACCAGCGATGTATCGCGTCTGAACAGAAACGGGAAAACCAGCGATGTATCGCGTCTGAACAGAACCGGCAAAAACACGATTTATCGTCTCTGAACATTAACCCAATCCGAAGATGCCCCAATCGGGATTGCCATATTTATTGGTGCAGATTTCTTTGAGTGAGAGGCCCATGCTGAGGCTGCCGGCGGGTGTGGTGTGATGCAGGAAACGAATCAGTGAATGGGCTTTGTATCGCGTTTCAGCGGCGTTCATTGCCACGGGGCGGGAACTTGATGGGCGGCATCACCTACACCTTGCTGTATAGTATTTGCAGTTGTCCTAACACGTACTGCGTATAAGCCGCCGGTATATCCTCGAATGGCTGAATGCGAATCGTCACCGCGCCAACGACTGCCTGCCGCTGCACCATTTTCTTGGCGGCAGCCTGCTTCGGGACTTTGGGTGTATCGCGGGTGCAGGAAAGGGGGATTGATAGAAGTATCAAGAAGACCAGGCGCGGCATGGTTAAAAAAAAGTGATTGAAAGGAAAGAATGTTCACCCGGCGAATTACGCAGCAGGACGGATAAACCTTTAACAGTAATTATCAGTAACAGATAGCACCCCAAATGATGAACGCCTTGCATCCTTTTGCCGCAGTTTCGACACCACTCTGGCATGAAGCCCGGAAAAACACCTTGCACAGCAGTAACGCTCCTCTGTGCTTACCAAAAATCAACAACCCAAAATGAGCGTCAATCCCGATAATAATTTTACCTTTGTGCTGTTTTCAACTTGCCCTGCGATTGGGGAGTATTTCAAACACACTTCAGAAAAAACATAATCTCCCCCAACGTCACAAACAAATATGCTTCCCCGAATTCAAAAATCGATTGCCAAATAAATGTAAGTGTGTATGATTGTTTCCATTTAAAAATGCTCTGAAAACCTAACCACTCAAACCCACCCAAATAAAAAATGACAGCAGAATACTCATCACAATTAGGTCAAGATAAGTTTGTTGACGACTTCTTTGACCACAAAGAGGGGCTTACATTCCTCGACATCGGAGCTCACGATGGCATTTCACTTTCCAATACCTATTTCCTCGAGAAAGAAAGAAAATGGACCGGTATATGTATAGAAGCTCAACCATTACAATTTCAAAAACTTAAAGAAAACAGAAGTTGTATTTGCGTTAATGAAGCTGTATCTAACTTTGAAGGAGAAACCTCATTTACCTATGTGGAAGGCTATGAAGATGGTAATTATTTATCTGGTATTACTTCTTCTTTTCATCAAAAACATTTAAAGCGCATACAAAACGAAGTGGCTGAATATGGTGGAGAAATCAAAGAAACCAAAGTTCCCGTTCGCAAAGTACAGTCTATCTTAGATCAGTACAAAATCCATAAAATCGACTTTTGTTCCATTGACACAGAAGGATCGGAATTTGAAATTGTGAAGTCCATTGATTTCAAAAAAACAGATATCTCGGTTTTGATTATTGAAAATTCTTATCACACTTCGAGGTTAACGGATTACATGGATAAAAAAGGTTACTATCTTCTCAAGAAGATTAAATACGACGATATTTATATTAAAAAGCCAAAAACTAAATCGAAATTCTGGCCATTTACCTGAATTTCTCAATAGACCAAACATTCAGATTCAATAGGGGTGGAACAGCCGACACTTTTCGACTATTCCACCCCTAATAAACAGAAATCTTCATCCTTTCATCTCTATTAATTGTACAATCCGAAAGGTTTAATTGACGTGTCGCACTGGCCCTTGCGGTAAGTCACAAGAATCATTCAGGCAATGAACAGTCATCGATTGACTGCCTTCGGAAATAAAGGTTGCTCCGTTCTCACGGCAACAGTAAGCGGTTTCCATAGAGCAACCTATGTTCAAAATCCTTTGATTTTTTTGCAGTTCTCCGGCTCATTTGGACACCCCTCCAGGTATTCGGCATTGGATGCAACGCAATCATGCTGACTGGCCTGAAAACAAGAAAATCAATATGAACACAGACGGCAATGTTTAATCATAAAACGATACCGTTTTGTCGTTGCTTTAATTTTTTCTATTGGCAAGCAGCTGATTTTATGCTCCTGCAACCGTTTCCGGAATATTTTCCTTGCAAGCTTTTGACAATTCCCGGCGTTCATGGAGCCTGATTTTCCGAACTTATCGGTCACAATTCGCAAATTCCAAATGACGATTTGAAAGGAAAGCAAACAAGCCAACTCGATGAACCGCCCCTTAGGCTTTTGCTGGCCCATAACATCAAAGGTGCGGTACCTACTATTGCAGTCCACGCACCATCTATAAATCCATGGCCATTTCCACAATTGCCGTTTCTGACAATGCATTGGTGTTTGGCGGAAGCTTAATCTTCCCTATCAGCCCGTATTGACTACGTCTTTGTTGGACACATACACGCCCAATCTCGTGCATGATCACATCCGGACATTTTCACTTGAGATTCTACAACTAGTTCTGAAGCGGCATGACCAATTCCAGGATTCTGCTTGGTCACCCTCTTTTCTTTGGCTCGCAATTACCTCTTGTAATTCAGGTTATTGGTTCCGTTGCTACCAATAGTGGCAAAGAAGTGCGTAAATCTGACACTTTTACACCGCTGCGGTGTTCCTGCCGGAAAAACGATGATTCACCAATTGGAGTATTCTGTATTATCAGGCACTTCCATCATTATAGCCAGTTTCTTTTTGATTGCCGAACAGTTTGAAAGTGGCGAACATGCACCAGCAGCAAACAAAACGCTCTTTTCATTACCTTTGTACACCTGAGAAAGAACCCCAAAAACGTATGCTTTTACCCGTAGTGCTGAGGTTTTTTCAACCGTTATTCTTTCCCAAAAATGGCAAAGCATACTGACATAATCACTTAATGAAACCAGAGTAAAGAAAAAAATCCTCAATCTATCGAGAATGAAGTACATAACATTTGATATTCCTTCTTGATGATGAAACCCAAATTTAAAAACAATGAATTTGAAAACTCTTTTTCCTAAATTAAAAGGAATTATACCTACAAACAATCGCAAGATAACAGTAAAGCACAATGCCGGTTTTTTTAGTTGTTGCAGCAAGATGTTTAAAAGCATCTTATCCCATTACAACGAACATGGCGTATTCCCAAATGTCAATACCAGGGATTTGTGGACTTTATATAAAGACTCCGGGGATACGGATATACTGAATTATTTTTTCGAAAAGTATGAATTTAAACGCGGTGACAAAAAAGCATATCCTGACACTGCACTTCACCTTACACTGGAAAAAGACGAAGACCAGTTCAGCGACTACTCAAAGCTAAACTTTGACCACGTGAAGGAAGTTTTGAATAGATACTTTAAACTTTCACCTTATACCAATAAAATAAAGGACGAGATCATCAGCAGTTCAGGTATTGACCCAACTAAAACTTTAGCAGTCTACTACCGAGGTCAGGATAAGTCTCTTGAGACAAATATCCCGAAATATGAAGAAGTTGAGTCTAAAGTCAGGGAGATACTTAGTAAAAACACATTCCAAGCCATTTTAGTCAAAAGTGATGAACATGAATTTATAGAATTCATGACGGAAAAGTTTGATTCGGTCATTTCAATAGAACAGATCTTCAAACCGAAGAAAATAGATGCTCCAACATCGATACCAACGCTGATACCGGATGGTTCAAGAAAACATCAAGCTGCCGTTTTTCTGGCATCAATAAAAATAGTGAGCGAATGTAAATATGTTGTAATTACCAGTGGAAATGTGGGAATGTGGATTTGTATGTTGAGAGGAAACACACAACATGTGCACCAATATTTGAATCCCAAGAGTGAGATATATGGCGTCAAAAGAGAATGGTATGCACAGAGGGCCAGCTTTTGGATAGAACAAGATCAATAAACAAGCGTTTTTAAGTTTAAATGTCCATTCAAGTGATCAGGAAAAACCCAAAAGTGTCGGTAATCATTCCATTATACAACAGGGAACAGTACATCAAACAAGCCATACAAAGTATTCTTAAACAAACATATACTGATTTTGAACTTCTCATTCTCGACGATGGATCTAGCGATAAATCGTGTGAAGTGGTTTCATCATTTTCAGACCCAAGGATTCAGCTGCATAAGAACCCAACAAACAAGGGTATCAGTTTCACCAGAAATCGTTTAAACCAACTTACATCAGGTGAATATATTGCTGTTTTAGACAGCGACGACTTGGCCGAAGAAGACAGATTGGAAAAACAAGTTGATTATTTAGACAGACATCCGGAAGTTGATCTGGTTTCCGGACGCGCCAAGCTCATTAACGAGACCGGCAAACCTACGGGAAGCATTTGGGGAGGGAAACTTAGCCCCGAACAAGTTTTTGCCTTTCTCCCGCTGGGAAATCAAATTATCCACTCAACGGTAATGGCACGCAGCAGCTTTTTTCTTAAATTTCCATTCGACGAGTCATTAAAAACTGCTGAGGATTACGATGTGTGGCTGAGGGGAAACAATGAATGTAAATATGAAGTTTTAGGTGACATTCTTTCTTCCTACAGGATACATAAAGAAAGTATCAGTATAGAACAAGAAGAAGGAATAAAAAGAAATAATTCTTATGTGAGATTACAGTACTATAAAAACTCCTTGCATATTAATACTGAGGAGTGGAAGTTGAATGGATTACTTGACAGGCATCCTAACCCTATTTTTGATCTTGATGAAGGATATAGAATTATCCATTCTATTTACCATAAATCACCAAAAAAGGAATCTGGTTTCGAAGCTGAATGGAAAAAAACATGGAGCAATATTTGGTATAAGTGTTTGTTTCGAGTAAGTATATTTGAGCGTTCTTACATCAAGTACACTTTCGGCCCATTATCCCTATCCATACCGCTAAAAGACAAATTAGTATTCATTATAAAGTGCTTGTTGAATGTTCGGAATCAGCTGGTACGGAAATAGTTTTTCCAATATTTGCAATTCTTCCAATGTGCGTTGCGGCAAATTCGGGCAAGATGCGGTATTTATTGTTTCGTCAAAGACAAATTTAAATGGCAGGGAAAGATTCGTTTTCCTGTGTATCGTCTCTATTGGATCGTGTGACTTCTCTCACATGCTCCCGCATTCCTTCTTCACCCGAATCTGCTTGTCTTCAGATTCCTTATTGGCGCGGCTGATTCTGCTGCCCGGCAGGTTTCCAAAGGCAATGCCGATGTAGAAGTCAGCGTCGCGCATGCGTTTGCCGCTGAGCATGGAAAACAAGCTGTTCGTGCCCAGATAAACCGGCCCGACGCGCAATGCCAGCGCAGCCCGAAACTGCTTGTAGTCGTATTCCAGGAAGAGCGGCGTGCTTACGTCCAGCAAACTGCGGGTATAGCGCGGCGCCAGCATCATGTATGAAGGATGCCGCATGCTCATGGAATGTCGGCCACGCAGACTTTGTACCACCTGAGCCTGCAGGAAGAAGTCGCGGGTGTACTGATAATCGGCGTGCAGCACCAGACGAGTGGGCAATCCTACCGCCATATTGCTCCTGCCCTGCTGCATGCCCGGCAAATCGCGGAACACCTGCTCGGTCAGATCCAGACCCGGCTGTTGGTTCTTGTAGCGGCGCTCTGCAGCTTTCAGGTTCCAGCCCACGGTGCGGGTGTTCAGCCATTGCGTATACGCCACATTGTTGTAGCGGATGCGGCCCACATCCATCAACGCCAATCCGGCCCGCAGCAGATAATCGGGATGCCTGTATTTGTAGCCGCCCGGCTGTCGGAATTCAGGTTTTTGGAGGGTGTATAAAACCCCCAGTTCCAGCGCTTCGCCGCGGCCATTGGAATTGAATTCGTAAAAGCGCATGTCGGTGCCATCCAACTGTACCGAATCATCGTTCACCTTCGTAATTTTCAGCGCCTGCGAGGCAAAAGAAAAGCCGCCCAGTCCCCAGATTTTCTTCAGGTTTACACCTGCATCGAGGTAATTACCCCATTTCAGTTTGACGCGTCGCGAAGCATGAATTCCGGCTCCGCCGAAGGCCATACCATGCACCGTAAGCCGGCTGATGGTTTCGGTATTGCTGCGCCGCCGCAGGTCGAACAAGTCATACGCGCCTTTGGCCGTGTCCAGCTCATTGCGGAGCGCATGTGCCAGCGGTTCATACACGCCGCTTACCCTTCCCAAAGCAGCGACATCCGAAACAAAACCCAGCTGCCAGTTCTTATCCACCTTTACCAGCACGGAAGGTCCCTTCACCATGGCGCCCAGCCCTACGTTTTTTGGATTTCCGTTCAGGCGTTCCTTCAGCCAGCTGTTCGACCAGGTAGGATTTCCTTTTTCGTCCACGTAAGGTGCCGGAATGCGGTTTCCAATGAAGCGATACACCGGATAAGGCATGCGCAGCTTGAGGTAATCGTTGTGCACGTTTCCCCAAACTCCAACCAGATTCACATGCCAGATATAAGGCGAAGAGGCGGTCAGCGCCGGATTTACCCCAGCACCCAGGATGCCTGAATATTTCCCCACCGAAACGCCGGTAACATGCTGCGCCTGAGCGGAAGCACCACCCAAGAGGATGAAGAAAAGCAGGCGTTTCATAGGCTGTGTTTTAAGTGCTAACGCAGGCATCCAGGGAAAAGTTGTATGTGCAATATTAGTTGATGCGGTCTGGAACGGCTGCATCAAAAGGAAGCTTCCCGAGGCTGCGCCGATCGAACTGCGTCAGCAGTTTGGTAGGGGAGCTTGTCATGGAGAGCTTGCCGAACCATCCTTCGACAGGCTCTGGATGACAGTGGGGATACTTTAGATGACAGGAATCGTACCTCAATAATCGAGCAGCTCCTGCAACACAGCTTCAAGTCGTCCCCAGGGTAAAAACTGGTCTTCCAGCGGTTTGGCCAGCGGCACGGGTGTGTCCAGGCTTCCCAGGTTGTGCACAGGCGCATCCAGCCATTGAAAACAGTTCCGGCCAATCCAGGCGGCGATATCCGAGGCGATGCTGCCGGTAATCGTGTCTTCGGTGAGCACCAGCACCTTGCCGGTTTCGCGTACCTGCGCAGCCACGGTTTCCTGATCCCAGGGCAGCAGCGTGCGCAAATCCACCACGCGGGCGGCGATACCCTTTCGCTTCACCAGTTCCAACGCTTTGTGCACGCCCCATCCGTAGGTGATGATGGTTACATCGTCGCCGTGGTTGTGGACGGTTGCCTGTCCTTCGGGAAGCAAATACCAGCCGTCGGGAACCAAGCCACTCACGCTGCGGTACAGGTATTTGTGTTCGAAGAAAAGTACGGGGTTGGGATCGGCAACGGCACGCGCCAAAAGGCCTTTGGCATCCATCGGCGTGGACGGATAATAAATCTTCAATCCGGGAACATGGTAAAACCAGGCTTCGTTGCTCTGGCTGTGGAAAGGACCGGCCTGCGCCCCGGCACCTGTGGGCATGCGCACCACCACATCGGCGGGCTGGGCCCAGCGGTAATGACTCTTGGCCAGGTTGTTTACTATCTGATTGAAGCCGCAGCTCACGAAGTCGGCAAACTGCATTTCCACCACGGCCTTGCGTTTCTTGATGGCCAAGCCGTAGCCGGCACCAAGGATGCTGCTCTCCGTGATCGGAGTATTGCGCACACGCTCTTTGCCAAATTCTTTGTAGAAATTGTCGGTAATCTTGAACACACCACCGTATTCCGCCACGTCCTGTCCCATAATGACCAGATCAGGATAGCGTTGCATACACATCCGCAGGCCGTCGCTGATGGCGTCCACCATGCGTTTTTCGCTTTCCGGACCCTCGGGAGCAGGCAATGCTTCGGTAAAGGGCGCATACATATCGGCCAGTTCCTCTTCAAGGTCGGGCGTGATTTCCGGCTCATTGAACACCGCTTCCAGGCCGCTTTCCATTTCAGCCATCACCGCGTCGCGCACATCCACGCGCAGCGCATCGTTGAGGATGCCCTGTTCCAGCAACCAGCGCTCGTAGTTCTCCACGGGATCTTTCAGTTTCCAGATGTCGAACAGGTGCTGGGGAACGTATTTCGTGCCGCTTGCCTCTTCGTGGCCACGCATGCGAAAGGTCATGCATTCCAGCAGGATGGGCCGCGGGTTTTGGCGGAGGTCTTCCGCCAGCATGGAAACCGTTCTGTACACTTCCAGGATGTTGTTGCCATCCACCTGCACCGCCTCCATGCCGTAGCCGATGCCCTTATCAATAAACTGTTTGCAGCGGAATTGTTCGTTGGAAGGCGTACTGAGCCCGTAGCCATTGTTTTCAATCAGGAATATCACAGGGAGCTGCCATACCGCAGCCACGTTCAGCGCTTCGTGGAAATCGCCTTCGCTGGTACCGCCGTCGCCGCTGAACACCACCGATATTTTCTTGTCCTTGTTGAGCAAATGGGCAAGTGAAATACCGTTGGCCACGCCAAGCATGGCTCCGAGGTGGCTGATCATGCCCACGATGTGATACTCATTTGTTCCGAAGTGAAAACTGCGGTCGCGGCCTTTGGTGAATCCGCTTTTCTTGCCTTGCCACTGGGCGAAGAGTTTTCCAAAGGGAATTCCACGTGAGGTAAACACGCCCAGGTTGCGGTGTAAAGGCAGGATGTACTCATCGGGATGCAAGGCTTCAGTCATGCCGACAGAAATCGCTTCCTGTCCGATGCCGCTGAACCATTTACCCACTTTCCCCTGACGCAGCAGGATGAGCATTTTTTCTTCAATCATCCTGGGTTTCACCAGGGCACGGTAAAGCCTGAGCAGGTCTTCATCCGTTAAGGATCCGCGATTGAATTCCATTTCGGGGCAAAGGTAAGGCCGGAACACGCTCGGGCCATGCCCGGCGTGCGGTAGGAAAATGGCTTACTGCACTTTAATCCAGGCAGCGATGTCTTTGATCAGCTGTTCGTCCACATGCAGGCCCTTACGTTTGTATTCCGCGGGTTTAAGACTGCCGTCGGAAGGCGTCATGAGGTGGTTCAACTCGGGATATTCCTTTGCCTGGCAGCGGCTCGACATGCTTCTGCCGATGTTCAGGTAATTGTCGCCGACAATGGTATCTTCTTCAAACATTCCTGCCTTACAGCCCGCCTGCAGTGAAGCATAAAACGTTGGCGGAATCTGATAATCTTTACCGGCATTCAGCACCAGGCTGCGTTTACCTCGCAGGTGCAGGTGTTCGGGATTGAATATCTGGTCAATTTCGTTCCACCACGACAGGGGTGCACCCATCACCAACCTGCTTCCGGGCTGACTTTGAAGCCATTCTTGCATCCGGAAGGAATCGAGCATTTGTTGCTGCTTCCGGGTTTCAGCAGAAATACGGCCACTTTGCATGGAATCGAGCCAGCCCAGCTGATAGCGCAATATTGCCGTGAGCGGCTCGGCGCTTCCGCAGAGGAGCACCACGCCTGCAACGCGCTTGTCGGCGGCCATGATGGAAGGTGCAACAATGGCGCCCTGACTGTGCCCTACAAGGTAAATGCGGGTGGTGTCCACCCAGGATTGCTGCTTGGCAAAATCAATCATGGCGTGCACGTCGTCCGTTACTTCTTCACGCAGGGAAATTTGCCCGTTGCCGTAGGCTTCGGAATGCTGGAAGGTACGCTTGTTGTAGCGCAACGTGCCGATTCCGTTTTTGCAGAGGCCGAGCGCCAGATCCATAAACACCTTGTTTGGTCCAACGCTTTCGTCCATGTCATTCGGGCCCGAGCCGTGGATGAGGATGCAAACCGGCAGGCGGGTTTCATCATAGCGCGCCGGCCACATCAGCTGACCATCGAGCGGGAATCCGGGCAGGCCATGGGTGAATTCCTTCTGTGACATTTGAAAACCACTTCCGTAGGGCGGTTTGACATAAGCATTTACAGGTTCCAGCGGCTTCAGGAAAAAACCCATGATGGTTTTGCCCTTCACGGCCATCAGCAGCAGCAGACTGTCTTTTTCAAACAAAGCCTTGTAACTGAACTGTTCCATGCCCTGAACCGTTTGCTGTTGCATCAGCGAGATGCTTTTCAGCGAACCAAACTGGGTGCTGACCTGATTCATCAGGTCGTTCAAAGCGTTGGCGTCAATTTGGCGGCGAAACGCTTCGCTGCTGCTTTTCAGCAGGGCGGTGTAGTTGCCTTTTTGAATGAAGGAAACCGCTTTCTGTGCGGTTTTCAGTTCTTGTTGGGCGAAGAGCTGGGTGAGTGCAGCCAGGCTCAGGAAGGTGCAAAGTAGTCTTTTCATTTCTGGCTTTCAAAAGCGCCTAAATCCGGCGGGAAGCTGCGAAGCCGGCCCAACACATCAAAGTCAATAGGTGGCGACAGCATCAGGGCTTTGTCTTTGGCAGGCGAAAGGGTATCCAAACCGTAATCGTGGTTGCTGAGCGATAAAAACTTGGGATCCTTGTTCAGAATGTTCTGGTTGTTGTTCAGCTGGGTCAGCTTGGTTTTGATGAGGTTGTATTCGAGGAAGTGGCTGAAAACGGCCTGATTGCTGTTGTCGAAGCCAATTTCATCTTCCAGCGGACCATAGATGATGTTGTTCACGAAGTAACTCTTTACATCGCGGGCATCGAGCAGGTTACCGTTGCCATCGCGCAGCGTATTGGTTACGGCTACATGTGGTTCGCGGCGTCCGGCACCACTGTTATAGCTGGCGAAGGTGCAATGCCTGAAGTCATAATCACCGCCAAGAAGGCCGTAAAAAGTAAAGCTTCCGCAGTCGGCAAAAAGCGTGTTTTCAGCATACACTTTTGCCGTGATGCCGAGCAAACCGGCAACGCCGTGGTGCATCACGCGGCAGTTCTTCAGGATGAGGTTCGGATTGTTGTTCTCCGGAAGACTGTCCACGCGCAGCCCAATCAGCCCCTGGCTGATGATGGCATGTTCCAGCACGTTGTTCGTACTTCCCCGCAGGAAGTGTATTCCGTTCCACAAACCTGCATTGTGGCGGAAACGATAAGCCACTTTGTCGCTTTGAATGCTTACAGGTTGGGCGGCAGTGCCTTGAACCTTCAGGGTTCCCAGCACATACAGGCTGGTACGGATGCCGCAGTACACCTTCACGCCGTCTTTGATGGTTAAAGAACAGGACGGAGGCACGATGATGGTATCCAGCAACACGTAAGGCTTGTCGCGGTCGGCCCAAACGGTTCCACAGGGCAAAACAGCTCTGCGGAAATAGTGTGCATCCCAGCCCCAGGCTTCCAGCTGAATCTGTTGTTTTCTGCCGTTGGTTTCCAACAAGATGGAATCGGTTACCAGCGCAGGATTGAACTGATTATTGGCCTCCAGGGTACATTGTACAAACAGGAAAATGCTGTCGCGGGGACCAATTTCATAATCGCGAAGCTCAGAGCTGTTGCGGCCGTTGATGTTCAGCCGAAAGGGCGAATTGGAACCACCGGCCAGCCGGATGTTGGTTTTAACGATTTGGTTGAACGGATTGCGGATCTGGAAGATTTTGGTCACCGACAATGGATAACCCGTTCCGGGAAGTCGGGTAAACACTGTATCGAAGCGGATGGTATCCTCACTCAGGGCCAACCCTTCCCTGCCCAGATAAATAGAATCACGGGAACAGGCAGCGACGCTGAGGATCAGCAACAGATAGAAGGCAATACGCTTCACACGGCAAAGCTATGATAAGCAGTAGAAACGCGCACGCAGGCAGGAAGATTGTTTGAGGGATAAATAGATATGATGCTGCGTGTCATGGTTGCTAAAAGTACTGGGCAGGTATCACGAGTCCCGGTGCTGAAAGTCCTGGGGAAAAGCAGTGAGTTCTGGTGAGCCTGTCATGGTGAGCCTGTCATGGTGAGCCTGTCGAACCACGAACCACCAACCCTAAATTCAGCATTAAATAACCTTATCTATCTTACTT
>CAZPHB010000010.1:74458-102538 GCA_964586595.1 uncultured Flavobacteriaceae bacterium | reverse complement strand
AGGAGCCGGCAAAGGTCAGCATCTCTATTTCCGCCATTGACAGCGTGAACTGTTATCTGGGTGCTGATGGATGGATTTCCACTTCGGCCTCCGGAGGTTCCAATGGCTACAAATACCTCTGGAACGACCCGGCCAAGCAGACCACTTCCAAAGCCAGCAATCTAAAAAAAGGAAGCTACAAGGTTATCGTCCGTGACATATACGGTTGCAGCGATTCAGCTACCGCCTCCGTGCAGGAGCCGGCCAAGGTCAGCATCAGTATTTCGGCCATTGACAGCGTGAACTGTTATCTGGGTTCAGATGGATGGATTTCAACGAGTGTGTCAGGCGGTTCCAACGGCTACAAATACCTCTGGAATGACCTCGCCAAGCAAACAACCTCTAAAGCATCGAACCTGAAAAAAGGAAGCTACAAGGTTATCGTCCGCGACATATACGGTTGCAGCGATTCAGCAACGGCATCCGTTCAAGAGCCGGCAAAAGTCAGCATCGGCATTTCAGCAATAGACAGCGTGAACTGTTACCTTGGAGCGGATGGTTGGATTTCAACGAGTGTGTCAGGCGGTTCCAACGGCTACAAATACCTCTGGAATGACCCGGCTAAGCAGATCACTTCCAAAGCAAGTAATCTAAAAAAAGGAAGCTACAAGGTCGTCGTTCGCGACATATACGGCTGCAGCGATTCTGCCACAGCATCCGTGCAGGAGCCGGACCGGTTGATTATTTCCCTGACTCGGATAGATTCTGTGCAATGCTATGGTTATTCAGATGCCCGTGTTTACACAAACACGAATGGTGGAACACTGCCCTATAAATGGCTTTGGGATGATCCGTCTGGTCAAAAAACTTCAAATGCCGGAAACCTTAGCAAAGGCCGATATCGGGTTCTGGTTACCGATTATCATGGCTGTAGGGATTCGTTGCGTGTGGACATCAATGAACCTCAAGAAATCATAGCCCGTATTGTAGCCAATATTTACTCAATGCAGGGAGCACCCCTCCCATTATCGGCACAGGTACAACCTCCGGGTAATTACAAGTACTTCTGGTCACCATCAGAACTCATCAGCTCCGGTGCGGCAAGTAAAAATGCAGTAGCCATCCTCAATGAAGGGAACATGATATTGCTCCGTGTGTATGATGGCAAAGGCTGTCAAGGCAGGGATAGCTTGTATATTAAGGTTGTTCTCCCCGTTAAAGACATCTTGCCTAATGCTTTCACACCCAATGGAAACGGCCTGAATGATGTGTTTGGACTTCCCGATATTTTCGAGATTCAGCAATTTGCCATCTACAATCGCTGGGGTGCCGAAATCTTTAGGGGTACGGCAACAAAACCGACCTGGGATGGTACTTATGGAGGAAAAGAAGTACCAACAGGCACGTATGTCTTCATGGTTAAAGCCCGTTTAAAAGGAACCACGCAGGATGTTGAGCATAAAGGAGTTGTTCATCTGATTAGATGAACTAGACTTATACCTGGATTCTCAAAGTCAGTACTAATAAGCTCTTAACAGATCAATACCCTACATAATTCTTGCAAGTGCAGAACAATGGTCATTCACTGAAACATGATCTTTTCTTTTTAGAACATTTGGTCCTGAAGTACAAGGAAGGTCTTACGAAAAATCAGACATCCAGCAAGAAACCGTCCCCTTAACCATCCCCTTAAAATAAAAACCCCTTGTAAATAGTTGATTTACAAGGGGTTAAGAATTGGCTTTGTGGAGCTGGTGGGATTCGAACCCACGTCCGGCGAAGGAACAGCCTGCGCTTTCTACATGTTTAGCTCCGCTTGTTGTCGGGAACAGATCGGTGCGGTGCGAACCAAATCTGCTCCTTATCCGGCGTGTTAATGACTGGCCTGGCCGAAATGAGCCGTCATATCTGTGCGTTTCGACTGCCTCTGATCGTCCGAAGCACAGACCAAATCAGACGGAGGCAGTTGGCATCAGTTAATCACTCCCGATTAAGCAGCCAAAGCGTAGTTAGACTCGCCTCTTAAAAATGTTGAATATTGAGATTCAGGTGCCAACATACAAAGCACCACATGCTTACACGACGGTTACACATCCCGTCAAGTCCGTTCAGCCCCAAAGAACTGTATTTCTCTTAACAAAAATCATGCCCTGATCATTTGCTGCGGTGCCAAGGCATCCGATTTTACAAACCCCTTTCAATTGCGCAGCACCAAGGCCACCAATAGTTTCTTCGAAACCCTTTGTCCCTGGTCTGAAAATGCTTCCACATGAAGTACGTAATTTCCTGAAGCGGCTAAGGTGCCATTGTCACGAATGCCGTCCCATTTCACGTATCCTTCAACACCTGCATAAAGGTTTCTGCACAAACGCCGGATGATTTTCCCTTCAACATCAAAAATAGTTACCGACAACACGTAACCGGAATTATTAAAACGGTACATCAACCCCACCACATCATCTACCCCATCCATATCAGGGGAAAAGTAGTCTTTATCCGTTTGGAACATCCCAACAGCAGTGGCAGCGGTATTTGCCTGGCTATTGGGCAAGCCGGGAGTTGCCCAACCGGCCTCCTGTGAAGCACTTTGCCAATTATCAGGAACATCACCAGGGGTTTCTGTGAAGATGCGTTCCAAACTGACGCCTTCCCGGTCATTGATCAAACTGAAATGCTGATTGTCGCGATAAGACATCTTGTCGAGCACTTGCCCCGAGGTATTCAAAATCATCACGGCACCTTCCTCATTGGCATAAGACGGGAACATGCTCATCCCATACAAGGCAGAATCGCCGCCATTTCTTGGATAGCGCTGTTTCAAAAACTCGATATTGGTGCTCAGGGCTGCATAATGACCCGGCAACAAGATCCGTCCACGTTCGCTGATGGGAACCACCTGATCCGGAATGAACTCCGATGAAGCATTGGCCAGTCGAACTGCCTTCAGATCCAGACAAACATTGCTTCTATTGTACAACTCTACAAAATCTTCGCCACCAACATATGGATCAAAAAGTACTTCGTTGATGATTAAGTTTCCTGAATCAACCTTAGGTTCAGGAAGCATAAAAGGATACCCTATGGGCTCCATCCTATTCCCGGCACAATCGGCAACTGCATTGACCCTGATGGTGTAATATTTTCCTTTCTGAAAGGGATTGAGGAAGTTCAATTTATACTCTGATCGGTCAGCACCGGCATAAACAGCCAGTGCGGTATCATTGCCCACGAGAAAATGAGCAGGTCTCAACGTATTGCTGTCAGGCAGTTCGTTAAGGCGAATCCGCAACAGAAAGGGGTCTTCGGGATACACCTCGGCCAAGTACGGACCTTTCTTGTCGGGGTTGTCGCCGTGCACTGAATTCTTTGTTCCGGGCGTACCACCCTGTAAACTCGTGCTTGCCTTCCAATTGGTCGGGTCACACGGATTTTGGGGGTCAATGATTTCTAGTGCCCAGCCGCCGGCTGCCTTGATGCCACTTCCATACATTCCGGATGTATAGCGCAATTCATGCAACCAAAATCCTCCTGCATCACGGAGCGTGAGGTCATCGCCACTGTTGTTGAGGGAAGGCCAGGGATTCAGGCCCAGCACTTTGCCAAATCGTTGAAACGAGGGCGCCTGACTTGCTTCACATAAAACAATCCGTTCACCGGGACCAAGCCAAGTGTCGGGCAGTGTCACACTGCTGCTGGCGTCTGAAAAGGTTACTCCACGCAGGCTGATGTATGAAGCAGCGGTGTTTTGCAATTCCACGTATTCTGCGGCCGGCAAATCGCCCACAACGGGGTCAGGATCGGCCATCAACTCGGACACGATCAGCTTACCGGGTTTGGGCACATCAGGGATTCCTCCGAAGAAACGAAACACCTGACCGGGATTTGGATTTCCTGCAAGATCAACAAATCCGGATGCTTGCAGCGCATACTGTTGCACAGCCCCATTTAAACCTTGAAAGCGCAGGGTGACATTCAACCCATCCGCAGCCATGCCAATGAAGCTCGGCCTTCCAAATCCATTAAGCACAAAACGAACGGTGTCTTTATCCGTAAGGGTTTGGACAGGTTCGCTAAACTCCAGTTTTACCGCATCGGGCTGTAAAAATGTGGCTCGAACTATTTGCGGTGGACTCAAATCCAGGATGGGATCACCACAATAGAAATCATCGAAGTAGTGCCTTTTGTGAAAGCTTGCTGTTGACTGCTTCACACGCAATCCGGTGAATCGCCCTGAGCGCACTGCACTGTCTATGGCGCTTCCCACATCATTGAAAACCAATGCTGCCCCTGATGCAAATTCCAACTTCCATTGGTAGTTATTGGAACAGGTTACCCGCAGGCGCAAAGTGTTGTCAGAAGTATTCAACAGGCCATCGGGTCCGCTGATGAGCTCTGTTGATACGCCATTTTGCATGCGATACAGGCTTACCTCATCTTTCGTATTTCCGAGGCGTACATAATAGGCATTTCTTGCTTGCGCCGGGGCACTGTCTGCAATCAGAAACAGGTCTGTATAATTGGCAGAAGATGTATTGAACTTCAAGTTTACCCACAAGAGCCACTGGGTATTTTTAATGCGCGTGGAAGCAGTATAGAATTGAAATTCGGCCTGATCTGTGGCATTTGCTGAACGGAGCACACCACCCTCAATCGCCCAATCTGTGGAAGATGCATTCCACGAAACACCATTACTCCAGTCGCCATCGTTGAAATCGTCCACAATTTGTGCTGCAACCGACAAGCAATTGATACCGAACCAGGCGAGGAGGAGGTGTTTTTTCATGAATATTGAAGATTGCCAAACGCTCCGCTGATGGTTAATTCAGGCTTTTCAGAAGGAAGTACCTGACCGATGATGCCGGCATCAATGCCAAAGCTATGAGCGATGCTGATTACCTGATGTGCATATGCCTCGGGCAGATAAATTTCCATGCGGTGGCCCATATTGAACACGCGGAACATTTCTTTCCACGGCGTTCCGCTTTCCTGTTGTATTAAATGAAACAGCGGGGGAATTGGCAACAATTGATCTTTGACCACATGACCTTCTTTCAGGAAGTGCAGAATTTTGGTTTGCCCGCCGCCGCTGCAATGGATGATTCCACCGATGACCGGTGCCAATTCACGCAATATTTCACGCATCACGGGCGCATAGGTTCTGGTGGGTGAAAGCACCAATTTCCCTGCATTTAGGGGCGTATCGGGAACCGGATCTGTAAGCAAACGCGTACCACTGTACACCACCTGCTCGGGTGTGCGCGGATCATAACTTTCAGGGAAACGTTCACGGTACACACTGCTGAACACATCATGACGGGCGCTGGTCAGGCCATTGCTGCCCATACCGCCGTTATATTCCCGTTCATAGCTGGCTTTCCCATAGCTTGCCAGGCCAACGATGCACATTCCGGGCCGAATGCCCTCGGTGCTGATGATTTGTTTGCGAGGAACCCGGGCCACCAGGGTGCTGTCCACCACAACGGTGCGCACCACATCACCCAGATCGGCCGTTTCTCCACCCGTGGTGTGTATGCCTATCCCGAGGTCGCGCATGTTGGCACAAAATTGTTCGGTTCCTTCAATGATGGCACTGACTACTTCTCCGGGAATCAAGTGTTTGTTGCGCCCAATTGTGCTGCTCAACAGCATGCCGTCGTAGATGCCCACACAAAGCAAGTCGTCGGTATTCATCACGATGGCATCTTGTGCAATGCCATGCCAAACGGACAGGTCGCCGGTTTCACGCCAGTACATATACGCGAGGGAACTTTTGGTGCCGGCACCATCTGCATGTACCACAGCACAGTATTCCGGATCATTTCCCAGAAAATCAGGAATCACCTTACAAAATGCAGCGGGAAACAGGCCTTTGTCAATGCCTGCAATTGCCTTATGTACGTCTTCTTTTTGGGAAGAAACGCCCCTTAACGCGTATTTATCCTGATCCACAGCTCAAAGGTAATTGTCGGTCATAAAAAAAGGAGGCCGAAGCCTCCTTTCCTATGCATTTGTAAACGTTTATTCCGTGGGTTTGGGTTCCACCGGCTTTTTCACCTTTTTGGGAATCAGCACCAAGGTTCCGTCTTTCTCATAAGATTCAGGTCTGAAATCTTTAAACGCGCTTTTTCCGAGCGTGGGGAATTCAACCTTATCGGAGATGGTGATTTTCACCATTTCAAGGGTATATCCTGCGATTTCTACCTTCTTCAACTCAAATACTTTGCTGGGCAGCTTGGTTCCGTCTTTCAACTGAATTTTATCCCCTTCCAGGAAGTCTGCTTTGGTGATGATTTTCTGTTCATACCAGGCTTTCACTACATCTTCGGGCACAGCGGTGGTGCGGCCAACCAGATCAAAGTTCCACTTCATGGGTTCTTTGTCGTTCACCATACCGTTGATGAATTTGCGGTTGCCTTCGGTAACCACTTTCACACGGGTGGCATTGCTCTCATCAATTACAGGACCGGCAGGTGCCTGAGGGCGAACGCTGTCAACAGACTCGGTGCCTTTGTTCGCATTGTTCAAATCGCCGGAGGGCGCTACCTTCACATTGGGGTCAAAATCTGTACTTGTGAATTTGATGGTGGTACGACGGTTCTGCTGATGCTGGAATTCGTCACAAGGTACATACCTCACACCATTCATCACCCTGACTTCAGAAGGCCTGTATTCTTCGTATCGGGAAACGAAACTTCCGTTGATTTCTTCAACGATCAGTTTCCGGGTAGAATCGATGCCCAACTTGGCATCGCGCCCGCGGTAGCGGGTCATTCCGGTAACAGCGCTTCCTTCGCATTTACAATCGTTCATCAGCTCTGTTTCACCGTAACCTTTGAACACCATACGGCGCTCGTCAATACCTTTCTTCACAAGGTACGCTACGGCGCTGTCGGCACGGCGGTTGGACAGATTTACGTTGTACTCTGCGGTTGCGCGGCAATCCGTATGAGAACCAAGCTCGATGGTGAGTTTGGGATATTTCTTCATCACGTTTTCTGCGAACTCATCCAACACACGCTGTGCATCCGGACGGATGTTAGCTTTATCCAGGTCGTAATAGATGGGAAGTACGATGATGGTGGTGAGCGGGTTACGCAGACAGAAATCCTGTTTGAGGTCGGCGCTGCGCTTCAGTCCACGGGTTGTTTTCTGGATGGGTCTTCCTGATTCAAAGTAGTATTTCTCCGGGAACACGGCCTGCACTTCGTAAGAAGTTTGGACTTTCAAATCCACCTTGTAATAACCCATTTCGTCGGTTTTGATGCGCAGCTTGCTGGTATCACGGTCATTGATGATCACCACTGTAGCTCCGCGCAGGGGCAACTTGGTTTCACAGTCTGTAACAATGCCACTCAGGGTAAACACCAAAGGTTCAACGGTAAACTCGTAGATGTTGTCATCGCTCTTTTTACCCCCTTCGCTGCGGTTGGAACTGAAGAATCCATGTGTGGCTTTCTTCTCATCGAAGGTGATGCCAAAATCATCTCCTCCGCTGTTGATGGGTTCTTTCAGGTTTTCAACTTCTTCCCATGCCACTACACTTTCGGTAGGCTTTGCGCGGAAGATATCCAGACCACCCATGCCGGGCAAACCGTTGGAGCTGAACAGCAGCTCATTTTCGTGTTTGTTCCAGTAAGGATACATTTCGTTGGATTCGGTGTTGATTTGTGCACCGAGGTTGGTGGGTTCACTCCAGGTTTTTCCGCGCTTGGTATAATCGCTGACCCAAATATCGTAGCCGCCAAACCCGCCGGGCCGGTCGCTGGCGAAGTACATTTTGTTTCCATCTTCAGTAAGACCGGGATGGCCGTAGTTGAAGCTGTCTGTGCAGAACGGCATGAGCACGGGTTCGCCCCAGCCATCGCCAACTTTTTGGACCGAATATATTTTACATTGGCGTTCCTTACCGCTCGCACCGTTGCACTGTGTGAAGTACATGGTTTGAAAATTGGTATTGAAGTTTACCACACCATCGTTGAATTTGGTATTGGCGCCATTAATCAGCACAGGCTTATTCCATTTTGCTTTATCTTTTTTACCTTTCAGTTCCAGCATCCAGATGTCTGTGTACCAATCGCCGGTCCAGCCATACATGCGTTTGGAAATACCACCTTCACGGTCGGAGGTGATGTACATCAGGTTGTCATTTTTAGAAGCAATCATCGGAGCGTAATCACTCTGACGGGTATTGGCAATTTTAAATTCAGACACCTTGAAGCGGGAGGAATCGGGAGTCCAGCGGAGTGCCAATTCACAGCCCATTTTTTTCCTCAGGGCCATAGAATCCCCTGGCACTTCCTGCAGGTATTTGTCGAACATGTCCATGGCCTCACGGTACTTTTCCTGTTTTTGCAGGATGATGCCGCTCATCAGCAGGGCACGGGTGTTTTTAGGTTCTTTGCGCAGGGCTCTTTCGTACCATTTGCGGGCCATTTCAAACTGGTTGGCCATTCGGTAGCTTTCTGCAGCAAGCAAAGTTGCTTCCTGTTTGGTTTCTTTACCTGTTTTCTTGGCAGATGCTACGGCAACAAACTGATCAGCAGCCTGTCTGTACATTCTGCGCTGGTAAGACTCTTTCGCTACTTTCATGCTGGTTCCGCATGCAAAGGATTGTGTAAGCAGGGCGGTGATTGCCAGGCCTGCAAAGGCCAGCGTCACCATTGCGGCGGAGGCACGGTTTTTTCGGATCACTTTCATCTTGTCGCTACCGGATTGCGTCTGATTCATGTAGAAGACGCTAAATAACTTATTTTAATACAAACCACAAAAAAACGGTGGGTAATTCTTTGAGTTACCCGCGGCAAACGACCAAAAAATGAACCTTTTTACTGCACGGTAAGGCGTCGAACCGCCATCTGCTGGTTTTGCTGCAATCGAACGAGGTAAACACCCGCCGGCAATCCATTGAGGTCAAGCACCACACTGCCCGATCCGCCTTCAGAAGTGAAAGGAACAGATGGCCGTACTTTCTGTCCGACTAAATTGAACAAGGAAACACTGCCACGGCCTGCAGGAACTTCAAAATGAGCGGTGGCGTAGTGATGCGCAGGATTGGGCTGCACCTGAAGCTGCAAATCTGCGGCAACAGGCTGTTGTGCACGAATGGACGTTCCCAAACCCATCAACAACATCAATTTCATCCATTTCCAAGTTTTCATAGGTAGTACCTCCTTCCCTCAATGTTTCAAAGGCTATGCCAAAAAAAAGCCCCGCATTGCTGCAGGGCTTTCAATTTCACGTATGGTGGAACATCACACTTTTGAAAGTCGGCTGTTTAATTCAGCATCCAGCGCTTCCAGGAAATCTTCGGTATGCATGTACTGGTCGCCTGTTACCTCGTTGCCATAGATGCACACAGCCAGATCTTTGGTCATGCGGCCACTTTCAACCACGTCGATGCAAACCTGTTCAAGGGTTTTGCAGAAGTTGATCAGCGCCTCGTTCCCGTCCAGCTTGCCACGATGTTCCAGTCCACGGGTCCAGGCAAAGATGCTAGCGATTGGGTTGGTGCTGGTTTTTTTGCCTTGCTGGTGCATGCGGTAATGCCGTGTAACCGTTCCGTGTGCAGCTTCTGCTTCAACGGTTTTGCCATCGGGTGTAACCAGCACGCTGGTCATCAGACCTAAAGAGCCAAAACCCTGGGCTACTGTATCACTTTGCACATCGCCATCATAGTTCTTACATGCCCAAACGAAATTCCCGTTCCATTTCAGGGCGCTGGCCACCATATCGTCAATCAGGCGGTGTTCGTAGGTAATTCCCGCTGCTTCGAATTTTGCCTTGAATTCTTCCTGATAAACTTGTTCGAAGATGTCTTTGAAGCGGCCATCATATTTTTTCAGGATGGTGTTCTTGGTGGAAAGATAGAGCGGCCATCCTTTGGTCAGCGCCATGTTGAAGCAGCTTTGCGCGAAGCCGCGGATGCTGTCGTCGGTATTGTACATGGTCAGGGCCACGCCGTCGCCTTTAAAGTTGTACACTTCGTATTCCTGAACGGTTCCGTCTTCCCCTTCAAATTTCACGGTAAGCTTTCCTTTGCCCTTGGTTACAAAATCGGTAGCGCGGTACTGATCGCCGAAGGCATGGCGGCCAATACAAATAGGTGCCGTCCAATTGGGCACAAGCCGCGGAACATTGCTGCACACGATTGGTTCACGAAACACCGTACCGTCGAGGATGTTCCTGATGGTTCCGTTCGGGCTCCTCCACATTTGCTTCAGGTTAAACTCCTTCACCCTTGCTTCATCAGGGGTAATGGTGGCACACTTGATGCCCACATTGAATTGTTTCACGGCCTCGGCTGCGTCAACGGTTACCTGATCATTGGTGGCATCGCGGTGCTCCATGCCCAGGTCGTAGTAACGAATGTCCACATCGAGGTAAGGAAGAATTAATTTGTCTTTGATAAACCGCCAGATGATCCTGGTCATTTCGTCCCCGTCCATTTCCACGACAGGATTGGCAACTTTTATTTTGTTCATGTTTTGATAGGCTGGTACTTAAATTTTCCGCAAAGAACGTGGTTTCAGATGCAAATCGCCAAGGCATTGTCAAAGCACAGACAAACGGAATCAGTACCAAAAGAAAAAACCGCAATCGTTCACCGGGAAAGACTGCGGTTTGGGGAGAAGTGGGCCCTGCTGGGCTCGAACCAGCGACCCGCAGATTATGAGTCTGCTGCTCTAACCTACTGAGCTAAGAGCCCGAAAACGGGGTGCAAAGATAAAAACTGTGATGAATTTGCAGCCCTCTGTTTCTGTTTTTATTAGGTTTGTGGTTTAGCGAATCATTTATGAAATCATCGATAAGCTTTTTTATCGCATTGCTGGCCGCTGCATGCACGGTTACTGCCAAGAATGGTGACACCCTGAATGTAACCACCCACAATAAAGTTGTGATTAAAACCAATCCGTCCGTTGGGCATACACGATATGGCGGTTATGGGGTTTTTCCTTCAGCGGCGGTTGGGGTGCGCAAAATTTATCTGGACCTCACCTTTGAATGCGCGCCCGGTTTGAAATGTGGCGAATGGGATTACATCAACCGGATCCTGATTGGCAAGCGTCGCGGAGCCAAACGCGACAGCCTTGGATGGGAAATTGCACGCTACATCACGCCTTATGGATTCTATTGGGATGCGTCTCAGGGCTGGAACTTCAAGTGGCGGATGGACCTAACCGATTATGCTTTTTTGCTGCGCGACAGCGTTGAAATCATCTACGAGCATACCGGTTATGAAGCAAATAACGACCGTGGCTGGAGGATTACCCTGAATTTCACCTGCATCGAAGGCGACCCCATTCGTCCGATGTACGACCTGAAACAGTTGTATCAGGTGGGTGCTCCTTATGGCAACGACGAAGCGTTCAACAAAGCTGTTCCTGAGAAGAAATTCACCCCAGTGGCCAATGCTGCCGCACTCAAATTCAAGGTCATCCAAACCGGCCATGGAATGGACAAAACCGAAAACTGTGCTGAGTTTTGCGCAAAGCGCCGGACCTTGTTGCTGGATGGCAACAGCATCAGCGATAACTACGTTTGGGATGAAGATTGCGGGTCGAACCCTTTGTTCCCTCAGGCCGGAACCTGGCTGTATGACCGTGCCGGCTGGTGCCCCGGAGCTCCGGTACGCGAACATCAGGTGGCTGTGGAAAGCATTCAGCCCGGGGAGAAAACCTTCAAACTGAACATGGAGCCATATGCCGCTACACTCGGAGCGGGTGGCAATTACAGCATTACGGCTTATGTGGCAGAAATGGGCCCCATTGCCAAACAACATGATGCGGCCATCTGGGACATTCTTGCGCCAAGTACGGCTAAAGAAAACGGACGCTACAACCCCATCTGCGGCGAGCCGGTGGTTGTCATCCGTAACATGGGCGCCGCAGCGCTTACCCGCCTGAACATCAGCTATGGAACACGCGGCAATAAACCCTCGGTGTACACCTGGACCGGAAACCTGGAACATGGTGCTGCCGATACGGTATATCTGCCAAGATTCTTCGATTGGGGCAGCAACCCAAAATTCTTTGAAGTGCAGTGTTCACAACCCAATGGAACGGCAGATGAATATCCCTTGGATGATTTGGCCTGGTCCAACATCAGCTATCCACCGGTTTATCCTGACCGCCTCATTATTTACTTCAAAACCAACAACGCACCCGGCGAAAATTCGTACCGCATCCTGGATGCCAACAACAACATCATCCACGCCAAAAGTGGTTTTGACAAAACTCAGTTCATTTACCGCGATACAGTGCAACTGTACCATGGATGTTTCACCTTCATTTTCGACGACCGCGGCACTCCTCCTTCCAGCTTGCCGCTGAATGAAGACGGGTTGAACTGGTGGGCAAATACTGCCGACGGCGCGGGCATCATTTCACTGCGCAATGGTTATTCGGGTGGATTGGTGCAGAATTTCAACGCCGATTTCGGCTCGGACATCATCAAGAGCTTCACGGTAGGCAGCAGCCTGAACCTCGAAACTCCTGAACCTATTCAGGGACTTCGCCTCTATCCCAACCCTTCAAAAGGAATCTTCCTGTTGGACGTGACAGATCGTATTCCCGGATCCAATGTGGTGGTTCGTGTGATGGACATGAGCGGACGCAGCGTGTGGGAACACAGCTTCCCGGCATCCGAAGGTCCGGTTTTCACCCTCAGGCTGCAGGATTTGGCCGCAGGACAATACATGCTTCAGGCACAGGAAGGAAGTACCGTTCAAAGGATCAAACTCATCAAAGAATAAGCCAACTTGAACAAGGTAATCATCTTCTCGGCACCATCCGGTTCAGGGAAAACAACGGTGGTGAAACACCTTTTGGAAGTGCGCGGCTCCATGCTCGGTTTTTCCATTTCTGCCACCACACGCAAGCCAAGGGCCGGAGAAGTGAATGGCCGTGAATACTATTTCCTTGAGGAAGCCGATTTCCGCAACCGTGTTGCGCAAGGACAGTTTCTGGAGCATGAAGAAGTGTATCAGGGCATTTTTTATGGAACACTGCATAGTGAGGTGGAGCGGCTTTGGAGCGAAGGACGCGCCGTTTTGTTCGATGTGGATGTGGTGGGCGGCGTGAACCTGAAGAAGCAATTCGGCGACCGCGCACTGTCGGTATTTCTGCGTCCCCCGAGTTTGGACGTGCTGATGGATCGATTGAAAAAACGCAGTACCGAAGTAGAACATCAAATGCGCGAACGCCTGGACAAAGCTACCTTCGAACTGCAGTTTGAAGATCAATACGACGTAACCGTAGTGAATGATGACCTTCAGGAAACCTTACACCGTTGTGAAGCGTTAGTTGATGGTTTTCTGACGGAACCATGAAGCGGGTAGGCTTATTCTTCGGGTCGTTCAATCCGATCCATAACGGGCACTTGATTGTTGCTCAGTTCATGCTTGAAGAAGGCCGGCTGGACGAGGTATGGTTTGTGCTTTCGCCACAAAATCCGTTTAAGGAACCCAGGCAACTTTGGGATGAACAGTTTCGCCTCAAACTTGCCGATTCGGCCTTGGCCGGAAATTCCAGGTTCAGGCTGTGCACCATTGAATTTGAATTACCCCGCCCCAGCTATACGGCACATACACTGCGAACTTTGTGCATCAAGCACCCGGAGTATCACTTCAGCATCATGATGGGCTCTGACAGTTTGATGAGCCTTCCGCGCTGGAAAGACTCCGAATACCTGCAGGGTTTTGATTTGCTGGTTTACCGAAGGGCGGGCTACGACCGCAATACCGTTACCGGAATCAACGAAGCCAGGCTGCGTTGGTACGATGCGCCCTACCTGGATATTTCGGCAACGTATGTGCGCGAACGACTGGAGCAAGGCTGCAGTGTGCGCTATCTGGTTCCGGATTCTGTGTTCCGTTTGCTCTGAAACATGGCCTTGTTGATGCGCCCCAACAGCCAGGCCACGGCGAAGGTGATGAAAAAGGAACTGATGGCATAAACGAGGGCTGGTTTTTCCATCTCGTGATTCTGCAAAATATTACCGGCAATGAGCAGCGCTAAAGCCGTATTGTGCAGACCCACTTCCACAGAAATGGTGATTTTATCCTTGAACGGCAGCCCGAACAGTGTTCCTGCAAAAAAACCTGCGAACATGCTCAGAAAGTTCAGCAGCATGACATATGGCATCAATTGCACCACATCATTCCATACCAGACCGGCGCCGCCTGAGTCTTCTTTGCTGAAGATTTTCAACACAAAAACCAAAGCCAACAATACCGTGCTGCTGCGGTTCATGGGCTTTTCCAATTTTGCCGCAAAACCGGGCAGGCGTGCGCGCAGCAAGAATCCCAGGCTTGCCGGCAATACCGTTACCACCGTGATTTCGTAAACCACTTCCCAGAATGGCAATTGAAAAACCTTGCCATCCTGCATGAAGTGCACCAGAAACAAATTCACCAGCACAGGAATGGAAATCAGCGTAAGCACCGCGTTGGCAACGGTGAGGCTGATGGCCAGCGCAACATTCCCTTTGAGAAAATAGCTGATCAGGTTACTGGTGATTCCGCCGGGGCAAACCGATAAAATCATGATGCCCACCTTCAATCCCGGACTGAGGTTGCCGGCCTGAACGAGTACATAAGCAATCAAGGGCAATAAAAGCAACTGCGCTGCGAGTCCAACGCTCAATGCACGCGGGCGTGCATACAGGTTTTTAAAATCATCACGGGTTAAACTAAGCCCCAAGCCACCCATGATGAGCGCCAGTACTACATTAAGCAGCCTGTTGATATGTTCCCCCTGAAGCAGTTCTACCAAAATCATCCGTTAAAGCACCCCAATTAATCTTAAAAATTGTGCGCAGAAATACAATCCGATGCCGGTAAGGATGACGCCGAAATACCGATTGATTAGGAAGGTAACGCGGTGATTCAGGTTTCTGCCAATATGATGGGAAAGATACACCTTCAACACATCCATCCCCAGCAAACCTACGAGTATGCTCAGGATATTGATAAACACAAACAAATGGCCATGTTCCTGAGATGCGTTGTACTGCAGGCTTACAGCACCAATCACACTTACCCACAACACAATCACAAATGGATTCACCAGCGTAAGCAGATATCCTCTGAGGATGTTGGTACCTGCCTTTCGGGGCGTGTTCATGGATCTCAGGAAGCTATTGTATTTATGAATGATGGCTCGGATGCCCATCCAGAGGAGTGCCGCAGCGGCCAATGCAGCGAAGCCAATTTGAAACACAGGATGCAGAAATACATCCTTAAAACCTAAGAACAGTACAATGGCCACCGTGGCCTCACTCAACAAATTACCCAAGGCTACCTGCATTCCATGTCGCTTTCCGTCACGGATGCCGGTATGTATGAGGGAGAAGAATGAAGGACCGAAACTCAACAGATTAATCACCACCCCTTGCAGCAAACCCTCCCAAATTGGATGAACCCATGTCATTCGGGCGGAAAATTACGACGCTGCACGTATTGTGGCAACCGCCATGTGATAAATCAGGGCAACGGACCGCCTGAGGTCAGCGGCTGTAATTTGGTGCTTCACGTGTGATGGCGATGTCGTGTGGATGGCTTTCCCTTATTCCCGAGCTGGTAATGCGTATGAAGTGCGCGGTTTGCAACTCGGCGATATTGGTGGCTCCGCAATAACCCATTCCTGCGCGCAGGCCGCCTACAAGTTGATACAATACTTCAGCCAGTGTGCCTTTATACGCAACGCTGCCCACAATACCTTCGGGAACAAGTTTGGCAATTTCATCTTCGGCATCCTGGAAATAGCGGTCTTTGCTGCCTTCCTTCATGGCTTCAATGCTGCCCATTCCGCGATAACTTTTCACCCTTCTGCCTTCAAAAAAGGTGGTTTCGCCGGGGCTTTCTTCGGTTCCTGCAAACAGACTTCCGGCCATTACCGTTGAAGCTCCGGCCACCAGGGCTTTCACAACATCACCGCTGTAGCGGATTCCGCCGTCGGCAATCACGGGAACGCCGGTACCTTCTAAAGCTTTGGCGGCCAGCATCACCGCACTCAGCTGCGGCATTCCAATGCCTGCAATCACACGTGTGGTGCAAATACTTCCCGGACCCACGCCCACCTTTACTGCGTCGGCGCCTGCCTTTGCCAGTGCCAGGGCTGCTTCACCGGTGGCCACATTTCCCGCAATAATTTGCAGTTCGGGAAAAGCGGCCTTGATGCGGGTCACTTCATCCATTACTCCGCGGGAATGACCGTGGGCGGTATCGATGGCAACCACATCCACGCCGGCATGCACCAAGGCGGTAACGCGCTCAAGCGTGTCGGCAGTAACACCAACGGCTGCACCCACGAGCAAACGACCGCGGCTGTCTTTGCAGGCCTTGGGATAGTTGCGCAGCTTCTCAATATCCTTGAAGGTAATCAGGCCTTTCAGGATGCCCTGAGCATCCACGATGGGCAGTTTTTCAATTTTGAACTCCTGCATGATGTCCTTGGCGCGGCTCAGGTCGGTTTTTTCCGGAGCCGTAACCAGTCGGTCGCGGGTCATGACATCGGCCACCAAACGGCTCACATCTTTTTCAAAACGTAGGTCGCGGTTGGTGATGATGCCCACCAGCTTTCCCTGTTCATCAACAATGGGAATTCCGCCAATGCGGTGTTCGCGCATCAGGCCCAAAGCATCGCCCAGGGTTGCACCGGCGTGGAGGGTTACCGGGTCTTGGATCATTCCGCTTTCGCTGCGCTTCACCTTATGCACTTCCTCAGCCTGACGTACAATGCTCATGTTCTTATGGATGATTCCGATGCCGCCTTCCCGGGCAATGGCAATAGCCATTCGGCTTTCTGTAACAGTATCCATGGCCGCAGATACCAAAGGAACATTGATGCTGAGTTTGCGGGTGAGCTGAGTGGTGGTTACCGCTTCGCGGGGAAGCACTTCGGAATACCTTGGAACCACCAGCACATCATCGAAGGTCAAACCTTCGAACAGTAGTTTATCAGAGCTTGAAGTCATGGCAAATACCTTACGGTTATTTGCGGTGCAAAGTTAGCACTTTTGGCCCTTCACTGAACGCCTGCACTCAGAATTCCAGGATAAATCCAAATGTGGGCAATACCACCGCATCGTTGTTCTGCAGAATCACAGGAATGGCATTGGAACCATCTGCAGCTACAGGCTTGCCGTTGGTTGTTGCAAAGCCGCTGTTGTCTGCAGTGCGCTGAAAGGTGAACTGAGGATACGCCGGATTCGGTGCAACATACCAGTTACTCACGTCCAGGAACAAGTCAAAGGTGGTTCCCTTGAAGTTCCATTTCTTGTCGATGCGCACATCGCTGGCATGAAACGCACTAAGTCGCTGCTGATTCAACTGGGTGAAATCAAGGATTCCTTCTCCCACACTCAGGTAATTCAACCGGCTGGCATTCAGGTCAAAAGGGGTGTAAGGCGCACCGCCCTGATATCGGAACTTCAGCCCAAGTTCCCAGTTGCGTTTGAACTTATAACCCCAGGTGATGCTGAGCAGGTGCCTGCTGTCCCATGCGCTGGAAACGAATTTCCCATCTGCTCCGGAATATTCGCTGTGGAACCAGGTATAGCTCAAAATTCCAAAGAAGCGTTTGGTGAGCTTTTGCTGGGCAAAGAATTCCACGCCCCAGGTGCGGCCTTTTCCGTTGCTGATGATGTCTTCATTGCCAAGCACGTTAAAATCTCCGCCTTTATTGCTCAGGCTGATGCCATCGCGGATGCTTACCGGAACATTGTTGTATTGTTTGTTGAATACTTCCAGGGTAAACCTGCGGTTATCTGAAGGAAGATATTCCAAGCCTGCCACGTAGTGATCGCTGCGGATGTAGCGGGCATCTTTGTTCAGGTAAGTTCCTGCACCGTTGGCAAAGCCAAGAATGGTATAGGGCGGAATTTTATAGTAGCGACCGATGCTGGCATTCAGGTTAAGCCTTGGCGCCAACACCAGACTTGCGCCCAAACGCGGACTCAACTGATTCCATAGTTTCATCCCGCCTTCGGTAAAGGTGTTTCCATCGGCACGCAGGCCCAAATTCACACCCAGCCTGCGTGAAAAGAAACGGCGACCGGCCTGCACAAAGGCACCGGTTCTGTAAAACCGCACGGCACTGTTGAGCGGCACCCTGATTTCAGGCTGCACCAAATTACCTGCTGTATCTCGGATTCCGGCGCGGATGCGGGCGAAGCCGGAATTGCTGAAACGAACCAACTGCAAAACACCGCCGTAACTGAATTTCCACAAACCGATGGTCTTGTTCATGTCGAAGCGCAACTTGTTCTCCGCTTCCTGGCTTTCAAGCCTGAGGGAACGGTTTGCTTCTGACTTATTGAGGTTATCCTCCCAGCGTTCCAGTTTGTTGTCGAGCATGTTCCTGCTCAGCGCCAGGTTCCAGTATCCGTTTTTCACCGAACGGCGTAAAACAGCACCTTGCGTGTAATTCCATTGGTTGATGAGCGGATTGCTGTTCAGCACATAAACCTTCTCAGGAGAAGATTCGGCGGGTGCGGCAAAACTGAATTCATCGATGGCGCCGATACCCAATACCGTAAGCGTCATTTTCGGTGAAAAGCGATGCGTTACCTTGTATTGAAAATCCCAGTAGTTCGGGCGTATGGGCAGGTCAATGGCCTGAAACAGGAATTGCAGGTAGCTGCGGCGCACACTGGCCAGGAAGGTGGTGTTCTTAGAACTGCCCAAAGGACCTTCAAGGGTGGTGGCCAGTTCTGTTGCGCTGAGTCGTGTATTGCCCTGAAGTCCGCTGGTATTTCCTTTTTTCTGGCGGAAATCAAGCACACTGCTCAAGGCATTGTCAAAACGCGCATCAAAAGCAGAACTGCTAAGTTTCACGTCTTCAATAAAACTCACATTCAGGATACCGCTGGGTCCTCCTGCACTGCCCTGTGTAGCGAAGTGGTTGATCACCGGGACTTCTATACCATCCAGATAAAAAACATTTTCGTTTGGGGCACCGCCGCGGATGATGATGTCGTTTCGGTAACCGCCCACGCTTCCCGCAGTGCCTCCTACCCCCGGCAGCGACTGGATCACCCGGCTGATGTCAAAGTTCCCTCCGGGATTGCTTTTTATTTCTTCGGTGGTAAGCCGTTGCACGCTGAGTGGCGTTTCCAGCGTGGCGGCTTTGACACTGCGTTTGGTTCCGCGAATGGTTACCGTTTGTACTTCAACCACTTCGGGTTCCAGTTCAGCATTCACCACATTTTCGTTGCCCGAAGTGATGACGATGTTGTAGCGAATCAGTTCCTGATACCCTTTGTACAGGAAACGTACATTATAACTGCCCGGCATGATGCCGCTGATGCGGTAGTTACCGCCGTTTTCGGTTTTGGTATTGAAGGAAGTTCCTTCCAATGTAACCATGACCTGTTCCAGCGGCAACTGCGTATTCTTGTCGGTGGCCTGTCCGGAGATGGATCCGGTATTCTGTGCCACAAGGATTCCTGCGGCATGAAAAAATCCCAAGGAGCAGAGCAGGGACCGTAAAAGAAGATTCATCCCATGAAAACAAGGATGAGGCAGAAAGGTTCTCGGGAATTAGAAGTTAGGCTGAAGCGTGAATTTACTGTAGAAATCCAGCACTACTTCCACAGCCTCTTCCGGGGTATCAACCAACCTGAACAGAAAGAGGTCTTCCGGACTGATGTATTCATGTTCTTCCAGCAAAACCTTATGGATCCACTGCATCAATGGCTCCCAGAAGGCTTTATCTACCAGCACTATAGGGAACTTTGCCTTTTTATCAGTTTGCACCAGTGTAAGTGCTTCAAAAAACTCATCGAGGGTGCCAAATCCACCCGGAAGTACTACAAAACCCTGGGCGTATTTCATGAACATCACCTTCCGCACAAAGAAGTAGTCAAACATCAGCGTTTTGTCGCGGTCCTGGTAAGGATTGGGTGTTTGTTCAAAAGGAAGATTGATGTTCAGCCCAACGGATTTACCACCGGCTTCCTTGGCGCCTTTATTCGCTGCTTCCATGATGCCGGGACCGCCACCTGTGATGATGCCCAGGCCTGCCTGGCTCAGCTGAAAGGCAATATTTCGTGCTACCTCATAATGAGGATGATCGGGCTTGGTGCGCGCCGAACCAAAAATGGATACACATGGACCAATACGGGCCAGCGACTGATAGCCGTCCACGAATTCTGCCATGATTTTAAAGATGCTCCAACTCATGGTGCTGGCAACTTCCGGCCAGCGTTTATTTACAAAAGCCTTTTTGATGCGTCGTTCGTCCTGAGGTGTTAATTTGTTTTCACTCATAAGCATTAGATTTAAGATAAGGATGCAACAATACGCAAAAAGGAATTGTTTGATTCCCGGGGCTTATCAGCATGCTGGCACCGAAGGGCCGATGAATGATTTTGAGCTGCCTTGTACTTTCATTTCGGCATTCACGTGCAACCTTTTCCGCATATTGCGTCCATAATACGAATCTGCCTTGACAGGGGATGAAGACATCATACAGGGTTGCATCAATGGCGATCGCAATGCACAGCAGCAACTGTTCCGCAAACATGCTTCACGCATGTTCGGAGTTTGCCTGCGCTATTGCGCCAGCCGCGAAGATGCGGAGGACCTGTTGCACGATGGATTCGTAAAACTGTTCTCTGTGATTGGCAGCTTCAAGAAAGAAAGTTCTCTGGAAACCTGGATGACGCGTGTATTCGTCAACGAGGCCATCAGCCGAATCCGCCGCAAGAAAACCCGCGGTGAGTGGATGAGCCTTGATGAGGAGGCAGATTTTGCGGCAGAAGAATCTTCAGCAGAAGAAGAAGTACAGGATGTTACGGTAGATGAGGTTTTGGCGGCCATACAGCTCCTTCCCGACAAATACCGAATCATCCTGAACCTTTATGCCATAGAAAAGCGTTCACACAAGGAAATCAGTGAACTCACCGGGATGACCGAAGGAGCCTCCAAAAGCCAGTTAAGTCGGGCGAGGGTACTGCTTCGGAACCTGATGAACAACAAAAAGTAAAACCGTTGAGCCTGAAAGGCCCACATATAGATCCACAGATTGAACGCCAATTTCAGGGTTTCAATCCGGAGCCACCCGAGGGCGCCTGGAATCGTATTGCGGCCAGCCTGGACCAACAAAAAAGGCGCCGCAGCATGCTGTGGTGGAGCAGCAGTGCGGCAGCACTGTTATTGGTTGGAGGTTTGTTGCTGCTGTTCCGGAACACCCCGGAAAATCAAGCGCCTAAGCAAGCCAAAGCAACCCAAACTGAGCCTTCAATAGGCTTAAATCCAAAAAGTGCGGCTGACCTCATGAAGGCGGCACCTGAACATCGTGAAACTCCAATCCGAACAACGGAGTCATTGCCATATTATCCACTGAAACAGAAAACTGCGTTACCATCAATCGTTCAAAACAACGCAGTGTTTCCGGCGGAAGCAGCAACCCATTCAATCCCTTTGCCACAAGGTTTTGGTATATCCGGCAAAGGGATTGATATGCTGCCTGTGCTCAAGTTTGTTCCGGAGCCGTCAAGCCTCGTTGCCTTCTCCATGGAAAGAAGCCACAGGGCTCGTGTTTCCGCACCTGCGGCAGAAATTGGCTTGGTTTTTAATCCATCTTTTCAGCACATGAACCTTCGTTTGGCCGCAGCATGGATTGACTATGTGCATGAGGACTATCTGGGCATCCGACGCAATCAGGAATCACCACTGGAGGCTTTGCAGGGTGGTGTGGACCTGGCTTTGCGCCTCGGCAGCGGATGGCGTTTCAACAGCGGCCTTTGGTTCACAGAAAGCGGCACAAGACAAGCGTATGATTATGCCATTAACAAATTGCCGGCGTACCGCGGAGGAACTTCAGATCTGTTTGGCAACCGCCTGATTGAAGGTTACTTCATCGATCCAACACCTGAATCCGTGCGCTATAATGGCACCGCGCGCATGCAGCTCTTACAGATACCTTTGCAGGCAGGATACGAGCATCGGATCGGACTGCGCGGTGGATTGTTGGTTCAGGCCGGTGCAGCTGCGTCCCTGCTGTTCAGCAGTGAAGGTATGAACATCAACTATTCCAACCTGCAACTCAACGCATCCAACAAGAAACAATACAGGCAAACCCAATGGGCTGTGTTGGGCAATGTTACATACATGCAAAACCTGAACAGGTTCATGCGGGCAGGCTTGGGTATCCGCAGAGAACAGAGCATCGCAAACCAATACAAAAGCGGCGCCCCGCTTATTGGCAAGGGAGGAAATACCGGGGTCCAACTAAACCTGCATTACAGAATTTATTGATTCCGCTGATGAACAAAACCATACATATCTCTAATTTGCAACTTATGCGGAGTGCGCTGCTTGCAGGGATGTTGTTTTTGGGCTTGTTCCCATTTGCGCAGGCGCAGGTTACCATGCCTTTGGACCAAGGCCTTCCTGGCGCGGCAACGGCAACCTGTGTGCACAATGACGATTTATATGTATTGTATGCACAGGACACCACGGCCTTCCAGGAACAGTATGGCGTTGGACATTGGAACGGATTGTATTGGTCTTATTACCCAGGCTTAAGTGCTCCGGCCATCGTGACTACAGATGAAGGGCGCTATCGTTTCACCTCCATAGCCTGGTTCAACGGGACCCTCTATGCCGGAGGCAGTATTGTCAACGCACAAAGCGCCGTTCCTGTAAACCATCTGTACCGTTGGAACCAACAAACCCAGAAATGGGATGTGATCAATGGTGCCATTCAAACTTTGAACTATGGAATCCTGGACATGGTGGTTTATCAAAATGAACTGGTCATAGCCGGTTTGTTTGATCAGGCACAGGGGCAATCAGCATCGAACATCACCAAATTTGACGGCAACAGCTGGAGCTATATAGGCACATCCGGGAGCGACCAAGGCACCAATGGACTGATTAATGACTTATTCATCCACAGGAACCGATTGTACATTGCCGGCGCTTTCAACAGGGTTGGTGCTTCCATTACCGGAAATACAGCCTTCTGGACCGGCAGCGTATGGGGCGGCATTGGCAACCCATTTTCCGATCAGACCCAACAGCTTGCATCTACCGGCGATACCTTGTTTGCCTTAGGCGCTGATGCCGGGATTCCTTCCATCAAACGGTTTACAGGCACGGGCTGGAGCAAGTTGGACAGTTTCTCCGGCTTCAACCGTTACGAGCCTGAGGGCATGGAAGGCGTATCAGGGCGCTTATGGGTTCATGGCAGATTTGAATGGTTGGGAAATACATCCGTACTGCTCAGTATTTCTCCGGAAATAAACACCTGGCCAATGGATGTTCCCGGGCAAGTGCAGGGAATGAGTTTTTGGGATCAGGCGCTTTACCTGTGGGGTGATTTGAACAGTATCGGCAATATCTGCAGGTTTGAAGCCCACATGGGCATTCTGGAAGGCAGCATTTATCATGAACTGAATAAAAACTGCATGATGGACACTCCGGAACCCAAATTGCAAAACAGGGCCGTTTTGTTGCGTTCTTCCAGTGGAACACAGGTAACCATGAGTGATGCTGCAGGCCGATACAGGTTTTGTGCACCGGCCGGCACTTATGAAGTACTTGTGGCACCAAGAAAGCATTGGGAGTCGTTGTGTGGAGTCACCTCCGTCAACATCAATGCAGGTGAAACCCATGAAGTCAATCTGGCACAACGCCTCATTCCGAATCAAACAGATGTGCGCCTCAAACTGGTCGGGTTGAATCCCGAAGGTATGGACGCCGACCGATACATGCGCTACGAGGTTACCCTGGAGAATATCGGTTCTACCACCATCCGGGGTGCAACATTACATTTCTTTCACGACCCGCGTTTGACTCAGTTCGCCAGCCAGCCTCCTGCAAGCAACTACAGCAGTCCCGAAGCGGTTTGGAGCATTCAGGAACTGGAAGCCGGTGCGGTTGCGAAAATCAAACTGCGGATTTTTGTTCCCGAAGGAATTTCCGCACAAGAATTATTAAAAGCCTGGGTGCGCACTGGCACTTTACTGAATGCTTCCGATCTGGATTTGAGTGACAATCTGGATACCATCGTGCGGTCGGCAACAGGCAGCCAGGGGAACGGAAATACCAAATCAGCCCATCCGGAACAGTATATACTCCCGCAAACCAACTTCATTACCTACACCATCCATTTTCGGAATAATACTGAATTTAAAACGTCACGTTTCCATATTACAGACACGATAGACGTGAACCTTCCTGTGGAATATCTGGAAACTGTTGCCTGGAGTCACAACTATCGCCTCCGCGTGGTTGACGGACGCATTGCCGTGTTCAGCATGGATCCCGGGATATTGCTGCCATCGGAACAATCAGACACGTTAAGCAGGGGTTATTTCACCTACCGCATCAAAGTAAAACCGGATTTGGCAACAGGCACAGAAGTGTATAATACGGCACAGATAGCTTTTGATGTTTTTGGAAACAGCCAGACGAATCGCACCTTGCATGTGTACAGCAATCCAACTGTTGGCCTGAATGAAATCCGTGCTGTAACCGGATTCCGCGTTTATCCCAATCCGGCGCAAGAGCGAATCATCATAGAAAATATTTCACCCGCCTTACGAACCTTCGCATTGTATGATGTTCAGGGCAGGCAGGTGCAGCAAATAAGCATGCGCGAAGGCGCCCGACTCATGATGGACCTCAGCCACCTGCCCTCCGGGATTTACCTGCTTCATTCCGGGCATGAATCTATAAAAATTGTGGTGCAAAGCCGTTAAACCGGTGGCAATCTGGAACCCGCATCGCCGCCGTATGGATCGGTGTTAAGGGCGGTCGAAGCATTCCATCATCAGCAAATGCCCGTCTGCATAACTGATTTCCACAAATCCATCTGCTGCTACACGGTTGCTGCTGCCTGTGCGCCAGGGTAATGACCAATGCGCCTGTTCCACGTTGAATTCCAGATTTCCCGTTGTTAATCCTGATACTTCAGGCACGGGGATCAAAGAGATGTTGAATCCCTTTGGATACCATTTGCGAAACTGCTTCTTCAACGGAAAAACTTTAGAGTAATCGTCGAGCATGACCAAATCTATATGCTCCCGGAACTTAGGAAGCATGGCTAGATTATGGAAGCTGTGGTCGGCACGACGACCGGTTGCCCACACGATGTTGCAGGCCTGATGACCCTGTTCAATAAGCCAGCCTATTCCTTTTTCCAGATCTGATTGTTCCTGGTCCGGGGTATGAATCACTTGTACTGGTTGGTATTGTGCAACCAATGCCTCGGGATTGGTGATTCCGTCGAAGTCGCCAAGCAGCGCATCAAAGCGGATTCCCAACTCCAGCACGCGGTGCAGCGCTCCGTCGAGCACCAACACAAAAGGGTTCCATTCCAGGAGCTGTCCCAGCAGTTCCATATCGCATGCGGCGCCATTGGCAATGATCAGACTGGGTTCCTGTAAATCGCGGACAAAGTGATGCGATGACATGGTTCGCTTGCAAAGTAAGGCATAAAAAAAGCCGGCAACAGGTACCGGCTTTGGAGTTTTTCAGGTTTGAGCATCAGCGACCGAGCACTTCTTTCATGCGCTGGCCAATTTCCGCGGGGCTTTCCACCACATGGATGCCACATTCACGCATGATGGCCATTTTTGCTTCTGCAGTATCGTCTTTACCGCCCACGATTGCGCCGGCATGACCCATACGGCGACCGGCAGGTGCTGTTTGACCGGCGATGAAACCCACCACCGGTTTGGTGCCATGTTCTTTGATCCAGCGCGCAGCTTCTGCTTCCATACCGCCTCCGATTTCACCAATCATCACGATACCTTCAGTTTCGGGGTCATTCATGAAGAACTCAACCGCTTCTTTGGTGGTTGTGCCGATAATGGGATCGCCACCGATGCCAATGGCGGTGCTTTGTCCCATGCCCAGCTTGGTCAGCTGATCTACTGCTTCGTAGGTAAGCGTTCCGGATTTAGATACCACACCGATGCTTCCTTTCTGGAAGATGAAACCGGGCATGATGCCAATTTTCGCTTCACCCGGTGTGATGATGCCCGGGCAGTTGGGACCGATAAGCCGGCTGTTCTTTCCTTCCAGATACGCCTTGGCTTTCACCATATCTTTCACCGGAATGCCTTCGGTGATGCACACAATCACTTCAATGCCTGCGTCGGCGGCTTCCATGATGGCATCTGCAGCAAAAGCCGGCGGAACGAAGATGATGCTCACGTTGGCACCTGCTTGTTTCACTGCTTCTTCAACCGTGTTAAACACCGGGCGGTCGAGGTGTGTAGTGCCTCCTTTGCCAGGCGTAACACCGCCCACCACCTGGGTGCCATATTCAATCATCTGTGTAGCGTGAAAGGTGCCTTCGTTTCCGGTGAAACCCTGCACAATGACGCGGGAATTCTTGTTTACAAGGATACTCATGGAGTTATTGAAGTCGCGAAATTACACCGCAGGTTTTTAAGGAACAATCTGAACCGGAACTATAGCAAAAAACCGAACTTTGCAACACATGAGCACAACCGCGCAAGCATCCGAAACCGTTGAACTGGCCTTGCAACAATTAGGGGTAAACCCTGAAGATGTGCGTTGCAGTGAACCCGGACAGTGGCTGGTATTCCGTGATGATTTTGAGATTTACCTCGATGTATGGGATCAGCAGGAACTTACACCTTGGAATTATTTCAAGCCCGAAGGTGAACTCAGCGTTTTCCAGGTGAGCGTTCCGGTGTTCTACATGCCGGAACAAAGAAAAGAAGAGCTGCTGGAAGAATTGCTGGCGGTGAACATGAACTTGTTTTATGGGGCGTTTACCTACAATCCCAATGAGCAGGTAGTGTTGTTAAAATACAAACGCCTTGCCGAACATCTTCAGGTTGCAGATGTTGTGGAAACCGTTGAAGCATTAGGCTATTATGCAGAAATGACCTTTAAAGTGCTCAGCGAAGAATTTGGACTTACGGCCATCCAAACCAAAGATCAGGAATCCTGAACACTCCAGCTGATAGCGCCAAAACGATTTCCATCATCACCGTGGTGTTCAACAACCGCGCCGGATTGGAACGCACCTTCCAGAGTATTGCCGCGCAGCCTGAGCGCAAGGATTTGGAATACATTGTGGTGGATGGAGGAAGTACCGACGGCACACTCGACTATATACGCGACCACTCACACCTCATCGACCATTGGATCAGCGAACCCGACCGCGGATTATACCACGCCATGAACAAAGGCATAGCGATGGCCCGGGGTTCCTATGTTTGGTTTATGAACAGCGGCGATGCTCTGTATGACCAGCACACACTGGAGATGGTGCTGCAGGCGGCAGCCACCGGCGCAGATTTCATTTATGGCGATACCATGTTTATTGGCCCGGATGGCAGGGAAATTGGACTGATGAGTCGCGTCACACCCAAAAAACTTCCAAAGAACATTGGACCAGACACCTTTGCGTATGGCATGAATATTTGCCACCAAAGTGTGGTTGTGAAGCGAAACCTGGCTGTACCATACGACGAAACCTACCGCATGGTGGCAGATATTGACTGGATCATCCGAATTTTACAAAAACATCCCAACGCCTTCTGTTGCGCGCAGCCATTGTCCCGATTTGAGCTTGGCGGAATCTCTCAGCAGCGCATCCGCAGTTCTTGGAAAGAGCGTTTTCAGGTACTTAGTACACATTACGGATGGTTGCCTACCCTGCTGCGCCATGGATGGCTGTTGCTGCGTTCGCTATCGTTTCGCCTGAAGTCGGGTTCATAAAAAAAGCCCCGGGAGTTCCGAGGCTTTATTCCATGATACTTTTGTAATCAGCGGTCCTGCATGAATTTGAACTCGCGTGGCACCGCGCCGGTATAAATTTGGCGAGGGCGGGCAATGGGCTGCTTTTCGCGACGCATTTCCTGCCACTGACTGATCCAACCGGGCAAACGCCCAAGGGCAAACAACACGGTGAAGAAATCCGTAGGAAAGCCGATGGCCCGGTAGATGATTCCTGAGTAGAAATCCACGTTCGGGTACAATTTGCGTTCTACGAAATACGGGTCGGTAAGGGCTGTTTCTTCCAACTTCTTGGCAATTTCCAGTACCGGATCATGCACGCCGAGTTTATTCAGCACATCGTCGCAGGTTTTCTTGATGATTTTGGCGCG
>CAZPHB010000010.1:0-74358 GCA_964586595.1 uncultured Flavobacteriaceae bacterium | reverse complement strand
CGCACGGTGCTTGCGCTGCAGTTTTGCTCGTGGTCGGCATGCAGGATGAGCAGTTTATTCATGGCATCCACAATCACCGGATCAGGCTGATAGTGATCCATGGTTACCTGAGCAAACGTCATGTTCAGGTAATTGGAAACGTAATCGAGGTTGTTTTTGGGGTAGATGATGGGATGACCGCTGCGCTTCTTGTAAATCATTGCGCAGATGGTTGGCATTTTCGCGAGCAGGCGCAATACTGTGCGGTTCACCGCATCTTCGGGCCTGTTCGGATTCAGGCTTTTGGGATAGAACAAACCCAATGCACTGACCATGCTGCTCAGTTGTCCCATCGGATGACTTCCCGTAGGAAACGCCTTAAACATTCCCTCCAGGCCTTCGTTCACCAAGGTGTGCTCACGAATGGCACTGTCAAACTCATCGAATTGCTGTCTGGTAGGAAGTTCACCGTGAAGCAGCAGGTACGCCACTTCCAGGAAGCTTGCCTTGGCAGCGAGGTCTTCAATGGAGTAGCCCCGATGCCTCAGTATTCCTTCTTCACCATCCAGAAAAGTGATTCCGCTTGTGGTAGCCCCGGTGTTTTTATATCCGATATCCAGGGTAATGTACCCTGTTTTGGCGCGCAAGTCAGAAATGTCAATGGCTTTTTCCCCTTCAGAACCTGTAAATACAGGAAGTTCATATTCGTTACCTTCCAGAATGATTTTGGCATTGTCGGCCATAAGTATATGTTCAGCGTGTGTTTGAGTTGTGCAAAACTAATCAGGGAGTGATGATTTCCCAAGATAGTATCAGGAAAACAATGAATCATGTTTTTGGTTTTAACGGGCCCACACTCTTAAGTAACTTTGCCCAAAGAAATACATGACCGAACGGGTACCCGAACATTTATTCCGCGAAGCTCACTATTTGGGACGCCCTGCCGACGCCGACGACCTGATCATCCGCCGCAGGGTGGAGCTGACCCGCGCCTGGAGCGGCTTCTGCAACCCCGAAGCGCAGCTCTTGGAAATTGGTGGCGGAAATGGTGCTTCACTGATGTTGCTGCACAAAGACTTCAAATCCTGCCTTGGCGTAGAGCTGTTTCCCGAACATGAAGCAGTTTTTCAACAGTTGAAAACTTCATACAGGGCTGACAATTGTCACTTTCAGAAGCACAACATTGAACAGACGCCGGTATCAGGCAATTACTCCAGGATGATCAGTTTTGAAGTGATTGAACACTTGCGCACGGAAGATGCGGTAGCAAACTATTTTAAGTCTCTACAACCCGGTGGTATGGCCGTGTTCAGTGTTCCCAACAAGTGGTGGATTTTCGAAACCCATGGAGCCAAACTTCCTTTGCTTCCGTGGAACCGCGTTCCCTTCTTTTCTTGGTTGCCCCGACCGCTGCACGAACGCTGGGCAAATGCGCGCATCTACACCCGAAGACGCATCGTCAAACTGCTGGAAAAACATGGATTTGTAGTACAGGATACCGCTTATGTAACGGCACCTCTTGATGTATTAAAAAACGGTCCGCTGAAAAGATTTCTGCAGCGTTACGTGTTCCGTGGAGCTACCACAAGCATTCCTTTCCTGAGCACCAGCATCCTGGTGAAGGCCATCAGGCCGAAGGATGCATGAAGTCATACCCTTTGCGGCTCAGCCGATAACGGTATAGGCGCAAATCATCGACATCATAAAAAACCGCAGCTCCGGCTTCTGCTGGAACGGCTACCACGAATCGGTGATGCAGCAAATGACGTAAAATATCGCCCAGAATATTTTCGGGCATGCCCAGTTCATCCAACAGAGATTCGAAGTGTTCCGGGAAAATCAATCGCGACAGCACCTGTCGCTCCAGCGCGTCCGGCTCGTACATGGTTCAAAGGTACATACAATCAATACTGGAGCATCAAAGATGCATCATCTGTACACCCGCCCTTTCCAGTGAAAACGCAGCCGCAGGATTCGGGCCAGGGCTACCAACACGGGATATCCGGTTTGAAACAGCTGAAACGACAGCAATTCCAAGGTGTGAAAACCCATTCCAAAAAACGGCGTGATTCTCTTAAAATAGAACAACTCCGCACCCATCTTCAGCAGCCATGCACCTATGATGAGCGCGGATACCGGCCATCCTTCAAAAAACAACAGGGGCAAAGCACAAAGCAGCGCGGCATACCACAAAACCAAGGCGCTGCGGAAGGTGCGCACGACAAAGCCTTGCATGCTGCCCTTGGAGGCCCAGCGCAGTCTTTGCATCAAAAACGACCTAAAATCGGTTGCAGCAGCGGTGTGCACCACAGCTTCAGGATGTCTGCAAAATCCAACCGTACCGGGGTGAGCGGCGTCAACAGCGCGCATCAGCAACTCATCATCACCTCCCGGCAGATGACGGTGGGCATCATACGCACCCAATGCTTCCCACACATCGCGATAGAACATCAACGAGGCGCCATTGCACATGGTGGGTCTTTTCAGGCGAAGCGTTACCGCGCCAAAAACCACCAGTCCGGCATGTTCCAGCGCCTGAAATCGCCGTAAATACGAAGCTCCCTGTTCCAGTGCTACCGGGCCGCAAACCATGTTCAGCTGTTCCTGTACGAGGGTGGCCGCCATGAGTTGAAGCCATGCGGGACCTCCGGAACTGTCGGCATCTGTAAGCAGGCATACATCGGCAGCACCAGCACGGATGGCGGCAGCTAAGGCCGCTTTTTTACCCTGCTTGCCGGCATCAGGAACCACGAGGTGCAGCGGCATTTCCGGATGTTCCTGTTGAAACTTTCTGACGACTTGCGCGGAACGGTCGTTGCTGTGGTCGTCGGCAAGCACAAACCGAACTTCATAACCCTGCGTATCCAGGCCATGCCACCAGCGAAGCAGCTCGGGCAATCGGGCTTCTTCATTGCGGAATGCGGCCACCACGGCAATGCTGCGCGGGATGCGCTCAGGTGTTTTTTCCGGAATTGGTCCCCAACGCGACCAGATACGCCCTGCGCTTACAAAAAGTAAGGCATACCCTAATGCGGGCACCAGCAAAATCCAGAATAAGGGCATCATCGCAAACGCTGCTGCAATATGGCAAAAAGTCCTGCAAGTGCGGGCAGCAATACATTGAAGAGGTAAATGCACAGTGCTGCAGCGGTAAGTGCCAAATCGTTGCCGGACTGAATCACCATCATGGGCACTGCCACGCGAACACCCACATCAACTACTGCGATGGATGGGAAGAAACTTTGAATGAAGAAAATGAGGGCAACACTCTGCCATGCTGTTCCGAAGTCGGACAAGACGCCAAAATGCAGCAGGAGCAAGGCATAGGTGCTGCTGAATACCAGATAGCGCAATGCCGAGATGCTGCAGATGAATGTCATGCTGGCCCAACTGAGCACACGCATACGTTCGAGTGCATCTTGGATTTTCCCGGAAGCGCGCGCCGGCATCCTTCCTGTGCGGTGCAGCCAAACAGCAATCACAACAAACAACATCACAAATGCCGGTGCCAGTGTTTTCGCAGCTGGCGGCAACAAATCCGGCAGGAACCAGCCCGCTGCCAATCCGCAGATGATGGTCACCAGCATTTGGGTCATACTTCCAAAAACCGATAATGCTGCAGCGGCGATGCGTTGCTCCGGTTTCACCCACATGAGGCGACCGATGTATTCGCCAATCCGGAAGGGAATGATGTTGCTCACGGCGGCTCCGGCCAGGGTTCCGCGGGCTGCTTCGCCAAGCGTGCATTTCTGGAGGTGGAGCAAGAGTTTGCGCCATTTGATGGTTTCCAGAAGCCAGTTGAGCGCTGACGCAATCAGCAAAAGCGGCCAAATCCAGGGACTTTGCAAGGAAACCATGTGCAGCAGCTGCAGCGGATCGGGAAACCCTTTCAGTTCGCGCAGCATCAGCCATGCGAAACTCAACACAAAAAGCAGGCGCAGGATTTGCCAGAAGCGCTTCCTGTTCATGTGCCTCCCTGATGGGCCTGAAGGATTTTCTGTTCGATGGCCGTGGTTGAATAGCCCGGAAGAAATGGAATGGTAAGGATTTGTCCGCCACGGGCCGTTACCACGTCATAACCCACAATCGCTTCCGGTTGGTAGTCCGCACCTTTCACCAACACATCGGGACCGATTTCACGTATCAACTCCAGCGGTGTGGGTTCTTCGAAAAGTACCACCGCACCGACCGATGCCAGTGCAGCAAGTACCTGTGCCCTCGCCTCTTCGTTTTGAATGGGACGGGAAGGCGATTTATCCAAACCCCGCACACTTTGATCGGTATTGAGTCCTACGACCAGCACATCTCCCAGAAGTGAAGCTTCTTCGAGGTAACGGACGTGACCGGGATGTAGAAGGTCGAAACAACCATTGGTGAACACGATGCGTTTGCCTGCTGCATGCAGTTGTGCGCCGAGTGCTGCTGCCGCTTCGCGAGGGATGATTTTATCCAGGATGCGTTGCTTCATCGTTGTTTTTGTTGAACTTCTGCATGATCATCCAGAACCAGAAATAGGCGATGCCGCCTGTAAAGAGGATGAGGATGTTGTTGAAGGCGAGGTTGAGGAGTGCATAGTTGGCCGCATCCTGAGCTGCAACGCCATACACCTGTTCAATTCCGTGCGCAATGGGAAATACAATGCCGAGTCCGGCGGGCGCGGGAATGCTGATGCCAATGGCCGAGAACAGAACGATGCTCAGCCCTGCTGTGGGCCAAAGGTGAGAAGTAGCAGGCAAGGCCTGCATGAGCATCCAGGCTGAGAGGGCGTAACACAACCAAATGCCGATGCTGCTGAGGATGAACTGAACGGGCTGTTGCAACTGTAAAATGCTGCGCAACCCGCTGAATAATTTAGGTATCAGGCCTTCACCATCTGTTTCTGTTTTTTGCTCCTTTTTTCGTGAAAGCAGCAATACCAGAAGAACGAAGAGCGCCAATGCTGCGGCGGCTACCATCAATAGGCCTGTGGTACCAAGCTTGCCATACACCGGCTGCCACAGATGTTCCTGAACATATCCAAAAAGGTATTTGAATTCAAAAAGCAATGCCGCTGCGAACATGAACCCGAGCAAAAACACATCCACGATGCGTTCTGTGATGACCGTTCCCAGCAATGTAGCTACCGGAACACGCTCGGAGCGGGAAAGCATCGCACAGCGCAGCAGTTCACCGCCTCGTGAAGTGCCGGCATTGACCAGATAAGCGCTGAGTACAGCCAAAAAGCTGCGTAGGTTGTTCATGCGGAAACCTAATGGCTGCAGTAGGTAATTCCAGCGATAGGCCCGGAGGAAATGCGCCAGAAGTGTGGTGAATGATGCGCCAAGTACCCATCCCAAACGTGCGCCTGTGAGCGCCTGCCATGAAGACTGTAAATCTACCTTCTGCAGGATGAGCCAGAGCAAAAGCAGCGCCAGCAGCAGAAAGACAAGGTTTACTAAGATTTTACGGTGGACGGGTTTCACACCAATTTATTTTGACGGTCGGGGAACAGGTTTTTCGGTTGATGCAGGTCCGCTTCTTCCGGAGTCATCAGGCCAAAGGTCATGATGATGAGTTCATCACCTACCTGGCCTTTGCGTGCTGCGGCGCCATTTAACCCAATGATGCCGGAACCGCGTTCGCCTGGAATCACGTAGGTTTCAAATCGTTCGCCATTGTTGTTGTTGACGATCAGCACCTTTTGGTTGGGCCGCATGCCACAGGCATCCACCAGATCCATGTCGATGGTGATGCTCCCTGTGTAGTTTAGTTCTGTTTGTGTAAGACGAACGTTGTGGATTTTGGCCAGCAGGACTTCTATGAACATGATTTGGGCTTCAAAGATAGCAAGAGCAGTTAGATGAACGCCTCACCTCACTGCCTGAGTATCAAACTAACAATACATTTCTATATTTGCTTTGTCTAATATTCCGATGAAATTCTTAAACCTCTCTTTCATGTTGCCCGTCCTTTTGCTGGCCGGATGCGCGGGTAAAACCAAAACCCTGGAACACGAAATCAGTCTGCCCTTCACCTGCACGGGCCCCATTATTGAAGGCAGCAACTCGGCAGCTCCTGAATTTAACAACTTTATGGATTCACTGTTGAAGGCCAATGGACTGAAGGCTGAACAAGTTCAATCGGTAAAGTTGGTTTCGGCCTCCATGAGCACGGATGACAGTATAGGGTTTGATGCAACCTCATCTGCTACGGTGAGCATGTCATCGCCGAAGGCCAAAATGCAGGAAGTGGCTGTGCTGAATCCGATTGCCAAAGGCAGCAAGAGCATCACCCTGAAAACCTCAGACGAGCGAGAACTGCGGGAATATTTCAATGAACAACTCATCAGCATGGTTTGCGACCTGAACTTCGGCACGGACCGAGATGCCGATTTTCAACTGAAAGGAAACTTCCGCTTTCGCATCACTGTTAAAGAATAACATCAACTCCTAAAATCTTCAAATGATCATGAACCTCAAAAACATCTGCCTCAGCATTCTGAGCATCGGCCTGCTGGCATCGTTCAGCCCCGCCGATGATGGCGACAGACTCATTGGCGTATGGGAACCAAGCAACGGCAAAGCACGCGTAAAAGTGGAGAAAATTGCCGGCAAGTACTACGGTAAGATTGTGTGGCTGCGCGAACCCATTGACCCGCAGACCAAGCTTCCCAAGGTGGACAAGAACAATCCTGATGTAAACATGCGCAGCGTACCCTTGAAAGGGTACCGCATGCTCAAAGACTTCACGTATAAAGGCAGCAATGAATGGTCGGATGGAACCATCTACGACCCGGAGAATGGGAGCACCTACAACTGCGTGATTAAAATGAAAGATGCCAACACGCTGGACATCCGCGGGTATATTGGCATTCAGACCTTCGGCCGCACCGATGTGTGGAAGCGTTTGAAGGTGAACTAATACGTTGTACGGCCTTGCCTTGCCACGGTTTAAACCGTGGCAAGGCATTTACCATCTTTATTTGATTTTGTTTTACAATGCGATAATCTGCACTCATCGCTCCATTCAATCTCCAATAATTCTAAGAAGCATCCCAAGGACGCGTCCTCCATGTCCAGGGCAGATCAATGACCAAACCGGGCATTACATTTTCCCATGACAGCCATGTCCGGGTATTCCATATTATTTTTCACCATACAATCCTTTTATAGCATCCAAGCGTCAGATGTATTGATCATCTAACATTTTTGTCCCTGCACATCAGCCTTGAACGGGCGTAACAAATAGTACTCAATTGTTTCCTTAGAACCGACAACGATGACCCAATGAGCACCGTAAAACTCGTTGCGCCATTTCAGCTGTATCAGATTACATTCCCGATTCTTTGAATCCAAACTGCAGTATGTCACCTTATACAAACATTTATAAAATTCAAAATTTCTTCACTTGACTTTTTCAAATTCATGCTTATAATTACATAAACAAATACCCTTTCATCATGCCAGCATTATTGATCTACCTACTTTCCCTTGCGGCGGTTTACCTGCTGCTCAGCAACATTGTTTCCAGTTTTCTGGAATTATGGAATGCCTATTCGGGGCGTATTCATAAGCGTAAAATCTTTTTACGTGAGATGCTTGAAAAAGCACTCACCGACGAGAAGAGTAACCTCGTTGCTGAGCTGTATCGGCATCCACAGATTGCACAACAGCTGAGCGGCACAGATTATATGCCGAGCGCCATCGACGGACAAAACTTTGCCGATGCCCTTTTTTCCATCATCGCCGAAAAAACCGTGGATGTAGGCGCCACCGCCGATGACCGTATATCGGTTTCCAACGCGGAACGATTTGTACAGGGCATTGCCCTGGTGGATTCCTACAAACAGCAGCAATTCCTTTACAGTCTGCTGCCTTCAGGCAGCGATAGTTCCGACCGGGCAGACGCCATCAAAGCCAATATTGTCAAATGGTTTGACGCATATATGGCGCGCATTTCCGGCGAGTATAAACGCAGGCAGAAAAAGCCGCTGTTTGTCATTGCCCTGCTGGTGGCGATGGTACTAAACGTCAACGGTTTAACCCTGTTCCAGGATTTATGGCACAACCAAAACGCCCAGAAAGCATTGGAAGCGAAAATAACGATGCTGGCCGCCCAGGGAAATATGCCAACATACGAAGGCGAAAACCCCAAAGAACTGATGGATTCAGTTACCCGTGAACTCAACAGGATGGGCTTGCCCATTGGCATCAACCCGGGGGTGTGGAAGGCCTGCTTCACCCAAAAGGAGCCTTTTCAAAGCGGGACGGAATCAGATCATCCCGGATTTTTGGGCATTGTGTGGAATTATATACGACTGCTCAGCGGTTACATTCTTGCTGCAATGCTCATGCGCATGGGTGCACCCTTCTGGTGGGATGTCATCAATAAAATCATCAATCTTCGTTCGGTAGGCACTTCAAAAAAGTAAATCATGCCATACAATTGTCACGTACACCTGTTCAGCATACGCAACCTGCCCAACGCGTTTTACGGATTTCCAGGATTTGCCAGACTGGCGAACAAGCCGGGATTGACGAATATTTCCATCAAGGCACTGGATAAAATTACTCGGGCCATCGGCAACGACAACCAGCGGCGTATGGCGGCCTTTGCCAAAATCGGGATGTTGCAACGCCAGAGTGAAGTTTTCAATCACCTGCGCCAAGCCTACGAATATGATGACAACTGGAAATTCATCGTGCTCACCATGGACATGGACCACATGAATGCCGGAAAAGCACAGGAAAACTTCTACGCCCAAATAGAAGAAATTTATGCACTGAAGAAGGAATTCCCGAATCAGATCTTTGGCTTTGTAGGCTTCGACCCCAGAAATGCCGATGGCCTGCGTACCGTAAAACACAGCATCGAACGGAAACATTTTTATGGGGTGAAACTGTATCCGCCCCTGGGCTTTTATCCCTTCGACCACAGGATGGAACCGCTTTATGCATACGCGCAGGAACACCAAATTCCACTGATGACGCATTGCGACATCGGCGGTATTCATTACCAATCGGATGAAAAATGGGGTAAATTCAAAAAGAAAAAACGCATCAGCGACGCCCACCGACGCCCCGTTTCTTTTTGCGGCATTCCTGAAGAGGTTCAGCAACGCTTAAACGACGATACCGACTATTCCTGCTTCAGATACAACTTCTCCAACCCTGTCAATTACAAACCGGTATTGAAGCAATTTCCCGATTTAAAGATTTGTCTGGCGCATGCCGGCGGCAGCATCTACATGAAGCATGACCAGCAAAACATTAATGACCGGAAATGTAATGCTTTGGGCAATCAAAACTGGTTTGAAGAGGTGAAGTCGTTGTTGCGCTTTAAAAATGTATATACCGATATAAGCTATACCCTTTACGAGCATGCGGTATTCGACGAGATTGCGGCACTCATCAGGGAGTTCCCGGATAAAATTTTGTTTGGAACGGACTTCTTCATGACAGAAAAAGAAAACCCCGAGCAAAAGCTGGTTAAGGACTTCCGCGCAGCCGTCAGCGACGAACAATGGGCGCAAATCACCGAACACAACCCTCGACGTTACCTCAGTTCTTCCTTCCACCAGAACCTTCCTTAAATGAGCAACAAACCTTACGCAGACCTGCACCTGCACGTGCACATGCGCAGCTACAACAATGTAGCCATTGATCGACTCCGCGACAACCCGAAATATTATCATCCCTGGACCATATCAGCAGGAAATCTGAAAAAACAAGGCGAGGGCAAAAGGGCCTTTTCGTACAATCAGAGCAATTTGGTGTTGTGCACTAATTCGAGCACCAGATTGGTCTTTAATGCACTTTACCCTATAGAACGTGGCTTTTTTATCGCGGAAAGGAACCTGGGCCCTGCGGAAATAGCGAAACTGGTGGAATTCCTAACCAAACACGATATCCTGAATCCACTATTCAACGGATTGGGCCTACTTGTCAAGGATAAAATCAATGACCCCGAAGTGCGAAAAACCATTCAGGCGCTCATGATGAAGATTCCCAGAAAACGGGCAGACTTCTTCACCTCAGCTACTTACGACTATTGGCAGGAATTGCATACCGAACGCGATTTCATCATCCATCATTCCAATGAAGAACGTGAGTCTGTGGTTCTGGGTGAAAAAAAGCTGATTCAGCAGCTCACAGGTAATTCCAAAAAAGAGGAATACCTCCGCAACACCAAAGCAAAAGGTAAATACACCATTTGCAACCAGGGCGCGGAAGTGCGCAACGTCATCCAACAGGGAAATGGTATTGCCATGGTGCTTACCATTGAAGGTGCCCATGTGCTGGGAATTGACAAACTCAATCCCCTGGATGCCGACTTTTGGGATCGCATCAAAGAGCGCATCACCACCCTAAGGAACTGGAACCATTCACGTATCTTCTTCATCACGCTGGGGCACCATTTCGACAACCACATCAGCGGTCATGCAAAAAGCCTTCCGTCGCCCGGCGACATTTTACTCGACCAAAGCGCGCGTTTGGATGAAGGTTTGACCGATTTAGGGGAACAATGTGTGGCCGATTTCCTCGGGATTGCCAAAAACCAGAACGGCCAATATCTGCCCAATCCGACGATCACCGGAAACAACATCCTGATCGACTTAAAACACAGTTCGGCAAGAACCAGATCCGACATCTACGAGCGCATCTACAAGCATATTCCGGAAAATCCGCCACCGCTCATATACAGCCACATGGGCTACAGTGGCGTGGATACGCTGCAAGAACTCATCGCGCTGAACAATCCGATGGGCGATGGCAGCTTCATCAACCGCTGGAACATCAATATGTGCAATGAAGATTTATTCTGGGCAGTGAAAACGGGTGGTTTGATTGGATTAAGTCTGGATCAACGGATTTGTGGCATCGACACGGAAGCAGAAGAACGCAACAACAACAAAGCGACGGATTTGGACAGCACCAGCGCAGATGCCCTGTGGCAAAACCTGCACGGCATGCTTGAGGGCATCCTCAAACATCCCAAGTTAAACACTTCGGAAAAGCAGAATCTGTGGAATCTGTTCAGTCTGGGGAGCGATTTTGATGGATACATCGACCCATTGAACAAGTACGCCACGGTGCTGGACTATCCCGCCTTGGAACAAGACCTTGCCCGGAACATCCAGCAAGTGATTTTTGATTCAAACCGCAGCCAGGAATACTTTGTTCCTGCCGGCGAAAATGCAGAAAGTCTGGCACGGAAAATTTGTTTCGACAATGCCTACAACTTTGTTGTGGCACATTTGTAAGGAATACACGCCTGCACATGGTTTAAACCATGTGCAGGCGTTCCTTTATTCACGGACTTACCAAATTCAACGACACCTGCAGGTAAGGCGCCGGACTTAAAGTATTCTGCATCAGGAAGGGTTGTTCACCAAAGAAACCCCTGAAAAAATTACCGCGGTCGGCATTAAAACTGTAATTGGCGCGCATGCCAGCCTGGGCACTGAGCCAGATAAACCCATGCAGGCTGCGTTCGTAGGTAAACCGGAAGCGCAATTCACTGCGCCGCAACTCGAAGTCGTTCACGCCAAAATTTTGAGCACCCTGCATCCAATAGCTGCCGCCTTCCAGCTCATACCCGAAGAACAACAGGTTGCGCGGATTGAAGGTGCGCCGGATTGCGGCACGGGCGGGAAACAACATCTCCACGCCGTATTTGCGGGAAGGCCAGGTATAATTCAGCAATAAAGCCGGTATGTAATTGATTTCACCCGCCCTCCAGGTACGCACCGCCCCCAAGGCCCATTGCTTGCGGTCGTGTACCTTCTTTCCATACAAAACCGCGGCACTGCCTTTGGTTTGATCCAAAGCCGTTCCAATGCCGTCCCAGCCGTAGTCGCCATTCACTTCCAGCTGACCCTGAAACAACATAAATCGCTGTTCATCCAGTGGCTTAAACACGGTGGTATTCAGCGCCGTACTGCGGATGCCCGTGTTCCAAATCATGTCTGATGGCCGGGGCAAAGGAAGAACGCCTCCCTCCTGCTTGCGGGAATAAATCTGTTCCAGATAATAGCCGCCGATGGTCCAGGTGATGGCCGTATTAGAAATCACCGGGATGTTGGCGAACAGGCGCAATCCACGGCTGTTGCCCATGTTCCGCTGCACAGCGCTGCCGCCGGCAAATGAATCAAGATTCATGGAATAAGGCCCCTGAATGTCATAACCAATACTGATGAGCTTCTGCGGACTTAAATCAAGCACCTTACTGGTGCAAAAGCGCTTGGCGCCATCGTCGGCAAAACCCACATTTTCATATTGGCTGAAATCTTCTTCAACAGCAGTGCTGTCTGTTTGTGCGCGCATCGGCTGCGCCGCGCAGCATGCGGCGATGGTGATGAGGTGAAAGAATTTCATAAGAAAGAAAGTCCAAAGATGCACAAAATGGGATAAATAGGCTGCGTGCCTGTATTGGTTAAACCGAGCAAAACCCGCAAATTTGGGGCATCGTTATGAAAGACAAACTGCGCGCCATCGGGCTTCCGCTCTTGCTGTGCCTGATCATTTCAGCCTTATACACCCTACCTACGTTCAACGGGAAAATCCACTCCCAAAGCGACGTAAACCAGGGTTTGCTGAGTTTAACGGAAGCCAATACATTCAAGGAACGCGACGGACAGCTGCCGTACTGGACCAATGCCATCTTCAGCGGCATGCCTACCACGCTTATTGGTGGCCGTCCTTCAGACAACCTCATCGCGAAAGCCAACCACCTGTTCCTGAAAGCCTTGTATCCTTACCGCATCATGGCGGTGAACATGATAGGATTCCTGGTGCTGCTGCTCGCCCTGGGCATCACGCCCTGGCTGGCCGCCGGAGGTGCCGTTGCCTATTCATTTGCTACATACAGCATCAGCAGTATTGAAGCGGCGCATTATACCAAATGTCTGGCCATGGGCGTGATGCCTGCCATCCTCGGCGGCCTCATCATGATCATGAAGCGCAACTACCTGTGGGGACTCTTTACCACAGCCTTCAGCTTAAGCCTTCAGATTTATTACTTCCACTATCAAATCACCTATTATACAGCCATCCTGATTGGCATCTTCGCCATCTTCTACGCATATCAGATGCTGCGTGAACGCGACTGGAAACACCTGATCATTGGCGCTGCATTGGCGCTGCTTGCAGGTGCCTTGGGCGTAGTTTCCAACATCAACAAACTCAAAACCACTTCAGAATATGCCGAACAATCCATGCGCGGCGGATCCGCTTTGGCCAACAACCAAACAGAAAGCCCGGAAGGCCCGGACAGCGAAGTAGGCAACAAAGGACTGAACAGAGATTATGCCTTTGGATGGAGCTACGGGTTGGCTGAAACATTTACCTTCATCATCCCCGGTTTTGAAGGAAGAAGCAGCACCGAAAACGTGGGTGGACGCTCCTCCGGCCTTTATGAAGAACTGACCGCCGGTGGCGCCGATCCCGGACAAGCCAAAGAATTTGCCGAACGCGCCCCAACCTATTTCGGCGACCTGCCCTTTACCAGCGGACCGGTATATCTGGGCGCGGCCATCATGTTCCTGTTTGTGCTCAGCTTGTTTGTTGTGCGCGATGCCATCCGCTGGCCCATCCTGGCAGCATTGGGCGTATCTGTCGCACTGGCATGGGGGAAAAACTTCGCCATTCTGAACGACTTCCTCTTCGAAACCCTTCCCTATTACAACAAATTCCGCACGCCCATGATGGCGCTGACCATCGCTCAGGTCATGGTTCCCCTGCTGGCTATTCTTGGCCTGCAAAAGTGGATGAGCGCCGACCTCAAATCTGCAGACAAACTAAAAAGCCTGAAAATGGCAGGGCTGATTACCGGAGGCTTCGTACTGGTGTTCGGATTCATTGGCAGCTACCTGCGTGAATACAACGCCGCCAGCGACGGACAAATGCAGCCTTTTCTGGCAGATGCCCTGCAAAGTGCACGCGCTTCGATGGTACGCAAAGATTCCCTGCGCTCGCTGCTGTTCATCGGACTGAGCTTCGGGCTGCTGTGGTATTGGCTGCAGGGACGCATCAAAGAAACCATGCTGTACTATGGCATCATTGCCGTAATGCTGATTGACCTGGGTGGCTTGGCCTGGCATTACCTCGGCTGGAAAGACTATAAATTCAAATACCGTTTGGATCCTATCGTAGAACAAACACAGGCCGACGAGCAAATCATGGCCGACAAGGATCCGCATTTCCGCGTGTTTGAACTCACGCCCAACCGCGACCCATTCTCCGACAACCGCGGAGCCAAGTTTCATAAACTCATCAACGGCTACCATCCGGCAAAACTGAGCGTATATCAGGACTTAATCCTGAACCACCTCGGCAAAAACAATCCGGCCGTGCTGGACATGCTCAACTGCAAATACTACATCGGCTACGACAATCAAAATCAGCCGGTAGCGCAGTTGCGTCCAAGCGCGCTGGGCAATGGCTGGTTTGTGAACAAACTGCGCTGGGTGGCCGATCCGCGCGGCGAAATCGACGCGCTGAAATCTTCAAACCTGCTTCAGGACAGCACCGCAGATTCCCTGACTTCAAGCCTTGTGGGTGGATTTCTTCCACGCGTGGAAGCCGTGGCTCAGAAAATGAACGGCAACCTGAACAACGAACAGATTCTGGGCAACACCACCGAGTTTCGCCTGGACAGCAGCGCCAGCATCAAACTGAGCAGCTACCACCCCGATTCGCTGCGCTATAAAACCAACAACAGCGCCGAAGGACTGGCTATATTTTCTGAACTGTATTACCCGGGATGGCGTGCCTACCTGGACGGAAAAGAGGTTCCGTACGGAAGGGTAAACTATGCCCTGCGGGCTCTGAAAATACCCGCCGGCAATCATGAAGTGCTGTTTGTATTTACCCCAGAACAAGGACACAACTACGGCCAACTGGAGCTGGCAAGCTCGGTATTCATCTTGTTGTTGCTGCCCGCTGCCTTCCTCCTCACCAGAAAAAAAGAACAAGAAGCTGCATAAACCCATGAAGAACAAGCTCAACATCATCCTGTTCGGCCCTCCCGGTGCAGGAAAAGGCACCCAGAGCGAGAAATTGCTGGCACATTTTCAATTGAAGCACATTTCTACCGGCGACATCCTCCGTGCAGAACGCAAAGCCGGCACCGAACTGGGACAGCAAGCAAATGCCTATATCGAAAAAGGAGCACTTGTTCCTGATGCAGTGGTGATTGGCATGGTTGAACAAGTCGTTCGGCAGCATCCGGAGGTACGCGGATTCATCTTTGACGGATTCCCACGCACCGAAGCCCAGGGTTCGGCCCTGGATGAAATGCTGCACAAGCTAGAAATGAACATCAGCATGGTTTTGGCACTGCAAGTGGATGAAGAAGAATTGACACGCCGCTTGCTGGAACGCGGAAAGGTAAGTGGTCGTGCCGATGACCAAAATGAAGACACCATTCGCAACCGTTTCCGCGTATATAATAATGAAACAGCACCACTCCTGGCTTTTTACAAGAACCAGGGTAAGCTTCAGCCCATTGACGGCATGGGCACGGTAGAAGAAATATTCTCCAGCTTGTGTCGTTCTATTGAAGATTCCCTTTCCAAAACCAGTAAATAAACACATACATGAACCGCAATGCCATCCTGGCGGTAAGCATCGCCGCTGCATCACTGAGTATTTCCGCCTGGCTCCTGAGCAGTGGCATCCGCAACAAAGGCCTGCGCGAAAGTGTAGAAGTGACCGGGCTGGCTGAAAAAAACTTCAGCAGCGATTTGATTGTGTGGCGCGGCAGCTTCAACAAAATGAACATGAGCCTGAAAGAAGCCTACCAATCCCTGAAAGAAGATGAAGCCAAGGTGAAGGCCTACCTGAAAGGCAAAGGTGTTCATGACAGCGCCATTGTGTTCTCTGCCGTTGACATCAACCAAGAATACGATTACAACTACTACAATGGCGAAAACCACCGCACCTTCCAGGGGTACAGACTCATGCAAAGCGTGAAGGTTGAATCGAAAGATGTAGATGGCATCGAACGGATTTCCAGAGAAGTGACGGAGCTGATCGACCAGGGTGTGGAGTTGAACTCACAATCACCTGAATACTATTATACACGCCTGGCGGAATTAAAACTGGACCTGATCAAACGGGCTACTGAAGACGCAAAAAACAGGGCGCAGAAAATTGTGGATGCGGCCGGATCTACTTTAGATAAGCTGCAGCGCGCCGATATGGGCATCTTTCAGATAACGGGTTTGCACTCTTCGGAAGAATTTTCCTGGGGTGGCGCCTTCAATACCGATTCGCGTGAGAAAACCGCCCGAATCACGGTGAACCTCAGCTACAAACTGCGCTGAAACTCGTCACAGCTTCCCCTGATTTCAACCCGATTCCCCGCCACCTGTGGTGGTTCAGCGGAGGCTTGTTCCTGCTGCTCGCCTTCCACCTGCCCGTTTCCGGCCACGGCTACGACTTTTCCTGCTGGGCCGCCTGGATGCGACAACTGGATGTACAACCGTTCCACCGCATCTACGACATCGACTGCAACTACCTGCCCGGCTACCTGTACCTCCTGAAGTTTCATGTATGGCTGATGGGCAGCGCCGAAGCAGCTTCCCAGCACCTCCATGCGCTGAAATTATATACCTTGTTGTTTGACATTGGCTCGGTATTACTGATGCTTTCTATGTGTCATCATACCGCTTACAACAACCGGCATTGGGCCATATTTGTATTTAATGGAGCATACTTTTACAACACACTGAACTGGGGACAGATTGATGCCATTCCGGTATTTTTCACCTTATGGTCGCTGAAGTTGTTCCTCCAAAATCGGGCCGTATGGGCACTTCCTGCCTACATCCTTGCCCTGAACATAAAGCTGCAGATGATCATCTTCCTGCCCATCATCCTGTGGTTGTTGTGGGATGCGCTGCGCGGAAAATCATGGCAATACGCAATGCGCACCGGCCTGTTGGCGCTGGGCGTTCAGGTTCTGCTCATCCTGCCCTTCCTGCTCGGCGGTTCTATTGTTCCCTTGTGGCGGGTGGTGATTGGATCGGTGGGATTTTTCCAGCGTGTCAGCATGAACGCCTTCAACTTTTGGTATCTGGTGCTGCCTGAATCGACAAACCCCGTTATTGCTGACGACCGCAGCCCTTGGATTTCCGGCATCAGCTACCACAACTGGGGGCTGCTGCTCCTGCTGGGCAGTACCCTTTTCGGCGCCTGGCTTTTATTCGGAAGACGGCTTGTTCGGGCTATTAAGGAAGGTGCATTCCCAAAATTCGCGTTGGATGACTATTTGCTGGCCGCCAGCATCCTGGCCTTGTGCTTCTTTTATTTCCCCACGCAAATGCACGAACGTTACAGCCATCCGGCCTGGTTGTTTCTGGGTTTATGGTCTGTCAGAACCCGTCGATATTTGCCCTTACTCCTCTTCAGCCTTTCCTACTTCCTGAATATGGAAATGGTGTTGCGCAGCATGGAGCTATCCAATTATGAAGTTTGGTATTTCAAACCAACATTTACAGCAAGTATGTACGGTGTCTTGTTGCTGTACATGATGTGGCAAGCCGCTCAGCGTGGCAGAAATCCCGTGTTGAATCAATTGTAAACATTTACAAACGCTTGCACACGCCTTCATTGGCATTGATTGCATTGATTTGCCTGAGGCATGGAAGAATCCTTGGTACACCAGATTGCCCTGCAACTCGTTCCCGGAGTTGGTGACGTATTGCTCAAGGCGATGGTGGCTTATTGCGGCGGTGCTGAGGCTGTTTTCAGGGAGAAGCAGCACCATCTTGAAAAAATTCCTGGGATTGGCTTGCAGACGGCTAACGCAGTGAAGCACTTCAAGGATTGGGCACGTGCCGAAAGCGAAAGTGCCTGGGTGCAACAAAACGGCATCCGGGCGCTTTTCTTTACCGATCCGGAATACCCGTTTCGGCTGAAACACTGCAGCGACAGTCCGGCCTTGTTGTTTGTAAAAGGTACCATGGATCTGAACGCACGACGTATGGTAGGCATTGTGGGAACCCGGAGGGCCAGCAGACAGGGCAAAGCCCGAACCAACAGTTTTACCCAGGCACTTGCTCCTTATGGTTGCAGCATTGTGAGTGGACTGGCATACGGTATTGATGCACAGGCACATCTTGCCGCCGTGGAAGCAGGAATTCCGACTGCCGCGGTCGTTGCACACGGTCTGGATGTATTGTACCCTCCCAGCCATCTTCAACTTTCCAGAAACATGCTCCAAGGTGGTGGTGCCATCATCAGTGATCAGTTGCACGGCATGAAGCTAAGCCCTGAACATTTCCCCAAACGGAACAGAATCATTGCCGGCTTATGCGATGCCCTGCTGCTGGTAGAAAGCATGACCGATGGAGGAGCCATGATCACCGCAGACATTGCCCTTTCCTATAACCGCGATGTTTTCGCCGTGCCGGGCCGCCCGGAAGATGAAACCAGCGCCGGCTGCAACATGCTCATCAAAAGCAATAGGGCAGCCTTGGTTTGTTCTGCCAATGACATCGCCAACATGATGGGCTGGAACCAACAAAAACAAACAGTAAAGCAACAAATTCCCTTGTTTCGCAACCTCATTCCTGAAGAACAAACCTTGGTTTCCATCCTGCAGCACAACAATAAATCGGTGGACGAATTGTTGAACGAAACAGGTTTTTCAGGCAGTAAACTTGCACATCTGCTGCTCAACATGGAACTTGAGGGCATAATTACCCAACTACCGGGAATGAATTACCAGTTAAACTCGTGATGAAACGCTCCTTCTTTACCATCCTGCTCCTGCCCCTGTTTATTTCTGCAGCGCTGGCCCAAAAGTCTGCTTCAAAAAACCTGCTGATGCCGCACAATGTGGCTCCTCCTCACTGGTATTGTGGATTTAGCCGCGAATCTTTGGAAATTATCATCCACAGCCCAGAGGCCAGCTCTTGGGTGCTGAGCATGGACCCTTATGAACAGGTTGCCTTTGTAGGAACCAGCAAGGGGGCAGCCGAAAACATCCTCTATGTAAACCTGAACATTGGCCGTGATGCACGCCCGGGAACCCTGAATTTTCGGGTGAACATCCCCGGAAAACGCGGTACCCGGGAAATGCGCTGGACTTATGAATTGAAACCACGAAACCAGCAATGGCAGGTACAGGCGGGACTCAACAGTGCCGACATCATGTACCTGATTCTGCCCGACCGGTTCGCCAACGGCAACCCGACCAACGACCGTCACCCCTTGGCCCAACCTGATATTTATTCGCGTGATAGCCTGAAAGGCCGTCACGGTGGCGACCTGAAGGGCATCCACCAGCATTTGGACTACCTGCAGGAATTAGGCATCACCGCTTTATGGCTTAACCCGGTGCAATGGAACAACCAACCACGCGAAAGCTACCATGGATATGCCATCACAGACCATTACCTCATAGATCCGCGCTTCGGAAGCAATGACGAATACCTGAAGCTGACGGAAGACATGCGCAGCCGTAAAATGAAAATGGTGATGGACATCATCCCGAACCATACGGGAAACAAACACTGGATGTTTGAAAACCGCGATACGGGATGGTACAATGCCTGGCCACAATTCACGCGAACCAATTACCGCGCATCCGTAATGCTTGATCCATACGCATCTGATCATGAACGGAATCTCAACAGCAACGGTTGGTTTGACCACCACATGCCGGACCTGAATCAACGAAATATTCATATCGACCGCTACCTCACACAGTTGTACCTCTGGTGGGTAGAGTATGCCGGATTGCAAGGCTATAGAATCGATACCTATGCTTATCCCGATCAGGAATTCATGACCAGGTTATGCCAGTCCCTGCTCACAGAATACCCGCAGTTGGGCATTTTTGGCGAAACCTGGGTCAATGGCATGGGAACTCAGGCCTGGTTCGTGCAAAACAACATCCGGCAAACCCTAAACAGCGGACTTCCGGGCGTCACTGATTTCCAACTGCTTTGGGCCATACAACATGCCCTGACCAACCCATTCGGCTGGAACGACGGTTTGAACCGCATTTATGCAACCCTGGCTGAAGATTTTATCTACACAGACCCGTTCAAACATTGCATTTTCCTGGACAACCACGATTTAACACGCATTTTTACGCATCTGAACGGCGACCTGAAGAAATGGAAGATGGGCATCACCCTGTTGCTCACCCTTCGTGGCATTCCCTGCATCTACTATGGAACAGAAATTTTGATGGAAGGAGGCACGCAACCGACAGATGCTTTGGTGCGCAAGGATTTCCCCGGTGGATTCCCGGGCGACAGAACCAACAAATTCACTGCGGAAGGCAGAACCATTTTGGAACAAGACGCCTTCAACCACCTCAGCAAGCTGGCAAAACTGCGGAATGCTGAAGCTGCCCTGCAGGATGGCAAGCTCATGCAATTCACCGGAGAAGACGGCACCTGGGTGTATTTCCGCTACAATTCCCGAAAAACCTTCATGGTGGCATTGAACCAGGACAACACGAGCAAACGCATCCGCAGCGCGCGTTTCGCAGAACGACTCCAAGGTTACCAATATCTGCTTAATCCTATCGATGGCACACGTATTCCCATCACAGAATACCTTGAACTGCCTCCCGTTTCGGCACAGATTTTTGAACTGATTCCATAGGGCCTGTAATATGAAAAAGCCTCAGTTGCAACAAGACGTACAGGCAGGTTTGTTTCTGATTGCAGATCCGTTCCTTGTCGATCCAGACTTCAGCAGAAGCATTATTTTCCTGGTTTCCCACGATGAAACCGGATCGGTGGGCTTCATCATCAACCAGCCCTGTGCCATCAATGTGGGTCATGTGGTTGACGGCTTTCCTGAAGAGAAACGTCTATTGTGCGGCGGCCCGGTGGGCCAAGATCAGGTGTTTTTTATTCATACCTGCGCAAGTATTTCAGGAGCCTATCCTATCAGTAATGAACTTTTTTGGGCAGGCGATCCCGATGCGCTAAGAAACGCGGTAGATCAAGGAATATTACCGCTGCATGAAGTGTTGTTCTTTAATGGTTACAGCGGCTGGGGCCCAGGACAGCTGCAATCCGAAATTGCAGACAAAAGCTGGGTACTGGCCGAAATGGATATTCAGGAGCTCTTCAAGCAGGAAGACCAACTCTGGAAGAAAAGCCTGCGCGCCCTGGGTGCGCCTTATGCATGGATGAGCGAAGCTCCTGAACATCCTCAACTCAACTGATGTCGCAACTCCAGGACCTCCGCCGTGCCTTCCTGAAAAAAGTCGCCCCTGTGCACGGCGAAGGAGAAGCCGCTGCGATGTTCCGCGAAATCTACCTGCATTACCACAACAAAGACCTCAATCATCCGGAGCTGTACCTTCAATCGGTGGATGAACAATTCGCAGCGACGGCGCTGCAGCATGCCGCAGCACTGGAGCAGGGACAGCCTTTGCAATACGTGCTTGGAACCGCATACTTCCGCGGGAAGCGCTTTCGCGTAAATCCGGATGTGTTGATACCACGCCCTGAAACTGCAGAACTGCTGGAGTGGATTCTGGAAGATTATCCGCCGGAAGCACAGCTCAGGATTTTAGACGTTGGCACGGGAAGCGGTTGTCTGGCAATCAGCCTTGCAGAGGCATTCCCAAATGCCCAAATCACTGCATTGGATGTATCGGCAGCTGCATTGAAGGTGGCGGCCTTTAATGCACATGAACTACTCGGAACGCATCACAACATTAAATGGTCATTATTAGATTACCTGATATTTTTTCCCGATGAAAAATATGATTTAATTGTGTCAAATCCCCCCTATATCGCGCTCAATGACCGGCATTTGGTAGATGAACACGTAGCCCGATTTGAACCTGAAATAGCATTGTTTGTAGTGCAACAGGACGCAATTATCTTCTATCGAAGAATTGCGGAACATCTGCAGAAACTGGATACATGCGCCGCATATATGGAACTTCACGCCGGCCGTATGGAGGAAGTACAACACATATTTTCCGACCTCCATGCCTCGGTAATCATGAGTTCCAGGAACGATTTCACAGGCATACCCCGCATGCTGAGATGCATAAAAAAAGGGAACCTGTAGGCTCCCTTTTCCTGCTTTTTCTTTAAAATTTAACCTTTGTTGGCAAGAGAAATTACACCTTCGCTGTCCTTTACAAGCTCCCCTGATTTGTAAATCTGTGACAGTGTGGTGAACATACTTTGCCTGAAACTGGTCCGGTTTCTTTCGCCGGAACGCTTGAACAGCTCGGCTATTAAATCTCCAGATTTTACCGGTGTACCAATTTCATTCATGTAGTTGATGATGGACTGTTTTTTAGTTACACCACCGCGCTTGAAGCCCTTCTTTGGACCGCGCTTTTTAGGTTTACGTGTTCCACCAGTGATGCTCGCACCTTCCATAGAAAAGGATTTAGCACTCAATTTGCCAAAAGCCAGCTTCGCTTTGCGAATGGCGGTAAGTACATGCTGAACTTCCTTTTCCTGACGCACGAGGTTTTCCAGATTTGATGCACGGATGTCATCAAAAGAAAAACCAATAGAAAGAGATTCAATAGGTGCTTTTGCATTTGCAACTGCACGTTTAACAGCTGCTTTTGTCACCTTGCGGTTTTTTGAGCCTACCGGACGTCCCTTGCGTCGGGCAGGTGCTGCAGGCAATACGCCCGCAGTTGCGGCAACTTCCTTGACGGTAGCTTTTTTTCCCGCTTTTCCTGAATTTTGTTTTGTAGCCATTTCTATTTGTTATGTGATGCAAATTTAAACACATTAAATTTAAATCAAACTAACAATTCCTGACCCGGGAATAGCCTTCGGTAAATCCGCCGTTTAATGAATAAGTTTGTGTCCAAGTAGCATGTCGGTTCTTGATCAGATAAACAGCCCTGCCGATTTAAAAAAACTCAGTACGGAGGAACTGCCCGAATTGAGTCGGGAATTGAGAACCTTTCTTATTGACACCATCCTGCACAGCGGTGGACATTTTGCCGGAAATCTGGGCGTGGTCGAACTTACCATAGCACTACATTATGTATTGAACTCCCCTGATGAACCCATCATTTGGGATGTGGGCCATCAGGCTTATGTGCATAAAATACTCACAGGCCGAAAACAATTCTTGCATCAAATCAGGCAAACCCATGGAATCAGTGGCTTCCCAAAACGCGACGAGCATATACATGATGTTTTTGGCACCGGTCATTCTTCTACCGCCATTTCGGCTGCCCTTGGATTTGCAGTTGCCCACCAACGCAAAGGACCCGATGAACGCATCTTCACTGCCGTAGTTGGCGATGGAGCCCTCACCGGCGGTATGGCCTTTGAAGCCCTGAATCACGCCGCACTGAGCAACGCACGGCTGTTGGTGGTGGTAAATGACAACAGCATAGGCATCGACCCCAATACCGGGGCCATGAGCCAGATGCTTGGCAAGATGCAAGCCAACAGCCCCAACTGGTTTACTGAGATGGGGTTTCATTACAGTGGCCCGGTGGACGGCCATGACGTACGTTCATTGGTGGATAAACTCCGTGAACTTCGCCATGCCTCTTTCCCTCATGTGCTGCATGTAAAGACCATCAAAGGCAAAGGCTACGCGCCCGCCGAAAAAGAGCAAACACGCTGGCACAGCACTGCTGCATATGTAAAACTCGAACCTGCAGAAAAACAACCATCAGAAAAGGTGGTAAAATATCAGGATGTGTTTGGTGAAACCTTGTGTGAACTGGCTGCATTGGACGAACGCGTATGCGGTGTAACTCCGGCCATGCCCTCTGGAAGTGGCATGCGCAAAGCCATGGACCTGTATCCAAATCGCTTTTGGGATGTAGGCATAGCGGAACAACATGCCGTCACGTTCTCAGCAGCACTCGCGCTGTCAGGGGACATTCCCTTTTGCAGTGTTTATTCCACGTTCCTGCAACGCGCCTATGATCAGGTGATTCATGATGTTGCCCTGCAGCAGGCTCCGGTGATTTTCTGCGTGGACCGTGCCGGATTGGTCGGCGAAGATGGCCCTACCCACCATGGCAGCTTTGATTTGGCCTTCCTGCAACCGGTGCCCGATGTGGTGGTTGTTGCACCCAAAGACGAAGAAGAATTGCGTGCGCTGATGTACTCTGCCATGCAAGACCGCAGCAAACCTTGGTTTATCCGCTATCCCAAAGGTTATGGCACCGGCATTGACTGGAAGACCCCACTGCGTCAAATTCCCGTTGGAACAGGTTCGCTATTGCATCTGGGAACACGCATCGCCCTGCTGACCATAGGCACTGCAACTGCAGCAGCCCAGGCAGCGGCGCACGCTTCGGGAATCAATCCGAGTTTGGTCCATATGCGCTTCCTTAAGCCTCTGGATACAGGATTGTTACAGGCCATCATGGATCAACATGATGTGCTCATCACTGTGGAGGATGGGAGCATCATTGGCGGTTTAGGTGCAGCAGTTGCGTCTTATTCCGCGCAGCAACAATGGAAGGGACAACTTGTAACCCTGGGTATCCCGGATTATTTCCCGGCGCATGGCAGCAATAACGATTTACAACATGAGGCCGGATATGATGTGGCAGGCATCCTCAATACCCTGAACCGGTTCGTTTAGTTCAGCCCGCTCAACCAGTTGCGCAACATATCAAAACCTGATTCCGTGCTGATGGCTTCGGGGTGAAACTGAACACCTTCCAACGGTAAATATTGATGTCTGATGCCCATAATTGCTCCTCCTTCCGTTCGTGCAGTAACGCGCATATCCGCGCCTGGTTGATCCAAGATTAAACTATGGTATCGGCATACCTTAATGTGCTGTGGCAGTTGCTTGTAAATACCTGTTGCATCATGGGTAATTGGCGTTGTTTTTCCATGAACAGGTTCCGCAGCCTTCACCAAAACACCTCCGAAGAACAGCCCCAGTGCCTGATGTCCGAGGCAAACACCCAACATGGGAATTTCTTGATGCCTGGCGGCGATAAAAGGCATCAGCAAACCTGCCTGTTCCGGATCTTTCGGTCCGGGTGAAAGTACGGCTGCATCAAATTGCGGATCGAATACCGCCGGATCATCGTTTTTCAAAACCGTGCACTTTGCTCCGGCTTCCATGAGGTAATGTACCAAATTCCATGTGAAGGAATCGTAATTGTCCAACAGTAAAATATGCTTCATGTTACACTTCCTTTCCCGGGCAGAAACTGTTTGAGGTAAAATGGTTCGAAATAGGCCACATCCGCAAACGCACCGTTCCTGAAGGCATCTGCAGCCAAAGCGCCCATTCCTGTGGCATCCGGCAACAGTTCGGTGATGAATATGGCTTCTTCAGACCATCGGCATAAAGTCTGCCATTTAGCGGCACCGGAACCCGCAAACACCAACCGATGATCAACGGCCAGTTCGTGAAAATCATCGGGCTCCAGAATTTTTGGACCCACAGGAATCACTGTGGACAGGTCCTGTGACTTGTAAACGGCAGTGTACACTTCCATCCTTCGCGCATCGGTCATAGGTACCAGCAAACAAGGCACAGACCAGACCGCCTCTTCCCTCATGTTCCAGGCCAACGCCTGCAAGGTATCGACGGCCAGCAAAGGCACATTCCATCCAAAGCAAAGGCCTTTGGCCATGCTTGCGCCAATGCGTAAACCGGTATAAGAACCAGGACCCTTGCTCAGAGCCACCGCATCAGGAGTTCGCCCGAAATCAGCACATATTTTGTGAACCATGGGCGCCAAACGTTCCGCATGGGCGAGCGGTGCAGCAGCTTTATCTGCAGCCAGCAAGCGGTTTCCTTCAAACAGCGCCACAGAACAGAACCGATCGGAACTTTCAATACATAAGATGAGTGGATCCATCATTGCTGCTCCCTGAAATCGCGAAAATGTCCGTTTAATGAAATTGCGCGCTTCATTTGGGCCACGGCAGATAAATGTTCAAAAAGTTCCTTAAGCCAACGCAGTACTCCTTGTTGTTGACCCGCGTAATCTTCAAGTTGCAGCAGCTCATATTCCTGCGCCTGGGTCAATCCTATTTTGTGTATATACTCAGCAATGCGCGAAGCAGGTTTGAACCGCTGCGGATCTTTGTCTTCTATCAACAACAGCACCTCTTGCAACAAATCATCAATGCGCAAGGTGAGTTCTTTATCTTCATCAACATCAAATGCCCTGGGCCTGCACCATACCTGATCCGGTTTGTTTGGGTTGGCTGAAGGAAGATAATCATCGATATCGGCAACCAATTGCCCGCGCACCAATACATCACAGCTCCCACCTTCGTAGCGATGCACAACCTGATGCACTACAGCAATGGTACCAACATCAGCGCGGGTTCCCTGAATTACCGGCAACAAAACAAACGGTGACTGCGCGGCAACACATTCACGAACCATGTACACGTAACGCGGCTCATAAATATGCAAAGGCAGCAACTCATCCCGGAATAAACACAAGGGCAGCGGAAACACGGGCAACAACTCAGCCATGTTGCAAAATAACACGCACAGCAAAAACGGCATAAGATTTGGAAAGAATCAATGGAAATTATACTCATGAAAAAACTTCACCTGTTCCTACTTTCGGCAACCCTCATCGGTTCAGCCGCGGCATTGATGAGTTTCACCCAGAAATCAACCAATGCAACCCATCAGTATTTGCAACTTACCACCATTGAAAGCGCGGTTCCCGGCGGGCTGGCACGTTCCAGAATGATTGCCACCGATAAGACCGGTGCTGTGGAAGAAGTAAAGTTGGAGAACTTTTACAGCATGGTCGGCATCAATTTCGAAAACATCCGCTTTAACGATGCGCAGATTACCACCAAATTGGAAGCTTATGCCGCCGAAGGATGGGAATTGATGAGCGTTACCTCCGCATTTACATCAACACCCAGCGGACAAGGTTCCGGCGGCAATGGTATTGTCATCAGCCGTTACCTGCTCAAGAAGAGCAACTAAGACCTTTCCTTCAACTTGATTTTTTCCTAAGAGTAATGGAAGCGGGGAGCCTGAGGCTTCCCGTTTCTATGTAACGCCGTGTGCAACAACCGTGGATGTTTATGCGCACAGTCAATTCCAACCATTCGTCATCTTTTTTCTGGGTATAGCTCACTGTTGAAACTGCGTCCCGATATACTTGCGCTGCGTCGTTGCTCCAGGTTGCTGCATCTTCAAGGTAAGCCACTGGAATACGCAGACTGCGCTCCCATAGTGTTCCGGGAAACGCTTCCAGCGGTATCTGAGGCAAAAGCAGTTGCGCTGCCTCGAGGCTGAACACGCTGTCATCCGCGGAAAAAACATCCGGGAATGAACAAACCCCTTCAAAAGAAAAAGCCTTGTCCGGCAACTGTTGCGCCCGCGCATCCAATAACCAGGATTCGGGAATCAGCGACCGGCAAACAGCAACATCTGCCTCCCCTCTTTGTTCGCCGTTTAATCGACCATAATCCTTCCACAGGGCTGCCTCATTTCCCTCAAATTGCTGTTTAAATTGAAGCATGGCGTTTCCGGTATAAATTACAACTGCCTGGTTCTTATTGATGCCCGCCTCGGGAAGCGGAAACTCCTTCCATAAAGGAATACTGTAGGCTTCCATGGGGATAAAAAGGGCCATACAGCCTGCATACTCCAGGGGCAATGTTTCTGTAAAACGACCACCTGTGGTAATGGCAGTCTTTATGGCCGGAATCCAAAGAAAAGTTTCTGAAATATCCGGTAAAAAAGCCAGTGATGTATCCAAAGGCGCCCTGGTTCGGTCCGTTGCCAAAACGAATTCATGTGGAACATCCATCAACAGCAGCAGGTGATGCATGGCTTTATGGCTGAATGAAAGCTTTTCGCGCCGAAACAATTCCGGAATGGACATGATTTGTTTTTTCAGGGGTGCCGGATGCCCCTGCTTAAGCCGGCGATACACGGCACGGATTTGCTTTTCTTCCCTCGGAGCCAATGAAGCTTCCAAGAATTGTTTTCTTAACTGCACGGCCACCTGAGGCCAATCCTGCACGTACCCTGTATTAGTTCTTTTCACCACCAAACGGGCAGTCGGAAGTATGGTGGACCTCATTTGCGAATCGAGCAGTACTTGCTTCAGTTGAACTTCGGTAAATACCTTTTCATCCCGATTATAGCGTTCTGAAACAGCGTCAAGGCCGGTAAAGGAATACGCCACGGTAAGTTCTGGCGGATGAACCAGCAACAGCCTTGTTGCCTGCACCGGTGCCAGCAGATATTGTATATTCAGGTACTTGAGCGGAGCTTCCTTCACCACCGTCAGATATTCGAGCACACAGGCAGGCTTACGGCCCCCAAACATCATCACACCAAAATTTTCCTGCGTATCGGCTGCCAGCAACCTGCCGGTATTGGTTTCCAGCATTCCACCTGAGGCATCCAGCAAGCGGGCCTGCATCATCAGCAATTTGCCCTGAACCGGTTCGCCCCTGTGCTTCGTTGTTGCCGCCCAGGAAGGATAATAAACTTTACGGTGCTGGAGGATGTACACCGCATCAACAGCAAATTCCACGATGCGCGTTTCCGCAAGCAGCATCGGTTCATTTTCCCGACATCCGACCGGAATGGTTTGCGGCAGCTTATTGGCATCCCACGAGTAAAACAGATACTCCGGTTTTTGGCCGTGTACTTCACCAACAAGCACACCGAAGCACCATAAGTATTTTAAAAATCGATGCATGAATGAAGCATGTTTGCCGGATCCCATAAAAGTTGTTCAAAATGGACAATGCGGTCGTTGGCTACCTGTATGCCTTCCCTTGCCAGACGGGACTCCATGGAATCATCCGGAGGAAAATGCGCTTTACCGCTGAGCATGCCCAATCGGTTCACCACCCGATGAGCCGGAACCGGCGGCTCCATGAAATGACTTTGATTCATGGCCCAGCCCACCAGCCTGCTGCTTTTCCCTGTACCCAAATAGCGCGCAATGGCGCCGTAAGTTGTTACCCTTCCGTAAGGAATGAGGCGCACCACTTCATACACCTGCTCATAAAAAGACATCCTGGAAGGCTCCGTCATCAATTGGAACAAATTTTGCGAAATTTGAAAGCAATATACTTCGATTCGCATGAAGATCACCAACCGCTTTAACCTGATGCTTTGCTCCTTGATGCTCGCAGGCAGCCTCAGTGGCCAACAAATCGGCAAGCCGAATTTGTCTGAACCACCGCCACCACCGCCACCTGTGAATCAGCCCTTCATTCAGGCGGCCAAGCCACAAACCTTAGGCCCCGTTACTCCGTTCATGAACTGGGCAGAAAGGAATCCGGTAGGCGTTTATCCTAAACTGAAAAATGTACCCACCTGGGACGGAAGAACAGCCGGTAATTACCGCATAGAAATTCGCCTGAAGGGCATGAAGCCGGGCATGGTTTATCTGGCCGACCATTTTGCAGATGCGAAATACCTGCGCGACACCGCTGTAGCCGATAAAAACGGGGTTGCAGTTTTTACAGGAACCAAGCGCCTGCAACGCGGAATGTATCTGTTCGTGTTCAACGGAAAATCTGAAATGTTCGAATTGGTGATTGACGATGACCAGGACTTCATCATTACCACAGATACTTCCTGGAACGGCGATTACTACAGCAAAATGAAGGTAGATGGCCACGAGGCAAATGCTGCATTTGCAGCCTACAACATCAGCAGAAGGGTTTATGCCGAAAAAAGATATTACCTCAGCCAAGACTTGCGCACGCTGAAAGACAGCATTTCTAAATTCCCGGAACAACTGACCAAAACAGAAAAAGTTGCCAAGGCAGCCCTGGTGATACAGATGTCGGGCCTGGAAGCCAAACTGCAGGAAGTAGATATCCGGAACAATGAACTGGACAGCCTCTACATCCAGAAATACCCCAAACATTATTTGTCCAAATTCCTTCTGTCCGTTCAGGAGCCGGATGTATCCCGTGAAATTCCCATAGGCAAAGACGGCAAGCCCGACAGCATGGCCGCAGTGTACCGGTACAAAGAACATTTTTGGGACAAAGTGGATTTGTGTGAAGATGGCTTGATCCGCTCGCCTTACAATGTATTGAAAAAGAAAATCGATGAGTACTTCGACAACTTGGTGATCCCCGTGGTTGATTCCATTACCTATGAGGCCGATCGCCTGATTGCGCGCGCAGGATGTTCCGTAGAAAATGAAAAATACCTGATTTGGTACATCACCAACAAGTTTGAGACGAGCAAGATTATGTGTATCGAAGACGGTGTGTTCGTCCACATGGCCAAAAATTATTATTGCCAGGGCCGCGCATGGTGGTGTGATTCCGCCACTGTGGCCAAAATGTGCGAAGGTGCAGACCGAATGAGCCATACCCTTTGCGGCACCAGAGCTCCGGATCTTCAATTGTTCGACACTGCTGGGGTGCCCAAGCGCCTTTTCGCATTGCAGGCTCCTTATACGTTCGTCATCTTTTGGGATCCAACCTGTGGCCATTGCCAGAAGGTGGTACCCGAATTGTACAGCACATACCTAAAACACAAAAATGAAGGTTGGAAGGTGTATGCTATTTCCAGCAGAGATAAAGAGAAAGAGTGGAAAGAATATTTGCAGAAGCATCCTGAAATCAAAGAATGGGTGAACGTTTGCAGGCTGGAAGAAAACTCCATCTGGCACCTCAACCTGTACAACTACAACAACATTTCGAATCCAACCATTTTCATCCTCGACCAAAGCAAGAAGGTGATTGCCAAGAAGATTGATGTAGAGAAGATTGAAGAGTTTCTGAAAAACTACGAAGAGGTAGAAGCGCGCAAAGCCAGGTTAAAATAAGTACCCGGGGAAGGGCTCTTTACGTTCCATGTGCTTGCGCAAGTCGCGATACAGTGTTCCCGTGAATACCGAAATGCCCATGGAATAAATAGATCCGTTAAAAGAGGGCCCTGCCCCATTGGCCATTCTGAATCCAAGTCCGGCATAGAGGCCGGCGTAACGCATGATCCTGTACAGGGCGGTTACCTGTACTTCAAGGGGAAACATGGGTACACGCGTGGTTCCTTCCTGCACGCCATTGCGGATATTGGTTCTTGATGCCAAACCAATTCCCAGCTGCGCAGGCACGTTCACCTCCCAGCGCGTGTCTTTGTACAGTAAATATTCAAATGTGGCGCTTGCATAGCTCATGCCAAGCTTGCGGTACAAGGTATCTCCATTGCGGATGGATTGCAGGGAAACAATCTTTCGCCTCAACGTATAGCAACCTGCATAAACCCCAACACGGCCGTAATCCCAACCGATACGGGCGCCCAACACAGACGCCGGTGCACTGCCAATAAAGGAACTTCTGCCGTCCAGCGACATGGTTAAAGTTGATTTGGCAGCAAACCACAGACGCAAAGAGTCCCTAACCGCCGGCAATTGTGCTGCAGTTTCCTGTGCGCCATAAAGCAATATCAGCAAGATAACCTTCCGCATGGTTTGGTTACATTCTTATAAACGAGCAGCCCTGCCGGTTGTTGCGTTCGCCAACAGGCATAAAAAAAGGCCCGATATTCAGGCCTTCTTTGTGGTATCGGACGGAATCGAACCGCCGACACAAGGATTTTCAGTCCTTTGCTCTACCAACTGAGCTACGATACCAACACGATATGGGATTGGTCCCAAAACGAGGTGCAAAAATACACCTTTACCCAGTACCTTGCAAACAGAAACTATGAATTCTGAAGTTGAATCATTCGAACAGTTTCGTTCCACCATGAACGAAAAAATCCTGAGTGCCGACAATCTGGTGCTGAAACGCTTATTCAACCTGGACACACAAACCTATCAGGAAGGTGCATTGAGTGTAAAAACCAAGGAAATGCTTGGTCTGGTTGCCTCTTTGGTATTGCGCTGTGATGATTGCGTAAAGTACCATTTAGGGAAATGCATGGAACAAGGTGTGCATACCGAAGAACTTTTTGAAGTGCTGGCCGTGGCCAATATTGTTGGCGGAACCATCGTGATTCCACATACCCGGAGGGCCGTGGCCTATTGGGAAGCTTTGCATTCAGAGGCCTGAACCGGAAGTTCTGGCTGCAGCTACTGCTTCCAGTTCTTCATACCAGGAAGGCCCCATTTTACGGATCAGTGCTTCCTTCAGAAAGCGGAATAATGGGATTTCCTGCGTTCGACCAGCAGCACAGGCACTCTGACAAATGTCCCAGCGATGGTAATTCATCACGGTAAACTCCCCGTAATTTTTACTTCTGATGGGATACAAATGACAGCTGAGCGGCTTCCGAAAAGCAGTAAGGCCCTGCCGCCAAGCCTGCTCCATACCGCACAACGTGATGCCCTGTTCATTGATGGCAAAAACGCAGGTTCCATCCGGATGACAGCGAATCACCGCTTCTTCATCCTGGTCACGTTCCCAAAAAGGACCCGAATTCAGCAGCTCCTGGCTCCGTTCGGGCAACACTTCCAACATTGCCGACAGCTCCGATTCGATGATGGGAATTTCTGCTTCCTCCAGTGGCGCACCTACATCGCCTTGCACGCAACAGTCGCCTTTACACTGCTGCAATTGACAGGCAAAATGCGCCTCAAGGATGTCTTCACTCAGCAGGGCTTCGCCAACAATGATCATCAGAAATTATTGCTGTTGAGGTAATCTTCGAACCCCTGCGCTTCGAGCTTTTCTGCCTTCTTGAGTACTTCCTGTTCCAGACCTTTCTTAAAGTCCTGAACTTTTTGTGCCAAATCCGGATTGCTGATGGCGAGCATTTGTGCAGCCATGATTCCGGCATTGCGGGCGCCGTTGATGGCCATCGTAGCCACAGGCACACCGGGAGGCATTTGCACAATGGAATACAGGGAATCTAAGCCAGACATGGTTCTTGACTGCACCGGCACGCCAATAACAGGAAGGTGCGTAAGACTTGCCACCATTCCGGGCAGATGGGCAGCGCCTCCGGCGCCTGCGATGATGACACCGAAGCCCAAGCTGTGCGCCTTCCCTGCAAAGTCAAACATCCGCGCAGGGGTGCGGTGGGCAGAAACCACGGTGAGCTCGTAGGCTACGCCAAAATGTTCCAGGATGCGGGCGGCCTCCTGCATCACCGGCAGGTCGGAGTCCGAACCCATGATGATTGCTACTTTAGCCATAGGTGTTGCAAAATTAGTTTGTTCCTTCAGATTGAGCACTGCGACGCCTGCGCCACAACTGATCGGCGGCAGAAAGCAGCAGATATGCCACAAAAACCCACGGAACTGATTGCCAGCCTTGTACCACAATTCCCGCCAACAACACCAATAAAAAGATGTAATGAAACGGTTGCGCTTTAGGGCTGAATGATTTGAACTTGAAGGCCATCAGCGGTAATTCGCCCACCAAAAGGTATGCTGAAACTACGGGGAACAAGGTTACAAAACGGAAGTGTGTAACCAGTGGCTCAAGCAATCCATGTGCTTCAACAATGAAGGGGAAAGAAGCAATAAGTAAGCCATTGGCGGGTGTGGGCACGCCGATGAAACCCTGCGTTTGTCGTTCATCAACATTGAATTTCGCCAAACGGTAGGCCGAGGCCAGCGGAATGGCCAGGAATACATAGGTATTCGGACAAAATCCTTCTGCAGAACAATATCCATTGCTGATGGCCAGGTATTGCATGATGAATCCGGGCGCTACACCAAAGGTTACCAGGTCGGCCAGCGAATCCAACTGGAGGCCTATGGGCGACTGTGCCTTCAGCAATCTGGCGGCAAAACCATCCAGAAAATCGAAACCGGCCGCAAGCAAGATGAGCCAGGAGGCCGTGATTGGATGCCCCTCGAGGACCGCGGCAATGGCCAGAATGCCACAGGCCAGGTTGGAAAGGGTGAGCAGGTTGGGAATCTCTTTCATCATTCTTTGATTACGAAGCCAATGGTGGCCTCCAGGTATTTCATGTGCTGTGCAAAAGATGGCGTTCCGTCGAGGCGTTTGCCTTCAAAACGCCATGCCGGCTTTGAAAAATCGTGTGCGATGCCACCGGAAACCCCAATGCTCAGGGGACCAATTGCAGCGCGGGCATGTGCCCCCAGGCTGAGCCAAAGTGCAGGATTGCGGTACAAGGTGCGCGTGTTGGGCTGCGGATTTCTGAAATCAACAACCTGTCCTTCCTTCTTCAGTTCCAGGCGCGAAAGGCCGTAGCCGAAACCCGACCCGAGGGCCAGGTTGAAATGGCCTGATTCCAGGATGTCGAAAAACGATTCCGTAAACACCCGGAACATGTTGAACCGCATCATCGAATCTGCCTGAGCGCCAAACCGCCGGGTTTGCGTGGGCATCCACAATACACTCAACCTTCCGCCAGCTTCATCTGAATATTTCCTCGGGAAATAACTGATGTCAAAACCTTGCAGCACTGGAATCTGTGGCACAGCAGGCAATCCAAGTGCGTTGAGTGCAGTATTCAGCCGGGATGTTTTCCCCCATTCGCGGTGATACACGTAGCCAAAATGGGTAAACTCGTAATCGTATTCATCGTCGTAGCCTTCGTATTCATCCTCATCATAAAAAGATTCCTCATCGTTGTAAAACAGCACAAAATCGTATCGGGATGTGAGCACGGGAAATGCCTGCTTTTGCTGATCCAGCGAAAACAAAGCAACCCGACCTTCCGGTGTTTCATCGGCAAAAGCACGAATTTCCTGCTCCTGCGCGCGCTTCGAATCGTCGTCATCGTCTGCTTCATCGCCTGAATAAAAATATCCGATGGTGATGACCTGATTGCGCAGCGGCTCCGGCATCAGTGTAGCCATTTTTTGGGAGATGGAATGGAAATGCAACCATCCACAGGGTCCGTTTTGCACCGCAGTGCCTGCATGACAACGACCAAACTGTCCGTAGAATTTACCCTGCGGATCGCGTTGCAGCAATGCCTTCATGTTGTCATACATCACCTTTTCGCGGTACGTATATTGATACGGCGTGTATTCATAATCATCCCATTGCAGGTATTGCCTGAGGGAATTCAGCAACACTTCCACAACGGCATCATTCTTTCCGAGGTAGTTGCGGTACAAGGGCTTTAAACTGTCGTATTCCGCCAGAAAGCGTTTCAAGGTGGGGCGCACTTCGTAGTTCTCTGAAGAAACGTTGACCAATTCCGAATCAAAGCCTTCATCCTCCTCTACACCCCCGAAAGGGATTTCGCCATCACCGTAGTAGATCTGCCGGGCCAGACCCTTCATGGCTTCCACGCCCACCAGCAACGCGTCGGGGATTCCTGAATCCGGAAGCAATTGTTCCAGCAACAGCAGCGGCACATCGGTATAACGTTCCACATCTATGCCGGTCACGATGACCTTGGCCGAATCAGGCAATTGCCGATTCCATTCCCTCATGGCGCGATACATCTCCATGTATTCGCTTCCGGTAGTGTTTTCCAGAATATCCAACCATACAGAATCGCCGGTATTGATGTACTGCTGCAACACATAACCTCGGGCATAGCCCAGCTCCAGGATCATGTGCCGCACGCCACCGCGCGCATGCAGGTAGCGCATGAGTTTCAATTCCATGCTGCTGTTGAAGTTCATGAAGCGATGGTCTTCCCCTCCAAGGAAAAACCGCCCGTATCTGGCGGCAGAATCCAACACTTCAAACCCTGCAAAAGAATCATTGATTTCATAATCAATCAGCCAGGCGCGGGGTGTTGTGGTAAGCGCCGGCTCGTCGGGTGGCGGAGGCGGAACAAAATCCTCCTTTTTTTGGGCAGAAACCGAAATGACCGGCAACATCAGAAGGATGCAGAGGAATAAAAATCTTTGTTTCATGATACTTTGATTATAACAGGTTCAGCACCTGTTCTCGTATTTGTTCCAAGTGTTCTTTCATATCTACCACGGCCTGTTGCATGGGGAAGTGGTTTGATTTAACGCCCATGGTATTGAGTTCCCGGCCAATTTCCTGCGCAATAAAATTGAGTTTTTTACCGGAGGGTTCCCGCAGCAAACAGGCTTCAAAATAATCAAGATGCTGGGCCAGTCGGTTTTTTTCTTCCGTGATGTCCAGCTTTTCGATGTACAGGATGACTTCCTGTTCAAAACGATTGCGGTCCATTTTCCCTTCAGTCTCCTGCATTTCCAGCGCGGACCACAGGCGTTTTCGCAACAAATCCCGGCGGGTTTGCTCTTCCTGTTCCACCAGCTTCAGTCCTTCGCGGATGTGCTGTAAAGCACCGCGGAGCAGTTCACCCAAGCGGGCACCTTCCTGTTTGCGGAAGCTGTCGAGGTTTTCAAGGCTTTGCTCCAGCGCCTGAAAAAATACCCGGCGCAGCTGGTCTTCATCGGTGGCCTCCTGAACGCGCAAAACATCGGGCATGGCCATCACCTTACCCAACAGGTCGTGTACTTCGGTATTCAGTGTTTCGGCAAGTACCTTCATTTGCGCCGCATAGGCTTCGGCAAGCGCAACATCGGCACTCACCCGGCTGCTGTTTGCGCCACCGGGCAGGTATTCCATGCTTACCGATGCGCCTACGGAGCCCCGCTCCAGACGTTCCCGCAGTTGCTGCCGCATTTCGGGCTCGAAGGCCGCAAAATTCCGCGACATGCGCACATCCAGATCAAAGTATTTTCCGTTGAGCGACTTCAGCGAAATACGAATTTTGTATTGGTCGGTGGCCATTTCTCCCTGGCCAAAACCAGTCATGCTTTTCAGTTCCCGCATGGTGTTCATTGTTTCGTTTGGGCTTTATTTCCCTGGAAAACCGCCAGGTAAACGCCTGTAAATATCAACAGAATATACAGGACTTTCGTTCCACTCAGGGCATCGCGGCCGGTTATGGAAGCAATCAGACTGGCCAGCACAGGTTGCAAATAAATGTAGGTGCCGGCAAGTGATGCACTCGCACGCTTGATGGCATAGGCATTCAGCTGATAGGTGATAAATGTGGTAAACACCAGCACGTACATGATTTTCATCCAAACATCCCAGGGGATGACATGAAATTGGGTTTCTGCCAACTGCGGCAATCCAAAAGGAAGGACGAACAATGTGCCCAGCGTAAACGTCCATTTATTCACGGTCATGGCGTGGTAACGTCCTACAAGTCCCTTCACCAGTACCAGATAAATGGCATAGCTGATGGCATTTAAGGTTACCCAAACATCACCGATTACGGTAGTTCCACTGAAGCTGAATCCGGTGCCGCCCATCAGCAGAATTGCACCTAAGCAGGCCAGAAGGATCCCAGAACCTAGTGCCTTATTCGGCCATATTTTTCGCTTCAGGTGGTCAATCACCACCACAAAAACCGGCGTAAACAACATGAGTACCGAGCCATTGATGGGTGTTGTGATGGCCATTCCTTTAAAGAACATCAGCATGTTGGCGGCCACACCGGTGAGTGCACACCAAAAAAGCAGCTTTCCATCCTGGCGGAAGTTGAACGGCTGCCGGATGAGGAAGGCATGCGCCACCCAATACATAACTGCTGCTGCACCGATGCGTATCACAATGAAGCCTTCAGGCTTCAGGTAATGCGGCATGATGTCGCGCGCCCAACTGAAAAAGATGGCATAAATCAGGGCCACGGCAAACAAGGCCAGATGCACCAGGGGTTGCTTCATGCCATACCCCTTTTCTTCTTGATCTGTTCGTAAGATTGCTGCACCCTTCTGAATTTGTCTTCCGCTTCTTTTTTCATTTGCTCCCCTAAACCGCTGAGCTTATCGGGATGGTATTTCATGGCCATACGGCGATAGGCGCGTTTCACCTCATCGTCGGAAGCGTCGGGTTTGATTTCCAGGATTTCATAGTCGGCATCGCCGGAAACCACGAACATGGCGCGCACGCTTAGGTAATCGGGCGTGGTGATGCCCATGTGGGCGGCGATGTACTCCAACATCCGCAATTCTGCCGGATCCACATCCCCGTCGGCCCTGGAGATGCGGAACAGGATGTGCAGCAATTCCAGGCGCTGGCTGTAGGACATGTTGGCGCGTATTTGCTTGCACACGCCGGCAACATCAACCTGTTTCTTGAGCAATTCCCGCAGGATGAGCAGATATTGCTTCACCTGTTCATCGGTATAGGTGCGCAGGAGCATGGCCTTAACCATGTCGAGTTCACTACGCATCACCCGACCGTCGGCATTCATCACGGCGCTGATCAGCACCAGCAGGCTCATGGCAAAGTCGCCCGACTGTGTTTGGCTGGTGCGCGAACCAGAAGGGCGGCGTACCGGCGGTTCTTCACTGTCGGAAGAGGCCGCGTCGAAATAGCTGCCAATGGCAAAGCCTACGATGGCTCCAATGGGCCCGCCAAGCACCCAGCCCAAACCGCCGCCTATGAATTTTCCGAAGCTCAAGGAATTTGGGTAAAGTCTGTTAATTTTTTCAACCTGTTGCGCAACACAGCATCTTGCATTTGCACCAGTTCCTGAGTTCCATTTACCCTGGCCCAGAAATATTCTATTTCAAACAAGCGCAAGTTGCCATCCCTGTCTTCGGAAGCATAGGTTTCGTCGCTTACCGGAATGCGAAACAGTTCCAGCGTTTGGGATTTGCCATCGCGGGTGTTGATTTTCAGGGTGCAAAAAGGTTTGGAGCGAAGGACCGTATCTGCGCGTTGCCTGGGCAGGTTCGGCCAACCTTCCATGTGCACATGTTCGAACATGCCCACCAGCGAACGCAAGGGATTCTGTGCCACAGAAACTTTAGCACCCCGAGCATCGAGCAGGGCAATTCCCGCGTCATCCGGACGGTCTATCACGAAAGACTCAGAAGCTTGTTCATGCCAGGTCACTTCCAGCCTGCGTATATCCTCCGCTTTGGCATGAATCACTTCTTTACTGCGCCAGTCTTTAAGTGTGGTACTGAAATACGGCGAAAGATATCCTTCGAACCCGGGCACTTCAAGCACGTAGGGGCGTTTCAATCCGGACATATACATATAGGTTCCCAGTGAATTGGGTGTAGGGCCACCTACATACAGTGTTTTTTCAAGATCACCGTTCATGTAGAACTCGGCCTTCACTGCATGCAGGTATAAGTTGCGGTTGATGGCTTCTGAAGCGCTGTCGCCCACCGGATATTTCACCTGAAGCTTCTTCATCACGAAGTTCAAGAGCATGTCAATATTTGAAGTATTGGCGGGAAACACCCCTTGGGCGCCTTTCACCGTCCAGTTTCCGGCTTCATCTTTTTGAAGGATGACGTAATCTTTGGTACTGTTTTTAGACAGGAAGATTTTATCCACTTTCTGCGTCTGTTCGATGGCAAAATCCTTAGGGCCCGCCTCCATCGTTGAGTTCAGGTTGCGCCTCAGCAAGAAGAAGGCGATGGCTGCCACAGCCACAACACTTAAAAGCAGCAGGATTCTTTTCATTATAGGTGCAAAAATAGGCCTAATTACTGCGGCCTCCATACCCGTTCGTCAAAGCCGGCAGCAGGAATATCCCAGACAAAGCGGTAAGGCAGGGCTGCATCTGCTCCGGCATAATCAACCCCAATGCGCGGAGTTGTTTTGATGGCATCAGAAGGAACCTGAATGCCACGGTCTTCCAGACTGATCATGGGTGAACAGGTTACATCCTCCCCATTAAATTCCATGTTTACACCCAACAGCTTTGTGAGTTTACCCGGACCGGAAACCTGTTTCCATGCAGTTGCTGAATCTTCCCGAACCAAGGCTCCGCGCAGCAGGATGGCATGCGGAACACCTTCCCTGTTGCTTACAATGTTACACAGGAAATGGATGCCGTAACACAGATAAACAAAGATGGTTCCGCCATTTTGATACATGGTCGCGGTGCGCTTCGTGTACCGGCCGTTCCACGCATGCGAAGCGCGATCGTCCACGCCGGCATAAGCTTCCGTTTCGGCAATAAGCGCCTCAAATTGACCCTGAGCGCTTTGAACGCAAAGCACTTTCCCAAGGAAATCGCGGGCAAGCGCCACCACATCGGGCTGCAGGAAGTAAGCACGCGGCAAGCGCTCTTTCATAGGCTTCCCACAACCACTCCAAGCAAGGCACCCAATACCAGCGAGGCGAACATGCTGCCCGGAATTGCAGCCCTGTTGCGGTAAAACAGTTGAATCTGGAACGGGGCCATGCCCAAAAAGCCGAAAAGGGTTCCGCGTATCAACAGATGATCGGGGGCCGGGGCATAAGCGACGGCAAGGGCAATGAATACCCATTGCAGCCAGATGGCAGCGATGGAAAACACAGGTACCTTGCGCTTGAACATGGGCAATGCATCGAGCAATCCGATCAGCAACCCTAAGAGTATATAGCGGAACATGTTTTTTATTCAGTGCGTATTAAATCAAGTAGGCGAAGGTCCAAATGTACCGGAAGCACTGTTTTGTTCTCGTCATGGCTGCATTTTCAGGAACCGACAAAAGATAAATTCCTGAGTGGTTCCAAAGGGCGTGGTATGGGTTTCTTCCACACATTCCAGATGTTTAAATCCGTATTGCGCTAGGAGGGTGCGCATCGAAGCAGCATCGTATTGCTGAATCTCCAATCCGCTGCATTTCAACGGCCCGTTGATGGAAAATGTTCCGATGATGGCCTGCCCGTTCAGCGTTTCGGCCATAAGCTTCAGGTAGGTATTGCGTTCCTCGTCGGTTCTGAGGAAGTGAAAAGCTGCGCGGTCATGCCAAAGCGCCACCGGATGCTCAGGCTTCCATTCGAGTACATCGCTGTGTACCCAATGAACCTTGGCGGCATCAGCACCTAATCTTGCCTTGGCCCGTTCCAGCGCAGCCCGTGAAATATCCAAAACGGTAATTTGGGTGTATCCTTCCTGAAGCAGAAAATCCACCAACAGGCTGTCGCCGCCGCCAATATCCACAATCGGCGCATCTTTCGGGAGTGCTGCCTTATGGATTAAATCCAGCGAAATTCTTGGTTCTTTCTGCGTCCAGCTTACCTCTTCCGGGCTCTTGGTTTCGTATATATGTTCCCAATGTTCCTGACGTGTATTTCCCATGATGCAAATTTCAGGTTTAGGGACAATAATGAATGGTAACTTCAGTCACCGCTCACTCCTGTACGGTTCACGCTCATAAACCCGCTGCACGATTCCACGTGCAAACCCCTGCTCGGACAACAATGAAAAGTCTTCAGGCAGCGTATGGCCCGGAAATAAAGGAATACCTTCCAACAGTTGAACGGGGATGATGGTAAGAATGATCCGGTCAATCAGCCCTGCATCAAGCAGTTGTGCGATGATTTCGGCACCACCGTCGCAGTAAATATCCTTGCCGGGCAATGTTTTGAGGCGTGTAACCAGGGCTTGTGGGCTTTCCTGAACAAAACGGCAATGACCTTGTGGGTTCTGTTCTTTACGGCTGAAGATCAGTACTTCTTTCCCTTCATGCGGAAAGGCCACGCCAAGAGACTGAACCTTATCAAAAGTTTTGCGACCCATGATTACGGTATCCACGGATGCAGTGAAGCTGACGTAGCCATAGTCCTCACCAGGAATTTCCGCCATGTTCAGGAAATCAATATTTCCCTGAAGATCTGCAATGTAGCCATCCTCAGAAGCCGCAATAAACAATACTACATCACGTGACATTTGGTGCCCATTTCAATATTCCCGGCCTTCCTTTTGCAACAGCGCGAAAGCTTCCTTCCATTGGGGAACAGTTTCTGCCTCATATCCATACGTTTTTCCCGTAGCGATGCTGCGGAAGGCCTTCATGGCTTTCAGGTGTGCGCCGCTGCGCATAAAATCCAGCATCAATTCCCGGCTTTCCCAGGCGGTGAGGGTGCACTGTTGTCCTTGGATGCGTTTCACCGAGCAATGAAGGTTCCCGCGGGCAGCGCGCGCCTGATTGAACGAAGGAATAGCCAAGATCCAGAATCTGAAATAAGCGCGCAGGCTTTTGGGTTTCAGGCCGGTAATGGACACATACATGGGACGAAGTTATCCATGAAACACGATTATCCATGTTCATTGATTGGCTGCATGTAAGTACCCCCAAGCATCGGACTGGTTATAAGTTGGCAAAACAGTTAATTTAGAACCACGAACATGAAGAATACCAAATTCACAGATAGCCAGATCGTGAAAGCGATCAAACAGGCTGAAAACGGCCGTTCCGTGTCGGACATAAGCCGCGAACTCGGCATTGACAGACAGACCCTGTACAATTGTAAAAAGAAGTATTCGGGCATGGATGGGGAACAACTGTGCAAGCTCAAAGAGCTGGAAGAACAAAACCGCAAACTGAAGCACATTTACCCCTAACTGGCCCTTGACAACAAGATGCTCAAGGATGTGCTGGCAAAAAGGTGGTAAGGCCTGCTGCCCGCCGAGAATTGGCAGCTTACCTGCAGCAGTCCCACCAGATAAGTGTCAGCATAGCCTGCAAAGCCTCTGGTATACAGAAGTCGGTCTTCTATTCTCGCTCCCTCATAGACGAACACGCTGTTATTCATGACTTGAATTTTCTGGCCGAACCAATGCCCACATTCTGGTTTCCTTGCTACTTCAAGTGCAGATAGAAAACATTTTCCGGTCACTTACCACCACACGCATATCGCAGACGCATAAGAAACGAGCTGAAACGTGCTCCAAGAACTTGACATATCTGATTCACAATTGGCACTGAACGAAACAAACCATATAAACTCACCAAAACATTGTATTCCAATTAATTACCGGTTGACAAATCGAGGCTAAATGACTTCTATCCTCACCTTGGAAAGGTCATCATTCACAACTATATTTGTCAAAAAACGATCAATAGATACCAGTTTATCTGCTGGCGAACTTTAATTTAAAGTAAAATATGATAAAAACATGTCAATCCAAGACCCAATAATAAAAGCTGTAAACGAAATTAGGGTAAATGTACCCGAAACCAGCAAATTGTCAGATGACTTCATATTTGGAATCTTGGCATATAAGTATTTCTACAATGACGGAAAGTTCGATAAAACAGATTTTAAAAACTCTTTTGTAGATGGATCCAACGATGGTGGGATTGACCTGATTGCTGTTGAGGAAAACGACTTAGAGAAAAACTTGATTCTAATCCAGTCGAAGAACATAAATGATGTTAATTCAAAAGATGAGATCAAGGATATTTTTACAAAGATGGCCCAAACAGTTTCCGACTTCAAAAATGAAAAGATTGGCAACTATAATGAAAGATTAAGAAAGATTTACCGAGAAAAATTTGACGACGCATCAGATGATGCCAACTTTAATATAAAACTAGTTCTATTTATTGGTTTTGATAAAACAGAGGATTATCGCAACATGATTTATGACCACCTGGCAAAAGTTGAGGCCCTTAATGATTTCGAATATCAACTATTTTTCAGGGATGAACTTATTCAACAAATTGCATCATACGAGGAAGAAAGAAGATTTGTACCAAACGGGAAAATTAAAATATTCAAAAATCATGGTATGATTAAAAATGGCGACAATGGACTTTTAGTAGACATTTCAGCCATTTCACTAAGAGATTTGTACGATAGGTATAAGAACGATGGCTTGTTCGAGCAAAATTTCAGATACTATATAAAAAACGAAAAAATAGATAACCAAATAAATGAATCACTCAAAAGCAAGCGTGATCTTTTCTGGTTTTTAAATAATGGAATAATTATCGGTTGCAAAGACTTTGATCCCGATGGAGACAATATCAAACTTACGGATTTCTCAATCGTCAATGGATGTCAGACTACAACTATGATCGGTGCATATAAAGGCACACACGAAGATTTAGATTTCCCGATACCATGTAAAATAATTAAACCGGACAAGATAGGAGACGATTACTTTAACATTTTCATTTCGGAAATTGCCGAAGCATCAAACTCCCAAAAGCCAATATCCGATAGAGATCTAAAGTCTAATCAGATAGAACAACGAAAACTACAGACTATTCTCAAAGAAGATGAACCCAAAATATATCTTGAAATTAAGCGCGGTGAGGGTATATTAAAGTATAAAAATGTCGAAAACTGGCAGAAAATAAAAAACGATCATTTAGGTCAAATTATTCTAGCATGTATACTCCAGCAACCAGGGACAGCAAGGAGTGCAAAGAAGAAAATTTTTGCTGATAAATCATTTTACAATAAAGTTTACAAACGGAACCACGATAAATCAACCATTGTAGACCTATTGAAATTAGCAGATATGTTTGATAAATACATTACAAGTGTTTCGTTAAGTGAAACTGGTGCTAATGTTTCGAAAAATGGTAAACTCGCTATTTTGGCTATAATTTGCTTCCTAATCAAACATAAAAGAGGCCTGGTTGATCTAAAACTGGACACAAATTCTCCGGAATGGTCAGCCGATGTGGTTATAGATAATCTAAATGGTAAACTTTTTAAAGAGGACAGGCCGGATGATTATGAAAAGATATTGAATTCTATTTTCAACCAAATTATACGCACAATTGCTGTATTGTATGAATCCAGGGTGAACCTAGAAACCTCAGTAACTAACTTCTTCAAAACGGATAAAAAATACCACAATATCATCCTTGAGCGGATAAAAGCAGAATACATTATTGATGATTACGAATATGAGCGTATAGCAGAAAAGCTAAATAAGGTTTTCATTTAAGGCGTTGAATTCATCGAAATAGCGAAAAAGAAGACGGTTGTATCCGTTTTTAGGTGGTCTTAAAAAAACCGAACTGCCTACAGATTCATACACAAAATCAATCCAACTGACCCTTCGATTCTAACCATCCCACACCCTCGTCCGCATCACCCTATCCGATAGCGGTGTAGCCACGATCCGCAGCGCGCCCGGGCTGGTACAGCAAGAAATGAAATTTGAGCAGCGCTGGAAAGCGGAGCAAATCCTGGAGCGCTTATTCATTTCCTTCAGCAAGCGCGATGCGGTGCTGCTGTTTCAGGGCGTGGGGGAAGCCCGCGTCCTGGAGCTCATCGCCTCCCTGCCCTATTTACCGTTCATGGAGCGAATCGAGTACCACGTGTTGGAACAGCTGTTTTGAACGCCTGGCCGCTCCGCTGGCGCGTTGCGGTTTGTGGGCACGCTATATCCATCATCTGGGTTGCGTTCAATCGCCGATATTGCTCCCGCAAACACCGCTTTGAAATCCACCTTCCTCCCCATCGCCGCCGCCACGCTCTGGATCAGCGTTTCGGAGTTTTTGCGCAACACCTTTCTGCTGCACGAACACTGGGCGGTGCACTACAAGGGCATGGAACTTGTTTTCCCCGAAGCACCGGTAAACGGAGCGGTCTGGGGCATCTGGTCGCTTTGCCTGGCAGTGGCTGTATTCGTTTTCAGCAAGAAGTACACCTTGTGGCAGACGGCCTTACTCACCTGGTTCATCGGCTTCGTGCTGATGTGGCTGGTCATCGGCAATCTGGGTGTCCTGCCCTGGGGCATCCTGCCAATGGCTGTTCCACTGAGCATACTCGAAGCGTATGTGGCCAGTTTCATTGTGTTCAGGCTGTCGCCCGGTAGAAGACCCTGATCACCATCGAAGTGCACAGCTTCCTGCTCTGCTGATGCATGCATTGGAAGGGTTCCGCACCCTGTCAGATTAAGTACAAACAGTGGTCGTTTTTTGCTTATTCATGCAGAAAGTGTCAGAATAAGCACATTGCGATATGCTTATTTATACAGATCCCGACGGAATAAGCACATTAGGAAAAGCTTGTTTTTAAATGAAGGGCCGGGGGAAATCCTGTCAACTCCAGAATGCGGGTTGCCGGCAGACGCAGGTATTCAAGGTTTGATTCGTGCAGTTTTCCAACCCCGGGCAATCCCCTTCCGTTCACAGTTCAGCAACCTTGAGCGCTTGCATCCATGTCATCGCCCCCCACAGCATGCTTGCAAAAAGCTTATTCATGGCGCCTGTCACAACTTGTCACCCAAGCCCATACCCAAACCCAGCAAGGCTGCAGCCAAGGCAAGGTGAACAATCAACACCGCGCGTTGCCAAACCGGTCTGTCGCCCCATTTCTGTTCCTGGTCAAAGGGATCGAAGGCCAGGCCAATGCCTAGGGAAGTAGCCGCCTGTATATAATCCCTGTTACCCATTGCCTGATATGCGCCCAGGAGCAGGAAACCGATGTATAGGTATCTGTTGAAGGGTGTTTTCATACGTTCAAAATTAAATAATCGGGGTCAACACTGAATCCCAAAATGAGCATTGAAGGAATGATATTTCGGTGATAACCGGTCCTGAATTCATCTACAGAACCGTGCGTCGGAAGCAGATAAACGGAATCCTTATTCTGAACCCATTAAAAAACATGAAATCACCCTTCCCTGAAATTTGGTCGGGACCTTTTTCCAAAAATCATTTCACCCAACATGGCCAACATCGAGAAAAAAATGGCCATCGGCACATCCCCTAATTGGTATGTTTTTTTTTACTGATCTGGTCTTGCCCCATCCACCTGCTTTAGGTGTTTTTCGTTCTTCGGCAACATCGCCCTAAGGCGGTTTTGCCCATCATCTGACAACCTAACCTATACTATGCGACTTCATCTGCTTCTGACGGCGGCAGCCTCCCTGCTGCTCTGCGGACCCTTCCAGGGATGCAAAACAGAGGACGTGCTCCCGACAGTTACCCTGCATACATCGGCCACAGACTTTGATTTCACGCGCGGAACGGCGCAGGTATCTGCCAAGCTGAATGGACGCATCAACCGCGAACTGAAGCTGAAACTGCGCTTCGCTGGTACAGCAGTGCTGAACACGCATTATGCTGTTTCCGCTGCCGAAATCACCATCGCAAGCGGCAACGACAGCGGCTTCATCACGCTTAGCGGCATTCCGAACGCCGATACGACCATCCGAACCATCGTGGTAAGTCTGGAAGAAACTGCTGACGCCGTGCTCGTTTCGCCTTCAAGTGTGCTCATCCGTTTGGTAAACTGCAGCAGCGACCGCGACAACGACGGCATCACCGATTGCGACGACGCATGTCCGGATGAAGCAGGACCTGTTGCCAACAACGGCTGTCCCTGGCTTGGACTCGTAATCAACGAAGTGCTGTACGATCCGCCTGCCGATGCTGCAGGCGATGCCAACGGCGACGGCACCCGCGATCCGCTGGCCGATGAATTCGTAGAAATCTTCAATTCCAATCCCGCCCTCGATATCAGCGGTTATACCCTGAGCGATGCATCGATGCTGCGCCATACCTTTCCCACTGGCACCATTATTCCTTCCAAAGGAGTAATTGTTGTATTCGGCGGCGGCACACCTACAGGGTCATTTGGAGGGGCGTTGACACAAACCGCCAGCGAAGGCCAGCTGAACCTGAACAATGCCGGCGATATGCTCACGCTGAAAGATGCTACTGGCAAAACAGTGGCGGTTTTCGACGTCAACGGTTTGTCGGGTGACCCCAACGAGTCATACACACGCAATCCCGATATCATCGGTGCCTTTGAACAACACGCGCGGATTCCGGCTGCCAAGGGCGCACTCTTCAGTCCGGGGTTGAAGCTCGACGGCAGCCGATTCTGAGCGCATGAACTACGCCGGCCCAATTCTTTCCCTTCTGTTCATTCTGCTGGTGGCGCGTTTGCTGCTGCAGAAACACAACACCCATGCGGTGCTGCTCTTTGCGGGCATCGGCATGTTGTTGGCCGCAAACTGGCTCGGACTGGAAGGCATGAAGCTGAAACAAGCTACCGGCAACGCCTATTTCGACATCTTCGCTGCGCTGAAGGAAGCATTCAGTAAAACCAATGCCGGCGTCGGGCTGATGATCATGGCCATCGGCGGCTTCGTGGCGTACATGGACCATATCGGCGCTTCGGATGTGCTGGTGTACTGGGCGATGAAACCGCTGAAGCTCTTCCGCAGGCAACCGCATATCGCAGCCAGCCTGGTGATTCCCATCGGGCAGGTATTATTTGTTGCCATTCCTTCTGCCGCCGGCCTGGCTTTGCTGCTGATGGCTTCGCTCTATCCCATCCTCACCCGGCTTGGTCTGAGCAAGGTAAGTGCGGTTTCGGTGATTACAGCCAGTACCGTTTTCGGCATCGGCCCCGCCTGTGCCACCACAGCGAGTGCCATAGAAATCATGAAGATGGACACTATTCTGTATTTCCTGGAATACCAGATTCCGATGGTGTGGCCGCTTACCCTTTGCCTGATGCTCAGCTATTACCTGGTGAACCGCTATTACGACCGCAAAAACGGAGCAAACGAACCCGCAGCGGCCGAAGCGGCGAAAAAGCCTGCGGCTCCGGCCATTTATGCAGTATTGCCCATTTTGCCCATCGCCTTGCTGATGGTTTTCTCGGAATTGAATACCTGGATTCATCCTCCGATGGTGCTGGACACCAGCACGGTGATGTTCCTGAGTTTTTTCGTTGCCCTGATGTTTGAAGCCATCCGCCACCGCCGGCTGCGCGACCTGGGCCATTCGTTCAATGTGTTTTGGACCGGCATGGCCGATATTTTCAAGTCGGTCGTTACGCTCATCATTGCCGCTGAAATATTTGCGCAGGGACTGATCCTGCTGGGCTTCATTGACGGCCTGCTTTCGTTGACCCAAACCATGGGCCTCAATAAAGGGCTGGTGGGCATGGTGCTCACATCCATGATTTTCCTTGCTTCCATGCTCATGGGCAGCGGCAATGCGGCCTTCTTTGCTTTTGGCCCGCTGGTTCCCGGTCTGGCCGGCAGCATCGGCATGGCCACCACCACGCTGATGCTGCCCATGCAACTGGCCGCCTCAATGGGCCGCGCGGTTTCGCCCGTAGCCGGCGTGCTGATTGCCACGGCACAAATCGCCGGTATCAGCACCATGGATATTGTGAAACGCAACCTCATCCCAATGATTTCGACCCTTATTTTAATGTTCCTCCTTCATTTCATTTGACCATGCTCCAGCTCATTAAAAACGCCAGGCTTTTCGCCCCGGAAGCACAGGGAATCTGCGACATCCTCATTGCCAACGGCAAGTTTGCGGCCATCGGTCCGGCGCTCGATTTCCGCATGGAAGGAATGTCAACAATCGATGCGGAAGGAAAATACGTATTGCCCGGACTGATTGACCAGCACATACATATTGCCGGAGCCGGTGGCAAAGATGGATTTGCTTCCATGACTACCGAGATACCGGTGGAAGACCTGATCCGTTGCGGCACCACCACTGCTGTAGGATTGCTCGGCACCGACGGCACCATCCGTTCCATACGCGCCCTGTATGGCAAGGTGCAGGCTTTGCGGCAACAAGGGCTTTCCGCGTACATGTACAGCGGCTATTACGGCGCCGACACGGTTACCATCACCGACAGCATCCAAAGCGATATGGTTTTTGTGGAACCGGTTTTGGGATTCAAAATAGCCATCGCCGACATACGCTCCTCCTATCCAACCGCGCTTGAACTCGTGCGCAAGCTGCGCGAGGTGCGCACCGGCGGATTGCTTTCCGGCAAAAAAGGCATCATGCACGTGCACCTGGGCAATCTTCCCGATAAAATGGATCTTTTGTTCCAGCTGGTGCGTGACTACCACTTCCCCATTGCGCATATTTCCCCCACGCATGTTGGCCGCACGAAAGAACTGTTTGTGCAGGCGATGGATTTTGCGAAACTGGGCGGGATGATCGACATCACCACCGGTGCTTCCAAATACACCGACCCGCATAAAACCGTGCTGCTGGCACTGGAAAACGGGATTGACATTGGCAGGCTTACCTACAGCTCCGACGGCCATGCCGGTTTGAGCAAACTCGACGAATCGGGCCGGCAGGTTGGATTCAGCAGCGCACCTTTCCACCTCAACCTCTTTGAAACCCTGCAACTCATCCGGCAGGCGAACATGAGTCCGGCGGATGCGTTCCGACTCATCACCACGAATCCTGCCGCAAACCTCGGCCTGAAAAACAAGGGACGCATTGCGCCCGGTTTTGATGCCGATATGTGCTGGTTCGACGACCAATGGCAATTGCAGGACGTATTTGCTCATGGAACGCCCGTTATGTTGAACAATACCATTACCATAAACCCAAGCGAATGCCTGTGAAACGCATCTTATTCCTGCTTTTGTTGCTGAAAGGCGCTTCGGCGGCTGCACAGACAAACCCTTCCCTGATCAAAGCGTACCGCTTTGGAGAAGGATGGCGCATGAAAGACAGCAGCGGCTCGTTGTTGCGCATCAGCGGCTATCTGCAGCCTTATGCAGAATCGAAACGGCTGATGGGCGAAACGGGAACCGATGCAGATGTGCGGTTCAGGCTGCGCAGGGTTCGCCTGCGAATCGATGGCAACAGCGCCAATGATAAGTTCTCCTATCGGTTCCAGACCGACCTCAGCGGAACCGGCGAACTGCTCGACGGCAGCAGCAATTACCTGCTCGATGCCTGGGTGGCTTACGAACCGGCACGCCGCGTGAAAATCAGTTTCGGACAGCGCGCACCTTATACCGATAACCGCGAGCTGTTCATGAACAGCAATACCCTGCAACTGGTGGAACGCAGCCGGCTTACTTCGGCCTTTGCCACCATCCGCGAATTCGGACTGTTTGTGGAAAACACCGCCCGCCTCAGCAGCCAGGCTTACCTCCGTTCCTACCTTACGCTCACCAACGGCGACGGTCCGAATGTGTTCGGACGCGACCGCGGCGGACTCAAATACGGCGGCCGTATTGATTTCCTTCCCTTCGGCCTGTTCAGCAGCCAGGGACAGTTTAACCAGGTTGACATCATCCGCGAACGCACGCCCAAGTTGGTACTTGGCACCACGTACAGCTATGCGGCAGGCGTGAGCAGCCGATCCGGCAGGGAAAGCGGCACCATCTTGTACCTCGACGCCCAAAACCAGGAATTGCTGCCCGATTACGCCAAGTTCGGCGTCGATTTCCTCTTCAAATACCGCGGTTTTTCAGCCCTCGGCGAATACATGCAAGGCAAAGCCTTCGTTCCCGGAAACATCACGCAAAGGGTACGTGTGGATGGCTCTGTTTCGGGCGATTTCATCGTAAATGGCGAACAGAATGTTCCCGATTACATCAAAGCCCGCATGATTGTTGGTGCTGCCTGGAACCTGCAGATGGGTTACCTGATGAAGAACGGCCTATCGGTCGATGGCCGCTATACCCAATTGACGCCGGCCACGCATTCCTTCTTAAACAACGGAACCTTCTACAACCGGCCTTACTATTACACCCTTGGGCTGAGCAAATATGTGGGGAGGCATTACGGCGCGAAAATTCAGGCCGACCTCACACTGGTACAAAACCGGGGCGGCATCAACAACAACCAGGGACTTCCGGTCAGCGGCAACGAACTGATTGGCCGCATCCAAACCACTTTTACGTTCTGAGCCATGCCCCGCAAATTCCAATTCCTGCTTCTGGTATGTGCCTCGCTGCTGTTGATGCAATTCAATCCGCAGCCAAAGAAAATCACCGAAAAGTTCTTCCCCGAAAAAATGGATTTGCCCAATGTAACGCCGGCATTGAAGAAGAACAAAGGCTTCACCAATTACCCCGAACTCATTGGTTTTCTGGAGGGGCTGGCAAAGCAGTTCCCCGATCGGGTGCAACTCACTTATATCGGCAAGAGCAAGAAAGGAAAGGACATTCCGATGATCCTGCTGCGCAGCGGTGCAGGCGCAGGCAAAATACGCATCTGGATGCAGGGCGGTTTACATGGCGACGAACCGGCCAGTACCGAAGCGATGCTCTACCTCCTGCACGTGCTGTTGAACCAACAGGAAAACGCCGCCTTGCTTGATCAGATTGAGCTCGCAGTGGTTCCGATGGCCAATATCGACGGCTATCTGGAGCAACAGCGCAACAATGCCGAGGGATTGGACCTGAACCGCGACCAGACGAAGCTCATGGCCGTTGAAAGTCCGCAGCTCAAGCTTGCCTTCGCACGCTTTCAGCCGCATGTCGCGCTCGATTTCCACGAGTTCCGTCCATACCGCCGCGATTACGTGAAGCTCGGTAGTTTTGGCGTAACGGCCCTGCACGATGTGATGTTGCTGTACAGCGGCAACCTGAATGTGCCCGAACCGCTGCGCCGTTTCACGCAGGAACGCTTTCTTGAACCTACCCGTACGGTGCTCAGCAGCGCCGGACTGCAGCACCATGATTATGTGACGCCGGAGGAAGAAGACGGGCATCTGCATTTCAACCGCGGTTCGAACAATTCCCGTTCCAGCGCCACCAATTACGCCCTGATGAACAGTGTTTCCACGCTGGTTGAAGTGCGTGGCGTGGGCATCGGCCGCACTTCCTTCAAACGGCGCATTTTCACCGGTTACCTCATAGCCAAATCATTCATAGACCAGGCCATCAAAGAGAAAACGGCCCTTCTGGCCTTGCTTGAACACCCGGTACCGGCGGATGAAACGGTTGTCTCATCCAAACGCGCCAGCTATGAAGGGAAAATGGATTTCATTGATGTTGAACAGGCCGAGAAAATTTCGTTGCCGGTTACATTCCGCGATGCATTGCAGAGTACGGCCACACACACGCGTCGGCGCCCACATGCTTACCTGGTGGAACGCAGCGAGGAATGGCTCATCCGTAAACTGCAGTTTTTCAACTTCCGCATCGACACCCTAAACCAAAGTCAGACCTTGGAAGTGGAGCAGTTTTACATTGAAAAGTACAGCTCACCGGCCGAGAAATACGAACAAATGAAGTTGCAGGATGTCAGTGCACGGATGGACAGTTCCGTCAAAACATTCCCGGCCGGCACCTACCGCATCAGCACCATGCAGGCAGGCGGCAACCTGTTGGGTGAATTATTGGAACCGGAAGCTCCGAACAGCTTCGTCAGCTTTGGCCTGCTCCCCACGGAACGTGGCCGTTACCTCCCTGTTTACCGCCAAATCAACCCCTAAAACCCAGAACCCATGAAGAAGTGCTTTTATACCCTCGTGCTTGCAGGCATCATGCAACCGGCCTTTGCCCAGCGTGCAAATCCCTTGCAAACCATGAATCCGGTTTTATTCAGCTTTCAGGAAGACAATTACCAGTTTCATGTTGGAGGCTTTTTCCAGCCCGGCCTTACGTTCGACAAAACAGCGGATGTACCCGGAGAAAGGCGTTTCAATGCACGCAGGGCTTTTTTCTACCTGGGCGGAAAAGCCGTAAACGAGAAAGTCAGCTTCCTGATCCAGACCAACCTCAGCGATGCAAGGCCATTGATGGATGCCTGGGTGGCCTGGCATCCGGATGAACACCTGAGCATCACCATGGGGCAGAAGCAACATTTTGCGAACAATGCCGAAATGCGCTACCGCGAAGACCGCCTGCAGTTTACCGACCGCAGCTTGCTGAGCAGCCGTTTCAGCCGCACCGGCCGTGAATTCGGCCTGTTCGTAGAAGGACGGTATGGCAACAAAATCGGCTTCGAACCCATGCTGGCTGTAACCTCGGGCGACGGAAGGAACTCTTTCGGGGAAGATTCGCGCGATACAGACCTTGGCGGATTGAAATACGCGGCCCGGCTCAATGTATATCCCTTAGGTTATTTCAGCAAGGGAAATGAGTTGCACAGCGCAGACCTGGCGCATGAAGCGAAACTTAAAATCGCAGGCGGATTTGCCTGGAGCATGAACCACGGCGCCAGCGATGCGGTGGGTGAAGGCCACGGCAACTTCATGCTGTACAATGAAAACGGGGCACAGGCCTTTCCTGATTACCGGCAATTGTATGCCGACCTGAACGCCAAGTACCGCGGCTTTTCTTTGCTGGCCGAATGGGTGCAGGGCACTGCAAGCGGTTTGAGCCAGCAGTTTCTCGACCCAAATGCCGTTATACGCCTCGCACCGCAACAAATCAGTTCATTCCTGGCCTTGGGCAGTGCATTCAACGCCCAGTTTGGCTATGTGACCAAGCGCGGTTACAGCGCCGATTTCAGGCTCGGACGGCTGAAACCTGAATTCGAAAATTACGGCCCGGGCACCATCAATCCTATGTCTTACACCGGGTTTGGACTGAGCAAATATGTTGCAGGAAATCAGTTAAAGATTCAAAGTGCCTGCACCTTTTTAAGACCGGAAACCGGAGCCCGGCAGATGCAATTGGATTTAATGGTGCAGCTGGGGTTTTGAACATTATATATTCAACAGCCGGGGCAGCAGGAAATAACACAGCAGCGATATCAGCGCGGCCGACATCAGGTTGAAGCGGAACCCGTGTCTAAGCATCTCTTTCATGGGAATGACGCCGGTTCCGAACACAATCGCATTGGGAGGTGTGGCCACCGGCAGCATAAACGCGCAGGATGCCGCCAGCGTGGTGCCGAAGAAAAGGAAGTAAGGATGCACCTGCAGGCTGTCTGACATCGAAGCCACGATGGGCAGCAACATTGCCGTTGTGGCCAGGTTGGAAGTGATTTCGGTGAGGAAGTTGACGCTCAGGATGAGCAGTGCAAGAATCAGCCAGAACGGCAATAATTGAAGTACCGCGAGTTGCGAACCGATCCAGGCGGCCAGTCCGCTGCGTTCAAAACCATCGGCCAGGGCCATTCCACCGCCGAAGAGCAGCAGGATGCCCCAGGGCAGCTCGCGCGTATCGGACCAGTTCAGCAAGCGTGAATTCCCTGTGGCCGGCAAGGTGAAAAGCAGCAAACCACCGGCGATGGCGATGAGGGAATCGTCCAGCGCGGGAATGAATTTTACCAGCAACAGCGAACGGAAGGTCCACAGAAAGGCCATAACCACAAAAACCACCGCCAGCTTTTTTTCTTCCGGGCTCATGCCACCCAATGCTGCCAGTTCGCCCCTGATTTCCTCCGCACTTCCCGGGTCTTCTTGCGCTTCTGCTCCTTTCAGATTGCGTGTGAAATACCACCAGGCGCTTATCAACAAGCCAATACTCAATGGAAAGGCAAAGATGAACCAGTCGAAAAACGACAATTCGATGCCGTATTTCTGCTTCAGCAAACCGGCCATCACAAGGTTGGGCGGCGAGCCGATCAGGGTGGCCATGCCCCCGATGGAAGCCGCGTACGCGATGGACAGCATCAAGATGGCGGCATACCCGGTATTATTGGATTTGTGCTGCTGATGTCGGACCACAGCCAACGCGATTGGCAGCATCATGACTGTAGCAGCGGTATTGGAAATCCACATGGACAAGAGCGCCGTTGCCAGCATGAATCCAAGGATCAGCTTATGCGGCGCCGTTCCTACCAACAACACGATATGGAGTGCCAGGCGTTTATGCAGCGACCATTTTTCGATGGCCAGGGAGAGCAAGAAACCGCCGAGGAAGAGGAATACATAGGGATGTGCATATGTGCGGCTGGTTTCGTTGATGCCGATGCCGCAGAACAAGGGGAAAAGCACCAGGGGCAAGAGCGCGGTGGCTGCCATATCTACGGCTTCGGTGAGCCACCAAACGGCCATCCAGAGTGCCACGCCGAGCAGTGCATGTCCCTGAGCGCTGAGCCCCGCAAAGGGTTGCCATTGCTGCAAGAGCAGGAACACAAACGGCCCCGACAAGAGCTGCAGGCTGCGCAAAGGCTCCGGGAAGAGGATTTTTACACGATTGAAACGCGGCATAAATAATTGCGGAATGGCTCAGGGAAAGAGCAGGTCGGCGCTGTGGTTAATGGCCTGAGCAAAATCATGTCCGAGGTTTGGAATCAGGTGCAGGCTCCAGTTGAAGGGTTTGCCGGATTGAGCGGCCAGCTGGGCGCAACGGTTGTGGAAGTATTGTGCCCTTGCCAGTCGATGTAAACCCTGAGCATCGGCTTCGGGTGTATGGCGCAGCGTGGATGAATTTGGATTGTTATCGTTCATGCCCACCTGCACCCGGATGCTGCGCTGAAAGAAAGCGGCATGCTTCAGTGAATCGGCCGGAGCTATTCCTGTGCCGTAGGGGAAATTGACCTGTTTCTCCGGAAGGGTGTACCAACCGGCGGCCGAAACCACGGCGGCGTCAAACGCCAAATCGGGCAGAAAAAGCAGGGCACGGTGCAGGAACTGTGCGCCTGCAGAATGGCCAACAGCATAAACATTCGCTCCTGCCGTATTGGTTTTCATACGCACAAACTGCAGGATGCGCGGAACAACGGAGTACGACCAAAAATTGGCAGGCCTCAGGCTGTCGGAATGAGGCAATTCGCCATCCGGATACATATCGCCCAACGCATAGGCATTGGTTCCGGGAAAAACTGCCTCAGAAAATTCAGGCACCACCAAGATGAAGCCCTTCGCCGCAGCTTTGGATATCAGCGCATCGCGGTATTCAACAGCGTTGCGCTCAACTCCGTGGAACACCACCACCACAGGCATCTGTTCCTGCTTTTTTTCAGGCACATAGTAAAAAAGGCGGAGGCTGCGTGGCGCGGAAAGTGCTTCGTCGTAGAATACCTGCATGCCGCTCCCGGACCATTTTGTGCCGGGCTCATCCTGCTCTGAACAGGCGAAAACACCCAAAAGCAGGCACAAGGATGCGCCTATGGCCATGAACCTTTGAAGCCGGAGAAGAAACCGCATCATCCAAAAAAACAGTCCACATCACGCATCTTTGCCATACCAGATGAAAAAAATATGCATACCAATTTGAATTTCGCACTGAAGCTGATTTCAGAAGCATACAAAAATGAAGCTGGAAACGGGAGCAAGTTCCGGTATCTTGATTTGTACCGTGCCATCAAATCGTGCATTGCGCAGCAAGAGATTCCGCTGAAATGGCGCCTCCCTTCTACACGGCAACTGGCTGATTGCCTGAATCTTTCCCGCACCACGGTGAATACGGCGTACGAATTGTTGCTGTTGGAAAAACTGATTGTGGCGCGGGCCGGTTCGGGATATTGGGTGCTTTCAGAAGCCATGACGCCCGAAATTCCTGTTGCAAATGCTGCCGGAGTGCATGAGTATCCGACATTATCCGCCCTGGGCGATGCTGTGCTTGGGCACATCGGGTTGATGAACCGTGCACCCGATGTGGGCATTGCCTTCAAACCCGGCTTACCGCCCATCGACATATTTCCCATCAACCGCTGGAAAAACCTGCTGAACAGCTATTGGCGGCACATCCGTTCTTCAGATTTGTCGTATGGCCAATCAACCGCTACGCAGCATTTGCAACAGCAGATATGCAATTACCTGCATGTAAATCGCTCCATCCGCGTGCATCCCGACCAGATCGTGGTGGTTTCCGGAAGCCTGCAATCCTTGTATCTGATTGCCAGTGCACTCATCGACCCCGGCGATAAGGTGGTTATCGAAAACCCCACGTTCCCAAATGTGCAGGCTGTTTTCAGAAGCTTCCGGGCCAATGTGCACGCCATAGCACCCGATGCCGAAGGAATACAACTCCACGGGAAACACGACCTGCGGCCGGTCCGGCCCAAGTTGATTCATGTTACACCATCAGATCAATACCCATTGGGCATGAAGATGAGTTTGGACCGCAGGCTGGAATTGCTGCGTCAGGCTTCGGCATGTAAGGCGTTGATTATCGAAAATGATTACGAACAGGAAATAGCCAACAACCGTGAAAAAATATCGACTATTTTCAGTCTGGATAAGGAGCAGCGCACCATTTACCTCGGCACATTCAATCGTTTGCTTTATCCTTCCATTCGGCTGGGCTTTATGGTCCTGCCTCCGCATTTGGTAGCTGTGGTTAAGGCTTTTGAAGAACACAGCCACCGGTTTGTATCGCCTTCGCTGCAAATGGTGATGGGCCAGTTTATTGAGCGGAATCACCTGTACCAACATCTGAAAAATTTAAAGGAAGTAGCGGCTGAACGCCTGGAAGTATTCAGGAATAGTTTTGCGGATGCTGTTGGAAACATGGAATTGATGGAAACAGGATTCCGGAGTTTGCATGTGGTTGCATTATTTCGGGAATCCTCAGACATCCAACGCGAGCAGACCCTGATTCAGGCTCTTGGCAGAAAAGGCATTGCAGCTTTTCCGCTTTCAAACTGCTATGCAGGAGCATACAGGCAGCCAGGCCTCATCCTGGGCTATTCGACCGTAAGCCCCAGTGCCATCCGACATAAACTACATATCGTCCATGATGTAGTGGGAACTCTTTAGGCTGACCCAGATTGGCATCCACTTTTTTTGCCAACTGGTATGTATTTGCACTGTTGAAATTGTAAACTTTGACGCTTAAACCCAAAACCTCAACCGCATGAAGAAACACCTGACACTCGTTTGTTTTGGCCTTCTGGGCTGGTCTTTGCAGGGGCAGGCGCCTTTGCTTGTTGAACATTTCAATTATGATGCGGGTACCAACCTGCAAGACAATGGATGGAATGCGCACAGCGCCGGTACAACCAATCCGATCAAGGTTACCGATGGCGGTCTATCCTGGGCACAGACGCCGTATCTGGGGAGTGGCGTTGGAAATGCAGCAGCGGTAAGCAATACCGGCAGCGACGAAAACAGGCCGCTGAGCAGTTTTGTACGTTCAGGTGCCGTGTACGCCGGTTTCCTGATGCGGGTGAATGGCGAAGTGAACACTGGGAATCAGGGGTATTTTTTTCATATGGGGGAATACAGCGATACAGCCAATCCGGCATATACTTCCATCAGTTTTGCTTTCCGGGCCCGCACATATGTGGTTCCCGGCACTACCGCAGCCACTTTCAGAATGGGGATTACGTTCAATTCTGCCACACCTCCGTCAGCGCAGGGCGTGGATGTAAGCCGTGATCTGGATACCGGCCGTACCTACCTGGTGGTGGTGAAATATCAGTTCATTCCCGGAGCAGCCAACGACTCGGTAAGTTTGTATGTATTTGAAGATGGCGCCAACATCAGCGCCGAACCTGCCAAAGCCGATGCGGGACCTGTGGCGGGCACCCAAGGCGATGTAAATCTCATGCAGTACATCGCGCTTCGCCAATTCAATGCAGGTCAGCGCATTACCGTTGACGGGCTGATTGTACGCAACAATTGGGAATGGCTGGCTACCTCCACTCCGGTGGCGCCTGTATTGTTGAGTCCTGCCAATAATTCCACCCTGAACCTCGACGGGCCTGCCGGAACTCCGGTAAGCATCAGCTGGTCTGCAGTGCGTAACGTGGGTGGCAATGTGGTGTATGAGTGGCAGGCAGATGCACGTGCCGGCGGCACGTTCAACCCTCCTGCACTGGCGCTGCCATCCGACAACAGCGGCGCGGACACTGTGCTGAGCCTTACCTACGGCGCCATCGAAACGGCGTTGGCAAGTCTTGGCGTTCAACCCGGAGATACCCTCAAAGCGGTCTGGCGCGTGCGCGCGACGGCCGGAACCGATACCCTGTATTCGAATGTGTATAATATTGACCTAATCAGGAAAGGCAACGGCTCCGCTGCGGATGAAATAAGGGAACTGAAAGAATTCAGCCTCTACCCCAATCCCGGCAACGGATATGTTGAGCTGCACACAAATGCAGTAAAAAGTGGCATGCTGCACATCCGCGTATTCGATGCGCTTGGACGACTTGTATTCACCGGCCTGGAGCCTGCAGGCCAGCCTGCCCGGATTTCCCTCGAAACATTACCCGAAGGCATCTACATGATTGATGTTCACGCAAACGGCATCAGCTTCAGCCCTCAACGCCTGATGATTGGCAGATAAAACGTGTGGACATCTAATTAAAAATGATTTTGTCTTCCATAGGTTAAAACCTCAAGGCCATTCAAGTGTTTGATTTAGTAGATGTAAATCCAATTAATGCACAAACCATGAAAAAAATCTATACGCTCATTTCGGGAATGCTGTTGCTTTCGCAGTTGCAGGCCCAAAACCCTTTACTGGTTGAGCACTTCGATTACACATCGGGTGACAACCTTCAAAACAACGGCTGGTATGGCCACAGCGCCGGCACCACCAATCCCATCAAAGTAAGCAACGGCGGATTGTCGTGGAGCAAGACCGCTTATCTTGGAAGTGGCGTTGGCAACGCTGCATCGGTAAGCAATACCGGCAGCGACGAGAACAGGCCGTTCTCAAGCTGGGTTGATTCCGGCAAAGTGTACACGGCATTCCTGTTCAAGGTGAACAAGGTGGTAACTACCAGTACGCAAGGATATTTCTTCCACGTTGGGGAATATGCAAACAACAGTGTACCTGTGTACACGGCCATCAGCTCGGCTTTCCGGGCACGAACCTATGTTGTTCCCGGCAGCTCAACCAGTCAGTTCAGGCTTGGCCTTACGTTCAATTCGTCAACTGCCCCGTCTACTGCGGGTGTGAACATGACAAGCGACCTCGATACGGGCGTGACCTACATGGCGGTGGTGAAATACCATTTCATTCCAGGCTCCGCCACCAACGATTCTGTGAGCTTGTTTGTATTTGCCGATGGCGATGATATTACCGCAGAACCTGCCAAGCCCACATTGGGTCCGCTGGGCGGAGACCAAACAGATGTAAACTTCATACAATTTGCTGCACTCCGACAGTTCAATGCCGGCCAAGGCATCATGGTGGACGGCATCATTGCCCGCACCGACTGGAACTGGGTTGCCACCAATAATCCCGTTGCACCCAAACTGGTCGGCCCGGCGAATAATGCATCCCTCCGCGTGAACGGACCTGCATCGACGCCCGTTACGATCAACTGGTTTGCAGCACAGAACTTCCCCGGTGCCGTTTACGAATGGCAGGCCGATGCCCGTTCAATTTCCGGATTCAATCCCGCTGCGCTGGCACTGGCCTCCGACAACAGCGGTAAAGACACCACGCTCAGCCTCAACTTCGGCGCACTTGACCAAGTGCTTGCCGGCCTTGGCTTAAAAGTAGGTGACACACTTAAGGCCGTATGGCGTGTGCGCGCAGTTTCAAGTGGAGATACGCTTTATTCCGACACATTTGCCATCGACCTCATCCGCGGCTACATGGTTGCTCCATTGTCGCCCTTCAACCTGTTGGCACCGGCCGATGAAACTGCACTGACCGTGGCCTCCGGACAGGCCCAACAGGCTGTGATTCGCTGGAGCGCTGCCAAGGCAGGCACCTTGCCCGTAACCTACCAATGGCTGGCCATAGCCAAAGGCGGCAGTTTCGCCAGTCCGGCCGTAAGCCTCGCATCGGACAACAGCGGTTCCGATACCACACTCACCGTTACCCTTGGCGCACTCGACAACCTCCTTGCAAGCCTTGGCCTCCAACAGGGCGACAGCATAGATTTGCAGTGGACCGTGCGCGCGGCAGCCGACACCCAGCGACGCGACGCTTCCCAGATTTGGGACATCCGGCTGAAGCGTTCTACCAAAGACCTCGGAAGCATCAGCAACCTGAGTCCTCCAGATAATTTCAGCCTTCGCGTAAATGGCCCTGCTTCCACCCCGGTAACCATCAGCTGGACCTCCGCTGCCAAACTCAGCAACGTAAGCTATACCTGGCAGGCAGACCTCCGCGCGCTGGACAAATACGCGCCACCTGCCCTTGCATTGGCGTCGGACAACAGCGGCGCCGATACCACCCTGAGCCTGAACTTCGGCGCCATCGACCAGGTGCTTGCCAGCTTCGGACTGAAGGTAGGCGACACACTTAAAGCTGTTTGGCGTGTGCGTGCCGTTTCATCATCGAGCGCCGATACCATCTATTCAGAAAGCTTTGCCATCGACCTCATCCGCGGTTATATGGTTGCCCCATTGAGCAGCTTCGGACTGGTATCACCTGCTGATGGCGCTTCACTCACGGTAAAGCCTTCCCAGCCTGACCTGGTGGACATCATCTGGCGCAAAAGCACAGCAGGTACCTTACCTGTGACCTATCGCTGGGTGGCCATCCTTCCCGGTGGCAACTTCAATACTCCCACATTCTCATTCCCATCAAACAATTCCGGTAAAGACACGGTGTTCACTGTTTCTTATGGTGGAATAGATGCATTGCTGGTCAGCCAGGGGCTTAATCCCGGCGACAGCGTAACGCTGCAATGGGCTGTTGTAGCTACAGCCGACACACAGAATTTGCTGGCTGCACAATCCAGATTTATCAAGTTGAAACGGTTCCAGGAACCGGCAAATTCAGTCAATGAATTACCCATGCGCAACTTCGAGGTGTATCCTAACCCAAGCACAGGGACTATAACACTGCAGTTCACAGAACAACTCAGCGGCACCATGAACATCAGTGTTGTTGATGCCAACGGACGCGTGGTGATGCAGCACAATGCAGCAGCAGCCAATACCATGCACCTGAACCTCACCGGCCTGAGCAATGGCATCTACTGGATTCAGGTTCAGTCTGAACATACGCACTACATGAAGCGCATCGCTTTGCAGCAATAACACCATACAATCTTTATCCTAAAGAATAACTGCGGCCTGGAAACGGGTCGCAGTTTTTTTATGCGTTAAAATGTGCACACTGCGGCTTATGACAGGCCCCGGGCCACATCAATTCATTGGGGGCAATGGATGCTTTCACTTACAGCACCACAGTTGTGAACATAGACTTCACTATTTGTTTATACCCAAAACCTCCTGAATACGGCGTTTTTCTGCTTCGCCGATATCCGACCACTTTCGGTTCTGAAGTCCCATTTCTATAGAATAAAAAATAAGCAAATGGGGCTTGATGCCCTGCTCTTGCAGCGCGTGGTAGATTTCCCTCAAATCGGCCTGCAACAGATCATTCTTTGAATAGATGCCAATTTGGTTTAAGATCCGCACCATGTAGGGACCAAAATTCTTTAATTCAGACAACTCGTTCATGGCAGCGATTGCAGGCTGTTGATTCAACCCTGAACTTTTGTCGTTAAAAACCACTCAAAATCTGCACGCATCACCAGCGTATCGGCGTTGTCAAAAAGTTGAACCATTACATGAAAAAGCACTCTGTTTCTGTGTTCAAGTTGTTCAACCACATCATCAACACAGGTATCCAGCAAGATCGCCTTTCCATAAACCTCACCCAAAGCAGGTTTACGGTATTTCACTGCAACCTGACGAACCAAAGGAATAAACACATCGGCATGCGCATGAAATAACTCCTTTAGAAGTTGAGCGCTGCAGGCTTCAGCCAGCGAAAATTGAGCTGCAGCATGCACTGTTCCCAGATGATTTGTGTACATTTCATGTCCTTGGAGCATTAAGGCGTACCCGGATTTATCTGAATTAGAGAGTTGAATCAGCTTATTAAATGGCAATTCGCGAACTTCCATGCATTGCAATATACGCCTCTGTGAGGCCGATGCACGCATACAAAATGCTGCAGCCCGGAATCAATTACACCGATGCTATTTTCAGCTTCCCTGGCTGAGCGCCCCGCTTATATGCTCCTTCCTTGCACAGCTGCCTCAGCGGGATAAACTGCTCACCCAACTCATTACGCATAAAAAAAGCCACCGTATGGTGGCTTATGCTCCCCGAGTTGGGCTCGAACCAACGACCTAGCGGTTAACAGCCGCTCGCTCTAACCAGCTGAGCTATCGAGGAGTGTCCCTTAGAAGGGGCTGCAAAAATAAAATTTTCTTCTTCAAAAAGAAATTTTTTTCAAAATGGTTACGCAATAGCTGTTTGCCGCGCAGGATTGCCGGAAATACCGGAATTTTGTTCCCTATGTCAATACTCGTAGTTGGGAGCATGGCCTTCGACGGCATCGAAACTCCCTTTGGCAGTACCGACCGCATTGTTGGCGGCGCCGCTTCTTACATCAGCCTGGCTTCTTCCCTGCTCCATGAACACGTGAATCTGGTGGCCGTGGTGGGCGAAGATTTCCCGCAACCATTTGTTGAAACACTCAAGAATCGTGGCGTGAACACCTCCGGGCTTCAGGTGAAACAAGGTGAAAAATCTTTCTATTGGAAAGGCCGTTATCACCTCGACATGAATACCCGCGACACCCTCGCCACCGAACTGAATGTGCTGGGCAGCTTCGACCCTATTCTTCCGGAAAGCTACCAAAACAGCCGATACATCATGTTGGGCAACCTCAGTCCCAAAGTGCAAAGCACGGTTATTGAAAGGCTGAACCAAAAGCCGGAACTGGTGGTGATGGACACCATGAACTTCTGGATGGAAAGCGCCATGGACGACCTTCGCCACACGCTGACCCTCACCGATGTGCTTACCATCAACGACGAAGAAGCACGTCAGCTGTCGGGTGAATACTCGCTGGTGAAAGCCGCTAAAGTGATCCGAAATATGGGCCCGCGCATTCTTGTGATTAAAAAAGGAGAACATGGCGCCCTGCTGTTTCATGGTGATGACATCTTCTTTTGTCCTGCGCTTCCACTGGAAGAAGTATTCGATCCTACCGGCGCGGGTGACACCTTCGCGGGTGGCTTTATCGGTTACATCGCCCGTCACGGAAAAACAGATTTTGACACCATGCGCAAGGCCATCGTACACGGCAGCGCCCTGGCGAGTTTCTGTGTAGAAAAGTTTGGCCCGGAACGTTTGCTGGAAGTTACCGAACAGGAACTTGCCGACCGCGTAGGCCGCTTCGAGCAATTGTCCAGATTCTGATGAATATCCGCATCCTGCCCGGCATCCTGGCACTGCTACTCCTGCATTCCTGTAGTTTATTCAAAAAGCAGGAACAGGATTATGCCTTTCCGGAAATCGACGAAGCGTACCTCGAAGATGTTCCGGCAGGATCTGAAACCTTTAAACCCAGTGCCACACGGTACTGGAATCTGGTGCACACCCGCCTCGAGCTGGATGTGGACATCCCGGGAACGCGCGTGAGCGGAACAGCAATGCTACGCCTCAGCGCCTTTGCCAAAACGCGCGATTCGCTGGTGCTGGATGCAAAGGAAATGGTCATTGAAGGCGTGTACCTGAACACAAACCCTCCACGCCCATTGGTATATCGCCAAAACAACGATACCACCAAATGCACGGTGTATTTCCAGGAACCTGTGCGCACCGGCGATACCGTAACGCTGGAGCTTCGCTACCGTACACTGCCAAAATCAGACGCCACGAAACCCTGGGATGCCATCACCTCGGATCAGGGAATTTACTTCATTGACCCGCATGGCGAAGACCCGGATGTGCCTACACAGGTGTGGACGCAAGGCGAAACAGAAAGCAACAGCCATTGGTTTCCCACCTTGGATGCGCCAAACCAAAAAACAACCCAATGGTTCAGCTTTCGGTTCCCCGATACCTTGGTGAGCCTTTCAAACGGAAGCCTTGTGTACAGCACCAAAAATGGCGATGGAACACGCACGGATGTCTGGCAACAGGAACAACCCCACGCCCCGTACCTGGCCATGGTTGCCATCGGCAAATGGAACATCACCGAAGATGCGCGCAGCGAAGAACTTCCGGTTCGTTATTACACCGAGCCTGAATATGCACGTTATGCGAACATGGTTTTTGGCAACACTCCGGAAATGATTGACTTCTTCGGAAAAATCACCGGCGTGGAATATCCCTGGGAGAAATTTGATCAGGTGGTGGTGCGTGATTTTGTGAGCGGTGCCATGGAAAATACCGGCGCCGTGGTGCACAACATGCGCCTGCAGCACGATGAACGGAAACACCTCGACAACACTGAAGAAGATTACATCTCACACGAACTATTCCACCATTGGTTTGGCGATTTGGTGACCTGCGAAAGCTGGGCCAACCTGGTGCTGAATGAAGGTTTTGCCACTTACGGAGAATATCTGTGGCGGGAACATAAATACGGAAAGGATTACGCCGACGAACTGCTCGAACAGTGGCGTATTCAGTCATGGTATGCCCATATGTTGGGTGATGAAAAGGCTGCGGTGGTGAACTACTTCTATCGAAACCCCAACGCCATGTTCAATGCGAACAGCTACCAGAAGGGCGCTTTGATCCTGCATCACCTGCGCGGATATCTGGGTGATGAACTCTTCTTTTCCGGAATGAAGCGCTACCTCACACAGCACGCTTATGGCACCGCCGAAGTGGATGACCTCAGGATGGCCTATGAAGCTGTGAGCGGCGAAGACCTGCACTGGTTTTTTGATCTGTGGTATCTGAACCCAAGCAACTTCCGCCTTCAGGCGTACGCGATTTATGTTCCGGAGGAACAACACCTGTCGCTCAGCTTTTCCCTGCATGGCGACGATGTAACGTCCGAGGAAGGATTTAAAATGCCTCTTTCGGTATGGACAGGCAATGGTTCCAAGATTCAAAAACACGCGCTGATGCTGGATCGTGAGCACCTGAACAGCAGCGGAAACTTTGAATTTAAAATCCCACTGGAAGAAAAACCCGACTGGTGGATTGCTGATGGCGACGGTCACCTTCCGGCATTGATTGACATCACGCCTGTAAGGCCGGCAGACTCTGCTTCACTCCTTGGACTGTCTCCGCTGTTCGATCGTTTGCGTTATGCTCCTGATGCGTGGATGCGCGTGGCTGCCATCGAACAGGTTTCCATAGAAGATTTTGACGAAGCCGACACGGCCCTGCTGCCTTCATTTTTCCTTACAGGACTGAAAGACCGCAATGCCTGGGTGCGCGCCAACGCGCTGGAATACAGTCTGAACGTAAGTCACAACCAAAAGGCCATCATTGATTTATTGCTTCCCAGGGTGAAAGAACTGGCATTTAACGATCCGGTGCGCAACACCCGTGTCGCAGCCGTTCATTGGCTGAGCCGCTGCGCAACGTTCTACGAGCCGGAAGCCTCGTTCGACCCGCTGTTTATCGCACTCACTCAGGATTCAAGCATTGCCTTGTCGCTGGCCGGCATTGAGGCCATCAAAGACAGCGCCACCGCGGTGCGGTATGCCCGCGCCGGTATGATGAATCCTTATCCGGAAATAGCATTAGCCTGGACGCGAAGGTTGTATGAACTGCTGCCAGAAAATTCAGAAGCTCCTTACCTGAAAGAATTGCTGCGCAACGAATTTGTGCCCAAATCCACCAGGATCAGAGAAATGGTTACCTACATCGGCTACCTGAAATCGAACAATGCGCTGGAACTGATTGACTACTTCGAAACCTGGTTGCTGGAAGATGCACAAAAACCCTGGCGCAAGGTGGCAGTAACATCCATCCGGGAACTGAAGGACGAAATAACCCTTGCAGGCGAAGAGGATCCGGATGCCCCTGTCCAATTACCCAGACTGGAAGCATTACTTACCAAAATTCGATAAAACCAAAAAGCCGATGGCTTGTTCCTATGTGGAATGAAAACCATCCGGGTTGCGCTTGAAGGAATGCCGAGTGTGCTCCATGCGGGCATGTACTTGGCTATGGCGCGCGGTTGGTATCGGGAAGCAGGCGTGGACCTTCAACTTATTGAACCGGAGTCTTTTGCTTCTCAGATGAAGTTGTTGGTAAGTGGCCAGGTGCATGTGGCGATTGCTCCGGCAGAAGCCATCGTGAGCTATAGAACCCTGCGCCAGGAAATGGACGTGGTAGCCATTGGAACCATCCAACAGGAACACCATACGGCATTGGCCACTTTAAAAAGATCAGGGATTACCAAACCCGCTCAATTGGATGGCAAACGCTACGGAGCGCATCTGGCGAGGTTTGAAGCCGGCATTCTCCGTAAAATGGTGCGCAACAGCGGAGGCTTTGGCATGTTTCGCATCCTCACACCCCCGAGAGAATCGCTGTGGGCCCACCTTTTGAATGGCGATATTGACGCGACCTGGATCAGCATCCCAAAACGAATTCCACTGGCGGAAAAAGCTGGTATCAGTTTGAATTTGTTCAAACCCGAAGACTATGGCGTAATGGCCGGATACATGCACCTGTTTGTGGCACATCGCTGTCTGTTGGATGAATATGAAGCCGATTTTAAACTGTTCATGGATATTACTTGCCGTGCTTATCAGGACTTAGGCAGGCATCCGGAAGCTTCAGCGGTGCTGTTGCATCAAAGCTTCAGCCATGAAGGATTCAACAATCTGGATGTGCTGCTGCGTTCCGTGGAACTGCTCTGCCCTACCTTGTTCGACGCACAAGGACATTGGGGCACAATGAGTGATGAAGTATGGCGGCAATTTGGAAATTGGCTGGACCAGGAATCAGTGGTGCTGTGCCTGGAAACAGACGAACCCATTCAGGTTTCCCACCGCATTCAGCAATGGTACAGCAACGAATACCTGCCAACCTTCAGGCACGCGTTCGTTTCGAAGCCGGGTGAAACTGCATGATGGTGCTTTTCAGGTAATCTGTTTCCAGATGGGTGTATATTTCCGTGGTGGTGATGCTCTCATGGCCCAGCATTTCCTGCACGGCGCGCAAATCGGCACCTGCTTCTACCAGCGCAGTGGCAAAAGAATGTCTGAAGGTATGCGGACTGATGCTCTTTTGAATACCGCAGAGGTTTGCCAGATCCCGAATCATGGTGAATACCGAAACCCTGGACAATTGCTTTCCGAAGCGATTTAAAAACACAAAATCTTTGTGCGCAGGATGTATTTCCTGATGATTGCGTACGGCCAGAAAATAAGCACCAAGCTGTTTCAGCGCGATGCCGCCAATGGGAACCAGTCGCTGCTTGTTCCCCTTGCCTGTCACCCGAAGCAGTGTTTCTTCCGCAAAAACATCCTGCATTTTTAAACCGGTCAATTCAGAAACCCGCAAGCCACAGGAAAACAGCACTTCCAAAATAGCCGCATCACGCTCGCCGAAAGGCTTGCTGCGGTCCACAGAATGTATCATCAGCTCCACTTCCTCAGGACTGAGAAATACAGGAAGTTTGCGACCGGTTTTCGGGGTGCGTAAATGGGCCGCAGGATTCAGCGTAATTTGTCGGTTGAGCAACAGGTAGCGGTAGAACGCCTTCACGCCGGACAGAATTCTGGCCTGTGAGACGGGCGTAAATCCAAGCTCCCCAATCCAAACCATGAACGCGGTCAGGTCTTCCTGCTGAAACGTGCACGGATCTGATTGAGGCCGCCATTGTTTAAGCTTGGCAACGTCGGCACGATATGAAACACGGGTATGCAGCGCCAGAGAACGCTCTAAGGAAAGATAAGCCTGGAATCCGGCAAGGATTTGTTCCCAGGTTTGCGTCATTTTCAGGGTTTCAACTTGGCATCGCGGCAGTTCAGGATGGTTTTATCCGCGTCATTCTGTACAAAAGCGAACACGTGCATCTCTTCGGGCTTCCAGTGTGGCTTCAGTTTTACACGAAATTGCTTTTCAAACACCCTTCCTGCCTGCAGTGAAGCTTGTAAAATATCGCCGGAAGCAGCGGTGAGCGTGCTGCGCAACACATGATTGTGTGTATAGCCGTAGCGGATACCTCCGGTGGTGTCTTTGTCGCTTTGCTTGCCCAGAATTCCATCTTCTGAAAGTCCGATGGTTAAGCGATGGGTCTCGGTACTTCTGTCTGTGGTATAAATCACCTTTACCGTAACTACCGCCTCGCCTTTAGATGCATCAAACGCGCTGCTCACATCGAGGTTTACCGGTGTGGTTGCCGTCAAACGTTCATTCACACGGGCATCCCATTCATTAATGCTCAGCAGTCGTGAAGTTCCAAACAGCGCCTGATCTACCATGCCGTTGGGCATGGAATTAACGGCAACGCCCGTGGCGTCAATCAGCTCGTTTGCAGCGGTGTTATTCAGCGTATCCTCGCCTTTCCAGGGCATAGATATCAAAGCTCCTGGAATGGTGTAGTACACTGCCAACAATTGCACTTTCCCGGAACGGGAATCGTAAATCTGTTTGGCTTTAAGCGCTGCTTCCGGACAATTGTTGCAACGCACGCCGGTGATGTCGAGCAGCATGATATGTTTGTCCTGAGCTGCCGGTATGGATGAAACCAGGTAGGCGGTATCGCTCAGCGGCTTTTCGATTTTTCGGATGACGAAGGGCGGTTCCTCGTCAATACAAGCACTCAGCGCCAGGGCTGCGAGCACAGGAAGCTTCCAGGAATTGAAGTTCATACCAAAGCCCGAAATTAGTTATTTGTACGCACATGGCATGAACAAAATAACACCTCAAGGGGTTGATTAAGGGCATGAAAAGAGTTTGGTATTTCCTGGCATCCGGTGCGGTGCTGTTGATGATTAAAGGTTGCATGAGCGGCCAGAGTAAAAGTGTAACAGCCAACGGTGCAGAACCTTCCGCGAGTTTTTACGACCTGAAGATGGTGTCGCTGGACGGAAAAGACACGATTCTGTTTTCTTCGTTCAAAGGCAAAAAAGTACTGATTGTGAATACGGCAAGCGCCTGTGGATACACGCCTCAGTACGAAGGTTTGGAAGCTTTGTATCAGCAGATGAAAGACAGCCTGGTGATTATAGGTTGTCCTTGCAATCAGTTCGGCATGCAAGAGTCTGGCAACGCCGAGGAAATCGGTGCTTTTTGCAAGAAGAATTACGGTGTTACCTTTCCAATAAGTGAAAAAATCAAGGTGCGCGGTGACGGACAGCATCCTGTTTATCAATGGCTGACCCAGAAAAGCCTGAACGGCGCCATGGATGCAAGTGTGGGCTGGAACTTTAATAAGTTTCTCGTAGATGAGGAGGGCAAACTTGAGGCTTACTTCCCTTCGAAGGTTACGCCCATGAGCGAAGAGTTGCTGGCGGCCATCCGCAAGTAATTCTCAGGGCCCATCAGTTCCACTGGTTCGTGAAGCGGTCGTAGGTGCTGAAGCCGAACTTCCAGGTACTGCGCAATCCGTTCCATTGATTGGAAGTGGCTGCCGAGTAATAAAAACCTATTTTAATCCGTTCCCGCCAAAGGCGAAATACGCGCTCAATACCGGCGAATGCTTCGATGTGACGCATATTTCTTTCCGAAGAAAACAGGAAAGAACCGCCTGCCACTTCGCGCAACTCCAGGAACTTCATGAATGGGATTTTATTCACGATGCTGCCGTTGAACCGATGGATGTAATGCCCGTCGAAATATCTGTTGAACGTGGGATAAGTGCTGTCGAGCATCTGAAAGGTGTACAGCGGCGCTGTGAGCAGGAATGGATCGCCCCGGCGCTGGTATTTGTAATCGATGAGCTGCACATTTCGGGAATTGTAAAACCTGCCTGTGGTCATTCTGAACTCGCTGCGGCCCACCAATCCCAGCGGAAATTCATGCTCCATCCGAAACTCCAGGTAATCAAAGTCAGCCTGTGAACCCGCTACTCCTTTCCAGCCTTTGCGGTACTGCGCCACAAATGTGGGCCAGTTGGAACCCAGAATTACTTTTTGGTAAGGCTCGCGCATATACTTCTGAAAAGGCGTGTACCACAGCGTAAATCTTGTGTAGGCCGCAGTGTAGGGATCAAAGCGCACCGGCCGGTTGTCCGGGAACAGCGAATCGCCAATGGCATCGAAGCGGTAACCGGAAATGTCGCGACGGTCGCTGAACTCGGCAGCCACGCCCAGATACAGGCCGTTCAGCAGCTCACCTCTGTGTGTGAGGTTCAGGTAATTATGTTCGTAGAAATTAGATCTGCGGAACAGGTTGATGTAGGCATCAAATGGATTGATAAATCCGAAATTTCTGCCCATGGACACACTGATGGTTCCGCGTGTAAAGGGGTTGTAGAGCCAACTTCCGGAAATATCTCCTTTCAAATCTTTGTTGTTGACGCCCATATTCAGGTTCGGACTCAGCGAGAAGCGCTGTTTGTTTTTCAGTTCTTTGGAAGCGCCTATCCGAAGATTCACCCTTCCGCCGCCAATCATGGCCGGGTTGTAGATGAACAGAAGCGGAATGAAACCGAGGTCCCAGCCTTTGTCGGGGTTCACGTACTCTTGTCCGAACAAAAACAACTTCGACAGCGTCACCTTGTTGATGTCTCGCGTGATACTGTCTTTATAGGCTTTGCTTTCCCGCACCCTGCGGATGGAATCATCGCGGTTTACGAAACGCATTTCCTGTTCGTTCAGTGGTTCCATCCTGTTGCCTGCCCAATAGCTGCTGTCTCTTTCGTAGGCCTCTTTGCTGGCGCTGCTTAACTCGTTGTCGAAGAAACGCGGCGGATAGCTTTTGTTGACCTCATGGCCGCGGTACCGCACCATCGTATTGCCCGAATAGCGTGCCTTTCCCGCCTTGGCGGTATAATTCAGATCCAGTCTTTCCGGAAGCAGGAAGGAGTCCTGAAAACTGAATTTCTGAGCACAGCTGAATTTGTCGTATTCGTTCAGCACGTGAGGCGGGAAATCCAGTGATACGGCGCGCAGGTAGAAGAGGCTGTCCACCACTTCCACAACCCCGCTGAAGAGTGCATTGGTGGTTTGCCGGGGTTTCACGCTGATGCGATACACCTTGGTGCCATTGCTGTCGTAAAGGATTTTCAGCAGCTTGAATTTATAGCCGAGCATGGCGGTACTGCTGAGCGGCGACAGCATTGGCTGATCGCTGAGGGATGGGATGTAGATAAGGTTGCGGTTGAGGCTGAAATCAGCTTCGGTAGTGGAAAGATAGAACAGGCCCGAGGGATCGCCGCGTTTGGAAACTCCGTTGCGCACTTCCTTCACCTTTCCGGGCTGCCGGAAATGCCTGGTCAGCACCACTTCGGCCATGTTGAATGAAACCCGATTGCTGTCGCGCTCAATTTCTGCGGAGGCAAGGCTGTCGGCATGTTCTTCTTCCTGCGCCACAAAGCCACTGCGCTTCTTTGCAGGAGGCGTTTCAACCTGTTCCACCGCGCGGATGTACAATTCACTTTGCAGGCTCTGAACCTGCGAAGCCCAGCGGTCGCGGTTCCTGATGGCCTGCCGCATCACTTCAGGTGCCGGGTCTTTGCGGCGTGTGGTGATCACCACTTCGTCGTAGGTGACGATTTTGGGTGTGAGCAACACCACGAAGGTATCAGCCTGTTCGTCTGAGCGTAAGGTTACCGGCACAACGGCACGTTCGTATTGCTGGTTGCTGAATACCAGTTCATAGGTGCCCGGCTGGAGTTTGGTGCTGAAAAAACCTTTACCGTCGGTGCGTCCCAACAGCCTTCCATCTTTGATAAACACCACTACGTCATTCAGCGGAATCATGGAAGTATCCCGAACCGTACAGGCCACAGAAACATCCTGAGCGTAGCTCAGGTGGGCGGTTGCCAGGAACAGCACACAGATAATCGGCAGATGCTTCACAAAATGCAAGGATACAATCTTACAAACAGCCAAGCTGCGAAGAAGTTACATAAAAAGCGTTTTTACCGATGAATCGTTGCCGAGGGCCAAAAGGTTGTTCAGCCCTTGATGGATGTTAGTCTTCTTTACGCCAAACGCAAAAAATCCCGTCGGTATTGGTATAGAAGAATTGTCCGTTGGAGCGGTTGAAGCTCAGGGTAGTACCAAAAGATTCTGCGCGGGTGAAGGTGTTTTCTGTTTGTTTCAGCCACATGATGTAACGTCCGTTGATGGATTGCAGGATGTAGTGCACGGCTCCGGTATCAACGTATGACAGTGTGATGGGCGAAGTGAGGCAGCTGCTGTTCCAGGTTCCATTCACCAGGGCGGCATTCAGTCGCAAACTGAATTCATCCAACTTTTTTGGAGTGTTCACAGCGGTATATGTAACCACAGGCTGGTTTCCTTTAGGTACAGAAAACTTGAACTGGGTTTTGATGTTTGCATTCTTTGCCAGCTGCACCAACATTTCGTTGTTGGTGGTTTCCCAGCGGGTAGGTGATCCGCTCACGGCAGTTGACTTGATAAGTCCGGTGGCATTATGCACCTTCAATGAGCCCATGGCGGTATTCACATTTTGCTCTGCGGTACCCTTTGCAACGGCATAAAAAAGATCATGATCGCGCTTGTTTACGAGCGAAACCTCCATGAGGTATTTGTCCTTTTTGGAATCGCTCTCCAGCTTGGAAAGGGTGATGCGTACATCGAAGTTGGGGTTTTCTTCGATGGTTTTTGTTTGGGCCCAAAGGGTGCTTGCAGCCAACAGGCCGACCAACGGCAAAAGGTTTCTCAGGAAGCTTGCTTTCATATTTGGAATTGTCCTTCAAATTTAGGGCTTCAACACCATGAATGAAGCAAAACAAGGACCGTCAGATAGGCGCGCAGTCGTTTGCAAACATTTATTTTTCTTCAAAAAACAAGGTTCAAGCTGTAAACTTCTAATTTAGTGCCATCAATCTTTTTATGCTTATGGATGCCGTTAAAAACAAAACCAAAGGACCACACAAAAACTACCGGGCCGAAGCCATGCGCTACGTAGAAAACGCCCGAGAATGCCTGCTCAAAGCCGCAAAGGAAGGCGATTATTATTCCGACCCGAAATACGTAAAAATGGCCGGCAATGCCTTATGGAACGGGGTTTTACTGGCGTTGAAAGCGAAGTTCCCGGTGAAGGGAAGGCCGGATATCATTAAATACCAGCAAGCCGTGGGGGCTGTGAACCGTTCGAAGCTCAAGGCCTTGAACAGTGCATACAATTATTGCCATTTGTCTATGGGTTACGATGGCGAATTAAAAGCCTCCCTGAGCAGCGAAGCGTTTAAACTGGCTGTTGAATTGATCGAATGGGCTGCGCCGGAAGAAGAAGTAGCTGATTAAAGGCCAATTCCCTTAAAATTCAGATTGCTTTGTCTGAATCATCCACGTGTAATCGCTTAATTTCTCTTCCGAGGCTCATGTTCACCAACCTATTGAATAACTTAGTGCCATCAATCTTTTTATACTTATGGATACCGTTAAAAACAAAACCAAAGGACCACACAAAAACTACCGGGCCGAAGCCATGCG
>CAZPHB010000009.1:62150-105633 GCA_964586595.1 uncultured Flavobacteriaceae bacterium | reverse complement strand
AACCAACGACCTACTGATTACAAGTCAGTTGCTCTACCAGCTGAGCTAAGGTGGCTTTCAAAGAACGCCTTCCACGGGCTGCAAACCCTTTTTCTGAAAGGACTGCAAAAGTAGCATAAAAACTACATTGTTCAAACAAGTCTGTGGATTTTTTTAAGGAATCGCCATTCGTTCCTTAAACCAGCTGGTGTTCCTATTGATTTTCAAGGATTTACGCACGCAAAACTGCGCCGTTTCTGATCAGCCCTGGGTGCTGAATTTTGACTTCAGCGTGCTGATTTGCCGGCGTAAAGCTTCGGTTGCCTGATCGGCCGCCAATTCGAAATTTCGGGCCCGCTCTTCGGCAAATAAATGCCATTTCCCAACATGCATTCGAATTTCCACCACTTTGTTCTCTTTATCATCTGCCTTATTCACCTTCAAAAACACCTCCGAACTCAATATCCTGTCGTGGAAGGTTTGAAGCTTTTCCAGTTTGCGGGTGATAAAATCCAGCAGCTTACCATCTGCCTTAAAATTGGTGGCCTGAAATTGAATGTTCATAGGGTTTACTTATTATGTTTTAGGGAAAACTCAATCCAAGAATGAAAATGCCGTTATGAATCATTTCCGCTCCTTGGATGAAGCAATTTATGTACTTGCTTCAACTTTTCCAAACTATTTCTGGTGTATACCTGGGTTGCCGCCAGGTTTGCATGTCCCAATAAATCTTTGATGGCTAATAGCTCGGCACCCTCGTCAAGCATATGTGTGGCAAAAGAATGACGCAGGGTATGCGGGCTGAGTCTGCCCCGTGTGCCGAATTGCTCCAATTCGGTTTTCACCAGGCGATGCAAGCTTCTTGGGTTATAGGGTTGGTTTTGCAGATTGATCAGCAATGAATCGTTTTTGTCTCGGTCTTCCAAAAATAAAAGACGCTGCCAATGTATGGCCAACCAAGGATGTACCGGCACCAATCGCTGTTTCCCCCCTTTACCCAAAACACTGATGCATCCTGCACTCCGATCCCAATCAACGATGCGCAGGGCAACCAATTCCGAAACCCTCATTCCGGTAAGGTATAAAGTTACAACCGGTAGGAGGCGAAACTGCTCATCCGGTATCGCCTCATCAAATTGCGTCAATAATTTCTTCAGTGATTGGGCATCGTTTACTTCTACCAGGGGTTTGCTTCGCTTGGGCGGAAGCAGCTGGTCGGAAGGGTTGCTGTCAATTTCTTTGCGCTCATAAATTAAGAAATCGAGCCAGCCACGTACCGATGCAAGTTTGCGGTGAATGCTGCGCGGGGTATTTCCCTGTTCCATGAGTTGCGACATCCATGAACGCAGGTGTGTGGCTTCAATAGTACGTGGATGATGCACTTCCAAATCCACCAGATGACCTACCAGTGAGTGCAGGTCACTCCTGTAGGCGCGAATGGTTTGTTCCGAAAGCCTTCGGACAGATTTCTGAAACAGCAGAAAGTCGTCAACAAAAAAAAATTCCAGGTTCATGGCCTGGAATCAAATATAGGTCAAGCTGCGCTTAACCTTCCTGAACTTGTTGCATTTTTTCGCGATATGCAGCGCGAATCATCTGCATGCGGCGACGAACACAGGGCTTTTCGAAGGCTTGGCGGGCGCGTAATTCTTTAACGACACCTGTCTTCTCGAATTTCTTCTTGAACTTTTTGAGCGCTTTATCCAGCGACTCGTTCTCCTTTACGTTGATAACGATCATGCGAAAAATGTCTGCAAATATAAAAAGTTACCTTTAATCGCGCAAGATGCTTCTCGAGATCACCAATTTTTGTATTTCACTGGTACCTTCACCTATGGTGCACAGCTTGCTGTCACGGTAAAACTTCTCCACCGGAAAATCTTTTGTGTACCCGTAGCCACCAAAAATTTGCACCGCTTCCGTTGCGACACGTACGGAAACTTCTGATGCATAATACTTGGCAAAGGCAGATTCTTTATTCACGCTCTTTCCGAGGTTTTTCAGATTCGCAGCCTGATGGGTAAGCAATTCAGCGGCTTCAATTTGCATGGCCATATCGGCGAGTTTGAACCCTATGGCCTGGAATGACGCAATAGGCTGGCCAAATTGTTCGCGCTCTTTGGCATATTGTAAGGCTGCACGATAGGCACCTTTGGCGATGCCAAGGGATAAAGCGGCTATAGAAATTCGACCACCGTCAAGAACCTTCATGGCCTGAATGAAGCCTTCCCCAACCTGACCAAGCACCTGACTTTCGTGAACACGGCACTGATCAAACAACAGTTCCGTGGTTTCCGAAGCCCTCATACCCAACTTATTCTCCTTTCGTCCGTGGGTAAAACCGGGTGTTCCTTTTTCAATGATGAAGGCGGTCATTCCTCGCGAATCGAGTAACTCGCCGGTACGCACAATGACCACCGCAACTTGTGCACTTTTGCCATGTGTGATCCAGCATTTTGCGCCATTGATGATCCAATGATCGCCATCTTTGGTCGCGGTTGTCATCATTCTCCCTGCATCACTGCCGGTATTGGGTTCTGTAAGCCCCCAGGCACCAAGCCATTCACAAGAAGCCAATAAGGGCAGATATTTTGATTTTTGTGCCTCATTGCCAAACTGCAGGATGTGTCCGGTACATAAAGAATTGTGCGCGGCCATGGATAAGCCGATGGATCCGCAAACAGATGCCAACTCTTCAATAGCGGCCACATATTCATGATACCCAAACCCAGAACCACCGTAGTTTTCCGGAACAAGTACGCCCATTAATCCCATGCTCCCTAATTCCTTAAACAGGTCGATGGGGAACTCCTGAGATTCATCCCATTCCATTATGTGTGGTTTGATGTTCTTTTCGGCAAAGTCACGAACCATGGAACGCACCATAGCAACACTTTCAGATTCCTGGAATGAAGGCATAATTTTTAAGCGCTGCGAAATTACCATAAATCAAGGACATTCAATGACGCCTGAAATCCAGATAAGGAAGCAAACGGTTCATATCAGCTGTGGAAAACGACAAAACCCTGCGCATGTCAGATGAGTCATTGAATGGGCCATGTTGCTGCCTGTAGGCTTCAAGTGCCAATGCCTGAGTTCTGGTAATGTAAGGATGTTTTAAATCTGCAGCCCTGGCGGTATTTACCAAAACTTTGCGGTACACTCCGCTGTTCAGACCCAGTTTGCCTTCAGCATTCAAGCGCAAAAGGGTCTCTTTGGGCAGTCCGTAAACCTCGAATAATTGATCCCAATGAGCGAAACCACCCAGTCGTTCTCGATATGCCAAAATCCTCGTTGCCAGTTTTGCTCCGATACCCGGCAAGCCCACAAGCGCCATGCTGTCGGCGGTATTTACATCCAATAGCCGCACCACTTCAGGTGTTTTTTCTGTTTGGTGCTGTGTCGTTTGGTTTGGCCGGGAAAGTGAACCAACGGTTGTCTGTTCCGGAATTCGAATAAATGGTTCCAGCGATTCAAAAAGCGCAGTATCCATACCCCATATCCTAAGTAAATCTTCCGGCTTCCGAAAACGTCCACCTTTTTCGCGGTAATGATGCAAGCGACGGGCAATCACCGGAGGCATGCCGAAGCTGATGAGTTTTTCTGGCCCTATCCGATTGGGATCGAATTCATGAACAACTACAGACCCGGATGATACATCGGTGAGCGGAACTTGAACCAACCCGACGGTTTCTGTTTCTTCCAATGGCTGAATGGTCAGCCGTAAGGCCTTTTCGGAAAAAAGATAAAGGTACACTTCCGGCAAAACCCATAGCGCCAGAATAAACAACAAAAGGAAAACGATGCCCCGCTTTTCCGCGCGACTGTAGTGAATGAATCGCCCTAAAAAATAAGAGGGCTTAAAACGATCGCTGCCAAAAGGCCTCAAGCGTTCATTGCCGCAAATTCGTCGCGTGGGTAGGCGCCATTCGCCAATTTGTCCTTAATCACTGTGAAGGCTTTGATGGTGTGGTCAACGTCCGCCTGTGTATGCACCGCTGTTGGAATAAGACGCAACATAATAACGCCTTTGGGCACTACCGGATAAACAACGATGGAGCAGAAAATATCAAAGTCTTCGCGCAACTCGCGGGTGAGCTGGGTTGCCTCGGGAATCGTTCCGTTCAGCAATACCGGGGTAACAGGTGTGGTGGTTACACCAATATTGAATCCGGCAGCACGCAGGCCATTTTGCAATGAGTGTACAATATTCCAGAGATTATTCTTCAACTCAGGTCTGGTGCGCAACAATTCCAAACGCTTGATGGCACCAATGGTCATGGGCATGGGAAGCGATTTGGCAAAAATCTGAGAACGCATATTGTATCGGAGGTACTTAACAACTTCTTTTTTGGCCCCGATGAATGCACCAATACCGGCCATGGATTTGGCGAATGTTGAAAAATACACGTCGATGCCGTCCATGCAGCCTTGCTCCTCACCGGTACCGGCACCTGTGGCACCCATAGTACCAAAACCATGCGCATCATCAACAAACAGGCGGAAATTGAATTTGCTCTTCAGGGCAACAATTTCTTTCAGTTTGCCCTGACTTCCGGACATTCCAAAAACGCCTTCGGTGATTACCATGATGCCGCCACCGGTTTGTTCGGCAAGTTTTGTGGCACGCTGAAGCTGTACTTCCAGGTTGTCTATATTGTTATGGGTATAAACAAATCGTTTACCCATATGCAGTCGCACTCCGTCAATGATGCATGCATGTGACTCTGCATCGTAAACGATGATGTCGTGGCGATCAACCAAAGCATCGATGGCCGAAAGCACGCCCTGATAACCAAAGTTCAGGAGAATGGTATCTTCTGTTCCGATAAAATCTGCAAGGTCGCGCTCCAGTTGTTCGTGGTACACGCTGTTGCCGCTCATCATTCGGGCACCCATTGGATATGCCATGCCAAAACGCGCGGCTGCGTCGGCGTCGGCTGCCATCACTTCCGGGTGGTTTGCCAATCCAAGGTAATTATTCAGACTCCAGATCAAACGCTCGCGGCCATTGAAAACCATGCGGTTCCCGATGGGGCCTTCGAGCTTTGGGAACATGTAGTAGCCTTTAGATTCGTCTGCATAACGGCCCAAAGGACCCATGCTGGCGGTGATTTTATCGAATATGTCCTTCATGAAGTGAGGCGGTTTTTGCCACAAATTTACAATTTATCTGTTTCAAGTGCACGCAGCTTCATGACCAATCGCAGTACCGCCTGTTCATGCCCGAAAATTGTTGCTTCAGGTGTAACAAAAAACCAACATACCGGCGTCCATGCGATATGCATGTGAAGCCTTATCTTTGCGGGTTCAAAATGAAGTACACGCGCGTTGTATTGTTCTTTATGGTACTGGCTTCCTGCAGCCAATACGGGAAAGCATTGAAGAATCCGGACCGCAGTGCGCGCTTTAAGGCAGCCTACGATTACTACCAGAAGAAAGATTATTTAAGGGCGCAACCACTTTTTGAAAGCCTCCTGCCTTATTACCGCGGACAAGACAGTTCAGAGGTGGTTTATTACTACTACGCTTATTGTTTTTTTGGCATGAAGGACTACCAAACAGCTTCTTATCATTTTCAGAGCTTCACGGAAAATTTCTTCAACAGTGAACATCAAACAGAATGCGCATACATGGCCGTGTATTGCAAAGTTCTTGACGCCAATCCTTCTTATCTGGACCAGTCAGAGACCCAGAAAACCATCGAGGAACTCCAGCTCTTCATCAACCTAAACCCCACAAGTTCATACGTGGACGTTTGCAATGGCCACATCGACAAGTTGCGCGAAACACTGAGGGTAAAGGCCTATGAAAATGCCTACCTATATTACAAAACAAGTGACTATAAAGCCGCGGCGGTAGCCTTGAAAAATGTACTTCGTGATTACCCTGACCTGGAACAAAAAGAGGAAACGGAATTACTTGTAGTCAGGTCATTGTTCGAATATGCCCAGAACAGCATCGACAGTAAGAAAACCGAACGCTATCTGGCCGCCTTGGAAGAAATAAAAGAATACAAAGAGGACAACAACAGTCAATCACCTTTTTGGAATGACGTATTGCGTATCGAGAAACAAATCATGCGCGAGTTGGAAACCCTCCGTAAAATGAATATTTAAAAAAAACGTATATGACTCAAGTAACCCTGAGCAAAAATGCCGACACCCGCGATCTGCGGAACCTCGACGAACAAACCCACAACATTTATCTGGCAGCAGTGATTGTGGCCAAGCGTGCCAATCAGATTTCTGAAAACCTGAAACAGGAATTGCGCTCTAAGTTGGAACCCTTTACCTCAGACAGCGACAACCTGGAGGAGGTACATGAAAACCGCGAGCAAATTGAGATTTCCGCGCACTTCGAAAAGCTGGCCAAACCCAGCATCTTGTCGCTGGAGGAATTTATAAACAAAAAGACCTACTGGCGTTTGCCCGAAAAACCGGAACATGGCCCGGCTGAACAATAAACGTATTGTTCTAGGAATTACCGGCGGCATCGCCGCCTATAAATCTGCAATACTGCTGCGCTTGCTGCGGCAGGAAGGTGCTGATGTTCAGGTTATTTGTACGGAACAGGCCGCATCTTTTATCGGAATCAAAACACTTGCCGCCTTATCCGGCAATCCCGTGCTTCAGGAGTTTTCTGATGCCCAAACAGGTGCATGGAACAATCACGTGGAATTAGGTAATGATGCCGACCTGTTCATTATTGCACCGCTCACCGCCCATACCATCGCTAAAATGGCGCAGGGCCAATGTGACAACCTGCTTACGGCTGTTTATTTGTCTGCACGCTGTCCAGTAATGATTGCACCTGCCATGGATTTGGATATGTATGCACATCCGTCAGTACAACGAAACATGCAATGTTTACGTGCCGACGGATGCTTGGTTGTTGGCCCGGAAGACGGAGCCTTGGCCAGTGGCTTGTCCGGCTTAGGAAGAATGAGCGAACCGGAAGCCATCTTAGAAGCAGTTTGCGCACATTTCAACAACAAGCTTATGCTCCTGAAGGGACGGCATGTCATGGTCAGCGCCGGCCCAACCATTGAAGCCATTGACCCTGTGCGTTTTATCAGCAACCACAGCAGCGGCAAAATGGGTTATGCCCTGGCAGCCTTTTGTGCATCGCAAGGGGCAGCGGTTACTTTGATCAGCGGGCCCGTGCATCTTCCCTGCCCTTCCGGCGTGCAACGCATCATGGTAAAAAGTGCGGCCGAAATGCATCAGGCCTGTATGGACAACTGTCCTGCCCAAGATTATATTTTTATGGCCGCTGCAGTAGCTGATTTCACCCCTGCGGAACCCGCAGAAGGAAAAATCAAAAAGAATCATGCAAGCGGTCAATTGCTGCTGAAACCCACCCGCGACATCCTGGCCGACATGGGCGCCGTGAAACTTCCAAAGCAAACACTGGTTGGATTTGCGCTTGAAACCGAAACCGGAACTGCACAGGCTTTGGATAAATTACACCGCAAAAACTGCGACTACCTGGTGTTGAATTCGCTCCAACATCACGGAGCCGGATTTGGCGGTGACACCAATCAAGTAACTATTTTCGCCCGGGATGGAAGAAAAAAAGACCTTCCATTGGCTTCAAAAACAGAAATTGCACAAAGCATCGTTGAATGGATATGCCTAAATTCCTGAAACCAATCCTGATTCTGACCCTGATGGGATCTATTCCCTTTGCACGAGCTCAGGAATTAAAATGCAACGTGCAGGTCATTGCAAATGCCGTTCAGTTAAGCAACAAGCAAATCTTCACAACCCTCCAAAATGCGGTTGTTCAATTCATGAACAATAGAAAATGGACTGAAGTGCGGTACGATCAACAAGAAAAAATCGAATGTTCTATTCTGATCGAAATTACCGAAGCCGTTTCTGCCGATGAATTTACGGCAAACCTGCAAATCCAGTCGGTACGTCCTGTGTATTTATCAGCATACAAATCTTCTGTTTTTTCCCACCGCGACGAATTGGTGAGCTTTAGGTACCGCGAATTTGAGCAACTGGAATATCAGGAGAATCAAAACATGATGGACCTTACCAGTGTGCTGGCTTATTATGCCTATATGGTCATCGGCTTTGACATGGATGTATTTGGAAATGGGGGAGGCACACTGATGTTCCAAAATGCGCGCAACATCGTAAATGTTTGCCAGGGAAAAAGTGGATGGAACCCGGGTGATGGCCGAAGCAACAGAAACCGTCATACCCTGGTAGAAAATCTGTTGGATGCGCGATTCACCCCGCTCCGCAACCTGATGTATCAATACCACCGCGAAGGCATGGATTTGATGTACGATAAACCTGAAAAAGCCAGAATTACCATTCTGGAAGGTTTGCGCAGCATCCAGGAATTGGCGCGCATCCTGCCCAACAGCATGTACCTGAAGATTTTCTTCAATGCCAAGGTTTCCGAATTGGTGGATATTTTCAAAGGTGCGCCACCGAATGAAAAAAATACGGCTTTCGAGCTGTTGATCAACATAGATCCGGCAAACCGAAACAGATATGATGCCATTAAAGCCGGCTGATGTTCAATTTTCCGAAAATCCGGCGTCACACATTCGCTCCATACTCAACACAAGAACTTCCGTTTTACTGTGTGATGAGCAAACTTTAGCTCATTGTGCACCGCTGCTGGGTAACCAATTCACGCATACCCTGGTGATTAAACCCGGGGAGGCCGAAAAAACCCTCGAAACCGCTGCCCTGATCTGGAAGCATCTGCTGGCCTGGAATGTGAAACGCAGCGATGTGATGGTTTGTCTGGGCGGTGGCGTAATCACCGATTTGGGTGCTTTTTGTGCTTCAGTTTTTCAACGCGGCATTTCGTATGTGCTCATCCCAACCACGCTGCTGGCCATGACCGATGCAGCCATTGGTGGCAAAACAGGCGTAAACTTTCAAAACAGGAAAAATTACCTGGGCACGTTTTCAGGGCCGGAAGCCATTCTGGTGTATCCGGGGTTCCTGAAAACACTGAATCCACATACGCTGAACGAGGGCTGGGCAGAAATGCTGAAACACGGGCTTATTGCTGATCAGGAACTGTTTCGGCGAATTGCCTCCCTTGAGCACCTACACCAGATTCCGGAAGTTGATCTTTTGCAGCGAAGCATTGCCGTAAAATCAGGCATCGTTGCCGCCGATATGCTGGAACAGAATCAGCGTAAACTGTTGAATTTTGGCCATACCCTGGGTCATGCCCTGGAAACCTGGTATCTTGAACGCCATCGGGCCATAGCTCATGGCCTGGCTGTGGCGGCAGGTATGTGGATGGAATGCCACCTCTCCATGCAGCAAGGATGGCTTAAAGATGATGATTGTACCCAAATTCAGGCGCTGCTAGACCGTTATTTTGATCCGGTAATGTTCAGCACTGAAGGTATTGCTGAAATCGTCGCATTGTGTCAATTTGACAAGAAAAACGCCGACCAACAGCTGGTGAACTTCACGGCATTACATGCCGCAGGAACCGCCCGTATTGACGGAAAAGCCAACTCAGGGCAACTACAAATTGCATTAAGCGCCTACCTGGAATGCCATCGTGGATAAGCCATTCCGCTTTGCCCAACCCGCAAAGGGTGGCCATTCATCTTCCCCGGTCGAAGAGTATGGTGAACAGGCTCCTGCTCATTTTTAAGGTTGCAGGATTCCCTCTGGATGATCTGGCTGTTTATTGCGACAGTCAGGACAGCAAGGAACTTATGGCCGCACTGGCACATCATGAAGGGCAGATTTCCGCCGGAGAAGGCGCAGCACCCTATCGGTTTATGCTGGCTTATGCCGCGGCCAAAGGTTTGAAATGCACCCTCACCGCCAAAGGAAGCATGCTTCGCCGCAGCATCGCGCCCCTGGTCAACAGCCTGCGCGATGCCGGAGCTGAAATTGATTACACCGATGCTGAAGGATTCCCACCCGTGCGGATCAAGTCCGGAATCAGGGAATTTGGCAAGTGGCAGGTAAATACTGAAACCAGCAGCCAGTTTGCCAGCGCGCTGATGCTTGTGGCGCCCCTTTTTCCCGGTAAGAAAATCATCCAAACCAGTACCCGACGCGTTTCCGAAGCCTATCTGCACATGAGTGCCGCACTCATGAATGCATGCGGTGTTGCGGCATCGTTGGAGCCTAACATCGAAGTTTCGGAAGGGATGTATGCCCTGCCAAGTCCATTGCCGGTAGAGGCCGACTGGTCTGCCGCGGCCTTCTTTTACAGCCTTGCCTGCATGATGCCGGGAACGGCTTTTGCTTTTGAAGGCCTGAAGCAAAACTCGCTGCAGGGCGATTCCATTTTGACTGAATTATTCGCCGGATTGGATGTTTGCACCGAATGGAACGCCAACGGCACAGAATGTTATACAGCACCACCAAACCAAAAACCCGCTGCCCAGATTGATTTCAGCGATATACCGGATCTGCTTCCTGCTTTTTTGGCAGCATGTGCAGCGCAGAAACGACGCATACATGTTACCGGCATCGAGCATCTGGCATACAAAGAGTCCAACAGGCTGGAACTGTTGCAGCGGAACTTCACGAAAATTCATGTTTCTTTTCAACCGGAACATCAGGGCTGGACTTTGGATGCTACAGGTTGGAAGCCTGAAGCATCGGTGGTTTTTGAAACAGGTAAAGACCATCGAATTGCCATGGCTTTTGCATTGTTTGCAGTATTTGGGCCCGTTGGCCTGGACGACACCGCTTGCGTGGCCAAATCCTTCCCGGGTTTTTGGGAAGAACTCAGGAAGTGTAACTTGTACCTCAATCATTAAACAATATGGGATTTAACACCTTGGGCCGGATTTTCTGCGTGAGCAGCTTTGGTGAATCGCATGGACCGGCCGTTGGCGCGGTCATCGATGGAATGCCGGCAGGAATTCCAGTGGACATGGAGCTGCTGCTTCGCGACCTTTCCAGGAGAAAACCGGGACAAAGCGCGCTCAGCACGGCCCGCACTGAAGAAGACCTCCCGGAAATTGTTTCAGGCGTTTTTGAAGGGACCACCACAGGTGCACCCATCTGCATCTTCATCCGAAACAAGGATGCACGCAGCAGCGATTACGACAAACTAAAAGATGTGTACCGGCCTTCCCATGCTGATTTTACCTACATGGAAAAATACGGCATCCGCGACCACCGAGGCGGCGGAAGATCATCTGCACGCATAACGGCCGGCTGGGTTGCGGCCGGGGCCTTTGCCAAAATGTTGCTGCGCGCACAAACACGCATGAACATCAAAGCCTGGGTGAGTGCTGTTCACGAAGTTTCATGGAACGGTAAGGAGGAGCAGGTTTCGTCGGAAGCCATTGAACAATCTCCCGTTCGCTGTCCGGATCCTGAAGTTTCCGCGCGCATGGAACAAGCCATAGCACAGGCCAAATCAGAGGGAGACAGTTTGGGTGGCGTCATCACCTGTGTAATTCTGGATGCGCCTTCCGGCATGGGTGAACCAACCTTTGGAAAATTGCAGGCCCGACTGGCGGAAGCCATGCTCAGCATCAATGCCGTTAAAGGTTTTGAATATGGCAGCGGCTTCGCCGGAAGCCGGATGAAAGGTTCAGCGCACAATGATGCTTTTGAATGGAAAGACGGAAAAGTGCACACAAAAACCAATTTTTCAGGCGGCATTCAGGGAGGCATCAGCAATGGGGCGCCCATCGTTTTCAGGGTCGCGTTCAAGCCGGTTGCCAGCATTTCTTTGGCTCAGGAAACCGTAAATACCGCAGGAGCAGAAACCATCCTTTCCGTTCATGGGCGTCACGATCCTTGCGTGGTGCCACGCGCGGTGCCTATTGTTGAAGCAATGGCTGCAATCGTGATGGCAGACCTGCTGCTGGCCGGCAAGCAGTAATCAGTTTTTGCGGATATTCCAGCGGGCCCCCAACTTTTGGCTTAACTGCTGAAAAGCAAGTACGGTAACCATGATGGTAAGCCCGGGAACCAGGGCCAAATATGCTTTTCCCAAAACCAAATAGCCATAATGTTCGCGCACCATATTTCCCCATGAAGGTATGGGTGGCGCGATACCCAAACCCAAAAAGCTTAAACCTGCTTCCAGCAGAATGGCCGAAGCAAAAGTTGCAGCAGCCACCACAAGCAGCAAATGCCTGAGGTTCGGAAGCAGATGGTACACCATCATTCGGTAGCCTGAATATCCAAGAACCTTCCCGGCCTGTATGAATGCCTGCTCACGAAGCACAAGCACCTGCCCGCGAACCATACGCGCAACATCCACCCAGGTGCTCAGGCCAATGGCCAGCAACATGGGAACAAATCCCTTCCCCAATGCAAAACTGATGGCCAGCGCCAACAACATCGACGGAATACTCCAAAGTACACCCATCAGCCAACTGATCACGCGATCAGTAATTCCACCGTAATAACCCGCAATCAGTCCGGCGAAGATGCCGATGAACATGGAAAGAATTACTGCGCAAAACCCAATACCCAAAGAAACCCGTGCGCCCAAAATCAAACGGCTGAATAAGTCCCGGCCAAAACGGTCGGTACCCAACAGGAAATAACGATGATGCAGAAATTGGCCATTGGCCGAAGTGTGCAGGCTGGAACGGGCAAAAGTGCGGTAACTTCCTTCTATGCCTTCCCCTTCATACAGTTGCACCCTGATGCTGTCACCCTGTCGATGCACCTGAACAACAGGCAGCATGAAGCCCTGGGGCTTTGCGCCCAACAACCACTGGCTTAGGTTGGAGGTTCCGGGTGCTTGCATTTCCAAAGCGTTTTTCTGACGGATGTAGGTACAAGAAGTGCCGGGATATTTACCTGCCAAAGGAAGGCAAATGTCATTGGCATGCGCGGTTTGGTCAGGAATCCATAGGTAGGCTGTAACAGCAGCCATTGCCATCAAAAAAATGAACCACAGCGAAAGACCGGCACGGATCAGTTTCCTCATACGTTCGGTTCAGCTGCGGAATCCACCTTGCGATGGTACACATCCAGAGCAGTAAGCACTGCACAGAGTCCCCAGAATGGAACCGCTATCTTGTCCAGACCGCTGTAATTATTCAGAAAGGCATGCACCATATAAGTAATTAAAGCCAGATACGACGCAAGTGCAAGACTCCTTACCTGAGGCTCATGTTTCAAATAAACCAGGCGGAAGGCTACCGCAGACACATACAGCAAGATGGCGATATAGATCAGCAATCCCGGAATTCCGGTTTCGCTCAGGTGCGAAAAATACTCACTGTGCGCATCGCCCAAATCGCCGCTGTGGGTACTGATGATGGTTAATTCCGAACTTACCTGAAAAGGTGCGTATTGAAACACAAATGTACCCGGACCAAAGCCGGTAATGGGGCGGGCGGCGGTCATGCGCAAAGCACTTTTCCAGCGATTGATGCGTTCAAGGTTGCTTGGGTCTGTGGAAATATTGGATACAGACTTTACGTGGCCTTCAATTTCGTCATCACTGCCCTGCTTGTTTTGCTCCAATTCATAAAGAATCTGGTCCTGTTTGGAAAAGCCATAACCTGTGACCAGGGTCAATGCGAGCAGCAGGCTCCAGAATGGCAGGCGCAACCAGAATACCATCAGCATGGCCATTGCAGCTACCAGACTCAACCAGGTGGCACGGGTATAAGAAACCACAATGCCAAACAGCAAGATGAGCAATACCGCAAAAATGATGGTCCGCCAGTGCAGTTTGATGCCAAACCAGCCGCCCTGAAAGGCATACATGGCCAAGGGAGGCACGGCAAATGCAATACAGGCTGCATACATTCCATGGTCGGGGAAAAAGGGCCACATGATGGAATACGAATGGCTGCGCACAAAGCCTTCCGCCGCATGGCGCGAGAGGGTATAAAGCACCAGGATCAACGTGCATATAACAAACCCGGTAAGGAACACGTGGATGTTACGAGCACTGCGGAACAGGTGTGCAAATACAAAAAAGAACGGGATGATGAACCAGGTTCGCGCCAGCGCATTCTTGAATGAAACCAACGGCATGGTACTGGTGAATGCCGTTACAAACATCCAAACGATGTACAACAGCATCAGGATGCTCAAGGGATGCAGCAACAGCTTCCTGTCGGCTTTGAGTCCGGTAAACAGTTTCACCCCAAGAATGAGACAGGCAAGGATAATCAGCGGCTCCGTAGGAAGTGAAAGTCCAAGATTGGCGCCAACATCATTCACGCCAACGGACAGCGGCACCAGGGAGGCTACCACCAACAAATAAGCACCAGGTCTATACAGTGCAAATACCAGCAAGGCCAGCCCCAAGGGCAACAAAGGAAGCCAAATCAAGCCAAACGCAACGCCCACACCACTAAGAACCGCCAGGGCGAGCAACAGCCATTGCAGCCACCTGAGTGATCTGAGTGATTCCGGGTTCACTGGATGTTGCTGTGCTGCGTTCTAAAACGGTAAAAATCCAACACCAGAAGGGTTACGGTACAGAACCCAAAACCTGCCAGCATGGAAAGCAGTACGATGAGGCGGCGCACGGGCCAGGCCTTACGCTCGGCTTTCACTGCGGCACTTACCGTGAATTTGTGCGATAACTTTTCCTGTACATCAATTTTCCTTTTCTCATACATGGCATTGATGTCGCTCTCCTTCTCTTCTTCCAGCTTGATTTTTTCATTCAAACTCATCCACGCACCGCCATTTTGTGCCAGGTTTTTCTGGTCTTCCAACAATTCTTTAACTTTATCGTTGCGGCCTGCGGCCTGCGCTTTGTAAATTTCTTCGGCGATGGCACGGCTCTGTTCTTCGTAGTTGGTGATGCCCAACTCGCCGAGCTTGCGCATTTCGTCGCGGATGCTGGCAATTTGCGCCTGCTTGGTTTGCAGGTTGCGCTCCACAATTTTCAGCGCGGGAACGGCTATCTGTTGTTGAATTTCCGTTTTCACAGAATCATACAGCGCGGCAATGCCATTGGCAATGCGAGCTGCCATCTCCGCATCTTCATCCAGTACATCAATTTTGATGGACAGATACCGCGTTCTGCTGAAGGAAATATTCTCGTCGATTTTCGCCTGCAAGGCCGTTTGGGGATACGCTTCTGTCGCCGGATCAATATTGTAGTGCTTCATCAGGTTGAAGTTGCGCACCAAACGACTCATCAGTTCTGATGATTGCAATACCTGAAGTGCCTGTTCGGCCTGTTCTTCTTCTCCAAATTCAAGCGGATCTTTCTGCCTTTGATTGGCATCCTGCAACAGCGCATCCGCGATAGAAGCATTTTTTGAAGGATAAAAAACATGAGTGGACTTGTACTTGGGCTTCATAAAAACAGGAAGCGAAGCAATCAATCCTGCAAGTCCCGAAATCAGGGTAACGCCAATGAGCCATTTGCGCCAGCGCCAGAAGAAGTCCACAACATCGAGTGCCGAAAGCGGCCGGTATTCACGCATTTCCATGGAGTGTTATAGAAACGGCGAAAATACTGCTTTATTTCAGGCTTCAGGCCGTCCTGCCGGAAAGGATGTGTCGCAAATGCAAATCGGGATGTACCTGTCCGCTGGCAATGCCCGTAACCCAGATGCTCAAACCTACCCCAACCTGAACATACCAAGGCGCGCCCAACCATGCTGCGGCGTAGCACAATGCGGCCGCTATGCCTGTCAGAATCAGGATGTTCACCACCGGAAATGCGCTGCTGCTTTCCAGATACTTGCGGGAAAACCATAAACAAGAAAGGCAAAACACGGCCTGGGTTGTGCCGGCCGACCACGCCGTACCCAAGGCCCCGAATTCGGGAATCAGCAACACATTCAGCAAGATGTTGCATCCAAGCGCACACATGGCGATGATGTTCAGCAGGCGCAACTGCTTCAGGGCGGTAAGCAAGGTTCCGAAAACATACACCAGGCTCATGGGCACATAGGCCAGCATCAGCCAGCCCAAAACCGAAGCTGCCAGATTTCGGGCTTCGCTCCCACGGGGGTTGAGCAATTGCATGAGTTCACCGGAATAAGCAAATCCTATCAATGCAGCCGGAATGGCCACCAATAACATCACCACAGCCCCCGTTTTTGCCAGTGAAGCAAGTTCATCCCGATGCGTTGCATGCGCGGTAAAGCCGGGCAAGAGCAAAGTGGACATCAAAATGGGGAAAATCAGTCCGGCATCAAGCAGGCGGAAGCCGCGGGCGTAGATACCTGCCTGCAAGGCGCCATCGTCGCGCAGCATCTGCAGCATCAGCGCATCAATACGCGTGAAGCCAACCATCAGCAAAGCCAAGAGTGCGTAACCCAGGCTGCTGCGCAGCACCGATGTCATGTTGAGCGGCTGCCGGAGCGATTGCTTCATCGCCGCGTCAGGCAACAAAATCCTGCGCCGTACATTGATGGCAATCAAGAACAAGGCCAACAGGTAGCCTCCGGTTTGACTTAATCCAAACCATATAAGCCCTTCCTCCCCTGCAAACCAGGAACCTTGGAGCAACAGCAAGCACAAAAAAATAGCAACCACCCGGTCGAGCACCGAAAACCAAGCATCTGCCCGACTTGCTCCGCTTCCCTGCAAAAAGGCACGAAACATTAAAATCCACTGCAGCAACAACTGGTTGACCACTACAATTCCGAGCAGCAACAGGGGTAATTGTTGACTCCATGCCACCAGCATGGTAATCAACACATACGCCATACTGAGCAGCAACTTCACGGAAAATCCGGATTTCCAGAGCTGGCCCGGTGCCCGGCCCGCAGCCAACTCACGGGTGATGAAACTGTTCATGCCCAAATCCATGAGCATGGTAAACAACAGGCTGAAATTGAATACGATGAAATACGCCCCATAAACAGACTCCCCCAGCCTGTTTTGCACCGTATTCTCCAACACCAAGATCCAAAACGGCTTGATGAGCCAGTTGAACAACTGCAGCCAAAAAAGGTCCTTGAGAAATTTCTGTTGAATCACGGGTTGCCGCTGCGATGATACAAAAACTCCAGCCTTTCATGGCGTAATTTTGTGCGGTGCACGCAATTGAACCGTTTTATTTGTGGCAGCACCTCTACAATGCCAGTGAGGATGAGCGAAGTCCCTTTTATCAAAGGGAATACAGTGAGTTTGTGTTCAGCAACCGCATTTACAACCACCTGATTCACCCGCAATGGGATGAATTTGGCGCTCAGACCTTGTACCTGAAAATCCTCTACGCCGATTACGAACATCGGTTTGCCATCATTGAAATGATTGGCGAATGGAACGACGCCATCTACAACGACGTGATGACCTTAAAGCGTGAAGTGATTGAGCCGCTGATGGAAGAAGGCATTGATAAATTCATCCTGATTGGTGAAAACGTGATGAACTTCCACTCCAGCGACGACTGCTATTATGAGGAATGGTATCAGGATGTGGAAGACGGTTGGATTGCACTGCTGAATTTCCGCGAGCATGTGCTTGAAGAATTTCGCAGCAGCAGCATCGACTATTACCTGAACTTCGGCGGCGACCTGGACGAAATGAACTGGCGCAGGCATACGCCCATGCAGGTGTATCATCTGGTTCGGGAAATCCTGTCCCGCCGTTTGCTTTAGGTTTAATCGGCAATCACCACGGAGCGGTAGAAGTTGCCGGCTTCCGTGCGGATCAACAATACGTAATTACCGGGTTTCAACCCTTCGAGCGGCATGCGGAGCAGCGCAGTTTTATGATTCCATGACCTAACCACACTTCCCTGCATGCTGTTCAGGCTTACGCCCAACAACGCATGCCTTTCCGATTGTATGAACAGTTCCTTTCCTGCGGGGACGGGATATACGCTTATGCCGGCGGCATTTGCCTCCGTCAACCCGTCAGGGCCTGCAACATAGATGCTCAGTGTATCGCCGGAAGTACATCCGATCGAATCAGACACGCGCAACTCCGTGCGCACTGTACTGTTGTACCAGGCTGCACCATAGGTATGATTTGGCTTTTTGGCAGAAGATGTGTTTCCGTCTCCAAAATCCCAGAAATACTTGGCAAGTGTGGTATCCGCGGGGCTAAACTGGAACGCAACAACGCCATTGGCCACAAATCGGGGATTGGGCAGGGCACGATAAACCAGTTTCACGGCCGGTGCCTGCACCAAACAGGCGCCCAAACGTCCAGAAACCATGAGCGAATCGCCACTCTTTGCTGCCGCAGGAAGTAATTCCAGGCTCGTTTTTGTTTCTGTACCAAGGATGACCCCATTGATGCGCGTGAGGTAGCTGGCAAATCCGGAACTTACCGAATAACGCAGGGTATCACCGGCGCACAATGCCCCGGGATTTCGGTCGTAATTCACCGTCAACGCAGGCGGAACATCCACCCTGATGGTAAAGGACCGTTGAAAATCGGGACAAGCCAGATCGAAACTGTCTTTCACCACCAAACGAATAAGTCCGGTAGCGGTAGGCTTCAGGGTATAGATGGTATCCTTGCTGAACGGGCCGCCCAAACTGGTGCTGTAACGTGCGCCGGCAAGCCCGCGAATGACAACTTGGGTTTCGGCACCCAAACACACCGAATCAGCGTGCTGCACGGTGATGACGCGACCACCACAACCCGGTGTGGAAGCTACCACAGCAGTATCGGTAGGACCGCATGGCGCAGGATTGATGCTTCTGAAGAAAAAGCGGTAATCAGAAGCGGCCTGTAAACCTGTGAACAAATGACTGCTGTCGGAATCGGCTGCCTTCCATGTTTTTCCTGAATCGGCACTTACTTCAACTCCGAGTGCGGCTCCTTGCCTGTTCCATACAAAGCCAAGCCTGTCCGATTGTTGCACCCTTAATGCCGGTGCCAATGGCGAAAGACGCTCCTGCACAAAAACAGATTTAGCCGTGGAAAGCGGTCCAAGACATGCGTTTGCTGATTTGCTGCGCACCGTATAAATGGCATTATTCACCGGGCGTGCATCATTGAATGAATTGCTTTTTTGAACAGCAAGCAGTTTCCCATTCCTGAAAAAAAGAAATGAATCTGCAAGCGCATCACTTGCGGTAAGCGTGAGTACATCACTGCTGCACAGCGAGTCGGCAGACAACGACAATGCTGCCTGAGAAACCGGATGCCAAATCACCTTCACCGGCTGAGATGTTGCCGTACAGGAATTATTGGCTGTAACACGCACTACATAGCTTCCGCTGTCGTTCACAAAAACGGAAACACCACTTTTGTTGAGCACAGGCCAGAAGTAAGAAGCTCCGGGAACTGTATTTGCGGTAAGCCTCAGGCTGTCACCCGGACAAATGCTTACGTTATTGGGGCCACCAATCACCGCAGAGGGTGAAGTCAATACGCTGATCCGCACGGTATCGGGGCTGCTCCAGCCTTTGCTGTTGCGCACCCTGAGGATGCCCAATTTTGTTCCGGCCGACGTATAGGTAACCGTTGGGTTCTGACTGCTTGAATTGTTGGGTGTTCCGGTAGCAAAGGTCCAGGAATAAACTGACGGACTATTGGTTCCGCTGCCGCGGAACTGAACCTTATATCCGGTGCATGAGGAGGCAACATCTGCGGTAGCGTCGGCCACCGGAAGCAAGGTGCTTGGGGCAAGCGAAAAACTCTTCGTATAGATGCTGTCGCCGCTGGATTGACCATTGTTGTTGGCCGCGTTCAAGGACACATAGAATTTAAGGGTACCCAAATTGGAGGCAGGTGCTTTCCAGCTAAAACTCCAGGAAACGCTGTCAGAAACCACCGGACTTGAGCCTGTGCTTGTATGCTGGATGTACTCTCTGGTTTTTCCGGAAACACTGGTTGTTGCGCGTTGCACCCTGGTATTTGTGGCCGTGAAGGTACCGGCCGGATCATTGGCGGCGGTGAGGCAGGTAATCTGAAAACCGTAACGCGCCCTTCCCGATTCCCGGTACGTGATGGTTATGGTGTAGGTAGAATCAGGAATATATCCATTGCCTGAAAATGCGCCGATGAACCTGATTTTACTCCATTTCAGTCCGGATGTGCGCAAAGTTCCATTGTGACAGCCGGAAGTATTGCAGGTATTTTCACCGGGAGCGCCGGAATATCCGCCACCGGGTCCGCTGGTATTGGTGGATGCGTTGTAGGCAAATACAAGCAGTAGCGCGGGGGCGAGGATGAGCAGTAGGTTTCTTTTCATAGAAGAATGGCTTTAAAGCAACAATTAAATGGCATCGGAACACGTGTTGTTTCATGCCTGAAGGTGAAACTTGGTAAACGCGTAACATTCACCGTTAGGCCTGAGTCATTCAACCGAGCATTTCCGAAAACACCCTTAGGAAACAAAACTCCGGACTAAATGTTCGAACATCAAAGCCTGATGGTCATGGCAAGCGTTACTTTGCGTGTGAAACGATGCTCAAAACAGAAGGATTCATCATTCGAAAAATTCCGTATGGCGACAACAGCGCCATCCTGCGGGTATTTACACGAGAAGAAGGACTGATGAGTTTTATGGTGCATGGCATGCAGCGGAAACAAGGCAGTAATGCCCCGCGCAGTCAACTGATGAATCATGTTTCCCTGGTTTATTATCCTGGAGGATATTCCAGCTTGTTGCGGGTAAAAGAGATTCAGGCCTCCGGATTCTATGCGCTGTTGTTTCAGGATCCCATCAAAGTACAGGTATTGCTGTTCTGTGCAGAATTGCTCAATCTATTGCTGGAGGAACGGGCCGCCGACCCTTCCCTGTACGGCGCGCTGGAAGCTTATTACAATCACTTAAACCAGGCTGAAAATTGCACCCTTTTGCCCTTGTGGTTTCTGTTGACCCTGTTGAAAAACCAAGGTGTGGCACCTCACCTGCATTTTGGTCAGCATACCATAGGATTCGACCCAAATTCCGGAAACATGATTCAGGAAGAAACATTGATTGAACGCGCACGTTTCCTGGGTTTGCAGGGCTGTCATCTGGCGAAACAATTAATGCAAACAGAACTTGAAGCACTGACAGCACTTGAAAGTACTGCCGAAGTGCGCACAGAAACCTTCGATCAAATGCAGGTGTTTTGCGAACAACACCTGCTGCACGGCAAAAGGTTAAAAAGCGTGGAAATTATCCGTGAGGTGCTGAGGCATTGAGTGGCTGTTGCAACAGCTTCAGTGCCTGATCTACCATGTTCACCGAACCAATGAACAAAGGAACGCGCTGGTGCAGTTCCGTAGGTTGTACTTCCATCACGCGTTTGGAACCTGTAGATGCCTTACCACCAGCCTGTTCTACAATAAAGGCCATTGCATTGCATTCATATACCAAACGCAGCTTGCCATTCGGGGCCTTTGCCGTGGGAGGATAGATAAAAATTCCTCCTTTGAGCAGGTTGCGGTGGAAATCGGCAATCAAACTGCCAATATACCGGGCACCATAAGGACGGTTGCTTGGTTTGTCGTGCTCCTTGCAGTAATTGATGTACGCCTTCACCCCTTCAGGAAAATCAGCGTAGTTCCCTTCATTTACAGAAAAGATTTTGCCACTTTCAGGAATGCGGATGTCGGGATGTGATAAACAAAATTCCTGAATTCCGTCATCCAGTGTAAAACCATTCACGCCTACACCTGTGGTGTAAACCAACATGGTGGAACTTCCATAAATGAAATAGCCGGAAGCCACCTGGTGCTTGCCCATCTGCAAACAATCTTCCAAAACGGGCGCTTTGCTGCTGTCGTTGCGCCGGTAAATGGAAAAAATGGTGCCGATGCTGGCATTCACATCAATGTTGCTGCTTCCATCCAACGGATCGATGGTAATGATGTATTTCTGGTCTGCCGACTGAGGAATCCAGGTAACATCGTCGTCTTCTTCGCTTACCACGGCGCAAACTTCCCCACAACGAGCCAAGGCATTGATGAACACTTCATTGGCTAATACATCCAGCTTCTTTTGCTCTTCACCCTGAATATTGCTGGTTCCGTTATTTCCAAGGATATCAACAAGCCCGGCCTTACGCACATCGCGGTTTACAATCTTTGCCGCAAGCTCAAGAGCTCTGAAAATCTTACTTAAGGAACCTTTGGCATCCTTGTACAATGCCTGCTGATCCACGATAAACTGTTCAAGGGTGGTAAAACCGGAATGTTTCATTTGGGTTAGATGTAGGTTTATTTTGCGGGTGCAAAGGTACAAAACCCCTGAATTGATGAAGATATTCAAATTTGGCGGCGCATCCGTGCGCCATGCCGATGGCATTCGCAACCTTACGTCCATACTGCAGGCGCATCAAGACGGATCCATCCTTACCGTGGTGAGTGCCATGGGGAAAACTACCAACCAGCTGGAAGCCTTTACCGAAGCTGTTTTTCGGCGTAATTCAGAAGCAGCTGCACTGCTGGAACAAATCAAAGGTTACCATTTTGACATCATCAATGCCCTTTTTCCAGACCCAATGCATGCTGTGTATAGTGATATTTCCAACTATTTCCTGGAATTGGAATGTATGATGGAAACCATCAGCAGCGATCAGGACTACGATCATTTATATGACCAAACGGTAAGTTACGGAGAGCTCATCTCTACAAAAATTGTGAGTCATTTCCTCCAATTAAACGGAATTAGAAACCATTGGATAGACGCCCGTAATTTTATTGTTACAGATTCAACGTACAGAGAAGGTAAAGTACTTTGGGATGATACGAAGCACTTAATGTTGACGCGATTGAAGCCTCTGGCATTGAAAAATCCCATCATAACGCAAGGCTTTATTGGACGTGACAAGTTGAACCAAACCACCACACTCGGGCGGGAAGGAAGCGACTACTCGGCGGCATTGTTCGCATGGGGTTTAGGGGCCAGTTCCGTAAGCATTTGGAAAGATGTTGCCGGTGTGATGAATGCCGACCCTAAAAAGTTTCCGTTCGCACAGAAAATAGACAACATCAGCTATACCGAAGCCATCGAGCTGGCCTACTACGGGGCATCTGTCATTCACCCCAAAACCATCCAGCCCCTGCAAAGTGAACGTATTCCGCTGTTTGTAAAATCTTTCCTGAATCCTCAGGAAGCTGGTACCAAAATAAGTTTTGATGCCTCACCGCTGCAACAACCCTGTTACATCCTTAAAGAATCCCAGTGTTTGATGCATGTGAAAAGCCCCGACTTCAACTTTATTGCTGAAGAACACCTCAGCAGTATTTTTTCACTCATGGCGGAACATCGGGTTCGCGCCAACATGATGCAACAAACCGCAATTAGTTTTTCCGTATGCACAGACGATGTAGGCCGCAGGCTCGAACTCTTGATGGAAGCGTTGACTAACCTAAAATTCCATGTAACCGTGCATCATGGTTTGCAACTCCTCACCATATACAATACGCAAGAGGGTGCGATGAAAGCGAATATTCTTGAGGGTAAAACCATCCTGCTGGAACAAATGATGGGTGGAACAACGCAATACGTGCTTCAGATGTAAACCATTACCGCTCCAAATCATACGAGCACCATGCAAAAAATCCCCGCAAATGCGGGGATTTTTTTTAGCACCATGAAGCCTACCAAAAAAAAAGCCCCACCTGAGTGGGGCTTTTTCTTGGCCGAGGCCTGGAATTCTTAGTGTTTCACTACAACCTTTTGGGTAGTGGTTTGACCATTGTTGCTGAGGCGAACGAGGTAAATGCCTTCGCTTACACCTGCAAGGTCAACGGTGCTGGTTCCCATTCCGGTAGCTGCATCGCGTACTTCAGCAACTTTCACGCCGGTAGCATTATACACTTCAATGCTTACTGGGCTTGCGTTGTTGAGTTTGTAGCTGATGTTCAGCTTGCCATTGGTTGGGTTCGGGAACACATTTACCGCCGCGTCGAGGTTGAACTCATTCACGTTGGTAGCAAGGTTCCAGCTGTTCAGTGTATTCTGACAATTTGGTGGGTAACCTACGAATACAGGACGAGATACTACTGCGCTGGTGTTTCCGCTAGGATCAGTTACACGGTAGTTGATGTAGTACACACCTGCTTCCCAGCTGTTCACGTTGTGGTTGATCATCACCACCAGTGGCAACAAGGTAGCCGGAGCATAGTAGTTGTCTGTGATCTGAAGACCTTCCATTGCATCGAATCCATAACCAATGCACACATTCACTACAGGAGCAATGATTTGTGGTGCTTTGGTGTCACGAACACGAACGTAACGGGTGCGGGTTGCACTGTTTCCGCTTGCATCGGTAGCAGTGAAGGTTTCACTGTACAAACCAAGGGTATAAGGATCTACAGAACCGGTCTTCACCACGCTCACCTGTGATGAACCATAGAAATTGTCGGTTACAGTTACAGGCTTGCTGTTATATGGAGCGTTTACTTCCAGATACACAGTGTCTTCTGTATTGAGCACAATAACTGGAGCGATGAAGTCGTCAACTTTATAGTTGATCACAGCACCGTTGTTGGTAGCAACGTTCATAGAAGCATCTTCAGCAGTGTAGGTAATGGGGTACGTAGCACGCTGTGTGGTGTTCACAGGACCGTTGAAGCCTGGAGTTTTGGTGGTGTTGATGATGCCTGTGCAAGGATCTTCAGTGTACACACCGTCAACGAATACGCTGTTGATCTGAACGTTGATGGTGGTACCATTGGTGATGGCTGCACCGTTCAACATCATGGTAGGCTGCTTGGTGTCAACTACATTTACTATGCGGTCGATGCTGGCAGTGTTGCCCTGAGCGTCACGCACGGTATAGGTGATAACATAGCTGCCCAATTTGTTGGTATTTACTTTTCCAGATACAACGATGGCGGTGGTAAGGTCCTTGTCAACGATGTCGAATGCTGTTGCACCCGGATCGTTAAAGGTACCGCACTGCTCAACACTCATTGGTGAAGTTCCGTTCAGCGTAAGCACTGGAGGAGTGCGGTCCTGAACAACGATTACCACACGACGCTTTGGTGCAGCCTTGTTACCGGATGCATCTTCTACGTTGTACACGTAGGTGTAGATACCGGTATTGCACTGATCGAAGTCGGTAGTGGTAACAATGCGTGAAGTGATGTCACCTTCGGTTGGGTCGATTGCTTTTGCACCTGCATCTACATAAGTAGTGGTAGCACAATTCTTCTCGATGCGCACTGTGTCTGAACCGTTCAGGGTGATGATTGGAGGCAACTGGTCGTTTGCCAGGATGATTCCGTAATCTTCAAATTCACCTACGATGTTCGCTCCGCAAGGTGTGTTGGAATAGTTGCTGTAAGACACACCAACACGCATGCGGGTTTTGCCTTCGAAGCTGTTCTTGAGGAAAGGAACGTTGAACTTAGCGCTGGCGCTGGCAGTATTTGCAGATGTTTCGCTCAATACTTCTTCGCCGGCATCATTGAAGTCACCGTCGATGTTGAAGTCGATCCATACCTTGCGGTTCATGGGGTTCACGGTGGTGTTTCTGCTCACTTCAACGCCGTATTCAGCACCGAAAGTCAGCGTAGCAACGTCAGTTTCAGCGTAGTCAGAATACTGATCTACACCTGAAGAAGTTGCATTGTCGATCAATTTGTCGGTTCCTTTGGTCAGGGTCACGTTGTTGATTCCCACGTCGGCACTTACAAGGCTAACTACTGGTGTGCAGTAATCGAGCACTACTACGTACTTGTCCTTAACCACGGTGTTCTGGGTTACGGTTTGCGCAGTGCTGTTCCAACCCTTCAGGGTGAAGGTGTAAGGACCGCCGCTGTTCAACTTCAGCTTCAGTACTTTTTCGCTGCTGGTTGCAATGGAACCGGCGGTAACAGTGTAGGAAGTTGGGAAGATGTTCCAATCGAACTGGTTGGCATTGTCTGCGTCGATGGTGAGGGTAACTTCTTCACCAATCTTTGGACGACGGTTGCTGGCAACGAAGTCGAGGAGGGTCTTTTTGTTCGGGGTAATGATTTCGATAGAATCGCAATACTGGTCAACGCCGGCGCAAGAAGATGCACCAAGGCATACCTGGTATTTACCGTCTGTGTAGAAGGTATGGCTTGCGTTCTCAGAGAAATACTGAGTCAGGCTTCCTCCTTCATCAATGTCCCACTGGTAGGCCATCAGACCATATTTGCCGGTGGTGGTGTTTTCAAAGTCAACCTGAGTAGAGTTGTACGCAGGCTCATACTTCACGCGCCAATCTGCAGATGGAGCAATTTGCGCACCAAGTTTGCTGGTGAAGGTTCCGATAAATCCGGAATCCTGACCGCTGGCATTTGACTGGAAGGTGATGTACATCGCACCGGATTTCGCGGTAAACGTAGCATTGCGGGCGGTTGCCTGATTTGAAGAGTTGATGCCGCTACCGGGGTGAAGGGCTTTGCCTGACTCGTCGGTTCCGTCATAAATCTTGATGAAATCGTTTACGTCGTTCAGGCGAATCTGAGAGAATTTCAGGTTGATCTCAGTAGCGTTACATGGTTGGATGAGCAGGCGGTCAACGAAGTTACTGCGGTTGGTGCCGTAGTTCGCTCCGGGACCGGCATGGTCATAGATGCGGCCATTGGCAACCTGAGTGCTCAAAGGACCATTACCCAAAGGATAATCACTTGGAGGATTTACTTTGATGTGTGCTTTCTTCACGAATACTGGTGACCAACCATTGTCGTTGTAGGCAGTCAGTGTAACAGTGTAGGTACCTGGAAGGTCCATGAAGAAAATAGGATTCTTCTTGCCATCAGGATCAGAAGGAGGATTTACACGGCTAGTTTCGTCGTAGTAAATTTCTGGGAACTGGGTAGAGTCATAAACTTCCCAATGCCAGTCGTAAGGACCATATTGGCTCAAATCAAACAGCTGAACGAGTTCATACTGCTCTACCACGTTTTTGCTGGCAATGAAGTCAGCTACAGGAACAACCGTTGGCGTTTTGATGGTGATGTTCTGGGTAATACTGTCGAGTCCCAAACAGTTGGTGGAGCGCAGCTTCACGGAGTATGTACCCGCGGTTGCAAATGATTTATTCCAGTCTGTTCCGGTGAAGTCGTATCCAGCACCGTTATCAGACCCATCCCACTCGTGGCGGATGTATCCTTTCTGGTTCTTGTTGATGAACTTCAGACGGGTTTTTACCCAGGCTGTGGCCGGATCTGGCAGGAAGTAATCTGCAGACAATGAAGTTGGAAGACCGAGGTTAATTTCGTAATCTTCTACTTCACCGTAGTTCATGTTGCCGCAACCATTACCTGCACCCATGCTGTAGAAATAAATTTCTGAGCGCACGCGCAATCTTGATTTACCAGGATTCACGTTGGCACATGGGATGGTGAAGGTTTTGGAGGTCAATGCACCTGCTGCAAAAGTTCCCCAGCCGTTCGACATGTACTCTGCATTGGCAAAGTTTCCGTCGCGGTTCAGGTCAATCCAAACACCGATGTACGCTGCATAACCCCAGGAAGAATTCTGCGCGATGTTGGCGGTGTAGGTTCCGCCTGCTGTCAGGTCAAATGGCTTGCCGCTATTTACCAAGTAGTTTGTTGTAGCACCGCCTGTTGTCACTGCTGAACAACCGTCATCTGCCTTGTTGTAAATGACTTTGCCGTCCTGAACGAACTGCACCTGCCCGATGGGCGCGTAGTAGTAGTTGGGTGTTCCAACCCAGCAACCCCACTGGTTACCTGCCGCACACCAGGTCTGTGCCGAAGCACTCGACCCGAATCCAAGCGCAGCAATCAGCGCCGGAATCCGCAGCATTTTGATGGTTTGAGTAATTAGTGATCTCATATGGTTATTGTGTGTTTTGTTTTCTTTTTTGTCTTGTGTTACGGCTCTTGCTCAACTATTTAGGTTACAAGTATATGAAGATTTCCAAATAAATGACGCAAGGCGTCGAAAAGGTTGCATTGCTCGAAAAAAAATTTTTAAGCTAATCTTTAAATCCCGCAGCACAGGCATCCAATTCAAAGCATCTGTTTGCATTGGCTGTGCCGATAATTTGTGCTTTGGTCTTTCAGCGTAAGAAATTTCGTGACAGCCATATGACAATTGCACAGGGGTTCATGCTCATTTGATGTTCAGCTGCATGCCCGGGCGCAACTGGAAGTCGGTCAACTGATTCCTAAGGCGCAGCTCATCGAGGGTAATGCCGAATTTCTTCGCTATGGAAAAGGCCGTATCTCCCGGCTGAACGGTATAATACAGCGCTGCCTGTTCCTTTTGAGGACCCGCAGCGGAAACACGAAGCGTTCGTCCACTTTGTAGCGGTTCCAGATTCAGGTTCCAGCTTCTGAGCGAATCGACACTTACGGCATACATTCGGGCAATGGAATAAAGCGTTTCGCCGGCCATCACCACGTGTACTCCTTTTTTCTGATCCATCGCAGTGCCGGGTTCAATCATTGTTTTCTGCGGCTTCAGGTCGCTGCGCAGCACCAGCAATTGACCGGCTTTCAGGGCTGCCTGTGCCGACAAGCCATTGATGGCCGCCAGCCGGGCCGGTTCCATACCCCAGCGTTTGGCCAGGCCGAATAAGGTTTCTCCGGGCTTAACAGTGTACAGACCGCCCGCAGTGTCTTCGCTCAGCCGGGGCATTTCAACAACCTGTTCTTCAAAAACCGGCTGTTGGGTAACCGGATGTTGTTGCTTTTTCTGCAGCTGAAGCACCGTTCCTGCGGGAAGCATTTCCCCGGGTTCCAGGCTGTTCAGGTGGTACACCCTTTTCAGTTTGATGCCGTACTTCTGGGAAATATCGCGGAGGCTTTCGCCTTGCCGGTACACGTGTTGAGGCACGGTAGCCGTCCTTTTCTTCGGCTTCAGATAAACCACTTCACCGGCGCGCAGCGAATCGCCGCGTTCCAAATCGTTGTAGCGGTAAATCTGCCAAACTCCTAATTGATGCGTTTGTGCAATATCCTTGGGTGTTGCACCCGGCTGGGCGAAAACCGCAGGAATCCCATGCTCCATCACCACTCCCTGCTTCTGCGGTTGCGCGTATGCGGCACCCAGAATCACCATGGTATCGTATTTCCCCAGGCGATAGCGGGCAATGATGTTGTTGAGGATTACGGCATATTGTGGATTTGTGGCATAGCCGGCACTTTTCAAGCCTTTTGCCCATGACTGGTAATCCATAATATCTAAGGTAAACAGTTGCTGATACCTTGGGCTGTTGGTCAGAAACAAACTGTGATCGCGGTAGGACTCCATGGCATTGGTATAGGCACGGAAGCACTCGTTGGCCGCATCATCGTCTTCAATACAACTGGCGCCCTGCCATTCTTTGCGGCATTTGATGCCGAAATGGTTGTTGCATTCGGCAGCGAGCCGGCTGTTTCCGCAGGAAGATTCCAGCAAACCCTGACCCAGCGTTATGGATGCAGGAATTTTATACATCCGCATTTCCTGCATGGCGGCATAGTGATATTCCTCAATGTATTGTTCCGCGGTTTTCCGCTGGGAACTTTGCGCAGACAATCGGCCGCAGGGCCCAAAGAGGACCAGGGCCCAGGCACAACAAATGACACTTTGAGTCAAATACTTCTTCACAATCCACAAAAAAATAAAACAACTTTTTGCTTTCTCCGTTCAGATTTGCACATCCTGTGTTTTGAACGCAAGTTTTGAAACTCTTTTTTTGTACCTGGAACAATGCGACTATTGAACAAACTACTCCTCTGCGGCTCCCTCCTATTATCTATTGCGGGTTTGCAGGGTCAAATAATCAAATCCCCGGATTTCACTTATCGTTTGAGCAAAACGAACATTAAAGCCGGGGAAACCGTTGAAATCATCCTCAGCACCTCCAACATTCCGGCGACTTGGCATTTGTTCAGCGAAGAAACCGATTGTCCGCCGGAGGAAGGGCCCGTAGAAGCCAGCCTGGAATTCACGCCGCATCCCTCCTATCAATTGGCAGGAACACTGAGCAGCGTGGGCGACCACATGGTGCGCGACGACATCTTTGGATGCAGCACCGGCCAGTTTGAAGGGACCGCCGAGTTCCGCCAGAAAATCAAAGTTTTATCACCCAACCCGGTCATCCGTTTCCGCTTCCTCGGGCAAATGTGTACCGATGCTACCGGGATGTGCGTTCCCGTAAAGTCGGCCATAATTGATGTGAAAGGACTGACGGTAAGCGGAAGCAGCACAGCGCCGGAAACTCCTGCTGCGCCGGAACCTGTTCCATCCCCGGATACAGCCACTGCGCCCGTTCAGGAGCCTGCCGCAGCGGTTGCGCCTGCAACTGTTTCGTCCACCTACAAAGCTTCAGGCCCCAACCAGGCCGGAACCTGCAAACCGAAAACCTTTGCCGGCAGTATTCCGGTACAGGAAGAAGGACTGGGAACATTGTTCATCCTTGCCTTCATTTCAGGGTTGCTCGGCTTGATTACACCTTGCGTTTTTCCCATGATTCCCATGACGGTGAGCTTCTTCATGAAGACCAAAAACAGAAGTGTGGCCATCAGGGAAGCATTGGTTTTTGCTTTTTCCATCATCGCCATTTACACCATATTGGGCACCTTGGTTGCCTTTGCGTTTGGTGCAGAAGCCGGCAACTGGGTAAGTACGCATTGGATTCCAAATCTGTTCTTCTTCGTCATCTTCCTGGTATTCGCAGCCTCCTTTTTTGGTGCTTTTGAATTGGTTCTTCCCGCCTCACTGGTGAATAAAGTGGACAGGCAGGCCGATAAAGGCGGAATCTTAGGCCCGGTATTCATGGCGCTCACCATCGCACTGGTATCGTTCAGCTGTACAGGTCCAATTGTGGGAACGGTGCTCGCCCAATCCATCACCGGAAACTTCCTGACACCCGTGGTCGGCATGTTCGGCTTTTCATTGGCCTTCGCCCTTCCCTTCGGATTGTTTGCCCTCTTCCCTTCCTGGCTGAGCAGCTTGCCCAAATCAGGCGGTTGGCTGAACAGCGTGAAGGTGGTTCTGGGTTTCCTGGAAGTGGCTTTTGCCCTCAAATTCCTGAGCATTGCAGACCAAACCTACCATTGGCGCCTGTTGGACCGAGAAGTATATCTGGCGCTTTGGATCGTCATTTTTGCCCTGATGGGACTTTACCTGCTGGGGAAAATCCGTTTTGCACACGACAGCGATCCCGGGCCTTTGGGCATCGGTCGACTGGGACTGGTTATTGCCACCTTCAGTTTTGTGGTTTATCTGATTCCCGGCATGTGGGGCGCTCCGCTGAAATTTCTTGCGGGCTACCTTCCGCCCATGCATACGCAGGATTTCGACATCAACAGAAGCATTCGCGAGGCTGCAGGCCTGTCGGGAAATGTGGTGGGGAAACCTCGCTATTCCGATCAGTTGCACTTGCCCCATGGACTGGTGGGCTATTTTGATTACGAAGAAGCACTTGCCGCTTCCAAAGAATTGAAAAAACCCCTGTTTATAGACTTCACCGGACATGGTTGCGTGAATTGCCGGAAGATGGAAGAAATGGTTTGGAGCCATCCCAGCGTGCTGAAGTTGCTGCGGGAGGAGTTTGTCATTGCCTCCCTGTATGTTGACGACCATAAAATCAAACTTCCTGCGGAAGAACAGTATTACAGCCGCTGGAGCGGAGAGAAAATCACCGGTCTGGGCGCCAAGAATGCCGACATTGAACTTTGTTATTTTGGGGCGAATGCACAGCCTCTTTACATTCTGCTGGATGGCAATGAAAACATGCTGCAACCCGCTGGTTCTGCGGAATCCTTTAAATACCAACCCGAAGTATTTGCTGCTTTTTTGGAGGCGGGGCTGAAAAAATTCCAACAATCAACGTCTGCCAAATGAGCACAGAACGGATCCTGCAACATTTTCAGGAAGCTGCACAAACCCTGCAGGCTTTCATGTCAGACCAAAAAAACCTCGATGCCATTCATCAGGCGGGTGTATTGTGTGTGGAATCCTTGCGTGCGGGCGGGAAAATCATCACCTGCGGCAACGGTGGCAGCCATTGCGACGCGATGCATTTTGCCGAAGAGTTGAGCGGCAGGTATCGGCAAGATCGACCGGCCCTGGCCGCCCTGGCCATCAGCGACCCGAGCCACATCAGTTGCGTAGGCAATGATTACGGCTTTGAATTTGTTTTTTCGCGCGCCATAGAAGCATTGGGCCGCCCGGGCGACGTGCTTCTGGCCATCAGCACCAGCGGCAATTCCCCGAACATCATCCGCGCCATGGAAGCCGCCCGAAACAAGGGCATGAAGGTGGTTGGACTCACCGGAAAAGATGGCGGTAAGGCTGCCGTACTTTGTGATGCAGAGGTCAGGGCTCCGAAAAGTGAATTTGCCGACCGCGCACAAGAAATCCATATTAAAGTGATTCATGCGCTCATCGACTTCATCGAACACAATACAGCGCTGACCTTTTAACCGTATTTGCCGGCACATCCTTCCGCGTAAGCGCCTTAAACCTTGGTTAAAACTCCGTAAACGGTGTTTGGCTGAGCAGGTGGTCGAGGTTGCTTTCCACCACCATCAGGATGACTGCATCGGGCTTGAAGTCAAGCAGTTGCCGCACGTTCATGCCATACTTCCACTGGTCAAAAAGCGCTACGGTTTCTCCGAAGGCCTCGGCGAGGTATGGAAACACATCGCTGCCAAATGAATCGCGGATAAACAGCACTTTAGGACCGGGTTGTGTTCGGTTCACCTTGCGCAGCTGATATTCCCAGGAGTTCGAAAATGGCAGAACCGGCCAGGGAAACAAGGTGGTATCCTTAACCAGTGTTTGATGCAGTACGGCAACAATATCCGGTTCCTGTGCAATTCCCGAAAGCGCCATCATACCTGCGATATTTCCCGAAACCAATTGGCTGCTGTCCACTGCCGGGTTCCATAAATCGGCGCAATGGATGCCGGGGAAATCCCTGCGCATGCGCTGCAACATCGCAGTTGCCGCCACCCAGGCACCGTAGCGATTCCAATGGTTGTCTGTTTTATGGAACATCCGCGGTGCATGCTGCCGTTTGCGTTCCAGCAAGGCCCGCCTCAGGTCAATTACCTGAATACGGGTAGAATCTCGCAGGTATTTGACCAGCTGATCTGTTCTGTTTGGGGCGGCAAGTTTTTGGATGAATTCAGGCTGAAACTCCGGGTAAACAGATTGTTTTACGGGGGCAATGGACAGGTAAAAGCGGCAGTTCATGTTTCTCAGGAAAGATTCCCTGCGCAGCAGCTTTACAGCGATGCTGTCCAGTTCACCGCTCCTGAACTTCATGCTGCCGTCGAAGGTGGCCAGTTCCTTTCGGGTGATGTACATCCAGCCATCTTTCCCAAGATAGGCCACAGTAGGAATGGGTGATTTATGAAAGAGCTTCAGGTTGGCCATTCCATAAAGCCGCATCAATGCGCTGCGCAGGCTGAAATGGTCGGAAAAGGCTGTATCGAAACGCCCGGGGAAGGCCTGAATGGGCGTGCGCGCATTGGGAAAAGCCTCAGGCGTGCGCTGCTCCGTGTTCAACAGCGGAAACCAGCCGGTGAAGGCATTAACCCAGGGCAACAACAGCGAAACCCCGATGACTACCGGCAAAACAAAAGTCCATATAGCTTGTCGCAGCTTCAAAACCGGAAATAGATAAACGGACTGTACGAGCCTGCTGTAATCAGCGCCACACTCCACCAGAAAATGAGCAGATACCCTGCCACCGCGATGAGCTTCCAGGAAGGCGCAGCGGCACCTTTCAACCTGAGCGTCTGTCGCGCCAGGAAGGCGAAAAACCCGGCACTCCCCAAAACCGCAACCAGCAGCACCATGAGCAATTCCGTATTCAGAAGCGAGGCCTGAATGTATTCGTTGTATTTATGCGCTGTAAATGGCGTGAAATCAAACAAGCGGGCATAGTATTTTATGGTTGCGTCCAGATCGGCTGCGCGGAATGGAACCCAGCTCATCATCACCACGAACAAGGTATAAAGGTGCCTGAAAACACGGGGCAAACGCGCAAGCCAGGTACCAAATCTTCCACGTTCGAGCAGCAGAAATGCGCCATGAAATAATCCCCAGAAGATGAAATTCCAACTGGCACCGTGCCAGAAACCGGTCAGCAGAAACACCAAAAGGAGGTTTCGATACATGTTCCAAACACCGAAACGGTTGCCGCCCATTGGAATATATACGTAATCGCGGAACCAGGTGGAGAGGGAAATATGCCAGCGCGACCAGAAATCTTTCATGTTTTGGGCCGTGTACGGCAGGTTGAAATTTTCCGGGAAGACAAACCCGAACATGGCGGCAAGGCCGATGGCCATATCGCTGTAGGCGGAGAAATCTGTATAAATCTGAAGGGTATAACAAAAAATCCCGAGCCAGGCCGTGGCATTGGACATGTCGGCAAATTCCACGCCCCAGAAAGTATCGGCGGCAAGGGCCAGGTTGTTGGCCACCAGCACTTTTTTTCCCAGGCCAATGAGGAATCGTTCCAGACCTTCGTTAAACCGCCGGGCATCAAAGCTGCGTTGTTCCAATTGAGCGGCAATTTGCCGGTAGCGTATGATGGGCCCCGCGATGAGTTGGGGGAACAGGCTGATGTACAAGGCCATACGGACCGGATTGCGCTGCACCGGCGTTACATTTCGGTACACATCAACCACGTAGCTGATGCCGTGAAAGGTGTAAAAAGAAATGCCGACCGGCAAAGCAATTTCGGGCAATGCAAAGGCCTTAAACCCACCTGTAGCAAGCAGGGAATTGAGGTTCAGGGTAAGGAAACCGGCATATTTAAACCAAACCAGCAGCAGCAGGTTCATGGCGATAAAGATGCCCAGGATATGCCTGCGTTTCTGCGCTTCAGAAGTTCTGGAAACGGCCAGCGCACCGAAGTAATTCAGTGCCATGCTTGCCAACAGCAGTAAGGTATAATCCACACCTCCCCAGGCAAAAAAAACCAGGCTGAACAGCAGCAGCACTGCGTTGCGCGCTGCGGATGGAAGCAGGTAATAAGCCAGAAGACACAGCGGAAGAAACAGGAAAAGGAAGGTCAACGAGTTGAACAGCATTCCCGCGCTTCCTGGATTATTTACGCCGCACCATGGTATTGCGCAGCAGCACGTAAGCAACTACCTGCAACGTTATGCCTATGAACAGCAAAGAAAGCTGTTGGGCATATTTCATGGAAGGCGGCAGCAGCAAAACCAATGCATTGATGAAGAGCTGCGCCAAAGCATAAGCAATGCTCACATTCAGGTGCGGCAGGCGCGCAATATGTACCAATCGCTTGAACAGAAAATCTCTGTGCGGTAAGAAAATGTTTTGTCTGAGGATGAGTTTATAGCCGACCGTGAGTCCCGCATCAATGCCGAAGATGGAAAAGAGCAACAGGTAAATGTAGTTTCCGGTGGCCAACAATAGACAATACATCAGGTACAAAATGATCATGCTGATGGTCATGCTTCCCACATCTCCCATAAAGGCCACCGCTTTCGTGCGCACGTTGAATACCGACATGACCAGCACCGCAATCATCATGGCTATGATGAAGTTGGTGTCGGTAAATTTCAACGGATTTCCCTGCGGATCCAGTACAAACTCATTGAGGTAGGCAAAACTTCCCAGGATGACAAAGCTGTTCAACAGCAGCATCCCGTTGATGCCATCCATGAAATTGAAGGCATTGATTACGCCAATGCCGAAAATCAAACCTGCGATGGCCAATACCATCAATTCCTGATTTTGGGAACTTATGGGCAAATCCCACAACATCAGCATCAATGCCAGAATTTGGAACATGAAGCGCAGGGAATGCTTCAGGAAGATGAGGTCATCGATGAAACTTACCGTTGCCAGCATCAGCACCCCGATGACAAACAGATTGGGCAATCTGAAGTTGTTGGTGAATCCAAAGAACATGAAGGAACAAACCAACACAATGCCCATACTGGTCATGGTTGGCGTAGCATGTGAACTTCGTCCATTTGGGTGGTCGTATAGCCCGAATTTCCTGCCTAAAACAAGATACAATGCCGCAAAGACTGTTGTAGCGAAGGCAGACAGCAATAGAGACCAGTAATTCAGCACAGGAGGGTAGGTTATTTTTTCGCCTTCAAAACTACTGAATTAATCACAAAATCCTGAATATCAATACATTGCTTCGATGGCATCATGGTAATTCTGGAGGATAACTTTCCTTTTCGCCTTTAAGGTGATGGTCAATTCACCGGTTTCTACGGTAAACTGGTGGCGCTTCACTTTAAAGTCTCTGATACGGGCATACTTGGCCAATTCTTCGCCCAAAACTTTGAGGTCAGCTTCAATCCACGCATACACTTTTGGATCGTCGATAAACACTTCCGGTTGGCTGAAATAAGCATCATCCACTCCGAACTGTTTTTTCATTTCTTCCATGGCCGGTACGATCAACGCCGTTACGTATTCTTTCTTGTCGGCGATGATGAATACCTGTTCGATTTTCGGGCTGCGCAGATACGCATTTTCTACCGGTGTAGGATAGATGTTCTTACCCATGGAAGTTACCAGCATGTTTTTCAGGCGATCGGTGATTTTGAGGTAGCCCTGTTCAAATCGGCCGATATCACCGGTATGAAACCAGCCATCGGCATCAAAAACATGGGCGGTTTCATCAGGGCGGTTCCAGTATCCAAGCATGATGTTGGGGCCTTTGGCCAGAATTTCTCCTTCTTCAGAACTGAAGCCCGAATCAAAGCTGTCGTAATCCTGTACGGCAATGATCTTACCGCTGTCAATATCCTGTATGGCCACTTGCTGGCTGGGCGCCACGCGTCCCACCGTACCATAAATCTGGCGGTGAAACTCATTTACCGTAATGAACGGAGAGGTTTCCGTCAGGCCATATCCTTCCTGTACTTTCAGACCGATGTTTCCGAAAAACTCGCCCACATGCTGCGGCAGCGCACCGCCACCGGAAATCATCATGCGCATGCGGCCGCCCAGACGGTTTTTGATTTTCCCGAATACCAGTTTGTCGGCAATCTTGTATTTGAGTCCCAGCATCGGGTTGGCATTCCTGCCCTGTTCCCTGGCCTGGCGCACTTGTGCACCCACACCAAGGCTCCATTTGAACATCGACGCACTCAGCCCGCCTTTCTGCAAGGCCGTACTCATTACACGGTCATGCACGCGCTCCAACACGCGAGGCACACAAGCCATCACCGTTGGGCGAACTTCGCCAATGTTCTGTGGTACTTTATCTACACTCTCTGCAAAAGCTACACGTGCACCTGCGTACGAAGACAGGAAATATGTAGCCATGCGCTCGTACACGTGACTTAAAGGCAGGAACGACAGGTATAAATCGTCTTTGGTCAGCGCCGGGCATAATTCAAGGGCATCGTAGCAATTGCTCATGAAATTGTAATGCGAGAGCATGGCACCTTTGGGCGTTCCTGTGGTACCGGAAGTGTAAATGAAGGTGCTGATGTCGTCTGGTCCTACGGCTTCGAAGGCGCGTTCCAGTGCTTCCTTCTTTAAAGGACGCAGGGCTTGCCCCTGTTCGAGCATACTGGTATAGCGTATGTAGGTTTCATCTTCGGGAGCTTCCAGATTCATGATCACCTTGCGTACGCTGGGGCATTCATGGGCAATCTTCTTAAACTTCCTGAGCAGGAAGTTATTCCCCACCACCAGTATCACACTGCCGGAATCGTTCAGCACGAATGCGGTTTCTTCAGCGGTTAGTGTAGGGTAAATGGAAACATTCACCGCTCCAATTTTTTGCATGGCCTGGTCGAGGTAATAGTAATCGGGACCATTATCCAGGATCAGGGCAATGCGGTCGCCCTTCTGAATACCTTCATGCAAAAAGAACGAAGCAATGTCGTCGATGCGTTCCAAGGCTTCCCGGTAGGTAATCTCCTTCCAGGTGTTGTTTACCTTCTCGATGAGGTAGGTATGGTCGGGATGGTGGATGTTGTGGGCTGCATGCAGCAGGAAGTGGTGTAAGCTTTTAAAGCCCGGATCTTTTACTGGACGTGGCATATTCTTTTATCTTAGAGCTGTTACGCTGATTTCTACGTTCACATTTTTGGGCAACATGGAAACCTGAACCGTTTCCCGTGCCGGAAAAGCTTCTTTAAAATAAGAACCGTAAACAGCGTTCACGGCGGCGAAGTCATTCATGTCTTTAAGGAAGATGGTGGTTTTCACCACCGCGGAAAAATCCAGCTTTGCTGCACGCAGGATGGCTCCGATGTTCTCCATTACGCGTTTGGTTTCCGTTTGAATATCTGCAGTGTCCAGGCTGCCATCGTTGGGGTTCAGGGCAATTTGTCCGCTGCAAAAAAGCAGATTTCCCGCCCATACAGCCTGGCTGTAAGGACCTATGGGAGCAGGCGCTTCGCTGGTGTTTATGATTTCTTTGTTCATGCTTAATGTACCTTTGCCCTGCGATGAACATTGCCATAACTGGAAAGGAAGCAGCCATAACATCAATCGTTGCAGGATTGTCATTAGGGGTCAATATTACCAAAATTGACCGAAATCATATCCCACAATCTTCCCTCATCGATTTTGATGCGGTAATTGATGTGGATTTCGAAGACCATCCTGCCGTGCTCAGCCATTATGCCGCACAAAACGGCCCCTTGTATTTCCTGGGTTGCTGTTACACGCAGCTGGAAGCCATTTTTGTGGAACAGGGTACTGCGCCGCATTCCGGGTTTATAGGCATGTGCAATTTCCCGGGCATGCTGGACAGAAAGCTGTTGGAGCTGTGTGATCCTTACGGGGCCGACCGGGTGCTTGCTGCTGAAGTTTGCCGTGCGCTGGGATTCGACCACCCCGAATGGGTGCATAGCCGCGCCGGATTTGTCAGCCCCCGCATTATTTGCATGATCATCAATGAGGCTTATTACACGGTTCAGGAAGGGACAGCCGGCAGAACCGATGTAGATCAGGCCATGAAATTGGGAACCAATTACCCCAAAGGACCCTTTGAATGGTGCGCCGAAGTAGGCGCAGCAGCCGTGTACCGACTGCTGGACGCCTTATACCACGACACCAAAGAAGCGCGCTACAAAATCTGCCCGCTCCTGAAAACAGAATACCTCAGGAGCATTCAGGCGCCCTGAGCGCCGGCATTGATGGATTCCAAGGCGTGACGCACGGCCTGGAAATCAGGAATTTCGCCCGCATTTTCCAATACTTCTGCATGCCTGATGATGCCCGCAGCATCTACCACAAACGCCGAACGTTTGGATACGCCGCGCATGCCAAAGCCGAAGGTTTCGTATAAAGAACCATAGGCTGTACTCACTTCTTTGTTGAAGTCAGAAAGCAGGTCGAAGTTTAATTCCTGGGCTTTTTTGAACACTTCCAACGTGTACACGCTGTCCACCGAAATGGCAACCACAGATGCATTCAGGCTTTGGTATTCCGACAGCCCGTCGCGCATGGCGCACAACTCTGTAGTACAAACACCGGTAAATGCCTGGGGATAGAAGAGGATGATCAGGTTCTTGCCTTTGAAATCCGACAGACGAACTTCTTTCTTATCGCTGTTGAACAGGGTAAAATCCGGCGCTGCATCTCCAGCCTTGAGTTGAATAGACATATCAAAAAAAACACCACAGGCTTGATTTTGTTCGGCCTTTCTTTCCTATTGAAAACAGAATTGAATAATTTGCGGCTGCTTAGAATAAAACCGAGGCACAGGATTTGCCATATAAAAAAAGAATACGCGTAAAATGCAGTGTTTACAAGGATTTGAGGCAGGTAGTACCATTCAGGCGATTTGCTTGCAATCCATTCAAACAGCGAAACGTGTTCACTTTTATAGACAAACCTAAAGAGCTTGTATGAAAAAACTTATTACTCCCGTTTTGCTGACCATCGTGATGATGGGTAGCCAAAAGCTGTTCGGACAGCAATTCCTTGGAAACGTGCAAGGAAACTACAACACCACACAGGCGATGCTGCAAAATCCGGCGCAGGTTTATCCGGATAGAAACCGTTTGTACATCCACTGGTGGAGCTACGGTGCAGCATTCAACAACAACCACTTGCGCTATGCAGCGCCATTCAGCTTGTGGAAGTGGACCGCCGGCAATATTCCGACAAATCAGCAAAACAGGTTTGGGCGGGTAGCCTGGAACAACAACTGGCTGGAACCATTTGGCAATCAAAACGAGAAATTCTTCAACTACATCAGCACGAATCAGGGTTTGTCTTTTGCCTTTCGGGTGAATAACTCGCATGCCTTTGGCTTCAGCACGCGCACGGTGCAAGGCATCAGCATCACCGGCATTCAGGAACCTCTGGCGCAAATTGGTCGCCTCGGGATCCAAACGGCCCCAGGGCGCTTCCCGGGCAATGGATTAAGTAAAAACGACAATTATCGGAACGGTGCCTTTTCCATCAATACCGACAACTATCAGGAATTCAACTTCACCTTTGGAGGCACCCGTGGCCGCAATACGGAACACTTCTGGAAACGGGGATTCACGGGAAGATTTTTGCTGGGTTTTGGCGCAGCTTACGCAGGAGGCACCAACCTGGATTACAGTTTTGAAGGACGCGACAGTATCTTTATCAAAAAGGCGTCCTTCCGCACCGCACACTCCGGAACACAAGCCGTTCTGGATGCTTTGAATAACCCCTTGGGAATTTGGTTCAGTGAAGTCAATGGCGTGGGTTTCGGTTTTGATTATGGATTTGTTTATGAATACCGTCCCGAAAAAGCCAGCCTGCGCACACGGCACAGAACAGACTGCTGGTACGAAAATGACCGCAACTACCGACTGAGGCTTGGCGCCTCACTTCGCGACGTGGGCGTGATTGCCTATTTCAACGGCAGCGCGCGCACTGCTGAAGTGAACCAGCAATATTGGCGTGTAAACCGGAATTTGGTGAACAGCTATAATCCTTTTGGGGCTTCAACTTTTGAACAACTCGACACCGGTTTTACCGACCGTTTGGGCAATGGCATCACCAAATCGGATGCATTTGCCACCTTTACACCGGCGGCCCTGAATGTGCAATTCGATTACCACATGGGCGCGGGCTGGTATCTTGGAGCCAACCTCAACCAAAACCTGCGTGGAAAAAGCGGTGCCGGTTTGCGCAGCATGTCGGAGTTCTCGGTGATTCCACGCTACGAAGGCGAAGACGTGGAACTGGGCATGCCCCTTTCCCTAACCGCCAACTACCAGCGTTTTGCGCTCGGCCTGTACGGGCGGCTCGGGCCTTTCCTTTTGGGAACCGACAATCTTGTCGGACTGGCCCAAATGAGTACCGGCGGAAAGATGACAAGCGCTTCTCTGTACGGAGGCTTCCGCTTCAAAATAAACCCCTGCCCCTGGTGGGTAAACCTCAGAAATGATCTGGTTACGCCCATTACCGATTCAGTTACAACTGTCGTAGATTCCACCGAGAATACCGTTGATTCAGTAATCATCAACCAAAAGGACAGCATCATCATTCGCGACACGGTGAGCATTGAAATAATCAAACGCGATACTGTATATATAACCAAAAACAACAGCACCATCAGTGCCGAGGTTAAAAGGAAAGAACAGGAGTTGCTGAAGAAGGAAGAAGAGTTGAAACGCCGTGAAGCCGCCGTCATCGCCAAAGAAAACCAACAGCCCAAAAACACCGGAAATTGCTGTGAAGAACTGGCCATTGTGAGCGGCAAACTGCAGCAGGAACAAGACCGCAGCGCTCGTTTGCAAGCTCAGGTGAATGCGTTGAATCAGGATAAAATAAGCCTAAACAGCCAACTGAATCAATGCAGAACAGGCAGCACCGTTAACGCCGAAGTAAATCGCCTTAAAACCGAAAACGACAACCTGAAGACCGTCAATACCAAACTGCAACAAGACCTTACCAAATGCGGCGAGAACAATTCCGTGCTTACCGCCGAGGTAAACACCCTGAAAGGTAAGGTTTCCAGCCTTGAAAGTCAGCTGGCGCAATGCAAAGCCGGAAGCACTGTTTCTGCAGAAGTGGTGAAAACAAGAACCGAAAATGACAACCTGAAAAATGAAATCGCCACACTTAAAGCACGTGTAAGCACGCTGGAAGGTGAACTGGCACAGTGCAAAGCCGGAAGCGGTGGCAGCAGCACCATTACCGCTGACATCAACAAACTGAAATCAGACAACGACCTGCTGCGTGCCAGAAATGCACAGTTGGAAGATGCACTTAATAAAGAAAAAGCAGCGAATGCAACAATAACCGCTGAAGTGAACAGTCTGAAAAAACAACTGGCAGACCAGCAGAACAAACTCAGCATTCTTGAAGCCGAATTGCAGAAGTGTAAAAACGAGGGTGCGTCATCTGCCATTACCGCCGAAGTCAACCGTTTAAAGAAGGAAAGTGACGACTGCAAAAGCCGTGTAGCAGTGCTTGAAGCTGAACTTTCCAAAGAGAAAGGTGTTTCTTCCACGCTTGCCGCGGAAATCAACAAGCTGAAAAAGGACAACAGCGACCAGGTGAACAAAATTGCAGTCCTCGAAGCCGAGCTTCAGAAGTGTAAATCCAGCGATGCTTCTTCCACGCTCACCGCGGAAATCAACAAGCTGAAAAAGGACAACAGCGACCAGGTGAACAAAATTGCAGTCCTCGAAGCCGAGCTTCAGAAGTGTAAATCCAGCGATGCTTCTTCCACGCTCACCGCGGAAATCAACAAGCTGAAAAAGGACAACAGCGACCAGGTGAACAAAATCGCAGTGCTGGAAGCCGAACTGCAAAAGTGCAAATCCAACGACGCTGCATCTACGCTCACCGCGGAAATCAACAAGCTGAAAAAGGACAACAGCGACCAGGTCAACAAAATTGCAGTCCTCGAAGCCGAACTGCAGAAGTGCAAATCCAGCGACGCTGCATCTACGCTCACCGCGGAAATCAACAAGCTAAAAAAGGACAATAGCGACCAGGTGAACAAAATTGCCGTCCTCGAAGCCGAGCTTCAGAAGTGCAAATCCAGCGACGCTTCCTCTACGCTCACCGCAGAAATCAACAAGTTGAAATCAGACAACAGCACCCTGAAGGCTAAGGTTTCTGAACTGGAGCAGAAGGTTGCCGCAACACAGGATTGCACTGACCAGCTGGCTGCACTGAAACAGAAGAATGCCGAGCTGGAAAATCAAAACAAAGCCATCAAGGCAGAATATCAATTTGCGATGGCCGAGAACAGCAAACTGAAAACGCAGATTGCCGATTTGGAGAACAAGTTGAAGAACTGCGACGGCGAATCGGCTTCAAAGCTGGAAGCGGAAATTGTACAACTGAAGCAAAAGAATTCGGAACTCAGCACCAGAATTACACAGCTGGAGGGCGAAAATTCCCGTTTGAAACAAGCCAACAGCGAGTTGGAGGCCAAGATTAAGGCAGCGGACAACAACAATGCGCAAGAGCAATTGTCTTTGTTGAAGCAGGAATATGATGCCTTGCGGATACAGAACAACAACAACCGTGACAAGGCCCGCGAGCTGGAATCACAAGTAAATACGCTGAAGGCTCGGATTTCAACACTTGAATCACAATTAGAAGCTTGTCAGGGAAGCCAGAATGGAGGAGGCAACGGACAGGGAATGCAAAGACCACAGGCACCCTCAGGTCAGCGTATGGGTCAGGCTGAAGAATTTCTGAGAAGGATTGGCACAGAAGCGGCACGCAGCAGCACAAATACTCCGGCACAACCTGCCACAACCGTGCGTCAACCTGCCGCTAATCCGGCTCCTGCCAACAACCAATCACGCCCGGCACAACCCGCCACAAC
>CAZPHB010000009.1:0-62050 GCA_964586595.1 uncultured Flavobacteriaceae bacterium | reverse complement strand
CGTGCGTCAGCCTGCGGCTAATCCGGCTCCTGCCAACAACCAATCACGCCCGGCACAACCCGCCACAACCGTGCGTCAGCCTGCGGCTAATCCGGCTCCTGCCAACAACCAATCACGCCCGGCAGGAAACAACACTCAGGAGCAAAACCGCCCTGCGCAGCCTGGAAACAATCCACCTGCGGAGCAGCGCACAACGCCCACACGCCCGGCCATGAACGGAATTGGCGGCTAAACCCGTCCGCACCATTGAACCAATAACAAAGCCCTTTGGAAATCTGAAGGGCTTTGTTATTATTGTGCATCGTTCATTTGTTCATTTTTACTTTATGATGTTGTACTTTTTATGGAACCTGTTTTCAAACGCCTTTGCAAGGAATGTGGCCGCTCCTTTCACGGCCGTTCTGATAAGTTGTTTTGTGATGATGGCTGCCGCAATCAGTTTCACAATCGGCAAAACTGCGATGCCAATAACTACGTACGGAATGTAAACAACATCCTGAGGCGCAACCGCCGGATTTTGGACCGCCTGTACCGGGAAGGGCAGACCTCCATTGAACGCGGCGAACTGCAGGCCAACGGGTTTGATTTTGCCTACCATACCCGTATTGAAAGTATTGTAGCAGACAAGCAGGTATATTATTGCTACGAGTACAGATATACCATTTCCAACGCCGATGTTGTGGCCATCAACGGCAAAACCCCGGGAGGTAATGTGTCGTAATTAATTCAACAGAAAAGGCACTTCCAGCCGGAAATCGGGGATTTTCACTTCGAAACACGAAGCCTGTTCCTTGTTTTCAAAGATGTAAAATCCACCCATGATGCCGTAGGCCGATGCCAACTTGCAACCCGACACGTACTGATAAGATGAGCCAGGATGCAATACCGGTTGCTTGCCTACAACGCCATCACCGATTACAATGCGTGTATGGCCGTTCCATTCGCGTATTTCCCATTTGCGGCTAAGCAATTGCACCGTGTCGGAACTGCGGTTTTCAATGGTTACCTCATACGCCCAGATGTACTGATCTGCGAAAGGCGTACTTTCCAGTTCCCGGTAAATAACCCGAACAGCTACCGATATGTCCCTGGTGAGGGCAAAATCCACCCTCATCTAACAAACGCAATCGATAAGGGTTTTCAGAATTTACTCTTCTTCAGCATCGGCATTGCGCCCGCCGGAACCTGATTCTTCCTCCTCCTCGGATTCACTTTCTTCCTCCTCTAAGTCCTTCTCATTGGGTTTAATCATCTCATCCATCTCCGCTTCCGTAAGGATTTGTTTCATCTGAGCACTGATTTTCACCAGATAGATGGTGTCATCAGTTTCCAGACGCACGGCAGAGATGATTTCACCTTTAGAATTCGGGAACTTTGTGTAATGGCCGTTGAAACCTGTTGGATATTGTTCATCCAGCAGTGCAAGCATCCCATCTGTGAGATTCTTGTAATCAATCACCATCCTTTTCTTTTCCTGTTTCGACATGCAGTGCCTTGCCTATTGTTGCTGTCAAAAATATTGACTTCACCCTTGGGTTGTCAAGTGTTTTTTTAGAATTCATTTCGGGAGGTGCATTCGCTGATCCGCAACCATAGGAGTTGCTTGATTTTCCGCTCGGCAACCTTGTCGTATTGCAACATTTCAAACCTGAAACGCAACAGCATATGCCCTTTGGAAAACTCTTCCGCACGCAGTTGCGTGCTTCCCTCTTTAATCAAAGGCTCCCCGCTGATGGCCTGAAGCAGCCTCTGCTCCAATTGATCCAGAGGCATGATTTGCCTGCTGTCCAGCTCAAATTCCAAACTGACAAATCGACCCGGATTTTTGCTGTAGTTCACCGTGCTTACCTGCAATACCAGGTTGTTGGGAATGATGACCAAATCATCATCGTCATCGAGCAATTGAACATTCAACAGGTTGATGTTCTGGATTTTCCCTTTATGCTGACCAATGCGCACCCAGTCGCCAATGCTGTAGGTATCACTGAACATCAGGATCATTCCGTTCAATGCATTGCTTACGTAATCCTTGAAAATCAAGGCAAGGGCCGCTGCAAAAATGGTCAGTGACGTAAAAAACTCCCGGATGCTGATGTGCATGAGCTTCAGGATGCCGAAGAACAAGAGCAAGCCTGCAATGATCAGGCTGAGCTGGTTGATGGTAACCACAAAATTGTCTCTGTTCTTGTTCCCTTTGCGCCGGTAATAAAGGTGAAGTACCGTTCTTCGGGCCAACAGAATGAGCAGCAGTGTAGCCAGAAGGACCCCAAATTCTATGGCCCGCTGCGGAATATGAAACTGTGCTGCACCCATGATGCAAAATTACAGGCAAGCTGCTGCAAATTTGCGCCGATGTTGGGCGGGATGATGGATTTGGAATTCGGCGGTCAGCAATTGTTGCTGTCGGGAATGAAATGCGTATTCCGGCCTGCTACAAAAACTTTGTTCCTTGCCGACCTGCATTTGGGCAAAGCCGCGCATTTCCGAAAGCATGCCTTGCCCCTGCCGCAAATGGCGCATCAACGAGATTACCACAACCTGCAGCTGCTGCTCACACATTTTGAACCGCAACAGGTGGTGTTTTTGGGCGACCTGTTCCACAGTTCATACAACCAATCCTGGAAGGAAGCTGCATCGTTTTTTAAATCCTATCCCCAAGTACATTGGATTTTGGTACCGGGCAACCACGACATCCTCGAGGAAAAACACTACCTCGAAGCAGGTTTAACATGCATGGCTGAGGGAACCAACATGGATGGCCTGTGCTTGTTTCACCATCCGCCATGGCCCGAGCAAACTGCGCATATTCCCGGCATCTGTGGCCACGTGCATCCGGGTTATGCTTTGCGCAGTAAAGCGCGCGACAGGATGATACTCCCCTGCTTTTACCTTCGGCAAAACCTGCTGATCCTGCCTGCCTTTGGCACACTTACCGGTTTACATCCCTGCATCAAACAAGATGAACGGGAACGGGTCATTGGCATCAGCGGAACTGCTTTGATGGAGCTTTAACCTCTTCCAGGTGTATTGTACGGATGACTCCTGCGGTCATGGCATCAAGCACTTTGGTTTGCAACACTTCGTGTTCTTTCAATTGAACCAGATTGCGGTTCAGGAACACCAAATCGGCCTGATATCCGGGCGCAATCTTTCCCCCACGCACCTTTAAATCCGAAGCCTGCCAGGCCCATTCGGTCATGCCTTTGATGCAATCATCCGGGCTCAGTGCCTCTTCCCTGCGAAAATGCTGCACACGTCCATCAGCGCTGTTTCTGAAAACCGCCGCCAGATAGGTTGCCAGCGGATTCACCTGTTCAACGGGGAAATCAGTGCCCAGAGCGATGGTTCCTGCTTTTTGGAGCAAGGTGCGGTAGGCGTAAGCACCGTGCATGCGGTGGGCGCACAAACGGTCTTCAGCCCATGGCGCATCGCTGGTAGCATGTGTTGGCTGCACCGAAGGAATGATGCCGGTTTGATGAAACAGGTGCATGTCGTGCGGGTCCACAACCTGAGCATGTTCTACGCGCCAACGCGCACCGGAAGGCATGTATTTCGACATGTTGTGCAGCGCCAGTTTGTTGGCCGAATCACCAATGGCGTGTACACAAATACGCAGCCCCATGGACGCGGCCCGTTGACAAGCCATGGCAAACGAATCAGGGCGAACCAACAACAATCCACGATGGTTGCGGCGGTCGCAATAATCGTCCTTCATACAAGCGCCACGAGAGCCCAAAGCGCCATCCAGGTAATACTTCACCGATCCGCTGGCCAGCCATGGGCTTGAAAATCCGCCTTGCTGAAAGTGCCTGAAATTAGCTTCCTCGGGTGCCATCATGGCATCAATACGGATGGGCAGGCGACCGGCACGCTGCAAGGAATCGATCAAAAAAATCACATCATAGGGCAAACCCGCATCCGATAAAGCCGTAACACCCTGCTCAAGCACCATCCCTGCGGCGAGTTCCAGTGCCAGAATTTGCCGCTGTCGGGAAGGTGCCGGAACAGCATCGGAAACAACCGAACAGGCTTGGTCAATCAATACACCGGTATAACGTCCCTTGTGCTTCAACACCTCGCCTCCTTCGATTGGAACATCCGGATCAAAATCAGCGGCGTTTCGGGCGGCATCGTTGATCAGCAGTGCATGACCATCTACACGTTTCAGCACCACCGGACGGCTCGGGAACATCGAATCGAGCATGGACCTGTCGGGGAATTCCTTATCCAACCAATCGTTTTGATCCCAGCCTCGACCAATAATCCATCCTTCGGGGTTCAATCTGGCATAAAAGGCCACGCGGTCGCAAACTTCACGAAAGCTTTCCGTTCCCCGCAGGTCGCATTCGGTAAGGCCGAGTCCGTAGTAATAAAAATGCGCATGTGCATCCATAAACCCAGGATAAATCCATGTGTTTTTCCGCTGTTCGATACGTGCCCCGGGAAACAGCTTCTTGCCCTGGGCAAAGCTTCCCACAAAAGCGATGGTATCGGCCTGAACCAGCAGCGCATTTCCACCGCCATACACTCCGTTCACTTTATACAGCACACCCTGAGCCGGCAACGATTCGGTGAAGAACAACAGCGCGGCCAGCAGCATCATGCGCCCTGTAAAGCGCAAAATTGAGTCGGTACTTGAAGCCCATTCCTTCATATTTCGAACAAATTTCAGAATTTAGCACCCTGAAAACAGCATTTATGAACAGAAAAGTATTGATTGGCCTTGGCATTGTGCTGCTGGCCGCCGCAGGATATGGTGCTTACATTTATTTCAAGAAAGCCGAACGCGTGATGAGCGGACAAGCTGCCTACAGCATGACCACCTCGCAGCTGCTGTCGGAATTTGAACAAAACGAAGACAGTGCCAACAAAAAATACCTCAACCAAATCATTGAAGTTACCGGAACCATTGAATCCATCAGCCCTGACAGCACAGGCGTGAATATTCAGTTGGGCACCGACAACCCTATGGCCGGCGTGAATTGCCATTTTGACCAGGAAGTGGTTTCCAAGCTGCAACAACTAAAAGTGAACGACAGCATCAAAGTAAAAGGACAATGTTCAGGCTACCTGATGGACGCCTTGCTCACCCGATGTGACCTGATGAAGTAGCAGAATGGCAAACTTTTTGATTCTAAGCAACGGTATGAAAAATCCTTTGTTCAAAACAGCCCTTTTAAGCGTTGGCGCAAGCATGCTGTTAGCCATGGCACCGACGGCCAATCTGTATTTTACACGCAACGGACACGTGAGTTTCCTAAGCAGCACCCCGTTGGAAGACATCAAGGGCGACAACAACCAGGTTGCGTCGGTTTTGGACATCAGCACAGGCGCTGTGGAATTTGCCATTGCCATCAACGCATTCCAGTTTGACAAAGCCAAATTACAGGAGCACTTCAACGAAAACTACATGGAGAGCACCAAGTTCCCGAAGGCTACGTATAAAGGCAGCATCAGCAACCTAGCTGAAATCAAGTTTGGCACAGCCGGCACTTACAAAGCCAAAGTAAATGGCAAAATGACCATGCACGGAGTAACCAAAGACCTCGCCACCGAAGGCACCATCGAAGTGAAAGGAACACAGCTGATTGTAAAGAGCACCTTCAACGTGAATCCTGAGGATTATCAGGTGAAAATCCCGGATGCCGTAAAAGACAAGATTTCTAAATCCATCAAGGTTTCAGTAGATTGCGTGCTGAATCCAAAATCATGACCCTAAAACAGGTATTCATAAAAAAGGCAGGTGCAGCAGCACTTGCCTTTTTCTTTGCTGCGCTGTCCCTGAGTGCGCAAGATGACCTGCTCAGTCTTTTGGATTCTGCAGAAGGCCCTGCCATGGGCATTCCTGTGAGCGCCAGCTTTAAATCCTCAAGGATCATCAACAACCAGAGCCTGGAAATTACCGATGCCGGAACCATGGACATCAAAATCCAGCACCGTTTCGGAACGTTCAATTCGGGCGCGTACAATTTTTGGGGACTCGACGCTGCCACCGTTCGCATCGGCGCCGAAATCGGCACCGGCTATGGAACCATGATCGGATTCGGGCGCAGTTCGGTGGGAAAAACCATCGATGCCTACGCCAAGTGGAAATTCATGAAGCAAACCACTGACGACAAAAAGCCTATCAGCGCCTTGGTTTTTGTGTCGGCTGCGCGACGCGGAGACCAGTTCCCAGGCGTGAACGTGCTTCCGGAAGAGCGTATTTCTTATGTTGGCCAGATCATCTTAGGACGCAAGTTTTCTGATGCCTTCAGCCTTCAGATCATGCCCACCTGGGTGCAGCATGCACGCAGTTTTGAAGGTGGCGCTACAACCCTTACCGGGATTGGGGTTGGCTTCAGACAAAAAATATCACCGCGCACCAGTGTGAACGCCGAATACGTGTATTTCCCTTCCTCACAGCTTCCTCCGGGCAACAGCAATCCACTGTCCGTTGGCCTGGATGTAGAAACCGGCGGCCATGTATTTCAAATCCATATTACCAACAGCGCAGGCATGACCGACAAGAGTTTCCTCACCGAAACCAGTGGGAACTTGTTTCGCGGTGATATTCGCCCCGGTTTCAACATCACCAGGGTGTTCAACATTTACTGAGTTTCAGGAATCACTTCTGGGCAAAACGGTAAAATACCAGCCCAATGAGTAAAAATACGAGGTTGGGCATCCACACGGCCAACAGCGGATGCATGAGGTTGGTGGCACCCATCGAAATAAAGTATTTGCTGAGGAAGAGGTAAAAAATCAGCACAAAAATACCAATAGCCAAATGCAACCCTAAGCCGCCGCGTACCCTTCTTCCTGCCACACAAACACCGATGAATGCCAGAATAAACGTGGAAAACGGTGTTGCATAGCGCCGGTATAATTCTGTTTCAAAAAAGGCAATGCCTTCAGCACCGCGGGTGCGTTCAGCGGTGATGAAATCGCGCAGTTCGCGCATATCCAGCGATTGAACGTCTTCCGGTCTGAAGAAAAAATCTTTGGGGTTAAACACCAGCGCCGTATCCATGGCAGGCAGGATGCGCACGTGCTGGCTGCCGTCGGGTTGAAACTCTCGAATTTTAACGCGTTCAAGGGTCCACTTCCCTTTCATTTTGTTGAAACGGATGTTTTGCGCGAAGGTGATGCTCTTCAGGTTCACGCCCTGAAACTGTTCCAGCGAAACACCACCTCCCGTGCTGTCGTTGTTGTTGAAGTATTCCATATACAGCAGCAGGCCGGGCTTGAGCTGACGGTATATGGTTCCTTTAAAATTGCTCCAATAACCCCGTGTATAGCGGTTTTCAAAAGCAACCCGCTGCTTGTCGGCGCGTGGAATCACCCAGGCATTCAGGTAGTAGCTCATGTAAGCCAGCATGGCTGCTGCCAGCATGTAGGGAAGCAATATTCTTCGAAAGCTGATGCCTGCGGCCAGCATGGATATGAACTCGCTGCGCATGGCCAGCCTGCTGGTGAAATATATCACCGCCACAAAGATGAATACCGGCGAAAAGGTGTTCAGGAAATACGGGATGTAATTGAGGTAATAATCAAACACGATGGCACGCACGGGGGCATTTTTCTCGAGAAAATCATCCAGCTTTTCCCCGATGTCAAACAACATGATGATGACCACAAACAGGAACAGCGTAACCAGGAAGGTGGAAAGAAACTTGCGGATGATGTAGAGGTCGAGCTTTTTCAGCAGCCGTGGCTTCATAGCTTTTGCATCAGGTGTTGTACCATTTGATTCTTCCAGGTGTGGAAGGTTCCGGCCATGATCTGACTGCGGGCCTGTCGCATCAGCCAAAGGTACAGCCTCAGGTTTTGCATGCTGGCAATGATGGGACCGAGCATTTCTCCGGAAACAAACAAATGGCGCACGTACGCTTTAGAATATTCCGGACTGAGCCAGGAATCCAACGGACTGAAATCCTGTTCCCATTTTTTATTTCGGATGTTGACGATGCCGTTGCTGGTGAACACCATCCCGTTGCGGCCGTTTCGGGTGGGCATCACACAATCGAACATGTCTATTCCGCGCGCAATGCCTTCAAGCAGGTTGGCAGGCGTGCCAACGCCCATCAGGTAACGCGGCTTATCGGAAGGAAGGATGGCACAAACCTCTTCGGTCATGGCATACATTTCTTCCGCCGGTTCGCCCACGCTCAATCCTCCAATAGCGTAAAGCGGGGCTTCAAATTCCTGCACCCTGGTTGCACTTTCCTTGCGCAAATCGCGGTATGTGCTGCCCTGAACAATGGGAATCAGGGCCTGTTCCACGCCGTACAGCGGCTCCGTTTCCTGCATGTGCTGCATGCAACGGGCCAGCCAACGGTGGGTAAGTTCCATGGAATTCTTCGCGTAGCGGTAATCGCAGGGATAAGGCGTGCACTCATCAAAAGCCATGATGAAATCTGCGCCAATGGCGCGTTGAATGTCCACTACACCTTCCGGCGTAAACCAATGCGTGGAGCCATCGATGTGGCTCCGGAACCGAACGCCTTCTTCGGTGAGCTTGCGCATGGCGCCCAGCGAATACACCTGATAGCCGCCACTGTCGGTAAGCACCGGCCTGTTCCAGTTCATGAATTTGTGGAGGCCGCCGGCCTGTTTCAGCACCTCCGTGCCGGGACGCTGATATAAATGATACGTATTGGCCAACACGATGGGCGCATTCAGGTCGTCGGTCAGAAACTGCCGGTGCAGGCCCTTCACGGTGCCGGCCGTTCCCACAGGCATGAAGATTGGTGTGGGAATGGCTCCGCGTGAGGTTTGGATGACGCCGGCGCGGGCATGCGTCCAGGGATCTTTATGTTGTAAGGTGAAATGCAAATCCGTGTGCTTCAGTATTCAAAGAGCAGGGAAAGTTGAAAGATTCTCGGGTTCATCGCGTTCAATGAGCCCGAATAAATGCTGCCCGGAACTTTTACCAATGCATTGTTCAGCGAATTGCTCATCTTCAGTTCCAGCCCGAACATCACATATTCCAGGTGAAATTCCACGCCCGAACCAAACTCGTAGAAATACACGTTTTTCTTGCTGGCAACGATGGGTTTCACCGGATTCAGGTCGGCGTCTTCGTTCGATTGGAAATCGTGGGTCCAGCGCGCCCCACCCAATACGTAAAAGCGGGTGTTCTTGTGGCGGTCGCTTTTGTATTTGAACCCTACCGGAATGTCGAAGCTCACCGTTTCCAGCTTGATGTCGTCCTTGCGGTCATTGAACTGAAACTGCATGTTTCGCTGCAGCAGGTGCAACATCGCGAGCGTGCGGAATTCCAGATGTTCGCTGAGGCGAAAGGCCAGCACCCCGCCAAATCCAACACCTGGAAATCCCTGATTGGTGATGGAATACAGGGAATCGGTGGTTTGGTAAAAAGAAGGCGAAAAGGTGGTTTTCATCTTGGCCTGGCACATGGCGATGGAAATGCCGAAGTGCATGGGCTTGTATTCCCGCGTTGGGTCAACTTCCTGCGCCTGCGCAGCAAAGCCAAAAATCAGGGCGATGATGGTGGTGGTGAACCTCAACGTGTTCCGCTGTAAAGGGTACAAATTCCAAATGTTAACGGTTTGGCCTTGGCATTGCGTATGCCGGCACCTTCCATGATGTGCAGAAAATCCTTCCCGTCGGGAAACACCTTCACCGATTCCGGAAGGTAGCGATAGGCATTGTTGCTGCCGGAAATAAGCCGGCCTAGGGCTGGCAATATTTTCCCGAAATAAAACCAGTACAACGCTTTAAACACAGGATTTTTGGGTCTGGAAAATTCCAGCACCAGCAAAGTTCCGCCGGGGCGCAGTACGCGGGCCATTTCTGTAATTCCGCGCGAAAGGTGTTCAAAATTCCGCACCCCAAAACAAACGGTGCAGGCATCAAAACTGGCATCCGGGAAGGGCAACTGCTCGGAATCGGCCTGTTGCAGTTTGATTTTTTCGTTGAGGGCTTTGCGGTCTATTTTCTGTTGGCCAAAGGACAACATGCCGGCAGAAATATCTACGCCGGTGATGTGGTTTACCTGAGGCAGCGCAGCCAGCTCGATGGCCATATCCGCGGTTCCGGTAGCCACATCAAGCACGCTGCGGGCTCCGGCATCGGCAATGGCCTTCTTCACCTTCTTACGCCAGCCGATGTCAATCCCGAACGACAACATTCTGTTCAACAGATCGTATCGACCGGAAATGGCATCGAACATGTGTTCTACCTGCTCTTTTTTTGAAGCTTCAGCCTGTGGGTTGGGTTTAACGGTGCGCAAAATGAGGTGCAAATATAAGTAGGCCTGCATCTGTAAATAATTCCTGTCGCTGACGGAACTTTGCAGCATGTCCGGAACCACACTGCACGCACGATTTATTGGCTCCTGGCCGGAAGTAGGAAAAATGCCGGAAGGAAACATGCCTGAATTTGCCTTCATCGGCAGAAGCAATGTGGGTAAATCCTCGCTGATCAACATGCTTTGCGGGCGAAAAAACCTTGCCCACACTTCGGCAAATCCCGGAAAAACGCAAACCATCAACCTGTTTGACATCAACTCCCGCTGGAATATTGCCGATTTGCCGGGCTATGGATATGCACGCGTGTCTAAAGAAAAACGCGGCGCCTTTGAACAGATGATCCGACGCTATTTTCAGGAGCGGAAGAATCTGTATTGCGCCTTTGTGCTGGTGGACAGCCGCATTCAGCCGCAAGCCATAGATCTTGAATTCATTCGCTGGCTGGGTACAAATGGAATCCCGCTGGCCATCATTTACACCAAAGCCGATAAAAAGCGCATGAAAGAACTGGATGCCAAACTTGAGGTTATTCGCGAGGCATTGCATCAGGATTGGGAAGAATTGCCCATGCAGTTTATTACTTCAGCAGAAGACGGCATTGGCCGCGAGGAGCTGGTGGCCTTTATGGAATCCGCCGGATCTAAAGCCTAATCGCCCTCAACCAGCATCAACGATGCAGCAATGGCATCGGCATAATGACGGCCCGAATTCAGCAGCCTGAATACTCCTTCTTCCTGAACGGCCCATCCGCGTTCCACAAAACCGCGCAACGCTGCTTTATTCTGTTCGGAAAATCCGGGAACAAGTTGTTCCGCTTCTGTAAGCGACAAGCCTTCTGAAAGCCTGATTCGGGTCATCACCAACTCGTTGAGCATGGTTTTGGGGTTTAAAATCTCTTCCGAGCGCTGCCAACAGCCCGCCTCGGCCTGTGCCACATAACTTTTGTTGTCGGAAACATTCCACATCCGGCGGCTATTTCTGTAGCTGTGCGCGGAGGGCCCAATACCCAGGTAGGGTTTGTTGAACCAATACGCAGTATTGTGTTTGGCACGGCTGCCCGGTTTGCACAAGTTGCTGATTTCATAGTGTTCCCAGCCGGCAGCAGCGGCGGCTTCCATCAACAAGTCAAATTGGCGGGCCTGCCGTTCCTCATCGGGCGGAGCATATTTACCTTGCTGCACCAATTTTTTGTACGGCGTATCTGCTTCCAGGGTTAAGGCATAGGCACTCAGGTGGTCGGCACCGCTGCTGAACACTTTGTGCAGTGATGAAATCCATTCATCGTCCGACAACAAGGGGCTGCCATAGATTAAATCGACATTCACCGATGGGATGCCTGCCTGCAGCAATAGGTTCAACGCTGCTTCCGACTGGGCGGCATGATGCGCCCGATTCATCCAGGAGAGTTCGGCATCGGAGAAACTTTGCAGACCCAGGCTGACCCTGTTCACGCCAGCTTCCTGCCACGCGGCAATGCGCTCAATGTCCACATCATCAGGATTGGCTTCCAGGGTAAACTCCAGGTTTTCTGCCAGATTAAATTGCGATTGCAGCGCGCGAATAAACGCAGCAAGAGCTTCCGCAGGGATCAGCGAAGGTGTTCCACCGCCAAAATAGATAGAATCAAACCGCACATCCGACCAATATGGCGCTTCTGTTTGGGCTTCGCGAAGGATGGCCTGAAGCATTTCCTTCCAGCCACCTGTATGCACACTGAAATGAAAGTTGCAGTAGAAGCAGGCTTTTCTGCAATAAGGAATATGGATGTACAAGCCTGCCATTGTGCTTTCAAAATTGCAGCGACTGTTTGACATTTGTACGCATGTGGCAACTGCTTCTGCTTTTTTCCCTGTTGGTTTCATCGTGCATGAAGCCGGGAAGCGGCCACCAGGTGTTTCACATCCAGACAAACAAAAAACAACAATGGCTGGCGCAACAACATATGCGCGGGTATTTGGAGGCAGCGTGCACTGACTCCGTGCGCATCCGCGGAATCTGGCAGCATCGTTGCACGCGAGGCATTGGATATACTTCAGACAGCATCTTCATTCAAGGTGCATCGGAACTGGTTTGCTGGCAAACCTATCCGGCACAGTTCCGGGCGGGCATGGCACTGCAAGAAATAGATTTGTTGTGCAAAAATGCCGTACAGGCCGCCAACAATGCAGGATACCCATTTGCGCAGGTTTTACGCACCATCAGGCAACCACAATGCGGTGCTTATCAACTGCACGTGAACTTCCGCCCCGGCGCGCAGTTTTTTTGGGACAGCATCATTTTTGCCGGCACGCCGGCCCCTGACGGCGTTTGGCTGATGCGCGCACTGGGACTGTCACCGGGTTCGATATGGAAACCCATTGCGCCGGAAACCATCAGGGCACGGCTGGACATGACCGCACCTTACCGCTGGACAGGGCAGCCAATGCTGATGTATGCCGGCACTAAAGCCGGAGTTTACCTTCCGGCAGCACCAATTGCGGCCAATCAGTTGCTGTTGCTGGCCGGCATTGGCAACCGTGCCGGAAGCAACAAACCCATCATTACGGGAGAAGCACGCCTGCATTTGGAACATTTGTTTTCAAGAGCCTGGATGGTACATGCGGCCTGGCGTAACTTCAATGGAATGTCGCAGGACATGCACCTTGAGCTGCGGGCACCCTTCCCTGCCGGACTCCCTGTTACTGCGGGCTTGTCATTTCGCGCTGCGCGCATGGACAGCAGTTTCGCCACCGTGAATCCCGCCATACGCGCAGGCTGGATGTGGCGTAAACTGGAACTTCAGGCAGGCTATGAACAACAAAACCACATTCAGCAAAACATTGACAGTCAGTTTATTGTGAAGAACCGAGCCCTTCCGGATAATCTGGGCTGCAGGGTTCAACTCTATCAGCTTGGATTGCAGTATCGCAATCTGGATCACCCAATCAACCCCGGGAAGGGCTGGGCTATGGAATTGAATGTGGCTACGGGAACAAAAAGCATCAAAAGAAACCCGGCCATTGAACAATTACCCCTGAACATCTATGATTCTTTAGCGCGGGCAGGAGCATTGAACAGCAATCCATGGAGGATTCAGGGAAAACTGCAAGGTGTGGTAAAACTTCGCGGTGCATTCAGGCTGATGGCAGGAATTGAAGGACAATGGCTGCAGGATGAAATCAGCTCGGTGGCCCAAGCCACAAGATTGGGTGGATTTTCAAACCTCCGTGGTTTCAACGAACAACGTATTTTTGCCAGCAGCTGGCTGATGAGCACCATCGAACTCCGTTACCTACTTACTGAAAGAACCCATGCCGGACTATTTTGGAACGGAGCACAAACTTGGTTAAACACTGCTGTGGTGCGCAATCAGGAACGGCGGTTTCACGGCTTCGGTTGCAGCATTGGTTTTGAAACCAAGCCTGGCATCCTTCAAATCATCTGGGCATTGGGACAGGAATCCGGGAATCCCCTCAGTTGGCGGGAATCAAAAATCCATGCAGGATTAATCAGCCATTTTTAACCATGCGCCATTTCATTTTGATTCTGGGCTTCTTATTGGGTCATACTGCGCTTTCCGGGCAAGATGCTCCGGCTGTGGTTGCCCAAAGCGACAGCACCCCACGCTATGTCAGGGTTTGGAAAGTGCATCCCTTCGCAGACAGCATGCGTACCGACAGCACCCGCAGCATGCTGCGTGCACATTTCACGCCCAAGTTCAACAAGACCCAACTTCCCCGGCAGGAAGATCCGCTATCGCCATTTATGAACCTGGTGTACAAAAGGCAAAGCACTCCCAAAAACTGGTTTTTTTACAGCAGCATCGTGCTGCTGTTGATGCTGGTTGCCAACAGAAGCTTTTTCCCTGCCCTTTTTTACGCACGGTACCGCGCATTGTTTAGCCGCTCGCAGTTCAACGACCTGTTGGAAAACATGAAAACAACGATTGGCGCGAGCAGCATCTTATCTGTGCTCATCGGGCAGGCGGCTTATGCACAACTCATTGTGGTGTGGTGTGTGTATTCAGGATACATTCAGGTTGCGAACAATCCTCTGTTTTTCATTGTGCTGCTGGCGCTGCTCTTGCTGTGGCGTTTGGTGTTGTTCCTCAATCAAAGCCTGCATTGCTACCTGCTTGACCTAACACCCATGCACCGCATCATCACCTTGTTCAAAACCAACTTTGAGCTTTTTACCGCGCTCTTCTTGTTGCCATTCAGTCTGATTCTGTACTTCAACATCGAACAACTCAACCATACAGCTGCCGGAAACGTGATGCTTTACCTTTTGTTGTTACTGGTTTTGATTCGGGTTCTGATCAGTGTGTTCATGCAAATTCGCTACGGGTACTTTAATTTCTTCGGTATATTGTATTTTTGCGCTTTCGAAATACTTCCGCACCTCCTGTTATTCACATTTATCAGCCAGACGCTTACTTAAATGACCCGAGCGATTAAAGTTAAAAGCATCCTCATCACACAACCCCCACCGGAGGCTGGCAAGAATGTTTATGAAGAAATCGCCAAGAAATTCAAGCTGAAAATTGACTTCCGACCCTTCATCCACATCGAACCCCTAACCGCTAAAGAACTCAGGCAGCAACGGGTGAACATTCTGGACCATACGGCCATAATTTTCAACTCGAAGAACGCCGTCGACAACTTCTTCAAGGTTTGTGAATCCCTAAAGATTGAAATGCCGCCTGAAATGAAGTATTTCAGTCTGAGCGAGAACATTTCCAACTACGTCCAGAAATACATCGTGCTCAGAAAGCGGAAAATGTTTTGCGGGAAAACCGGTGGCGAGGCAGGTTTCTTGAACCTCTGCAAAGCGCACCCGGCTGAAAAATTTCTGTTCCCGTGTTCAGACATCAGAAAGCCAAGCATTCCTGATTTCTTCAAGGCCAACAAGTTAAACCTGACAGAATTTACCATTTACAGAACCGTAAGTTCCGACCTCTCGGACCTGAAAGAAGTTTTTTACGACATACTGGTCTTCTTCAGCCCAGCGGATATCAAATCACTGTACGACAACTTCCCCGATTTCATGCAGAACCAAACACGCATTGCGGGCTTCGGTGATTCAACACAAAAAGCCATCCTGGAACATCAGCTGATCCTAGACATTCCCGCGCCCACAGCAGATGCACCGAGCATGGTTACTGCACTCGACCACTATATTAAGAGTGTCAACGGCTAACTTTGGGGAGATTCATTACAGGATTTTACCAACAATCATCAGGCTTGACTTGCCTTGACCGATGAAGTACACCGCATGCTCCTGACTTTCTGCGAGTTGCAATACGTTCCGCACTTCTTCAGAACTTAAATGGTATGATTTTGCTTTGACCAAAGCGGCATCTATGCCTAATTCCTGCAACATCCGGCCACATTTACGCAGAGACTGATCCCTGGCAACATGGAGTACCTGCATCCATCTGCCGGGTAAGTGATCCCGCATTGGTCCCGTCCATAAGGTTCCTGCAACATTCAATGCTTGCAAGCTGTGCCCGGCTTGTTTCAGAAAACCTGACTTAATCAGGGCTGAAGCCGGATCAAAAAGCCATTCCTGAAGATCAGCAGCCATCGCAAGTGCAGGAAGCTGCGGATTCCAGGAGTGCGTCCAGATTTGTCCACTATCTGCGAAAACCGCCTCCACCGCAGTGACGCCCGAGTAACCAGGTATTAATTCCAGGAGCAACTCTTTAACCTCAGCATCTTTACTGATCACACGTATAGATTTCACTTCTGAACAATCATGCATGATGGCATGCAAATCATCTAAAGGCGAAAGCTTGATCAACCACGAACGGCCCAGGTTCCCATATTTCCTGAACAAAGCTAAAGGTTCCGGGCTGTAGTGTTTGAATCCAACCAAACGACGGCCTTGTGCACTTCTGCGGTCGGGATCCAGGTAGATTAAGTCGGCAGGAACATCTGTTTCTTCCAATACCTGAACCGCATCAGCACATAACCGGTGAACATTTTTCACGCCCAAACGGGCGGCATTCCAAAGGAATAACTCGTGAAGATCTGGATCAGGGTCAACAGAAATTACGGTTTCAAAAACACGGGAAAATGCCACCGCATCTGCACCAAGTCCGCCGCTTAAATCCAAACAAAGCGTTCCCCGAACCAGGGTTGATTTATAGTTAGCCAGTAGTTCTGAACTGCACTGTTCGAGGGATTGACGGGTAAACAGGCAGGATGATTTTTCCCATGAAGGCAATTTGCGGGCTGCTTTCGACCTTAATTCAGCCTGAAGCTGGACGAATGCTCTGGCATCTTGATGCACGTGGGATAAAGTTGCACCGGAAACCAAGTGTTGGTATAATTTTTGAAACGTTTCTTCTGAGGCGAGTATATCCCTAATTTTGCCCATAAAACAAATACATCCACATGAAAAACAAATCGCTGCTTTTGATTGCAACAGCCCTGGTGGTTCTGGTTGCTACTTCCTGCACAATGCGTAAAAAAGGCCGTGGCTGTCCAAGCGTAAGCGGATCTAAGTACGTTTCAAGCGCACCAAAAGGTCGTTGAACAACTGTAGCTATTCCTTTGGATTTCACATATTCGAAGGTTTGCTGCACTTTTTTTGGGGTTAAATGACCGGCAAAATGCCGGGAAAGAGTCCGTGGCATTTAGTGCTGTTTCCCGCCATCAGTCACTGATCTTCTGAAAATTTATACTGATGTTCTGAACCAGATCAGGATGCAGGGAACGCGCTACCGGGCAGGTATGTGCCACGCTGATGATTTTTGATTTCAGGTTTTCGTCATTCATTTGTTCCTGACTCAATCCGATGTCAAGAACAACGTCAATACCGGCGATGCGCCGCGGATCTGAAGCCATTATTTTTTGTACACTTGCCTCCATTGATCCGAGCGTAAACCCATGATGCTCCGCATAAATGCCTAAAGTAGTGATCATGCAGGAAGCCAGACTGGTTGCACATAAATCTGTGGGCGAGAAGGCTGCCCCCTTGCCTTTGTTGTCCACCGGCGCGTCGGTAATCAGTTCCTGTCCTGAAGCCAGATGCGTACTTAACGCCTGAAGTTCACCCTTGTACACCACTTTAGCCGTTTTCATAAAGGCAAATTTCTGTAAATTTGTTCACCTTGACACGAATTCTGGCAATAATCATAGGAATCTGTGCAGTGGTTCCGGCACGGGGCCAATCTGCAAAAGACATCAGTTTAGGTATTGCTGCGAGCGGCAAGGGCGTTGGATTTTTCTTTGGAAGCGCACGTCAGATTCGGGAAGGCCGGTCGCTGATCCGAAGCATGGAATTGGGCAACCTGCGTCATCCCAGAGAAATTGACGTGGTAAATACTTCCATTCCAAACAGCGCTCCGTATGTTTTTGGGAAGATAAATCGGGCGTATATACTTCGTGGGCTGGCAGGTTGGAGGTGGCAGATTGCCGCACGCAGCGACCGAAAGTCCATTGGCTTGCACGGGCATTTTTCAGGCGGTCTGAGTATGGCCTATATGGCCCCGGTTTATGTGGATTTATTGTACATCGACAACAATTCCGCTTATTACCGTCCCACCCGATACAATCCGGAGCTCAACCCACAGTTTCTGATAGGCGGACGATCGGCCTTCAATTATGGACTGGGTGAAGGCAAAGTAATTCCGGGAATCCACCTTCGGATGGGGCTGGAAGCCCGATGGGGTAATTTCAGAAATGACTACAAACAATTGGGCTGCGGCATCATGGTGGACGCGTTCAGCAAGAGTTTACCCATCATGTACGGTCAGGCCTCCAAAAGTGTTTATTCTTCCTTTTATCTTAGTTTTGCGCTCGGATACGCCCAGTAAACCGTGATAGAATTACCACTTCAACCCGATCAGAAGCAAAGAGGTATTGTAAAACCAGCCTGGCTAAAAATTGAACTGCCTACCGGTGCTGAATACACGCGCGTAAAAAAAATAGTCAAAGAACATAAACTGCATACCATCTGCGAAGATGGACGCTGCCCGAATATGGGTGAATGCTGGGGTGCCGGAACAGCCACATTTATGATCCTTGGGAATATTTGTACCCGCAGCTGTTCATTTTGTGCCGTTGCCACAGGAAGACCAAACGAATACGACCTTGATGAACCACAACGTGTAGCAGAAGCTATTCGGCTGATGGGGGTGAAACACGCAGTCATCACGTCCGTAAATCGCGATGAACTGAAAGATAAGGGCGCCGGAGTATGGGCCGCGACCATCAGGACGGTAAAAGAATTAAATCCGGGAACAACCATGGAAACGCTGATTCCCGATTTCAAAGCCCAATGGGATTTATTGGAGCTGGTGGTTCACGAACAACCGGAAGTAGTGAGCCACAACATGGAAACTGTCGAGCGGCTGTACAGAATCGTGCGCCCACAGGCCAAATATGCACGCAGCCTGGAACAGATAAAACGAACCAAGGAAATGGGTGTGCGCACCAAGTCGGGCGTGATGCTGGGCTTAGGTGAAACAGATGAAGAAATTCGTCAAATCATGCATGACCTCAGGGCGCATGATTGTGATGTACTTACCCTTGGCCAATACCTGCAACCTACCAAAATGCATTTGGAAGTGAAGTCATTTGTACATCCGGACAAATTTGCCCAATGGAAGGAAGAAGGATTGGCACTAGGTTTTCGACATGTGGAAAGCGGTCCTATGGTGCGCTCTTCCTACCACGCCGAAAAACACATCTTGTAACTTTATTGGCATCTCGGCCCGTTGGTTGGCTGACAGCACCCGTTCCTCAGTTTATTACATCCATAAGGTAAGATTTGACTATTGTGATGTAAATTGCGCTTTGATTGAGAAAAATCCAGATATGAAGAAAATTTCTATACTGATTTCGGCGGGAATTGTCCTGACTGCTGCGGTGATTTCCTTCGATGTGAACAGGCCGTTGCGAACCGGTATGCCTCAGCTGAACACCATAACTTCCAAAGCCGACTTTGGAGGTGGCGCGCAGAGCATCCGTGAAGCGATTGAGTACAAGTATTCATTAAGAAACAACCAAGTAACCGGAGACCTTGACCCGCAATGGATGGCGGATGCGGTGGCCCAGGCAGACCGTATGCCCCGCCTGCGCCTGAACAAAAATCTGATTTGGGAGAACATGGGGCCCGACAATGTAGGCGGAAGAACACGTGCCTTTCTGATCCACAAAGACAGCCAGAATATCTGGTTCGTTGGTTCGGTTAGTGGCGGTTTGTTCAGAAGCAGCAGCCGCGGCTCTTCCTGGACTCCCGTGAATGACCTGCAGGAAAACCTGAACGTAAACTGCATTGGCCAAACCCTGAACGGCGACATCTTCTACGGTACCGGTGAAGGTTCTTTCACCAACCTGAGCGGAACCAGAAATGGATCACCCGCTTTTGTTGGCGGAGGAATATTCAAGAATCAGGACGCCGGCGGTCGTGTGTTCAAACGCCTCAGCAATACCAATAACAGCAACTTTTTCCAGGTGAACTCCATGGTTTCCCACCCCACTGAAAATAAACTTTATGTGGGTACCAGCACCGGTATTTGGGTGACCACCGACGGGGGAACTACCTTCAACAGAATCCGCACCGGCTCATGCCGCGAACTGAAAATTGCCAGCGATGGAACCTTGTTTGCGAACCTTGGAAACAAACTTGTTCGCTCTACCGATGGTGGAACCACATACACCGACATGGCCATTGGATCAGGCTCCAGCCGCGTAGCTATCGCCATCAGCCCCCAAGACCCCAACTACGTTTATTGCATGTCGGCAGCGTCTAATGGTGCGCTTGATGGTGTATTCAGAAGTACCAACAAAGGCGAAACCTGGACAAAAATTGCAAGCCAAAGCGCATATTTCAACATCTTCGGAACCAATCAGGGATGGTACGACAACGTGATCAGTGTAAATCCACGCAACAAAGACCATGTGATCATGGGTGGAGTGGAACTGGCACAGTGGGATCCTGTGAACGGTGCCCGTTTCATGGCAAGCCTTTTTGGCGCCGGATGGAACGACGCTTACGTGCATGCCGACAAACACGTGATTGAATGGGTTCCAAACAGCAACCCACCGGAAATCATCGTAGGTACCGACGGTGGCCTGTTTCATAGCCGCGACCTGATCAACTGGAGTGAACGCAACCATGGCTTCACCAGTTACCAGCTTTACAACGTAGCCGCAAACTACCTTGGATGGGTAACCGGCGGTTCACAGGACAATGGTACACAGCTGATCAACTTTACCGGCAATACCAATGCCAATGGCGAAACTTCCAAAGGTGCTGTTTCTATTGGTGGTGGTGATGGATTTGACGTAGAATTCAGCCGTTACAACCCCAAAATCGTATTCTCCAGCATCTACTACGGTACTGTTTACCGCTCCGCAAACGGAGGCCAAAGCCGCTCTACGTTCTGGGATACCCGTATCGGAGGGCCAACAGGATCTGCCATCGCACAAACCAACTTCTTCACCATATTCACCTTGTGGGAACACCCCAGCATTGCCGACAGCAGCCGTTTGTTCCTTGCCAAAGACGGTGAAGTATGGATGTGCGTAAATCCTACCAACTTCTCGCAGGCACCAACCTGGTTCCTGATTGCCAGTGGCTTGGGCAACGACCGCATCATTGACCTGGAACACACCCCCGATGGAAACTCATTATTCATCACCAAAGACGGAAGAATGTTCCGTGTGGATGGCTTAAACAGTGCTCAATTTACTGTGGCTGCCAACCCCGGTGTTCGTGACATTCCGGCCGGAATTACAACCAGGAATGTTTTTGGAAACCTGCCCGGCGGCCGCTCTGTTACTTCAATTAACATAGATCCAAACAACAGCGATCGTGCCGTAGTAACCTTAGGAAACTATGGCAACACCAACTACGTGTACCTCACTACAAATGCGCTGTCTGCAACGCCTTCATACACCAACATCACCGGCAATTTGCCTGCGATTCCGGTATATGACGCATTCGTGGACTTCAAGAACCCCAATTATATTGTACTGGGAACGGACTTAGGTGTGTTCGCATCAGAAACAGGCGGCACTACCTGGGAAGAGCAAAACAGTGGTATGGCCAGGGTGCCTGTCTTTGAAATCAGGGGTTACGAATGGAATTCCTGGATGGGAAGCGAAATTTACCTGGGTACGCATGGACGCGGTTTCTATCGCAGTCGTTCACTGATGACCGGCAGCAGCAGTCCTGCGCAGTTGATTCGCACCGCTTCATTGAATGTATTCCCCAACCCCGCGCAGCATGAAACACAGCTTTCTTTTGAAACACTTCGCGCCGGCAAAGGAACGCTGCTGGTATATAATCTAAATGGCCAGGTAGTGTATCGCAAAGAGCTGCAACTCAGCGCAGGATCACAAAAACTTGCATTGGACGTTCGCCAGTTCCAGGCCGGTCATTACCTGACCGTGCTGGAATGCGCAGGAGAACAGAAAACCGGAAAGCTTCTGGTAACCAAATAATTAAAAAAGTAACATGGAAAAAAGCCACCTCAGGGTGGCTTTTTTTTTTGCCGGAATTGTTTTTCCCTACCTTTGCACCGGGTCGGTACGACCAGCTCCCTTTGAACTCCCCCAGATCCGGAAGGAAGCAAGGGTAAAAGGTTGTAGCGGTGCGATACCGGCCCTTTTTTTTAAAGCCCCGTCATTAATTTCCTTGTACCTGAGGCTTGGTGGATAGATTCCCCTGGCTGTCAGCCCTATTTTTGCAACATGGCCAAAATGGACATTGAAGCAAACCGCAATGAAGACCTCATGAAACAAATGGTGGATGAGGTGCGCAGGAAACTTGCTAAAATCAGTGAAGGAGGTGGCGCCAAGGCTGCCGGAAAGCAGAAAGAAAAAGGAAAGATGCTTGCGCGTGAGCGCATTGACTTCCTCAGAGATCCAGGCAGTGAATGGCTGGAAATAGGCGCATTTGCCGGCTACCAGATGTATTCTGAACAAGGTGGCTGTCCGGCGGGAGGCGTGGTTGCCGGCATTGGTTATGTAAGTGGAAGGGCCTGTGTGATTGTGGCCAATGATGCAACGGTCAAAGCAGGAGCCTGGTTTCCCATCACTGCGAAAAAGAACCTGCGCGCTCAGGAAATTGCCATGGAAAACCGATTGCCCATCATTTATTTGGTGGACAGTGCCGGTGTATATCTGCCGATGCAGGATGAGATTTTCCCGGATAAAGAGCATTTCGGCAGGATGTTTCGCAACAATGCCGTAATGAGCAGTATGGGCATCACACAAATTGCAGCCGTGATGGGCAGTTGCGTTGCAGGCGGCGCCTATCTGCCCATTATGAGCGACGAGGCGTTGATTGTTGAAGGAACCGGGTCTATTTTTCTTGCGGGCAGCTACCTGGTAAAAGCGGCCATTGGTGAAGATGTTGATAACGAAACACTGGGTGGCGCCACCGCGCAATCCGAAATCAGCGGTGTGATTGATGATAAATTCCCCGATGACGCATCCTGCCTGAACAGGATTCGTTACATCATGGATAAACTCGGCCACTTTGAACAGGCTGGTTTTGACCGTGCAACACCTTCCATGCCTGCAGTGCCTGCTGAGCGCATGTATCAAATCATGCCTGCAGACCGCAGCAAGCCTTATGATACCCTTGAATTGATCAAGTGCCTCGTGGACAACAGCGAATTTGAACAATATAAAGAAGGTTATGGCAAGACCATCCTTTGCGGTTACGCACGAATAGATGGCTGGGCTGTGGGCATTGTTGCCAACAACCGGCAGGTGGTGCGCAGCAAAAAAGGTGAAATGCAGCTGGGTGGTGTTATTTATTCAGATTCTGCCGATAAGGCGGCACGGTTTATCATGAATTGCAACCAAAAGAAAATCCCGCTGGTCTTCCTGCAAGATGTTACAGGATTTATGGTTGGCAGCAGAAGTGAACACGGCGGCATCATCAAAGACGGCGCGAAAATGGTCAATGCCGTAGCCAACAGCACGGTGCCAAAATTCACCATCATCACCGGAAACTCTTACGGAGCCGGAAACTATGCGATGTGTGGTAAAGCTTATGACCCGAGGTTGATTTACGCGTGGCCTACAGCCAAAATTGCCGTGATGGGCGGCGAACAAGCGGCCAAAACACTGCTGCAGATTGAGCAGGCGCGTTTAACAAGCCAGGGTGGAGCTTCAGATCCCGCTGCAGAACAAGCACTATTGGATGAAATCACCAGGCGATATCAGGAACAGACGAGCCCGTATTATGCAGCTGCAAGACTCTGGGTTGATGGGATCATTGATCCTGTTGAAACCAGAATGGTCATCAGTATGGGAATTGTCGCTGCCAACCACGCTCCGGTAAAACCATTCAATCCCGGAGTGATTCAAACTTAATCCTTGCCTACAGCCCGATAATTTTCATTTCAGTACGCCTGTTGAGGGCTCTTCCTTCGGCAGTATCGTTTGCTGACACAGGTTTGGTATCTCCGTACCCGCGGGTTTCTACCCTACCGGCGCTGATGCCTTTGGACAGTAAATACGCCCTTACCGATTCAGCCCTTCCCTGCGACAGGCGCAGGTTGTAATCGGGTTTACCGGTATTGTCGGTATGTCCGCTGATTTCAATCCGCATGGTTACCTGCTCGTTCAGCATTTCTGCAACTTTATCCAATTCTGTGCGTGATTCTGGATTCAGTTCCGTTTTGTCTGAATCGAAGAATGTATTCCGAAGCACCATTACCTCTCCGGCCTTGTAACGTTTCATTCGGGCGGTGATTTCGTAAGGTTTATCAATGCTGCCTGAATCAGGCTGGAAATTCTGTGAGTAGTACACATATCCTTTGCTGCGCACAGAAAGTGCATAATTCCCCCCCAGCCTTAACGGAATGATAAAATCGGAACACAGGGATGCATAAACCACTTTCGCCGTGTTCAGGTCGGTAATTTCTACAGAGCCCTGAATGGCGCTGCCATTGGCATCGTCCAAAAGTTTACCTTTCACATAATTGGTTTGCACCGGCTTCAACTTCCCGGGTATCTGAAACGAGTAGATATCCAAACCGCCGAAGCCATTTGGCCGATCGGAAGCGAAGTATCCAAGATTTCCCAGGCGATCAACGTAAAGGCCCATCTCGTCTTCCTGCGTATTTACCGGCGCACCCAGATTTACCGGAGTGCTCCAATTTCCTTCATCGTTGATTTTACTCATGAACAGGTCGTGATTTCCAAGGCCGGGATGGCCGGTGGAGGCAAAGTAAAGGGTCACTCCATCGTAATGCAGGAATGGTGCTTCTTCATCTTTGGACGTATTAATCTTAGAACCCAGATTCAACGCGGGAGTCCATTCCGTTCCCGTCCAACTGCTCATCCACAAATCCTTGCCACCGTATCCGCCCGGGCGGGCACTGGAAAACACCAGCGTTCGTCCATCAGCCGATATTGCCGGCCCTGATTCCCAAAATGGCGTATTGATGCCGGGACCAAGATTTTCCCTGGTGGACCATGAACCGCCTGATAGTTCGCTCACCACCAAATCGCAGCTGCCAATGGTTCCCGGACCGCAATAAGTATGGAACACCCTGGAGCCATCTGCAGGAATAGAAACCGTTCCTTCGTTGTCGTCTGTATTGATGGATCCTGCCATCGGACGTGCTTTTTTCCATCCGGTGTCCTGGAAACGTTCGGCCATGTAAAAATCTTCCTGCATGTTTACCCTGCGGGTGAACACCAACATGCGCCCGTCAATTGTCATCCCCGGCCAGTACTCGTTCAAGGATGAATTGACAGATGCTCCTAAATTTTGAATCCCGCCCACCTGTTGTTCCTTCATGATGGATGCAGCTGCCTGTGCGTTGGCGAGCAAGCTTTCTGCCTTGCTGCGCAGCCTCCTGAAATCACCTTCAAAAGAGAGGAATTTATTTAGGTGACGTGCGGCATCTTCGTACAGGGCAGTGCGGTATTCCAAACTTCCCAGATAGTAATACACTTGCCGGTAATTACTGTCCAGTTTTACCACTTCCAGGTACGACTGAATGGCTTCCTTATTTCGCTGAAGTTCTTCTAATGCTGCGGCTTTCAACTCGTATGCATCAAAATAGAACAAATCACTGCGGATGGCTTTGGTACACAATTCAATGGTTTTGGCGTACAGTCCTCTGGTATATTGAACGTAACCCTCATCAAAGAGCGCTTTGGCTTTTTTATTCTTTGTATCACCGTCGTGCTGAGCCGTCAACACATTCGAGGCAATACCAAAATATGTGAAGGCAATGAAACTGATGATTTTTATGCGGTTGTAGAATTTCATGATTGATTACTTATTCCATCGAAAATGCTGAATCATGTGATTCAGGTCTTCCCTGAGGAATTGCAAAACAGGTGCCACGCTGTCCGGATTGGTTTTACTGTTGAAATAAAGCGCCCCACGGAAGAAATGACGGCTGCTATCGGTGAGGAAAAAACTGTAATTCGTTGCCGTATTCCCGGTGATGTGGTACATAAATCCCACCGCGCTGCGGTCATCATTTGCCAATGGAATTTCCAGAATGTCTTCCGCTTTAATGGTGTGCTTGAAGGCAAATTTCCTGCTGTCGGCATGTAATGAATCCAATTGCACCAAATTTGCCACCTGATGATAGGTAATGTGTAAGGTGGCATTAAAGGGTTTAAAATTCAGGTTATACCAACATGGGTTTGGCGTGTATAATTCATCGCGTTCCATCGAGGCATAATTGGGAAGGTGCAAGCGGTACGCACAACCACTGTCCCAACTGCGGTATTGATGTTCGGGAAGATGTAACCGGGGAAATCCACGGGGTTTGGGTGTTTCAGCTATTTGTTCGCCGCAGGAAACGAAAAACAAAAGCAGGCCCAACGGAATAAATCTTTTCAGAATCATGTGATTCTTTGCGCGCCCACAGGCCGGACTGCTGCCCATGATCATTTAAATGAGCAAATTTCCGCCTTAGAAGGGCAATTCATCCGCACCCTGATCATTCCCGGGTGCATCCTGACCAGGTTCCGGCTTTGAAAATTCATGGCTTGGGAATACATCTCCTCCACCTATTTCCTGGCCTTGGCCAGCCTGCCCCCCACCCAACATTTGCATCGACAAGACCCTAATTTTGGTTCTTTGTTTTTCTTCACCCGTTTGCAGGTCCTTATACTTGTCTGTTTTAATCCTTCCTTCTACATAAAGAACAGCCCCTTTGCGCAGATATTGCCTTGCTACTTCGGCATTTCGGTCCCATAATTCCAGGTAATGCCATTCTGTATTTTCTTTCCGTTCTCCACTTATTTTATCGGTATAAACCTCGCTGGTCGCAAGTGATACGTTGGCTACAAGTTTACCATTGGGAAGTTCGCGGATTTCCGGGTCACGGCCCAGTCTTCCAAGTAAGATTACTTTGTTAATCATGATTCAGTTTCAGTATGTTGATGTTCCAGATAACGCAACATTAAACGGTGCAACGCGTGCTGCGCTACCTGTTCATGTGCACATTCAAATATACCAGCCTCAGGGAAAATCTGTTCAGGCTGAACGTAAATTTTCCAAAAGCGGGCATGAATGAGTTGATGTGTCAGCCTGTGTTTGGTTTCAAAGGCAAGCACCACCTTGGGTTCAGCATCAAGGTGCGGCAGGTGTTCCGGCCACCGCCACAATTCAAAAGATTGTTCATCTGTTTCCGTCATTGGAAATTCATAAAGACCTTGCCAGATATCTCCTGCCGCCCGACGCCACAACCAGGTTCCCTTTGGCGAAACCAAATGGAAATAGTGAAAATAACGCCGTGCCGGCTGAGGTTTGGGCGCTTTTACAGGGAGTTTGGCAGCGATTCCTCGTTGGCGACCCAAGCAAAATGTTGACACCGGACACGCGGCGCAATCAGGCTTCGTTGGCTTACACAGTAAAGCACCAAGTTCCATCATCGCCTGATTGAATAAGGCAGGCGCCGCAACAGGTATGTGTTGTTTCAGGAACATTTTTAGCTGGTTCTGGGTTTGACTTTTGGCCACATCATCAGTACAGGCCAGTAGCCTGGAACTGACCCGAATAACGTTCCCATCCAACACCGGAATAACTTCATCAAATGCAAAACTTGCAATGGCCGCAGCCGTGTAAGGACCGATACCTTTTAATTGATGCAATTCATGGCTCGAGGTCGGAAATTTGCCTTTACACGATTGAACTATGTATTTAGCAGCATGCAACATATTCCTTGCCCTGCTGTAATAACCTAAACCTTCCCATAGTTTGAGTACCTCCTCTTCGCTGGCCGCTGCAAGTTGCTGTACGGTTGGATAGGTCCTTATAAATTTCTCGTAATACGGCAGGCCTTGTTCAACACGGGTTTGTTGCAACAAAACTTCACTCAGCCATATTAAATAAGGATCCTTGGTATTCCTCCATGGTAAATTCCGGGCATTCGCCTCATACCAATAAATGAGGCATTTCGCAAATTCATTCAACACTGCAAAAAAACTTGTATAAACGGAAAATTTATATAGAAATTTGAGCGAATTCGCATTTTTATGACAAAGTCAGATTTAGTAAATGAAATCGCCGTTAAAACAGGGTTGGACAAGATTGTGGTCCAAGAAACCATGGAAACTTTTTTCAGGGTGGTAAAAAATTCTATGGCCGGGGGAGAAAATATTTACATCCGTGGGTTTGGCACCTTTATGGTTCAGAAACGCGCGGAGAAAAAAGCCCGCAACCTGCACAACAACACCACCATTACCATCAATGAGCATTTTGTACCCAAGTTCAAACCTTCCAAGGAGTTTATGGATCGGGTGCGAAATACATCTTCCGACGACGAAGACTAGGCGCCTTCCATACTTCCCGCGTTTCGTTTTTGTTCTGTAGTACCTTTGCATTCCTGTGAGCATCCGAATAATCCTGATCAGCACCGGCATTTTCATCTTGTTGTTCCTGGGTTTGTTTCTGCCCGGCTACAACAGCAGGTACGGAAAAGCACCGATCCATGCACCTGACAAACACGGGGCGGCCCCTGCGGTCAGTCCTTATCGGCCGGATGAGTATTTCCGATACGTTCTTGGTAGTTTTCGTGGAAACTTCGCCCAACAGGCTGCCCTGCTGGCCATGCGCAACAAAACCACCGCGCTTGATTCGTTAAGTTTGGGAAGCAGTTGGGCCAGAGAAAACGAACTCCTGGGCCTCAGCGGATTCTTTATTTATTGGAAGGCACGTCGCACCGGTTCGTTAAACGACTACTACGAAGCTGCAGTAGATTTCATCAAAGCTGCATCGCTATCCGGCGTGAAACACCAGGAACAGGCAGCTGCAACAGAATGGTTGCAAAGCAAAATCTGCCTGGACTCCGCGTTGAACATCGATCCAAATCACCTGCCTTCCCGAAATGCATTGGTGGCTTACTACACAGAATTTGGTGGTGAGCCCATGAAAGGCGTGGCCATCCTGAAAGAAAATGAAAAGATGGACAGCAGCAACCTCGAGACCCAATATCTGTACCTGTCTTTGCTGAAAAAAGCCGGTGAACTGGATAAGGCAATCACACGTTGCCAAAAAATTATATCTTTGCAACCCCAAAATCCGGAGTTTCTTTATGAAATGAGCGGTCTGTACGGCATGAAAGGCGACTCCCTGAATGCCAAACTGTACCTTGATCTGGCCATAAAGATGCAACGCTCCGGCTTCGGTAACCCATAATTAAAGCCAAATATGCCAAGCGGTAAAAAAAGAAAGCGTCATAAGATCGCCACTCACAAGAGAAAAAAGAGGTTGCGTAAGAATCGTCACAAGAAGAAGTAATTATTCTGACTTCCTCGCATGACGAACGAACTCATCGTTTCGAAACATGGGGGTGGGGTGGATATTGCCTTATTATGCGATAAGAAATTAACCGAACTTCATCGCGAAGGATCTTCCAACAGTACCCATGTTGGTGATTTTTACTTAGGCAGAATCAAGAAAATTTCTCCATCTCTGAATGCTGCCTTTGTTGACATTGGCAGCGAGAAAGACGCCTTTTTACACTATTTCGATTTAGGCCCGAATGTTCGGTCAGTAAAAAAACTGACCCAGCTTGTGCTGGACGGTAAAACCAGTGCTGCAGACCTCGATCAGTTTAAGTTAGAAGAAGCCACCGTTAAAACGGGTAAAATAGCCCAGGTTTTCAAAAAGGGCGACGTGGTGCTGGTTCAAATATTGAAAGAACCCATCAGCAACAAAGGCCCCAAAATTGGATGTGATCTTTCTATAGCCGGAAGGTATTTTGTTTTGGTGCCTTTTTCCAACCACATCTCCCTTTCGAAAAAAATTGGCAATCCCGAAGAAAAAAAGCGCCTCAAGAAATTGGCGCAAACGCTGAAGCCCGAAAATTTCGGTGTTATCATCCGCACCGTTGCCGAAGGTGTTGACATTACAGAACTGGACCAAGACCTGCGTTCCCTGCTGAAAAAGTGGGATCAGCTGGCCCAAAATCTGAAAACTGCCCAACCCGGCAGAATGGTGCTTGGTGAGGGATCGCGTTTGGACACCCTGCTGCGCGACATACTGAACGAGAGTTTCAGCCAAATCATTGTAAACGACAAAGAACTTCATCAGGAGTTGCAGAGTTACGTTGGTAAAATTGCACCCGGCCTGGAGAAAATTGTCCGCTTGCATCAGGGCAAGGGTGAAATCTTTGACCATTTCAATATAAACCGACAAATACGCAGTTCCTTTGGGAAAACGGTTCCATTTTCAGGTTCCGCGTACCTGGTCATTGAGCATACCGAAGCCTTGCACGTATTTGATGTCAACAGCGGCAACGCCGTATTCGACGCTGAGAACAGGGAAGCGAATGTGGCACGCATCAATATGGAAGCCGTTGCAGAAATCGCCAGACAAATACGCCTGCGCGACATGGGCGGCATTATTGTGGTGGATTTCATTGACATGAAAGATCCACAACTCAAGAAGAATTTGAATCAGGCGCTGAAGGAAGCCATGAACAGCGACCGCGCCCGACATACCATTCTTCCCATGAGTAAATTCGGTTTGGTGGAAATTACCCGCGAACGGGTGCGTCCGCAAACCGTGATTACCAATACAGAAACCTGTCCATCGTGCAATGGCAGTGGCCGTATTGAAAGCAGCGTTCAATTATTCGAAATGCTCGAGAACACGCTGATTTACCTCTGGGAAAACCTGAATCACCAGGGAGTTGTGCTCAAAGCACATCCATTCATCGTTGCTTACATCAGTCAGGGATTTCCGTCGGTGCGGTTTAAATGGTGGTGGAAATACCGCCATTGGCTGAGGATAGAGGCCGTGGATACGTTTCACATCGGTGAATATCGATTTGAAGACCGCCACGGAAAGGAAATTTCCAGGCTGTGAATGTAGCCTTTTCCACACGGCTGTAAGGCCTGTGCACAAGCCCCGGCCGGAAACGCCCTGCTCCATGTTTATTTTGCAGTGATGAAGACCACTGCATTTATTGGATTGTTGCTCCTGCTTCCTGCCTGTGTCAGTAAGAAAAAATTTCAGGAACTGCAATCAAGCAGCCGAAATCAGTTGAATCAATATCAGGAACAACTAACAGTTCTGAAGGCCAGTCTTCAAGAGCTGGAAACGGGTTTAGCGCAGAATTTCGCCACCATCTCCAAATTAAAGTCTGATACCGCACAAAAGGCGATGCAGATTTCCAGAAATGAACTCCTGACTGCCGATTTGAACAGGAAACTTGCCGAATGTGAAGCCGAACAGCGCATCAAACTGCAGGACTTTAACCAGGAAATCAGCAAAAAAAACCAAACGCTTCAACAAAAAGAGATGGCCTTAAACCAAGCCCTTTCAGATGCTGAAGCTGAAAAGAACCGCGCCCGGCAATTGCAGCAATATGCTGCCGAAAGTACCGCAGAGCTGAAGCAAACCCTGGCCAGGGTGCGGCTGTTGGAGCAAGAATTGAAACGAAAAGACTCTGCCGCCATTGAGCTGCAAACTTCCATCCGCGAAGCCCTTACCGGTTTTCGTGGGAATGGCCTTAACGTAGCAGTGCGCAACGGGAAGGTGTATGTGAGTATGGACGAACAACTGTTGTTCAAAACGGGAAGCACCGTGGTTGATCCAAAAGGGAAAAATGCATTGGTGGCGCTGGCTGCTGCCCTCAAAAACCAGCCTGAAATTCTAGTCAATGTTGAAGGTCATACAGACAACCAGCCCATTCGCGGAGGATCGGTTAAAGACAATTGGGATTTGAGCGTGCTGCGTGCAACTGCTATTGTTCGCATCCTCAGCATCGAAGGACAGTTAGATCCAACAAGAATTCAGGCCAGCGGCCGTGCACAATACCTGCCGGTTGATGCTGCATCTACACCCGAAGCAAGAGCTAAAAACCGCCGCACCGAAATCATCCTCACCCCGAGGTTGGATAAAATACTGAACCTCCTTCAACCCTGACGTTGTGGAATTGCTGCTGCTGGCCATCGACAAAACCCGCGAATCATGGGTAGAAGAAGGATTTCGCATCTATGAAAAACGCCTGCAGCATTACGGCCGATTTAGGTTTGAAGCGGTTATTGCCACCAAAACACTGCTTCCAAAAGAGGAGCAAATCAAACGCGAAGAAGAGGCCCTTAATAAGTTGCTCAAACCACAGGACAGCATCGTGCTTCTGGATGAACAAGGCAAAAACATCAACTCTGTACAATTTGCACAATGGCTCAACCTCAAATGCAGCCACAGCCGGGGACGAATTGTCTTCATCATCGGAGGCCCTTTCGGCTTTTCGTCCGCCTTCAAACAGGGAAAAGAACTGATTTCGCTCAGCCCAATGACGTTTTCACACCAAATGGTACGGGTGATTTTTGCCGAACAACTATACCGCGCCTTCAGCATTCTGAATGGTGAACCTTACCACCACCCCTGAAAGCTGCTGCTCAGTTCAGGATGCGCCTGATTTGCACAAACCTTGGCTTGTAGTAACTTGAACTCAGGCGATCATACGTAATGCCTTTGTTTACAGAGGCATGGATGAAGTAAATATCTGAAGGATTTGACTCTACAATGATGCCCACGTGGCCAATCACCGAAGCATGAATGCTCCTTCCGTTGAAGCAGATGATGTCTCCGGGACGGCACGCAGATTTACTCACCTTCTGTCCGAATTGTTTATACAACGACGAGGAAGCCGGCGTTTGGACGCCAACCTGGCTAAAAACGTATCCTATAAAACCGGAACAATCAAACCCTCCTGGTTTTTTCCCGCCATATCGGTAAGGCGTTCCCAAAAACTGCTCGGCAAAATTCACCACATAGTCTATTTTGCCCAGGGCCGAGGGCAGGGAAACAGAATCAATTTCAGTTTCGGCAATGGACAGTTCCAGCGAATCGACGGGACCTCCGTTGTTTGGGATGATTGATGTGGCTGCCATGCCCGAAAACGAACAAAGCAGCAGGCCAAAACTGAAGATGATTGCGTTTTTCAGGGTAATGAATTTTTAAATGTTGTGTACAATGCCGCATTCCGGTCAGCGCCCATGCATCCCAACGTGGTTTTTCTGTCTTTAATGCGTTGAACCCTGTTTTCAGGGCTGGGATGTGTGCTCAGGAATTCCGGAACACGCGCACCGGAACCGGTGGCCAGCAATTTTTCAAAAAATCCCGCCGAACCGGCAGCATCCCAGGTAGTAGGACATAAATACGAAACAGAATAATCGTCCGCCTCAGACTCTGCCTCTCTGCTGTATTGCATTTGCTTCAGTCCGGCAACAATCCGAACCAATTGGCCTTGATTGCGGCCAAAAACAATGTCGAACAATACTGACAAGCCAAACTCACGGGTCATGGCGTCGGTACTGTGACGTTTATCGGCATGCGCCATTTCGTGTCCCATCACACCTGCCAATTGATCTTCACTCTCCAGGTATTTCAGGATGCCGGTATAGAAATATATAAAACCTCCGGGCGTACAAAAGGCATTCAGTACAGAATCGTTGCGAATGATTCTGAGCCTCCACGGGAAGGCGTCCTTGTAAACAATTTGACCGGAATTCAGGATTTTGTTGCGTATTCCATACAAATAGGCATATTGTGTGGCATAAGTGGCAGAATCCAGCACCACAATGGAGGAGTCTTTTTCAAATTCAGCGGCAACTTGTGCGCCAAAGGCCAAATCGTCCTGAATGGAAAAGATGTTGATGTCGCCATCCTGGTCGCGGCAGCCGGCCAAAAAGGTCAATCCTGCGCTGAATAATACGAGTAACGCGGTACGGAAATGCATCGGTTTAATCTCTAGCAAAAATAATACCGTAAAGAAAAGGATCAGAATGGATAACCAATGCCCAGCGTAAGTGCTGTTTGGTCCCGGATAAACCCAGGTTTTCCGATTTCACGTATCACCCAACGGTTGTCGGGTTTCTCGGAAGGATCTCTAAGTGGAATTCCCCAATCGAAACGAATCATGAAGAAGGAAAAGTCAAAACGGAGGCCCAATCCGGTATTCATGGCAACTTCTGAAAGGAAGGTATTGCCTTGAAACAGACCTGGCAGCACTTGACCGCGGTGTTTGAGGTTCCAGACATTTCCGGCATCCAGGAACAGCGCGCCCTCAAGAAAATTACGCAGCAGCGCAAATCGATATTCTGCATTTGCCTGCAGCAATAATTCACCCGAACGATCGAACAGCAAGCCTCCGCTGGAATCAACAAAAGCGCCCGGGCCCATGCGCCGTGGCCGCCAGGCGCGTAGGCTGTTGCTTCCCCCCGTAAAAAAACGTCGGTCGAAAGGCAAAACGCTGTTGTTGCCGTAAGGCAATCCTAAGCCAACATGGCTGCGGAACACGGCGGCATTGTTTTCGTCGAACTTTACATTATACCGCACATCAAATTCGCTGCGGAGAAATTGGAAATAGCGCACACCTAAGGCCTGATAACTGGTATCCGGGCGGCGCTCCGCATCCATGGAACGGCGCAACAGCCGATGCAGGTTGCCACTTGTTTCCAGCAAATTGGCACGGATATACCAATAACTTCCTTCACCCGATTCATTTCGCGTATTCAACACAAAACCCAAACGCGCAGCGGTGATGAGGTGATCCGTAAATATTCGCGTTACCAGCAGTGAATCTACCGAACCCAGCTGAACCCTGAAATCGGGGGTTAAACGGTTGCGGTTGTAGCTTATTTCCGTTGGCGTGTAGTACCAGTTCAGGTGCTTTTTTGTCCATTGGTAGGTGAAGCTTGCCGGCAAAGTTCTTCTGGTGAAATTAGGGTTTCCCTCGTATTGATAGGACAAACTAAAAATGGTTCGCACCTTGCTGATGTCCGCTTTGGGCAACAAATGCTCCAAGAGCAATGGCCTGGAAATGGCAAGGCTGGCATTACCGCCCGCTTGAAAGCCGTACAAAATGCTGCGCTTTTGGTCTTCGCTGCTGATGATGGCTTCCAGGGATCCTAAAATATTTGTGGTGAATTTCTCTCCGTTTTTCAGCAAATTCCGGTTGGTGAAGCTAAAGTTTCCGGCCAAACCATAGGAACTGACATTGTTTGCATTTACGTTGGTTCCGGAACTGCCTTGCGGCGAATAAATTCCTTGCGGTTCCAATGCATAGGATTGGCGAACCGCCGTTTTCATCCGAATGAATAAATCCATGGAATCCACGGTACTTCCAGGTAATACGGGCCCAAAAGAAATGTCGATGAATCGGAATAAATCTGTGGCAGCGAGGTTGGCATAAGTGGCATTATGCGCATCCTGTTGGTATAAAGCCCCCGATTTTAGGGCACTTGCCCGCAACAATAAGTCGGGCTTCAGCGGATAGCCATTCATCACAAAACAGGCATTGCTGCCCTGCAAACAAAGGGTATCCGCCTCTTTGTACCCACGATAGGACGCTGCTGTTTCAAGTTCATACCACACCTTTCTGACCACCCGGGGTTTGATGTTACTTACAGAGATGAACACCTGCACAGCGGCGGCGGCTTTGCCCTGCAGGGTGTCTAACTCATAGCGAATCAGGTCTTTGCTAAAGCTGTAAAAACCCTTATTGCGCACGGCTGTGCTCATGGTTACACGCAATGCATCCAATTGATCAAAAACCACCGGCTTCCCGGGCCTGACTTCTGCCTCTTCCATCACCCCTTCGCAAATCTTCCTGATGCTGTCATGGGTGCACACAACGCTGGCCGAAGCAATCCGATACTGAGTCCCTGCATGAACTTCATAAAGCACCCTGGCCCTATGCTTCCGGGAAGTCCAGGTCCAGCCAACCGTACTGTTAAAAAAACCATGATGAAACAGGTATTTTCCCAAATTTTCAGCGCTCAGTGCCACCAAACTGGTATCAAGAAACACCGGCGCTTCCCCAATTTCTTCCCGGAGTTTGCGCCGCCATTTTTTTGCATCGTTTTTTTCGGGGTGACGGAAAGACGTTCCCTTCTTGTACAACCACAAATAGAAGGGCATGCTGCCGAATAATATTTTGCGATTGGGCTTGTGCAGGATTTGCGCGCGCGCATCCAAACCTGCGGGCAATGGCTGTTCCAGGCTCACTTTATTGTGCACCAAACGATGTTGTTCCTGCGGCACCAGTTTGTTCAGATTGCAACCCGCAGCAAGAAGCAACACAGGCATCCATCCCATTATCCGCAACATATTCGGATATTCGCGCCGGGTATATGACATCTCAATCTGAAATCAAACGCTTCAGCAGCCTGAAGCTGAAAAAGTTCAGACAAAAATACGGTCTGTTTCTGGTTGAGGGTGTAAAATCTGTTACAGAGCTGCTTGCATCTTCATTAACCGTGCATCAGATTTTGGTTACAGAGCACCTGCCTGTTGACACCGGCGAAGTCCCGGTTTCCATGCTCAGCAAGAAAGACATGGAGCGACTGAGCAGTATGGAAACCCCGCCCGGAATCATGGCTGTGGTGGAAATTCCCCACTGGCCGGCATGGGATGCAACTTCATGCATGGGCCCTATTTTGGCCCTGGATGGAATTCGCGATCCGGGAAATTTGGGAACCATCATGCGCATTGCCGATTGGTACGGCATGAATCAGTTGCTTTTGTCGGAAGACTGTACCGATGCCTTCAATCCCAAGACCCTTCAAGCCAGCATGGGCTCATTCCTGAGGATACAATGCCATTACGGCAACCTGCCCGCGATGCTGAAGGAAGCACAACTTCCGGTGTATGGCTGCACACTGAACGGAATGAACATCCGAACCATGCGTTTTCCAGAGCGCTATGTGGTGGTTATTGGCAGTGAATCACATGGCATTTCTCACGAAGTGATGGCAGAGGTTGAGGAGGCCATTACCATTCCAAGGTTTGGCCATGCAGAAAGCTTGAATGCCGCCATCGCCACCGCACTGGTGCTGGATCGATGCGTAGGCTAATGGACCATCAGCGCCTTTTGCCGAAATCGAAATCGGTCAGCAAGGGATGAAATACCCAATATCCTTTATTGTCTCGGGCGAAATAGTGGTAATCGCCGCTGGGTACCATAAAGGATGGATCATCGGGTGAATTTTCGAATGCTTTGGCCAGTTCACTCAACACGATGATGTTGCGGGCCGGTTCGTAGCGAAAACTAATCACTGCCTGTTCTGCTGCTTCGGCCACCCAGCGCAGTTTGGGTTCAAAATCGCCTTCTTTCCTTCTAAAAACAGGCAAACCGAATAAAACACCGTCACCCTGATTCAGGTTAAGCACATCCAGGATTTTACGGTTGGTTCGCGCATCGGCGCCATCATAGCCGAGCAAGAGGTAATAGTTTTTCTTCTTGAACCTGAACGGTTCCAGGGTGTAGTACAAGGCTCCAGGCCAACGGGATGCATCCGTTTCCGCATATTCCAGGTCCGGGATTTTCGTACGTACCGTATCTAATAAGGCCTCGAGTTTCCATTCCTTCCTGATTTTGTACTGCACATAGCCAAAATACAAGTGTTTGCCGTCCTTCAAAATCAGATTCCAAGTGAACAAACGACACAATCCATCTTTGGCTGTAAGCACGGAAACCGCTGCTTGACGCAAGGTGTCGAAGGGGTAATTCCATGAATTGGGTGCAGCCAAAACGTTGCCTAAATCCTCATAAACTTTTAGGGCTGAAGCGCGGCGAACTGCATCCGTTTTTCCGGCAATGAACTGTCGTGATAATGCACTTAAACGCTGTTCCTGCTGCTGAAAGGCGAAAAAACCTGTTGTATCCCTGGCCTGCAGCACTTCATGCGCGGTGCCAAGAGTTAGGAGCAAGACGAACAAAGATTTCATGTTATGGTAACTGAACAGACTGAAAAAAAATTGCACGCAGGCCGACGGGCAGGTGAAGCTGTTCGTGTCGATCAAACGAGTGCTTCAAGGACCATGGCACTGGCACCGCCGCCGCCATTGCAGATACCGGCAGCGCCGTAACGCGCCTTGCGGTCGTGCAAAACATGCAACAGCGTAACCAGGATACGCGCACCTGAAGCACCAAGCGGATGGCCCAGGGAAACGGCGCCTCCATGCACATTTACGGTATCAGGATTGAGTCCGAGGATTTTATTGTTTGCCAGTCCTACTACAGAAAATGCTTCATTCAATTCCCAGTAAGAAATGTCGTTTTGAGTCAAGCCTGAGCGTTCAATAGCCAGAGGCAGCGCTTTACTGGGCGAGGTGGTGAACCATTCGGGGGCCTGTTCTGCATCAGCAAAACCGCGGATGTATCCCAGCGGCTTCACTCCCAATGCTTCGGCCTTGGCCTTGCTCATCAGCACCAGTGCTGCAGCTCCATCGTTCATGGTACTTGCATTGGCAGCGGTAATCGTACCGTCTTTTTGGAACACCGGTTTCAGGGCTGGGATTTTTTCGAAACGCACATTCTTGTATTCTTCATCTTCCGTAACCCACTTAGACTCACCAGATTTCTGAGGAATTTCAACGGGAACAACTTCCTGAGCAAACTTACCTTCACTCCAGGCTTTGGCGCTGCGCTGATAGCTTTCAATGGCAAAGGCATCCTGAGCTTCCCTGCTGATGTTGTATTCAGCTGCGCACAATTCCGCACAATTCCCCATCATGGTACCGCTGTACACATCTGTGAGGCCATCATATTGCAATCCGTCGAGCATGGTAATGCTGCCGTACTTAAACCCTGAGCGCGAACCTGGCAGGTAGTGTGGTACCTGGCTCATGTTCTCCATGCCACCGGCAACCACAATATCCTGATGGCCAAGCATGATGCTTTGCACGGCAAGCGCCACTGCTTTCATTCCACTGGCGCACACTTTATTGATGGTGGTACAGGGTGTAGTATCGCTGAGTCCTGCATAACGTGCGGCCTGCCTGGCAGGAGCCTGTCCCAATCCGGCTTGCAGCACTGAACCCATGAACACTTCCTGTACCAGGGAAGCATCAATACCCGCTTTTTCAATGGCAGCGCGGATGGCAACAGCACCAAGTCGGGTGGCAGAAACAGAGGCTAGGGAACCGTTAAAACTGCCCATTGGCGTCCGCACGGCAGCGGCAATCACTACGTCGTTGTTCATGGTCGATTAATTGCCGCGAAATTACAACCTGTGCGCCTAACTTGTTTCGGGAGGCATGGCCTTTTCCTCACGGCCGGGAACGGACTGCACCGAAAGATGTAATTTCGCAGCTGCCCATGCTTGAAACTGTACTTTCTCCTGCCCTGTTTCCGCTGCACCAAGCCGGAATTGAATCGAAAATCGTGGTGGTGATTGACATCCTCAGGGCAACTTCAACCATTTGCGCGGCGCTGCACCAGGGAGCCGAAGAAATTGTGACCACCGCAAGCCCGGATGAAGCGCTTGAATTCCGTGCACAGGGTTACCTCTGTGCGGCCGAACGCGACGGCATGACGGTGCCCGGTTTTGAATTGGGAAATGCCCCACAGGATTACCAAAGGGCATTGGTTTCAGGCAAGAAAATCGCCCTTACCACCACAAATGGCACCCGCTGTTTGCTCATGAGCGCAGCTGCACATCAGGTTTTTGCCGGCAGTTTCCTGAACATCAACGTCCTTGCCAACTACCTCATCCAAGAACATAAGCCTGTGATGCTCTTTTGCGCGGGATGGAAGGATAAATTCAACCTTGAAGACACATTTTACGCCGGAGCCCTGGCTGCACAACTGCTGCCACATTTCCCCGGCAACTGTGATGCTACTCTGGCGGCCATGCATCTATGGCATTCACATAAGGACCAACCGGTTTCCTTTTTGGAACATGCCTCACATGCCCAACGATTCAGACACCTCCAAAGGGAATCAGATATTGAGGTGTGTTTGCGGATGAACACAGCGCCGGTTCTTCCTCTTTTTCAAAAGGGAAGAATCAGGAATCTGAAGGAATCAAAGGGGCAGCAGGTGGGTTGACTGCACTGTGGATTTTTTTTCTTTTTGCTTTAGGTTTAATCGGGCCACCGCATAAATTTGCAGCCGGTAAAAAAGCCTCATAATCAATCGTCCTGTGATGAAAAAAATGAAGTTCGGATGGTCAGGCGCAAAGCTGTTGCTGCTTGCTGCGCTGTTGCTGACTGCAACCCTTGCACCAATCTCCGTGTTTGCTCAGGCAGACCCGGCCAGTGATGTAATCCCGGCACCCAAAGAGTTTTCTCTTTCCACCGCTGACCTTGTGTACTACGCCTATTGGGTACTTGCTGCCCTGGTATTGCTGGTCATCGTGTACATCTTCAATGTTGGTGCCGCAAGTGAAAAACTTACCGGACGCACCGTAATCAACTGGACCAAGGTGAATGCCTGGCTTTCCATCATCATCCTGGTTGCCGGCGGAGCTGGTGTGGCTTACGAGCTGGTTTACCACGGCAGATACCTTTTACCCGATGCTGCCAGCAAACACGGTGACAGCATCGACAACATGTTCAATTGGACCTTTGGATTCACATTTGCAGTTTTCGTGATTACTGAAGTGTTGCTGTTCTGGTTCCTTTTCAAATACAGAACAAAGGAAGGACGCAAAGCGGCTTATTACTTCCACAACAACCAACTTGAAGTAATCTGGACGGTAATTCCAGCCATTGTGCTCACCTTCCTGGTGTTGCGCGGTTATTCAACCTGGCATGCGATCACCCAAACCCCCGAGCCCAAAGCCAAACAAATCGAAGTATTCGGATACCAGTTTGGATGGAAGGCCCGTTATGCCGGTGAAGACAACAAATTTGGGGAAGCAAACTTCAATTTTATCGATCCGGCCACCAATGAATTGGGATTGGCCATCAAACCCACCGTCATTGCCTTGCGCGACACACTGGCGGCCGATACCCATCGTTTGGGGAACGACCTGAGGAACTTGTCAGCTATTTTGAAGAAGAAGGCTGAAGACCTCTCAAAAATGAGCCTCGCGGCTGATGGTAAAGCCTACACAGATTTGGTTCAGGAACTGGAAGACATCAGAAATGGCAACAAGGCTTCCGAACTGCGCAAGATGATGAAGCGGAAAGGCGTTCAAATTCAACGAATCAATGCATCCCTTGGCAACCAAGACCTGTTTAACGAGGCGGCCAACGACGATAAAATCACCACCGAAATACACCTAATCAAGGATCAGCCTTACACGTTCAAATACCGCGCACGCGATGTGATCCACAGTGCGTACATGCCTCACTTCCGTTCTCAAATGAACGTGGTTCCCGGGATGACCACTTCCTTCACATTCACGCCAACCAAAACAACCAAACAGATGCAGGATGAATTGAAGAACCCTGAGTTCCAGTTCTATCTATTCTGTGCGAAGATTTGCGGAAGCGCGCATTACAACATGAAAATCAAGGTGGTTGTAGAAACTGAATCAGAATACAACGCCTGGATAGACAAACAGAAGCGCGTGATTGAACCTGTTCAGCCCGAAGTTCCATCTGTGCCCTCAAATGGCAACGATACCACGGCAACTCCCAAAACTGCAAAAAACAACAACACCAGGCCTTCACTGGCAATGGGACATTAACCTAAAATCCATTTCTAACAAAAACAAAACGAGATGAGTACCGCAGCAGCACACGGCGTACACGCAGATGCTCATGAGCATCATCACGAGAGTTTCATCCGTAAATACATTTTCAGTACCGACCACAAAATGATCAGCCGTCAATTCCTGATTACGGGAATTGTGATGGGGGTTATTGGCATGGTTATGTCTATTTTGTTCCGCCTTCAATTGGCATGGCCGGATCAAAAATTTGCGATTCTGGAAATGCTCCTGGGCCGTTGGGCAAAGGGCGGAATACTTGACGCGAACTTCTACATGGCCCTGGTAACCATTCACGGAACCATTATGGTGTTCTACGTGCTTACCGCGGGTTTGTCCGGAACATTTAGCAACCTGTTAATTCCATTACAATGTGGAGCCAGAGACATGGCATCCCCATTCATGAACATGCTGAGTTACTGGTTCTTCTTTTTGTCTTCACTGGTACTTTGCTGGAGCTTCTTTGTGGAAACCGGTCCTGCATCTGCCGGATGGACGGTTTATCCTCCACTGAGTGCGCTGGAAAAGGCCATGCCAGGTTCGGGATTCGGAATGACATTATGGCTCGTTGCCATCGCATTGTTCATCGTTTCCTCGTTGCTGGGTGGCATCAACTACATCAGCACCGTGTTGAACATGCGTACCAAAGGCATGAGCATGAACAGGCTTCCTTTGACCATTTGGGCATTTTTCTTCACAGCCATTCTGGGTCTGCTTTCATTCCCTGTATTGTTGGGCGCAGCGCTGTTCCTGATTTTTGACCGCAGCTTCGGAACATCATTCTACCTCAGCGACATTTGGCTGAACGGAGTTGGTGCTCTGGAGAACGTAGGTGGAAGTCCAATCCTTTACCAGCACTTGTTCTGGTTCCTTGGCCACCCCGAAGTGTACATCATCTTGATGCCTGCATTGGGCATCACCTCAGAAGTTATTGCCACCAACGCAAGGAAACCCATTTTTGGATATACCGCCATGGTTATTTCGCTGATGGGCATCTCTGTGCTTTCATTCATCGTATGGGGTCACCACATGTTCATCACAGGAATGAATCCGTTCCTTGGTTCGGTATTCATGTTCCTCACTTTGGTAATCGCGGTGCCTTCGGCTGTTAAGGTATTCAACTACCTCACCACGTTGTGGCGCGGCAACATTCAATTCACCCCGGCCATGTTGTTTGCCATTGGCCTGGTTTCATTCTTCATCTCCGGCGGTCTTACCGGTATTTATCTGGGTAATGCCGCCTTGGACATCAACCTGCACGACAGTTACTTCGTGGTAGCGCACTTCCACCTGGTAATGGGTTCTGCAGCCATCTTTGGAATGTTTAGTGGCATTTACCACTGGTTCCCAAAAATGTTTGGCCGTTTGATGAACAACACCCTTGGCTATTTCCACTTCTGGCTAACCTTCATTGCAGCATACCTGGTATTCTTCCCAATGCACTTCATGGGATTGGCCGGTGTGCCACGCCGCTATTATGCATTCAGCGTAATTCCTGAATTCAATGTGTGGTTGGAAGTGAACCAACTGATTACCGTTGCCGCGATTCTTGCAGGCTTTGCTCAGGTGTTGTTCCTGTGGAACTTCTTCTACAGCATTTTCCGCGGCAAGAAAAGTTCCGCCAACCCCTGGAAGGCAAACACCCTTGAATGGTCCACCCCTGTGGAGCACATCCATGGCAACTGGCCGGGTGAAATTCCAACAGTATATCGCGGCCCTTACGAATACAGCCGTGAAGACCGTGAAGAAGATTACTATCCTCAATACATCCCCGGTGAAGACGAAGGTCACGGGCATGGTGCACCTAAAACCAAAACTGCACCTGTTCATACCGAAGAAGCACCCGCAGCAACCGGTGGTAATGTATTGTTCTCCGCATTGAAAAAAGTGTTCGGTTTCAGCCCGCGCTGAATTCAAGAACCATGATGTTGAACAGACATCGATTATTCAGACAGGTAGGAAGGCTTTCCTACCTGTCTGTTTTTATACTGATTCTGCTGGGAGGCATTGTTCGCTCAACGGGCTCGGGTATGGGTTGTCCGGACTGGCCGAAATGTTTTGACCGTTTGGTACCTCCCACCTGTGCATGCCAGCTTCCGGCAGATGCAGAAAGCAGGCTGAATGCCAAACGAGCGGAAAAGCTGGAAAAGTTCGCCTTGCTGCTGGAGCAACTGGGCATGGGCGAAAAGGCTACCGCAATACGCAAAGACCTGCGTCTTCGCACGCACGAACCTTTCAATCCGGTGAAAGCATGGATTGAGTACATCAACAGACTGTACGGAGCACTTACAGGTTTGTTTGTTCTGGTACTTCTGTTGCTTTCCGTTAAGTATGTACGCAGCAATCCGCGCGTGTTCGGATTCACCCTTGCAGGCTTTATACTCACATTTTTCAATGCATGGTTAGGCTCTAAAGTGGTGGTAACAAATTTGTTGCCCGGGCTGGTCAGCTTACATTTCATGCTGAGTTTTGGTGCCATCATCTGTTTCATGGCTGCGGTCATGTGGCAGCAGGAACGCAAGAACAGATTTGAGCCGATGCCTTCATTTGGCTTATGGATGCTGTTGTCTGTTGGCTCATTGGTACAAATAAGTCTTGGTGCTTTGGTTCGGGAACGCGTTGATTTCCTGGAAACCCAAAATGCGCTCATCCAGGCCAACGGATGGCTGAATATGGAGGCCATGGGAACGCTGTTCTTGGTACATCGCGGCATGAGCATCTTGTTATTGGCGGCCCATGCGTGGATCTGGTGGAAGTGTTTTCAAGACCGGCAGCGGTCTGACGCTTACTTCCGCTGGCAACATGTGCTGATGGTTTTACTTTTGCTTCAAATCAGCACCGGGGCACTGAATACCATGTTCCCCTTCCCTATGGCTGCCAGGGCCTTACACATCCTTTTAGGAAGTATCTGCTTCGGCATACAGTGTTACCTTGCGCTCTCGGCCTTGCGTAAAACAAAAAACGGTGAAACGGGTTATGCAGCATAAGGACGCCGACATGAGTGCATCTGCACGACATTTATTTAAAGATTACCTGCAACTGATCAAGTTCAGGTTGACCGTATCTGTGGTCGGAAGTGCATTATTCGGTTATTTGGTGGCCGTAAAAGTTCTGGACCAGCACGACTTCAGTGTTTTTCGGGCGTTGGGCGTTGTATTCGGTGGATTTTTCTGTGTTGCTGCTTCCAACGGTTTGAATCAGCTTATAGAAAAGGAACAGGATGCGAAGATGAAGCGGACCAGCAAACGCCCCATTGCCATGGGACGGATTACCGATGCTTCCGCAAGGTTGTTCAGTTTGTTGAGCGCATTGCTGGGTTTTGTGATCCTATGGTTTGTATGCAATCCCCTTTCGGCCTGGTTGGGATTGTTATCTCTAATCCTTTATGCCTTTTTATACACCCCGTTGAAAGGTATTACCCCCTTGAGTGTGCTGGTAGGCGCGTTCCCCGGAGCTTTGCCACCGTTGATTGGGTGGACAGCCGGTGCTGATCAGTTAGACATGATGGGATTGACTTTGTTTGGACTACAGTTCTTCTGGCAATTCCCCCATTTCTGGAGCATCGCCTGGATGTTGCACGACGATTACCAGGAAGCAGGATACTGGCTCTTACCCACACCTCACGGCAGAAGCAAGAACAGCAGCCTGCAAATAATCATTTATTCCCTGATTTTAATTTTGGTGAGTCTGTTGCCGCTGAGTTTGGAAATGGTGGGCCCTTGGTATTTGCTGTTCACCTTGCCGCTCGGTGCCCTCATTTTATTTCGTGCATGGAAACTACACCAGAGTCTTGCCACCCCCGATGCCCGAAAATTAATGTTTACAACCCTGGTATACAGTCCACTGATCTTCATTGGACTCATCATATGCTGATCTGAATTCACATGCAAACCCAACCAACGCAACCCTTAAAGTTCCAGCCCAAAGAGCCATCCTTTCGGATGAACCCTCGAGAATTCATTTTATGGCTATTGATTGTAGCCTCGATCATGTTGTTTGCCGCCTTCACCAGCGCTTACATCCTGCACAGAAAAGACGGCTTGGCGAACAACCAATGGATTCAATTCGATTTACCTGTTCAGTTTACCTATTCACTCATCACGGCTGCGGTAAGTTCTGTAACCATGTTTTTGGCTTTCAGGGCAGCAAAGAATGATGAACTGAGCCAAAACAAAATAATGTTGGGCGCCACTTTGGCGCTGGGCATCACATTTTGTGCGCTTCAATACAGCGGCTGGAAATACCTGACATCCATTGGACTTCCGTTCGTTCCCCATGAAGACATGGCCGGCGGCATCAGTGCTTCATTTTTGTACGTGGTTACCGTATTCCACTTCCTTCACGTTATCGGCGGGATTTTGCTCTTAATGTTTACCCTCATCAGGAGTTTTGCCCTGAAAGTGCACCGCAAACGGATGTTCCTCATCCGGGTCACAAATACCTATTGGCACTTTGTTGGCCTCCTTTGGATTTATTTGTTTTTATTTCTTTATTTCGCACGGTAAACAACAAGCATGGCGAACCAAACTTCTGCTACATTCGAAAATCAGGCTATGTGGGCCGGCGGCCGCTCTCCGTTTAACTTGAGCTATGGGAAGTTGATGATGTGGATATTCCTGTTGTCAGATGCATTCACCTTCAGTTCCTTGCTTGTTGGCTATGGGGCCATTCGCTTCAGTTATTCAGGTGCGGCAATTGCCTGGCCTGATCCTGCAGCCATCTTCAACCACTTCCCATTCATGCACGGGTATTTCCTTCCCCTGTTGTTTGTGAGCTTGATGACCTTTATCCTGATCTTCTCCAGTGTGACCATGGTACTCGCGGTAGAAGCCGGGCATAGGAACAGCAAAAAAGAAGTGTCAAAGTACATGTTCTACACCATTATTGGCGGTTTTGCCTTCCTGGGATGCCAAGCGTGGGAATGGACACAATTCATCCATGATCAGGGTCGATTGGATTCTAATTTCTTTGGCATCACCCAACAAGGATACGAACACCTCAAGGGTGTAAAATTTGGAGACCACTTCCATTGGAATGAAGGAGACAGAACTTGGGGACCGGCGCCCTTTGCATCGCTGTTTTTCATTGTAACTGGTTTTCACGGATTTCACGTATTCAGCGGTGTGGTGTTGAACATCATCGTATGGATCAATACCATGCGCGGAGTTTACGAGCGTCGTGGTCACTATGAAATGGTAGAAAAAGTTGGCTTGTACTGGCACTTTGTTGACTTGGTATGGGTATTTGTATTTACTTTTTATTACCTCATCTGACGAAGCATAAAACAGCAATAATCATGGGAAATTTCGCACATACCCCCGGGGAATACGATCCAATTAACTATGTTCCTCACACAGAAAGCCATGGCACCAAAGAACTTTGGAGGACCTTTTGGCTGCTGCTTGGAATTACCATCCTCGATTTCATCCTTTATTTCGCGATGCCACCTTCACTCTTCCGCAATGTGGTGTTCGTTTTCTTCGGATTGGTGAAGGCTTATTACATTGTTGGCGCATTCATGCACATGAAGAATGAAAAAATCAACCTGGCGATGTGCATCCTGGTTCCAACCTTGTTTATCATCGGTTTGGTGATGGGCCTTCTTTACGAAGGACATGCGCTGAGTACCTACTAACAGCATGGCAAAGATGCTTGGGCGCAGGGTTGCCATTTTTGGTGGTCTGTTTTTGCTCATCGGCCTGCCCATTCTGTGGATCATGTTCTTAAGGGAACTTGAATTCCATGGAAAGCCTATTCCTTATTACGGGCCAAAATATGTCAATGAACAAGGAGATACCGTGTATCACCAGGTTGGTCCTTTTCAATTTACAGATCAATACGGCAAGAATATCAGCGACGCTGATTTTGATTCCTGCATCTACATCGCAAATATTTTCTTTGCCTCATGCCCTGACGTTTGCCCGCGCATGAACAGCAACCTTAGAATCATTGCCAACGCCTTTAAAGACAATCCAAGGGTGAAGTTCATCTCACATACGGTAGATCCGGATGCTGACAGCATTCCGGTTTTAAGGGCTTATGCCGACAGGCATGATGCCTCCAACCTCAAGTGGTCTTTCGTACGTGGTAGTAAATCTGAAACCTACAGTGTGGCCGTTGAAGATTACTTGCTGGGCGTAAAAGACGACAAGGCGAGTAATTTCATGCACAGCGACAGATTGGTACTTGTTGACCGCAACAAGCACATCCGGGGAATCTTCAACGGTTTGGCAGGCCAAATCGAAAACAATAAGGCCATTGACGCTGTTAAAGCTTTAATTTTTGAAGAACGTGAACAAGCGCGCCATAAATGACCGCACCTTCTTTTGGATTGTGCTTGGGATTTCTCTAGCAGTTCCGGCAATCGTTATACTGCTGAAGGTTTTGCCCGATGCCTACCGCCCCAATGCATTGTTTGCACGGCATCTTCCAGGCATCAATGCTTTATTGAACACCTTGGTTTCATTGTGCCTGTTGGGCGGTTTCTATTTCATTCGAGAAAAAAAGAATAAAGCCGTGCATCAGGTATTTATGTTTTCAGCCTTTCTGTTGTCTGCACTATTCCTGATCAGTTACGTAATCTACCATACCATCATGCCTTCAACGCCATACGGCGGGGCTGGGTTTATGAAGTACACCTACTATTTCATCCTGATAACTCACATCATTCTTGCAGCCATCATACTGCCGCTTGTATTGTACACCATCTATTACAGTACCAATGGCGATTACAACAAACACAAGCGCATCGCCAGAATTACCTGGCCGCTGTGGTTTTATGTTGCTGTAACAGGAGTATTGGTATATTTAATGATTTCACCCTTTTATCGATTTGACGCATGAAGAAATACATCATCACCCTTGCCCTGATGTGCACATTGGCCGGCATGGCTGCAGCGCAGTGCCCCATGTGTAAAACATCTCTGGAAAGTAACCGCAAGGAAAAAGGGCTTCAGAAAAGCTATGGGAATGGAATCAATGATGGCATTCTTTACCTCTTGGCTGCCCCCTACCTCATTGTGGGAACCGTAGGATTTTTTTGGTGGAAGAACCAAAAAGCAAAAAAATCCTGATCTGAAAAACACTGTTCAATCCTTTATTGAAGGGCGCTGCCCTATTTGCCGCGAGGGCAAGGTGTTTTTATTTCCTTGGTATCACCCTTTGCGATTTGCAGTCATTTGTAAGAATTGTTACCGTTGCGGTAATCAGTTTCAGCCCGAAACCGGATTCTATTTTGGTGCCATGTACTTCAGCTATGCGCTTGTTTCGGGAGTCAGCATCAGCGGTGGTTTTCTTATGTTGCGTGCAGGCTGGGATATCAATACCGTTTCCATGCTGATTCCAATCAGTATTTTGACGTTGCTTCCTTTGGCTGTGCGGAGCAGCCGTTTGTTGATGCTTTATTGGATTAAACCCGTGATGTACAAAGACATCGTTCGGCAAGAACGACGTTCCTGGGAAGAACAAAATCGCTGAACTTTTCAACCTGTTTTCTGAACCCCTGCAGCCTTATCCTGCACCTGCAGCATAAACACCGCAAAATCTGAATTCGCGCAGCAGCTTCACCCCCTGTTCCCGACAAGTGTGATCCGTGCCTGTTCAGGCCGAAACCAGTAAAAAAGAAATGGTTTCATACACAACGCGGCATACGAAACCATTTACTCATACAGAGCGGAATACAAGATTGAAAAGATTTTTGAACACTGTTGGTACAGCTTGTTGTAGCCTCATGCGATGAGGAAACATGTAAGCCATGCCTTCCTCGCCTATTGGATTTGCTTATGATTCTACCTGAACCGGAAGGCCATCGCCACCTACCAATTTCGCTTTAATTTTCGCCTCTATCTGTTCTGACAGTTCAGGATTGTCCTGCAGCAGTTCTTTGACAGAATCTCTACCCTGACCTAATTTGGTGGTATCGTAACTAAACCATGATCCACTTTTTTGAACAATTCCGGCTTCTACGGCCAAATCAAGAATTTCACCACATCGGCTGATGCCCAAACCATACATGATGTCAAATTCCACAACCCGAAAAGGAGGAGCCACTTTGTTTTTCACCACCTTTACTTTGGTGCGGTTTCCTACTACTTCTTCACCATCTTTGATTTGACCAATACGGCGGATGTCTAACCTTATTGAGGCATAGAATTTAAGTGCATTACCGCCGGTAGTTGTTTCAGGGTTTCCAAACATCACACCAATTTTCTCACGCAACTGGTTGATGAAGATGCAAATACAGCCTGTTTTACTGATGGTACCGGTCAATTTTCTGAGCGCCTGACTCATCAATCGCGCGTGCAATCCCACTTTGCTGTCGCCCATATCGCCTTCTATTTCCGCGCGCGGAACCAATGCTGCTACAGAGTCCACAACAACAATGTCAATGGCGCCCGAACGAATAAGATTGTCGGTAATTTCAAGTGCCTGCTCGCCATCATCTGGTTGAGCGATCAGCAGATTATTGGTATCTATGCCCAGCTTTTCGGCATAGAACTTATCAAATGCGTGTTCTGCATCAATGAAGGCACAAATGCCGCCTTTCTTTTGCGCTTCTGCAATGGTATGCAATGCTATGGTTGTTTTACCTGAGGATTCAGGACCGTAGATTTCAACAATCCTTCCTCTGGGAAACCCGCCAACACCTAAAGCCAAATCCAAGCCCAATGATCCTGTTGAAACCGCGTCCACCTGAACGGTGCGGGTTTCATCCATTTTCATAACCACACCTTTGCCATACTGCTTCTCCAGACGGTCAATAGTCAGCTTTAAGGCCTTCAGTTTTTCCTGTGCATCACTCATTTGATTATTTTTTTATCAACTCGTTCTTGCCAAATTTAACACAATGTCTATTGGAGGCAAGAAAAAAAATAAAAACAACAGCACTTAAGTATTTTAAACATTTGTACACGGAACAAGGGTTCGTATATGCGCAAAATTTGACGCAAAATCGCTCCATGGAACATTTGTTAAAGCACAACCATGCACCAATCAGCACTTGGGCAGAAGACGACCGTCCGCGCGAAAAATTACTGCACAAAGGGAAATCTGTGCTCAGCGACGCCGAACTATTGGCCATTTTACTGGGCCACGGAACGAGAAACAAAAGCGCCGTAGATCTTGGACGGGATATATTAAGTCGCTTTGGACAGGATTTGTCGCTCCTTGCCCGATGCACCATCAAAGAACTGTGCGCCATAGATGGTGTAGGGGCGGCAAAGGCTGCTGCAATCATGGCTGCTTTGGAATTGGGTGCACGACGCAAAACACCCAGGCAAGACGCGGTTCAAATTTCAGGGAGTAAAGATGCCTATCGAGCCATACATGCCCGTTTAGAAGACCTCCACTACGAAGAATTTTGGATCATGACCTTGAACCAGGTTAATCGCATTGTAGGCATCCACCGGGTAGGCGAAGGTGGCATCACCGGCACGGTTGCAGATCCCAGGCGCATCCTCAAAATGGCACTTGACGACCACGCAACTTCATTGATCCTCTGCCACAATCATCCCAGTGGCAATCTTCGGCCCAGTGATGCTGACCTAAAACTCACCAAGAAAATGAAAAACGCTGCATCGCTGATGGATATTCAACTGTTGGATCACCTCATCATTGCGCATACCGGTTACCTCAGTTTCGCAGATGATGGTTTACTGTAAAAAAAGAAAAGCCCCCTTTCGGAGGCCTTTGAAATCATTTTTGTGGATTCACATCAAGACAGGCTAGCTACGTATTTTGTCAAACTGCTTTTCAGGTTGGAAGCTTTGTTCTTGTGGATGACATTTCTCTTGGCAAGTTTGTCCAAGAGACTGGCAGCAGCGTTTAACATTTTTTCGGCTTCCGCCTTTTGGGTGGATTTGCGGATATTTTTTACCACGGTACGTGCAGTTTTGTGCTGGTAGCGGTTCAACTCACGCTTGGTTTCGTTTGCTCTGATGCGCTTGATGGCTGATTTATGGTTGGCCATATTTCTTAAAAAGGACTGCAAATATAGAAGTTTACCTAAGAACAACCAACCTTCTTTAGAAATTTCCTAAAAGACCTGCCTTGTCAAAAACACCACGAATCTGGGTTCGCTTTATCCCGGACTTATCTTTGCCCTGTTACTTATGCAAAACGAAGATCTTTTCAAGCAAGTGGTGGCACATGCCAAGGAATATGGTTTCGTGTTCCAGTCGAGCGAGCTTTACGACGGCCTGAGCGCCGTTTATGATTACGGACAAAATGGTGTTGAGCTCAAGAAAAACCTTCGCGAATATTGGTGGAAAAGCATGGTTCAGCTGCATCAGAACATTGTTGGTTTGGATTCAGCCATTTTCATGCATCCCAAAATTTGGAAAGCTTCAGGCCATGTGGATGGCTTCAACGATCCGATGATTGACAACAAAGACAGCAAAAAGCGCTACCGCGCGGATGTGTTGCTTGAAGATTACCAGGAAAAAAACCGTCAGAAAGTTCAAAAGGAAGTAGAAAAAGCCGCCAAACGATTTGGTGAATCATTTAACGAAGCACACTTCATTCAAACAAACCCACGCATTCAGGAACTCTTGGCAACCAATGAACGCGTAGATCAAATATTAAAGGACGCCCTGGAAAGTGGCGCCCTGCATCAAGTCAAAGAGTTGATCGAATCATTAGGCATTGTATGCCCCGTGAGTGGTACCAAGAACTGGACCGATGTGCGGCAATTCAACCTGATGTATGCCACACAAATGAGTGCCACCGAGAACGGGGAAGACAGTCTTTACCTCCGGCCCGAAACAGCTCAGGGCATCTTTGTGAATTTCCTCAACGTACAAAAGTCCGGTCGGATGAAAATTCCATTTGGCATTGCGCAAACCGGCAAAGCATTCCGCAATGAAATCGTGGCCCGCCAATTCATCCTGCGGATGAAGGAATTTGAGCAGATGGAAATGCAGTTCTTCTGCAAACCGGGCACTGAGCTGGAATGGTACAGCTATTGGAAAGAAGCACGCATGAAATGGCACCTATCATTGGGCGCCGATGTGAAGCACTATCGTTTTCATGACCACGTAAAACTGGCCCATTATGCCAATGCCGCTGTGGATATTGAATTCGAATTTCCCTTCGGGTTTAAGGAAGTAGAGGGAATACACAGCCGTACTGATTTTGACTTAGGCAGACACGAACAATTCAGTGGTAAGAAGCTGCGCTACTTTGACCCTGAAAGCAACGAAAGCTATATTCCTTATGTGGTAGAAACCAGCATTGGCCTGGATCGCATGTTCCTGCTCACGTTGTGCCGTTGTTTTCAACTTGACACCAGCGGTGCCGAGCCTCGCACCTTGTTGTCGCTCCCGCCTGCCCTGGCACCGATCAAAGCCGCCATTCTGCCACTAATTAAAAAAGACGGATTGCCTGAACTGGCAGAAAAAATATTCAACGACTTGCGGTATGACTTCGCCTGTTACTACGAAGAAAAAGATACCATTGGCAAGCGTTACCGACGCATGGATGCCATTGGCACGCCCTATTGCATTACGGTTGACCATGACAGCCTCGCGCACGACGATGTCACCCTGCGCCACCGCGACAGCATGCATCAGGAGCGTGTGAAAATTTCTGCGCTGCGTGATATGCTCAATGGAACTACCAGCATGAACAGCTTGTTGCGCAGCTTGTAACCAGGCATGCACAGATTTCCCTAATTCACCAAAGAAAAAGGCAACGTGGGTAACGTTGCCTTTTTCTTTCGGCAGTAAGGGCTTCTATTCCTTACCTGGGGTTGGGAACCGGAGGTTTCACATTGTAAATCCAGATGCCCGGAATGTCAAGGTTGGTTTCCTTGAATCGCACCACATCAGCCTGTTCGCGGGTATCACCGCGATAGATATATACATAGTAATAACTGGAGCGAACATCACGGAATTTATAGGCCGCAACACCCCTGGCGTACAACTTGCGCAACAGGTGATCTGCATTGAGTTCCCGTGCATAACTTCCTACCACCACGTAATAACCCGGAGTGGTTGGTTTGTTGTTGCTTACTGTTGGGAACATCATGGTAGAAGTATCAATACCAGGACGCAGCATCTTCATCTCTTCATAATTGTTCACCATCACCGTGTCCCGTTTTTTCACCACCGGTTCAGTTCTTGGCCTTACAGGCTGTTCCTTCACGACGGTGGGTTCCTGAACCATTGTTGTTGTATCCAGCACTTTAGGCGACACCGCTGCCGCTTCGGCCGGAGTTGATACGCGTGCATAACCTAAAGAGAACGATGTAAAGAGTTCGTGGGTAGCACCCAACTGTGTATTTACAGAAGTCATGGGAGCAACCCATGAATAACCCACACGGAATACATCGCGGATGTTCATGCCTCCCATAGCCCCGCCAAGCCTGTTATCGGTAAACACCGGACCGGCCCAGATTTTTTCGCGGTAATTTACCATGGCATTGGCTTGAATACGCGGATTTTTGAGGTCGTACAAGGTAACCAACAGCGAAGGCTCGATGCTCAATTCCAGGCCAAGGCGAATTTTATGCATGGCCAGCGCATTCACGATGCTTTGCAACTGAAAATCACTTCTGTAGCGGAAGTAGTTGTAGTCAAAGCGTGGTTTTACAAAACGGCTTCCCGAGATTCCAATCTTGAAATCTCCGGTTTGGAACATGGCTGAAGCGCGCATGTCCAACCGACTGGTTCTGGTACCCAACAAAATGGCTTCGATAACTGCATCGTCGGGGTCATTGTATATAGCCCGTGATAGGTCAAACTTTTGATTCAGCATGCCCAAAGCCATGCCTAAATGCAGGTTGGCCCGGTCATTCAACTGTACCGTATAAACATACGATGCATTCCAGTTTTGCAGGTTGGAAAACCCTATTTTCTCTTGGGTGAACTGGATGCCAAAACCCACTTTCTTGTAGGCCACGGGTACTGCGATGTTCAGTGACATATTCTCAGGGGTTCCGGGAATATTCGTGTACATGTGGTTGTAGAAGAGGCTGACACTGCCAAGCCCACGGCTGTTGATGGCTGCCGGAGAAACCATTGACGGTTCCAGGCTGAACTGATCGAACCTTGTGGTTGTTTGCGCAACTACCGATCCGGTAAGCAGGCCCAACGCGAAGATGATTGTTGTTTTTTTCACTGTGCGACCCTCCTGATTACCTGATGATTTGAACATATCCTTTATATGGTTCCGGCTCAAACGGACAATCCAACTGATAGAAATAAACCCCTTCAGGCAACTTCGTTCCGCGGAATGTTCCGTCCCAGTCATTGTTGTAATTGCTGGCACTAAAAACCAGTATTCCCTGATTGTTGTATATGCGCACCGAACAGAGGTCGGCCATGGGCAATTCTTTCAAGTCCCAAACATCATTCTTTCGGTCGCCATTGGGTGTAATCAGGTTTGGAATACGGATAAAGCCAGGCTCTGTAATGTCAACAAATACCGTGTCGTATCCGATACAGCCATTGCTGTCTGTGGCTTCCAGGTAGAATGTTGTAGGCACCAAAGGCCTGCTCTTCGGATTTTGCACACCGGGATTGTCCAGCGCAGAGGTGGGTTTCCAACTATAAGTCTTTCCTCCGCTGCCATTAAGGTTGATGAATCGTCCTTTCACCAAAATGGTATCAGTTCCCGCAGAAACCTTAGGCGCCGGATAACGTTTTACCAAAATGCTGTCTTCTACAAAACACTGCGGACCATTAAAGGACCTCACGCGGTATAAACCCGGGTTACGGAACAGCCTGGTTCGCATGGTTTGATTGTCATGCATCCACATCACAGATGTTCCGCCACTAACATCCACCAACAGTGAATCGCCGGGGCAAAACGGATTGTTGGCACCGGCGGTAATCGCTATGGTAGGTGTTGCTGCAATGGTTATCTGACGGCGCATCGAATCTGCACAACCTTCAGAATTTGTGACTACGTAGCGTACACTGTAACTGCCGGCACTCATGTATTGATGGTCAACAGAATCGCCGCTTCCACCATTCATATCACCAAAATCCCAGATTCTGCTCACAATGGGACTGGCAGAGGTGCTGGCCGAATCACGGAATTCGGTTATTTGGGGGAAACAGGGGGCGTTGACAGTAAATCCGGCATAAACCCTGGCTTTCACACGGTAAACACGGGTAACGCTGTCTTTGCAGCCATTCTTGGTTTCCAGAATCAGCTTTACCACCTTATTTCCCGAGGATAAATAAGATTTTGATTTATTGGTGAAATAAGATTGTGTTCCGTCTCCCCAATAGAACCATCCATCCAGGCCCTGGCCCTGGAAATTCTGGCTGTAATCTGTGAACCTGAAATTATTTCCGGGAAAGCATTGCATGGAATCATTGCCCGGCAATCCAGGTGTGAGCGCAAAAGAAGCAATTGGTGCGCGGAAGATGGTTACATTTTTCCGAATTGAATCAACACAGCCTTGCAACGACCGCACCTCCAGTTTGATGTCGTAGGTTCCCTCTGTGGGGAAATACCGTTGTGTATTCTTCTTGTTGGAGAAGAAGGTATTGCCCACATACCAATTGAAGCCGACCAAAGAATCACCAGGACCTTGTATGGATTCGAGTTTCAGGGTGTCGCCTTTACACAGATTCGAGGTAGTAAAGTCCGGTATAGGAATGGGATAAACATCCACTTTACGCAGCAAGGAATTACTGCATCCTGCAGAAGATGTTACGGACAGAACCACGTCATAGGTGCCGGGTGAACCATAGGTATAGCTGAAATTTTTCAGCGATGTGGTAAATCCGTCGCCAAGGTCCCAGTTTCGCGCTACGATGGAATCAGAGCCAAAAACAACGCTTAAATCTTTAAAGTTGATGGAGTCTCCACTGCACACATTTCCCGCACTGAAGTTCGCCACCGGAGCGCGGAGCAGTGTGATGACCCGTTTGGCCGTATCGCTGCGGCCAAGGGAGTTAAAAACCACCAGCGTAACCGTATAGGGCCCGGTACCTGGAAAACGGAATACCGGATTTTGGAGGTTGGATGTGTCATCGCTTCTGAATGGCACACCAAAATTCCAATGCCAACGGGTAAGTGTGCCCGGAAACGTTGCCGATGAATCAAGGAACTGAATGTCTGTTTTTTCACATTTGCCGTTCCATCCGAAATATGCAAAAGGAAAACGCGCACCCAGTGGATTAAAACCATCGGTGGTGTTGGCAAGGGTAAAATATCCCACCGAATCGGCTGCCGTGGTTGCCGTGATGGCGCCGGTTGGGGTGCCTGTTCCTACCCCGCCTAAATTCTGCCAGGGCAAGCCCACTTTGCGAAAGGCCACACGCAGTTTAGAAGTTTGAAAAACTTCGTCGTTATTGGTAGTGTCGTCGTAGTTGAGTGTTGGAAAAATGGAAGAAGGAACCGCCAGTCCAATCTTGGAAAGTTCCCAATAATGGACCAGCGAAATATTCTTAATCCCCGCAGGTAGTGGACCTGTTGGTGCTGCCGATGCATATACACGAACTCCATAGGCCGTGGTTGCCATTACGTTTTGATTGAAGGTAACGAGCATGGGCCGATAATCCGTTTTGTCGCCTACAGGATAGAACAAGGATGCGCCAGAAGTCAGGGAATTTTCAATGTATAACCTGCCATCTACATAACTGTTGCTGCTTCCGCCGATGATTCTCCCGGTTACCTGTACAATGAATTGCAGCAATGGACTGCTGGCATCTACTTTTCCATTGGTCAGCACCAGCGAATCCCTTACCTTGAATGTATTGCCCACCAAATTGAGGGTAACGCCAGTGGTATCTATCCAAAGGGTGCGCACCTGAACATTGACAAATTGAAACACCAAGGATTTGGTGATGCGCACCGACTCGTTGTACGTGCCATCAGCCATATAAATGTTGTCGTTGGGTGCTGCGATGCGCAGCGCTGCATTAATGGTTTTTTTAGGACCTGTAGTACCGCCCATGAACGTTCCTTGCTGACCATTCCAGGCATCATTGCCGGAAACGACATCAACGTAAACAGTAGCAGCCTGCAGCAGGCCAAAGTACAGGGAGGCTGCGCAAAAAATACCTATGCGAAGGCTGCGCGTCCAATATGTTGTTTTCATCAGTCTAAGGGCAATATTAGGTCTTAGACTGATTCCGGCAAGTCTGGTTGCCTGAGGCACCATTTAAGATATGCACATATTCACACGTGCATGCATTTCATGAACCCAACATTTGGGTTCACCTTAGCCCGCTTCTGCTTCAACAGCAACTACTTCGGGCACCATGCGACGCAGTAGGTTTTCGATGCCTGCCTTCAGGGTCATGGTGCTGCTTGGGCATCCACTGCAACTTCCTTTTAAAGTCACCGTCACAATGCCTTCCTGAAAACTCTTAAAGTCAATGGCGCCGCCGTCCATCTCCACCGCAGGGCGCACATGATCTTCAAGCAGCTGTCGGATTTTGCGTTCTATTTCAGTTTCCTGCTCAGGTGTGAGCTGCTTCAAGGGATGCACAATATCCTTACCCGCTTCAATCCACTCCTGCAAGAAATTACGTACATCAGGAATCAGGTCAAACCACTCATACGTTTCGTTTTTGGTAATGCTCACAAAATTGTTCATGATGAACACACCGTTCACAAATGGTAATTCAAAGAGGGCCTTGGCCAGCGGTGCATCATCTGTGGAATCCGCAGTGCGGAAATCTGCGCTGTCATTAGGCAACAACATCTTGTTGCACACAAACTTCATGCTCGCAGGGTTTGGAGTCGCCTCGGCGTATATCGTGATTACTTCGTGCATCTGCTTTTCCATCCTTATTTAGAATTGTTCTACAAAAATAGCCAAAATTCCTTGTCATCACCGAATGATGCCGAAACGAAAGATTTTTCGATATGAAAAAAAAAGGCACATCCTCAGATGCACCTTCCGGTTTTGTTTTTAACAATGAATGCAGCGTGCTTAGCGCACCAACCTATTCTTCTTCAGGCTGTCGCCATATTGCTCCCTGAATGTACGTGCATCTTTGGCAAGGCTGCTTAGAAATTCACGTTCATTTATGGGCTCCCGCAGGTTGTGGCCTTTGTAGGAACTGAACACAGTTGCCGTCACGTTGGATTGTTGCATGCTGTTTGCCTCACCGATGAGGTAAAAGCTTGCATTTAAATTCGCCACCCGGACCATACTTAGTGCGCCTTGCAGTTTCGGATTCAACAAAAACAAGGTGTTTAACTCCTCGGTGACAGCTCGATCGCCCAAACCTGTGATGGTAAATTGTGCATCCTGCTGGCTCAGGTAGGCCACAGCAATGACCGACCCATTATGGAGGTATGGCACCAGCATATTTCCTTCTTCCATGGCCATTTGGTATAGATTCATGCCGGTATCCGCTTGTACAAGCAGATCAGGATTCAGGCTCAGGATTTTGATTTCGGCAGCAGGCTCGGCATTGCGCAGGGCTTCTTTGTCAATGGCTAAATCAACCTTTTGTTCGATGGCCGCCAGCATATCTGATTGGGCTGCCTTGCCTGCATCGGCAAGGGTAGGAAACGATTTGGGTCTTTGGCCATCATCCGCGTTCATCTGGTTTATCCGGGTACAACTTGCAATTCCAGCCGCGCACAAGATGTATAGTGTTTTATTGAAATTGGTCATGTTTTTGGGGTGTTAAGGGGTTTTCTTTTTGATGTCATAAAAGGTCGTCCAATGGGTTGCAGATCCTGCGGGGTCGACATATTCTTCGTAAGTGATGATGCGCTCTGCACCGACACATGGCGCCCAAGGGTCATTCAGCACCAGATAATTGGTTCCTGCCAAGGTAATGTAACCTTTGATCACCAATACGTGCCCAACAACTCCGGGTGTTCCATAAGCATAACCCATGGGCTTTTTGCTGCAGAAAATCTGTTGTTTCAATTGCTGCCAGCTTAGTGCCGTGTCCTTTTCAGCATGCGAAACGCCGGCAAAATCAAGCATCAGCCATCCGGGCCTGTTGCATTCGTCGCGTTTTGGACAGGTAGTATTTGGGGTTTCCGGATCGCAACAGTCGGTGCGGCCAAATCTTTCATTGGCCAGGGCGCATTGTGAAACCGCTATTCCCAAGTGTTGGGCCAGCATTTGCGTGGTTGCCGCCCAGCACCAATTCCCGGTTTCCTGCGGCCGCAGCGTGCCTGGCACATTCCCTGAAATTTCCGGCTTACAGCAGCTGCTTAACTGGAACCACCAGCCTAAAACAATTGGGATGGACAGCAGTTGGATACTTCGTTTCATCGCTTTAACCATTTACAAGGTCAAAGCTACGCGCACCGGAAAGCGGGCATTAATTGCTTTCACCACCGCATGTGGGCACACCATGAATGGTCATTTTGCCATCATGCAATGCACATGCTGCCCGGGCGTGCATGCTACTTGAACGCTTGTTGCCGGAAACGCCTGATGGAATAATTCATGCTTCTTCAGAACCGGGGTTGCGGTAAAAACGATGCATGGCCAACACATGCGGAAAGCTGAGGCAGGAAAGAAAGATAAAGAACAACCCGGTTGCTCCGTTGATTTCCCCAAATCCACCCCAGTAGAAGCTCAAACCCATCAGCACGGCACCCAAGGTAAACGGAATGGCCTTTCGGTATAAATGCACAGGCTTTGCCTGAAACCGTTGAACCAAGTGTATGGAACTTTTCACGCTGTGGTCGGCGATGAAATAAAGGCCAAACGTAAACAAGAGCGGCAGCAGTAGGGCCGGAAACAGGTATAATCCGGAAAGGCCACGCAAACCGCCTGTAATCAGATACAGCGCCGCAGCGACCCAGCTGAGCCAATGGTATGATTCAGAAACTACAGGAACATGCAATTCGTTTAATACGGCATTCACTTCAGAAATATGGGTGAATAGGATCAGCCCCAACATGGAGCTGCCCCAAATGAAACTGATGATTCCGGGAGGCCTGCCCTGGGCATTGAATTCCGTTTCGCCAAAATGCCATGCTGAATATATCAGAAACACCATGAGCCCTACAGGAGGACTTATATACCATATCAAGCCCATCAAAGCGGCAACAGCAAGGTACTTCAATACGAACACGGGGCGGATGGGCGTATTTAAATTCCCTGTTTCCAACAGATGATCTATGGCTCCGTGTGGCAATCCTACAAGCAATAGACCCGCCAGCATCAGGCCAAGTGATCCGGCATCTGCACCCAGCCAATCAAGCATCCACAATACGCACAAAAACACCCAGGGCAACAAACCATGAACGGGAATACGCAAGCAAAAATCGCGCACTGCAGCGTTGATGAATAAGCGTTTGGGAAGTTTGGACAGAATATTCAATTCATTCCATAATGATGCTTGTTCGCTCAAAAATCCGAGCACCCGGGGAATCGGCACCCTGCTGAATAACTGTTCGAAGATGCGCTTCCCCTCCTTGGGCTGTTGTTCCAATATGTTCAGCAACAAGCGGTCGTAGAAGGCATAGCGTGATTTTTTAACGGCAGGAGCTTCGCGACCAACTATGGCCGCTGCATGCCTGCATGCATTCATGAAGGAATATCCTGTGCTCGGTTTGAGGTTCCCTGCCCTGGCTCCTGTGGCAACCCAATGTGCCGGTGTTTCTTCCGGTTCAATTCCTGCACTGCACATGGGGATATTGCCGCGTTCCACGTCCTGAATCGTGAAACTTCCGTAATGCCTGCCGATGTATTCCTGCAACAGGCCTTCGGCTTCCGATTCCTGAATTTCTTCCGTCCCGAATCGCGTACATTCCACCAAGGCATTGTTGGCATCAAAAGGCAGCACATACATAAACTGGGTGCTGTTTTGCTGGGGAATGGAGAAATCCATCATCACGAATCGCTGCGCATCAAATACCGGTTCTTCCGTGCGGATGTTCCAACCGATGAAGCTTTGATGCAGGTAGCTTTCATGTGCGCGCGGCTTGCGGTAACGAGGCGGACGGCTGTCGAAAACCTGCGTGGCTGTAATGGACTGCCCCTCCGCAACTAACCGCGCCCCTTCCAAACCCTGAAAAGACTCATAAAACCATGAATGAGGATGTTTGCGGAGGATGGTTCGCGTATGCTCGTACAGGTCAATACCCGAAACATGGTGGTAGCGGTACGGCCGGATGGCTTGCGGCGGCGCAGTGCCCACCTGTACTTCATTCCAGGTTTTGGAAATCAGCATTTCCAGACCGTAAGAAGCTACTTCTTCATCCGTGGCCCAAAAGCAAAAGGTGCGGTCATTGCGCTTTTTATGATCGGGGTCAATGATGCCAATGGATTTACCATCCAACATTCCTTGGCCGTCAAATTGCATCAACAGCAATGAATTGCCCGCACCCATGCCGAGGAAGAGGTAATCGAAATGCTGGGGCGAATTGGAAGCAGTCATGGATGAAACAGGCATTAAAAGTTGCTGTACAAGGTTGTATTGAGCGGTGCAACGGTGCTGAACCAAGCGCTGCTGCAACAATACTGAGGCAAGATAAGGCAATCATCTCGGTTTGCCTTGGGCAGCTGCCGAAGAAAAAAAGCAGTTGCCCCGCCGGGACAACTGCTTTAATGATAAGATTGAGTTAAATCAATGAAACAAAACGCTTATATCAATGCATCTGTTAACATTGGTTTTTACAATTAATTAGTTTCCTTTCAGAAATTACAATACGCCTCAAAGCCAACTTTGGCAATAAGGGCAGCAACAGATGCCAGAATGGTTAAGCCCAAAGGACCCATGGCTGCCCATCCCAAGGCACTGATGATTATTGGTATGGCTGCTTTCAAATAATCCCGCAAGGTTCCTTCACCTTCAAATAACTTCTTCATTTCAGAATTTTCGCAAATAAATCCCCTTAATTCATCCTTGAACCGCTCCCAAAATTTCTTTCCATTCGTCTTAGATGCATCCTTGTCTAATGGCGTAGGATCCGAAACAAAGTCGAATGATTTGCTGAGGTTTAACTGCTTGTTGTCAAAGAAATCAA